>NZ_JAZHYX010000009.1:0-190936 GCF_036576125.1 Agromyces sp. CCNWLW203 | reverse complement strand
CGACCCCGGCGGCACCTGGCGACCCGCGACCAAATCACCCACCAGACTCGCCAACCGACTCGAACGAAGACCCGACACCGCCGCCTGAACCCGACGGCTGCGCGAGAACCCGATGGCGGCGCCTGAACCGGCGGCGCCGAGAGCACCCGCCGGCCGTGAGGCCGGGCTCAGCCGAATCCGCTCGCACTGAGCAGCCTCAGGAGACCGGGAGACCGGAAGACCGTTCTGCGCGCCCCAGATTGCGGATGAGCTCCTCTCGCGTCTGCCCGTCGACGGAGGCGCGCCACATCGGGGTGCCGGCGGCGCTGCGCCAGGATTCGCTCAGGGGGCTGTTGTCGACCGTGTCGAACCCGAGGTCATCGGCGAAGCGGGTCACCAGCTCGACCGCTTCCCGAGCGTTGCTCGAGACGACGAGTGCCTTCCGGTCCGGTGCTCCAGACGGCCGGGCGAGCCGTACGAGTCCCGGAAGTGCGTCGCTCGGAGCGCGGATCGGGGACCGCGCGTGGAACTGGACGTGGCTGAACGCCTTCGCGAGTTTCGAGTCGGGCAATTGCTCCTGGCGCAGCTCGTGCACGGTCTTCTCCCCGGAGTCGACCGCCGCGAAGTGGCCGTCGCGCCAGGCCATGTAGTTGTTGTTGTCGAGCACGACCTTGCCGGCGAGCTCCTCGACCGGCAGCCGGTCGTCGGGCGCGTACGGGTACGCCACGAACGCGAAGTCGGCCGCCGCCGCGGCATCCGCAGCCCACGCTGCGCGCGCCCGCGGACCCAGCTCGCGGACGAGGTCGTGCAGGGTCTCGGGCCGCCGCGAGTTCGCGATCACGATGTCGTAGCCCGCCGTGATCGCCGCACGGGCGAGCGTTGCTCCCGCCTGGCCGGCACCGAGAATGCCGAGGGTCGCGACCGATGCTCCTGATCGGGTTCGAATGGGTGCTGCCTGCACATGCCCGGACATCACCAGTCCAGCGCGCCGGTCTCGTCCTGCAGCGTGCCCGTCGGGGCGTTCGCGCCGAGCGTCGCCAAGCGCACGACCACCCGGGCGCTCTCCTCCGCCGACCTCCCGCCCTCGAACGCGGCGGTCATGTCGGTCGCGGTGTAACCGGGCTCGAGCGCGTTGAATGCGATTGCCGGGTTCGCCTTGGCGTACTGGAGCGTCAGCATGGTCGCGGCAGCCTTCGACGCGGCATAGAGGGCGTTCGTCAGGTGGAACTCGGGCCGCTCGGGATTCGTGACCGCCCAGAAGGAGCCGGCGCTGCTGGTGACCGTGACGACGTTCGCGTTCGGGGACCTGCGCAACAGCGGAAGGGCCGCTTCGGTGACACGCACGACGCCGACGGCGTTCGTGTCGAACGCTCGGAGCGCTCGTGGTCCGTCCACCTCCGCGAACTCCTGGATGCCGGCATTGTGCACGAGCACGTCCAGCCGGCCCTCTGCCGCATCGACAGAGGTCAGCGCGCGGTGCGCCGAGGCGTCGTCGGTCACGTCGAGTTGCACGAATCTCGCGCCGATCGCGGACGCGGCCTGCGTGCCCCGCTCGGGGTCGCGTGCACCGAGGTAGACGACATGACCGAGTTCGACGAGCTGCTTGGCGGTCTCGAAGCCGATGCCCTTGTTGGCCCCGGTGATCAGTGCGATGGTCATTCGCGTCCTCTCGAAATAGTCGGCCCAGTCGGGCTGTTGAGAACGCTATGCGCGCTGAAACAGGGCTGCCAGAGCCCTCTCGAGCCACGGGTCCGACAGCACCCCCTCTCGCTCAGACGCGCCCGGAGCCGTACGCAGCTGTGCTGAGCGAGACGAAGAACGCCCTCGGGGCGTATCTGCGGGCCCGGCGGGAGCTGGTGACGCCGAGGCAGGCCGGCATTCCCTCGACGGGAGTCCGACGAGTTCCCGGGCTTCGGCGCGAAGAGGTCGCCATGCTGGCCGGCATCAGCGCCGACTACTACCTGCGGCTGGAGCGGGGCCGTGACCGCCACCCCTCGGTGCAGGTGCTCGATTCGATCGCCCGCGTGCTCCAGCTCGACGACGACCACGTGACGCACCTGCTCTCGCTCGTCGCTGACGAGCCCGGGCAGCACCGCCTGCGCCGGCGGCGCCCGCACGAGGAGTCCTTGCCGGCCGGCGCGCTCGGGCTCGTGGAGGCCCTCGTGCAGCCGGCCTTCATCGAAGGGCGCTATTTCGACATCCTGGCCTCCAACGCCCCGGCCCGAGCGCTCGATCCGCGACTCGTGGAAGGTGGGAATCAGCTGCGCGACCTGTTCCTCGACCCGGGGGTGCAAGCGCTGCACCCCGACTGGGAGGGAGCGACGGCGTGCCTCGTCGCGAGCCTGCGGCATGCCGTGGGAAGCGACCTCGAGGACCCTCGCTTCATCGAGCTCGCGGGCGAGCTGTCCTCGGCGAGCCCGCGATTCCGCGAGCTATGGAGGCGTCATGAGGTCGGTGCACAGCGCGGCGCGCAGATTCGGCTCGATCACCCGCTGGTCGGCGAACTGACCCTCAACCGCGAGCGGCTGGCCATCAGCGGCGCAGAGGGCCTGATGCTCGTCGTGTACCACCCCGAGGCCGGATCGATCAACGCCGACAAACTCGCTCTGCTCGCCTCCGCCGTCCCTTCCGCCGCATAGGGCCGCGGACTTGGGAGGATGGTGTCGGCACATGACGAAGGGAAGATCGTGGCAGTACCTGCTGACTGGATCGCGCATCGACGCGGAGATGGCGAGTTGCTCGGGTGGATGCGCCCGGACGGCGAGGGTTTCGTGGTCATCGACCTGCTCGGGCGCCCGCTGACCGAAGCGCTCGACTGGCTGAGCGCCGAGGAGTTGCTCGAGTCGACGGGCATCGGCTACCTCGCCGACCTCTACGAACTGCGCCTCGATGACGGCCGCTGGCTCCGCGTGCGGATCACCGAGGTTTCGGCGACCGCGGTGCGAGTGAAGAAGGACGACTTCGGCGCCATCGACGCGCCCGCGGTCGAACACGTGGTGCCGTTCCCGATCACCGACCGGCTCCGGCCGCTGACCGGCGATCGCGCGTTCATCCTCGACGCCTGATCGGCGTACGAAGCCTCAGGAGCCGGCAGCCGGCTCCACGACCCGCGCGAGCAGTTCGACGAGCAGGCGCTCGGTGAGTCGCGGCGGCAGCGCACCGACGAGCGCGAGCACCGGGGCGAGCCGGTCGGGCAGCGCACCGTCCCCGCCCGAAGCACCGGCGCCGTCGGTGAAGGAGGCACCAGCGGCAGCAGAGCCCCCGCCGAGCAGCCCGAACGCGCGCAGCAGCCCAGCAGCACTGTCCGAGTCGAGACCAGCGGATGCCCCGGCGAGCGCGTCGAGGCCACCGGGCAACGTCTCGGCGAGCCCGGCGACGAGCGCCTGCCCGTCGACGGGCGGCACGCCGCGCACGGCATCGGCCGCGGCGACAAGAGCCGACGAGAGCTCACCGACCACGGCCTCCGTCACCGGCGTCACCGTGAGGTGAGTGGTATGCGGCAGTCGCGTGCCGTCGGCCTGGGTGAGCGCGGGCTGCAGCTGCAGGTGCCAGCCCGACGCGCGCGCGGCATCCGCCCAGTGGTGGGGGTCGACCCGCCGATCGACCGCGACCGACTCGTCGGTGGCGACCGCGAAGAGCGGGCCGGTCGGCGAGCCGACGATGCGCAGCCCCTCGATGCCGTCGACGACCTCGCGCAGCGCTTCGGTCGCGCGCGTCGCCTGTGCAGTGAGCCGGGTGAACCCCGCTTCGCCGAGCGCTTCGATGATCGCCCACGCCGCGGCCAGGGGGCCGGCGGGCTTCGAACCGGTGAGCGTGGGGTTCACGACGGGGTAGCCCGGCCAGGCGGTCGTCGCGAAGTACTGGAACCGCTGGCGGTCGCGACCGCGTGTGAGCAGCACCGAGACGCCCTTCGGCGCGTAGCCGTACTTGTGCAGGTCGGCCGAGAGGCTCGTGACGCCGGGGACCGAGAGGTCCCAGGCAGGCAGCTCATCGGGCCAGAAGGCCAACGCGAAACCGCCGATGCAGGCGTCGACGTGCAGCGCGATGCCGCGCGGCCCGGTGATCGCCGCGACATCGGCGACCGGGTCGAGCGAGGCGAACGGGTACGACGGTGCGCTCACGACGACGAGGGCGACGTCGTCGCCGAGCCGCTCCTCGATCGCAGCGGCGGCGACCACGCCCGTGACCGGATCGACCGGCACGAGATCGAGCTCGAGCCCGAAGTACTCGGCCGCCTTGTGGAACGCGGCGTGCACGGTGACCGGGGCGACGATGCGCGGCACCCGGGGGCTGCCCGCTCGCACCGACCGCCACAGGTCGCGCGCGGACTTCACCGCGAGCAGGCAGCTCTCGGTGCCGCCCGAGGTCACCGAACCGACGATGGCGTCATCGCCCGCGCCGCCGAGCACGCGACGCGCGAAGCCGACGACGCCGGCCTCCATCGCGGCGACCGAGGTGAACGTCGTCGGGTCGAGTCCGTTGACCGGCTGCACGAGCCGGGCGGCCCCGGCGGCGAGTTCGTCGAGCTCGGCGAGCCCGGAGTCGTAGACGTACGAGAGCACCCGGCCGCCGTGCGTCGGGGCGTCGAGGGCGCGCATCGCCTCGAGTTCGGCGAGGATCTCGGATGCCTCGCGGCGGAAGTCGTTCATCATGCCATCGTCTCTGCAGTGGTCGCATCGGCATCGGCATCGATGTCGCCGCGACGGAGGGGGTACCGGCGCAGCGCCACGAGGCTCGCCGCGACGAGCAGCGCCGGGATGACGCTGAAGCTGATCGTGATGCCGGCGACCGCGGCCGGCGATTGGGTCACCGTCTCGGAGCCGATCGATTCGACGTAGCCCGTGACGGCGAGCACGATCGTGAGCACCGTGGCGCCGAGCGCCATGCCCGCGGTCTCCCCCGCGGTCCAGACTCCGCCGAAGCTGCCGGCCCGGCCGATGCCGTGCGTGCGGGCGTCGTGCGAGATGACGTCGGGCAGCATCGCCATCGGCAGCGACTGCATGCCCGCGTAGCCGGCGCCGGCGAGCGCGACGGGCACGTACACCCAGGGGCCCGGCGCCCAGATCATGCCGACGAGGCTGAGCGCGGCGATGCCGAAGAGGGTGCTCGCGAGCGCGAACCCGCGCTCCTTGCCGACGCGGCGGGCGACGGCCTGCCAGACCGGCGCGAAGAGCACGGCCGGGCCGATGAGCGCGACGAAGAGGAAGGTCACCGCGCGCTCGTCGCGCAGCACCCAGGTCGCGACGAACTGCGCACCGGCGAGCATGAGCCCGGTCGCGAGACCCTGCAGCACGAAGGACGCGAGCAGTGCGCGGAACGCCGCGCTCCGCTTCAACGCGGCGAAGCCCTCGGCGTAGCCGGCACGGATGTCGCGGCGCGGCGCAGCATCCGTCGACGCACCTGGAACAGGCCCACCGGCCCGCGCGGCCGTCGTGGTGGCGACGAGCATGCCCGCACCGATCACGACGCCGGCGACGATCGCCATGACGAGGTAGCCGACGTGCTCGTCGGCGAATGCGGCGCGCACCTCGGGGCCGCCCGCACCGAAGAGCAGGATTGCGATCGTGAGCACCACGACGCGCCAGGTGAGGAGTCGGGTGCGTGCGTCGTAGTCGGACGTGAGCTCGGCGGGCAGTGCGATGTACGGCACCTGGAACAGGCTGAACGCCGTGGCCGTGGCGAGGAACGCCAGGAACACCCAGATTCCGGATGCCCCGGGGTCGAGGCCCGCCGGCACGGCGAAGGTGAGGATGAACCCGACGGGCAGCGCGACGGCCCCCACGATCATCCACGTGCGGCGCGTGCCGGTTCGGGCCAGGGCGCGGTCGCTGCGTTCGCCGATCCACGGGTCGATCACGACGTCCCACACCTTGGCGGCGGTGACGACGAGGCCCGCGACGAGCGCCGTCACCCCGAGGGTGTCGGTCAGGTAGTAGACGAGCACGAGGCCGGGCAGCGTGGCGAAGCCGCCCGTGCCGAGGGATCCGATCGCATAGCGGGTCACGACACCGCGGGTGAGGGTTCGCTCCGATGCGGTCATGGAGGCAGTGTACTCACCCGTCAGAGCGAGGTACTCACCGCCGGCTCGCGCCCGGGCAGCGAACTGGGTCAACTGACCTAGAACCGGGCTTGCTGTCCTAGACTGTGCGCATGCGCGCCCCCACGGCCTCCCCCGACTTGTACGCGAGCCTGACCGACGACGTCGTCGCCTCGGGTTCCGAGACCATCCCAGTCCAGACCCCCTCGACGGGCGAGACGCTGCACGAGCTGCCGCGTTCGAGCGCCGACGATGTGCTCGACGCCTTCGCCCGAGCCCGGCTCGCCCAGCTCGCCTGGGCCCGCGCGGGCTTCGCCGAGCGCCGACGGGTGCTGCTGCGCGCGCACGATCTCATCCTCGAACGACGCGAGCTCCTGCTCGACCTCATCCAGCTCGAGAGCGGCAAGACGCGCGGGCAGGCCTTCGAGGAGATCTTCGAGGCCGCCTCCGTCACGCGCTACAACGCGCTCGCCGCACGCAAGGTGCTGCACGGCCGACCGGTGCGCTCCGGGCTGCCGACCGTGGCCACGAGTCGCGTTCGGTTCCGGCCGAAGGGCGTCGCCGGCGTCATCACGCCGTGGAACTTCGCGCTCAGCCTCGCCGCGATGGACGTCGTGCCCGCCCTCGCCGCCGGCTGCGGCGTCGTGCAGAAGGCCGACGACCAGGGCGCCCTGTCGATCCTCGCCCTTCGTCGCGCCTTCATCGATGCCGGCGTGCCCGCAGCGCTCTGGGCCGTCGTCGCCGGCCCGGCAGCAGAGGTCGGCGAGGCGCTGACGGATGTCGCCGACTACATCTGCTTCACCGGCTCGACCGCGACCGGCCGGAAGATCGGCGAGAAGGCGGGCCGGCGGCTCGTCGGCGCATCGCTCGAGCTCGGCGGCAAGAACGCCCTGCTCGTCCTCGACGACGTCGACCCCGCGACGGCCGCGGCGAACGCCGCACACGCCGCGTTCTCGGCGATGGGCCAGCTCTGCGTCTCGGTCGAGCGCGTCTACGTGCACCGGAAGGTAGCCGGCCCCTTCCAGCGCGCCCTCGTCGAGCGGCTGCGGAGCGCGAAACTCGGTTCGGGCCTCGACTACAGCGCCGACTTCGGATCCCTCGCGAGCGCCGCGCAGCTCGAGCGCGTGCAGGCGCACCTCGACGACGCCGTCGCCAAGGGCGCCGTCGTGCTCGTCGGCGGCAAGCACCGGCCAGAGATCGGGCCGTGGTTCTTCGAGCCGACCATCCTGACCGGCGTCACCCCCGACATGCTCGTGTACGCCGAGGAGACGTTCGGCGCGATCGCCTCGCTGTACCTCGTCGACGGCGACGACGAGGCGGTGCTCGCGGCAAACGCGAGCGAGTACGGCCTGAACGCCGCCGTGTTCACCGCCTCCGCGAGCCGCGCACGTCGCGTGGCCGATGCCCTCGAGGCCGGCAGCGTCAATGTCAACGAGGGGTACCGCGGCTCGTTCGCCTCGGTGGCGGCGCCGATGGGCGGCGTCAAGCAGTCGGGGCTCGGCCGTCGCAACGGCGAGGCGGGGCTGCTGCGCTTCGTCGAGCCCGTGACCATCTCGTCGGTGACCGGGCTGCTGCAGCTGCCGCGCACCGCGAAGGAGTACGAGCAGCAGGCACCGCTCCTGGTGCTGCTCGCTCAGGCGTTGAAGGCGCTGCGCCTGCGCTGAGCCTGCGCGGGCAGGAGGCATGCGCTCAATGCTCGCTGTCGTCTTACGACACGAACGCGACCTGCCGACTCAGGCGACTCAGGTCGCTTCGGAGTCGAACGGGGCCGGCTCGTCGGCGCCGAGTGCGTCGCGCTGGCGCTTGCGCTGCAGGTAGGCCGAGTTCTCGTTGACCGACGCACGGGCGACCACGGGTGCCGGCGCGTCGTCGGCGAACGGGTCGACATCGGTCAGGGCCTCGCGGATGATGCGGCGCGGGTCGTACTGGCGCGGGTCGAGCTTCTTCCAGTCGACGTCGTCGAAGTCGGGGCCCATCTCGTCGCGCATGCGGTCTTTCGCACCGGTGGCCATGTCGCGCAATGACCGCACGAGGCGGCCGAGCTGTGCGGCGTAATGCGGCAGCCGCTCGGGCCCAAGCAGGAAGACGGCGATCACCCCGATGATGAGGAGCTTCTCGAACGTCAGACCGAACACCCCTACAGGATAGTGGGCGGCGAGGCGTGCAAACGCCACGGCGCGTTCACCGTAGGCTGAAGGTCGAGAGATCCACCCGGGAGCCGCCACGTGTCCGATCACGACCTGAACTGGAAGTACGTCGACGACTCGGTCGCCGTGACCGAGTCGATCGCCAAGGCCCGCCAGCAATCGCTCGAGCTCGGCGTCGAGCCGGTCTCGCCTGCCGTGGGCGCGCAACTCGCCGTGCTCGCCGCCGCATCCCGCGCCCAGTCGATCATCGAGGTCGGCACCGGGGTCGGCGTCTCGGGCCTCTGGATGCTCCAGGCGGCCCGCCGCGCGCTGCTCACCTCGATCGACACCGAGAACGAGTACCAGCAGCACGCCCGCCAGCACTTCGCCGACGCCGGCATCGCCGCAGCCCGCGTGCGACTCATCGCGGGGCGTGCAAGCGAGGTGCTGCCGCGCATGAACGAGAGCTCGTACGACATCGTCTTCATCGACGCCGACGCACCGTCGGTCATCGAATACGCCGAGCACGGGCTGCGGCTCGCCAAGCCCGGCGGCATCGTGCTCGTCGCGCGCGCCCTCTGGAAGGGCCGCGTCGCAGACCCCGCACGACGTGACGAGTCGGCCAGCGCCTACCGCACCCTCATCTCGGAGCTCTCGACCTCGACCGCGGTCGCGACGGCGATCTCGCCCGCGGGCGACGGCCTGCTGCAGGTCGTCAAGCTCGGCGTCTGAGCCGGCACAAGACGGCCGGCACAAACGACTCGAGCCCCGAGAGATCTCGGGGCTCGATTCGAGTGACGTGTGACTCAGGCGGGATTCACGACGCCGCCGAGGACGTCGTACAGCTCCTTGGCCTCAGCATCGTTCACCGAGACGACGAGGCGCCCGCCACCCTCGAGTGGAACTCGAACGATGATGAGTCGACCTTCCTTCACAGCCTCCATCGGCCCGTCTCCGGTGCGTGGCTTCATGGCCGCCATTGAGCTCCCCTTTCGTGGCTGAGATTCCATTATCTGCTAACACAGGCGGTGCTGAGAAATCGCCGCACGCCTGTGGACAACCCGATTGACGACTTCCCACAGGCGGAGGGCATCCTCCGATAGCCCGGATTCATGCTCCCATCAGGGAGGCGTCCAGTCCCGGCCGTCGATCCCCCATGCGATCAGCAGCCATCCGAGTTGCAGCACGAGAGAGAGCGCGACCATCCCCCATCGGTACCAGCGCGACTGTGGCACCGCCATCGCCCCCACGAGCGGGAACATCGGCGCGAGCAGCCGGAACGTGCTCGACTGCGGGAAGAACACCGCGAGCAGGTACAGCGCGTAGCTCGCGAGCCACAACCGCAGGTCGACGCCGAGGCGGCGCACCGCGGGCAGGAACAGCGTGACCGCGAACCCGGCGATGAGTGCGACCACCACGATCGGGCCGATCGGCTGGCCGAGCCACCAGTCGGCCGACTGGAACCACGCCGTGAACGGCACGAGTTCGTGATAGCCGATGTAGGCCGAACGCCAGGCGAGTTCCGTCGCCGTGTAGCCGTGCAGTTCCCCGGTCGCCAACCAGACGACGCCGGGCCAGGCGAGGCCGACGAGCCCCGCGAACACGGCGACGGATGCCGCGAGCACCCGTTCCCGCATGGGGAACGGGTCGCTCCGGCGCGTGTACCAGCGCCACAGCCAGTGCAGGCCGAGCGTGAGGGCGAAGGCGAGCGCCCCGGGCCGTGTGAACGCCCAGACGGCGAGCACGGGCACGAGCCAGCCGTATCGTCGATCGACGAGCAGCAGCAGGGCGAGCGAGAGCCACAGCAGGCCGAGCGATTCGGCGTAGCCGAACTGCATGATCGGCGAGACCGGCGCGACGCAGAAGAGCACGACGGCGAAGAGGGCGCGGTCGGGTTCGAGGAACCTCGACATGAGCCGGTACGTCACGAGGGCGGCCCCGAGACCGGCGGCGAGCGACACGATGACGGATGCCGCGTTCCACGGCACCCCGAACGCGGTCACGAGGCCGACGAACATCGGGTAGACGGGCAGGAACGCCCACGCGTTCTCGGCGACCTGCCCGGCCTCGGTCAGCGGGAGGTCGGCCGGATACCCGCCCAGCCAGATGATCTGGTACCACCTGGCGTCCCAGAGGTTCGCGTACTCGAAGTAGCCGGGGCGCGCCTGGGTCCACGGATTCGAGCCCTGGAGGCTCGCCATCACGAGCACGATCGCCGTGGTGATCGCTCGGGCGCCGAGGTAGATCAGCGCGACCTTCGCCCACCACGGAGCCGCCCGCCAGCGCACCCGCGGCGACCAGCGCGTCGCGCGGAACGGGTCGGGTTCGCGGAGGGCGGCCGGCGATGTGGTCATCGAGTCCTCTTCGGGGCCGGGGCCGATCAGGCGGTGGCGCCGGTCAGCCAGGCGCGCAGCGCGGCCTCGGTGTGCACGATCTGCGCGACGTCGACCCGCTCGTCGTCGGCGTGCGCCTTGAGCGGGTCGCCGGGGCCGAAGTTCACCGCCGGGATGCCGAGGGCACTGAAGCGCGCGACATCCGTCCACCCGTACTTGGGGCGCGCCTCCGCGCCGACCGCGCGCACGAACTGCTGCGCGAGCGGGTCGTCGAGCCCGGGCCGGGCGCCCTCGGCACTGTCGACGATCGCGACCTCGAAGCCATCGAAGAACTCAGTGACGAACGCGGATGCCTCGGCGACGCTGCGGCTCGGCGCGAAGCGGTAGTTGACGGTGAGCACGGCCTCGTCGGGAATGACGTTGCCCGCGATGCCGCCCGAGACGAGCACGGCGTTCAGGCCCTCGCGGTAGTCGAGGCCGTCGACCTCCACGGTCTCGGCCTGGTACTCGGCGAGCTTGGCGAGCGCCGGGGCGAGCTTGTGGATGGCATTGTCGCCGACCCAGCTGCGCGCCGAGTGCGCTCGAAGCCCGGTGGTCCACACCTCGGCGCGGAGGGTGCCGTTGCAGCCGCCCTCGACCTGCCCGTTCGACGGTTCGCCGAGGATGGCGAAGTCGCCGGCGAACAGGTCGGGGCGGGTGCGGGAGAGTCGGCCGAGTCCGTTCAACGAGGCTGCGACCTCTTCGTTGTCGTACCACATCCAGGTGAGGTCGACGATGGGATCGGTGAGCTCGAGCGCGAGCTTCAGCTGCACCGCGACGCCCGCCTTCATGTCGACCGTGCCACGGCCCCACAGGTACTCGACGCCGTCTTCGGTCTCGAAGCGGGTCGGCAGGTTCTCGTTGATCGGGACGGTGTCGATGTGGCCGGCGATCACGACCCGTCGCTCGCGGCCGAGGTTCGTGCGCGCGACGATCGTGTCGCCGTCGCGGATCACCTCGAGGTGGGACGCCCCGGCGAGCGCCTGCTCGACGAGGTCGGCGAGCAGCGACTCGTCGCCCGAGACGCTCGGCACATCGCAGATCGCCTGCGTGATGGCGACGGAATCGGCGGTCAGGTCGAGCGTGAGGGGTGATGCGGCGGGAGGCATGCCACCCAGTCTACGAATGCCCCGGAACGTCACAGCCCCGGCTCCGCTCGCTACCCTTGGAGCATGCCCACGAACGACGTCGCGCCCAGCTCCGCCCGCCTCGCCTCCGCATCCGGACTCGCGACCGTCGCCGCAGACGGCACGGTGCTCGACACGTGGTTCCCCTCGCCCGTGCTCGGCGACGCAGACTCCGCGGCGCCGCTCGCGGCCGAGCACCTCGCCCTCGCCGGCGCCGACGAGCGCCGCGGTGTCACGGTGGAGGCCGTCACCGTCACGATCGACCTCGATGCCGCCCCGACGGGCACGAGCGACGCGTACCTGCGCCTGCACGTGCTCTCCCACCTGCTCGCGGCACCCAACACGGTGAACCTCGACGGTGTCTTCGCACACCTGCCCGCCGTCGTCTGGACCAACGCGGGTCCGGTGCATCCGACCGACTTCGACCGGCTCCGCCCCGCACTGCAGCGCGCCGGGATCCACGCCGTCAGCGTCGACAAGTTCCCGCGCCTGCTCGACTACGTCACGCCCGATCGGGTGCGCATCGCCGACGCCGCTCGGGTGCGCCTCGGAGCGCACCTCGCACCGGGCACGACAGTCATGCACGAGGGCTTCGTGAACTTCAACGCCGGCACGCTCGGCGCCTCGATGGTCGAGGGCCGCATCTCGCAGGGCGTCGTCGTCGGCGATGGCTCCGACATCGGCGGCGGGGCCTCCATCATGGGCACTCTCTCGGGCGGCGGCACGCAGCGCGTCGTCATCGGCGAGCGCGCGCTCCTCGGCGCCAACTCGGGTATCGGCATCTCGATCGGCGACGACAGCGTCGTCGAGGCGGGCCTCTACGTCACGGCGGGCACGAAGATCGTGCTGCAGGGCGGGCCCGGCGAACGGCCGAACACCGTCAAGGCCGTCGTGCTCTCGGGTGTGCCGAACCTGCTCTTCCGACGCAACTCGCTGAACGGCCAGGTCGAGGCGCTCTCCCGCACCGGCGAGGGCGTGCAGCTGAACGCCGCACTGCACGCGTAGGGCCCGGCTTCCGGGTCGTGCTCTTTGCGGGTTGAGCCTGTCGAAACCGGGTTGCTCGCTCACTGGGTTTCGAGACGGCCGCGGGCGGCCTCCCCAACCCGCAGTTCAGCCCAGATCACAGCCCTGCAACGACCGGTCGCAACTGCCGCTCGCTCGACTACAGTTGGTGACTCGGGCCGCCATGGGGCGGCCCCTCTTGCGCAACACGAAGGAGTGGCGTGGGTACCGACGCACCGCGAACCAGTCGGCATCGAGTGATGAGATTCTTCATCGGCCTGCTCATCACCGTGCTCGTGCTCGCGGTCGTGGCCGCCGGGCTCGGCTGGTGGACGGTGCAGCGCTCGTTCCCGACCACGAACGGCGCGCTCGGCGTTGCGGGGCTCGGCGCCGAGGTGACCGTCGTCCGTGACGACGCCGGTATTCCGCAGCTCTACGCCGAGAGCGACCACGACCTGTTCTTCGCACAGGGCTACGTGCACGCGCAGGATCGCTTCTGGGAGATGGACTTCCGCCGCCACGTCACCGCCGGCCGACTCGCCGAGATGTTCGGCGAGTCGCAGATCGGCACCGACACGTTCATCCGCACGCTCGACTGGCGGGGCATCGCCCAGCAGGAGTACGACGCGCTCAGCGAGGTGCCGCGCAGCTACTACGACGCGTACGCCGAGGGTGTCAACGCCTACCTCGACGAGCGCAGCGGCCCCGACCTCTCGCTCGAGTACGCGGTGCTCGGGCTGCAGAACTCCGGTTACTCCCCCGAGCCGTGGTCGGGGGTCGACTCGATCGCGTGGCTGAAGGCGATGGCCTGGGACCTGCGCTCGAACCTCGGCGACGAGATCGACCGCGCGATGCTCTCGACCGCGCTGCCGCCCGAAGAGGTCGCACGCCTTCACCCCGACTTCTCGTGGGACACCATGCCCACCATCGTCGCCGGGCCGCCGGTCGCCGCCACCGCGGCGCAGTCGGTGACGCCGATCCCAGGCGAGACCGACCAGACCGACACGATCGAGACGGATGCCGCAGCAGCATCCGAGCCCGTCTCCGACTACGTCGCCGCCCTCGCGACGCTGCGCGCGGCGATCGACGGCGTGCCAGAGCTGCTCGGGCCCGAGGGCGGCGACCTCGGCTCGAACTCGTGGGTGGTCGGCGGAGCGCTGACCGAGTCGGGCCTGCCCCTGCTCGCGAACGACCCGCACCTCGGTCCCGCGATGCCGTCCATCTGGACCCAGATGGGGCTGCACTGCGTCGAGATCACCGAGACCTGCAGCTTCGACGTCGCCGGCTACTCGTTCTCGGGCCTGCCCGGCATCGTCATCGGGCAGAACCCCGCCATCGCCTGGGGCTTCACGAACCTCGGTCCCGATGTCGCCGACCTCTACCTCGAACGCGTGAGCGGCGACACCTACGAGCTCGACGGCGTCCAGGTGCCGCTCACGATCCGCGACGAGGTCATCGAGGTCGCGGGCGGCGATCCCGTCACGGTCACGGTGCGTTCGACGGCGCGCGGCCCGATCGTGACCGACATCGGCGACGACTTCGGCGGCGTCGCCGCACAGTACCCCGCCGCCTCGGGTCAGCCCGAGGGCGAGTACGCCGTGTCGCTGCAGTGGACCGCACTGTCGCCGGGCACCACGGCGGGCGCGATCTTCGCCCTCGACCGGGCGCAGGATTGGGACGGCTTCCGCGCCGCCGCCGCGCTCTTCGACGTACCGGCGCAGAACCTCATCTACGCGGATGCCTCGGGCAGCATCGGCTACCAGGCGCCGGGCCGCATCCCCGTGCGCAAGACCGGCGACGGCACCCTGCCCCTGCCGGGGTGGACGAGCGAGAACGGCTGGTCGGGCACGATCCCCTTCGACCAGCTGCCCTCGGTGCTGAACCCGCCGGCCGGCTACATCGTCACGGCCAACAACGCGGCCGCGGGGCCCGACGGCCCGATGCTGACGAAGGACTGGGACTACGGCTACCGTGCCGCCGGCATCGACGCACTCATCCGCGAGCGCATCGACGCGGGCGAGAAGTTCACGGTCGACTCGCTCGCCGAGATCCAGCTCGACACGGGCGACTCCAACGCCGATGCGTTCCTGCCGGTGATCGCGGAGCTCGACCTCGACGGCGACGCCGCTCGCGGCGCCGAGCTGCTCGCCGACTGGAACGGCGCCGCCGACGTCGAGAGCGCCCAGGCCGCATACTTCGCCGTGTTCTGGCGCACCCTGCTCGGCGACATGTTCGGCGGTCTGCCCGAGTCGACCCAGCCGCAGGGCGGCGATCGCTGGTTCAACGTCGTCGGCACGCTGCTCGCCGAACCCGAGTCCGCCTGGTGGACGAACGACGAGCTCGGCGTCGCCGGCCGGGATGCGATGATCGCGAACGCGCTCGCTTCCGCCTGGGCCGAGTCGGCCGACCTCATGGGCGGCAACCCCGACTCCTGGCGCTGGGGCCGGCTGCACACGCTGACGCTCACGAACCAGAGCTTCGGCGAGTCCGGCATCGCGCCGATCGAATGGCTCTTCAACCGGGGCCCGTACGAGCTCGGCGGCGGCTCGTCGATCGTCAACGCGATCGGCTGGGACGCGACCGTCGGCTACGGCGTCGACTGGGTGCCGTCGATGCGCATGGTCGTCGACCTGGCCGACCGCGACGCCTCCCGGTGGATCAACCTGACCGGCGCCTCGGGCCACGCCTTCCACGCGAACTACGCCGACCAGGCGCCGCTCTGGCAGCACGGGGAGCTCCGCGACTGGGCGTTCACGCGCGATGCCGTCGAGGCCGCCGCGCGAGACACTCTGCGGCTGACGCCCGCCGGCTGAGGGCCCGCGGCCACCGCCGACGACGAAACGCCGGCCGCACCCGAAGGTGCGACCGGCGTTCGCGTGGTCTGTTGCAGCTCAGGCCGAGGGGTAGTGCCGCTCGGGCTCGCCGATGTAGAGCTGCTGCGGGCGGCCGATCTTCGTCTGCGGGTCGACGTTCATCTCGCGCCAGTGCGCCATCCAGCCGGGCAGGCGGCCGATCGCGAAGAGCACCGTGAACATGCGCGTCGGGAAGCCCATCGCCTTGTAGATGACGCCCGTGTAGAAGTCGACGTTCGGGTAGAGGCGACGCTCCTTGAAGTAGTCGTCTTGCAGAGCGAACTGCTCGAGCTCCTTCGCGATGTCGAGCAGCGGGTCGGCGACGCCGAGACCGGCGAGCACCTCGTCGGCCGACTGCTTGACGATCGTCGCACGCGGGTCGTAGTTCTTGTAGACCCGGTGCCCGAAGCCCATGAGCTTCACGCCGTCTTCCTTGTTCTTCACGCGCTCGACGAACTTCTCGACGCCTTCGCCGGAGTCGCGGATGCGGGCGAGCATCTGCAGCACGGCCTCGTTGGCGCCGCCGTGCAGCGGGCCCGAGAGCGCCTGGATGCCCGCGGAGATCGAGGCGTAGAGGTTCGCACCGGTCGAGCCGACGAGACGCACGGTCGAGGTGGAGGCGTTCTGCTCGTGATCTTCGTGAAGGATGAGGAGCCGGTCGAGCGCGGTGGAGAGCACCGGGTCGACCTGGAACGGCTCGGCCATGTTGCCGAAGTTCAGCTTCAGGAAGTTGTCGACGAACGACAGCGAGTTGTCGGGGTACAGGAACGCCTGGCCGATCGACTTCTTGTGCGCGTAGGCCGCGATGACCGGCAGCTTCGCGAGCAGGCGCACCATCGTGAGTTCGACCTGCTCGGGGTCGTTCGAGTCCGTCGAGTCCTCGTAGTAGGTCGAGAGGGCCGAGACCGCGCTCGAGAGCACCGACATGGGGTGCGCGGTGTGCGGCAGCGACGAGAAGAAGCGCTTGAGATCTTCGTGCAGCAGCGTGTGGTGGCGGATCTTCTCGTCGAACTCGCCGAGCTGGTCGGCCGTCGGCAGTTCGCCGTAGATGAGCAGCCACGCGACCTCGAGGTACGTCGAGTTCGCCGCGAGCTCTTCGATCGGGTACCCGCGGTAGCGGAGGATGCCCTGCTCGCCGTCGATGTAGGTGATCGCCGACCGCGTCGATGCGGTGTTCACGAACCCGTAGTCGAGTGCGGTGAGCCCGGTCTGCCGGGTCAGCGTCGACACGTCGATGCTCCCGTTGCCCTGCACCGCACGGTGGACGGGCAGTTCGGCGGTGGTGCTGCCGAGCTTCAGGGTCGCGGTCTGGGGGGTCTCCCCTGCCGCATTGTTCCGGACGTCGCTCACGGCGCCTCCTGTGATCGTCACTTGCGCGGTCACCTGCCTTCCGGTCTCGGCCGCTCTGCGACTCGAACCGAATACAGCCTAGACGGGCTCCGAACACACTGTCGCACCCGCCAACAGATCATCCTATCCGTTGGCGAGAGTCACAGTCGGCGAGACCGTCCCAGACGAAGGCGAGCGGATGTCACGCCGCAGCGGCGGCCCGAAGGCGCCCGGCAGCGGCGGCGATGCGCTCGTCGGTCGCCGTCAGCGACAGTCGCACGTGTTCGGGGTGGTGCACGCCGTAGAAATGGCCGGGGCCGGCGACGATGCCGAGGTCGGCGAGCCGGCCGATCGAGTCCCACGCATCGCGCCCCTCGGTCGCCCAGAGGTAGAGCCCGGCCTCGCTGCGGTCGATGCGGAACCCGGCGGCCTCGAGTGCCGGTCGCAGTTGCTCGCGGCGTGCCCGATAGCGCGCCTTCTGCTCGGCGACGTGCTCGTCGTCGCGGAGCGCGGCGATCATGGCGGCCTGCAGCGGCTGCGGGAGCATGAGCCCCGCGTGCTTGCGCACGGTCGTGATGCGCCCGATGACAGTGCGGCAGCCCGCGATGAAGGCGGTGCGGTAGCCGGCCATGTTCGACTGCTTCGACAGCGAGTAGGCGACGAGCGTATTGCGACGGCTGTCGCCGACGACGCGCGGGTCGAGCAGGCTCGGGGTCGCGGCATCCGCCCACTCGCCCTGCCAGCCGAGCTCGGCGTAGCACTCGTCGCCGACGATGATCGCGTCGAGCTCGAGCGCCCGCTCGCGAGCGGCGCGCAGTTCGTCGATCGTGAGCACGCGCCCGTCGGGGTTGCCGGGGCTGTTCAGCCACACGAGCTTCGTCGCGGCGGGCCATTCGGCCGGGTCATCGGAGGCCATCGAGGTGGCGCCGACGAGCACGGCGCCCATCTCGTAGCTCGGGTACGCCGCTCGAGGGTGCACGACGACATCGCCCTCGCCGAGACCGAGGAGGAACGGCAGCAGCGCGACGAGTTCCTTGGAGCCCACCGTCGGCAGCACGTTCGCCTCGGTGAGTCCCGTGACGCCGCGGCGACGGGCGAACCAGTCGACGATGGCGCCGCGCAGTTCGTCGGTGCCGGTCGTCTGCGGGTAGGCGTGGGCATCGGTCGCGCCCGCGAGCGCTTCGCGCACGAGCGCCGGCGTCGGATCGATCGGCGAGCCGATCGACAGGTCGACGACCCCGTCGGGGTGCGCGGCGGCGCGCTCGCGGAACGGGGCCATGAGGTCCCACGGGTAGTCGGGCAGGTCGCCGCGAGCCATGCTCAGTGCGCCTGGGGAGGGAGCACCGCGATCACGGGGTGGTCCTTCGGGATGACGCCGATCTTGGCCGCGCCGCCGGGCGAGCCGATGTCGTCGAAGAACTCGACGTTCGCCTTGTAGTAGTCGGCCCACATCTCGGGCAGGTCGTCTTCGTAGTAGATGGCCTCGACGGGGCAGACCGGCTCGCAGGCACCGCAGTCGACGCACTCGTCGGGGTGGATGTAGAGCGAGCGTTCACCCTCGTAGATGCAGTCGACGGGGCATTCGTCGATGCATGCGCGGTCTTTGACGTCGACGCATGGAAGGGCGATGACATAGGTCACGGTGTTCGCTGTCCCTTCGAAAGGCTGGAATTCCAGTCTAGGCGTCGCGCAGGCGCTCGGCGTCGCCCAGGGTCTCCGCATCGCGCTGACGCTCGGCGTCGCGCGGGCGCGGTGACGGCAGCTTCGGCCACGCCACGATGAGCACCGCGATCAGGGCGGGAGCGACCGACCAGATGGTGCCGGTCAGGTCGCCGACGATGAGCACCGAACCGCCAGGCCCTGGGAGGGTGAGCACGGCGACCGCGACGATGATGCCGGCTCCGGCGGCCGCTGCGGCGCCGCGACCGCCCGCGACGAGGCGGATGCCGAGCAGGAGCGCGGCGACGCCGATGAGTGCTGCGGCGAGCCCCCAGGGGATCGCGACGTCGCCGATGCGCAGTACCGCGCGGTGGCCGATCGTGCCGAGTGCGCCGTAGACGAGCCCGACCAGGAAGGCGATGAGGATCGTGCCGAGACGGCTTCCGCTCATCACTTGGGCTGCTGGGTGACGGTGTAGGTGATCGTCTCGCCGTCGCCGGCGAGCAGCACGATGTACTCGCCGTTGGAGTACACGACGGCGCTCGCGGCGTCACCGCTCAGGGTGGTGTCTTCGGTGAAGCCCGCGGCCTCGAGCTTCGCGGCCGCGTCGACGACCGGGTCGGCCGCGCTCGACGAGACCATCACGATCCAGCCCTCGCTGCCGCCCGCGCCGGCGGCGAAGGTGATCTCGCCGTCGATGAGTTCGATGGACTCGGGGAAGTCGGTGGGCAGTTCACCGCCGAGGCTGACGTCGCCGCCGGTTGCGTCTTCGATGGCGTCTTCGACACCCCGGTTGACCAGGTCGCCGGGAATCGGGAAGCAACCCGAGAGCATCGTCGCCGTCAGCACGGCGATCGCCGCGGCCGTGCCCGCTCGGCGGCGGGTGATGGACTGTCGCATGGCCGGCTCCTCGTGTGCTGCGTCTGGGAGGGGCGGACCTGCGCACGCGGCGTGCACGCGGCATCCGATCGCCCCGCTCGGAATTCTACCGCCAGGCCCTCGCCGGCGATGGCGTAGCGTGGAGCGGGACACGGAACGGGCCGTGCGGAGAGGACCGATGATGGCCGAGCCCAGCACCCAGGAGACGGGGCCCGACGTTCGCGTCGAGCGTGACGGCAGCCTCGCGATCGTGACGATCGATCGCCCGCAGGCGCTGAACGCCCTCTCCCCCGACGTGCTCTCGGCGCTGCTCGCCGCGTTCGAGTCGCTCGCCGCCGAGGGCAGCGCCGTTCGCGGCGTGCTGCTCACCGGTGCCGGCGGTCGCGCCTTCGTGGCGGGCGCCGACATCCGCTCGATGGCGCGGCTCACCGCCGAAGAGGGCGAGGAGGCGTCACGCCTCGGACACCGCGTGGCCGCGGCGATCGAGGGCCTTTCCGCCCCCGTCATCGCGTGCGTCGACGGCTTCGCGCTCGGCGGCGGCCTCGAGCTCGCGCTCGCCTGCGACTTCATCTACGCGACGGATGCCTCGAGCTTCGGCCAGCCCGAGGTTCACCTGGGTCTCATCCCGGGCTTCGGCGGCACCGTGCGCCTCCCCCGTGCCATCGGTCTCGCGCGGGCCAAGGAGCTCATCTACACGGGCCGTCGCATCAACGCGGCCGAGGCGGTCGCGATCGGACTCGTCGTGCGGTCGTTCCCCGACCGGGAGGCGCTCTTCGCGGGCGCCCGGGCGACGCTCGCCGAGGTCGAGGCGAACGCCGCGCCGGCGGTCGGCCTCGCGAAGCGGGTGCTCGTCGACGCCGCAGGCCGCCGCACCGAGTCGGCGACCGATCTCGAGATCGCGGCCTTCGGCGACGCCTTCCGCACGCACGACATGCGCGAGGGCGTCGCGGCCTTCATCGACAAGCGCGACCCCGAGTTCACGGGCGCCTGAGCGCGGGTCCGACCCACGCGGGTTGAGGAGGCGCGCCGGCGCCGTCTCGAGACCCGATCAGGCGATGCGCATCGCGAGCCAGGCGAAGCCGTCGAACCTGACGCCGTCGGCGCCGAACATCTCGAGGTGCAGGTGCGGGCCGGTCGACTGCCCGGTCGTGCCGACGAGACCGAGCTGCTGGCCGGCGGTGACCTGCTGCCCGACCGAGACGGCGATCGAGCCGAACTGCATGTGCGCGTAGGAGCTCGTGATGAGCTCGCCGCCGATGTTGTGCTGCACCTCGACGTTGACGCCGAGTCCGCCCCCGTTCTCGGTGGCGAGCACGACCACGCCGTCGGCGATCGACATCACGGGCGTGCCGTTGCCGGGGTTGAAGTCGACGCCGTCGTGGTTGGTCGAACAACCTCCGCAGGGTGCTGAGCGCGGCCCGAAGCCCGAGCTGCGCTTGTCGGGCGTGAGCACCGGCCAGACGATCGCGTCGGTGTCGATGAGCTGCACGCTGCCGAGGCTCGCCACCTGCGAGGTGATGGGCGGCGGCGCGGCCTCCACGGCGTACTGCTCAGCGGCGAGCTGCGACATGACGCCCTCGCTGCCGACCTCGATGGTCTGCGGCACGTAGTCGATCACGTCCGCAGGAGGGGCGTAGACCGAGGCATGGGCGACCGTGTCGGTCGCGGTGATCGCCAGCGCCGGCAGGCTCGTGGCGACCATCATGGCCGCGGCGAACGACATCGCGATCACGGAGAAGGCCGGCCGGAGCAGGGCGGCGCCGGAACGGCCGGTGCCCTGGCGGGCGGGGCGGCGCGGTATTCCGGTGGTGAGGCGGGTGCGAAGGGTCGGGCGGGCAGGGCTGGATGCGGCCGCGCGGCGGCCATGCTTGGGGGGAGTCATATGGGGGTGCGTTACGTATTTTCTGAGTCAGGTGCGAGACAACCTCAGCTACGGTACGCACCGACTCTGGGAAGAACCTCCGATGCGCATGCATGTTCCCCCCGAACCGTGAGAGCGGTCTCGCCCTGTCATCACGCGCGAGAACGCCGACAACGAGAAAACGAGCGGATGCCGCGGGGTCGATCGACCCCGCGGCATCCGCTCGTCTGCGGTGGTGCTGCTAGTTCTGCTTCTTCAGGCGCGACGTCGTGCGAGCACGAGCCGTCGCGTCGAGCTCGACTTTGCGGATGCGCACGGCGGCCGGCGTGACCTCGACGCACTCGTCTTCGCGGGCGAACTCGAGGCACTCCTCGAGCGAGAGCTGGCGCGAGGGCGTCATCGACTCGAACGTGTCGGAGGTGGACTGACGCATGTTGGTCAGCTTCTTCTCCTTCGTGATGTTCACGTCCATGTCGTCGTTGCGCGAGTTCTCGCCGATGACCATGCCCTCGTAGACCTCTTCGGTCGGGTTCACGAAGAACGTCATGCGCTCCTGCAGGGCGATGATCGCGAACGGCGTCACGACGCCAGAGCGGTCGGCGACGATCGACCCGTTGTTGCGGGTCACGATCTGGCCGGCCCACGCGTCGTAGCCGTGCGAAATCGCGTTCGCGATGCCCGTGCCGCGCGTGGTCGTCATGAACTCGGTGCGGAAGCCGATGAGCCCGCGGCTCGGCACGATGAACTCCATGCGCACCCAGCCCGTGCCGTGGTTCGACATGTTGTCCATGCGGCCCTTGCGCGACGCGAGGAGCTGCGTGATCGCACCGAGGTATTCCTCGGGGGCATCGATCGTCAGGTGCTCGTAGGGCTCGTGCACCTTGCCGTCGACCTGCTTGGTGACCACCTGCGGCTTGCCGACGGTGAGCTCGAAGCCTTCGCGGCGCATCTGCTCGACGAGGATCGCGAGCGCGAGCTCGCCGCGGCCCTGCACCTCCCACGCGTCGGGGCGGCCGATGTCGACGACCTTCAGCGACACGTTGCCGACGAGTTCGCGGTCGAGGCGGTCCTTCACCATGCGGGCGGTGAGCTTGTGGCCCTTGACCTTGCCGACGAGCGGCGAGGTGTTCGTGCCGATCGTCATCGAGATCGCGGGCTCATCGACCGCGATGATCGGGAGCGGACGCACGTCTTCGGGGTCGGCGAGCGTGTCGCCGATCATGATGTCTTCGAAGCCTGCGACCACGGCGATGTCGCCGGGGCCGGCGCTCTCGGCCGGGTAGCGGTCGAGCGCCTTCGTGAGGAAGAGCTCGGTCACGCGCACGTTCTGCACGGAGCCGTCGTGCTTGACCCAGGCGACCGTCTGGCCCTTCTTGATCGTGCCGTGGAAGACGCGGAGCAGGGCGAGACGACCGAGGAACGGCGAGGCGTCGAGGTTCGTGACGTGCGCCTGCAGGGGGTGCTCGTCGTCGTAGACGGGCGCCGGGATGTGCTGCAGGATCGCCTCGAAGAGCGGCTCGAGGTCGTCGTTGTCGGGCAGCTCGCCGTTGCCGGGCTTGTTGTGGCTCGCGGCGCCGTTGCGGCCCGAGGCGTAGACGACCGGCACGTCGAGGATCGCGTCGAGGTCGAGGTCGGGCACGTCGTCGGCGAGGTCGGAGGCGAGGCCGAGCAGAAGGTCCTGGCTCTCGGCGACGACCTCGTCGATGCGCGCGTCGGGACGGTCGGTCTTGTTGACGAGGAGGATCACCGGCATGCGGGCCTCGAGCGCCTTGCGGAGCACGAAGCGGGTCTGCGGCAGCGGGCCCTCGCTCGAGTCGACGAGCAGCACGACGCCGTCGACCATCGAGAGACCGCGCTCGACCTCGCCGCCGAAGTCGGCGTGGCCGGGGGTGTCGATCACGTTGATCGTGATCGGTCCTTCGGTGGCGTGCGCGCCCTGGTACGTGATCGCCGTGTTCTTGGCGAGGATCGTGATGCCCTTCTCGCGCTCGAGCTCGTTCGAGTCCATGGCGCGCTCTTCGACGTGCGCGTGCGCGTCGAAGGAGTGCGTCTGGTTGAGCATCGCGTCGACGAGCGTGGTCTTGCCGTGGTCGACGTGAGCGACGATCGCGACGTTCCGCAGGTCGTTCCGGGTGGCGTTGGCCATGTTTGGTCCTCGAGGGTGCCGGCCCCCCGTCGCCCCCGAGCGAGAGATCAGCGCACGGAGACAGCGTGGAAGCGCTGAGATGAAGGTCTGTGGGAGCGCAGGATGCCGCAATGACGGCGTGCGCCCCTCTAGCGTACCCTGTCGCGAACCCCGCAAGCTGAGAACGCGAAAGCGCCCGGCCTCCGAGTGATCGGATGCCGGGCGCTCGCGTTGCGCTTCTGCCCCTCGGTGCCTAGGCGCCGAGCTCGATGTTCGCGCCCGGGATCGCCGCGAGGAGATCCTTCGTGTACTGCTCCTGCGGGTTGTCGAACACCTCGTCGGTCGTCGCCGCCTCGACGATGCGCCCCTTCTGCATGACGCAGACGTGGTCGGCGATGACGCGCACGACCGCGAGGTCGTGCGTGATGAAGAGGTACGTCAGCCCGAGCTCGGCTTGCAGGTCGGCGAGCAGGCGCAGGATCTGGGCCTGCACGAGCACGTCGAGCGCCGACACGGCCTCGTCGAGCACGACGATCTCGGGCTTCAGCGCAAGCGCTCGCGCGATGGCGATGCGCTGGCGCTGGCCTCCGGAGAGCTCGTTCGGGTAGCGGCTGATGAGCGTACGCGGCAGCGACACCTGGTCGAGCAGCTCGTAGACCCGCTCGCGGCGCGACGCGTTGGTGCCGACCTTGTGCGTGAACAACGGCTCCGCGATCGTGTTGCCGATGTTGCGCAGCGGGTTCAGCGAACCGTACGGGTCCTGGAAGACCGGCTGCATGCGGCTGCGGAGGTTGAAGAGCTCCTTGCCGGTCACGCTCGCGAGGTCTTTGCCACCGACCACGATCTTGCCGCTCGTCGCGTCTTCGAGCTTCAGCAGCATCTTCGCGACGGTCGACTTGCCCGAGCCCGACTCGCCCACGAGCGCCATGGTGGTGCCCTTGGGGATCTGGAACGAGACCTTGTCGACCGCGGTGAAGTCGCCCGAGCCACGGATCTTGAAGACCTTGGTGAGGTCTTCGACGACGATCGCCGGTGCGGCCTCGGGGGCGGCGGCGAGTGCCTCGGCACGCGCCTCTGCCGTCGCGATCAGGTCGATCGAGTCGCCCGCGACCGCCGCAGCGCCCTCGGTCATCGACGACTCGGCTGCCGAGATCGACCCCGTCGCCTGGATGCGGCGCGAGGCGAGGCTCGGCGCCGCGGCGACGAGCCGCTGCGTGTACGGGTGCTGCGGGTTCTGCAGGATATCGACCGACGGGCCCGACTCCACGACGCGGCCCTTGTACATGACCACGAGCTGCTCGGCACGCTCGGCGGCGAGGCCGAGGTCGTGCGTGATGAACAGCAGGGTCGTGCCGAGTTCGCGAGTGAGCGACTCGAGGTGATCGAGGATGACCCGCTGCACCGTGACGTCGAGCGCCGAGGTCGGCTCGTCGGCGATGAGCAGCTGCGGGTTGGCCGCGAGTCCCATGCCGATCAGCACGCGCTGGCGCATGCCGCCCGAGAACTGGTGCGGGAACTGACGCATGCGACGGTCGGCATCGCCGAGTCCCGCCTGCTTCAGCACCTCGATGGCGCGCTTCTTGACCTCTTTACGGCCCGTGGCGATGCCGTTGGCCTTGATGGCCTCCTCGACCTGGAAGCCGATCGACCACACCGGGTTGAGGTTCGACATCGGGTCTTGGGGCACGAAGCCGATCTTGCGGCCGCGGACGGTCTGCATCTCCTTGGCCGAGGCCTTGGTGAGGTCTTGGCCGTCGAGCAGGATCTGACCGCCCGAGATGTGACCGGTGCCCGGGAGCAGGTTGATGATCGCGTGCGCGGTCGTCGACTTGCCGGAGCCCGACTCCCCCACGATCGCGAGGCTCTGCCCGCGGTAGAGGGTGATGTTGACGCCGTCGACGGCCTTGACCAGGCCGTCCTGGGTGTTGAAGCCGACCTGGAGATCCTTGATCTCGAGGAGCGGCCGCTCGGCGCCGTCGGCGCGTTCTGTCTGCACGTTCGATCCGTTCGAAGCCTGGTTCGTCGCGTTCGAGGACTGGCTCATCGCTGCGCCCTCGCCTTCGGGTCGAGCGCGTCGCGCACGACCTCGCCGAGCATGATGAAGCTCAGCACGGTGACCGACAGTGCGATCGAGGGCAGGATCAGCGTCTGGGGCGCGGTGCGCAGCGAGGTCTGGGCCTGGCTGATGTCGTTGCCCCACGACATGATGTCGGTCGGCAGGCCGACGCCGAGGAACGACAGGGTCGCCTCCGCGACGATCGCCGAGGCGAGCGAGATGGTCGTGATGACGATGACCGGTGCGATCGAGTTCGGCAGCACGTGACGCAGCAGGATGCGGAAGCGCGAGACGCCGAGTGCCGTGGAGGCCATGACGAAGTCGGCGTTCTTCACCCGCAGGATCTCGGCTCGCAGCACACGCGCTGTCGCGGGCCACGCGAACAATCCGATCGCGAGCGAGATCACCCACACGTTCCGGTAGGCCGAGAGCACCGACATGATGACGACGGCGGCGAGGATGTAGGGGATCGAGAAGAAGATGTCGCCCAGGCGCGAGAGCACCGAGTCGAGCCATCCGCCGTAGAAGCCCGCGAACGCGCCGAAGACGATGCCGAGGATCGCCACGAGCGACGTGACGATGAGACCGACGGCCAGCGAGGTCGACGTGCCGTGGATGATGCGCGAGTAGATGTCGCAGCCCTGCTTGGTGAAGCCGAGCGGGTGGCCGTCGGTCGGGCCGCCGTTGCTGTTCGCGAGGAGGCAGCCGTTGTTCGGCGGGGTCTGCGTGAACAAGCCCGGGAACAGGGCCACGACCACGACGAGGAGGATCAGCGCTGAGGAGATCCAGAACATCGGGCGCTTGCGCACGTCGTTCCATGCGTCGGTCCACAGGTTCGAGGGCTTGCCCTCGGCCTTGACGGAGTCGATGGCGACGAGCGGCGTCTCTTCGAGCGGAGCGACGTAGTGCTGCTGGTCTGGTCTGGTGTTGCTACTTGGCATAACGGATCCTCGGGTCGAGAACGGCGTACAGGAGATCCACCAGCAGGTTCACCACGAGGTAGATCAGCACCATGATCGTCACGAAGGAGACGACGGTCGGTCCCTCACCTCGGATGATCGCCTGGTAGAGCGTGCGGCCGACACCCGGCACGTTGAAGATGCCCTCGGTCACCGTCGCGCCGACCATCAGCGTGCCGAAGTCGACGGCGAGGTAGGTGACGACGGGGATGAGCGAGTTGCGCAGGATGTGCACGGGGACGATTCGCCCACGTGACAGGCCCTTGCTCGCGGCGGTGCGTACGAAGTCCTGCCCGTCGGTGTCGATGACCGACGCCCGTGTCAGTCGGACGATCTGGGCGAAACTGATGGTGGCCAGCACGATGGCCGGCAATATGAGGTCTTCGGTCGGAGCGCCTGGACCCACCGTGGTTCTGAACCACCCGAGGTAGATGCCGAAGAACCACTGCATCACGAACGCCAGCACGAAGATCGGCAGCGAGATGAGGATGAGGCTCACGACGAGTGCGCTCGCGTCGAAGATGCCGCCCTTGCGAAGGCCCGAGATGAGGCCGATCGTGATACCGGCGACCATCTCGAAGAAGACGGCCATCGCGGCGAGGCGAAGCGTCACCGGGAAGGTCCGCATCAGGATCTCGGAGACGGGTTCGCCCGAGAACGAGACGCCGAGGTCTCCCTTGAAGATGTTGCCGAGGAAGATGAAGTACTGGACGATGAACGGCTGGTCCAGGTGATACCGCTCGCGGAGGGCTTCGATGACCTGCGGGGGCGGGGTCTTGTCGCCGAACAGCGCGACGATCGGGTCGCCGGGCATGGCGAAGACCATGAAGTAGATCAGGAACGTGGTGCCGAGCAGGACAGGGATCGCCTGCAGCAGTCGGCGCAGGATATAGCCGGCCATGGATCAGGCCCTGCGTTCTGCGAATGTGGACATGTTGAAAGAAACCTCACCGTTGTGCGAGTTCGACTCCACGATGCTACGCCGATCAGGTGAACACCGTGGATACGTGGGAGTGGGGCGGCAGCCTGCTCGGCTGCCGCCCCACGGGCGCCTCAGAGTCTAACCCCGAGCCGTCCTTGATCGAGAATTACTCGCTCTTGGTGATCTGGTTGTACAGCGGCACCGAGTTCCAGCCGAACTCGACGTCGTTGACAGACTCGCTCCAAGCGCCGTTGACCGTGGAGTACCACAGCGGAATGGCGGGAAGGTCCTGGAACAGGATCTCCTGCGCGGCCTGGAACTTCTCGTTCGCGGCAGCGATGTCGGTCTCGGCGAGGCCTTCCTTGAGGAGCGTGTCGACCTCGGGGTTCGAGTAGTCGCCATCGTTCGAGCCGGCACCGGTTCCGTAGAGCGGGCCGAGGAAGTTGAAGAGCGCCGGGTAGTCCGCCTGCCAGCCCGAACGGAAGGCCGTCTGGATGGTGCGGTCGGTGATCTTGGTGCGCGCCTCAGCGAACGTCGGGTACGGGTCGCCGGCGGCGTCGATGCCCAGGTCGTTCTTCAGGCCGTTCGCCACAGCGTCGACCCAGGCCTGGTGGCCTCCGTCGGCGTTGTAGGCGATCTTGAAGGTGCCGTCCCAAGGAGCGATGGCGTCGGCCTCGGCCCACAGCTTCTTCGCCTCTTCGGGGTTGTACTCGAGCACCTCGGAGCCGGGGATGTCCTCCGAGTAGCCGTCGATGACGGGCGACGTGAAGTCGTGCGCCGGGGTACGGGTACCCGAGAAGATCACGTCGGTGATCTCTTCGCGGTTGATCGCGAGCGAGATCGCCTGGCGACGGAGGTTGCCCTCTTCGCCCGAGAAGTGCGGCAGACGCGCGGGGATCGTGAACGACTGGAAGATCGCTGCGGCCTGCGTGATCGCACGGTCGCCGAACTCGTCCTCGAAGGTGGCGAGGGCCGAGTCGGGGATCGCGTCGAGCACGTCGAGGTTGCCGCCCTGGAGGTCGGCGTACGCGGCGTCCTGCGAGGCGTAGAAGATGATGTCGAGTCCACCGTTGACCGCCTTGCGGGGGCCGTCGTAGTCGGGGTTCACGACGAGGTCGATCTTCTCGTTGTGCTTCCAGGCGTCTTCGCCGTCGAGCATGTACGGGCCGTTGCCGACGGGGCTCTCACCGAAGGCCTCGAGGTCTTCGAATGCCGACTCGGGCAGCGGGTAGAACGCCGAGTAGCCGAGACGCAGCGGGAAGTCCGACTCGGGCTGGTTCAGCTCGACGGTGAACGTGGTGTCGTCGACGACCACGAGGCCCGGGAGCTCGGGAACCGACTCGTCGTAGCTGAAGCCCTTGATGGACTCGAAGAAGTACTGCGAGAGCTGCTCGTTGGCGGTGTCGGCGCCGTAGTTCCACGCGTCGACGAACGAAGCGGCCGTGACGGGCTCACCGTTGGTGAACTTCTGGTCGGCCTTGAGCTTGATCGTGTAGTTCTGCGCGTCGTCGGACGAGATGTCTTCGGCGACATCGTTGTGCGCCGCGCCCTTGGCGTCGTAGTAGACGAGGCCCGCGAACATCGCGTCGAGGATCTTGCCGCCACCGACCTCGTTGGTGTTGGTCGGGATCAGCGGGTTCTGCGGCTCGGAGCCGTTGGTGGTGATGACCGCGGTGGAGTCCCCAGCGGGGGCCGACGGGTCAGCGCCGCCGCTCGTGCAGCCCGACAGCGTCAATGCGCCGGCGGCAGCAAGAGCAATGGCTGCAACGCCGATTCTCTTGATCTTCAATGTTCCTCCTGATGAGATGTGCGACGACAGCACGGCTCGTGGCCGCACTGGAGCGCTGGTAGATCGAGACTATGAACCGGACCCCCGGTAAGCAAACCAGAAGGGCAAACCGTTACCGACGCGCAACCTAGCGACACGGACCTCGGCGGATTCCGTCGCGAATCCGCACGAATGTTGCGTCTGAGGCGCTCATGCGATGATTGCCGCATGTCTTCTGCACGGCGGCTGCGGCTCGAGGTCGTCATCGTGCTGGGGCTCTCACTCGGGGTATCCGCCGTCTACTCGATCGTCTCGATCATCGCGAAGGCCACTGCGGAGACGCCGCTCGGCGAACAGTCGGTCGCTCTGAACCCCTCGCGCGCGCCCCGCGAATGGCTCGATTTCACATACCAATTCCTCGACGTCTTCTTCGGGCTCTTCGCCGTCGCGCTCGTGCTCTACCTGCTCTGGTCGCCCGGCACGAACCCGTTCCGCCGCATCGGCCTCGACCTGACGAGACCCGGGCGCGACGCGGCATCCGGTGTGCTGCTGGTACTGGTGATCGGCGTGCCGGGGCTCGCGCTCTACGCACTCGGCCGCGCAGGGGGCATCACGGTCGCAGTCGAGGCGTCACCGGCCGACTGGCTGTGGTGGACGGTGCCGGTGCTCGTGTTCCGGGCGCTCGAGGCCGCCCTGACCGAAGAGGTCATCGTCGTGGGCTACCTCTTCACACGGTTCAGGGAGCTCGGCGTCGGCCCGTGGGCGACGATCCTCTCGAGTGCCGTGCTGCGCGGCACGTACCACCTCTACCAGGGCTATGGGCCGTTCATCGGCAACGTCGCGATGGGCATCGTCTTCGGCTGGTGCTACCAGCGCTGGGGCCGCACGATGCCGCTCGTCATCGCGCACTGGATCATCGACATCGCCTCGTTCGTCGGCTACCCGCTCGCGGTCGGCTGGTGGCCGGAGTTCTTCGCCGTCTCCGCCGGCTGAGCGGTTCGGGCGGGCTGGGCGGTTCGGGCGGGCTCCTCCGTGCGCGCCGGCCCGCCGGTGCGAATCGGATGCCGCGTGCGCACCGTTCTCGGCACGTGCTCGCTGCGCCCGAGCGCCACGACCGTCGTGGGCATCGGCGGCAGCGCCTCCTCGGCGGCCTCCACGCGCAGGTCGGAGTCGGTGCCGCGCACGCGCGCCAGGTCGAGGCCGCTCCGCCGCGACGGCGTGCAGACCGGCGAATAGAAGCCCTCGTCGCCGAAGACGCTGCCGCTCGCGAAGTCGGTGATCGACTGCGCCCGGCGCAGGGCCTCTGCCGTGGCCGGGTCTCGTCGTTCGAGGAGTCCAGCTCTCTTCTCGAGCCCGAGGCCGCGGCCCGAGAGCACTGAGGTGCCGACGAGCAACCCAACGAACCCGACGGTCGTGAGCAGCGTGATGAGATCGACGGACATGATGCCCCCTCCGCATCGAGAGAACCCGCGGCCCTGCGGAAGCACCCGCGGGATACTCGAGAGAACCTCAGTGTACTCCCGGGGGTGCTCGGCGGGGTGGCCCTGATCCCTCGATGCGAGGCCTTCGCGACGATGGAGCAGCCCTCATCGGAGGGCCCCGGCCGGGAACCGCCGGATCCCCCAACTCAGGGACGGAATCATGTCACTCGCCGCAGCCTTCACCGCCGGTCACCTCGCCGCCCGCGCCACCGAACGACGCTTCCGCTCGACCGAGGTCGAGATCGCCGCGGCCCACGAGCGCGTCGTCGCCCGGCGCACGGCAGCCGCTCCCCTGCTCGCGCCGACGCTCGCGCCGACGCCGACGCCGACCCCGACGCGTCGCGTCTACACCGAGCGCGGTCGCCACGCGGCGCCGCGACCCGTCCGCGCCTGAGCGCGAGCCGCGGCATCCGCTGCTACGAAGGATCAGGCGAACGCCTCGACCGGCGGGCAGGCGCACACGAGGTTGCGGTCGCCGAATGCCTGGTCGATGCGCCGCACGGGCACCCAGTACTTGCCGCGCACGAGCGAGTGCACCGGGTACACGGCCTGCTCGCGGGTGTACGGGTGGGTCCACTCCCCCGCGATGACCGACTCCGCGGTGTGCGGCGCGTTCACGAGTGGGTTGTCGTCGGCGGGCCACTCGCCCGCCGCGACGGCGTCGGCCTCGGCCTTGATCGCGACCATCGCCTCGACGAATCGCTCGAGCTCGGCGAGGTCTTCCGACTCGGTCGGCTCGATCATGAGCGTGCCCGCGACGGGGAACGACATCGTCGGCGCGTGGAAGCCGTAGTCGACGAGTCGCTTCGCCACGTCGTCGACGGTCACGCCCGTGGCCGCCGTGAGCGGTCGCAGGTCGAGGATGCACTCGTGCGCGACGAGGCCGTTGTCGCCCGTGTAGAGCACCGGGTAGTGCTCACGCAGGCGCGAGGCCACGAAGTTCGCCGCGAGCACCGCCGACGCGGTCGCCTGCTTGAGCCCCTCGGAGCCCATCATGCGCACGTACGCCCACGAGATCGGCAGGATCGACGGGCTGCCGTACGGCGCGGCCGACACGGGCCCGCCGTCGTGCGTGACGCCGCCCGAGTGGTCGGCGCGCTGCGCCATCGGGTGACCGGGCAGGTAGGGCGCGAGGTGCGCCTTCGCCGCGACCGGGCCGACGCCGGGGCCACCGCCGCCGTGCGGGATGCAGAACGTCTTGTGCAGGTTCAGGTGCGAGACGTCGCCGCCGAAGTCGCCGAAGCGGGCGAAGCCGAGCAGGGCGTTGAGGTTCGCGCCGTCGACGTAGACCTGTCCGCCGGCGTCGTGCACGGCCTGCGTGATCGTCTTCACCTCGTGCTCGTAGACGCCGTGCGTCGACGGGTAGGTAATCATGAGCGCGGCCAGGTTCGCCGAGTGCTCGTCGATCTTCGCGCGCAGGTCGTCGAGGTCGACGTTGCCGAGCTCGTCGGTGGCGACGACGACGACGCGCATTCCGGCGAGCACGGCGGATGCCGCGTTGGTGCCGTGTGCGCTCGACGGGATGAGGCACACGGTGCGCTCCGCCTCGCCGTTGGCGTGGTGGTAGCCGCGGATCGCGAGGAGTCCGGCGAGCTCGCCCTGGCTGCCCGCGTTCGGCTGCAGGGACACCGTGTCGTACCCGGTGACCTCGGCGAGCCAGGTCTCGAGCTGCTCGATGAGGCCGAGCGTGCCGACGACGTCGGCCTCGGGGGCGAACGGGTGCAGGTTCGCGAACTCGGGCCACGTGACCGACTGCATCTCGGTGGCGGCGTTGAGCTTCATCGTGCACGAGCCGAGCGGGATCATGCCGCGGTCGAGCGCGTAGTCGCGGTCGGCGAGGGTCTTCAGGTACCGCATCATCTGCGTCTCGGAGTGGTGCGTGTTGAAGACGGGGTGCTCGAGGTAGCCGCTCGTGCGACGCAGTTCGCCGCTCGCGACGGCCGGCAGGTTCGAGGTGTCGATCGCGACCTCGGTGCGCTCGGGCAGCCCGAACGCCTGCGCGACGAGCGAGAGCTCGGCCTCGGTCGTGGTCTCGTCGACGGCGACGTGCACGGTGGCCTCATCGGCCTCCCACACGTTGACTCCGAGGGCGCGGGCGCGCTCGACGATGTTGCCGGCGAGACCGGGCACGTGCACCCGGATGGTGTCGAAGTAGTCGTCGTGCGCGAGAGTCAGGCCGTAGCCCGTGAGCACCTCGGCGAGCGCGGTCGCCTTCGCGGCGGTCGAGACCGCGATGTGACGGATGCCCCGGGGCCCGTGGTACACCGCGTACATCGACGCCATGACGGCGAGCAGCACCTGCGCGGTGCAGATGTTCGACGTCGCCTTCTCGCGGCGGATGTGCTGCTCGCGCACCTGCAGGGTGAGACGGTACGCGGGCGCGCCGACCGCGTCTTTCGAGACGCCCACGAGGCGCCCGGGCAGCTGCCGCTCGAGGCCCTTGCGCACGGCCATGTAGCCCGCGTGCGGTCCGCCGAAGCCCATGGGCACGCCGAAGCGCTGTGAGGTGCCGACGGCGACGTCGGCGCCGAGCTCGCCCGGGCTCGTGATGAGTGCGAGGGCGAGCAGGTCTGCTGCGGCGACGACGAGGGCGCCCTGCGCCTTCGAGGCCGCGATGACGGATGCCGGGTTCCACACCCGGCCCGATGCGCCCGGGTACTGCACGAAGAGGCCGAAGTGGTCGCCTGCGGCGGCGACATCCGTGCCCTCATCGAGAGGGACGACGACCAGCTCGATGCCGACCGCCTCGGAGCGCGACTGGAGCAGCGCGAGGGTCTGCGGCAGGGCGTCGGCGTCGACGATGAAGCGGTTCGAGGTCGACTTCGAGGCGCGGCGGGCGAGCAGCATGCCCTCGACGACCGCCGTGCCCTCGTCGAGCATCGACGCGTTCGCGGTGTCGAGGCCCGTGAGGTCGGTGACCATCGTCTGGAAGTTGATGAGCGCCTCGAGGCGGCCCTGCGAGATCTCGGGCTGGTAGGGCGTGTAGGCCGTGTACCAGCTCGGGTTCTCGAGCACGTTGCGCTGGATGACCGAGGGCGTGACGGTGCCGTAGTAGCCGAGCCCGATCATCGAGGTCCGAACGGTGTTCTGCTCGGCGAGGGCCGCAAGTTCGGCGAGCGCCTCGCGCTCGGTGGCCGCGGCGGGGATCGCCGAGTTCAGCACCTCCCCCATGCGGATCGACGTGGGCACCGCGGCACCCATGAGGGCGTCGAGGGAGTCGTAGCCGAGTTCGGCGAGCATGAGCCCGTGGTCGCTCGGGCTGGTGCCGATGTGGCGGCGCCCGAAGGCGTCGAGGTCGAATGCGGAGGAGATGGGGGTGCTCATTCGGTGCTTACTCTCCGACCAGTGCGCGGTACTCGTCGTGCGTGAGGAACTTCGGCAGGCTCGAGGCGTTGACCTTGATGAGCCAGCCCTCGCCGAACGGGTCGCTGTTGACGAGCTCGGGCGAGTCGACGACGGCCTGGTTCGCCTCCACGACCTCGCCGCTGACGGGGGCGAAGAGCTCGCCGACCGACTTCGTCGACTCGATCTCGCCGACGACGGTGCCCTCGGTCACGGTCGTGCCCGCCCCGGGCAGCTCGACGAAGACGACATCGCCGAGCTTCTCGGCGGCGTAGTCGGTGATGCCGATCGTGGCGACGTCGCCGTCGAGGGCGATCCACTCGTGTTCTTCGGTGTAGTGCAGTGCGGTCTGGTCGGTCATGGCGTGCTCCTTGTGAGTCGTACGTGGGTGCGGTGTGCGTGGCGCCGGTCGAGCCGGTCTGCGCGCCGGGTCAGGCGGTGCGCTTGTAGAAGGGGAGGGGGACGACCGATGCCGCGATGCGCGTGCCCCGCACGTCGACGAAGAGTTCGCGGCCGGGCTCGGCGAGGCCCGGTGCCACGAGGGCCATCGCGATCGGGTGGCCGAGCGTCGGCGAGAGCGCCCCGCTCGTGATGACGCCGACACGCGTCGCATCGGCGTCGGCGCCGTCGAAGACCTCGTAGTCGGCGCGAGCCGCACGGCGCCCCTCGGCGGCGAGGCCGACGAGCACCGGGGCATCCGCTGCGGGGCCCTGCTCGACGGCGGTACGACCGACGAAGTCGTCGGGCTTGGCGAGCGCGACCACGCGGCCGAGACCCGCTTGCACGGGCAGGATGTCGCGGGAGAGCTCGTGGCCGTAGAGCGGCATGCCCGCTTCGAGGCGCAGCGTGTCGCGGCTCGCGAGACCGCACGGCGTGACCCGGGGGCCGCCGGTCTCGGAGAGCGCCTCCCACAGTCGGGTCGCGCGTTCGGGCGCGAGGTAGAGCTCGAAGCCGTCTTCGCCCGTGTAGCCCGTGCGCGCGACGAGCACGGGCTCACCCTCGAACGTCGCCGGGAAGGCGCGGTAGTACTTGAGGGCCTCGAGCTTCGCGTCGAAGTCCTCTTCGTCGTTGCCCGGCCCGTCGACGCCGAAGCCCGGCGTCTCGAGCAGCACCGCCCGCGCGTCGGGGCCCTGCAGCGCGATGAGCGCGATGTCGTCGCTCTCGTCCTGCACGATCGTGTCGAAGCCCGCCGCGCGGGTGCGCAGCTCGTCGGCGACGACGGCCGCGTTCGAGGCGTTCGCGACGACCATGTAGCGGTCGTCGCCCGTGCGGTAGACGACGAGGTCGTCGATGATGCCGCCGTCGTCGGCGAGCAGGAGCGAGTACTTGGCCTGCCCGATCTCGATCGCCGAGAGCTTTCCGGCGAGCGCGTGGTCGAGCGCGGCGGCGGACTGCGGGCCGATCAGCACGATCTCGCCCATGTGCGAGAGGTCGAAGAGCCCGGCCGAGTTTCGCACCGCGTGGTGCTCGGCGAGGTCGCTCGAGTAGCGCACGGGCATCTGCCAGCCGGCGAAGTCGGTGAAGCTCGCTCCCGCGGCGCGGTGCACGGCATCGAGCGGGCTGCGGCGCTCGGCGACGTCGGCGGATGCCGCGGCGCTCGGCGACTCGGGGCTGGTGGTACCGGGTTCGTTGGTCACGAGAGTTCTCCAGACGTGCCGGCGTTCGCCGGCGTTGTCACGGTCGCTGAAGCGTGCCGTGTGGGAACTCCCCCTCTGTCATGAGCCTGAGAGTTTCACGCGGGTGCGCTTTCACCGTGGGCGGGAGGCCGCGAGCCGTCGCGGAATCCACTTTTCAGAGCGGCCTCGTCATCGCGGTGTAGTGACCTGAGAGATTGGCGGGGAGGCTTGCTCCTTCGGTGCCGGCCCAGGCGCTGTTCGTTGGTGCTGACCGGCTCTCCCGCGACGCGTCGATGGCCCGGTATGAGGTTGTGGTCCGATCCTAGCAGCGGGGCCGCCCAATGCCGCGTGGGTTCGTTCGAGCCGGCGCGTGCGAACAGGTGGTCAGTTCTGCACCGCAAGGCCGACTCATTCGGCGCTGGTCTGACCAGCACTTCCCCGCTCCGGCGCCGGTGGATGGATCCGACCATGCACGGCCCGCCGCCTGCAGGCTTGCACCATGCGTCGACCAGCCCAACTCCCGCCGGAACTCGCCGACGGCGGTGTGTTCGGCCTCGACGACGCCCGTCGCCTCGGGCTCACCCGCGGCAGGCTCGCCGCCGGCGACCTGTCCACGCCGTTCCGCGGCAGCCGGATGGTGGTCGGCACCGACCGGTCGATCCGGCATCTCGCTCTGGCCTACGCCGCCCGCATGCCCGAGCGCCAGTTCTTCAGCCACGCCACTGCCGCCCTGCTCAACGGCGTGCCGCTCCCGGCAGCCATCGAGCGCGACTCACGACTCGACGTCTCGGTGCTCGATGGCGGGCCGCGACCTCGCGTCCGCGGTGTCGTCGGTCACGTGCTCGAAGCGACGCGCACGACCGTGCTCGATGCAGGTCCCCTGAGAATGACGGATGCTGCGACCACGTGGTGCCAACTCGGAACCCGCCTCGGCGTGGACGACCTCGTGGCGGCCGGCGACTTCATGGTCACCGGCCGAGATCCCGTCGGCGGCCGCCCACCCATGGTGCGGGTGGCCGATCTCGAGTCGGCGGTCGATCGGCATCGCGGCAGCTCCGGCGTCGCGCTCCTGCGCATCGCGCTGCCGCTGATCCGCTACGGCCCGCTCTCCCGTCGGGAAACGCGCCTGCGTCTGGTCATCGTGCGGGCCGGGCTGCCCGAGCCGCAGATCAACCATGTCGTGCGAGACCCGCGCTTGGGTGGTTGGGAGCCGATGATCGATCTTGCGTACCCGCGATATCGGGTCGGCATCGAGTACGAGGGCGATCATCACCGCGATCCGCGCCAGTTCCGAGCCGACATCGGCCGATACGAACGGCTGCAGGATGTCGGATGGTCCTTCGTGCGGGTCACTGCAGCCGACCTGCCGGAGCGAGGAAATGTCGCGCCGGTCGCACTGACGACCAGGATCGCCGCCCGTCTCGAATCTCGAGGCTGGCGCGCAGGCTGATCTCCTGGGCAGTCGCGCAGCCTATGGAGTGCGCGAAGGGCGTCGAGCTGCCCATTCGACTTGGGGATGGCGGTCTTCTTGGGGGGGCGACGGCCGAATGCGGCGTAGGCCATTGGGCAGCTCGCTGGCGCCGCAAGCGAACCCTCAGCGTGCGCCCTGACCCGAGGCCCGGTTCATGTTCTGGTCATCATGACTGTAAGCTGTGGTCGACACGAGTTCGAGTCATCCTGACCAGAAGAGGGAGCAGGGATGCCGCACCAGACCGAAGCCCCGGGCGACGCCGTGACGCGTCTCGCCGTCTCGACGGTGATCTTCGCGCTGCGCCCCGACCACACGGGCCGCCCGGCCCTCTGGACGCCGCTCGTGCGCCGCACCCGCGAGCCGCAGCGCGGCCTCTGGGCACTGCCCGGCGGCTGGCTGCCCCCGGCCGAAGAACTCGAGGCCGCAGCCGCACGCACCCTGCGCCTGACGACCGGCCTCGCTCCCAAGTACCTCGAGCAGCTCTACACCTTCGGCGAGGTCGACCGCTCCCCCGACGCCCGCGTCGTCTCGGTCGTCTACTGGGCCCTCGTGCAGAGTGACGAGGCGGCCCGCACGACGGCCGGTCCGAACGTGCGCTGGGTGCCCGCCGACACGCTGCCCGGTCTCGCCTTCGATCACAACCGCATCGTCGAGTACGCACTCTGGCGCCTGCGCACGAAGCTCGAGTACGCCCAGATCGCCCACGCCTTCCTCGGCGAGACGTTCACGCTCGCCGAGCTCCGAGAGGTCGTCGAGGCGGTGCTGCAACGCCCGATCGACCCGGCGAACTTCCGGCGCGCGATGCTCGCGTCCGGCCGCCTGATCGAGACCGGCGAGCGGCTCGCCGGCGCCCGGCACCGGCCCCCGAAGCTCTACCGCTACGACACCTCCGACCTCACGGCGGAGCCCAGTGCATCACTCACGAGGGAGCGACCCGCATCATGACCATCTCCATCGACGACCCGCGGATCGACGACACCCGCGCTGCGGCATCCGTCGATCGCACCATTCGGCTCATCACGACGGGCGCCGCCTCCGGCGAGGCGTGCTCGCCCGAACTCGCGAAGGGACCGTGGGAGTTCGACGCCGGCCCCGTGGCCTACGGACCGGGTTCGTCGATGGGCGACGTCATCCCCACGGGCTCGCCCCGGCAGGGCGCGCTGCCCGAGTCGTACCGCACGGCCGCAGCCGACGAACTGCACGCGCGCATCCGTGCCGCGAAGGCGACCCTCGGCGAGCGCGTCGTGGTGCTCGGCCACTTCTACCAGCGCGACGAGGTCATCGAGCACGCCGACTTCGTGGGCGACTCGTTCCAGCTCGCGAACGCCGCGCTCACCCGGCCCGACGCCGAGGCGATCGTCTTCTGCGGCGTGCACTTCATGGCCGAGACCGCCGACCTGCTCTCCACGCCAGAGCAGGCCGTGATCCTGCCGAACCTCGCGGCCGGCTGCTCGATGGCCGACATGGCCGACGAGAGCTCGGTCGAGGAGTGCTGGGAGCAGCTCGAAGAGGTCTACGGCGACCTGACGGCGACGGATGCCTCGGGGCGCGTGCCCGTCATCCCGGTGACGTACATGAACTCGTCGGCGGCCCTCAAGGGCTTCGTCGGGCGCCACGGCGGCATCGTCTGCACCTCCTCGAACGCGAAGACGGTGCTCGAGTGGGCGTTCGAGCGCGGGCAGCGGGTGCTCTTTTTCCCCGACCAGCACCTCGGCCGAAACACCGCGAAGGCCATGGGCGTGCCCGCCTCGCAGATGCCGATGTGGAACCCGCGCAAGGCGCTCGGCGGCAGCACGGCCGATGAACTGGGCGAAGCCAAGGTCATCCTGTGGCATGGCTTCTGCTCGGTGCACCGCCGCTTCACGGTCGACCAGATCGCGCAGGCCCGCATCGACCACCCCGGCGTGCAGGTCATCGTGCACCCCGAGTGCCCGATGCCCGTCGTCGACGCAGCGGATGCCGCGGGCTCGACCGACTTCATCGTGAAGGCGATCCAGGCGGCGCCGGCCGGCTCCACCTTCGCGATCGGCACCGAGATCAACCTCGTGCAGCGCCTCGCGGCGGAGTACCCGCAGCACACGATCTTCTGCCTCGACCCCGTGGTCTGCCCGTGCTCGACGATGTACCGCATCCACCCCGGCTACCTCGCGTGGGTGCTCGAGGAGCTCGTCGCGGGCCGCGTCGTCAACCGCATCACGGTGGCCGGCGAGGTCGCGGAGCCCGCACGCGTGGCCCTCGAGCGGATGCTCGCGGCCAAGCCGCCGGTCGCAGCGCCGGCTGCACCCCAGCCCGTCGCAGGAGCCTGACGTGGCGCGCGTGCTCGTGATCGGCGGCGGCATCGCCGGCCTCTGGGCCGCCGTGAAGGCCACTGATGCCGGGCACAGCGTCGAGCTCGTCACGAAGGCCGAACTCGCCGAGGGCAACACGCGCTACGCGCAGGGCGGCATCGCCGCGGCGCTCTTCCCCGACGACTCCGCGGAGCGCCATTTCGCCGACACGATCGAGGCGGGCGCGGGACTCGCCGATCCGGCGGCCGTGCGCGTGCTCGTCGACGAGGGCCCCGATCGGGTGCGCGACCTGATCCGCTTCGGCGTCGCCTTCGACCGCGGCGAGTCGGGGCTCGAGCGCGGACTCGAGGCCGCGCATTCGCGGGCACGCATCCTGCACGCCGGCGGCGACGCCACGGGCGCGGCGATCGAGCACGCCCTCGTCGCCACGGTGCGCCGTCGGGCCGTCGCGATCGACGAGCAGGCGATGCTCGTCGACCTCCTCGTCGAAGCCGGGCGAGTGGTCGGGGCGCTCGTGCTCGCGGCATCCGGAGCCGTCGTCGAACGCCGCGCCGACGCGGTCGTGCTGGCCACCGGCGGCAGCGGATGCCTCTTCAGGCATACGACCAACCCGGCGGTCGCGACCGGCGACGGCGTGGCGGCCGCATGGCGGGCCGGGGCGCGGGTCGCCGACCTCGAGTTCACCCAGTTCCATCCGACCGCGCTCGCAGCACCCGGCACCCCCCTCATCTCCGAGGCCGTGCGCGGCGAGGGTGCTGTGCTGCGCGACGCGGGCGGACGCCGCTTCATGCTCGATGTCGACCACCGCGGCGAACTCGCGCCTCGCGACGTCGTGGCCCGCGGGGTCTGGCGGCGATCGCTCGAGCAGGGCGGCGCACCCGTGCTGCTCGACGCGACCTCGCTCGGCGGGGCGGAGCTCGCCCGACGCTTCCCCGGCCTCGACGCCGTCGTGCGCGCGGCGGGGTTCGACTGGGCCCGCGAGCCGGTCCCCGTGACCCCCGCCGCGCACTACGCCATGGGCGGCGTCGCGACGGATCTCGACGGCCGTGCGAGTCTGCCGGGTCTCTTCGCCGTCGGCGAGGTCGCCCGCACGGGCGTGCACGGGGCGAACCGGCTCGCGTCGAACTCGCTGCTCGAGGCGGCCGTGTTCGCCGACCGCGCGGTGCGGGCGATCACGGCGTCGGCTGCGCACAACTCCGGATCTGAGAGCCGGCGCGCCGTGCGGGATGCGTCCGCGCACGGCATGTCGGGCGAAGCGTCCGGAGTTGTGCACGCGACACCCGTCGATCGCGGCGAGCTGCAGCAGCTGATGTGGAGGCACGTCGGGCTCGAGCGCGACGAGGAAGGGCTCGCCGCGGCATCCGCTCGACTCGATGCCTGGACCCCACCCGAACCGCACGATCGCCGCAGCGCCGAGGATCGCAACCTGCTCGACCTCGCTCGCCTGACCGTCGCCGCCGCTCGGGCGCGACAGACGAGTTGCGGCGCGCACTTCCGCACCGACGACCCGAGCATCGCGGTCTCCCAGCTCCCCACTGCACTCGACCGAGAGGCCGCCTGATGACCGACACCCTCATCGTGCGCTGCATCGACGCACCCCACCGAGACGCACACCACCGAGAGGCCGCCTGATGACCGACGCACGCGAGATCGACCGCATCGTGGGGGCCGCCCTCGACGAGGACGCCCCGTGGGGCGACCTGACCTCCGAGGTGCTGATCCCCATCGCCGCGACCGCGACGGCCGTGCTCCAGGCACGCGAGCCGGGGGTGCTGAGCGGCATCGGGGTGTTCGCCGCGGCGTTCCGACTCGTCGACCCGGCCGTCGTCGTCGAGCCGCTCGCAGCTGACGGCGAGCCGTTCGAGGCCGGTGCGGTACTCGCCCGCGTGAGCGGCCCGGCGCGCGGGATCCTCCGCGCCGAGCGCGTCGGCCTGAATCTCGTACAACGCATGTCGGGCATCGCGACGCTCACGGCGCGCTACGTCGCCGAGACAGCGGGAACTCGTGCGCGTATCGTCGATACGCGGAAGACCACCCCGGGCCTCCGCAGCCTCGAGCGTCAGGCGGTGCGCGACGGCGGCGGCCGCAATCACCGCCGTTCCCTCTCCGACGCGGTGATGGCGAAGGACAACCACCTCGCCGTGCTCACGGCGGGCGGCCACGACCTCGCGACCGCGCTCAGGGCGGCACGCGAGCGGATGCCGCACACGGCCCACCTCGAGGTCGAGGTCGACCGCCTCGACCAGGTCGAGGCCGTGCTCGCGGGCGGCGCCGACACCGTCATGCTCGACAACTTCACGCCCGACGGCCTGCGTGCCGGCGTCGCACTCATCGGGGGCCGGGCGATCGTCGAGGCATCCGGCGGCGTCTCGCTCGAGACGGTGCGCGAGATCGCGGCGACGGGCGTCGACGTCATCTCGGTCGGGGCGCTCACGCACTCGGTGCGCGCGCTCGACCTCGGACTCGACGTGACGGTGGCGACGTGATCTTCCTCGACCACGCGGCGACGACCCCCGTGCGCCGGGAGGCGCTCGAGGCGATGTGGCCATTCCTCTCGGGCTCCTTCGGCAACCCGTCGAGTCACCACGGGCTCGGCGAGGAGGCGTCCCGCGCACTCGCCGCCGCGCGCGCGACGGTCGCCGCGGTCATCGGATGCCGCCCGGGCGACGTCGTCTTCACGAGCGGGGGCACCGAGGCCGACAACCTCGCGGTGAAGGGCCTCGCCCTCGCGAACCCGCGCGGCCGTCACCTCGTGGTCTCGCCGATCGAGCACGAGGCGGTATTGGAGTCCGCGGCGTACCTGGCGCGAGTGCACGGCTTCGAGATCTCAGAGGTCGCGGTCGACGGCGGCGGTCGCGTCACGCCCGAGGCGCTCGCCCGCGTCATCCGGCCCGACACCGCACTCGTGTCGGTGCAGCTGGCGAACAACGAGATCGGCACGGTGCAGCCGATCGCCGAGCTCGCCGCGGTCGCGCATGCCGCCGGAGCGCTCATGCACACCGACGCCGTGCAGGCGGCCGGCTGGCTCCCGCTCTCGCTCGACGCACTCGGCGTCGACGCCCTCTCGCTCGCCGGCCACAAGGTCGGGGCACCGAAGGGCACGGGCGCCCTCGTCGTGCGCGGCCGGCTCCAGCTCGAGCCGGTGCTGCACGGCGGCGGGCAGGAGCGCGGCCGCCGCTCGGGCACCGAGAACGTCGCGGGCGCGGTCGCCTTCGCCACCGCGTTGCGACTGGCCGAGGCCGAGCGAGCGGATGCCGCGGCGCGCGTCGGCGCGCTCGGCGGCTCGTTCACGGCGACGATCACGGCGACGGTTCCCGGCGCGCAGCCGACGGGCGACCCCGAGCACCGCCTGCCGGGCACGGTCTCCTTCGTCTTCCCGGGCACGAGTGGCGAGGCCGTGCTGCTCGAGCTCGAGCGCGACGGGGTCGTCTGCTCGAGCGGCTCGGCCTGCGCAGCCGGCAGCGACGAGCCGTCGCACGTGCTCACGGCCATCGGCCTTCCCGCCGAACTGGCGCAGACCGCCGTGCGGTTCACCCTCGGCACCGAGACCACGGCCGATGAGCTGGCGGATGCCGCGGCATCCGTCACTCGTGCAGTGTCGGCGGTGCGCGGTATCGTGGCGACATGAGCGAATCAACTGCAGCCGACAAGGCGAACGAGCGCCGCATCGAGAACGAGCTCGCTCCCGAAGAGCAGCTCCTCGAGGGCTGGCTCCCCCGGCCGACCCCCACCGACGGCCCGGCCCCGGCTCCGTAAGCCGCCCCGCGCGACCGAGTTTCCCAGCTGACCGACGCACTTCCGGTGCGCTCGGTTCCATGCGTTCCGATCGATATCGCGAACGGGGAATAGCGAGTCACCCGACGCGGGTTGACCAACGTATTCGACGCAATTCTCCGGCGCAGCTCTGCGCCGTCATCGATTGGACCTGTATTCCTTGACCGAACGCGCCGTTCCCGAACTCCGTGACCCCGATGTCGCCGTCATCGGCGACACCACCATGCACGAGCACTCCGATGTCGAGGCGCTGCACGGCGCCCGCAACAATCGGGTGATCTGGCTCCTCCTCGCCGCCTCCTTCGTCGTCATCCTCAACGAGACGATCATGGGCGTGGCGATCCCGCACCTCGTCGTCGACCTCGGCATCTCCATCTCCGAGGCGCAATGGCTGACCACCGCGTTCATGCTGACGATGGCCGTCGTGATCCCGATCACCGGCTACCTGCTGCAGCGCTTCGCGACCCGCCCGATCTTCATCGCCGCGATGAGCCTCTTCTCGACCGGCACGCTCATCGCCGCCATGGCCCCGGGCTTCGAGGTCCTCCTCGTCGGCCGGGTCGTGCAGGCCAGCGGCACGGCGATCATGATGCCGCTGCTCATGACGACGCTCATGACCCTCGTCGCCCCGAGCGACCGCGGTCGACTCATGGGCCGCGTCGCGATCGTGATGTCGGTGGCCCCCGCGATCGGCCCGACCATCTCGGGTCTCATCCTGAACTCGCTCTCGTGGCGGTTCATGTTCTGGCTCGTGCTGCCCATCGCGCTCGCGATGCTCGTCATCGGCATCCGCCGGGTCGAGAACGTCAGCGAGCCCCGCAAGATCCCGATCGATATGTTCTCGGTGGTGCTGTCGGCCTTCGGCTTCGGCGGGCTCGTCTACGGGCTGAGCCAGATCGGCAGTGAGACCGGCGGCAGCAGCCTCGGCGCTGCACCCATGTGGATCGCCTTCGGGGTCGGCGCCGTCGCGATCGGGGCGTTCATCTGGCGGCAACTGCTGCTGCAGCGGCACGACCGGGCGCTGCTCGACCTGCGCACCTTCCGGTCGGGCAACTTCTCGATCTCGATCGGCCTCATGACGATCATGATGGCGGCGCTGTTCGGCACCATCATCCTGTTGCCGATCTACCTGCAGAACGTGCTGCACCTCGAGCCGATCATGACCGGCCTGCTGCTGCTGCCAGGCGGCCTCACGATGGGTCTGCTCGGTCCGACCGTCGGCCGTCTCTTCGACCGCCTCGGCCCGACGCCGCTGCTCGTGCCGGGCGCGATCGTCGTCAGCGGCGTGCTGTGGTCGCTCACCCTCGTGACCGACACGACCTCGCCGTGGCTGCTGCTCCTCGCCCACGTCGTGCTCTCGGCGGGTCTCGCGTTCATGTTCACCCCGCTGTTCACCTCGGCGCTCGGCTCGGTCGAGCCGAAGTTCTACTCGCACGGATCGGCGATCGTCGGCACGGTGCAGCAGGTGGCCGGCGCGGCCGGAACCGCGCTCTTCGTGACGATCATGGCCACGCAGACGCTGACCGCGACCACGGCGGGCGCATCGGCCGAGGCGGCAGCCGCCTCGGGCATCCGTTCGGCGTTCATGGTCGGCGCGATCCTGTCGCTCCTCGCGATCGTCGGCGCGTTCTTCGTGCGCAAGCCCGCCGACATGATGGAGGGCGCGCCCATGGCGCACTGACGCTTCGGCGTCGCGATCGCAGACGACGAAGGGGGCCCGGCTTGCGCCGGGTCCCCTTCGTCGTCCGTGCGAGGTGGTAGCCGCGCTGCCAGCCGCTCAGCCCATCAGCCTGACAGGATCAGCCGCAGTTCGGGCGGCAGCTTCGCTGCGAGAGCGCGTCGACCAACACGATGCCGAGGTCTTCAGGCTTCGAGGCCGAGTACGCGGCACCCTTCGTCGCCTGCGCGATGCGCTGCATCGCGGCGAGGTCGGTGTCGGGCCCGAAGCCGATCATGATGACGGGCACGGGCTTCGTCGGGTCGTCGATCTTCGCGAGCTCGGCGAGCAGCGTCTCGAGGTCGATGCCGTTCTCGTCTTCGTTCTTGCCGTCGGTGAAGAGCAGCACCGAGTTGACCTTCTCGGGGTCGTAGGTCTCGCGCACCCGTTGCACCGCGGCGAGCGTCGTGTCGTAGAGCCCGGTCGCGCCGCCGAGCCTTGCCGGCAGCGACTGGATGATGCCGGCGATCTCCTGCGAGTGCGCGGCATCGCCGAGGGGTGCGATCGGCGAGAGGTCTTCGTAGTCGAGGTCGCCGTTGCGGGCGGTGGAGAACACCCAGACGCCGAGTTCGACCTCGCCCGAGAACTTCTGCATCGCGCCGACGGCGGCCTGCTGGAAGATGTCGATGCGGCGGAGGCCGTTCTCGGCCGGCTCCTCCATCGAGCCCGACACGTCGATCACGGCGAGCATGCGCGAGCGCAGCGTCAGCACCGACCAGGCGCGGAGGATCTCGAGCTGCGCCGCACCGTCGAGCGCCGCAGTCGCCGAGGGGGCCTCTGCACCGAGGCCGACGATGTCGAGCTCACCCGTGCCGTCGGGCGCTCGGAAGCCCGCGGCCGCCAGCGTCTTCGTGCTCTTGTGGATGGCGGCCTCGAAGGCATCGAGCAGTTCGCCGCGCGTCGCGATCGGCGTCTCCTCAGAAGCGGCGTCAGCCTCGGCATCGGCGGAGGCGTCGTCCGGCGTCGACATGCGCACGAACGGGTAGTCGAGCGACACGGTGCCGTCGACGGGATACGCGGCGACGAGGGCTTCTGCGGGTTCGTCGAGGTTGTAGGCGGCGACCTGCGCCTCGCTCGTGACGACGACGGCGGGCTCCTGGGCCGCACTGACGGTGCCGAAGGCGGCGCCCGTCGAGGCGGGGATGGACTTGCTCAGCGCGATCATGGCGCCGGCGAACTGTCGCGGGTCGTCGGGCGAGGAGTGGCCGCGCAGGGCGAGCAGCCCGGCGAGGCTCGCAGCGGATGCCTCGGGGTCGGGCAGGATCGTCGGCAGCGTGCCGCCGAGCACTCGCGACCAGCTCACGGGCTCGGCCGCGAGGTCGGTGGCCTTCGTCGCGGCGCCGGCGAAGACGACCGGCGATGATGCGATGGACTCGCGCACTTCGATCTCGGGCGGCGACTGGCCGAGTGACGAGGCCGTCGCGTTCATGCGGTCGAGCCACACGCTCGACTCGGGGATCCAGGCGTCGGCCTCCTCGCCGCCGGAGGCGACGACGGCGGCGGTGTCGGCCGAGTCCTGCGCGGTGATCTCCGTCGACACGCAGCGGTCGGGATCCGCGTCGAACTTCGCGGCGATCTCGGTCAGCGCGGGCGCGATCGACGTGTCGGCGACGATCGCGAGCTGCTCGGTCTCCGCGCAGCCGGCGTCGGCCGACGCGAAGAGGGGGTTCAGGTAGCCGCCGACCCAGAGGAAGACACCGGATGACACGAGTCCGACGACGACGACCGCACCGATGATGGACAGGATGAGTTTGCGGCCCGGCTGCTTCGCCGTTGCCGCTTCACTGTGACGTCCCACGGACACTCCAAGCCGACGAGTGGGGGCCTCGTCGAATCCTCAGTTCGGGTTCCCCAGATGGGGAAGGATTTGGTTCAGTGTAAGCGACGACCTCCCATACGCGAACTTCACTCGAATTCGGCGCCTGCCGTCGGGCTCTCGTCGGAGTCATGGAAGCCGCATCGCCGCTGCTGATTCCCGCCGGCACCGTGTTCGCTTCGGAGGGCAAACGCATTACGCCGACCAGGAAGAAACGGGCCGAGACGAGGCCGTCGCCCGTGCCGACCTGCTCGTCACCGCGCCCCATGCGAGTGCGGCGGTTCCCGAGGAATCGCCCCCTTCCTGGCCCCCGAGTTCGCCCGCCGCCTGCAGTTCGACTCCACCGACTGACCCCTTGGCTCGGCGCCTTCGCAGTGGGAGCATGGAAGGGAGCCGAACGGTCGACGGGCCGTTGAACGGCTCGTTGGGCGCATGACATGGAGCGATTCACGGATCGGGCCGACGCCGGTCGGCGTCTCGCCGCGGCACTCGAGGGGATCGACCTCGGGGACCCGGTGGTGCTCGGCCTCCCGCGCGGCGGCGTGCCCGTCGCGGCACAGATCGCCACGGCGCTCGGCGCCCCGCTCGACGTGCTCGTCGTGCGCAAGCTCGGCGTGCCCGGACAGCCCGAGGTCGCGATGGGTGCGATCGGCGAGCAGGGCGCCCGCGTGCTGAACGACGACATCATCGATTCGGTGTACATCTCCCCCGGTGAGCTGCGCGACATCGAACGCACCGAGCGGGCCGAGCTCGAGGCGAGGGTCGCGCGGTTCCGCGGCGGTGCGCCGCCGGTGTCCCTCGAGGGCCGCACGGCGGTGATCGTCGACGACGGCGTCGCGACGGGCGCCACGGCACGCGTCGCCGCGGTCGTCGCGAAGGCTCGCGGAGCCGTGCGGGTCGTGCTCGCGACCCCCGTCGGCGCGTCCGACTCGCTCGGGTCGCTCGCCGCGGACCCCTCGGTCAACGAGATCGTGTGCCTCTCGGTGCCGCCCGGCTTCATGTCGGTCGGCTCGCACTACCTCGACTTCGCGCAGACGACCGACGCCCAGGTCTCGGAGCTCCTCGCCGCGGCGCGAGCGGGCGAGTGAGCTGCTGCAGCCTGCTCGCCCTACGCCCGATCCGGGCCGCGCACCCCGACGACGACGGTCGCCTCGGCCTCGTCGTCGTGCAGGATGCGGGCATCGAGCCCGCCGGCCTCGAAGAAGGCGACGGCGACGGCGGCCTGGCGCTCGCTCGTCTCGATCAGCAGTGCGCCCCCGGGGGCGAGCCACGAGTGAGCGGATGCCGCGACCCGGCGATGCACGTCGAGCCCGTCACCCCCGCCGTCGAGTGCCAGGCGCGCCTCGTGGTCGCGCGCCTCGGGAGGCATCATGGCGATCGCCTCGCTCGGCACATAGGGGGCGTTGACGGCGAGCACGTCGACACGGCCGCGGAGCTCGCCCGGCAGCGCGTCGTAGAGGTCGCCCTCGAACACGAGAGCGCCGATCGGATCGAGATTCGAGCGCGCCGCCTGCACGGCGACGGGGTCGAGGTCGGCCGCGACGAGCTGCAGCGGCCCAGCGGCATCCGCGATCGCCGCACCGATGGCACCGGCGCCGCAGCAGAGGTCGACGACGACAGGCGGATGCTCGCGGCCGGCGCGCCTCGCGAAGCCGGCAGCCTCGGCCGCGAGGAACTCGGTGCGGCGGCGCGGCACGAAGACACCGGGCAGCACGCGGATGCGCAGGCCCGCGAACTCGGCCCAGCCGAGCACCTGTTCGAGGGGCTCGCCCGCGACCCGCCGTTCGATGAGCGCTTCGAGTTCGCCGCCTTCGGCCGCCTCGAGCAGCAAGGTCGCTTCGTCTTCGGCAAACACGCATCCGGCAGCCCGCAGGCGGGTCACGATCTCGGTCTCAGTCGGCATCACTCGAAGCGTAACGGCGCTGCGTCTGCAACGCGCCGATGCTAGAGTCCTCGACATGACCTCGTCGAACCAGAACTGGTGGCCCGCCTCCTAGGCGGCCACGCGTTTCGACGTACTTGCGACCGCCCGAGGGCGGTCGCTTTCGCGTTTGCGGAGGTCGGCGCCCGAGGGCCCGACCGGAGAAACCCATGACGCGACTGCTCGCTGCACTGCTCGCCGCCACCGACCCCGCACCCTTCGCCGTCGTGCGCCGGGAGCACGAACCGACGCTCGACGTGCTCGTCGGCGACGTCGTCGATGTCGACCGCCTCGCCGATATCCCGCTCGACGGCGCCGAGGTGCTGGCGCTCGTGCCGTTCCGCCAAGTGCGGGAGCGCGGCTTCGTCGCGCACGACGATGGGGCGCCGCTGCGCTGCCTCGTCGTTCGGGAGCGGGAGACGATCGGCCTCGACGAGGCGATCGGGCTGCTGCCGCGGCATCCGATCGCCGTCGACGACCTCGACGTCGACGTGAGCGATGCCGAGTACGCCGAGCGGGTGCGCCGGGTGATCGACGAGGAGATCGGTCGCGGCGAGGGTGCGAACTTCGTGATCCGCCGCGAGTTCACGGGGCGCATCGAGGCATCCGCCGCCCACGCGGTGCTCGGCTGGATGCGCGCGCTGCTCGAGCACGAGGCCGGCGCCTACTGGACGTTCGCGGTGCACACGCCAGGTCTCTCGGCCGTCGGTGCGACGCCCGAGCGACATGTGTCGTCGATCGACGGCGTCGTGTCGATGAACCCCATCAGCGGCACGTTCCGCCACCTCGCGGGGCCACCGGCCGACGACGAGCTCGTCGCGTTCCTCGGCGACGTGAAGGAGCGCGAGGAGCTCGTCATGGTCGTCGACGAGGAGCTCAAGATGATGAGCGCGGTGTGCCCCGACGGCGGTCGCATCCGGGGTCCGTTCCTGAAGCGGATGTCGCGGCTCACGCACACCGAATACCTGCTCGAGGGGCGCAGCGGCCTCGACCCGCGCGAGGTACTCCGGCGCACGATGTTCGCGCCGACCGTGACCGGCTCCCCGATGGGCAACGCCTGCACGGTGATCGCGCGTCACGAGGCGACGGCGCGCGGCTACTACGCGGGCGTGCTCGCCCGGTTCACCCCGACCGCCGCCGGCTACGACCTCGATGCGCCGATCCTCATCCGCACGGCGTACGTCGACGGCGACGGCGGAGTACGCGTGCCGGTGGGGGCGACGCTCGTGCGGCACTCCGATCCCGACGGCGAGGTCGCGGAGACTCACGCGAAGGCCGCCGGCGTGCTAACCGCGCTGGGGGCGATTCCGCGCACGGCGACCGGGACCGCCGCGACGGCGAATGCAACGACGGATGCGACGACGACGCCGACATCCGCAACCGCGAGCGCCGGCACCGCCCGGGAGAACGATCGCATCGCGACGCTCCTCGATTCCCGCAACGACCACCTCGCCCCGTTCTGGAGCACCCCGCAGGCCGAGCACCCCTCGCGCGGGGCGACCGCGCTCGTCATCGACGCGGGTGACGACTTCACGACGATGCTCGCCCACCAGTTGCGCCACCTCGGCGTCGCGGCTCGGGTCGTGCCGTGGAACGAGGCCGAGCCTGCGGCATCCGACGACCTCGTGGTCTTCGGCCCCGGCCCGGGCGATCCGCGCAACGGCGTCGACCCTCGCGTGACCCGCCTGCGCGAACTCATGGTCGCTCGACTCGCGACAGGCGCGCCGATGCTCGCCGTGTGCCTCAGCCACCAGGTGCTCGCGACGCTCGCCGGGCTGCCGATCGCGCCGCTGCCCGCGCCCCGACAGGGTGTGCAGCTCGACGTCGACCTCTTCGGAGCACCCGCGTCGATCGGCTTCTACAACACGTTCGCGGCGACGGCCGAGACCGGTTTGACCACCCCGCGCCTCGACCTCGAGGTGGCAGCGGATGCCGCGACGGGAGTGGTGCACGCACTCCGCGGGTCACGCGTGGCGTCGGTGCAGGGCCACCTCGAGTCGGTGCTCTCGCCCGACGGCCTCGCCGTGCTCGCCGGGCTGCTCGACGGACTGCTCGACGGGCTGCTCGTTTCCGAATCCCTGCAACCCGACCGCGCGGCGATCGGCCCCGTCACCGCTGGAGGTGCAGCCTGACCATCGGGATCTCGGGATCGGCCTCGCCAGTCGCGTCCTGAATCGAGCGCTGCAGCATCGCCCATGCGGCCGGGCGGCGCTCGGCGTACCGCTCGAGCACTTCGTGGCTCTCGTCGGTGCCGAGGAACTCGGCGCGAGCCGGCACTCGCCGGCGCCACCCGATGCTCACCCCGCAGCGGGGTTCGGCCGCGAGATTCCGGTACCACTGTGCGTGGCGCCCGAATCCCGACGCGACGACGACCCGATCGGGCGCCTCGCGATCGACGGCTTCGATGACGACGAATCTCGGCTCGCCGCTCTTGCGCCCACGATGCTCGAGCAGCAGGAGCCGCCCGCCGAAGATGAAGCCGAAACCCGCCCGGAAGATCGGGATGGGCGATCGAACGATCCACCGGGTCGTCAGGAACTTGGCGCCGAGGTCCATGCTCCACGATCTCATGCGAGTACTCGTGAGTGCTCGGCGCCGACGGGTGTCGGGCGGGATGATCCCGCACTCCGCCGGCATCCGCAAGCCGTTGCCGGCCGAGGCGCATCGCGGTTGGCTGGGGCAACCCGACCCGAGGAGGCGGATCACCGTGGACACGAGCACCATCGTCTGGATCATCATCGGCATCGTCGTCGTCATCGCGATCATCGTCGTCGTCATCGTGATGGCGACGGGCAAGCAGCGCAGGGAGGCGCGAGTCGCCGCCGACCGGCGGCGCGCGGCCGACCTCAGGCAGAGCGCGGCGGAGACCGACGCGGCCGCGCGTCAGCGTGAAGCGGATGCCGCGGCGGCAGCGGCCGACGCCAAGCGGGCCGAGGCCGCAGCGGCGCAGGCTCGACTCGACTCGGAGCGCCTTGCCCGCGAGAGCGCGGACCGGAACAGTGACGCGGCGGGGCTGCACTCGGAGGCCGACGACCGGCTGCGGAAGGCCGACCGGCTGGATCCCGATGTCGACACCACCTCAGCCGACGCCGATGCCGACGCCGACACGGGACACGGCCGGCACGGCACGACTCCGTCGGCCTGACACTCCCGGAGCCCGCGGGTTCCGTCACGAATTGCGTCGCGATCAGCCGAGCGCGATGACCGCGTCGAGCGTCTCGTCGTCGAGCGCACGGTCGGCGTAGATCACCCGCTCGAGGTGCGTCGTGCCACCGGGCGTCGACGGATGGTCGTCATCGGTGCCGCCGAGGCGGGCGGAACGGCCGCGCCACGCCAGCTCGAGCCCGATGCGCTCGAGCACGCGGATCGAGCCGGGATTGTTGCCGAGCACCCTGGCCGTCACCGGAGTTCGCGGGCGGGTCGTCTGCGCCGTCTCGAGCGCCACGATCGCGGCCTCCGTCGCGAATCCGTGGCCCCACGCTTCGGGCGCGAAGCGGTAGCCGAGGTTCCAGGCATCGAAGTCGAGCATCTTGGCGCCGGCCGAGCCGAGGAAGGCGCCCGCCGGCAACTCGCCGAGCGGCTCCTGGAGGAGCACCGCGCAGTGCGCGAAACCGTATTCGAGTCGACTGGCGATCGAGGAGCGGATCGCCCGCTCGGACTCGTCACGGTTCGTGTGCCGACCGCCCGGCAGGTGCTGCCAGGTGCGTGCATCGCCGTACACGGCGTAGTACGCATCGACATCGTCGAGGGAGAGCGGGCGCAGCAGCAGCCTCTCGGTCTGGAGCGCCTGCGCGTTCCGGGACGGGTCAGCCTGCAAGGTCAGTGTCACGTCGATCATCGTCGCCGAGTCTCGCAGCGGCATCCGACATTCAGCTGTCGGTGACCCGGCCGGCTTCCACGTGCCAGCGGCGGTCGAGGCGCACGTGCTCGAGCATGCGGCGGTCGTGGGTGACGAGCAGCAGCGTGCCGTCGTACGACTCGAGCGCGTCTTCGAGCTGCTCGATCGCAGCGAGGTCGAGGTGGTTCGTCGGCTCGTCGAGCACGAGCACGTTGACGCCGCGCGCCTGCAGCAGGGCGAGTCCGGCACGGGTGCGCTCACCCGGCGACAGCGCGTCGACCGGGCGCAGCACGTGATCGGCCTTCAGCCCGAACTTCGCGAGCAGCGTGCGCACCTCGCCGGCCGAGTACTCGGGCACCAGCGCCTCGAACGCGTCGGCGAGGGGCGCATCTCCGGTGAGCTGAGTGCGCGCCTGGTCGATCTCCCCGATTGCGACGGATGCCCCAAGGCTCGCGGTGCCCGAATCCGCCGCACGCCGGCCGAGCAGCAGCGACAGCAGCGTCGACTTGCCGGCCCCGTTCGGGCCCGTGATGCCGATGCGCTCCCCCGCGTCGACCTGCAGCGACACCGGACCGAGCGTGAAGTCGCCCTGCTGAACGACGGCCTCGTTGAGCGTCGAGACGACCGAGCTCGACCGCGGCGCCTGCCCGATCGTGAACTCGAGCTGCCACTCCTTGCGCGGCTCCTCGACCTCGTCGAGGCGCGCGATGCGGCTCTCCATCTGGCGCACCTTCTGCGCCTGCTTCTCGCTCGACTCGGTCGCGGCCTTGCGCCGGATCTTGTCGTTGTCGGGCGACTTCTTCATCGCGTTCCGCACGCCCTGGCTCGACCACTCGCGCTGGGTGCGCGCCCGGGAGACGAGGTCGGCCTTCTTGGCAGCGAACTCCTCGTAGTCGTCGCGCTGCTGGCGGCGGGCGGTCGCCCGCTCCTCGAGGTACGCGTCGTAGCCGCCGCCGTAGATGCGGTTCGAGTGCTGGGCGAGGTCGAGTTCGAGCACCCGGGTGACCGAGCGGGCGAGGAATTCGCGGTCGTGACTGACGAGCACCACGCCGCCCCGGATGCCGCGGACGAAGCCCTCGAGACGCTCGAGCCCATCGAGGTCGAGGTCGTTCGTCGGCTCGTCGAGCAGCACGAGGTCGAAGCGTGAGCAGAGCAGCGCTGCGAGCCCGACGCGTGCGGCCTGTCCGCCCGAGAGCGACGTCATCATGGAGTCGGCGGAGAGGTGGGCGTCGCCACCGCCGAGGCTGAGTCCGAGGTCGGCGAGCACGGCCGGCAGTCGCTCGTCGAGGTCGGCGGCGCCCGAGGCGAGCCAGCGCTCGAGGGCCACGGAGTACTCGTCGGCCGGGTCGGGAGCGCCGGGCGCCGCGGCATCCGTCGACCCGAGTGCCAGCGCGGCCGCATCGAGACGAGCGGATGCCTCGGCCGCACCGGTGCGGCGGGCGACGTACGCCGCGATGGTCTCGCCCTCGACCCGCTCGTGCTCCTGCGGCAGCCAGCCGACGAACGCGTCGGCCGGTGAGAGGTGCACGGTGCCGGTCTGCGGTTCGAGCTCCCCCGCCAGGATGCGGAGCAGCGTCGACTTGCCCGCGCCGTTGACGCCGACGATGCCGACGACGTCGCCCGGGGCGACGGTGAGGTCGAGACCGTCGAAGAGTGTGCGATGGGCGTAGCCACCGGCGAGGCCCTGGGCCACGAGTGTTGCAGTCACCGGTCAACCCTAGCCAGCAGCTGCTGTGAGTTCAGCGCCGCCAGCGATAGGGCGTCGTCGTCGAGATCTTCATGAATCCGGAACGCTCGAGGATCGGCCTCGAGAACTCGGTGGAGTCGGAGTTGATGAGCCGCTTGCCCATCGCGATCGCCGACGCGGCGCGTGCAGAGGTCAGCGCCCGGTAGATGCCGCGGCCGCGCCACTCCTCGCGTGTGGCGCCGCCCCAGATGCCCGCGAACTCGGTGCCGGCCACGGGTTCGAGCCGCCCCGCGCTGACGATGACCCCGTCGGCCTCGGCGACCCAGAGTTCCATGCCGTCGGCCCGAGCGAGGCGGCCGAGCACCGCATCGGCCGTCTCATCGGAGAGCACGTCGCCGAACACTTCGCCCTGCATGCGGCACATCGCACGGACGTCGGATTCCTTCGTCACCCGTCGCACAGTCACTCCTTCGGGCAACGGCACGTTCGCGACGAGCGCACGCGCTTGGCCGATCATGATCGATTCGACTTCGTCTGGTTCGAAGCCGTTGGCGAGAAGGGTTCCGTGCAGGCCGGGCGCGGCATCGTGGCCACGGGTCTTCCACTCGACTCGCGTGATCTCAGGATCGGCGGTGTAGTGGGCGAGCGCACCGACGACGAGTCCGGCTATCTCGGTCGCGGTCGCGCCGTCGAGGTCGCGATAGGTCACGAATCCGCGGCCGCCGGCGAAGGTCACGAGGCGCAAGGGGCCGAGTCGGTCGACCCGGATCGCACTCGGAGTCTCGGCGTCGGTGCGGAGTTGGTCGTCGTAGGCGCGCAGCAACTCGTCAGCGAGGGTCATGGCCCCAATACTGGGGGGAATTGGTTTCAATCTGCAACGTTTCGAGGATTGCTCGCAGACGACCGGCGCGGAGCAGCGGGTTCAGCACTTCACGGCGCCCGCGCTGCATGCCATTCCTCGGCGAGCATCGCATAGGTGTACCCGTCGATCCACCCGAGCTCGGCATGCCAGGAGTCGCGCACGCCGTGCTGCTCGCGCCGCATGCCGAGCTTCTCCATGACGCGCCACGACGCCGTGTTGTCGGCGAAGCATCCGGCCGTGACACGGTGCACGCCGAGCTCGCCGAAGGCGAGGTCGAGGAGCGCCCGGGCGATCTCGGTGGCGTATCCCCTGCCGGCATGAGCGGGCGCCACCCCATAGCCGATCCCGGCTTCCGCGCGCCGCCAGGGGCCCGGATCGACGTGGCTCTGCCCCATGGCGTCGGTGATCCAGAGCGATCCGGTGCCGACCACCTCATCGCCGATCACGGCGACCGCCGAGTGGTCGTTCGGATCGTCGGCGCCGTCGAGCCAGACCTTGCGGAACGCCTCGGGCTCGACCTCGGTGCGCAGGAGCCAGCGAGTGACCTCCGGGCGGTTGCGCCACCGGAGGATCTGATCGAGATCGGCGTTCGTCGGCGGCCGCAGGGTGATTGTTCCGGCTCGTCGCGGCCAGTGCACGTCAGGCGTGGTCATGACTCATGCATAGCAGGCGAGCGGCTCGGTTCAGCTCGGCGAAGGTCACTTCACGAGCCTGGAGAGCACCCGGTCGGCGAGCGGCTTGCCGCCGGTCTGGCACCCTGGGCAGTACTGGAACGTCGAGTCGGCGAAGATGACCTGACGGATCGTGTCGCCGCACACCTCGCAGGTCTGACCGGTGCGTCCGTGCACGCGCATCCCACGGCGCTTGGCGTCTTTGAGCTCGGCGGGCGGGCGACCGGATGCGACGGCGACCGCCTCGGCGAGGGTGTCGCGCATCGCCGTGTAGAGCTTGTCGACCTGCTCGGGGGTGAGCTTCGCCGCGAGCGCATAGGGCGACATCTTCGCGGCATGCAGGATCTCGTCGGAGTAGGCGTTGCCGATGCCGGCGAAGACCGACTGGTCGCGCAGCACGCCCTTGATCTGCGTGCGTCGCCCCTCGAGCACCGCGGCGAAGTCGGCGAGCGAGAAGTCGGGGGCCGTCGGGTCGGGTCCGAGCCGCGCGATGCCGGGCACCTCGGCGGGGTCGCGAACGACGTAGACGGCGAGGGACTTCTTCGTGCCCGCCTCGGTCAGGTCGAAGCCCGAGCCGTCGTCGAGCCGCACGCGCAGCGCGAGCGGTGATCGGCCCGGCTTGACCGGTGTCGTCGGCACCTCGTCGTACCAGCGCAGCCAGCCGGCACGCGCGAGATGGAAGACGAGGTGGAGATCGCCCGTGTCGAGGTCGACGAACTTGCCGTGACGATTCGCCCGCTCGATGCGCTGCCCTTCAAGCGCCGAGAGGGGCGGGTCGAAGGTCTTGAGCGCCGAGATCGCCGCGACCCGCAGCGATGCGAAGGCGTGTCCGGCCGCCCGCTCGTCGAGGAATGCGGCGAGCGCCTGCACTTCGGGAAGCTCCGGCACACGACCATCCTGCACCCGGCTATCGACATCGATACCGGAACAGGCGGATTCCGTCGGGGGCCGTTGTCAAAACCCTGACGTTTCTTGATTGATACCGACTACTTTCGATCAACTATTGACAAGTGGTTTCACTTTCGTGCAATGTGACGGGACACACTTGATCCCCATCTCGGCACCGACGCCGGCCTCGCTTCAGCGCGGGCGGAAGCGACGCCCGGGAACCCGCAAGGAGAGAATGAGATGAGCAAGTCAGGAATCGTCGCACGCTGCGCCGCGGTCACGGTCGGCAGCGTGCTGCTGGTCGGCGTCGCCGGCATCGCGATGGCCGAAGAAGGCTACGGCGAACAGGATGTCGCCGTGAACGTCGCGATCGCCGAGATCAACCAGCCCGGCGTCCTCGCCATGACCGTCGCCGGCACCACCGCCGACCTCGCCGAGGACGGCTCGACCGACACCGTGCGCCAGTTCACCGGCTCACTGCCCACCGTCACCGTCACCGACACCCGCGACCCCGCCGCGATCCCCGAGGGAGCCGCCTGGTACGTGCTCGGCACCTCGAGCGACTTCATCGGCAGCGACGGACAGGCCCCGATCAGCGCCGGACACCTGGGCTGGCGCCCCGCCCTCATCGAAGGCAGCGAGTCCGGACAGGTCTCCGAAGGCGACGAGGTCCTCACCGTCATCGACGAACCGACCACCGACCCGGAAGTACCCGGAAACAACGTCGGCCTCGTCGACCAGGAACTGCTCGCCAGCGCCTGGGAGTCCGGCGCCATCATCGACGAAGGACAATGGACCGCGACCGCGAACCTCTTCCTCCGCACCCCCGCCACCGTCGCCGCCGGCGACTACACCGCCAACCTCACCCTCTCCCTCTTCGAATAGGCAGCCCGGAGAACAAGCGGCACCCAACACCATCCGACGGGCGGGCACGACGAACCAGTCGTGCCCGCCCGTTCGGCGCATTCCGGCAGACAACGACGCAGCGGCATCCGCTCGCTCGAACACCCCCGAGCGCGTGCCTACTCGGTCGCGAAGTCGAGTTGCACGTCGGCGACCGCGATGACCGACCACGTGCCGCCGTCGGCATCGGTGAACTCGTACGCCGGCACCACGAGCACGCTGCCGTCTGGCTGCCACTGGCTCGAGAGTCCGAGGCGTGCGCCGACGATCTGCACGTCGTTGACGGGCCACGAGACGGAGCTGCCCGCAGCGGGCGTCGACGGTGGCTCCGTCGGAGGTGTCCATTCCTCGGTCATGAGGCCGGTCGACGAGTCGGCCACGGCGAGCGGCATGGCGGTCATCTGCGCACCGAACCGCGGGTCGGAGAGCCGTTCGAAGCCCTCCTGCTCGCTCACGACGTCGTAGTCGCCGAGCGTCACGAGATCGGCGAGTGCGCCGGAGGCGCTGACGATCCCCTCTTTCGAGAGTTCGACCGACCACGCCTGATCGATGCGCTGACCGTCGACGACCGGCCAGCCCTGCGCCATCCGCGTCACCGCACCCTCCCACGTCTCGGAGGTGTACTCGAACGCCTCGGCATTCCGTCCGGCCGCGGTGATCACCGATCGGAGCGCGTCGATCGCGGCGCCCTCGCTCGGCAGGTCGGCGACCGGAGGCTCGCACGTCTGCATCTCGGGGATCGCCCCGTCGTCGGGTGTCGCGGGTTCGATGGCCACCGGACCGCAGTTCCACGGGTTGACGCCCGGATTCGAATAGGAGAAGCCGAGCGTGCCGTCGAGCCCGACGAAGAGCGACGGCCCGGAGCCGTCCTGCGGGCCGACGGTCCAGCTCCCGTTCTCGAGCACCGGGGTGCCCTCCACGCCGAGTGATGCGGCGAGCGCGGCGACGGTCTCGGTGTTCGACGCCGCTCGCGCGTCGTACGCGTACGCGGTCGCCGTGCCCTCCTCGACCGAGAGCCCGGAGGCGCTGAACACGTTGCGACCGTAGCCGTAGGGCATCATCATGTCGCTGACGCCGCCCCCCGCCATCTTGCGGTCGGCGGTGTCGAATGCCGCGGATTCCTGCGCTGCACCGTCTTGCGTGACCCCCATCTGCAGCGAGATCGGAGGGGCGGCGACCTCGGCCGACCCGGCCGTCAACGTACCGATGCCGAACCCGGCACCGCCGACGACGGCGACCGAGGCGGCGACCGCTGCGATCGCGAGCCAGCGAGGGCGGCGGCGGGCGCGCTCGGCGCCGAGATCGGTCACGGCGGCAGCGGCAGAACGTTCGGCCGCGGCATCCGTCATCTCGGCCGTGCTCTGCGCGGACGTGCTCTGCGCGATGACGTCGTCGGTGAATCCGGGGCGGGGCTCGACGCCTGCCGCGGGGTCGGCGGCACGCAGTCGTGCGACCGGGTCGAGCTCGTTGTCGTCGTTCATGTCGAACACCCTTCGTGCGTGCGGTTCACTGGGGATATGTCACGAGGCGACGGAACCTTGCAACCGCGGCCCGTTCGGCGGCGGCTGTCGGGCTAGAACGACAGCCGCTCGCCCCAGGCCTCACGCAGGCGCTTCCGGGCGCGGGAGAGCGCGGCATCCGCCCCGGACCGCGAGATGCCGAGCACTTCCGCGAGTTCCTGACCGTCGAGCCCCTCCCACGCGTGCAGCAGCAGGATGCGCCGGTCGCGTTCGCCGACGCTCTCGAGTGCACCGCGCAGCTCGGCGTCGAAGAGTGCGCTGAGCTCGGGGTCGTGCTCGATGCGCACCGAACCGGTCTCGGGCACCTCGTCGACGGGGAGGTCGACGTGCTTGCGGCGACCGTTCGCGAGCGTGAACCCGGCGGTGCGGTACAGCCAGGGCAGCACCGCCTCGCGCGGCACGTCGGCCCGGCGCCGCCACGCGGTCGCGAAGACCTCCGCGGCGAGGTCCTCGGCGTCCTGCCGGGGGCCCCGACGAGCGAAGTAGCGAACGAGGGCGGTCGAATGCTCGCGGACGACGTCGGTGAACCATGCCGTCTCCGCGCTCGTCGTCGACGACGCGTCTGCTGGCTCGGGCATCGCCACCTCCTCGGCTGCATCGGCGCGTGCTGCGGTGCTGGCGATCCTCACACCACGTATATGTCGCGTCGGCCGCGAGTCTTGCACGGCCTCAGCCGCGAGTCTTCCACGGCGCCCGTGGCACTACTCCGCGGCGCGCAGCGACAGCCGTTCCCCGCCGGTCTGGCAGGTCGGGCAGTACTGCGCCGTCGTGCTCGCGAACGAGAAGTCGAGCACGGTGTCGCCGCAGACCGGGCACGTCTCTCCGGCCCGGCCGTGCACGCGCATCGAGGCGACCTTCGCGGCCTTGAGCTGGTCGATCGGCACTCCGCGCTGCTGCTCGATCGCGCCCCTGATGATGCCGACCGTGGCGTCGAAGAGGCGGTCGAGCTCGGCCTCGGACAGCGCGGCGGCGTGCGTCACGGGCGAGATCTTCGCGAGATGCAGGATCTCGTCGGAGTAGGCGTTGCCGATGCCCGCGAGCGACTCCTGCTCCTGCAGCACGGCCTTCACCTGTTTGCGGCGCCCGGTGACGACGCGGTCGAAGTCGGCCCGCGTGAACCCGGGGTCGGCCGGGTCGGGCCCGAGCTTGGCGACGGCCGGCACCTCGATGGGATCGTCGACCACCCAGCAGCCGAGCGACACCCAGTCACCGGCATCCGTCAACTCGACGACGGTGCCGTCGTCGAAGGTGATCACGGCGAGGGTGGGCGACGCGTCGGCGACGGAGGCGTCCGCCTCGCCGCTCGCATACCGGGCCCAGCCGTGACGGCCGAGCGAGACCACGAGATGCTGCGCGTCGCCGACCTGGAGGTCGACGTGCTTGCCATGCCGGGCGGCACCGCGCACCCGTTCGCCGCGCAGCGACGACGGCGGCCGGCTTCGCGTCTTGGCCGCACGGAACTCCACGACGTCGACGTCGGTGATCTCGCGACCCGCCAAGCGCGTGCCCAGATCCTCGACGAGCGCCTCCACCTCGGGCGACTCGGGCATGCCGCCAGCATCGCACACCGCCCGCAGCGAGGGTAGCCTTCGGCGTCGCCGAAGTTCGCGCTCGCGCCTGGCGGCCCGAGCCCCTACGATCGCGCTGTGGATCCGAACACCGCCCTGCCCGTCCCGACACCGCCCCGACGCCGAACGGGCCCGTGGGCGGGCGTCGGCATCGTGACGGGCATCCTCGTGCTCGTCGCCCTCGTCATCGCCGGAGCAGCATTCGGCACCGCGACGCTCGCACGCGGTCTCGTCGCGGCGGGGTCGACCTCCTCTCTGACGGCTCCGGCAGGCGACCCCCCGCCGGTCGAGGACGACACGCTCGAGGAGCCTGCAGCGACCGATCTTCCGCCGGTCGAGTACTACACGTCCGAAGAGGCCGGGTTCTGGTTCGAGGCCGCGCTCGAGGTGTATCACGACGATCGGCTCGGAGGCTGCCCCGCGAAATTCGAGCGGGGCTGTTGGGAGGCCGCACTCATCCCGGAGACCTCGTGCGGCATGCTGAGCATCGGGTACCGCTTCAGCAACGACCCGACCGCGACCGATGGAGAGACGCGCGCAACGCAGCGCACGAACGTCGAAGCGGGCGTCCCGGTCGAACTCGTGTTCGGCAATGACGAATACGAGTACGGCTGGGTCGACCACGTCGCCTGCCTCGCACCCCCGACCGCGGCCCCTGCGACCTGACGGCACGCGGATGCCGCGCCCCCCGGCGCGGCATCCGCTCCCCAGCAGGCCTACACCTCGGGAGGTGCGGCCTGGTCTTCGGTCCGTGTGACGCGCTGGCCCACCGCCGGATCGGCGGTCGAGCTCGTCGTGGAGATGCTCCGACGACGTCGCATCATGAAGATGAGACCCAAGATGATGACGATCGCTCCCGCGATCATCAGGATGTAGCCGACGAGATCGAGGTCGATCCAGTCGACGGTGACGTTCAGCGCGTAAGTGAGGACCGCGCCGATCGCCACGAGCAGAATGCCGAGGCCGATGCTCATGTTCGTACCCTCCGGTTCAGTCGTGGGATCAGATCGCGTCGGTGCTACTTCGTGCCGTCGTCGAAGGCGTCCTTGACCTTGTCGGCGGCCTTCTTGGCGTCGGCCTTGACCTGGTCGGCCTTGCCCTCGGCCTCGAGCCGCTCGTTGTCCGTCATCTTGCCGACGCCCTCCTTGACCTTGCCGGTCATTCGTTCGGCGGCGTTGCCCAGATCGTCCTTGGCGTTCATGGCTTCCTCCTCGGGAATCGGTCAGGCCGGCGTACCCGTTCAGTACGTCGGCTCCTCCACGGTAGGCAGGGCGCCAGGCGAGCGACAACGGGTTGACAACGCGGCCGAGTGCACCCTACGGTCGCGCGAGCGGATGTCGGTGGGTACTGAGACACTCTCACTATGACGACGATCGAACTGCGAGAGACCCGGCACCTCGCCGTGGGCGACACGCTCGTGAGCGTCTCCGGCAGCAGTTACGAGGTCACGAAGCTCGTGCGCGTGGGCCGCGGCATCCGCGTGCACTACCTCGCCGACGACGGCGCAGCAGGGCGCTTCACGGCCGCACCCGAGGCGATGAGTCGCGTGCTGGCCCGTGGGCGCGGTGGCCGGGCGCAGCACGTCGCCTGATCCGGCTCTGACATCGTGGCGCCGGTGGCGCCCGCAGCGCACAGACCAGCCTGAGCAGCCCGAGCGGATCGATGTCTCAGTCGAAGACCGGCGAGAGGAAACGTCGCTCGTACCGCCTGATGCACTTCGTCTCGACCGCAAACTCGTACGCCTCGATGCACTCGGGGTCGGTGGCGGCGGTGAGCCGGTACTGCTCGTAGTCGGCGAGCGACGGGAAGGTGAAGAGCGCGAACGCCTCGTCGCTGTCGCCCTCGCTCGGGAGGAAGTAGCCGTGATGCGTGCCGCCGAGCCTGTTGACGAGGCGGATCCAGCGTTCCCCGTACTCGCGGAACTCCGCGAGCTTGTCGGCGTCGATCTCGTAGCGCAGGTGCACGGTGATCATCAGGGGCGACTCGTTTCTGTCGGCAATGACCCCTGCGCTGCGCAGAGCCCGCAACGAGTATCCCGGTGCCGATGCGGCCAGTCCAATCCGCGTCGCGCTGCGTGACGGCACCGCGGCGGGCGCCGACTCACGTACCCTGAAGGAGCGGCCGCGATTCGCGCGCGCCGACGAGAGGCTCCCGTGAACATCACCCTGCTTCGACGCTTCGTCGCAGTCGCCGAGGAGTTGCACTTCCCGCGTGCTGCAGATGCCCTCGGTATTCCGCTCGCGTCGCTCTACACCTCGATCGAGAAACTCGAAGCAGAGGTCGGCCACCCGCTCTTCACACGGCAGGGCGACACCCAGCTCACCAAGGTCGGGGCCATCCTGCTCGACGAGGCCAGGGCGGAGATCGCTGCGGCGCCCGCTCCCGCGGAGAAGCCCCCGGTGAAGGCAGGCGGCAAGGCGAAGGCCTCGAAGGGCAAGGGCCGCGCCCCCATCGTGAAGGGCAAACCGAAGCCCTACAAGAAGCGCCAGGGTCGCTGAAGAGCCCCTCAGCCCCTCCAGTCGCGCCGTAGCAGGCCGTACACCCAGCTGTCCGACACGTCGCCGTTGACGATGCAGTCCTCGCGCAGGGTCCCCTCGCGCACGAAGCCGAGCTTTTCGAGCACGCGAGCTGACGCCAGGTTGCGGGTATCCGTCTCGGACTGGACCCGGTTCACGTCGATCGTGTCGAAGGCCCACGCCAGCACGGCCTGCGCTGCCTCCGTCGCGTAGCCGTGGCCCCACGCCGCCCGGTTGAGGCAATATCCCAAGGAGGCGCTGCGAAAGCCGGGGTTCCAGCTGTTGAAGGTGCACCAACCGACGAAGACCTGGTCGGCGGTGCGCTCGATCGCGACGCGCGCACCACTGCCCTCCTCCTCCATCCGTCGGCATCCGTCCATGAAGCGTTCGACCGACGACCGGTCGGCCCAGGGCGGCGAGTCCCAGTAGCGGAGCACCTCGGCGTCGCTCTGCAGCTCGAAGAGCGCGTCGGCGTCGGCGTCCGTGAACGGACGGAGCCGCAGGCGCTCGGTGTGCAGCGTCGGGGTCGGCAGGGTCATGAAATTCATCATTGCAGGGCGGCCTCGAGCGGGTGACTCGGTAGGGTGGCGCCATGACCGTGAAGATGGACAACGTCGGCATCGTCGTCGAAGATCTCGCCGCTGCGATCGAGTTCTTCCGTGAGCTCGGACTCGAGCTCGAAGGGCAGGGCCTGGTCGAGGGCGAGTGGGCCGGACGCGTCACCGGGCTCGGGAACCAGCGGGTCGAGATCGCGATGATGCGCACGCCCGACGGGCACAGTCGCATCGAACTTTCACGCTTCATCGAGCCATCCGTCATCGCCGACCACCGGAACGCGCCCGTGAACGCCTTGGGCTACCTGCGCGTGATGTTCGCCGTCGACGATCTCGATGCGACCCTCGCCCGCCTGCGCGAGCACGGCGCAGAACTCATCAGCACCGACGTCGTGCGCTACGAAGACGCATACCGGCTCTGCTACATACGCGGGCCAGAGGGCATTCTCATCGGTCTCGCCGAGAAGCTCGGCTGAGCGGCGCGGCGTCGCCCGCATACAGGATCCTCACTGCGAGTGTCCAGAATCGTCTCGGGCAGACGCGGTAGCTTTCGCGGAGGGCAACCGGGAGGGCATGCCATGGCGGACGACCAGACTCTGGGTCTCACACTCAGCGGCGGCGCCGCGTTCGGCGCCGCGCACGTGGGTGTCCTTCAGGTGCTCGCCGAGCGCGGCATCCGCCCGGGCATCGCCGCCGGCACCAGTTCGGGCGCGATGATCGCCGCCGCCTACGCGGCCGGATTCGACCCGACCGAGATCGAGCGGGTCGCCCTCTCATTCCGTTGGCGTGCGATCGCCAAGTGGTCGTTCACCCCTCGGCTAGCCCTGCTCGACGCGCGGGCGTTGGACGACGCGGTCCATCAGGTGTTCGGCACGGATCCGCTCATCGAGGCTCTTCCGCGTCGTTTCGGCGCAGTAGCCACCGATCTCCGAACACGTCAGGCCGTGACGATCGACCGCGGTCCGTTGAGCGTCGCGCTCAGGTCGACGATCGCCGTGCCCGGGCTGCTCTCCCCCGTGCGCCGCGACGGCGCACTGCTCGCTGACGGCGGCATGGTCGACAACGTTCCGGTCGACGCCACCCGTACGCTCGGCGCATCCCGCGTGATTGTCGTTCGGCTGCACGCGAAGTGGGAGAACGTGCGCATGATGCGCACCGTCAACCGCACCGCCGACCTCACGAACGACCCTTCGGTCGTACTCATCCAGCCCGAGATGGAGGGCATGGCGCAATGGATGATGTCCGATGCGGCGCGGCTCATCGCGGAGGGACGTCGGGCGGCGACCGTGGCACTGGAGGCGGCGGAGCGGCGTGAAGACCGCTCGGGGCTGGCCCTCACGAGCTGACCGCCCACCGTCGCGCCGACCCGACCCCGCCGCCTTGAGGTTCTTGACGATCGAGACCGTATCGCCATCAGCGAGCACGTTGCCTACCCGAGCTCAGTGATGACGTGCTTCCAGTGCCGGCTGTTGGCATGGGAACCGTTCAGGTAGACGACCTCACGCCGCGTTTGAGGGAACCCCGATACGCCGTGAACGAAAGTCACGCCTTCTTGACGACGCTCGACTTCAGTTGCGTCGGGCCGATGCCGTCGACCTTGCAGGCGATGTCATGGTCGCCGACACCGTCAATGAGCCGGATGCCTCGCACCTTCGTGCCGACCTTGATGACGGTCGACGAACCCTTGACCTTCAGGTCCTTGATCACGGTGACGTTGTCGCCATCGGCGAGCACGTTGCCCACGGTATCGGTGATGACCCGAGCGCCGGACTCCGCGACATCCGCTGCACCTTCATCGGCGGCCCATTCGTGCGCGCACATGGGGCACACGAGCAGGGCACCCATCTCGTAGGTGTGCTCGCTCGAGCATTCAGGACAGATCGGAAGCGCCTCGCTCATACGTTGAAGCGGAACTCCACCACGTCGCCGTCCTGCATGACGTAGTCCTTGCCCTCCATGCGGGCCTTGCCCTTCGCGCGTGCCTCGGCGACCGAGCCGGTCTCGACGAGGTCGGCGAAGGAGATGACCTCGGCCTTGATGAAGCCGCGCTCGAAGTCGGTGTGGATCACGCCGGCCGCCTGCGGGGCCTTGTCGCCCTTGTGGATCGTCCACGCGCGCGACTCCTTGGGGCCGGCCGTGAGGTAGGTCTGCAGGCCGAGCGTGTCGAAGCCGATGCGGGCGAGCTGGTCGAGGCCCGACTCCTCCTGGCCGGTCGAGGCCAGCAACTCCGCGGCATCGGCGGGGTCGAGGTCGATGAGCTCGGACTCGATCTTCGCGTCGAGGAACACGGCCTCGGCGGGGGCGACGAGCGCAGCGAGCTCGGCCTTCTTCGCGTCGTCGGTCAGCACGGTCTCGTCGACGTTGAAGACGTAGATGAAGGGCTTGGCGGTCAGCAGGCCGAGTTCCTTCACGGGAGCGAGGTCGACGGATGCCGCGGAGAGCGGCGTGCCCCGTTGCAGCACGTCGAGCGCGGCCTTCGCGGCCTCGAGCACCGAGGGGTCGAGCTTCTTGCCCTTGATCTCCTTCTCGAAGCGCGGGATGGCGCGCTCGAGGGTCTCGAGGTCGGCGAGGATCAGCTCGGTGTTGATCGTCTCCATGTCGGCCTTGGGGTCGACGGCGCCTTCGACGTGCACCACGTCGGAGTCCTCGAAGCCGCGCACGACCTGCGCGATCGCGTCGGCCTCGCGGATGTTCGCGAGGAACTTGTTGCCGAGTCCCTCACCTTCCGACGCCCCGCGCACGATGCCGGCGATGTCGACGAACGACACCGCGGCGGGCAGGATGCGCTCCGAGCCGAAGATGCCGGCGAGCGTCTCGAGCCGCGGATCGGGCAGGTTCACCACGCCGACGTTCGGCTCGATCGTCGCGAACGGGTAGTTCGCCGCGAGCACCTGGTTCTTGGTGAGGGCGTTGAAGAGGGTGGACTTGCCGACGTTGGGCAGGCCGACGATGCCGATAGTGAGAGCCACGGGGGTCTATCGTACCGGCAGGTCGGTAGAGACAGCGCCGAAAGTGAGAGCCGCGGGGGTCTATCGTACCGGCAGGCGTCTATGGCGCCGACAGGTCGGTCGCGGCATCCGCTCGCTTCGCCCGCCCGACTCTGAGCGTGAGGTACACGCCGAGCAGCACGAGTGCGCCTCCGACCATCGCGATCGGCTCGAGCGACTGCCCGAACGCCAGGGCGATGAGCACCGTGAAGACCGGCAGCAGGTTCAGGAAGATGCCGGCACGGGCCGGCCCCACGGCGCCCGAGCCGAGGTTCCAGAGGGCGTAGCCGAGCATCGACGGGAAGACCACGATGTAGACGAGGCCCGCGATGCTGCCCGCGGTGGCGGGCAGGGTCACGCCGACGACGGCGACGAGGGGAAGCATCGTCACGACCGCGAACACGGCCTGCACGGCGGTGGCCGTGATCGGCGGGGTGCGCAGGCGCCGGGCGACGATCGAATAGGCGGTCCAGGCGATGACGGATGCCACGACGAGCAGGTCCCCGATGCGGAACCCCTGCTCGAGCACCGCCACCACATCGCCGCCCGTGAGCACGAGTGTGACGCCCGCGAACGCGACGACGAGACCGACGATCTGCAGGCCGTGGAGCCGCTGGTGCAGGAAGATCGCCGCGGCGAGCGCGATCGTCGCCGGGTTGATCGCCGAGATGACGGAGGCGTTCACGGCGCCCGTGAGTCCGAGCGCGCTGTAGAGGAAGAGCGTGTAACCCGTCAGGCCGAGCACCGATTGCAGCAGGTGCAGCGGCCACTCTCGCACCGCAGCACGCCAGTCGGGCCGTTCGATCGCCCAGGCGAGCACGAGCAGCGGGATCGCCGCGAACACCCAGCGCCAGAACGTGAGCGAGATCGGCGTGATCTCGGCGGTGACCATCTCGCCGAACACGTAGTTGCCCGCCCAGAAGAGGTTGGCGAGCGCGAGTGCCAGGTACGCCCGTCCGCGGTGCATCAGATCAGGATACGGGCTCGACGCAGCGGGTCCCGCCGCGCGCTCACCGCCTATTCCGCGAGCACCGTGCGGAAGCACCGCGTCACATACGGCACGACGAGCTCCTCCGCTCCCGCGAGATCTGGATGGGTCTCGAGCAGCGTCTCGAGCGCGGCGATCGTCGCCTGCTGCTCATCGGGCGACGCCGTGATGAAGTAGCTGCGCGAGCGCACGAGGTCGAGGAAGGCCTCACGCGACATCCGCGCACCCCACTCGACCGTGTGCTCCGCGATCTCGCCGAACGGCGGCCCGACGTTCACGTAACTCTCGAACGTCGCGCTCGCGTCGTGTCGTTCGTGCATGATCTCGCCCGCCTCGCGGAGCCAGTCGACGCGGGTGTCGCGGCTGTTCCAGACGAGTCCGAGCACCCCGCCGGGCTTCAGCACCCGTGCGATCTCGGGAATCGCCCGCTCCGGCTGGAACCAGTGCCACGCCTGCCCGGCCACGACGGCGTCGACCGCGTCCTCCTCGATCGGGATCTCCTCGGCGGTGCCGAGCAGACGCGGCACGCCCGGCACTGCGACCTCGAGCTCCTCGAGCATCTCCTCGACGGGGTCGACCGCGATCACCTCGCGGTCGAGGGCGACGAGCGCCTCGGTGAGCTTGCCGGTGCCCGCGCCGAGGTCGAGCACGCGCGTCGCGTCGCCGATCAGCCAGGCGATCGCCTCGATCGGGTAGCCGGGCCGGGCGTGATGGTAGACGGATGCCGCGGCGCCGAACGAGCGCGCACTGAGCTGCGTCGCGGGGTCGGCGGGGTCGCCGACGAGTCCGTGCTCGCGGGGATCGCCCGCCTCTGGTCGTTCGCTCATCGCTGCCTCTTCTCAACCGGCCACCGCCATTCCACGCCCAGCCCGGGGCATCCGTCAACCTCGGGGTTCGCGGCGCGGGCGGCGGGCGGTGTCGGCGCGGCATGCGACGATGCCTGTGTGCCAGTGGACTTCACCGCGATCGACTTCGAAACCGCCAACTCCTCTGGCGCCTCCGCCTGCTCAGTGGGGCTCGTGAAGGTGAGAGATGGCCGTGTCGTCGAGCGCGAGCATCGATACATCCGCCCGCCGTTCCCGCACAACGAGTTCTCGGAGTGGAACGTGCGCATCCACGGCATCACCCCCGAGATGGTGGCGAACGCCGACGACTGGTCGGTTCACCTGCCGGCGCTGCGCGAGTTCGCCGGCGACGACATGCTCGTCGCACACAACGCAGGCTTCGACATGGGCGTCATCGCCAAGACCTCGACGGCGCTCGGGCTCGCGGTGCCCGACTTCCGCTACCTCTGCAGCCTGCAGGTCGCCCGCCGCACGTACCACCTCGACTCCTACCGACTGCCGGTCGCGGCGATGGCCGCGGGCTTCGAGGGCTTCTCGCACCATGACGCGCTCGCTGACGCCGAGGCGTGCGCGGCGATCATCGTGCACGCCGCGGCGCGGCACGAGGTCGACGACCTCGACCGGCTCGCGCACATCACCCGGGTCAAGGTCGGCGCGATCGGGCCCGTTGCCACGCGCAACGACCGGGCGGCGCACGGGCCGATGGCCCTGCAGTAGCGGCCCGCTTCGCGCCGGTCGAGCAGCGACCGACGGAGGAGGCGGCGTATCGAGACCCTCCGCCCCGTGTGTCCCCCGATGTCGGCGGCCCCTGCGACACTGTGGACATGGAGATCCTGCTGCTCATCATCGGCCTCGTCGTGGGCATCGCGCTGGGTGCGCTCGCGACCTGGTTCCGCGCGTCCAAGCGGGCGGCCGAGGCCTCGTCGGGCGAGCACCCCGTCGAAGACCCTGCGCTGGTCGAAGCGCGGCATGAGGCCGCGATCGCCGCGCTGCAGGCGGGCAATTCCGCCGAGCAGGCACGCATCCGCTCCGAGGAGCAACAGGTGCAGGCCCGTCTCCGCGCTGAGCTCGCCGCTGCGCAGGCCACGACCGTCGGCCTCCGCGAGCAGATCGAGTCGGCACGCGCGCAGTACCTCGAAATCGTCGAGCGCCAGCGCTCCGAGCAGCAGCAGCGCGAGGCTCGCGAGGCCGCCGACAGTAAGGTGCTGACGGCGCTCGCGCCCGTCAAGCAGACCATCACCGAGATGCAGGCGAAGGTCACCGAGCTCGAGGCGCAGCGGCACCAGCAGCACGGCGAGCTGAGCCAGCAGCTCAAGATCGCCGCCGAGAACGAAGAGCGCCTGCGCTCGACCGCCGAGACGCTCGCCTCCGCGCTGCGCTCCAACAGCACGCGCGGGGTCTGGGGCGAGACGCAGCTGAAGAGCGTCGTCGAAGCGGCCGGCCTGCTCGAGCGCGTCGACTTCGACACGCAGCACTCGATCACGACCGACGCGGGCGCGGGTCGCCCCGACATGGTCATCCACCTGCCCGGCGGCAAGAACATCGCCGTCGACGCCAAGGTGCCGTTCAACGCCTACCTCGAGGCCAGCCAGATCCCGCTCACGGCGACCGGCGCAGAGGCGGCGCGCCGCGAGACGCTCATGAAGCAGCACGTCAAGGCGGTTCGCGACCACATCACGGCGCTCGGCGGCAAGACCTACTGGGCGGGCCTCGGCGCATCGCCCGAGATGGTCATCGCGTTCATCCCGAGCGAGTCGCTCGTCTCGAGCGCGCTCGAGACCGACCCTGCGCTGCTCGACTACGCCTTCTCGAAGCGCGTCGCCCTCGCCTCGCCCGTCACGCTCTGGTCGGTGCTGAAGACCGTGGCCTTCAGCTGGCAGCAAGACGTGCTGACCAAAGAGGCGAAGACGCTCTTCGACCTCAGCCGTGAGCTGTACACCCGGCTGTCCGTCACCGCGGGCCAGATCGAGAAGCTCGGCCGCACGATCGAACGCACCGTAAAGGACTACAACTCGTTCGTCGGCTCGCTCGAGACCCGGGTGATGCCCACGGCCCGAAAGCTCAAGGCGCTCGACGAGACGAAGGTGCTGGCGCAGCTCGAGGGCATCGACGAGAGCCCTCGCGAACTCACCGCGTACGAGTTCACCTCGACCCTCACGAACGAGACGGCCGAACTCACGACGCTCGACGCCGCGCCAGCGACCGAGGCGACAGCCGGCGACACCGAACTCGAGATCGAGGCCGACGACCTCAGCTTCGTCGCCGACATCGACCCAGAGATCCGCTCCATCTGATCCCGTCGACCCACGGGCAGCCGTTCAGGCGGTCAGCACGCTCAGCACGTTGCCCGCAGGGTCGGTGAACCAGGCGATGTCGGGCCCCTCGCCGGTCTCGGAGCCGCGTGCGATGCCGCGCTCATCGGTGCCGAAGTCATCGGGCGCGGTGTAGATCTTCGTCACCACACCGGCCGCGTTCAGCTCGTCGACGGCCCGGTCGATGTCCTCCACGACGAAGTTCAAGATCGTGAAACTCGCCGGCTCGTGGTTCGGCTTCGGATAGATGAAGACGCCCTGTCCCGAGGGCAGCGTGACGCGCAGCGCCCCGGCACCGGATTCATCGCCCACCGGCAACCCCAGCCTCGTACCGTAGAACTCGCGGGCCGCCTCGATGTCGTCGACGCTGAATCCCGGGAACGCATCTCGAACTGTGATCATCGTTCTCCCCTCTCGCCGGTGGACGCGCCACTCGTGCGCGTACGTACCTCGCCGCCCAGACTCGCACGGCGACGGGCCGGCGTCGACCCCCGTACACGAGCACCATTCGCGATCAGCAGCCGCAGCTCAGCCCCAACCCTCCACTTTCTTTAGGTGGTTGTATGAAGATCGAATATCCAATACTCTGCGGGATGAACGCAGCCACGCTGCCACAACGAACCGATGGAGTGACGTTGATCATGCGACGAGCGACCCTTCCGGCACCACGACCCCGCACCTCGGCGAAACGGCCGCGTCGATTCCTCGCGATCGTCGCGGCCGTCGGCACGATCGTCGCCGGGCTCGCACCGGCGAGCATCGCCGCCGCGGCCCCGGGCGATGACCTCGACATCCGCTTCGGCGGTTCGCTCGTCGACACGACGGCGTACACGACGACCGAAGGCGAATCGATGCGCGGCACGGTGCGCCGCACCGCGGGCGGCGAAGAGCAACTGCCGGGCGGCGGCGTGCGGCTCGCCGGCGGCACCCAGGGCATCCGCTACGAGGCATCCGAGTTCGCGATCGGCGGCTCGACGCCGACGACCGGGTTCCTCGCCGAGGTCGAGTTCACGCCGACCGGCGTGCAGAGCGACATGGCGACGATCTTCTCTGCGGCGGGCAACCTCTTCGCCCGCGTGCAGGGCGGCAAGCTGGTCTACGGCTTCGAGTCGTACGACGGAACGAGCTGGTCATCGCACCGCACCGAGGCGCCGCTCCCGGCGGTCGGCGTGGCCCACCAGTTGTCGGTCCAGTACCTGCAGGGCGACTCGGGTGCTCAGATGCACCTCTGGCTCGACGGCGACGAGCTCGCGGCCGTCACGGCCGATGCTGCGGTCGGCGTCAGCGCCTCGGCGGTGAACGCGTTCGGGTTCGGTCATGAAGTTCACGCCTCCGGCGCGTCTCGCGGCCTGAAGGGCGACCTCGCCAAGGTGCGCGTTCTCGGCGACATCGCCGCCTACGACCCTGAGCTCTTCGAGTACCAGCCCGAGCCGATCACGACGAACCTGCTCGACCTGCGGTTCGACGGAACGACGGCGGCCTCGGCGTACACGCCGGCGACGGGTGAGCACCTCGACGGCACGCTCGCGCTTCGCAGCACCGCGACGATCGCCGGCGGCCTGCTGAACGTCGGCGGCGGCAATCAGGCCGCCGACTTCACGTCGACCGAGAACCTGTTCACCGGGGCATCCCTCGACCGCGCCTTCGTGGTGGAGACGGAGTTCACCGCCTCGGGCGCACAGGCGGACCTCGCGACGGTGGCCGCCGTCGGCGGCAACCTCACTGCTCGCTATCGTTCCGACGGTCTCCAGTACGGGTTCAGTGCCCTGATCAACGGCACCTGGCACGACTACCTCAGCAAGGTCGCCCTTCCGGCGAGCGGCCAGCCGCACATTCTCTCGCTCGCCTACGTGCCCGGTGCATCCGAGACGAGGGTCATCGCCTGGCTCGACGGCCGCGAACTGCCTGAGGTCGTCGGCGCGGCGCCCGCCACGCGCAATCAGGCGACGACGTCGACCCTCGCGCTCGGCAACGAGGTGCCCGCCATCGGCAACCGCGGATTCAAGGGGAGCATCGATCGCGCCCGATTCGCGCTCCTCGACGCCGCTTTCGACGGCACGGCATTCGACTACCAGGAGCTCGACGAGCCGATGCCGTGCGAGCCGCTCGGCGATCTGTCGCCGGCCAACTACATCCAGGTCACCTCGGCCGACTGCCCGGCGAACCTGCTCGCGAAGGCGGCACTCGTGCGCCCCACTGAGCAGCAGCTCGCGTGGCAGGAGCTCGGGCTCACGGCCTTCATCCACTTCGGCATCAACACCTTCTACAACCAGGAGTGGGGACACGGCACGGAGGATCTCTCGCGGTTCCAGCCCACCGGTGAGATCGACGTCGACGCCTGGGTGAAGTCCCTGCGCGACAGCGGCCACCGCATGGCGATCCTGACGCTCAAGCACCACGACGGCTTCCTGCTCTACCCCTCGCGCTACACCGACTACGACGTGGGCGCGACGCCGTGGAAGAACGGCGACGGAGACATCGTGCGCGAGTTCACGGATGCCGCGCGCAAGTACGGCATGAAGGTGGGGCTCTACATGTCGCCGGCCGACTCGCACGAGGAGCAGTTCGGCGTGTTCGGCAATGGCAGCGCGAAGACCCCGCGCACGATCCCGACCCTCGTCGAGGGCGACGATCGCGCTGGCACGGAGATGCCGACGTTCGAGTACTCGGCCACCGACTACGGCAGCTACTTCCTCAACACGCTCTACGAGGTGCTCACCGAGTACGGCCAGGTCGACGAGGTCTGGTTCGACGGCTCATCGGGCAACACCGGCAAGCAGGAGTTCTACGACTATCCGGCCTTCTACGACCTGATCTCGAACCTCCAGCCCAGTGCGGTCGTCGCCGTCGGCGGCCGCGATGTTCGCTGGGTCGGCAACGAACACGGCACCGCACGGCTCGATGAGTGGGCGCCCGTCGCGATCACCGACGCCGGCGACGGTGGCAAGATCGGCGCCGTCGATGGAGGGTCGTTCGAGCAGGTCGGTTCTGCGGCAGCCCTCGAGGCGGCCGTCGCGAGTGGGGCGAACGCCCTGCACTGGTGGCCCACCGAGTCCGACATGAAGCTGACTCAGGGCTGGTTCGCGCACCCGACCGACACGCCCAAGTCACCGTCGTCTCTGCTCGGCCACTACCTGAACACCACCGGGCGCAACTCGGTGATGCTGTTGAACACCCCGCCGACGACGACCGGGTCCTTCGCACCGGCATCCGTCACTGCACTCGACGGCTTCGCAACTGAACGCCGCAAGGCGTTCACGCGCGACCACGCGCTGGGTCTGCCGGTCTCGGTCGGCGACGCGACCTCTGCGGCGATCACCGACGGCGACACCCGCTCGTCGTGGCTGAGTGCGACGGCGGAGCCCGGCGAGGTGACGATCGATCTCGGCGCGCCGAAGGCCGTGCGCCGTATCCAACTCGGCGAGGGAGTGCTCGAACACGGCCAAGTCGTGGAGGCGTTCTCGATCGACGCCGAGGTCGACGGAGCCTGGGTCGAGGTGGCGAAGGCCGGCACGATCGGTGTCAGTCGCATCGTGACGCTGCCGAGCACCGTGACGGCCCAGAAGTTCCGTGTGTCGATCGACCAGGCGCGTGCGCCGTACTCGCTCGCCACGCTCGCGCTCTACGAACAGCTCGCCAGCGACCCCGGCAAGCTCGACGAGGTGCATCTCGACTGCTCGGCCGAGACCGCGGGCGACGGCACCGCGGAGCGCCCGTTCTCGTCGCTCGAGCAGTTCCGCACCGCGGAGCTCGCCGCCGGCGCGAGCGTGCACCTGGCATCGGGCACGAGCTGCGCCGACTCGACGACGCCGTTCTGGGGCTACGGCACCCCCGAGGCGCCGATCACGGTCTCGCTCACGGGCGGCGACGTCGCCCCGACTTTCGGCGACCGCACGGTCACCGATGTCTTCGGCGGGCTGGTCGACCAGGGCTGGGTCATCGACCTCCCCGAGCCCACCGGCCTCGAGGTGACGGCGGTCGCGGCGACGCGCTGCATCGCCGGCAAGGTCGTGGTCACGGTGCGCGCCGCCAACGGGGAGCAGGTTCCGGTGTCGATCGACATGGAGTCGCCGTACGGCAGCAAGTCGTTCGCCGAGGTCGCACCGGGCAAGAACGCCGTGCACGCGTTCTCCACGCGCACGGTCGCCGTGCCCGCCGGCACGGTCGAGCTCGCCGTGCAGGCCACGAAGGACGGTGGACCCGTCACCGCGGCGGTGAGCGCCGCCTACGACGCCGCCAGCTGCCAGTGACACCGAGGTCGGCGGCCTGCGACGCGCAGGCCGCTGACCTCGCCACCGTGAGGCCGGCCCTGCGACAGCGGGCGCCGGCCTCACGGCTGCAACGGGTCAGACCCGCGCGCCCGTCTCGCCGGGCGAGTCGCCGCGGTCGTGCGGCTCGTCGACCGGTGATTCGAATCCGGCCGCTGCCCCGGCACCGGTCACGGGTTCGGCATCGACCATCGCGTCGAGCGGATGCGCCAGCTCGTCTTTGCCGAGACGGGCGAGGGCCAGCGTGCCGATCGCGAGCACCGGCGACACGAGCCCGGCGATGAGGAAGGCCGGCGCGATGCCGATCCACTCCCCCACCGGGCCGGCGACGGCCATCGAGATCGGCATGAGGGCGAGCGAGACGAAGAAGTCGAGGCTCGACACCCGGCCGAGCATCGCCGGCGGCACGCGCCGCTGCAGCAACGTGCCCCACACGACGCTCGCCCCCGAGAAGAGCAGACCGCAGATGAACAGCGCGACGACCATCACCCAGAGCCACGAAGTGAACCCGATGATCGCGAGCGGGAGGCATCCGAAGCCCCAGGCCAGGATCATGAGCGTCAGGTACCGCCGTGGCAGTCGCATGGAGGCGACGGCGAGTGATCCGACGGCACCGCCGACGCCGAACGCGGCGAGCGCGAGGGCGAACGCACCGGCGCCGCCGCCCGTCTGGTCTTTCACGGCGAAGGGCAGCAGCACCTCGATCGGGCCCATGATGACGAAGACGAGCAGGATCGAGAAGATCAGCGTCGCGAGGAGCCACTTCGTGCGCAGCAGGTAGGCGAAGCCGTCGCGCAGGTCGACGAAGGTCTGGCGAACCGGATGCACCGGCGGCCCGTCGATCACCCGGCGCACGGGGGTCGTGCGCATCACGCCCAGCACCGCCGCCGCGACGACCTGCAGCCCCGCGATCACGGCGAAGGCGAGCCACGGCCCCTGCACGGCGATGAGGGCGCTCGCGACCGCAGGGCCGGCGGCGTTCATCACGGAGGGACGCAGCACCCCCTCGATGCCGTTGGCGGCGAGCAGTTGCCCCTCGGGCAGGATGGCGGGAAGCCACGCCGAGTAGGCCGGGTAGAAGAAGCCGTCGGCGAGGCCGAGCACGAACGAGAGCACGGCCAGGTGCCACACCTCGATCAGCCCGGTGGCGGCGAGCACGGCCGCGACCGAGAACGCGACGCCCCGCACGACCTCGACGGTGAGGAGGATGCGCCGCTGCGGGATGCGGTCGGCGGCGACGCCCCCGAAGAGCACCGCGAGCACGAGGCCGAGGCTCGAGCCGACGGCGACGAACGAGAGGTCGACGGGCGTGCCGCCGAGTTCGACGACCTGCCAGACGGCCGAGACGATCCACGCGCCGGCGCTCAGGAGCGACGCCGCGAGTGCTGCTGTCAGCAGCCGGTACTGGCGCGATCCGAAGGGTCGGAGGGCGCGCGGAAGTCGAGCGGCGGCAGTCACTCGTCCATCATGGCAACAGCCGCCGACACGAGCACGTGCGCGAGCACCAGCGCTCGAGCATCAGAGCACGTCGCCGACGAGCCACTTCTCGACGAGGTGGTCGGCCACGATGCGACGGATCGTGCCCGACTTGCCGCGCAGCACGATCGACTCGGTGCGCACGACGGGGCCCTTGCGGCGCACGCCGTCGAGCAGTTCGCCGTCGGTCACGCCGGTGGCGACGAAGAACGTGTTGTCGCCGCGCACGAGGTCGTCGAGTTCGTAGACCCGGTCGCAGTCGAGGCCGGCGGCCTCGCCGCGAGCGCGCTCCGCGTCGTCCTTCGGCGCGAGCACGCCCTGCATGAACCCGCCGAGCGCCTTGATCGCACAGGCGGTCGTGATGCCCTCGGGGCTGCCGCCGATGCCGACGCACATGTCGATGCGCGACTCGTAGCGAGCCGCGTTGATGCCGCCGGCGACGTCACCGTCGCTCATGAGGCGGGTGCCGGCGCCCGCCTCGCGGATGTCGGCGATGAGCTGCTCGTGGCGTTCGCGGTTCAGCACGGCGACGCGCAGCTCGCTGATGTCCTTGCCCTTCGCCGCGGCGAGCGCGCGCAGGTTCTCGCCGATGGGCTTCCGGATGTCGACGACCCCGATGCCCGAGGCATCCGTGACGATCTTGTCCATGTAGAAGACCGAGGAGGCGTCGAGCATCGTGCCGCGATCGGAGACGGCGATGACCGAAAGGGCGTTGTGACGACCGGCGGCCGTGAGCGAGGTGCCGTCGATCGGGTCGACCGCGATGTCGCACGCGGGGCCGCGACCGGTGCCGACGCGCTCGCCGTTGAAGAGCATGGGTGCGGCGTCCTTCTCGCCCTCGCCGATGACGACCACGCCCTCGAAGTCGACCGTGCCGAGGAACGCGCGCATCGCGTCGACCGCAGCGCCGTCGGCGCCGAGCTTGTCGCCCTTGCCGATCCACGGGTAGGAACGGATCGCCGCGGCCTCGGTGGCACGCACGAGTTCGATCGCGATGTTTCGGTCGGGGTGCAAGAACAGGCTTGCCGTATCGGTGCTCACCATCGAGGGTCCTCCCGGACGCTTGGGCGGCCGGCCAGTCGGGCGGCCATGGAACTTGCATCCAGCCTATGCAGCACGACCGCCGATCTCGCCCGAATTCAGGTCGACGGCGATGAAAGAATGTGCATTCTTAAGCCGGCGCTCGGTTCACCCCAGTCGCATCTCGGCGGCCTCGGCCTCGATGCCCGGCCCCGCATGCCAGGTGCTCACGAGCGCACCGCCGGGCACGGTCCGCACGCCGGGCAACACCACGCCGCCGGGTGCACACTCGGTCACGGCGCTGAGGAACACCCAGGCCGGCGCTCCGCAGAGACCGGTGAGCGTCCACACCCGAGCGAGGTCGAGACCGTCGGCGGCCACCCGTTCACGCTCGGCCGCCGACTGCGGCGCGAGCCGCGCCCACATCGAGCCGCCGAGCGCCCGCACGGCCGCTGCGGTCAGCACGCCCTCAGGCGCGCCGCCGATGCCCGAGACGAGGTCGAGCCCCGCGTCGCCGCCGGCCGCGCGGAGGCTCCGCTCCACGTCGCCGTGCACGAAGAGCTCGACGGATGCCCCTGCGGCCCGGGCTTCGGCGGCGAAGCCCTCGTTCCTCGGCCGCTCCTGCACGGCGACCCGTACTTCGGAAGCGGGCACGCCCCGTGCTGCGGCGATGCGGGCGACGAGTTCCCCGACAGATGCGCCGGCCGGGGCATTCGGAATCCACGTGACGTGCTTCTCGAGATAGTGGGCTGCACCGAGGGCTGCAAGTGCGCCTCGCGGCGCGACGGCGAGCACGGCCATCGCACCGGGCGCACCGGCCGCCGCGAGGCGGGTGCCGTCGACGGGGTCGACGGCGAGGTCGATGACGGGCGCGCGGCCGTCACCGCCGTCACCGCCGTCACCGCTCCCGCGGCCGAACCGCTCGCCGACGAAGAGCATCGGCGCCTCGTCCTTCTCCCCCTCGCCCACGACGACGACCCCGTCGACGTCGAGATCGCCGAGCGCCGCCCGCAGCGCCTGCACGGCGAGCGCGTCGATCGCGTGGCCGTCGCCCGAGCCGACGAGCGGCGATGCGGCGAGGGCGGCGAGGGCCGTGGCACGGCGGAAGCCGTCGACGAGCCCGAGTTCGGCGAGGCGAAGCTGATCGGTCTGGTCGGTCTGGTCGGTCGGCACGCGTCCATCCTGCCGTGCCGCGGGCGGCGCGGCATCCGACACCTGAGCACCCCTCGGCAAGTCGGTAGACTCGAGCCCAACCCCGTTGTCGTTCGAAGGAGCACCATGCCCATCGCCACCCCCGAGCAGTACGCCGAGATGCTGGACACCGCGAAGGCCAAGGGCTTCGCGTTCCCGGCTTTCAACGTCTCCTCCTCGCAGACGCTCAACGCGGTGCTGCAGGGCCTGACCGAGGCGGGCTCCGACGGCATCATCCAGGTCACCACCGGCGGCGCCGACTACTTCGCCGGCCATACCGTCAAGGCCCGCGCCACCGGTGCGCTCGCGTTCGCGCGCTTCGCCCACGAGGTCGCCAAGAACTACCCGATCACGGTCGCGCTGCACACCGACCACTGCCCGAAGCCTGCTCTCGCCGACTTCGTGTTCCCGCTCATCGAGGCCTCCGAGGCCGAGGTCAAGGCCGGTCGCAACCCGATCTTCCAGTCCCACATGTGGGACGGCTCGGCCGTGCCGCTCGACGAGAACCTCGAGATCGCGAAGGAGATCCTCCCCCGCATGAAGGCGATCAACGCCATCCTCGAGGTCGAGATCGGCGTCGTCGGCGGCGAGGAGGACGGCGTGGCGCACGAGGGCTCGAACGACGCCCTCTACACGACGCTCGACGACGCGATCGCGACCGTCGAGGCCCTCGGCCTCGGCGAGCAGGGCCGCTACATGGCCGCCCTCACCTTCGGCAACGTGCACGGCGTCTACGCGCCCGGCAACGTGAAGCTGCGCCCGTCCCTCCTGAAGGAGATCCAGGACGGCCTTGCGGCACGGTATGGAATTAAGGGCGCGAACGGTACGTCCGCGAAGCCCCTCGACCTCGTCTTCCACGGCGGCTCGGGCTCGACCGACGCCGAGATCGCCGAAGCCGTCGCGAACGGCGTCGTGAAGATGAACATCGACACCGACACGCAGTACGCGTACACGCGCGCCGTCGCCGACTACATGCTGAAGAACTACGACGGCGTGCTGAAGGTCGACGGCAGCGTCGGCAACAAGAAGCAGTACGACCCGCGCGCCTGGGGCAAGGTCGCCGAGACGGCCATGGCCGTTCGCGTCGGCGAGTCGACGCGTCAGCTCGGTTCCGCCGCGCAGTCGATCAGCGCGTAGGGCACGGATGTCGCAGCACGAGGCCGCTCGAACGCCCGACGAGTCGGGTAGCGCCGGCACGACGCACGGTGCGGCGGCGACCCCGCCCGCCGCGGCGGCGCCGCGCGATGAGCGGCCTCGTCCGCAATACGGCGAGTACGCCCCCGAGGGGTGGACGTGGACGCCGCCGGTCGATGAGCGCACCGCCGCCGCGAACGCCGAGCAGAACGCCGCAGCAGCAGCCATGTCGCCCGCGGCACCCGCGGCCGCCTCGCGATCCGGCGCTGACGGCAATGCCAGCGCCCACCCGATCGATCGCATGTGGACGATCACGCTGCTCGTCTTCGGCGTGTTCGGCGCGCTCTACAACAGCCTGTCGATCTTCCAGTTGCCGGCGACCGCGCTCGAGTCGGCGAAGCTGTCGGCATCGATGCTCGGCATCGACGCCCCGGCGGACTTCGTTCCCGGGCCCGCGGTGCCCACGTTCGTCTTCGTCGGCATCGCCCTGCAGCTCGCGCTGTGGATCGGGGCGCTCTTGTGGTCGCGGGCTCGCATGCGGGCCGGCCGCCTGGCCTGGTGGATCCCGCTGGTCGCGGGCGTCGCGGCGTTCATCGTCGTGGTCATCGTCGGCACGCTCGTCTTCGCGAGCGATCCCGAGTTCCTGCGGTCGCTGGCACCCACCGCCGCGTAGCTCGGCGGCGACGCCGCATCGAATCGAGAAGTCCGCCCTCCGAGCGCATCGGAGGGCGGACTTCGTCGTTTCGGGCGCTCGGCCCATCCGGTCAGCTCGCGGCGCCCTCCGGCACCGTCTCCATGCCGCCAGTGGCCGTGGTCGGGGCCGCGCCACCGGCATCGGCGTCGTCGACGAGCACCGCTGCGTCGACCGGTGCGGCGAACTGCGCCTCGTACAGTCGCGTGTAGGCGCCGCCGACCGCGAGCAGTTCGGAGTGGGTGCCCTGCTCCACGATGTGCCCGTCCTCCATCACGAGGATGAGGTCGGCGTCGCGGATCGTCGAGAGCCGGTGCGCGATCACGAAGCTCGTGCGGTCTTTCCGCAGGGCGTTCATGGCGTGCTGCAGCAGCAGCTCGGTGCGCGTGTCGACCGAGCTCGTCGCCTCGTCGAGGATGAGCACGGCCGGCTGCGCGAGGAACGCGCGGGCGATCGTGATGAGCTGCTTCTCACCGGCCGAGAGGTTCGACGCCTCGTCGTCGAGCACTGTGTCGTAGCCGTCGGGCAGCGTTCGCACGAAGCGGTCGACGTAGGTCGCCCGGGCCGCCTCGAGGATCTCGTCCTCCGAGGCATCCGGTCGCCCGTAGGCGATGTTCTCGCGGATCGTGCCCGTGAACAGCCAGGTGTCCTGCAGCACCATGCCCATTCGGCCGCGCAGCTCGTCGCGCGTCATTCGAGTGATGTCGACGCCGTCGAGGGTGATGCGGCCGGAGTCGAGCTCGTAGAAGCGCATGATGAGGTTCACGAGCGTCGTCTTGCCGGCGCCCGTGGGGCCGACGATCGCGATCGACTGCCCCGGTTCCGCGGTGAGCGAGAGGCCGTCGATGAGCGGCTTCTCGGGGTCGTAGCTGAACGACACGTCGTCGAAGACGAGGCGACCGGATGCCGCACCCTCGGTGTTGCTCGCGGGCGCCGCCGCCTCGGGCTCGACCGGATCGGGCACCTGCTCGTCGGCATCGAGCAGCTCGAAGACCCGCTCGGCACTCGCGACGCCCGACTGCAGGAGGTTCGCCATCGAGCCGAGCTGGCTGAGCGGCTGCGTGAACTGCCTCGAGTACTGGATGAAGGCCTGCACGTCGCCGAGGCTGATGCCGCCCGCGGCGACCATGAGCCCACCGACGACCGCGATCGCGACGTAGACGAGGTTGCCGACGAACATCATGGCGGGCATGATGATGCCGCTCACGAACTGCGCGCCGAAGCTCGCCTCGTAGAGCTGGTCGTTCTCGTCGTCGAAACCGCGCTCGACCTCGCGGCGACGGCCGAAGACGCGCACGAGGGCGTGGCCCGAGTACGCCTCCTCGATCTGCGCGTTGAGCGTGCCGGTGTGGGCCCACTGCGCGACGAAGAGCTTCTGCGAGCGCTTGGCGATGACCGTCGTGATGAGGATCGTGAGCGGGATCGTCACGAGCGCGATCGCGGCGAGCAGCGGCGAGATCACGAACATCATGACGAGCACGCCGATGACCGTCAGGAGCGAGGTCAGCAACTGGCTCATCGTCTGCTGCAGCGACTGCGAGACGTTGTCGATGTCGTTCGTGACGCGCGAGAGCAGCTCGCCGCGCTGCATCTTGTCGAAGTACGAGAGCGGCAGGCGGTGGAGCTTGTCCTCGACCTCCTGGCGCAGCCGGTAGACGGTGCGCTGGGTCACGCCGTTCAGCACGTAGCCCTGCGCCCAGCTGAAGAGCGAGGCGAGCACGTACAGCGCGAGCACCCAGATCAGCACCGTTGCGAGTGCGCTGAAGTCGATGCCCTGCCCGGGCACGAGGCTCATCGACGACACCATGTCGGCCTGCTGGGTGTCGCCCGAGGCGCGCAACTGGTCGACGACCTGCTGCTGCGTGGCGCCGGCGGGCATCTGCGACGAGAGGAAGCCCTCGAAGATGATGTTCGTCGCCTCGCCGAGGATCTTCGGGCCGAGCACCGAGAAGACGACGCTGACGACGCCGAGCAGCACCACGGCCGCCACGAGCGCCCGCTCGGGCTTCAGCCGGCGCAGCAGGCGCTTGGCCGACGGCCAGAAGTTCATCGACTTCTCGGCGGGCATGCCCATGCCGCCCATCGGGCCGCCGCCCATCGGGCCGCGCCGGGGCGGGCCGACCGGGCGAGCCGGAGCGGTCGAGGGTGTTGCAGCCGCCTGCGTGCCCTGCGACTCGGCGGGCTCCTGGGACTTTCCCTGCGACGCGCTCATGCCGCCTCCTCCACGCTCAGCTGGCTCTCGACGATCTCGGCGTACGCCTCGGAACTCGCCAGCAGTTCCTCATGGGTGCCCTGCGCCGTGATGCGGCCGTCTTCGACGACGAGGATCTTGTCGGCGCCGACGATCGTGGCGACGCGCTGGGCGACGACGATCATCGTGGCCTCCGACACCGTGCGTGACAGCGCCGCCCGCAGGCGTGCGTCGGTCGCCGTGTCGAGGGCCGAGAACGAGTCGTCGAAGAGGTAGATCGGCGGTCGTTTCGCGAGGGCCCTGGCGATCGACAGTCGTTGTCGCTGCCCGCCCGAGACGTTCGTGCCGCCCTGGGCGATGGGCGCATCGAGCTGACCCGGCATCGCGGCGACGAAGTCGCGCGCCTGTGCGGTCTCGAGCACGCTCCAGAGCTCGGCGTCGCTCGCGTCGGGGTCGCCGTAGCGCAGCGTCGAGCCGACGGTGCCGGCGAAGAGATAGGGCTTCTGGGGCACGAGGGCGAGCTGGGCGCCGAGCACCTCGGGGTCGAGTTCGCGCACGTCGACGCCGCCGACGAGCACGGTGCCGCCCGTCGCGTCGAACAGGCGCGCGACGAGGTTGACGATGGTCGTCTTTCCCGAGCCGGTGGCACCGATGATCGCCGTGACCTGCCCGGGTTCGGCCACGAAGTTCAGGTCGTGCAGCACGGGTTCCTCTGCGCCGGGGTACGCGAAGTCGACGCCGCGGAATTCCACGGTGCCGGGCGCCGTGAGCGCGAAGACCGGCTGCTCGGGATCGACGACGCTCGACGACGTCTCGAGCACCTCGCCGATGCGGCCGGCCGAGACAGCTGCGCGGGGCAGCAGGAATGCGATCATCGTCGCCATCATGACCGCCATGAGGATCTGGATGAGGTAGCTGAGGAACGCGGTGAGGGAGCCGATCTGCATCGAGCCGTCTTCGACGCGGTAGGCGCCGAACCAGAGCACCGCGATGCTCGAGACGTTCAGCACGAGCATGACGACCGGGAAGACGAGCGCGAAGAGGCGCCCCGCCTTCAGCGCGGTGTCGGTGAGCGCGTCGTTGGCCTCGTCGAAGCGCTCGCTCTCGACGCCCTCGCGCACGAAGGCCCGGATGACGCGGATGCCGGTGAGCTGCTCCCTGAGCACCCGGTTCACGCCGTCGATGCGCTTCTGCATCGACTGGAAGAGCGGCACCATGCGGCTGATGATGAGCCCGACCGAGACGAGCAGCACGGGTACCGCGACGACCATGATCCACGAGAGGGCGAGGTCTTCGCGAAGCGCCATGATCACGCCGCCGATCGCGAGGATCGGCGCGGACACCAGGATGGTGCACGACATGAGCACGAGCATCTGCACCTGCTGCACGTCGTTCGTCGATCGCGTGATGAGGCTCGGCGCGCCGAAGCGCGAGACCTCCTGCTCCGAGAAGTCGGCGACCTTGCGGAACACGGCGACGCGGAGATCCCGGCCGAACGCCATCGCCGCCTTCGCGCCGAAGTAGACCGCGGCGATGGCGCACGCCACCTGGGCGAGCGTGATGGCGAGCATCACCCCGCCCGTCGAGATGATGAAGCCGGTGTCGCCCGTGGCGACACCGTCGTCGATGATGTCGGCGTTCAGCGTCGGCAGATACAGCGAGGCGATCGACTGCGCGAGCTGGAACACGACGACGCCGAGGAGCAGAGCCCAGTACGGCCGGAGATGCCGGCGCAGCAGTTTCATCAACATGGTGTGGTTCCCATCGGGCTGGTCGAGATGGTCGGGGCGGTCGGGACGATCGGTTCGGCGATCGCATCGACAGCCGGAGCAGCGGATGCCGCGTGCGCAGACTCGCCCGCCTGCGCCGCGATGCCGTGCACGATGAGGTGCGCGAGCTCGCCGGTGTCGAGTCCGATGGTCGGGGCGAACTGCGGCATGGCCGACGAGAACGCGACGAGCCGCACGAACTTGAAGACCTGGGCGGGCGGCACGCGCAGCGCCTCGAGGTCGGGGGCGAGCAGTTCGTCGAAGATGCCCGTGAGGATCTCGAGGTTCTGCGCCGGCGGGCGGGGCCGGCCGCCGAGAGCCGCGAAGACCCCGAAGATGCCGCTGAACCGGTCGAGGAATCGGGCGAGCACGAGTTCGACCTTCAGCTCGAGCGGCAACGACGGGTCGATGCTGCGGAGCGCCGCACGGAACGGCTCGGGGTCGAGGTAGTGCTCGACCGCCGCGTCGATGATCGCCTCCTTGTCGTCGAACACGCGGAACAGCGTGCCCTCGGCGACACCGGATGCCTCGGCGATCTGCCGCGTCGTGACGTCGCGGCCGTGGGCGATGAGCAGCGGCAGGGTCGCGTGCGCGATCGCCGATCGCCGCTCCTCGACGGGCATCGGCCTCGCGCGCGTCGTTCGCTCGGTGGTCGAGATCATGCGGGCGATATTACGCGGAGTGAGCGCTCACTCCATCACCGGGAGCACCAGAATCCGCCGTCGACGAGCGAAGTTCGCCGATGGCGGAACGCGTGAGCCGCGGCATCCGCTCGCCCGTGTCGCGCGGCGTGAACGGCGGATGCCACGCGGCATCCGCTCGTCGGGTCTGATCAGCGCTGCGCGCGACCTCGGCCGCCGAGCGCGCGCTCGTCGGTCTTGCCCTGCAGGTCTTTGCGCAGCTCCTTCGGCAGCGAGAACATGAGGTCCTCCTCGGCCGTCTTCACTTCGGCGACCGAACCGTAGCCCGCGTCGGACAGGGCGTCGAGCAGCTCCTTCACGAGCTCTTCGGGTACGGATGCCCCGCTCGTCACGCCGACCGTTTCGACACCGTCGAGCCACTCCTGCTTGACCTCGCTCGCGTAGTCGACCCGGTAGGCGGCTTTCGCGCCGTACTCGAGTGCGACCTCGACGAGGCGAACGCTGTTGGAGCTGTTGGCCGATCCCACGACGATCACGAGGTCGGCGTCTTGAGCGACCTTCTTGATCGCGACCTGGCGGTTCTGGGTGGCGTAGCAGATGTCGTCGGAGGGCGGGTCTTGAAGGTTCGGGAACCGCTCGCGCAGGCGGCGCACGGTCTCCATCGTCTCATCGACCGAGAGCGTCGTCTGCGAGAGCCAGACGACCTTGTCGGGGTCTTGCACGACGATGTTGTCGACGTCGTCGGGGCTGTTGACGATCGTCACGTGGTCGGGCGCCTCGCCCGCCGTGCCCTCGACCTCTTCGTGGCCCTCATGGCCGATCAGCAGGATCTCGAAGTCGTCGCGCGCGAAGCGCACGGCCTCGCGGTGCACCTTGGTCACGAGCGGGCACGTCGCGTCGATCGCGTGGAGGCCCCGGTCGGCGGCGGCGTTCACGACGGCCGGCGAGACGCCGTGCGCGCTGAAGACGATGTGGGCGCCCTCGGGCACCTCGTCGACCTCTTCGACGAAGATCGCGCCCTGCGCCTCGAGCTCGGTGACGACGTGGATGTTGTGCACGATCTGCTTGCGCACGTACACCGGGGCGCCGTAGTGCTCGAGCGCCTTCTCGACCGCGATGACGGCGCGGTCGACGCCCGCGCAGTAGCCGCGCGGGGCCGCGAGGAGCACCCGCTTCTGTCCGGGGACCGGGTTATCCTTGAGCCGGCCGCGCACGCCCGGAACTCGGGGCATGCCAAGGCCGATTCGCGGGGATTCCGTAGTGCTCGTCACGGTTCCCATCCTACGCGGCGGAAGCTGGGCGAGCGGCTTGAGAGGCCTCATGACGGATGCACCGGCGACACGCGATGCTCCGTGGCCGGTCGCGCTCCTCTCGGGCAAGCTGAAGCAGTACATCGATCGCCTCGGCACGGTGTGGGTCGAGGGCGAGATCACCCAGTGGGGGGTCTCGGGCGGCAACGTCTACGGCAAGCTCAAAGACCTCGACGCCGACGCGACCCTCTCCTTCCAGGTGTGGTCGTCGGTGCGCGCGCGCTTCGACGAGCAGTTCAAGCAGGGCGACCGGGTCATCGCCCTCGTCAAGCCCAACTGGTGGGTCAAGGGCGGCTCGCTCTCGATGCAGGTCTTCGAACTGAAGCACGTCGGGCTCGGCGACCTGCTCGAGCGGCTCGAGCGCCTTCGCGCCCAGCTCGCGGCCGAGGGGCTCTTCGACGCCGGTCGCAAGCGACGACTGCCGTTCCTGCCGGGGGTCGTGGGCCTCATCACGGGCAAAGACAGCGACGCCGAGAAAGACGTGCTGCGAAACGCCAGGCTGCGCTGGCCCGCCGTCGAGTTCCGGGTCGTGCACGCCGCCGTGCAGGGCGATCGCACCGTCTCGGAGGTCGTCGCGGCGATCGAGCGGCTCGACGCCGACCCGCAGGTCGAGGTCATCATCGTCGCCCGGGGCGGCGGCGACTTCCAGAACCTGCTCGGGTTCAGCGACGAGCGCGTCGTGCGGGCGGCTGCAGCGGCCTCCACTCCGATCGTCTCGGCGATCGGGCACGAGGCCGACCGGCCGCTCCTCGACGAGGTCGCCGACCTGCGTGCCTCGACCCCGACCGATGCCGCGAAGCGCGTCGTGCCCGATGTCAACGAGGAGCTCGTGCGCGTCGAGCAGGCCCGCGCCCGGCTCGGCATGCGGCTGCAGGCGATCCTCTCCCGCGAGATCGATCGCATCGGCCACCTGCGGTCGCGCCCCGCGCTGGCCGAGACCTCGTGGATCGTCGACCGCCGCGCCGAAGACCTGACCCGATGGGTGGCGCGCGGCGCCGAACTCGTCGAGCGCACGATCGACCGCCAGACCCACCGTGTCGCCGAGCTGCGGGGGCACCTGCGGGCGCTGTCGCCGCAGGCCACGCTCGACCGCGGCTACGCGATCGTGCAGGGCGCCGACGGACACGTGGTGCGGGGTCCGGCGGCGGCGCCCGACGGTGCCGAAGTGACCGTGACGCTCGCCGAGGGGGCGTTCGCAGCGGTCTCCCGCGGCGCCGTTCCATCAGTGCACGACCTCGTTGCCGAACCCGGGCCCGAGCCTGGGCCCGAGGCGATCGCGGCACGGGGCGGGGCTGTCGGCCCCGCCGAATAGAATGGACCTCATGCCCTCCCCCACCGATGTCTCCGAGCTGAGCTACGAGCAGGCGCGCGACGAACTCGTGCAGGTCGTCGGCGAGCTCGAGCAGGGTTCGGCGACGCTCGAGCAGTCGCTCGCGCTGTGGGAGCGCGGCGAGGCCCTCGCCGCACGTTGCGAGGAATGGCTCATCGGCGCCAAGGCGCGCCTCGAGGCCGCCCGCGCGGGCTCGTCGCGCGCGGCCTCCGACGACAGCGGCGACCGCTGATGGCGCAGCGCGCACCCCGGGTCGTCGCCGAACTCGGCCGGCCCGAGACCCCCGAGGAGACGGCGGCCCGCAAGGCCGAGAACTCCCTGAAGCATCGCCAGCGCCAGACGCTGCGCAACCTCCTGCTCGCGCTCGGCGCGAGCCTCGCGATCATGCTCGTCATCGTGCTGCTCGTGCCGCGCAGCGACACCCCCATCGAGCGCGACGTCGACGTGGCATCCCTCGCCGAGCAGGCGCAGGCCGCGAGCGTCGACCCGCTCGCCGTGCCCGAGCTGCCAGAGGGCTGGCGCGCCAACGCCGCCGAGCTCCGCGTCAGCCAGGCCGACGAGGTGACCGCCTGGTACGTGGGCTACCTCACGCCGGGCGACGAGTTCATCGGGCTCTACCAGGGCCTCGACGCGAACCCCACGTGGGTCGCCGGGCTGCTGGCCCGCACCCTCGCCGTGGGCACCACCACGATCGACGGCGTCGAGTGGACGGTCTACGACAACCGCGAGTCACCAGAAGACGTCGGCAACGCCCGCTACGGTCTCACCACCGAAGCCGGCGGCAGCACGTTCGTGCTGCTCGGCACCGCGACACCCGAAGAATTCGAGACGCTCGCGTCGGCGCTCACGCCGACGATCGAGGCGCAGGACTGAAAGGGCACCACGTGACCACGAAGCCGAAAGAACTCCCGCAGACTCCGGCCGAGACCTGGCGCGAGCTCCGCAGCGGCAACGCCCGCTTCGTCGCGGGCAAGCCGCTCCACCCCCGCCAAGACGTCGACCGCCGTGCCTCGCTCGCGCACTCGCAGCGACCACTCGTCGCGATCTTCGGATGCAGCGACTCGCGCCTCGCGGCCGAGATCATCTTCGACGTGGGCCTCGGCGACGCGTTCGTGGTGCGCAATGCCGGTCAGGTCGTGACCCCGTCGGCGCTCGGCTCGCTCGAGTACGCGGTCGGCCTCCTGCACGTGCCGCTCGTCATCGTGCTGGCGCACGACGAGTGCGGCGCGGTGCGCGCCGCCATCGATTCCGAAGCCTCCGACGCGGCCCCGCTGCCGGTGCACATCGCCGGCCTCGTCGAGAAGATCGTGCCCGCCGTGCGCAAGGTCGCCGGAGGCGCCGCAGACGAACCGGTCGACCCGGCGCACGTCGACACCGGCTTCGTCGGCCGCGAGCACCTGCGCAACACCGTGACCGAGCTCGTCGCCTCCTCCGAGATGATCAGCGACGCGATCGCAGCGGGTACGCTGGCTATCGTCGGAGCGAACTACCGACTCTTCGAGGGTCGCGTCGAGACCGACATCGTCGTCGGCTCGGTCTGATCGGTTCGGGCTGACGCTCCAGCCGACCGAACGAGCGGCAAGGCCGGGACATCCGGCACGCACATCGAAGGGAACACACCGTGGTGGACAACGCCGCCGACTATCGCATCGAGCACGACACGATGGGCGAGGTGCGGGTCCCCGCATCGGCGCTCTACCGGGCGCAGACGCAGCGCGCCGTCGAGAACTTCCCGATCTCGGGCGCAGGTCTCGAGCCGCAGCAGATCCAGGCGCTCGCACGCATCAAGAAGGCCGCCGCGCAGGCGAACGCGCAGCTCGGCGTGCTCGACCCCGCGATCGCGAAGGCGATCGAAGACGCGGCCGACGAGGTCATCGCGGGCGTTCACAGCTATACCGAGCACTTCCCGGTCGACGTCTACCAGACCGGCTCTGGCACCTCCTCGAACATGAACATGAACGAGGTGCTCGCCACCATCGCGACGGCGAAGCTCGGCAGCGCGGTGCACCCCAACGACCACGTGAACGCCTCGCAGTCGTCGAACGACGTCTTCCCGACCTCGGTCCACATCGCCGTGACGGCGGCGCTCATCGACGAGCTCATCCCGTCGCTCGATCACCTCGCGGTCGCCCTCGAGGCGAAGGCCGTCGAATGGGCCGGCGTCGTCAAGGCCGGCCGCACGCACCTCATGGACGCCACGCCCGTCACCCTCGGCCAGGAGTTCGGCGGCTACGCCCGCCAGATCCGCCTCGGCATCGAGCGCGTTCGCACGGCACTCCCCCGCGTCGCCGAGGTTCCGCTCGGCGGCACCGCCGTCGGCACCGGCATCAACACGCCGGCCGGCTTCCCGCAGCTCGTCATCTCGCTCCTGCAGTCCGAGACGGAACTGCCGGTCACCGAGGCCGCCGACCATTTCGAGGCCCAGGCCAACCGCGACGGGCTCGTCGACGCCTCGGGCGCGCTGCGCACGATCGCCGTGAGCCTCACGAAGATCTCGAACGACCTCCGCTGGATGGGCTCCGGCCCGAACACCGGGCTCGGGGAGCTCCGCATCCCCGACCTGCAGCCGGGCTCCTCGATCATGCCGGGCAAGGTCAACCCCGTCGTCCCCGAGGCCGTGCTCATGGTGTGCGCACGGGTCATCGGCAACGACGCGACCATCGCGTGGGCCGGTGCATCCGGTGCGTTCGAACTCAACGTGCAGATCCCGGTCATGGGCACCGCCCTCCTCGAGTCGATCCGACTGCTCTCGAACTCGGTGCGCGTGCTCGCCGACAAGACGATCGACGGCCTCGAGGCCGACGTCGAGCGCGCGACCGCCCTCGCGGGCATGTCGCCCTCGATCGTGACCCCGCTCAACAAGCTCATCGGCTACGAGGCGGCCGCGAAGATCGCGAAGCACTCGGTCGCCAAGGGCATCACCGTGCGCGAGGCCGTCATCGATCTCGGTTACGTCGAGCGCGGCGACCTCACGATCGAGCAGCTCGACACGGCGCTCGACCTGCTGTCGATGACGCGTCCGCCGCAGGCGAAGTAGTCGCCCGGCACCTCAACCGAACCGAAGCGCCCTGCCGATCCGGCGGGGCGCTTCGTCGTCGCCGAGGTCGAAGCGTCAGACGGATGCCGCGTGCACGTCGTGGCCCGCGAGGAAACCGAGGATGTCGTCCGCCGCGTCGGCGAGCGTACGGAAATGGCGATGGGCGCCCCCGACCGGCAACTCGCCGTTGACGCTCCAGGCCGTCATGCCGGCGGCGAGCCCTGCGGCGACGCCCGACGGGGCGTCCTCGATGACGAGGCAGTCGCGAGGGTCGACGCCAAGGCGATGTGCTGCGAGCAGGTAGGGGTCGGGAGACGGCTTGCCTGCGCGGGTCGCCAGGTTGTCGACGATGACGCCGGGCAACGGCAGCCCGAGCCTCCGGAAGCGCACCGACACCCGTCGTTCGGCGTTCGACGTGACGAGCGCCCAGGTGTTCGGCTCGAGCGCCGAGAGGAGCAGCGCCGCTCCGTCGATGCCGGTGAGCGGCCCGTGCTCGGCCTCCACGTTCTCGAGCTGGTCGAACACGGCGACGAGCGGAAGCGGGTCTCGCCCCGGGAGCAGCTCGCTCACGGTGTCGACCGGTCGGGTGCGCAGCGCCGTCTCGTACACGAGCGACGGGTCGAGGTCGAATCGTTCGGCCCACTCGTGCCAGATGCGCCGCTGCCCGGCCAAGGCGTCGATGAGGGTGCCGTCCACGTCGAAGAGCACCGCACGCCTGATCGCCATGCGATCAGCCTCGCAGCCTTCGAGCACTCCGCGAAATCGGAGCACCGTTCAGGTGAGACGGCGGAACCGGTGCCGCTTCACCCGGTCGCCGACGACCTGCCACGGATGCGGCTGGGCGGCGAGCAATTCGTCGTGGAGTTCAGGCTCGACCTCGAAGTACTCGTACAGCGACCCCGACTCGAACTGCACCGTGAGCACACGTCGCTCACGATCGTAGGAGACCGCTCGGAGCGCGTCCGACGAGACAGGACGAAGGGCCATGCCCTCAGCGAAGCACTCGCCCCCCGCGTGCGGAACCCCTTGCGCGTGGCGCACGACCCCGGCAGGGCACGCCTCAGCGGGTCGCCGGAGACGCGGCGGCGACGGATGCCGGTGGCAGCACGCGCAGCGCGACGATGAGGCCGGCGCCGGTCGCCACGACCGTCAGCAGCAACCCGCTGAGCGCGCTGTCGCCGCCGCCCACAGCGAACGCGTCGGCGACCGACATCCCCATCGAGAATCCGGCGACCCACTGCGTGAAGCCGATGGCGGCGACGGCCACCAGCGTCGCCCGGGCGATACGACGGGCGTCGAGGCGGCGCAGGATGCCGCGGTTGCCGAAGATCGCGGTCGCGAGGAAGAGCAGCCCGAGCGGCCCCCACGTCGCGCCCCAGACGACGGCCCAGGCCACGGCTGCACCGGCGGGTTCGCCCCGGTCCGCCATCTGGGCGTAGAGCTCCGGCAGGGCGAGTCCCGGCACCTTCGACAGCGGGTTCCAGACGAGGATGTGCACGACGGCGAACGCGGCGCCGCCGAGCACGACGAGCGCACCGATGAGCGCCGTCGCACGCGTGCCGAGGCGTGCGGGCAGACCGGGCCAGGTGCGTCGACGTTCGGGATCGGTGTCGGCCGGCAGCGCCCAGGTGAACACGAGGGTAACGACGCCGGCGACCATGCCGCCGAGCATCATCATCGGCATCACGGTGAAGGCGAGCGCTGCGAGCACCGGTACGGAGAGGAGGAGAATGCCGAGGCTCACCGTCCACCGGAGGGCGGCCCTGCGCTGCGCGAGCAGTCCGTGCAAGGCAGCGGCGAGCCAGATCAGCCCGACGCCCCCGACGAGCGCGACGACGGCGAGCACGATCGAGCGCGCTTGGCCGAACGCGCCGCCGTCGAGGAACGGACTCGTGAACATGCTCCCGAGGGCCAGGGTGGCCGCGGCGGCGATCCAGGCGGCCGACCAGCGCAAGCGCCTGCCGGCGAGCGAGCCCTGCGAGAGTCCGAACGCCTCGGGCGAGCGCGGGGTGCGCAGCACCACGCCGAACGCGCCGGCGACGAGCTGCGAGGTCGGCACGCCCGCGGCCGGCGCATCCCGTAGGTCGGCCGACCACTCCTCGCGATAGCGCTCGCGCCGGGCGTCGGGCAGCAGCCGCACGGCCATGGCCAGCGCGCCGCGCGTGATGCGCCCGCTCATGCGGCTCCTCCAGCAGCGGCGGGTACGACCGGCATGACCCGCACGCTCGCGCCCGATGCCCCGGCCGCGGCGCGGGCCGCTCGAGCGGCGATCGTCTGCCGGGCCGCCGCCGCGCCGCCCTCGCTCAGGGTGTAGTACCGGCGTCGCGGCCCGGGCCGCGCGGCATCCTGCTCCCACTCGCTCTCGAGCCAGCCCGCTCGCTCGAGTCGTTCGAGGATCGGGTAGACACTGCCGGCCGGCCGGCCCGACGCCTTCACGAGGGCGAGCCCCCAGCTCGGGCCGGGTGCATCGAGCAACGACTGCAGCACGTCGACCGTGGCGTCGGTGATGCGACTGAGGGGTTCCATGCTCGAACTCTAGCTATATAGAGATAGCCGAGGCAACGCACCCGTTCCCGGCTCCCCGCTCCGACCGCCACGAAGCACGGGCGTAGGTTGGAGCCATGGACCACGGAGGCACCACCGTCACGACCGTCGCCGAACTCGAGGAGATCATCGGCCACCCGCTGCCTGCCGCTCGCGACAAGTCGCGCGCTCGACTGCACGAACTCGACCGGCAGTGGCTCGCGGCATCCCCACTCTGCTTCGTGTCGACCGCGGATGCCGCCGGCAACGCCGACGTCTCCCCCAAGGGCGACCCCGCGGGCATCGCGCTCGTGCTGGACGACACGACGATCGCGATTCCCGAGCGGCCGGGCAACCGCCGTGCCGACGGCTTCCACAACGTGCTCGAGAACCCGCACGTCGGCCTGCTCTTCGTCATTCCGGGCCGCGGCGACACCCTGCGTATCAACGGCCGCGGCCGAATCCTCCGCGATGCGCCGTACGCCGATCGCCTGCAGGTGCGCGGGCACGAACCGGCCCTCGTGCTCGAGGTCGCGATCGAGGAGATCTTCTCGCACTGCTCGAAGGCGTTCCTGCGGTCGCAGACGTGGAAGCCCGAGAGCTGGAACCCCGAGGCAGCGCCCCGCCGCGCGGTCATCGCGCAGACCCTCGAGCGCCCGAACGAATCGGTCGAGGCGCTCGACGCGTACTACGGGCCCGCGTACGACGCGAAGCTCTACGGCTGATCTCTCGGGCCCCAGTTGCTCGAAACCCGCGCTGCGGTGTCGCCGGGAGGAGATCGGCGTTTCGGGAGGACCGATTCCGCCGAAGGGTCCTCCCGATCCAGCGTTCTCCTCCCGCTACGCCAGCTCGTGCCCGTCGAGCATCTCGGCGACGAGCGCCGCGATCGCCGAGCGCTCCGAGCGGCTGAGCGTGATGTGGGCGAACAGCGGATGCCCCTTCAGCGTCTCGATCACGCTCGCGACGCCGTCGTGGCGACCCACCCGCAGGTTGTCGCGCTGGGCGACGTCGTGCGTGAGCACCACGCGTGAGTTCTGGCCGATGCGGGAGAGCACCGTGAGGAGCACGTTGCGCTCGAGCGACTGCGCCTCGTCGACGATCACGAACGCGTCGTGCAGCGAGCGTCCGCGAATGTGCGTGAGGGGCAGCACCTCGAGGATGCCCCGCTCGACGACCTCCTCGAGCACGTTGTCGGAGACCACCGAGCCGAGCGTGTCGAACACCGCCTGGCCCCAGGGGTTCATCTTCTCGCCCTGGTCGCCCGGCAGGTAACCGAGTTCCTGCCCGCCGACCGCGTACAGCGGGCGGAACACCATGATCTTCTTGTGCTGCTGCCGCTCGAGCACCGCCTCGAGGCCCGCGCAGAGGGCGAGCGCCGACTTGCCCGTGCCGGCCCGGCCGCCGAGCGAGAGGATGCCGATCTCGGGATCGAGCAGCAGGTCGATCGCGAGCCGCTGTTCGGCCGAGCGGCCGTGCAGCCCGAAGACCTCGCGGTCGCCGCGCACGAGCCGCACCTCGCGCTCTCCCACGACACGGCCGAGCGCCGAGCCGCGGTCGGAGTGGATGACGAGCCCCGTGTTGATCGGCTGCCCGAGGTCCGTGGGCATCGTGAGGTGCTCGTGCTCGTAGAGCTTCGCCATGTCGTTCGAGCCGAGGTCGAGCTCGTCCATGCCGTTCCAGCCCGAATCGATCGCGAGCTCGTGCCGGTACTCGGCGGCGTCGAGGCCGATCGAGGCGGCCTTGACGCGCAGTGGCAGGTCCTTCGAGACGACCGTGACGGCGAGCCCGTCGTTGGCGAGGTTGAGCGCGCAGGCGAGGATCCGGGAGTCGTTGTCGGAGAGCCGCAGCCCCGACGGCAGCACGCTCTGGTCGCTGTGGTTCAGCTCGACGCGGAGCGATCCCCCATCGCCGACCGGGATGGGGAAATCGAGGCGCTCGTGCTCGATGCGCAGCTCATCGAGGATGCGCAGCGCCTGACGGGCGAAGTAGCCGATCTCGGGGTCGTTCCGCTTGGCTTCGAGCTCCGTGATCACGACGACGGGCAGCACCACGGCGTGCTCGTCGAAGCGGAACAGGGCCTTCGGATCGGACAGCAGCACCGAGGTGTCGAGCACGTACGTGCGCTCGGATTGCTCTGTCGCGGCGACCGCCGAGACGTCGCGCGCTGCTTCGGTCGACTTGGAGGTAGAGAGTGACACGCCAGCTCCCGCCCCGAGCTTCAGCTCGGCATTCCGGGCCGGCGGCGATCCTCCCACGAGCGGTTCACGAGCCGACTCGATCGGACGACTTGTCCGATGCCACAGACGCTACGACGGTGCCGGCGAATCGGGCTCAGCGACACGCGGCACGACACATGCCGTTCACCTGCGAGCGGATGCCGCGGCGCGCCAGTGCCCGTTCAGTAGCTCGCCGCGGTGCCGTATGAGACGAACGCGGCACGCAGCATGTCGAGCGTCTCGTCCGAGGTCGCGGCGTGCACCGAGAGCCGGATGCGGCCCTGGCGCATCGTCGCCGTGACGCCGTGGTTGTGCAGCGACGCGGTGAGCAGGGTCACCTGCTCGGTCGGGGGTTCGAGCACGACGATGCCGGCGCGCTCGCGCTCGTCGCGCGAGGAGACGACGGCGATCGCGAACTCGTCGGCGAGCTCGATGGTCCGGCTCACCCGCTCGGTCACCGCGGCGTTGATCTCGGCGACGCCGACACCGGCGATCTCCTCGAGGCTCGCCGCGAACCTGGCCTCGGCGAGCGGGTCGGGGTTGGAGATCCGATACGCGCGTGCACCGGCCGCAGGCGGCGGCACCTCGCCCCATGGCTCGTCCTCTTCAGTGCCGGTGAAGCCCGAGAACACCGGAGTGAGCTGGTCGAGCGCGCGCGGCGACAGGGCCATGAACCCCGTGCCCCAGCCGGCGCGGCACCACTTCTGCCCGCCGGTCAGCACGACGTCGGCGACCTCCCAAGGTGCGTCGACGACGCCGAAGCCCTGGATCGCGTCGACGATCAGCAGCCGGTCGCCGATGACCTGCCTGACGCCCTCAATGTCGCAGAGATAGCCCGAGCGCGAGTCGACGAGGCTGACCGCGACGGCGGCGACGTTCGACTCGAGCTGCTCGCGGATCTGGCCAGGCGTCACCTTGCCGTGGTCGGTCTCGAGCCACACGGGCTGCACGGTGTGCAGCGCCTCCTGGGCGCGCACCGCGGCGATGGGCAGGCTCGGGAACTCGTCGGCCGAGAGCAGCACGCCGCCGGTCAACCCGAACATCGCGTGCATGATGCCGGTCGTCGCGTTGGGCTGGAACACGATCTGGTCGGCCGGGAACCCGGTGACCGCCGACGCCGCCGCACGCACGCGAGCGTCTTGCTCGCGGAACTCGTCGAGGCTGCCGTGACGGGCGCGCTGCAGCACCTGGGTGAAGACGAGCGATTCCTCGGCGGCGGCGGTCGAGAGCGGCCCGACCCTGCCGTAGTCGAGGTAGCCGGGTTCCTGGGTGAATCCGGCGGTGAAGTCGTCGATGGTCACGTGGTGGTGCCCCCTTCGTCGAGGCGCAGTTCGAGGCGGAATCGGTCGGCGCGCATAGTCTCGCAGACGAGGGCGGCGCGCGTCATCCGCCGAATCTGCGATGTCGTTTCGTGTAGTCGCGGAGTGCCCGCAGGAAGTCGACCTTGCGGAGGTCGGGGCCGAGCGCCTCGACGAAGTAGAACTCGCTGTGGGCCGACTGCCAGAGCATGAAGTCGCTGAGCCGCTGCTCGCCCGACGTGCGGATGACGAGATCGGGGTCGGGCTGGCCGCCCGTGTAGAGGTGCTGGCCGATGAGGTCGGGCGTCAGCCGTTCGGCGAGGTCGTCGAGGCTGCGGCCTTCGGCGTGATGCTCGGCGACGATGGAGCGCATCGCGTCGGTGATCTCCTTGCGGCCGCCGTAGCCGACGGCGAGGTTGACGTGCAGGCCGTGCTTGTCGGCGGTGCGGTGCTCCGCGGCGTCGAGGGCGGCGACGAGCGGCTCGGGAAGCCCGGCATCCGACCCGACGTGCTGCACCCGCCAGTCGCGGTAGTGCGAGAGCTCTTCGGCGAGCTCGGCGATGATCTCGATGAGGTCGGCGAGCTCGGCCGAGGGGCGGTTGCCGAGGTTGTCGCTCGAGAGCAGGTAGAGCGTGACCGTCTTGATGCCGGCGTCGTCGCACCACTCGAGGAACTCGCGCATCTTCGCCGCGCCCGCTCGGTGGCCGTGCGCCGCGGTGTCGTAGCCGAGCTGCTTCGCCCAGCGGCGGTTGCCGTCGATGATCATCGCGACATGGCGCGGCATGTCCTCGGGGTCGAGTCCGCGCCGAAGCCGGTTCTGGTAGAGGCGGTAGAGGATGCCGCGACCGAGGGGCTGATCGCTCGTCTGCACGGGACTACGCTACCCCTCCGCGGCATCCGACACTCACAGCCGGTCGTGACCGGCGACGTCATACGCTGTGAGCATGACCTCGAAGCGCCGCCGCGCATCACGCGATGCCGTGGACGAACTCTCCCGCCCCGTCGCGGCGGAGGACCCCGGCGATCTCGCCGTCTCGCATGCCGAGCACGGCTCCGACCTGCCGAACATCCCCCTGCTCGACGACTCGCTCGCACACCCCGAAGAGGTCAAGCCGACGTGGCGCGGCTGGATCCACGCGGGCACCTTCCCCGTCACGATCGCGGCGGGCATCGTGCTCATCGTGCTCGCCGAGGGCGCTCCGGCGAAGTGGGCGTCCGCCGTCTTCGTGCTCTCCTCGATGCTGCTCTTCGGCAACTCGGCGCTCTACCACCGCTTCAACTGGAAGCCGAAGACGAAGCTCGTGCTGAAGCGCATCGACCACGCCAACATCTTCCTGCTGATCGCGGGCACGTACACGCCGCTCGCGGTGCTGGCGCTGCCGCCCGACAAGGGCTGGCTGCTGCTCGGCGTCGTCTGGGCCGGGGCGCTCGCGGGCATCGGCTTCCGTGTGTTCTGGATCGGCGCTCCGCGCTGGCTCTATGTGGCGCTCTACCTGCTGCTCGGGTGGGCGGCCGTGATGTACCTCGGCGACCTGCTCGCCGCGAACGCGGCGATGATGGTGCTCGTGATCGTCGGCGGGCTGCTCTACACGGGCGGCGCCATCGTCTACGGGCTCAAGAAGCCGAACCCGTGGCCGGGCGTCTTCGGGTTCCACGAGATCTTCCACACCGCCACGGTGCTCGCCTTCATGTGCCACTGGACGGCGACGCTGCTCATCGCAATCGCGCCCGTCTACCACGTCGGCTGACGCTTGACGCCGGTCGAGTAGCGAGCGAAGCGAGCGTATCGAGACCCGCTCAGCGAGCCGGGTTCAGCGAGCGGATGCCTCGTCGGGCCCGTCGTCGGTCGCACCGGGTTCGACGGGCGGCAGGGCGCCCGAGGCATCCGTCGCCTGACCGTCGGCCTCGGCGATCTCGGCGTCGCGTGCCTCGGCCTCGAGCCGCTCGCGCACCTCGATGCGGTAGTTCGTGCGGCGGATGCGGCGCACCATGTCGAGCACGAGCAGCAGCACCACGATCATGATGAGGAACGTGATGACGAAGCCCCAGACGCCGGGCGTGACCGTGTTGGGGTCGAACTCCTCGTCTTCCGCCAGGAAGGTCAGGGCTGGAACGACGAGCATCGGACTCTCTTTCACGCGTGCACTGGCGGGATTCGGCCCTGGCTGGGCGCGTTAGGCTTGACTCAAGCCTAGACGATCGACCTCGAAGGAGCCTGCGGTGACCGCGCCCCGGAACGACGTGCTCGACGCACGCTACGGGCGCACCCGCACGCACCGCAGTCGCGATCGGCTCCTGCTCATCGGCGGCGCCATCGCCTTCGCGATCGTGCTCGTCGCCTGGGTCGTCTGGGCCGGCCTCGACGGGCAGAAGCCGCAGATCGAGGTCACCGACACGGGGCACCGGCTCATGAACGAGCAGCGGGCCGTCGAGGTCACCTGGACCCTGTCGGTGCCGCCCGGCAACGAGACCGCGTGCGCCGTGCAGGCCTTCAACGAGGACTTCACCGTCGTGGGCTGGAAGATCGTCGAGATCCCGGCCTCCGATCGGCACCTGCGCAGTCTCACCGAGACCGTGCGGGTCGCCCAGGAGGCGAACACGGGTTTGATTTACGGCTGCTGGCTCACCTAACATGGGGGATTCGCTCCGACATCCGTCGGGGCGACACGTCTATACGGAGTGCAGCCGAGGCTGCATGACACGGGAGTGTGCATCATGGCGCAGGACGTCACCGCCACCTGGCTCACCCAGGAGGCCTACGACCGCCTGGCAGCGGAGCTCGAGCAGCTCTCCACCCACGGCCGCGAAGACATCGCCAAGCGCATCGAGTCCGCGCGCGAAGAGGGCGACCTCAAGGAGAACGGCGGCTACCACGCCGCGAAGGACGAGCAGGGCAAGATGGAGGCCCGCATCCGTCAGCTGAAGGAGCTCCTCCGCACGGCCGAGGTCGGCGACGCACCCCAGTCGTCGGGCGTCGTCGAGGCCGGCACCGTCATCACCGCGATGATCGCGGGCGATGAAGAGACCTTCCTCATCGGCAGCCGCGAGATCGCCGGCGACTCCGAGCTCGACGTGTGGAGCACGCAGAGCCCCCTCGGCGCTGCGATCCTCGGCCTGAAGGTCGGCGAGAAGACGAGCTACACCGCACCCAACGGCCGCGAGATCGCCGTCGAGATCACGAGCGTCGAGACCTGGGGCGGCCAGTAGGCCGGTAGGCCGGTAGGCCTGTATTGGGTTGGCGGCGCCCGTCAGTCGTTGTCGACGACCGGCTCGTAGCCGGCTCGTCGCAATACCTCGACGACCTCGGCCCGGTGCTCTGGGCCGCGGGTCTCGATCGAGAGCTTGAGCTCCACCTCCGAGATCTGCAGCCCTGACCCGTGCCGCGTGTGCAGCACCTCGATGACGTTCGCGTTCGCCTCGGCGAGCAGCTCGGCGATGCGGGCGAGCTGACCGGGTCGATCGGGCATGCCGATGCGGAGCGTGAGATAGCGATCGGATGCCGCGAGCCCGTGCGCGATCACGCGCTGCATGAGGAGCGGGTCGATGTTGCCGCCCGAGAGCATGGCGACGACGGGGCCGTCGGAGGCGATCTGGCCGGTCATGATCGCCGCCACCGAGACCGCGCCGGCCGGCTCGACGACGAGCTTCGCGCGTTCGAGCAGCACGAGGAGCGCCCGTGCGATGTCGTCTTCGGAGACCGTGACGATCTCGTCGATCGCCTCGCGGATGATTTCGAAGTTCAGCTCGCCGGGCCGGTAGACGGCGATGCCGTCGGCGATCGTCGGCACGACCGGCACCCGCTGCGGCGAGCCCGCCGCGAGCGAGGCGACGTAGGGCGCGGCGTTCTCGGCCTGCACGCCGACGATGCGGATGGTGCGCCCGAGCTGGGCGGCGCGCTGCTTGGCGGCGCTCGCGATGCCCGCGGCGAGGCCGCCGCCGCCGATCGGCACGATGATCGTCGCGACGTCGGGCGTCTGCTCGAGGATCTCGAGGCCGAGCGTGCCCTGCCCCGCGATCACGTCGGGGTGGTCGAACGGCGGGATGATGACCGCGCCGGTCTCGTCGGCGAAGACCGCGGCGGCTTCGAGCGTCTCGCCGACGGAGTCGCCGCGGAGCACGACGTCGGCGCCGTAGGCGCGGGTCGCCTCGAGCTTCGGCAGGGCGACTCCGACTGGCATGAAGATCGTGGCGCTGATGCCGAGCTCTCGGGCGGCGAACGCGACGCCCTGGGCGTGGTTGCCCGCCGAGGCGGCGACGACACCGCGTGCGCGCTCCGACTCGGTCAGGGCGGCGATGCGGTGGTAGGCGCCGCGCAGCTTGTACGAGCCCGTGCGCTGCAGGTTCTCGCACTTCAGGTGCACGGGCACGCCGAGGAGATCGGCGAGGAATCGCGACGACTCCATGGGCGTCTGCCGAGCGACGGCGGAGACCACGCCTCGCGCACGCTCGAAGTCGGCGAGGCTCGGCCCTGCAATCGTGCTCGTGCTCGTGCTCGTCAACTCGTTCATTCTCCTCGTTTGTAACCAGGGCGCTGCGGCACCGTGCGCCAGAGCGCCGATCGGGGCTGCGGCGGCGGGGCGTCGTCGTTCTTCCACGCACCGCTCGAGACCGAGAGGATCATGACGTTCACGACCGCGGCGACGGGCACCGCGAAGAGCGCACCGGGGATGCCGGCGAGGAGCGATCCGGTCGCGACCGCGACGACGACGCCGAGCGGATGCACCTTCACGGCCGTGCCCATGATGAGCGGCTGCAGCACGTGACCCTCGACCTGCTGCACGAGCAGCACGATGCCGAGCATGATGAGCGCGATGACCGGTCCGTTGTAGACGAGGGCGACGAAGACGGCGAGCGCGCCGGTGGCGACGGCACCGACGATCGGGATGAACGAGCCGAGGAAGACGAGGATCGCGATCGGCACTGCGAGGGGAACGCCGAGGAAGAACGCGCCGAGCCCGATGCCGATCGCGTCGATCGTGGCGACGAGGATCTGCACCTTCACGAAGTTCTGCAGCGTCGCCCAGCCGGCGTTGCCCGCGCCATCGATGGCGGCTCGGGCCCGGCGGGGGAAGATGCCGACGATCCAGTTCCAGATGCCGCGGCCGTCGATGAGGATGAAGAGCGTCGCGAAGAGCGCGAGCAGCAGGCCCGCGAGGAAGTGCCCGAGCGTCGAGCTCAGCGAGAGCGCGCCGCTGACCAGGAGCCCGCTGTCCTGCTGCACCGACTGGATGATCTGATCGACCCACTCGTTCAACTGGGACTCGGTGATGTGGAACGGCCCTTCGAGGAGCCACTCGCGGAAGTCGTCCCACGCCACGAGCGACTGCGCGGCGAGCTCGTCGGAGCCGCGCACGATCTGCGTGATGCCGAGCGTGAGCAGGCCGCCGACGACGATCAGCGCCGAGAGCATGGCGGTCGTCACGGCGAGCCACTTCGGCCAGCGGTGCTTCTGCAGGAGGCCCGAGAACGGCACGAGCAGTGCCCCGACGAGCACGGCCACGAGGATCGGGATGACGATCAATCGCAGCTGGATGATCAGGAAGACGACGACCGCGAGCACGCCGCCGATGAGCAGCAGCCGCCACGACCATCCGGCGGCCAGTCGCACGCCGAAGGGGATGCTGTCGGCCGCTTCGCGCGGCGCTGACTCCGCCTGCGCCGCCGGCGGCGACTCCGCAGCGCCCCTCGACAACCGGCCCCGTTTCCGCCCCGTGGAGTCCGTCATCGCTCCAGTCTAGGCGGGGCGTATGAACGGGGCGGCATGGGCGAGCGGATGCCGCGCGCCAGCGAATCGGTCAGTGTCGGTCGCTCCCGCTATCGTCGAGCCATCATGGTCGACGTCGTCAGCCCCGCCCTCGCTCGCCGCATCGCACTCGCCGCGCAGGGTTTCGCGCGCCCGCTGCCCGAGGCACCGGGCACCCGTGCCGTCAACGGCGTCATCGATCGGTTGGCGCTGCTGCAGATCGACTCGGTGAACGTCTTCGAGCGCAGCCACTACCTGCCCGCCTTCAGCCGGGTCGGGGCCTACGACCGCGCCGCGCTCGATCGCATCACCACGGGTCGGCGCGGGCGCATGGTCGAGTACTGGGCGCATCAGGCGGCCTACATTCCCCGAGAGCTCTGGCCGCTCTTCGAGTTCCGCCGCACGGCGTTCCGGGCGAGCGGCAGCGACTGGGGCGGATGGGTCGCCCAAGACGCGCCGCTCGCCGAGTGGCTGCGGGCCGAGCTCGCCGCGAACGGCCCCATGCGGGCGAGCGAGATCGAGCACGACGCGAACGAACGGCGCGGCGCGTGGTGGGGCTGGTCCGACGTGAAGCGCACGCTCGAGATGATGTTCCGCACCGGCGACGTCGTGTGCGTCGAGCGGCGCCGCTTCGAGCGCGTCTACGCCCTGCCCGAGCAGGCACTGCCGGCAGAACTGTTGGGCACGGCCCCGCCCGAGGCCGATGCCGTGCGCGAGCTCGTCGGGCTCGCGGCATCCGCTCAGGGCATCGCGACGGAGGCCGACCTCGCCGACTACTGGCGCATGAAGCGCGCGCCCGTGCGACAGGCCATCACCGAGCTCGAAGAGGCCGGCGTGCTGCTGCCGGTCGAGGTGCCCGGGTGGAGCAACGGGTCACGGCCGACGCCCGCCTGGCTGCACCGCGATGCGAAGCGCCCGCGCCGCATCGAGACGGCCGCGGTGCTCTCGCCGTTCGATCCCGTCGTGTGGTTCCGGCCCCGCACCGAGCGGCTCTTCGACTTCCACTACCGCATCGAGATCTACACGCCCGAGCCCCAGCGGAAGTTCGGGTACTACTCGCTGCCCGTGCTCATCGACGATCGCGTGGTCGGCCGGGTCGACCTGAAGAGCGACCGGCAGGCCGGCGTGCTGCGGGTGCAGTCGGCGTGGAGCGAGCCAGGGGCTCCGGCCGAGACAGCGGCACGGCTCGTTCCCGTGCTGCAGCGCGCCGCGGCCTGGCAGGGGCTCGGCGAGGTGAGCGTCACCGGTCGAGGCGACCTCTCCCCCGCGCTGGCCGCCGAGCTCAGCGCGGCGTGAGCGCGAGCGCGAGCGTACTCGAGAGCCGCCGAGCACTCGTGAGTGCGTCCGGAGGCCGGGGGCTCAGAACGCGCCGCCCATCTCTTCGAGGCGCTTGACGCGATCGGCGATCGGCGGGTGGGTGGCGAAGAGCTTGTCCATGACGCCGGGCTTCAGCGGGTCGGCGATCCAGAGGTGGGCCATCGACGAGTTCTGCCGCTGCATCGGGCGCCCGTAGGTCTCGAGCTTCAGCAGGGCCCGGGCGAGTGCGTCGGGGTGCCGGGTCGTCATCGCGCCCGTGGCATCGGCGAGGTACTCGCGCTGGCGCGAGACGGCCAGCTGCACGAGGCTCGCGACGAGCGGCGCGATGAGCATCGCGACGAGGCCGAAGATCAAGACGATCGGGTTGCCGTTGTTGTTGCCGCGGCCGAAGAAGGCCATGCGCACGAGCATGTCGGAGATGAACCCGACGGCCACGACGAGGCCGAAGACGACCATCGAGAGGCGGATGTCGTAGTTGCGCACGTGGCCGAGTTCGTGGGCCATGACGCCCTCGAGCTCTGCGTCGTCCATGATCTCGAGCAGGCCCGTCGTCGCGGCGACGACGGCGTGCTCGGGGTCGCGGCCCGTGGCGAACGCGTTCGGCGCGGGGTCGGAGATCACGAACACCCGCGGCATCGGGGTGCCGGTCGTGATCGAGAGATTCTCGACGGTGCGCCAGAGTCGCGGGTGGTCGGCCTTGGAGTGCAGTTCGACGGCGCCCGACATCGACAGCGCCTGACGGTCGGCCGTGAAGTACTGGAACAGCGCGTACGCCGTCGCGATCACGAGCGTGACGATGACGATCGTGACGTCTTGGTAGATGGCCGCCGCCAGCCAGCCCAGCCCGCCGATGATGGCGAGGAAGAACAGGACGATGAAGACGGTGTTGCGCTTGTTCTTCGCGATCGCGCGGTACAACGCCGGCCCTTAGAACTGCACGCGCGGAGGCTCGGCGATGGCCGCCGGCTCCGTGACCTCGAAGAAGTCGCGCTCGTGGAACCCGAGGCTGCGCACGAACAGCGTGTTCGGGAAGACCTTGATCTTGGTGTTCAGTTCGCGCACGCCGCCGTTGTAGAACCGGCGCGAGGCCTGGATCTTGTCTTCGGTGTCGACGAGCTCCGACTGCAGCTGCAGGAAGTTCTGGCTCGCCTGCAGCTGGGGGTAGGCCTCCGCGACGGCGAAGATCGACTTCAGCGCCTGCTGCATGTGGTTCTCAGCGGCACCGGCTTCTGCGGGCCCCTGCGCCGACAGCGTCTCGGCGCGCGCCTGTGTGACGGACTCGAAGACCGACTTCTCGTGGGCCGCGTAGCCCTTGACCGCCTCGATGAGGTTCGGGATCAGGTCGGCACGGCGCTTCAGCTGCACCGTGATGTCGCTCCACGCCTCGTCGACGCGCACGTTCAGCGTGACGAGGGAGTTGTAGGTGGCCCAGAGGTAGATGCCGATGATCAGCACGAGCGCGACGACGATGATGACGGGGATGAGCCATTCCATGGCACGGACTCCTAAGCGCTCTGAGCTTGGTTGCTGTGTGGATTCAGTGTACCGAGCGAGCCTCCGCGTGAGCTGTGCTTCCCATGAGACTCGGAGGAAGCGGAGGGCGTTCTCCGGGCATAGGCTCAGGCTGTGACGGAGCACTCGCAACGCCGCCGGCGCGGCCGGCCCCGCGGTGCGAACGCGGGCGACACCCGGGCGCGCATCCTCGCCGCCGCGACGGCCGAGTTCGCCGAGCACGGGTACGAGGCGACGTCGATGCGGGCCATCGCGAGACGCGCCGACGTCGACCCCGCGCTGGTGCACCACTATTTCGACAGCAAGCAGGCGCTCGTCGCCGAGGTGGTCGAGGTGCCGCTGCGCCCCGATCGCATCGTGGGCGAGGCGCTCACCGCGCCGGTCGACGAGCTCGGGGCCCGGCTCGTGCGCGCGGTGCTCACGGCCTGGGACTCCGGCGCCGTTCGCCCGGCCGCGGTGGCGGCGCTGCGCTCGGCCATCGGGCAGGGGCCGGTCGCCCGGATGCTCCGCGAGTTCCTCCGCCACGAGATCATGCAGCGCATCGCCGCGACCCTCGGCGACGCCGACGACGCCGACCTCCGGGCCGAGCTCGCGGCCTCGCAGCTCGTGGGGGTCATCATGGTGCGCTACGTGCTCGAGTTCGAGCCCGTCGCCTCGACTGACGTCGACGAGCTCGTGCGCCGGGTCGGCCCGGCGGTGCAGTGGCATCTGACCGGGAGTCCCGCGACCCCTTGACAGCGCCGCCGCGGCGGCGAAAGATTCAGCACATGATGAATAACTCGGATGCCTCGGGCACGGTGTCCGGCGGGGCATCGGGCGCCGCATCCGCCGCGGCCGTCATCGTGCAGGACCTGACGGTCGTCCGCGGCGGCACGCCAGTGCTCGACCGGCTCTCCCTCGCCGTGCCGCGCGGCCGAATCATCGGCCTCCTCGGCCCGAGCGGCAGCGGCAAGACGACCCTCATGCGCGCGATCGTCGGCGTGCAGGTCGTGAAGTCGGGCACGATCGAGGTGCTGGGTCTTCCCGCGGGCAGCAGGGCGCTCCGCACCCGCATGGGCTACGTCACCCAGCAGGCGAGCGTCTACGACGACCTCTCGGTGCGCCAGAACCTCGCCTACTTCCGCCGCATCGTCGGCGCACCGGCATCCGACATCGATCGCGTCATCGAACGCACCGATCTCGGCTCGGTTGCCGGCAGGCTCGTCGGCTCGCTCTCGGGCGGGCAGCGGAGCCGCGTCTCGCTCGCGGCGGCGCTCCTCGGCGACCCTGAGGTGCTCGTGCTCGACGAGCCCACCGTCGGCCTCGACCCCGTGCTCAGGGTCGAACTCTGGGCGCTGTTCCGCAGCCTCGCCGACGACGGCGCGACGCTCCTCATCTCGAGCCACGTCATGGACGAGGCGAAGCGCTGCGATCGCCTGCTGCTGCTCCGCGACGGCGCGCTGCTCGCCGACGACACCGTGCGGGGCGTGCTCCAGATCACGGGCACCGACGACGTCGAGCAGGCGTTCCTGCGCCTCATCGAACGCGGCGAACCCGATCTGCGGCCGACCACGGAGACGAAGACGACGACGGAGACGGAGCGATGAACCTCACCCGCACCTTCGCGACCGCCGGACGCGTGCTCGGCCAGATCCGCCACGACCACCGCACGGTCGCCCTGCTCCTCGTCGTGCCGAGCCTGCTGATCGGCCTCGTGGCCTGGATCTTCGTGGACACCGACGTCTTCACCGACATCGGCCCCGCCATGATCGCCCTCTTCCCGTTCATCGTGATGTTCCTCGTCACGAGCATCTCGACGCTGCGCGAGCGCCGCAGCGGCACCCTTGAGCGGCTGCTTTCGATGCCGATGGGCAAGGGCGACTTCATCCTCGGCTACGCGCTCGCGTTCGGCCTGCTCGCCGTCTTCCAGACCGCGATCGCCGTCTCGTTCGCCGTGTGGGTGTGCGGCCTCGAGATCGAGGGCTCGCTCTGGCTGCTCTTCGCAGTCGCCGTCGCCGATGCGCTGCTCGGCACCGCGCTCGGGCTGCTCGCGAGCGCGTTCGCCCGCTCGGAGTTCCAGGTCGTGCAGTTCATGCCGCTCATCGTGTTCCCGCAGATCCTGCTCGGCGGCATCTTCATTCCGCGCGACCAGTTGCCCGAGGCGCTCGAGGCGATCAGCGAGTGGCTGCCGCTGAGCTTCGCGATCGACGCACTGCAGGCGGTCGCCGCCGACTCGGAGAGCGCCGAGTGGATCACGGCGAAGCTCCTCGTCATCCTCGCGTGGATCGTCGGATCGATCGTGCTCGGCTCGATCACCCTGCACCGCCGCACGCCCTGACGCCGCATGCACGCACAGGCGGTTCCCACTCAGCTCGGTCGACGACGCACCCGGTAGCGCAGGTGAAGCACCCGGGTGCCCTGAACGACGACGTCCGGGTCCTCCAGCAGTTGCGCTGAGTCGACTGAGCCGAAGTAGGGCTTGCCGGCCCCGAGCACGACGGGTGCGACGTCCATTCGCACCTCGTCGACCAGACCGGCGGCAAGCATCTGGCCGCCGACATCGCCGGCGGCGACCTCGACGGTGCGGTCACCCGCGAGCTCCCTCGCCTTCTCGACGGCCGCCTCGATGCCGTCGACGAAGTGGAACGGCGCGCCGGGGTCCCAGCCCTCGGGCGCCGGCCGGTGCGTCACGACGACGACGTGGTCGATGCCGCTCGGAGGCTTCCCGTCCCAGCCGTCCGTGAGGTCGAAGACGTGGCGGCCGGCGATGGTCACCCCGATCTCGTCCCAGTAGGGCCGGATGTGGTCGTAGGACGCCTGCGACACGTTCAGGACGCCGCTGTCGTCCAACGGCACGTCACCGCTGACCAGCCACTCGAACAGCGGACCGGGGTCGTCGTTCGGAGCTGCGATGAAGCCGTCCACCGAGACCGACGCGTTCATGACCACTCTGCCCATGGGTTCCTCCTCTGATCGGAAGTCCCAGTCTTCCGCGCGGTGGCTGGTCGCTCTTGTAGGAAATCACTCGGCCGGCAGCGGCCAGCCGTCGAGCGCGTGGTCGGGATGCTCGCGGAGGAAGCGTTGCCGGACCTCGATGTACCGGGTCGGCGTGAGCCCGGTGAACTCCCGGAACTCGTGGTTGAAGTGGGCCTGGTCGAAGTAGCCCGCTCGCACGGCGACATCACCCCAGTCGATGGGTGCGGTCACGTCGATCGCCAACACGGTGAGCGTGAATCGAGAGCTGCGCGCCAGCCGCTTCGGCGTGACGCCGACGATCTCCTTGAATCGCTTCGCCAAGTACGTGCTGCCGACGCGGGCTGCCGCACCGAGGTCGCTGATCGGCACCGCTCCGCCGGTCTCCGCGATGGCGCGGCTCACCTGGCGAACGAGGTCGAGGCCGTCGACCGGCCGCAGCCGTCGCACCAGTTCCTCCTCGAGCACCGTCAGCATGTCGTGCGGTGCTGCCGCCGAGGCCAGCCGCTGTCGCAACCCAGCGGCGGCGGGCCGGCCCCAGATCTGCTCCACCGTCGCAGGTCGGTCGCAGAGCTCGGCTGCAGGCATCGGCAGGAACGGCGCCAGCCCCCACGGCGTGAAATGGACGCCCACGGACCGGGTCGGGGCGGGGTAACCGAACTCCCACGCGCGGGTGGGCGTGGCGACCGCGCAGCCGTCGGCGAACTCCACGGCTTCCGCGTCGGCGCCTGCGCGGATGAGGAACGGCGCTCCGAGATTGATGATCAGCAACGGCGCGGGCGCGGCCGGCAACAGCAACCGGGAGTACGGCGGAACGCCCTCCAGGTAGTAGAGATCGTCGATCAGCCCGTCGAGCGGCGAACCCGGCACCCTCGATGCGTACTCCACGCTGTCAGTATGGCCGACGGCCCATCACGCGCCGAGCACCCGGTCGAGGTAGGGGTTCGCGAAGCGGCGCTCGGGGTCGAGCTCGTCGCGCACGCGCAGGAAGTCGTCGAAGCGGGGGTAGACCTCGCGGAGGGACTCGGCGTCGCGAGTGTGCATCTTGCCCCAGTGCGGACGGCCGCCGTAGCCGCGCATGATCGCCTCGACGGCGGCGAAGTACTCGGTCGGGTCTTCCCGGAAGTAGCGGTGCACGGCGATGTAGCCCGACTCCCGGCCGTGGGCCGTCGAGAGCCAGTTGTCATCGGATGCCGCGGCCCGCACCTCGATCGGGAAGCTGATGCGCCAGCCCTTCCGCTCGATGAGCTCGCGCACCTCGCGCAGGGCCGCGGGCACCGCGTCGAGTGGCACCGCGTACTCCATCTCGCGGAACCGCACGGTGCGGTTCGTGACGTAGACCCTCGGCGAGAAGTCGGCGAAGTCGCGGTCGCCCGTGAGCTTCTCGACCTGGCGGGCGAAGGCCGGCACGACGGCCGGGGCGACCGTGCCGAGCGCGCAGACGGCGCGATATGCGCCGTTTGCGAGCAGCTCGTCGTCGACCCAGCGCGAGAGGCGCCCGAGCGGCCGCCGCGGTGCATCGCCCGGCAATCGGGTGTTCGTCTTCGTGAGTGCCGCCTCGGTGTGCGGGAACCAGTAGAACTCGAAGTGGTCGGCGGCCCGTACACGCTCCTGCCAAGAGCCCAGCACCTCGCCGAGCGGCTCGGGCTTCTCGACGGCGTGCAGCACGTACCTCGGCACGAGCTGCAGCGTCACGTCGACGAGCACGCCGAGGGCGCCGAGGCCGAGGCGCACCGCGGGGAGCAGCTCGGGGCGCTCGGTCTCGCTGACCGTGATGAGCTCCCCCGTGCCGGTCACGAGCCGGGCGGCGACGATCTGCGTCGCGAGGCCGCCGAAGCCGAGGCCCGTGCCGTGCGTGCCGGTCGACGTCGCGCCCGAGATCGTCTGCCGGTCGATGTCGCCCATGTTCGCGAGCGCGAGCCCGTAGGGCGCGAGCAGCTGGGGCAGTTCGTGCAGCCGGGTACCGGCGCCCAGAGTGACGCGGCCGGTGGCGACATCCGCGTCGATGACGCCCGAGACATCGGTCATGTCGAGCTGCACGCCCGGCGCGACCGCGATGCCCGTGAAGCTGTGGCCCGAGCCGACGGGCTTGATCGCGAGGCCGGATGCGGCGGCGGCGGCGACCGCTCGCTGCACCGCCTCGACCGAGGCCGGGCGCTCCACGCGAAGGGGCCGCACCGATTCCGTGCGACCCCAGTTACGCCAGACGGCTCCAGTCGCGGTCATCGGAGAACCTCGATTCCTGCACGACCCGTACACACGTGCCAGACGGCTCCAGTCGCGGTCACAGGATCTCCTCGTTTCGGGAAGCAGTCGCGGTCACAGGAACGCCTTCCCTTCTCCCCGATACGTCGGGATGGTGTCGACGACCTCGCCCGCATCGACGAGGGCGAACTCGTTCAGGTGCTCCGCCAGTTCGCCCGACTTCGTGTGACGCAGCCACACCCGGTCGCCGACCTTCATGCCTCGGGCGGCGGGGCCGCTGACCGGGGTCTGCACCTCGCCGGCCATCTCCCGCGGCTCCATCACGAGCCCCTCGGGCCAGACGATCCTCGGCAGTCGATCGGCGGTGGGCGGCCCTGAGGCCACCCAGCCGCCGCCGAGGATCGTCGCGTGGTCGCGGCTCGGGCGGCGCACGACGTCGAGCGCCCAGGCCGCGGCCGGCGCGGGCGTGAAGTGCCGGTAGCCGTCGAAGAGATGCCCGCCGAAGATGCCGGAGCCGGCCGCGATCTCGGTCACCGAGGCATCCGCCGCCGTGGTCTCGAGCGAGCCGGTGCCGCCGCCGTTGACGAACTCGAGCTCCACGATCTCGCGCACCGCTGCGACGGCGCGCCCGCGGCGCTCGTGCAGCTCGGGCACCGAGCGCGACTGCATCCAGCGGTTCACCGCTCCGTCGACCGGCCGGCCGGCGGGCTCGTTCACGACGCCCGCGACCTGCGCCTCGTAGGCCATCATGCCGACGAGCTCGAAGCCGGGGCGCTTCACGATGTACGCGGCGAGCGCCGCAGCGTCTTCGGGGGCGTGCACGGGCGAGCGGCGCACGCCGAGGTGGCCGAGCAGCGGCGCGTTCCACGAGGCGTCGAGCTCGAGGCAGACCCGGATCGACTCGCGCCTGCCGGGAGGCAGCACCGCGTCGACGACATCGAGCTGGCCGGGCGAGTCCACCATGAGCGTGACGCGCCTCGCGAACTCGGGATCGGTCGCGAGTCGCAGGATCGAGGCGCGCTCGGCGGTCGGGTAGCCGACGACGACGTCGTCGACCGTCTCGGCGAGCCACAGCGCCTCGGCGAGCGTGTACGCGAGCACCCCGTGGTAGCCCGGCATGGCGAGCAGCGCCTCGACGATGCCGCGCACGCGCAGCGACTTCGAGGCCACGCGGATCGGCGTGCCGTGCGCGCGGCGCAGCATGTCGAGGGCGTTGTGGCGCAGCGCCCCGAGGTGCAGCACCCCGACGGGGGCGTCGAGGTGAGCGGTGGCCGCCGTCAGCGACGGCCAGTACCGCTCGGGGTGCAGCCAGTCCGAGGCATCCGACACCGGCGAACCGGTCTTGCGCAGGTCGATCGTCATCAGCGCACGCTCCTGACTCGGGCGACGGCGAAGGCCCCGGCGAACGAGAACGCGGCGCCGAGCAGGAAGACGAGCATGAACGAGCCCGAGACGACGACCGCCGCGGCGCCGATCATGGGGGCGATGGCCTGCGGCACGGCCGAGGCGATGTTCATGATGCCCAGGTCTTTGCCACGCGACGCGGCGTCGGGCAGCACCTGCGTCGCGAGCGCCTGGTCGACGGAGAGGAAGCAGCCGTAGCCGAGCCCCAGGAGACCGGCTGCGACCATCGCGACCGTCAGGTCGGGGAAGAGGGCGAGCAGCAGCGCCGCGACGCCCTGCAGGGCCGAGGCGACGAAGACGAACATCTTGCGCCGGCCGAGCTTGTCGGAGAGCTTCCCGAGCAGGAGCGACGCGAGGATCACGAACACCATGTAGATGAGCGTGAGCACGATCAGGTTGTCTTCGGCGTTCGCGTCGTTCAGTTGGAACATCAGGAAGTACAGCAGCAGGCTCGTGCCGAGCGCGTTGCCGACGGAGACGAGCACGCGGCTCAGCAGCGTCCAGCCGAAGTCGGGGTGCTTGCGAGGGCTGATCCAGAAGCCGCTGAGGATCCCCTTGGCCGTGACGCGCACGCGCTCGGTCGGCGCGAGCGGCTGGTCGGCCCGGAAGAGGAACGGCACCGCCAGCACGACGAGGATCACCGCGAGCAGGATGTACCCGAGCGAGGCGTCGGTGACGAGCTCGGTCACGAGCACGAGGCCCACGATGATGCCGACCGCCTGCGGCGCCGACATCCAGCCCGAGACGAAGCCGCGCTGGTTCACGGGTACCTGGTCGGAGATCGTCGCGGTGAGCGCGGCCGTCATGATGCAGAAGCCGACGGATGCCGCGACCCACGTGGCGCCGATCGCCCAGATCTCGGTCTGCCCGCCGAGCGTGACGAGCGAGAGCCCGAAGACGACCGCGCCGATCGCGATCCAGGGGCGGCGACGGCCGAATCGCGAGGTCGTGCGGTCGGAGAGCGCGCCCGTCAGCGGGTAGGCGATGATCGTCGCGATCGCGGCGATGCCCGAGATGATGCCGAACGCGACGACACTGTCGACCCAGTTGTCGGGCTTCAGCTGGGCGTCGATCTGCGCGGGCAGCAGCAACTGCACGGGCGTCAGTTGCGCCATCCAGATGCCGAGCCAGACCGTCGCGAACGAGGCGATCCAGCCGGCGGAGACGCGGCGGACCGGCTCGCCGAGCGCGGCCGTGGTGGGCTCGGCCGGGAGGGGCGCGGAATCGAGACTCGTCATCGGGGCTCGGCCATTCTCGAGAGGGCGTCGGCGGCCGCATGTGCGACCGCTCGTGCGACGTCGTCGTCGCGGGTGACGAGCCACGTGAGGGTGAGCCCGTCGGTGAAGGCGATGAGCACGCGCGCGACCTGTTCGACCGGGGTGGTCCAGCGAGCGCCCGCGAGTTCGGCGGCAGCCGCGAGCGAGCGAGCGCCGAGTTCGGTGTACTTGTCGTACTGCGCGACGGCGAGCGGATGGCGCTCGGGTGAGCGCAGCGCGTACTGGGTGAGCTCGAGCATCGCCTGCTCGTGCTCGGGGTCGGCGCGCAGGTGGTCGAAGTAGCGCAGCACCCCGGCCTCGAGCAGGTCGCGGAGGTCGTGACCTTCGAGGCCGTCGGGCAGCACGGCCTGCTGCTCGCGTGCGACGACCGTCGCGATGAGTTCGTCGATGAGCTCGTCGCGGGAATCGAACGCGTAGTGGAAGCTCGCGAGCGACATGCCGGCCTCGGCCACGATCGCCCGAGTCGTCGCATGTGCGATGCCGCGCTGCGACACCACGCGGAGCGCCGCCTGCACGAGTGCGGCACGCCGTTCCGAAGCGGGGATGCGGGCCATGCGACTCCTTCGGCACCATCGACGACTGAAGTGGGACGATCGTCCCAGTCGCATCAGTATGCACGAAAACCGTTACGCTCGCAGCATGCGCCTCGGAGTCCTCGACGTCGGTTCCAACACGGTGCACCTGCTGGTCGTCGAAGCGCACGCCGGCGCACGCCCCATACCGACAGCCTCGCACAAGTCGGTGCTGCGTCTCATGCGCTATCTGGAGCCCGACGGCGCCATCAGCGCCGAGGGCGTCACCGCCATCGTCACCGCGGTGGGCGGCGCGGCATCCGCTGCTCGTGAAGCCGGCATCGAGGAACTGCTCGCCTTCGCCACCTCGGCGATCCGCGAGGCGGCGAACGGCGAGGCGGTGCTCGATCTCATCGAGCGCGATACCGGCGTGCGACTGCAGGTACTCTCGGGCGACGACGAGTCGCGCCTCACCTACCTCGCGGTGCGCCGCTGGTACGGCTGGTCGGCCGGGCGACTGCTGCTCTTCGACATCGGCGGCGGCTCGCTCGAACTCGCGCAGGGCATCGACGAGGTGCCGGATGTCGCGCGGTCGCTGCCCCTCGGCGCCGGGCGCTCGACCATCTCGTTCCTCCCCGACGACCCGCCCTCGCCCCAACAGGTCGCGCGCCTCCGAGCCCATGCGCGCCAGGTGCTCGCGGAGGCCGTCGAGCCCTTCAAAGCCCTGCCGTCGCCCGACCACGTCGTCGGTTCCTCCAAGACGATCCGCTCGCTCGCCCGGCTGGCCGGGAGCGTCGAAGACGGCTTCGGCGCTACCGAGCGCAGCATCCTGACCCGCGACGGCCTCGACGATTGGACGCCCCGGCTCGCGCGCATTCCAGCCGACGCACGGCCGGCGCTGCCCGGCATCACGGCCGACCGCACCTTCCAGATCGTCGCCGGCGCGGTCGTGCTCTCCGAGACGATGCGCGCCTTCGGCGTCGACGAGCTCGAGGTGTCGCCGTGGGCGCTCCGCGAGGGACTCATCCTCCGGCGTCTCGACCGGCTGAGCTGACGATGCTGCTGCTGCTGCTGCTGCTGCTGTAGTAGTCGATCAGGGGTCGTCGATCAGCACCCGCCGGCATCGATCAGGAATGGAGAAGCACACGACGCTCGCCGCCGAATAGCCTGACATCGACAGCCCGCCGACGCGGCGGCACCGATGAGGATCCGAGGAAGGGACCACGAGATGGCGAAGGCAGACACGTCCGGAGGACTGAGCGCGGAGGAACGCGACGCCGTCAAGCAGCGCGCGAAGGAACTCCGCGAGCAGGAGAAGGCCGGCAAGAACCGAGCCGCCGGCGACAAGGCGGTGCGCGACGCCATCGCCGAGATGGAACCCGCTGACCGGTCGCTCGCCGAGGGCCTCTACAAGGTGGTCACCGAGGTCGCACCCGACCTCGTGCCGAAGACCTACTACGGCATGCCGGGCTTCGCGAACGCCGAGGGCAAGATCGTCGTCTTCATCCAAGCGGCCGCGAAGTTCAAGACCCGCTACGCGACCATCGGCTTCGAGGATCGGGCGAACCTCGACGACGGCGACCTGTGGCCCATCGGCTTCGCCGTGCGCAACTGGACGCCGGAGGTCGAGGCGAAGATCGCGGAGCTCGTGCGGAAGGCCGTCGGCTGACGACGATGCCCGATCTCCCGTGAGCCGGCGCGACGCCGGCTCACGGGCAGGCCCGGCGCTCCAGGGCTTCGATGACGGTCTCGGCGATGTCGATGTCGTAGAGCCGCTCGACGCTCTGGAACCCGCCGGCACTCTCCGCGTTGATCTCGACCACGTGGCCGCCGATCACGTCGATGCCGACGAAGAACATCCCGTCGGCGACGAGCTTGTCGCCCATCGCGGCGACGATGCCCAGCTCGGCGTCACCGAGCTCGAGGGGCACCGACCGACCGCCGGTGCTGATGTTGGCGCGCGGGTCCTTGCCGGTGGGGACGCGTCGGAAGGCGGCCGGCCTGCCGTCGCGCTCGAGGAGGCGGCCCTCCAGCAGGAAGATCCGGGCATCGCCGTCCTCGGCTCCGTCGATGAACTCCTGGATGATGGCGTAGCCGTCCTGCAGGACCGCCTCCGTCATCTGCGCGAGGTTGGTCTCCCCCGGGCCCTCGATCATGAACACGTTGCGACCCTTGGCGCCGTACAGCGGCTTGACGACGCAGTGGCCCACTTCGTCGACGAACCGCTCGATCGCCGCCTTGCTCCGTGTCACCAGCGACCGGGGCCGGACGCTCTCGGGGAACTCCTCGAGGTAGAGCTTGCTGGTCGCTCGATGGAGCGTGTTCGGGTCGTTGACGACCGTCACCCCGCGGTCCGCGAGCATCTGCCCGAACACCACGCCCATCGGGCTGGCCCACGGCCGCTCCTGCAGGTCGTCGATGGACTCGTTGCGCAGCACGAGTGCATCCAGCTCGTCCACGACGATCCGCTCTGCGTCGCGCGCCTTGATCCGCTCCATGAAGCTCGCGAGGGTGTCGTCGCTCTGCCACCTCGCAACGCGGGCCATGGCCGCGAACAATCCGTCGCTGCTGCCGAGCTCGAGGTCCCCGACTCCGACGTACCAGGTCTCGTGCCCGCCCCTGGCTGCGGCCCTCGCCAGCCGCGTGGTCGTGTACTCGTCCACCTCGGTGTCGACGTCGTTGACGAGGAATGCGAGCTTCATGCCGTCACGTCTCCTTCGTAGAGGTCGGTGGCCGACGCGCCCGCGCGCAGCCTCTCGAGGCGCTCCTGCGCCCCCGGCACGTCGAGCCATCGTGGCCGAACCCATGGCGCTTGGAGCACCTCACGGTCGAGGAGGTCCTGCACCAGGGGGATGTGGTCCAGCGCGAGCTTGCCGACGAGCAGGACATCGAGGCTGCTGCCCTCGGCGAGAGCGTCGAGGATGCGCGTGATCCCACGCAGGTAGATCGCGTCCTTCACCGACCCTCCCCCGACGACCACCCGGATGGCGATGGACCACGCGGTCCGGACGGGAATGCGATACTCGGCCCGCAGCGACTCGAAGATGTCCAGGAAGCCGGCACCGTCGAGCATGCTGCCGACCGCGACCACTCGCGCCGCGAGCACGCGCAGCCGCCGCGGGTCCAGCCCGCCGGTCAGGTATTCGGCGAGCACTGCGAGGCCCTCCTGGGTCTCGTCGTAGCCAGGCAGACCGATCGTCAGCAGCTTCAGTGGCTGCCGAGCGCCGTTCTGGAAGGTGACCACGTGGGTGCCGACCTCGTGGTGCAGCAATGCCTCGACCCGGTCGGCCCGGAAGGCGGCGGACGCCGGGATCAGCAGGCTGCCGAACGACACCATCAGCTCGGCGACGTCCTCCCGTACCTCGACGCGCACCGGGAAGTCCGGATACTCGGCGCGGTAGCGCTCGAACTCCGCACGGGCGGCGTCGGCGAACGCCCCGGCCGTGACCGTCCGGGTGCTCGGTGACTGCGGGGGGATGGTCTCGAGCAGCTCCTCCGCCGCCGCCACCAGCGGAGGGGCCACCGTTCCATACAGCTGGAGCGACCCGTAGAGGAACCGCGACGTGTCACGGTCCTCCAACGCGGTGATCTGCCGGGAGATCTCGTCCCGCTTCGCCCGGAAGAGCGTGTGCAGCGCCGGGTCGTCGACGTTCTCGACCTCGAGGTCGTACAGCTCGCGTTCCGCCAGGTCCGGGTCGAAGTCCAACGGCCGCAGCCGGAGCGTGGGCGCGGTGCCGAAGTCGCTTCGTTCGAAGTCCGCCCATGCCTCCGCAGCGTTCAGCGGCGTGGTGTTGACGAGCAGGTTCACACGACGCTCGATCTCGGTGAGCCGGGCGTCGATGTCGATTGCGGGCCCCAACCGCTCGGCGGGTGACGACATGTCACGAACATATCAACGCGTGCCGGCGGTTCCCACCCCTTGCACGCAGAGCCTCTTCGGTGCTCCCGCTGGGATTCGAACCCAGACTGAGGCGAGTTTAAGTCGCCTGCCTCTGCCGGTTGGGCTACGGGAGCGCGGCGCCGCCCGAAGGGCGACGCCGCGTCACAGCTTAGTCAGGAGCGGTCGCTACTTGGCGGCGACGGCCTCCTGCTTGGCCGGCTTCTCCGCCTTCGCGGCAGGCGCGGCAGCGGGCGCCGGAGCCTCGACCGCCGGCGGCTTCGGACGAGCGGCGAACAGCTCGAACTGGGCGCGCGGCTGCTGCACGGCGCTCAGCGAGACGATGTCGCGCCCGAGCCAGAAGTTGTTCCACCAGCCCCAGAACACCCGGAACTTGCGCTCCCAGCTCGGCATGGCCAGGCCGTGGTAGCCGCGGTGGGCGAACCAGGCGGGGAGGCCCTTGATCGCGATCTTGCCCGACTGGAAGACGCCCGAGCCGACGCCGAGGCCGGCCACCGCACCGAGGTTCTTGTGGAAGTACTGCTTCGGCTCCTCGCCGCGCAGCACCGCCACGATGTTCTTCGCGAGCAGCTTGCCCTGACGCACGGCGTGCTGGGCATTCGGCACGCAGTAGCCGCCGACGCCGCCGCCCGTGAGGTCGGGAACCGCGGCGATGTCGCCGGCAGCCCAGGCGTCGGCCACGAACTCCTCGTCGTCGCCCACGCGCAGGTCGGCACGGGTCTTGATGCGGCCGCGCTCCTCGACCGGCAGGTCGCTCGAGCGCACGATCGCGGGGTTCGCCATGACGCCGGCGGTCCAGACGATGAGGTCGGTCTCGAAGCTCTCGCCCGTCGACAGCTCGATGACGCCGTCGACCGCGCTCGTGAGCTGCGTGTCGAGGTGGATCTCGGCGCCGCGCTGGGCGAGGTGCTTGATGACCCAGTGGCTCGTCTCGAGCGAGACCTCGGGCATGATGCGCCCCATGGCCTCGATGAGGTGGAAGTGCGTCTCGTCGAAGGTGAGCTGCGGGTAGTACTCGAGCAGCGAGCTCGCGAAGGAGCGGAGCTCGGCGAACACCTCGATGCCGGCGAACCCGCCGCCGACGACGACGAACGTGAGCAGGCGCTCGCGCTCGGGCCCGGGGGGAAGGTTCGAGGCCTTGTCGAAGTTGGTGAGTACGCGGTCGCGGATCGCGACGGCCTCTTCGACCGACTTGAGGCCGATGGCGTTGTCGGCGATGCCCGGGATCGGGAAGGTGCGCGAGACCGCGCCGCCCGTGACGACGACCACGTCGTAGTCGAACTGCCACGGCTCACCGAGCTCGGGCGTGATCGTCGCGGTCTTGGCCGCGTGGTCGATGCGCGTGACCTTCGCGGTCACCACGTTGGTCTTCTTGAGGTGGCGGCGCTGCGCGACCACCGAGTGGCGCGGCTCGATCGAGCCCGCGGCGACCTCGGGAAGGAAGGGCTGGTACGTCATGTACGGCAGCGGGTCGACGATCGTCACCTCGGCCTCGCCGGCACGCAACCACTTCTCGAGCTTCCACGCCGTGTAGAACCCCGCATAGCCACCGCCGACGATGAGAATCTTGGGCACGGTGAATGGACTCCTCAGTTTTGGAACGTGCGGGCTGATTTGCGTGCGATCACTGCTCGCGAATGCGGACAGTCCGCTTGGTATGCCGAGTGGCGCCGATGCCCAACAGCGCTGCTAGCGTACCAAACCCTGCGACCAGTGAGAGCGGCACGGTGATGTAGGCGAGGGTCCACTGCGTCGGAAGCAAGGTCTGGGCGCCGTCGGACCGCGGCAGCGGCGGATCGGCGATGGGCACGATGGGCTGCTCGACGGTGCTCTCGTTGGGCGCCTCCACCTCCGCGCGCCGGTGCAGGGTGATCCAGTCGGCGAGGCTGCCGAGCGGATTCTCGTCGACCTCGGGCACGTCGGCCTTCAGGGCGGCGACGGGATCGATCAGGCCGTACCCGTAGAGGGCGCTCGGAACGGTCTGCCCGTTGGGGTCGGCAGTCGAGATGAGTCGGTTGATGACGTTCGCCGCGTCGAGGTCGGGGTACTCCGAGCGGATCAGCGCGACGAGACCGGTCACGATGGGGGCCGCGCCGCTCGTGCCGTCCCACTGCACGTGGCTGCCGTCGGGGAGCACGCCCACCAGGTCTTCGCTCGGCGCGGCCACGGCGATCGTGATGCCCTGCGAGCTCGCGTCGAGGCTCGCGTTCTTCGCCTTGTCGACGCCCGCGACGGTGAGCACGCCGGGGATCGTGGCCGGTGCGCCGACCTGGCTCGTGCCGCTTCCGCGGTTGCCGGCGGCCGCGACGATGACGACGTCGTGCTCGAACGCGTACATGAACGCGTCGTCCCAGCTCTCGGGCCAGTCGGGGGTGTTGCGCGTCAGCGACATGTTGATGATGTCGGCGCCGTTGTCGACCGCCCAGCGCACGGCCTCGGCGATCTGGTCGTCGTTGGATGCCACGGCACCCGTGTCCTGGCCGAACGCGACGGACACGGTCAGCAGGTCGGCCTCGGGGGCGGTGCCGATCACTCCGCTGCCCTCCCCCGTGCCGCGGCCGGCGAGGAGGCCGGCGACCATCGTGCCGTGGGTCTCATCGTCGCCGACAGGGGTCTGGCCGTCGGGCGTGCCGAGGCCCGAGACATCCGTGCCGCCGGTGACCGCACCTCGGAGTTCGGCGACGTTGCCGTTGACGCCGGTGTCGATGACCGCGACGGTGACGCCCTCGCCCTTGGTGGTGTTCCAGGCCGTGGTGAAACCGTAGTCGGCGAGCCAGTACTCGTAGTCGCGCACGAGGTCGGCGTGAGCGGCGCCCGCACCACTGAGGGCGAGCATCGTGGCGGCCGCGAGCGTGGCGGTGGCGCGCGCCACGAGCGACAACGGGCGGCGGGCGCGCCCGGAACGCCCGGAACGCGACGTGCGTTCGGTGCGGCCCCAGCGCGTCGACAGCATCACCCGATGGGTCCTTCTGCGGTCTCGGCAGCTTGCGCATCGTCCGCTGCGGGCGCCTCGTCGACCCCGTAGTCGGGGCAGCGGCACACGTCGGGCGACCAGGTCGAGCGCTCGAGCGCGATGTCGCCCATCGGGTTCGCCCCCGGCCCTGCGGCGAGCGAGTGCGCGACGAGCGCGTGCAGGCACTTCACGCGCGTGGGCATTCCGCCCGCGGAGATGCCCGCGAGCTCGGGCACGACGGCGATCGACTCGCGATCGGCGAGGTAGTCGCGGTGGGCGCGGCCGTATGCCTCGGCGACCTCGGCGTCGGCGGCCAGCAGTTCGGTGCACTCGACCATGAGCTGCGCCGCCTCGAGGAACGACATCGCGGCGGTCGCCGCCGGGTGCGAGAGGTAGTAGAACGTCGGGAACGGCGTGCCGTCGGTCAGGCGCGGAGCCGTGGCCACGACCGTCGGGGCACCGCACACGCAGCGCGCCGCGATGCCGACGACGTCGCGGGCGGGGCGCCCGAGCTGCGCCGAGACGATGCGCACGTCGCGCTCGCTCACCGGTTCGAAGGGCGGGCGGGTCATCGGGTCTCCTCGGCTGCTGGGTCGGCGGGCGGCGTGATCGTGGGGTCGTCGGCCGGTTCGGCCGGTTCGGCCGGGGGCACCGCGTCGGGGGCGAGGCCCGCGGTGAGCACCGAGCCGAGCAGGGTGGTCATCCAGTCGCCCTTCGATTCGGTCACTTCGGCCGAGACCTCGGCCGTGGCATCCGCCTTCGCCGCTGCCGTTCGGTCGTCGATGACGAGGTAGCTCACCTCGCCCGGCATCACGTAGTACAGGCGCTCGCGTGCCTGGGTCACGATGAACGTGTCGTCGTTCCAGCGTTCGCGTTCGTCGCGAAGCCGCTGCACCTCCTCCTCCTGGGCGGAGACGGCGGCGCGGAGCTCGGCGATCTGCTGCCGCTGCTGTGCGAACGCCGCGATCGTCGGCGCGAGCACCACGACGGCGAGCACGAGCACTCCCATCATGATGAGGGAGAAACCTGAGAATCGGATGCCGCTGAGCCAGCCTGCTCGGGCCGCGGCGCCCTGCTGGCCGGGGGCCCGGCCAGCCGGCTTCGCGGGCTTCCTGCCCGGGGCCTGCTTCGCCGACGCGCCCGACTTCGCGGACGAACTCGGCTTCGAGGACGTCTTCGACTTCGCGGACGCACTCGACGTCGCGGACCCGGCCGACTTCGCCGACGCACTCGACTTGGAGCCGGGCTTCGAGGGCTGCGCGCCGCGCTTCGGCGTCGGCACTGCCGGACGCTTGGGGACGCTGCCGGAGCGACCGGTGTCGTCGCGCATCGCCCCTCCTCGTCATCAGGCCCGGAAACGACTGACGGGGGCGGCCACTCGGCCGCCCCCGTCACGCGTGTGCTTTTTAGGCCGTGTAGCGGGGGAACGCCGTGCGGCCGGCGTACACCGCGGCCTCACCGAGTTCCTCTTCGATCCTCAGAAGCTGATTGTACTTGGCGACCCGCTCGCTCCGGGCGGGCGCGCCCGTCTTGATCTGACCGCAGTCGGTCGCGACCGCGAGGTCGGCGATCGTCGTGTCTTCGGTCTCGCCCGAACGGTGCGACATGACGGCCGTGTAGCCCGAGCGCTGCGCGAGCGTGACGGCGTCGAGCGTCTCGGTCAGGGTGCCGATCTGGTTCACCTTGACGAGGATCGAGTTGCCGGTGTGTTGGGCGATGCCCTGGGCGAGGCGCTTCGGGTTGGTGACGAAGAGGTCGTCGCCGACGAGCTGCAGCTTCGAGCCGAGCTCGGCGGTGAGCTGCGCCCAGCCGTCCCAGTCGGACTCGTCGAGCGGGTCCTCGATCGACACGAGCGGGTACGCGGCGGCGAGCTCGGCGTAGTACGCGCTCATCTCGGCCGACGTGCGGTCCTTGCCCTCGAACTTGTAGACGCCGTTCTCGTGGAACTCGCTCGCCGCGACATCCAGGCCGAGGGCGATGTCGGTGCCGAGCGTGAAGCCCGCCTTCTGCACGGCCTCGGAGATGAAGTCGAGCGCGTCGCGGTTCGACGCGAAGTCGGGGGCGAATCCGCCCTCGTCGCCGAGACCCGTCGAGAGGCCCTTGGCCTTCAGCAGGCTCTTGAGCGCGTGGTAGGTCTCGACGCCCCAGCGGAGGCCCTCGGAGTAGCTCGGCGCGCCGATCGGCAGCACCATGAACTCCTGGATGTCGACGCCGGTGTCGGCGTGCGCGCCGCCGTTGATGATGTTCATCATCGGCACGGGCAGCACGTGGGCGTTGGGGCCGCCGAGGTAGCGGAAGAGGGGCAGGTCGGCCGAGTCGGCGGCGGCCTTCGCGACCGCGAGGCTCACGCCGAGGATGGCGTTGGCGCCGAGGCGGCTCTTGTTGTCGGTGCCGTCGGCTTCGATGAGGGCGGCGTCGACGAGGCGCTGGTCGGCGGCGTCGAGGTCTTCGATGGCGGGGCCGAGGTCGTCGAGCACGGCGTCGACGGCCTTCTGCACACCCTTGCCGAGGTAGCGGTCCTTGTCGCCGTCGCGCAGCTCGTACGCCTCGAAGGCGCCGGTCGATGCGCCCGAGGGCACTGCGGCACGGGCGAGCGAGCCGTCGTCGAGCAGCACCTCGACCTCGACGGTCGGGTTGCCGCGCGAGTCGAGAATCTCGCGTGCGCCTACAGCTTCGATGATTGCCACAGTGAACTCCTCTGTGATGGGTGGGTATGCAGCGGATGACCCCGTCGTGATCCGCCAGCCAGTCTAGAGGTCGAGGATGCCTCGTGCTTTCCGGTGCGGTCCTACTCGCCGAGCTCGCGGAACGCGAGCGACGCGGCATCCGTCGTCTCGGCGCCGACCTGCGCGAAGGCGTCGAATCCGTCGGCGGTCACGCGGTCGAGCAGGGCGCGCAGGTTCTTGACCCGGCGTTCGAGGCGCACGCGGGCTCCGGATGCCACGAGTTCGCGCTTCAGCTCGAGCAGGCGTGCCGGCGAGGCATCCGCGTCATAGACGAGCACGACGGCGCGCGGGCGTTCCTCGTCGCGCACGGCGAGCAGGTCGACGATGCGCTCGAAGCCGATCGAGAAGCCGCACGCGGGCACCTCTTGGCCGAGGAAGCGCCCGATCATGCCGTCGTAGCGGCCTCCGCCGCCGAGCGAGTAGCCGTGGTCGGGGTGGGCGATCTCGAAGATCGTGCCCGTGTAGTAGCCCATGCCGCGCACGAGCGTCGGGTCGAACTCGATCGCTGCGCCGGGCAGCGCCTCGCGGAGGGCGAGGAGGTCGGCGTAGGCGTCGCCGTCGAGCCACGAGGGCGGCGGAACGACGCCGTCAGCCAGGTGCCAGTCGGCGGTGGTCAGCGCCTCGAGTTCCGCCGCGACATCCGCATCGCCCGTGACGATGCCGAGCTCGACGAGTTCGGCGGCCACGCCCCCGGTGCCGATCTTGTCGAGCTTGTCGATCGTGATGAGCGCTCGCTCGCGCAGTTCGTCGGGCACGCCCCACGAGCCGAGGATGCCGGCGAGGATGCGCCGGTCGTTCAGCCGGATCGTGCACCCCGAAAGGCCGAGCGCCTCGAGCGTCGCGACGGTGGCGGTGAGCAGTTCGAGCTCGGCGAGCGGCCCTGCCTCGCCGATGATGTCGATGTCGCACTGCACGAACTGGCGGTAGCGGCCCTTCTGCGGGCGCTCGGCACGCCATACCGGCGCGATCTGGATCGAGCGGAACACGGGCGGCAGCGCCGCCCGGTGCGTCGCGTAGAACCGGGCGAGCGGCACCGTGAGGTCGTAGCGCAGCCCCAGATCGGCGAGCGAGAGTGCGTCGCCGGATGCCGCGGCGCGCGCGAGATCGTCGGCGCTGAGCGCGCGCTTCATGACGGCGAAGGCGAGCTTCTCGTTGTCGCCGCCGAGCCCCGCGTGCAGGCGCGAGGAGTCCTCCATGACGGGCGTCTCGATCTCGTCGAAGCCGTGCACCGCGTACACCCCGCGGATCACGCCGAGGGCGTGCTCGCGACGGGCCTTCTCGGCCGGGAGGAAGTCGCGCATGCCGCGCGGAGGAGTGACGGAGGCAGCCATGTCGACCATTCTTCCAGCACGCGGGCGCCGGGTACTGCGCACGGCCGTCGCGCGCCGACCCGGCCCTCTCAGCCCGCGTCGAGGTCGACGCCCCTCGCCGCCGCAGCCCGGCGCAGCGCGTCGGCCTCGTCGATGCCGACGGCGACGTAGACGTGCAACCCGTCGGCGTCGTCTCGCACGAGGTACTCGACGTCGCTCGTCACGATGAGCTGGTCGTCGGCATCGAGGTAGCTCCAGCGCACGCGAACCGTCGAGATGACATCGGTGAGCGAGCTCACGGCCCGGAGCTCCGGCACGATGCCCGCGAAGCCGAGCCGGCGGTAGAGCGGGTAGGACGACGAGAGGCCCGTTGCCATGTCGGCACGGCTCTCGAGCGCGCCCGCGAAGTCGTCGGTGATGACCATGCCCGGCAGCCCCCAGAGGCGCGCGGTCGCATCGGCGTCGAAATCGCGCTGCGCCTCGGCGTAGACGTCGAAGAACTCCTCGAGCCGCCAGTCCTCGATGCCCATGCGTCCCCCTCCGACGAGCCGTCTCCTCGCGTCCGACGCTACGCCCGCGCGGAGGCTTCCGCGAGACCCGATCCGGCGCGTCAGCCGGCGCGCGACTCCTCGGCGCTGCGCACCTCGTCCTCGAGGGCGCGCACGGCCGCGCGCAGCGCCCGCTCGGCATCGAGGCCCTGCGAGCGAGCGGATGCCACGAGCCCGAGCAAATGCCGGCCCAGCTCCTCTTCCGTTGCGGGTGCGACGTGCACCGAGGCATCCGTCACGCCGACCTTCTCGGCCTTGCCGAGCACCTTCTGCGCGAGTGCGAGCGCCGGCATGCCCCGCGGGATGCCGTCGAGCACGCTCGTGCGGTGCGGCTTCTCGTCGGCCTTCAGCTCATCCCAGAAGGCCACGACGTCGGCGGCCGTCTCGGCCTCGCGATCACCGAAGACATGCGGATGCCGCGACACCATCTTCGCCGTCATGTGCCGGGCGACGTCGTCGATGTCGAAGCGCTCGCCGTCGGTGTTCGCGGCGAGGTCGGCGTGGAAGAGCACCTGGTAGAGCACGTCGCCGAGCTCCTCGATCATCTCCTCACGGCTGCCCGACTCGATCGCATCGATGAGCTCCCAGCTCTCCTCGACGAGGTACTGCACGAGGCTCTCGTGCGTCTGATCCGCGTCCCACGGGCAGCCGCCCGGAGCACGGAGCAGGGCCACGGTGTCGATGAGTTCGTTCAGTCCGGAGTGCGCTGCGCCCATACCGGCAGCCTAGGCTCAGTGCACGACGGCGAGCAGCACGCCCACGGCGATGAACAGCGCGCCGAAGACGCCGTTCATGATGCGCTGGCCGCGCACCGAACGGGTGAAGCGCCGCATGCCGTGCGCCGCCACCGCGAAGAAGCCCCACATCACGATCACGTCGACGACCACGACGGTCAGCCCCACGATCAGGTACTGCGGCAGGAGCGGCAGCTCGGGGCGGATGAACTGCGGCAGGAAGGCGAGGAAGAACACGATCGCCTTCGGGTTCAGGAGGTTCACCCAGAGGCCCCGGCGGAACATCGACCAGCGCGGCTCGGCGCCCGGGTTCGGCGCCCGCAGCGCGGCATCCGTCTCGCCCTCAGCCGGCGCCTGCGGCTTCGCGAGCAGTTGCCGGATGCCGAGGTACACGAGGTAGGCGGCGCCCGCATAGCGGATGACCTCGAAGGCGACGGGAGAGCCGGCGACGAGCACCCCGAGGCCGGCGGCGACGATCAGGATGTGCACGACGAGTGCGGCCTGCTGGCCGAGGATGCCCCAGATCGAACGCCGGAAGCCGACGTTCAGGGAGTTGCCCATCGTGTTGATCGCGCCCGCTCCTGGAGTGAAGCTGATGACGAAGCAGGCGGCGAGGAGCGTCGCCCAGAGCGAGAGTGGCACGGCACCAGCGTAGGCGCGGCGTCACGCCCCCGAACGCGCGTCACCCGTAGACTGGCCCGAGGAGTGCCGGGAAGTCTGGTCGGCCGGCGGGAGACCGTCGATACCGTGCCACCGACCTCGCACGCGCTTCTCACGCAGCTCGTGCACGCGACTTCCTGGAGTCCGATATGAACTTCCTCCGCTCCGAGCGCTGGGCCGCCGCCCTCCTGCTCATCGCCGCCGTGCTCGGCCTCCTGGTCGCGAACCTCTCGTTCGGGCCCGCGCTCATCGACCTGAAGAACGCCCACCTCGACCTGCCGTGGCTCGGCCTCGACCTGTCGGCCGGCCACTGGGTCAGCGACGGCCTGCTCGCCATCTTCTTCTTCATCGTCGCGGTCGAGCTGAAGCGCGAGCTCGTCATCGGCGAGCTCAACAGCCTGTCGAAGGCCCTGCTGCCGGCGATCGCCGCGGTCGGCGGCGTCGTCGTGCCCGCCCTCATCTTCTTCGCCTTCACGGCCGGCACCGAGACGGCAGACGGATGGCCCATCCCCACCGCGACCGACATCGCCTTCGCCCTCGGCGTGCTCGCCATGTTCGGCACGTGGATCCCGACCCGTGTGCGGGTGTTCCTCCTCGCGCTCGCGGTGCTCGACGACCTCATCGCGATCCTGATCATCGCCTTCTTCTTCACGGCCGACGCGAATCTCGCGTCGATCGGCTTCGCGGGCATCGCGATCGCCCTGTTCGGCGCGGTGAGCCGCATGATGAAGCCGCGCTCGAGCTGGATCCTCTCGCGCCGGCCGCAATGGCCGATCGTGCTCGTGCTGATCGCGCTCGGCGCGCTCGCCTGGTACTTCGTCTACCAGTCGGGCGTGCACGCGACGATCGCGGGCGTGGCACTCGGTCTCGTGATGGCGCGCCGCCCGGGCGGGCGCGCCGTGCACTCGCTCGAGCCGTGGTCGAACGGCGTGATCCTGCCGCTGTTCGCGTTCTCGGCGGCGATGGTCGCCGTGCCGCAGGTGCAGCCGAGCGAGCTCGACCCGGCCTTCTGGGGCATCCTGATCGGGCTGCCGGTGGGCAAGATCGTCGGCATCATGCTGGCCGGCGGACTCGGCGCCCTCGTCGCCCGGCGCCGATCGGGCACCCCGCTCACGCTCGGCGACCTCTTCGTCGTCGGCGCGCTCGGCGGCATCGGCTTCACCGTGTCGTTGCTCATGAACGAGCTCGCCTTCGCCGGGCTGCCCGAGGTCGCCGACGAGGGCACGCTCGCGGTGCTGCTCGGCTCTGGCGTCGCGATCGTCGTCTCGGCGATCGTCGTGACCCTGCGCTCGCGTCAGTACAAGCGGCGCGGCGGTCATGCCGGCGTCGGCGGGGCGTTCTCGCGCTGAGGCCGGGTGCCGCGGCGGCGGGGTAGGGCGGCCGGCACACTGCGTTGCTCGGCCGTCGCCGCGCACCTTCGTCGACCCCGGGGATAGCTCGCGTCCTGAGGCGAGACGACCCTTGACCGTCTCCGCGCGCAGCCGCTAGTGTCTGAAATCGGACGTGAGACATCAGACGTCCGCTCTCAGCTCGGCAATGCCGCCGGAATGTCCAGTCATCGAATCGTCGACCGCACCGCCGGCACCAATCGAGCCCGCACCGACCGGAAGGAACGGAATGACCGGACACCTGAGTAGAGCCACGCGGCCCATGATCACCTTGGCTGCCGCCATCGCGATCGTGGGCGGGGTGCTCGCACCTGCGACCGCCGCCTCCGCGGATCACTCGACGCCCGCACCGAACTACGACGTCGCCCCGGCGACCGGCGGCGCCGGCACCTACACCGAGCAGCAGCTCGCGACCAATGGGCAGGGCGGGTTCCCGAACTACCGCATCCCGGCGCTCACCGTCACGAACTCGGGCGACGTCCTCGCCTCCTACGACGGGCGCCCGACCGGGGCGGACTCCCCCGGGCCCAACTTCATCCTGCAGCGGCGCTCCACCGACGACGGCGCCACGTGGGCGCCGCAGGAGGTCGTCGCGGCCGGCAAGACGACCGCGCCGATCGAGGGCTACTCCGACCCGAGCTACATCGTCGACCGCGAGACCGGCACCGTCTTCAACTTCCACGTGAAGTCGTTCGACGCGGGCTTCGGCGGCTCCCAGCCCGGCGTCGACCCGACCGCGCGAAACGTCATCCAGGCCAACGTCGCATCCTCGACCGACGACGGTCGCACGTGGTCGCACCGCACCATCACCGCCGACATCACGCCCGATCTCGGGTGGCGCTCGCGCTTCGCCGCATCGGGTCAGGGCATCCAGTTGGCCTACGGCGAGCATGCGGGCCGCCTGCTGCAGCAGTACACGATCATCAACGCGGCGGGCCAGTTCCAGGCCGTCTCGGTGTACTCCGACGACCACGGCGCCACCTGGCATGCCGGCACGCCGGTCGGCACCGGCATGGACGAGAACAAGACCGTCGAACTCTCCGACGGCCGCATCATGCTGAACTCCCGCGACTCCGCCCGCTCGGGCTTCCGCAAGGTCGCGTACTCGACCGATGGCGGCGTCACGTACGGGCCGGTGACCATCGACACCGAACTGCCCGACCCGACCAACAACGCCGCGATCGTCCGCGCCTACCCCAATGCCCCGCAGGGGTCGGATGCCGCGAAGGTGCTGTTGTTCTCCAACGCCGCTTCCTCGTCGTCGCGGAGCAACGGCGTCGTCCGTATCAGCTACGACGACGGCGCCACCTGGCCGAAGGCCCGGGTCTTCCAGCCGGCCGGAATGGCCTACTCGACGCTCGCGACCCTGCCCGACGGCAAGGTCGGGCTGCTCTACGAGCCCAACGGCGGCAGCGGCGGCATCCGCTTCGCCAAGTTCGACCTCGACTGGCTGCTCTCGGCACCCACGAACGATGCCGGCGCCATCGAGGTCACCGGCGGCAACGTGACGAACCCGCAGACCGACGGCTATGCGGTCGGCGACGTGCTCAACTACACGTACCGGGTCGCCAACCTCTCGAGCGCGGTCACGACCGTCTCCCCGACCGGCAACCTCGAGCGCTTCGACCCGGCCGGCGGAGCGCCGAACTGCCGCTACCGCGACCTCCCGGCGAATGGGTCGTACACCTGCACCTCCGCCCAGCACACCATCACGCAGGCCGACCTCGATGCCGGCAGCTTCACGCCCGTCACGACCTGGACGTCGACGTCGGGCGCGAACGTGATCGTCGTGAAGCACACCGGCGAAACCGTCGCGTTCGCCGCGGCGCCCGCACCGGTCGAGGTGACCGCGAGCGGTCGCTGCCTGGGCGCCAGGGCCTACCTTGCCGTGCGTGCCGTGAATGCCGGTGACGAGTCGGTCGACCTCACCCTGCAGACGCCGTTCGGCGAACGCAGCTTCGCGGCGGTCGCGCCGGGTGCGTCGGCGTTCCACGTCTTCGCCGCTCGCGCAGCCGCATTCGAGGGCGGGGCAGCCAGCGCCGCCGTGCCCGATGCCGGTGTCGTGGAGGCCGAGTACGCGGCCTTGGCCTGCGGCTGACGCTCGGTACATCACCGCGCATGATGCGCTTCGGGGGGCGTCAGGCGCTCCGAAGCGCATCACGCGTCGCGGTGGTCACCGCGACAGCGTGGCGGGAACGGTGGCGGCGCGCGCTCGCGATCCGCGCCCATGCCAGACTCGAACGATGAGCGACAGCACGCCCGCCGCCCGATTCCTCCGCGCAGAGCTCCGCGAGACCCGCCGCCGCGGGCTCGGCAAGGCCTGGCACGCCGCACTGCTCATCGCGGGTGAGGCCACGGGTCTCGGCGGGCCGTCGATCGCCGATCTCGTCGTCGTGCGCGCCGAGACCGACGCGCCGGTGATCCGCACGCGGGCGGGTTCGCTCGACGAGGCCGATGCGCTGCTCCGTGCGATCAATGCCGACCTCGAGCGGATGTCGGTCGAGGAGTTCCTCGCCGAGTGGGGCCACCTGAAGGTCTAACCCGCGGCTCCGTCGACGACCGCGGAACCGGCGCCGTCCGAGGCATCCGTCGCCGGAGCCTCGGGAACCGGGAAGATCGCGATGATGAGCCGTGACACCCAGTCGATGAGGTCGGCGTCGCTCGGCAGCTCGCCGTTCGTCACGGGGAACGGCACGAGGATCACGTCGTTCTGGGCGAAGTGCTTGGCACCCGGGTACATGCGCTCGAGCCGCACGCGGCGCGAGTCGGGGATGTTCGCGGGCGCTATGCGCAGCTTCGAACCGGTCGCGATGACGTCGGAGAGCCCCGCCCGCTGCGCCTCGCGACGCAGGCGCGAGATCGCCACGAGGTGCTTGACCTGCTCGGGCGGTTCGCCGTACCGGTCGGCGAGCTCCTCGACGACCTGGTCGATCTGGCCGTCTTTCGCCGCCGGCCCGCTCGCGGCCGAGAGCTTCTGGTACGCCTCGAGTCGCAGGCGCTCGGAGTCGACGTAGTCGTCGGGGATGTGCGCGTCGACGGGCAGCTCGAGCCGCAGCTCGGTCTGGCCGGTCGCGACGTCGCCGCGGAACGCGGACACCGCCTCGCCGATCATGCGCAGGTACAGGTCGAAGCCGACGCCCGCGATGTGACCGGCCTGCTCGGCGCCGAGCAGGTTGCCCGCGCCGCGGATCTCGAGGTCTTTCAGCGCGACCTGCATGCCGCTGCCGAGCTCGTTGTTGGCGGCGATCGTCGAGAGCCGGTCGTGCGCGGTCTCGGAGAGCGGCTTGGCCGGGTCGTAGAGGAAGTAGCCGTAGGCCCGCTCGCGACCACGACCCACCCGACCGCGCAACTGGTGCAGCTGGCTGAGCCCGTACTTGTCGGCCCGGTCGATGATGATCGTGTTCGCGTTCGTGATGTCGAGGCCGGTCTCGATGATCGTCGTGGAGACGAGCACGTCGAACTTTCGCTCCCAGAAGTCGACGACGATCTGCTCGAGCACGTGCTCGTTGAGCTGCCCGTGGGCGACGGCGATGCGCGCCTCGGGCACGAGTTCGGCGAGCTGGGCCGCGACCCGGTTGATCGAGGACACCCGGTTGTGCACGAAGAAGACCTGCCCCTCGCGGAGCATCTCGCGCCGGATGGCGGCGGCCACCTGCTGGTCGGAATAGGGCCCCACGAAGGTGAGGATCGGGTGGCGGTCTTCGGGCGGCGTCGCGAGCGTCGACATCTCGCGGATGCCGGTGACCGCCATCTCGAGCGAACGCGGGATCGGCGTCGCACTCATCGCGAGGATGTCGACGTTGGTCTTCAGTTTCTTGAGCGCGTCCTTGTGCTCGACGCCGAATCGCTGCTCCTCGTCGATGATGACGAGGCCGACGTCTTTGAACTTCACCTTCTCGGTGAGGATGCGGTGCGTGCCGATGACCATGTCGACGGTGCCGTCGGCGAGCCCGGCGATCGTCTCACGCGCCTCCTTGTCGGTCTGGAACCGGCTGAGAGCCCGCACGTGCACCGGGAACCCGGCGTAGCGCTCGGTGAACGTCTCGAGGTGCTGCTTGACGAGGAGCGTCGTCGGCACGAGCATCGCGACCTGCTTGCCCTCCTGCATCGCCTTGAACGCGGCGCGCACGGCGACCTCGGTCTTGCCGAAGCCGACGTCGCCGGCGAGCAGGCGGTCCATCGGGATCGACCGCTCCATGTCGGCCTTGACCTCGTCGATCGTCTGCAGCTGGTCGGGCGTCTCGGTGAAGGGGAACGCCTCTTCGAGCTCGCGCTGCCACGGGGTGTCGGGCCCGAACGCGTGCCCCTTCGACGCCATGCGGGCCGAGTAGAGCTTCACAAGCGAGACGGCGATGTCGCGCACGGCCTTGCGGGCCTTGCCCTTGGCCTGCGCCCAGTCGCTGCCGCCCATCTTCGAGAGCGAGGGCGCCTCGCCGCCGACGTAGCGCGAGAGCAGGTCGAGCTGGTCGGTCGGCACGAAGAGCCGGTCGCCGGCATGACCGCGCTTGGAAGGCGCGTACTCGATGACGAGGTACTCGCGCACCGCCGTCGGTTGCTGCTGGATGCCCGCGGTGCGGCTCGGCCCGGTCGGCCGAGCCCCGGTCGCGACCTCGCGCTGCACCATCTCGATGAACTTGCCGATGCCGTGCGTCTGGTGCACGACGAAGTCGCCCGCCTTCAGTTGCAGCGGGTCGACGACGTTGCGGCGGCGGCTCGCGAGCTTCTTGCCCTGACGGGCATCGTAGCCCGCCGCTCGGCCGTAGAACTCGGACTCGGCGAGGAGGCCGAGCTTGATGCCCGGCACCTCGTAGCCGTGTGCGGCGTCGGCCTGCACGAGGTACGCGACGCCGGGTTCGAGTTCGTCGGGCACGTCGTCGACGAGCCGCGCCGCGAGGCCGGCTTCGGCGAGCACGTCGCGTGCGCGCTCGACGAGACCGTGACCGGCGGATGCCACGACGAGCGTCCACCCGTCGCGCAGGCGCTCGGCGGCGTGGTCGACGGCACCGGCGACGTTGCCCTGGAAGCTCGGCATCGCGTTCGCGGCGAGTCGCACGGTCGCCGACGAACTCGTCAGGTGCGACTCGGCCGATTCGCCGGCCGCTCCTCCGCCGGCCGCTGCGACGACCTCGGCGGCGTCGCCCATGTCGAAGCCCGAGAAGTTCCACCACACGCGCTGCGGGTCGGGTTGGCCCGGGGCGCTGAACAGCACGGCGTCGCGAAGCTCGCGCACCGTCAGGAAGTCACCGGCGGCCAGGTCGATCGGCGCAGCGGCGCCGACCGTCGCGGCGTTCCAGGCTGCCGCGAGGAACTCGCGGTTCGTCTCGCCGAGGTTCACCGCACGCCCCGCGACCCGCTCGGGCTCGAGCACCGCGACCGCAGCGCCCGTCGGCAGGTAGTGCGCGAGCGGCACGAGGCGTTCGAGCAGCGCGGGGGCGAGCGACTCCATGCCTTCGACCGGGATGCCCTCGGAGACCTTCTCGAGCAGGCCCGAGAGGCTCGGGAACTCGTGCACCATCTCGCGGGCCCGCTGGCGCACCGGCTCGGTGAGCAGCAGCTCGCGGCTCGGCGGGAGCGTCACCCGTTCGACCACGTCAGGCAGCGAGCGCTGGTCGGCGACCGAGAACGCGCGCAGCTCTTCGACCTCGTCGCCGAAGAACTCGACGCGCACCGGGTGGTCGGCCGTCGGCGGGAAGACGTCGAGGATGCCGCCGCGCACCGCGAACTCGCCGCGCCGCGCGACCATGTCGACTCGTGCATATGCGAGGTCGACGAGGCGCACGGCGAGTTCGGCGAGGTTGTAGCCGCGCCCGCTGGCGACGAGCTCGACCGGATCGAGCGACGCGAGGTTGTCGGCGAGCGGCTGCAGTGCGGCCCGCACCGAGGCGACGACGACGAGCGGATGCCGCGAGCCCTCTGCTGCCCAGTCGTGCATGCGCCGCAGGGCATGGAGCCGTCGGCCGACGGTCTCGGCCGAGGGGCTCAGTCGCTCGTGCGGCAGCGTCTCCCATGCGGGGAACTCGATGAGCTCGGCATCCGGCAGATAGGGCGCGAGCGACGCACGCAGCGACTCGCCCTCGCGGCTCGTGGCGGTGATGGCGAGGAGCGCGGGCGGCAGGCCGGCGTCGGCTCGACGCTGCAGGAGGCCGGCGAGGAGCGGCGCGTCGAGCCCTGCGGGGGCCGAGAAGTCTGCGTTCCGCTGGGCTTCGGCGAGCGCCGCATCGATGGTTTCGGCACGCGAAAGCGCCGTGAGAAAGCCCTGGAGGTTCACCCGTCGAGTCTACGCGGCGCATCCGACACGCTCCCCGCGGGTTGAGGAGGCGCGCCAGCGCCGTCTCGAAACCGCGAGACGAACGTCGAGCGGGTTGAGGAGGCGCGCCAGCGCCGTCTCGAAACCCATCGGCCGATACGATGGGCGCCGCAGACGAAACGCCAGGAGGCCCCCGCACATGATCATCGCCGCCGCCGACGGATCCGCCCTCGGGAACCCCGGCCCGGCCGGCTGGGCCTGGTACGTCGACGACACCTGCTGGGCTGCCGGCGGCTGGAAGCACGCGACCAACAACCAGGGTGAGCTGAAGGCGGTGCTCGAGCTCTTCCGCGCCACGGCGCATCTCGACGACGAGCTCCTCGTGCAGTGCGACAGCCAGTACGTGATCAACTCGGTGACGAAGTGGATGCCCGGCTGGAAGCGCAAGGGCTGGCGCAAGGCCGACGGCAAGGCCGTCATGAACGTCGAACTGCTGCAGGAGATCGATGAGGCCATCGCGGGCCGGCGCTACCGCTTCGAGTGGGTGAAGGGCCACATCGGCCACGAACTCAACGAGGCGGCCGACGCGCGCGCCCGTGCCGTCGCCGAGGCGTATCAGCGCGGGCGAGAGATTCCCACGGGGCCGGGGTGGAACGCCCGGGTGGAGTCCGACTCCGCGGCATCCGCTGCCGTCGAACCGGCCGCCGCCGAGCCCGCGCCGCTCGAACCAGCCGATCTCGGCGCCCCCGAACTCGCCGTCGGTGCTTCCGACGTCGACGACGCCCTGTTCAGCCTCGACGAGGACGCCGAGGCGTGGCACAGCATCACGCTCGAGCTGTCGACCGAGGAGATCGAGCGGCTGCGGGTTCGCGCGCAGGCCGAGGGCCTCTCACCCGAGGAGTTCCTCCGCGGGCTGATCTGACCGACTCCCGCCGTGAGCTCAGCTCGGCGCGTGGAACTTCTGCTGCGCCGCCACGAGCCCGTCGCTCGCGACCGCCTCGACGGCGTCCGCAGCATCCGACAGCAGATTCGGCAGCATCTGGCGCTCGGCGCCCGAGAAGTCCTTGAGCACGAAGTCGGCCGGGTCCTGACGTCCGGGCGGGCGGCCGATTCCGACGCGCACACGCAGGAACGGCGCGGCATCCGTCGCTTTCTGGATGTCGCGGAGGCCGTTGTGCCCGCCGTGGCCGCCGCCCTGCTTCAGGCGCACGGTGTCGAACGGCAGGTCGAGCTCGTCGTGCACGACGATGAGCTGCTCGGGGCTCAGTGAATAGAACTTCAGGAGCGCCGAGACCGGCCCGCCCGAGGTGTTCATGTAACTGTTGGGCTTGGCGATCACGAGCTTCGGCCCGCCGGGGCGGAGGAATCCCTCGGCCACGCGCGACGGCGTCTTGTGGCTCTTGAATGGTGCGCCGACGCGGCTCGCGAGCTCGTCGGCGACCATCTGGCCGACGTTGTGCCGGTTGCCGGCGTACTGGGCGCCCGGGTTGCCGAGGCCGACCACCAGCCAGGTGTTCTGGGGCATGGCGTCGTCCTTCCGGCGCGGGCGCAGCAGGTCGAGGATTCCCATGCGACCTCCAAGCGGGTGGTTCTGTACAGATGGAACGGGCGAGGCCCCGCGCCCCGCATTCCGAGCGTACCCGGATGCGGGAGGCGGGGCCTCGTCGCGGTGCTGCGAGATCTACTCGGCGGCCTCTTCGGCAGCAGCTTCGGCTGCCTCCTCGGTGGCCTCGCCCTCGGCTTCGGCCTCAGCGGCCTCCTCGCCGAGGTCGACCTTCTGCGGCGTGTGCACGTTGATGACGAGCGCCTCGGGGTCGGAGAGCAGCGTCGAGCCCTTGGGCAGCTCGACGGCGCCCGCGAGGATCTGCGTGCCCTCTTCGAGGCCCTCGACGTTGATGACGACGTTCTCGGGGATGTGCGTGGCCTCCGCCTCGAGCGACAGCGTGTGCTGGTCGAGGTCGGCGATCGTGCCGGGCGCGGTCTCGCCCTCGACGTGCACGGGAACCTCGACCTGGACCTTCTCGCCCTTCTTGATGACGATGAGGTCGAGGTGCTCGATGACCTGGTGCACGGGGTCCTTCTGCACGTCCTTCACGAGGGCGAGCTGGCTCTTGCCCTCGATCTGCAGGTCGAGCACGGCGTTGGCCTTGCGCAGGATCAGACCGATCTGGTGCGCGGGCAGCGCGATGTGACGCGGCTCGGTGCCGTGGCCGTACACGACGGCGGGGATCTTGCCGGTGGCGCGCAGCTTGCGGGCAGCGCCCTTGCCGAACGACTCGCGGGTGTCTGCGACGACCTTGTTGTCTTCGTCCATGATGTGTCTCCTTGCGGGCTCGCGGCCCAGATCGTGGTCTGTTTTTTCTCGACTCGAACGCGCGCAGCCGAGCTGCGCAGAGCGTGAGGAAAAGCCGTGGAGCCTGCTCCTACCGCGTCGATCACGGATGCCCGTCGCGCCCGCTCTCGCGAACGAACCGGGCCTCCCTCGCCGAAGTTCACGGCCAGTGCACCAGAGGCGCAGATGACCGACCATGAAGTCTACCAGCCGTTCCGGCACGCGGCGCGCGCGACCGCTCCGCACCGGTGCTCGCGAGGGCGCTGCAGCGCCGCGCGCGACCTCTCTGCAACGCCGCGCAACGGTGAGCCTCGCTCACAGTACGCTGGACTCGATCCCAAGAAACTCACGAGGAGAGTGTTCGTGCCTGCATCAGCATCAGCAAACATCGGCGTCGTCGGACTCGCGGTCATGGGGTCGAACCTCGCCCGCAACCTGGCGAGCCGTGAAGGCAACACCGTCGCGGTGTTCAACCGCTCGCCCGAGCGCACGCGCACGCTGACGACCGAACACCCCGAGGCCGGCTTCGTCGCCTCCGAGAGCTACGACGACTTCGTCGCCTCGCTCGCCAAGCCCCGCACGGCGATCATCATGGTGCAGGCCGGCAAGGGCACCGACGCGGTCATCTCCGAACTCGTCGCACGCTTCGAGCCGGGCGACATCATCGTCGACGGCGGCAACGCGAACTTCCACGACACGATCCGCCGCGAGGGCGAGATCTCCCCCACCGGCATCCACTTCGTCGGCACCGGCATCTCGGGCGGAGAAGAGGGCGCGCTGAACGGCCCCTCGATCATGCCCGGCGGCTCGGCCGAGTCCTACGAGACCCTCGGCCCGATCCTCGCCTCGATCGCCGCGGTCGCCGAGGGCGAGCCGTGCGTCACCCACGTCGGCACCGACGGCGCCGGCCACTTCGTGAAGATGGTGCACAACGGCATCGAGTACGCCGACATGCAGCTCATCGCCGAGGCCTACGACCTCATCCGGCAGGGCACGGGCAAGTCCCCCGCCGAGATCGCCGACATCTTCGCCGAGTGGAACACCGGCGAGCTCGAGAGCTACCTCATCGAGATCACCGCCGAGGTGCTTCGCCAGACGGATGCCGCGACGGGCGCGCCGCTCGTCGACGTCATCCTCGACGAGGCGGGCGCCAAGGGCACCGGCGCGTGGACCGTGCAGAACGCCCTCGACCTCGGCGTGCCGACCTCGGGCATCGCCGAGGCCGTCTTCGCCCGCAGCCTCTCCTCGAAGCGTGCACAGCGCGAGGCCGCATCCGACCTGCCCGGCCCGGCCGAGGCGTGGAAGGTGGCAGACGCCGACGCCGACGCGTTCATCGAAGACGTGCGCCTCGCGCTCTACGCGTCGAAGATCATCGCCTACTCGCAGGGCTTCGACGAGATCATCGCCGGCGCCGAGCAGTACGGCTGGAAGGTCGAGAAGGGTGACATCGCCAAGATCTGGCGCGCCGGATGCATCATCCGCGCCCGCTTCCTGAACCGCATCGCCGACGCCTACGCCGACGACCCCGCGCTCGTCGCGCTCGTCGTGGCCCCGTACTTCCGCGACGCCGTCGCGGGCGCGCAGGAGTCGTGGCGCCGAGTCGTCGCGATCGCGGCGCAGTCCGGCATCCCGACGCCCGCATTCTCGTCGTCGCTCGCCTACTACGACGGCCTCCGCGCACCGCGCCTGCCCGCCGCGCTCATCCAGGGCCAGCGCGACTTCTTCGGCGCGCACACCTACAAGCGCGTCGACAAGGAAGGCGTCTTCCACACCCTCTGGTCGGGCGACCACTCGGAGATCGAGACGACGCCCTCCTCGCACTGAGGCGGCCGAGGCGAGCGAGGCGGCCGATGATGCGCGACCCGAAATGGCGTGACGAGGGCGAGGAACCCGACTACCGGTTCACCCTCGCCAACGAACGCACCTTCCTCGCGTGGATCCGGACGGCTCTCGCGCTCCTCGCGGGCGGCGTGCTGCTGCACCAGTTCGCGACGGAGCTCGATCCGCGCCTCGTCGTCACCGTGCTCTCGACGGGCCTCGGCGTCGTCGCGGCCGTGCTCAGCGTCGTGTCGTACACGCGGTGGCGTGCCAACGAGATCGCGATCCGCAGCGGCCGCCCGCTCCCGTTCAGCTGGGTGCTGCCGGCCCTCGCGGCGGTCTGCCTCCTGACGAGCGCCGTGCTCGTGGTGCTGCTCCTCGTGGCGTGATGGCCCGATGCGTAGACGAGACAGGCCGATTCGTGAACGAGACAGGCCGATTCGTGAACGAGACAGGCCGATGCGTGAACGAGACAGGATGAACGACTGACATGGCCGCGCACAGCGTTCCCGCGACGGGCGACCCGGGGCTCCAGCCCGAGCGCACCGCGCTCGCGTGGAGTCGCACGGCGCTCGCGCTCGCGGTCAACGCGCTGCTGTCGATGCGCGCGGGGCTCGTGGCCGGGGAGCCGGTGCTCGTCGCCGTCGGGGTGGTGCTGTTCGCGGCATCCGGTGCGGCCGTCGCGATCGGCACGGTGCGACGCCGCCAGCTCGCCGGACACCGTCTCGTCATCACTCCCCCACGCGGCGCGCTCGTGGGCGTGGCGGCGGCGACGTTGCTCGCGAGCCTCGGCGGCATCGCCTCGATCTTCGCGGAGGGGCCGGCATGAGCGAGTCGTATCCCGAGTTGCAGGGCGCCGATGACGACGACTCCCGCGGGCCGGTGTTCGGCCAGCGTCGACGGCGCGCCATCCGCATCACGGTGCTCGTCGCGCTCGGCGCCATGCTGCTGCCGATCCTGCTCTCGGTCTTCGGCACCGCCCAGTCGGCGGCGCAGCGCTCGTGCGCGGTGTACGCCGCTCAGTTCGACTCGGATGCCGCGGGCGCCCGCGTCTCGTTCGATCTCTTCGCCCGTGGCGGCCCTGGCTGGCAGTGCTTCTCGGTCGGCGAGAACGGCGTCGAGACCCTCATCGCCGAGCTCGGCCTGTTGCCCGGGGCTCCGCGCCCGATCGACCCCGCCGAGCGCGACGTCTGAGCGGCCGTCAGTCGGTCTCGGCCGGAGGTGCCGGGTCGTCGGGGAACACCCGCTTGTACTTCCGCCCATCGGGCAGCTCGACCGTCTCGGCGCGGAGCAGCCCGCGCGTGACTCGCTGGTAGATCGCCTGCGGCGTCACGCCGAGCTTCGCTGCAGCCTCGGAGACCGAGAGCCCCGGCAACTCGGTGGGCACGCTCGACGGGCGCTCGCGCTTGCGCTTGCGGCTCGCCTCGTGCCTCGCCTCGATCTCGTCGTCGTCGCCCGCCCAACGGTACTTCGCGGCCGAAGGGCTGAGGCCCGCGGCCTGCGCGATCTCGTCCCACGTACGACCGGCGCCGAGCGCCTCACGCACCGCGGCGAGCGACGCGGGGTCGGCCTCGAGGGCGGCGACGAGCGAGCGGATGCCGCGGAGCCGCTCGAGCGGCGAGGCATCCGTCTCGTCGTCGGAAGCGTCGCCATGGAGCGCGTCGAGGCCGACGAGCTCGGCGAGCGCACGGGCGGTCTCGGCGGAGAGGAACGACACGGCGGGCCTGCTCAGCCGTTCAGCAGGCCGTTGCGCACCTCGCGGCGCAGCACCTTGCCGATGAGGGACTTCGGCAGCTCGTCGACCTGCACGACGCGCTTCGGCACCTTGTAGGGCGTGAGTCCGGCGCGGGCGAAGTCGCGCAGCGCCGCCTCATCGAGCGTGGCTCCCTCTCGCAGCACGACGACGGCGACGACCTGCTCGCCCGTGTGCTCGTCGGGCAGCCCGACGACCGCGGCCTCCTCGACGTCGGGATGCGCTCGCAGCGCCTCCTCGACCTCGCTCGGCGCGACGTTGAAGCCGCCCGTGATGACGAGCTCCTTGATGCGGTCGACGATGCGCACGAAGCCCTCGTCGTCGATCGCGACGATGTCGCCCGTGCGGTACCAGTCGGCGCCGCCGTCGGTCGCGGGCACGAAGACGGCCTCGGTCTCCTCGGGCTTCTTCCAGTAGCCCGAGAACACCTGCGGGCCGCGCACGATGAGTTCGCCCTCGGCCCCAGCCGCCACGTCGGTGCCGGGCGCCTCGGGGTCGACCACGCGCACCTCGGTCGAGGGCAGCGGGAGGCCGACCGTGCCGGCTTTGCGGTTCGGTGCGACGGGGTTCGCCATGAGCACGGGCGAGCACTCCGAGAGGCCGTAGCCCTCGACGAGGTACCCGCCGGTCTCGGCCTCCCACGGCTCGACGACGGCCGCCGAGAGCGGCATGGCACCCGAGATCGCGATGCGGATGCCGTCGAGCGAGACGCCCTCGGCGACGGCGGCCTTCGTCAGCCGATCGTAGATCGGCGGCACGGCGGGCAGGAACGTCGGCGGATGCTTCTTCACGACCTTGAGCACGAGATCGGGATCGAACTTCGGGAAGAGCACGAGGCGCGCGCCCATGCTCATGGCGAAGGTGAGGCAGAGCGTGAGCCCGTAGGCGTGGAACATCGGCAGCACGGCGTAGACGACGGCGGTGCCGCGCTCGATCTCGGGCACCCACGCGCGGGCCTGCGCCGCGTTCGCGCCGAGGTTGCCGTGCGTGAGCGTCGCGCCCTTCGGACTACCGGTCGTGCCGCTCGTGTACTGGATCACGGCGACGTCGGAGACCTCGGGGCCGATGATGTGGCCGTCGATCGGCTCGGCGCCGACGATCTTCTCCCACGGCGTCGTGCCGCGCACGGCGGTCGTGAGAGCGGCGCGGGACTCGCGGGCCTTCGCGATCGGCAGTCGAAGCATCGCACGCATCGTGAAGGGCATCGCCCGGGTCACGTCGACCGAGACGATCGTCTGCACCGCGACATCCGGCGGGAACGCCTGGATCGTCTCGACGACGTTGTTCCAGGCGATGACGACCCGAGCGCCGTGGTCTTCGAATTGGTGGCGGAGCTCACGCGGCGTGTAGAGCGGGTTGTGCTCGACGACGATCGCGCCGAGTCGCAGCACGGCGTAGAAGGCGACGATGTGCTGCGGGCAGTTCGGCAGCACGAGCGCGACGGGGTCGCCCTTCTGCACGCCGAGGAGCCGCAGCCCCTCGGCCGCGCGCTCGATCTGCTCGCCGAGTTCGGCGTAGCTCGTGGTGCGACCGAAGAACTCGAGCGCGACGTTGTCGGGATACGTCTCGACGGACGCGCGGATGAGGTCGGCGAGCGAGCCCGTCTCGGCCGGGAGGTCGGTCGGCACCCCTTCGGCGTAGCTCGAGAGCCAGGGGCGAGGGGTCGTGATCTCCATCGTCGGGCCTATGCCGCGCCGTCGAACATGCTCGTGACCGAGCCGTCTTCGAAGACCTCGTGGATGGCGCGGGCGAGGAGCGGCGCGATCGGCAGCACCGTGAGGCGGTCCCAGCGCTTCTCTTCGGGCACCGGCAGCGTGTCGGTGACGACGACGCGGTCGATGACATCGGACCGCAGGATCTCGGTCGCGGGGTTCGAGAAGACGGCGTGCGTGGCCGCGACCACGACGCCGATGGCGCCGGCAGCCTTGAGCGCCTCGGCGGCCTTCACGATCGTGCGACCGGTGTCGATGAGGTCGTCGACGAGGAGGCAGACACGACCCTCGACCGGGCCGATGATCTCGTGCACCGAGACCTGGTTCGGCACGAGCGGGTCGCGGCGCTTGTGGATGATGGCGAGCGGCGCGCCGAGCTTGTCGCTCCAGATGTCGGCGACGCGCACGCGGCCCATGTCGGGCGAGACGACGGTCAGCGTCGACGGGTCGAGCGAGTTCTTGAACTCCTCGAGCAGCACCGGCATCGCGAAGAGGTGGTCGACGGGGCCGTCGAAGAAGCCCTGGATCTGCGCGGCGTGCAGGTCGATCGACATGATGCGGTCGGCGCCGGCGGCCTTGAAGAGGTCGGCGACGAGTCGTGCCGATATCGGCTCACGACCACGGCCCTTCTTGTCTTGACGCGCGTAGGGGTAGAACGGCGCCACGACCGTGATGCGCTTGGCCGATGCTCGCTTCAGCGCGTCGATCATGATGAGCTGCTCCATGAGCCACTCGTTGATGGGCGCGGTGTGCGACTGGATCACGAAGGCGTCGGAGCCCCGCACGCTCTCGTCGTAGCGCGCGTAGATCTCACCGTTGGCGAAGGTGCGCGCATCGGTCGGCACGAGCTCGGCGCCGAGTTCGGCGGCGATCTCGTTGGCCAGCGACGGGTGCGCCCGCCCCGACACGAGTACGAGGCGTTTCGAACCGGTGGTCTCGATTCCCGACATGTCTCGGTGTGTCCTCTCCACCCGCCTCGGCCGGTGCGTCAGTCGGCGGCGGGGCCCGTCGCCTCGGCGGCGGCGGCTGCCTCAGCAGCCGCGGAGCCGGCTCGGTGCGTCTGGACCCATCCCTCGATATTGCGTTGCGGCGCCACGTTCACGGCGAGCGCACCGGCGGGAACGTCTTTGCGGACGACCGTGCCGGCACCCGTGTAGACGCCGTCCCCAATCCTAACGGGCGCGACGAAGACGCCGTGCGAGCCCGTGCGCACGTGCGAGCCGATCTCAGTGCGGTGCTTGTTCACGCCGTCGTAATTGGCGGTGATCGAGCCGGCGCCGACGTTCGAGTGCTCCCCGATCGTGGTGTCGCCGATGTAACTGAGGTGCGGCACCTTGCTGCCCTCGCCGATGTTCGCGTTCTTCGTCTCGACGAAGGCGCCGATCTTGCCGTCGGCACCGAGCACCGTGCCCGGGCGCAGGAAGGAGAACGGCCCGACGCTCGCCCCCGCGGCGACGACCGCGAGGGTGGCGTCGGTGCGCTTGACCTCGGCGTTCTCGCCGATCTCGCAGTCGACGAGCGTCGTGTCGGGGCCGACGATCGCGCCGGTGCCGATGAGCGTCGCGCCCTTGAGCTGCGTGCCCGGGCGGATCGTGACGTCGGGCTCGATGCGCACGGCGAGGTCGATCCACGTCGTCGCGGGGTCTTCGATCGTGACGCCGTTCAGCTGCCAGCCGCGCACGATGAGCGCGTTCAGTCGGGCCGCGGTCTCGGAGAGCTGTGCGCGGTCGTTGATGCCGGCGACGAGCCAGGGCTCGGAGACGGGAACCGCCTCGACCTCGGACCCTGCGGCACGCAGCAGGCCGATCACGTCGGTGAGGTACTTCTCGCCCTGCGCGTTGTCGGTCGTGAGGTTCGCGAGCTGGTCGCGGAGCGCCGCGGCACCGAACGCGTAGATGCCCGCGTTGATCTCGGCGATCGCGCGCTCGTCATCGCTCGCGTCCTTCTGCTCGACGATGCGGTCGAAGAGGCCCGTTGCGTCGCGCACGACGCGGCCGTAGCCGGAGGGGTCGTCGTAGACGGCCGAGAGCACGGATGCCTCCGCGGCATCCGCTCGGTGCTGCTCGAGGAACGCGGCGAGCGTGTCGGCGTTCAGGAGCGGCACGTCGCCGTTGAGCACGAGCACCTCGCCGTCGAAGTCGTCGGGCAGCGCCGCGATCGCCTGCTCGACGGCGCGGCCGGTGCCCGGGATCTCGTCTTGATCGACGATGATCGTGCCCGGCAGCTCGCGCTCGACCACCGTGGCAACGAGGTCGCGCTCGTGGCGCACGACCGCGACGATGTGCACCGCGTCGAGCGCCCGAGCCGTGGCGAGCACGTGCGCGACGATCGGGGCGCCGGCCAGCGGGTGCAGCAGCTTCGGCACGGCGGACTTCATGCGCGTGCCCTGGCCTGCGGCGAGGACGATGATGGCGAGATTCTGGTCGGTCATTCGCGCAAGTTCCTATCGGTGCGTTCGTGGGATCGATCGGGCGGCCGTTCCGGCTCCGCCACCAGGATTCGAACCTGGACCGAACAGCTCCAAAGGCTGCCGTGCTGCCGTTACACTATGGCGGATCGCCCGGGGACTCGCCCGCGCGCGACAACCAGTCTGCCATGCCTCGGCAGCGGGCCAAGAGTCGACGGGGTGCCTCGAGGCATCCGTGACCTGCTCATCGACATCTGCGACGACGGCCCGCCCGGTCACGGGATAATGACGGGATGACCGATGCTGACGAGGTCGACCGGATCGTCGATGACTGGGAACGCGAGCGCCCCGACCTCGACTTCTCGCCGCTGCAGGTGCTCTCGCGCGTCGCGCGGCTCTCGAAGCACCTCGACCGCGCGCGGCGGCAGGCGTTCGCCCGCTCAGAGCTCGAGGCTTCGGAGTTCGACGTGCTCTCCGCGCTCCGCCGCGCCGGGTCGCCATACCGGCTCTCCCCCAAGCAGCTCCTGCAGCAGACGCTCGTCTCGAGCGGCACGATGACGAACCGCATCGACCGCCTCGTCGAGCGCGGGCTCGTGAACCGGCAGACCGACCCGAACGACGGCCGGGGCATCCTCGTCGAGATGACCCCCGCGGGCCTCACCCGGGTCGACGCCGCCATCACGCGACTCGTCGACGCCGAGACCGAATTGCTCCGCAGCCTTCCCGCGGCCGAGCAGAAGCGCCTCGCCGGGCTGCTCAGGAAGCTCAGCCTCGGGTTCGACTGAGCGCGGTCGCTGCGGCGCCGGCTCGATGGATGGTTCTGCAGGGTCAGTTTTGAGAATGATTATCATTAACGATAACGTCTCGGCATGACCACAGTCCAGAAACGTTCTCCACTCCGATTCGCCGCCGTCGCCGGGCCCGTGATGGCCCTGGCACTCGCCGCCTGCGCAGGCCCGGCCGGTGCCGACGGCGACCGCGCCGCGGCGTCCGATGCCCCCTCGACCGAGGCCGAGGTCGGCGCACCGCGCGTCGTCGTGAGCTATGACGGCGGCCTCCTCGTGCTCGAGGGCGACTCGCTCGAGCAGGTCGACGACGTGCCGCTCGACGGGTTCCTACGCCTGAACCCCGCAGGCGACGCCCGGCACGTGATCGTGTCGACGGATGACGCGTTCCGCGTGCTCGACACCGGCGTCACGATCGAGGAGCACGGCGACCACGACCACTACTACGCCGAGCCGCCGGAGCTGACCGACCTCGAGTTCGCGGCCGAGCACCCCGGACACGTCACGACTCACGCCGGCACGACCGCCCTCTTCGCCGACGGTACCGGGCGCGTCGAGCTCTTCGACCCGTCAGCGCTCGAGGGCGGCGATCTCGACGTGACCCAGGACGTGACCGAGTACGTGAGCCCCGACGCGCACCACGGCGTCGCCGTCGCCCTCGAGGGCGACTCGCTGCTCACCACCGTCGGCACGAGCGACAGCCGGTCGAGCGTCGTCGTGCTCGACGCCGACCGCGCTGAACTCGCGCGCACCGACGACTGCCCCGGCGTTCACGGCGAGACCGTCGCCGCCGACGAGGTCGTCGTCCTCGGCTGCGAGAACGGCGCCGTGCTCTACCGCGACGGCGCCTTCACGAAGATCGCCGCACCCGACGCGTACGGCCGCATCGGCAACCAGGCCGGCTCCCCCGAGTCCGAGGTCGTGCTCGGCGACTACAAGGTCGATGCCGAGGCGGAGCTCGAGCGCCCCGAGCGCGTGAGCCTCATCGACACCGACACGGCGACGCTGCGACTCGTCGAACTCGGCACGAGCTACACGTTCCGCTCGCTGGCGCGCGGCCCGCACGGCGAGGCGCTCGTGCTCGGCACCGATGGGGCGATCCACGTCATCGACCCGGTCGCGGGCGCCGTCGCATCGCGCTTCGAGGTCATCGACCCGTGGACCGAGCCGACCGACTGGCAGGAGGCCAGGCCCTCGCTCGAGGTGCGTGGGCACCGTGCCTACGTCACCGACCCCGCAACCTCGATGGTGCACGTCGTCGACCTCGAGTCGGGCGAGATCACGGCGAGCGCCGAGCTGCCGCACGTGCCGAACGAGCTGTCGACCGTCGGCGAGTGAGACGAGCGGATGTCGCGGGCAGCCCTTGCCCGCGGCATCCGCTCGCCGCGCTTCGTGCGCGGTCAGTGCACATTCACCACAGCCCTCCCGACCCGGCCCGAAGCAGCCCGAAACAGCCTCACGAAGCTCTCCACAATGCTCGAACATACGTTCGATTCTTGATAGAATGACATCATGCCGATCGCACTCGTAAACGCCAGCTCATCTGGCATTACGGCGAGCGAGGGCGACCGGAGCGCCGATCGAGAACGATCGCCGTATGCACTGGCGCAAGACGGCCTGGCGCAACTCGTCGATGCCGCGGTTCAGGCGCAGCGAATCGAGGCGATGAACGCAGCGATGCGGGTCGACGTTGTCTTCCTGGCGGTGTCGTTCGCACTTCGCGCCGAGCAGGCATTCGTCTCCCCGAGGCTCTCACCGTCGAGACGCCGAGAGATGGCGCGCCGCAGCGTCACCGCCGAGCTCGCGACCGCCCTGCGCGTCCCCGAGAGCACCATGCAGCGTCAGATCGACGACGCATGGGCGTTGTCGACGCAACTTCCCGCCACGTTGTCGTCGCTCCGAAGTGGATCCCTCAGCCTGCAGCATGCACGGGTCATCGTCGAGGCCGTTGCCGAGCTCGACGCCGACCCGCTCGTTCGGGCTGAGCTCGACGAGCAGCTCGCGCGATTCGCGGCCGATCACACCGCGGCCACCGTACGCCGCAAGGCCCGCTCGCTGCGCGAAGAGCTGCAGGCCCGGTCGCTCGCCGATCGTCACCTGGCTGCCCGCCAGAAGCGCCGCGTCGAGATCGAACCCGCACTCGATGGCATGGCATGGCTGCACGCCCTCCTGCCGGCTGCCGACGCGCTCCTCATCAAAGACCGCCTCGATCGTGTCGCTCGCGAGGCCGGCGAATACTCTCCCGATGCGAGCCGTCTCGGTTCTACGAGCGTCCGGCGAGAGGCGCCCGACGAGCACGCCGCACCTGCCGACGGCGCCGAACCCGACCTGCCGCACGAAGATGCCGTGACCGGCGCGGGTGGTGAGACCGCCGAAGATGCCGCGGCCACCGAACACGCTCGGCCCGCCGAGCGTGCCGCGCGAGTCGTCGCCCTGACGAACGACCAGATCCGTGCGGATGCGCTCCGCGATCTGCTGCTGTTCGGCGGGCTCGGCGACGACTCCGCGTTCGCCGCCGCCTGCGGTCGCGTGCGGCCGAGCGTTCACCTCACCGTTCCGGTGCTGACGCTCATGGGCTCCTCGACAGAGCCGGCCCTCCTCGACGGCTATGGCCCGATCGACCCCGAGACGGCGCTCCGGCTCGCGGCCGAGGCTCCTACTTTCGTACGGCTGCTCACCGATCCGGTGAGCGGCACGGTGCTCGACGTCGATCGCAGAAGTTACCGCCCGCCCGCCGATCTGAAGCGCTGGCTGCAGGTGCGCGATGGCACCTGCCGGTTCCCGGGCTGCAATCGCAACGCCAGTCGCAGCGAACTCGACCACGGCATCGATTGGGCCGACGACGGGCGAACGGCCTTCGACAACCTGGCCCACCTCTGCCCGCTCCACCATCACCTCAAGCACGAGACGTCATGGTCGATGCGACATCTCGACGGCGCCGTACTCGAGTGGACCTCGCCGTCAGGCCGGGTGCATCGAACCCATCCGGTACGCACGATGACGGCTCGAGCGGATGGCCCGCCGATCGCCGCAGCACCTCCGCTGACGCAGAGCCCTGATGCCGTAGCGCAGAGCAGGTTCGCCGAAGATCCACCGTTCTGACGACGCGAGTGGTGAGCACGAACGGTGGGTGGTTCCGCAGTGGCAGAACGTGCCATGGGCAGCGGTGAAGCGATGACTCCGTTGTGATAGCTCCGTCGTAATGGTCACGACGTGGTGGTCGAGCGGTGGTCGCGACGTGGTGGTCACGAAGTGGTGCTTCCGCTGCGGCGACCCCGCTGCGATCTCGCCTGCGCCGCGCCGAGCGTTCACGCGTAGTCGTCACGCGCGAACCACCGAACACCGGCGTCGTGAAGGATCAGCTGCGCGCGCACCGCAAGCCCTTCGGCCCGGCACGCCTCACCCAGCGCACGCGCCCAGGCTCGATCGGCCTCGGTCGACTCGGCACCGCCCGGTCGTTCCCACACGAACACGAGCTTCGCCGCACCGACCTCGTCGACGACCATCGACAGTCGGTTCGCAAGCAGCGCAGCGGCCGTGCCGCTCTCCGGCACGGGCTCATCGGGCGAGTCCGGGTATCCCGCCATGGGCATGAGGATCGGGAGCTGCACGTCGTTCTCATCGAGGTACAGAGTCCACCACTGGCGGCGGAGCGCACACTCGAGCAGGCTCGCGACCCGCTCCTGCACGTCGTGGTCGGTGGGAATGGGCATACGGGTCGCCGCTTCGACGTTGAATCTGGTCATGCGTCGATCGTCGTCGGCGAGGCGCGCGGAGAATCGCAGCCGAACTCGAATGTGGACGGCTCCAAGATGCGCCCGGCTGTCGAGGAGCAGTCACCTCAAACGGAGCTGCCGAATGTGTAGTAGCCCGATCGGCGCACGACCTCATCGACGCATGACCTTGCGGGCCAACCAGTTCCCGAGGAACTGCACGCACTGCACGAACACGACGATGAGGATGATCGCCGCCCACGTGATCACCGGTTCGAACTGACGGTAGCCGTAGACCTGGGCGAAGGTGCCGAGCCCACCGCCGCCGATGAAGCCCGCGACCGCGGTCATGTCGATGATCGCGACGAGCACGAACGTGTAGCCGAGGATGAGGGGACCGAGCGCCTCTGGCAGCACGACCGTGCGGAGGATCCGGATCGGACCGGCGCCCATCGCGCGGGCGGCCTCGATGACACCCGGGGTGACGGTGAGCAGGTTCTGCTCGACGATGCGCGCGATCGCGAACGACGCGGCGATCGAGAGTGCGAAGACGAGCGCGTCGTTGCCGATGCCCGTGCCGATCACATACCGCGCGAGCGGCTGCACCGCCGCGATGAAGATGATGAACGGGATCGGCCGGAAGAAGTTGATCACGACGTTCACGACGTTGAACACCACGCGGTTCGACAGCAGGCTGCCGGGGCGCGTCGTGTAGAGCACCATGCCGAGCAGCAGCCCCGCGATGCCGCCGAAGAGCAGCGTGAGAGCGACCATATAGAGCGTCTCGACGGCGGCGACCCAGAATTCGGGCCCGAGTTCGAACAGGCGATCCATCACGACACCTCCGTCACGTCGACGCGACCGGATATCTCGGCGAGCACGGCGTCGACCGCGGCATCCGCGCCCCTGATCGCGAGCGTGAGGTGTCCGAACGCCCGGCCCTGGATGTCGTTGATGCCGCCGTAGACGAGTTCGAACTCGACGCCGGCGGTCGCGAGCGCGACGAAGACCGCGGCCTGCGAGGCGTCGCCGTCGCGGAACGAGATCGTGACGATGCGTCCCTCGTGGCGCTCTCGCAGCACGTCGAGCTCGGCGGGCGACGGGATGCCCTTCACGACGGTGCCGACGAAGCGCTGCGACGACGGGTTCTGCGGATTCGAGAACACGTCGAACACGTCGCCGTGCTCGATCACGCGCCCTCCGTCCATGACCGCGACCTTCGTCGCGATGGACTGGATCACGTCCATCTCGTGAGTGATGACGATGATGGTGACGCCGAACTCGCGGTTGACCCGCTTCAGGAGCGCCAGCACCTCCTGCGTCGTCTCGGGGTCGAGGGCGCTCGTCGCCTCGTCGGCGAGCAGCAGCCGCGGCGAGGTCGCGAGCGCGCGGGCGATGCCGACGCGCTGCTTCTGCCCGCCCGAGAGCTGGTCGGGGTAGCTCTTCGCCTTGTCGGTGAGGCCGACGAACTCGAGCAGCTCGGCGACGCGAGCGGCGATCTCGCTCTTCGTCGCCCCCGCCACCGTGAGTGGATACGCGATGTTCGCCCACACGGTCTTCGAGTTGAAGAGGTTGAACTGCTGGAAGATCATGCCGATGCCGAGACGGATGCCGCGGAGCTCGCGCTCGGGCATGGTCGTGATCTCTCGGCCGTCGACCTCGATCGAGCCCGAGGTCGCGGGTTCGAGCGCGTTCACGAGTCGCACGAGCGTGGACTTGCCGGCGCCCGAGTATCCGATGATGCCGTACACGTCACCGGGTTCGATCTCGAGGCTCACGTCGTCGATCGCGACGACGGGCTGGGCGCCCTTCTCGGGTGCCGGGTACGTCTTGGTGACGTTGCGCAGGGCGACGAGCGCCATGGTGTTCTCCTCTGCGACGCAGAATGCGTGAACGCGAACGGGGCGGTGAGCACCGGTGCGGTGCTCACCGCCCGAACGGCGGGTGCGGAACGCGCGAACGCGCGAACGCGATCAGCCCTTGGCGGCCGCGGTGTCGGCCTCGACCTTGCTGAGCGACTTCTCGAGGTCGGCGACGGGCGTCTGCAGCGCGACGCCGGTTCCGCCGGATGCCTCGAGGAGGCCGGCCTGCACCTCGGGGTCGGTCTGGAAGATCTCGATGAGCTTCAGGTACGTCGCGTTGTCCTTGTCGTCGGCGCGCGTCGCGAAGATGTTGACGTAGGGCAGCGCATTCGGGTCGCTCGGGTCGTCCTGCGCGATCGCGTCCTCGAAGGTGAGGCCGGCGTCTTCGACGAAGTCGTTGTTGATGACGGCCGCGGCGAGGTCGGGCAGCGAGGTGGGCGTGAGCGAGGCCTCGAGCGCGGTGACCTTGACCTTCGACTTCGCCTCGTCGACGTCGGCGAGGTCGGAGAAGATCGTGCCGCCGCTCTTGAGTTCGATGAGCCCGGCCGACTGCAGCACGAGCAGGGCTCGCGCCTGGTTCGAGGCGTCGTTCGGCACGGCAACAGTCTCGCCCTCGGGGATGGCCTTCACCGAGTCGTACTTCGTCGAATAGAGGCCGAGCGGGTAGATCGCGGTCGCGCCGATGGGTGCGAGGTCTTCACCGGCCGACACGTTGTAGTCGGCGAGGTAGACGATGTGCTGGAACTGGTTCAGGTCGAGCTCGCCCTCGGTGGTCGCCGGGTTCGGCTGGGCGTAGTCGGAGAAGTCGATGATCTCGATCTCGATGCCCTCGTCGGCGGCGGCCTCTTCGAACGCGGTCCACTGCGGGTCGGCCTTGCCGACGACGCCGATCTTGATGACGTCGTTCGCGGCATCGCCCTCACCGGCGGCCGGAGCGGCGCAGGAGGCGAGGCCGAAGACGAGCGGCACCGCTGCGAGTGCGGCGATGAGCTTCGTCTGACGTGAGGACGGGTGCTGACGTGACATGGTGGTTCCCTTTCGCTGAGGTGCACGCGATCGGGTGCTGTTGGCGTGGAGCAGGCATGGCTCCGCCACACGTGGTTTTCGGTGGGGGGCTTCGATGCCGCGATCGCGGGTGCAGGAACAACGCTAAGCGAAGATTCTTTGCCCGATTGACGCCCGGGTCACAGTGCGTCACAGCTTCTGCGAGATTATGCCTCGAGCGACTCGGAAACTTCGAGCCAGCGGGTCTCGAGGTCGGCGACGGATGCCTCGAGCTCGCGCAGCGAGTCGCCGAGCGCCGAAAGACCCACGTAGTCGCCCTGGTCGTGCACCGCGAGCTTCTCGTGCGCCGCGGCGATCTGAGTCGAGAGCTTCTCGAGCTTCCGGTCGATCGAGGCGAGCTCCTTCTCGGCGTTGCGCTTGTCGGCGCCCGCGAGCGGGGCCGGGCCGCCGGCGGCGCGCCCGGCGGCCGGAGCTGCGGCGCTCGACTGCTGCCCGGCGGGCGTGCCCGGTGCCGGCGACGCGGGCGCCGAGGCATCCGCTGCCCGTCGCAGTTCGAGGTACTGCTCGACGCCTCTCGGCAGGTCGCGCAGGTGCCCGTCGAGGATGGCGAACTGGCGGTCGGTGACGCGCTCGATGAGGTAACGGTCGTGCGAGACGACGAGCAGGGTGCCGGGCCACGAGTCGAGGAGGTCTTCGATGGCGGCGAGCATGTCGGTGTCGAGGTCGTTCGTCGGCTCGTCGAGGATCAGCACGTTCGGTTCCTGCAACAGGATGAGCAGGAGCTGCAGGCGGCGCTTCTGACCGCCCGAGAGGTTCTTCACGGGGGTCGACAGCTGCGCCGTCGTGAAGCCGAGGCGCTCGAGCAACTGCCCGGGCGTCATCTCCTTGTCGCCCACCTGGTAGCTCGAACGCTGCTCGGCGACGACCGCCGAGACGCGGGAGTCGGCCCACTCGGTGAGCTCGTTCAGCTCCTGGCTGAGGGTCGCGATGCGCACGGTCTTGCCGCGCTTGACGCGGCCGCTCGTCGGTTCGACGGCACCCGTGACGAGTCCGAGCAGCGTCGACTTGCCGGCACCGTTGACGCCGAGGATGCCCGTGCGCTCACCGGGAGCGATGCGCCACTCGACATCGTGCAGCACCGTGCGGGTCGCCGGCTCGCCCGAGACGGGGTCCACCATCGGGAACTGCACGGTGACGTCGATGAGGTCGACGACGTCCTTGCCGAGGCGGGAGACGGCGAGCCGGTCGAGCTCGACCTTGTTGCGAATGGGCGGCTCGTTCGCGATGAGCTCGTTCGCCGCGTCGATGCGGAACTTCGGCTTCGAGGTGCGCGCAGGCGGGCCACGGCGCAGCCACGCCAGTTCTTTGCGCATGAGGTTCTGGCGCTTGGCCTCGGATGCCGCGGCGGAGCGGTCGCGCTCGACGCGCTGCAGCACGTAGGCCGCGTAACCGCCTTCGAAGGGCTCGACGATGCCGTCGTGCACCTCCCACGTGGCGGTGCAGACCTCGTCGAGGAACCAGCGGTCGTGGGTCACGACGACGAGCGCGCCGGAGTCGGCGGGCCAGCGGCGCTTCAGGTGCCCGGCGAGCCAGGCGATGCCCTCGACGTCGAGGTGGTTCGTGGGCTCGTCGAGGAAGACGACGTCCCAGTCGCCGACGAGGAGTGCTGCGAGGCCGACGCGCCGGCGCTGGCCGCCCGAGAGGCTCGCGATCTGGCCGTGCCACGGCACGTCGCTCAGGAGGCCCGCGATGACGTCGCGCACCTTCGCGTCGCCCGCCCAGACGTGCTCCTCGATGCCGCCGACGACGAACTCGGCGACGGTCTTGCCGGGGTCGACGACGTCGGACTGGTCGAGCGTTCCGATGCGGATGCCGCGGCGGTGCGTGACTCGGCCGCCATCGGCCGTGAGGCGGCCGTCGAGGAGCTTCAGGAGGGTGGACTTGCCATCGCCATTGCGGCCGACGACGCCGATGCGGTCGCCCTCGTCGATGCCGAGGGTCACCTCGTCGAAGACGACGCGCGTCGGGAATTCGAGGTGCAGGCGCTCGGCGCCGAGGAGATGTGCCATGTCGCTCCGAGCCTAGTCGCCGTCGCGGCCGCCCTTCATTCGGGCGACGGCCGACCAGAACAGCATCCGTGCGATGGCGAGCGGGCCGTACCGCACACCCTGCGCGTAGGGCCGCTCGCCGCGGAGCACGACGTCGGCTCCGCCGTCGACGAAGAGGACTTGCCCGGTCGTGAACGCGCTCGACGGCGTGAGCAGCCACGCGATCTGCTCGGCGACCGGTTCGACGGGGCCCGGCATCCCGAGGGGCTGCGGCAGTGCCGTGGCGAGCACCTTCGCCTGCGCCTCGCTCGCGAGCACGGCCGACATCGTCGTGTCGGTCGCGACGACGCCCGGGGCGACCACGTTCAGCAGGATGCCGCGTCCCGCCCACTCCCCGTCGCCCGCGTGCCGTCGTACCCAGCGATTGAGCGCGATCTTCGTCGAACGGTAGATCACGCTTCCCCGCCCGGCCGCGACGAGTCGGTCGGCTGCCGCGACCCCGCCCGGCTCGTCACCGCTGAGCATCGTCTCGATGAGCGCGTCGTCGCCTGCCGAGAGAGCCGACGCCGAGGACACGGCGACGACGCGCGGTGCGGCGGACGCCGCCAGCAACTCGCGGAGCCCCTCGACCACGGCGATCGTGCCGAAGAAGTTCAGCCGCACCGAGAGCGCTGACGGGGCGCCGACCCCAGCGACGAGCGCGAGTCCGTCGACACCGCTCGGCGCGAGCGCGCGCACTGCTTCGACGAGCCGCGCACGCCCCCGAGGCAGCGCGAGGTCGGCGTTCACCTCGACGCCGTCGCCGAGCCCGCATCGGATGACGTGGGCGCCGCGCTCGGCGAGCATCTCGGCGACTCGCGCACCGATGCCGCTGTCAGCACCGGTGACCACGTAGACCCGTTCGGAATGACCAGTCGATCGCATTGCGCCAGTATTGCATTAATGCAGTTATGCATCCATGCATATCTGTACAGACGCCGTAAACTCGAGCCATGACGACTCGAGGCGGAGCGAACGGCGGCACAGCGCGGGGCGCTGTGGACAAGGGAACGTCCCGCGAGACCGGGCGCCGCGAGCGGAAGCGACGGACGACGCGAGACGCGATCGCGACCGCGGCGACCGAGCTGTTCGTCGCCCGCGGCTTCGCGCAGACCACGATCGCGGAGATCGCCGGTCGTGCCGACGTCGCCCCCCGCACCTTCTTCCTGCACTTCGCATCGAAGGAGGATGTGCTCTTCCACCACCTCGAGCGCTCGTTCGACATCGCGGCCGATGCGGTCGGCTCCCTTCCCGACTCCGCCGATGCCTGGACGGCCGTGCAACATGCCGTCGGCTCGCTCGTCGAGACGCTCGGCACCCCGGGCACCGATGCGCTCGCTCCGATCAGGGCCGAACTCGCCCGGCGTTCGGGCGGGATCCCCCCCTCGCTCGCGGTGCGCCTGCACACGACCCAAGGTCGCATCCTCGATGCGGTCCGCGAGCGCTACGGCGAGCGCGCGATCGACGCGGCGCACCTCGGCGCCTGCATCGGAGCGGTCAGCGCGAGCGCCGTCGATGCGTTCACGGCGAGCGCCACGACGCCCGGCGCTGCCGGTGCTGCGGACGACGCTCGCGTTGCGATGCGGCACGCGCTCGAATGCGCGGGCGTCGGGTTCCGCCGCAGCTGAGCCGATGAGCTCCGCCTGCCAGGGAGTCGAGGCCGCAGGACGTCGCCCGGAGCTCAACCCGCGATGATGCGGGCCCCGTGCACGGGCCCGTGCACGTGCACGGCGCGCAGGCGCGCGGCCGAGAGGGCGACCTGCAGTTCGAGCGCCGAGTCGGTGTCGTCGACGAGGAACGCGACGGTCGGCCCCGACCCCGAGACGAGCCCCGCGAGCGCACCGTGCGCTGAGCCGAGGTCGAGGATGCCGCCGAGGCCGGGGGCAAGGCTCAGCGCCGCCGCCTGGAGGTCGTTGTGCAGCGACTCCGCGAGGCGGTGGGCGTCGCCGGCGCGCAGCGCCTGCAGCACCGCTGCGTCGACGACCGGCGCCGTGCCGTCGTGCACGAGGCCGAGCCTCGACTCGCGCTGGCGATCGAGCTCCTGGTAGACCGCGGGCGTCGACAGCCCGAACTCCGCGACCGCGAGCACCCAATGGAACGACCCGGTCGCAAGAGCGGGGCTCAGCTGATCGCCGCGCCCCGTGCCGATCGCCGTGCCGCCCGAGAGGGCGAACGGCACGTCGGCGCCGAGCTTGGCGGCAAGGGCGTGCAATTCCTCCTTCGGGAGCGCCGTGCCCCAGAGCGCGTCGCAGGCCACGAGCGTCGCCGCGGCATCCGCGGACCCGCCGCCCATGCCGCCCGCGATCGGCACGTGCTTGTCGATCTCGAGGTGCACGCCGCCCGGCACGCCGGCGGTTCGGGCGAGGAGCTTCGCGGCCTTGATGGCGAGGTTCGAACGATCGGTCGGCAGCCCCGAGGTGTCGACGCTGCCGCCGAACGAGACGCTGAACCGGTCGTCGGGCCAGGCGCGCACGTCTTCGTAGAGCGAGACCGCCTGATAGGCGGTGGCGACGTCGTGGTAGCCGTCGCCCTGCACGGCGCCGACCCGCATGAAGAGGTTGATCTTGCCGGGTGCCCGAACGTGCACTGCCTCGTCGGTCGCCGCGATCGTCATGACTCCACGCTAACCGACCGGCTCGACGGTCACGGTGTCGAGCCAGCCGCGCAGGGTTGCCTTGGCGCCCGCGAGGTCGTCGCCGTTCGGCATGCGCCCGCGCACGAGACCGATCGAGGTCTTGCCGCCGCTCCGCGGTGACGCCGACGCGAGCAGGTACTCGCCGCCCTCGAGCGGAAAGCGAGCGGTCGGGTACTTCGCCGCGAGGTTCAGGGCGAGCGGCTGCACACCGGTCTGTGCGGTGACGACCTCGGCGAGGGCGCGCAGCGCCGGTTCGACCTCACCCGGGATCGTGCGCGTGACGCTCACCTCGAAGGTGCCGTCCTGCCGCTGTCCGGGCAGGCGGATGCCTCGGGCCTGCTCGTACCCGACGGTGACGCCTTGCGCCCACCACGGGTCCACGCCCTGCTCGGTCACGAGCCAGTTCGCGATCGCCTGATGCTTCCACCCCGTGGCGCCCGCGGCGTCGAGCAGCGCGAACCAGTCGCCGCGCGACCTGCCCGTCGCGCTCACGACCGCGTCATCGCCCACGCCGTCGGCGCTGCCGCCGACGCCCTGGTTCCCCGTGCCCTGCGTCCCCACGGCACCCACGCTAGCGCGAGATCAGACCGCGCGGGCGATGCGGAGGAAGTCGGCGACCGTGAGTTGCTCGCCGCGCTCCTGCGGGTCGACGCCCGCGGCCTCGAGCACGGCCGACGCCTGGGCGGAGCTGCCGCCGAGCACCGTCGAGAGCGACTGGCGCAGCATCTTGCGCCGCTGCTGGAATGCCGCGTCGACGAGGGCGAACGTGGCGATGCGCTCGGCCTCGGTGCCCGGGGCATCCGCTCGCTCGAAGCCCACGAGCACCGAGTCGACGTTCGGCACCGGCCAGAAGACCATGCGCGAGACCTGGCCGGCCGTGCGCCAGTTTCCATACCAGGCGGCCTTGACGCTCGGGGCGCCGTAGACCTTCGAGCCGGGCTCGGCCGCGAGCCGGTAGCCGACCTCGGCCTGCACCATGACGATGCCCGATTGCAGCGAGTCGAAGTGCTCGAGCAGGTGCAGCAACACCGGCACCGAGATGTTGTACGGCAGGTTCGCGACGAGCCGCACCGGGTCGCCCGGCAGTTCGGTGACGCGCAGCGCGTCTTCGGTCACGACCGTGAGCGAGGTGCCGGGCTGCATGATGGTCGCCGTATGCGGCAACTGCGCGGCGAGGCGCTTGTCGATCTCGACGGCGATGACGGATGCCCCGGTCTCGAGCAGTCCGAGCGTCAGCGAGCCGAGCCCCGGCCCGATCTCGAGTACGGTCTCGCCCGGCTGCACGCCGGCCGTCTGCACGATACGGCGTACGGTGTTCGCGTCGTGCACGAAGTTCTGGCCGAGCTTCTTCGTCGGCGTGACGTCGAGGAGTGCGGCCAGGTCGCGGATCTCGGCCGGCCCGAGCAGGCGCGGCTCGGCCTCGGCGCCCTCGGCGGCATGCCGATGCGCGTTCACGCCGTCGTCTCCGTCACGGGGTCATCATTCCACGAGCCGTACACCGATACCGTGTTCGCCGCGAGCTGTTCGCAGAACTCGTCGAGGTCGGCGCCGAGCACCTCGGCCATGAAGCGCACCGTGTGCGGCACGAGGTACGGGGCGTTCGGACGGCCGCGGAGCGGCACGGGCGTCAGGTACGGGGCATCCGTCTCGACCAGGATGCGATCGCGCGGCGCGACCCGCAGCGCCTCACGGAGGTTTTCGGCGTTCTTGAACGTGACGTTGCCGGCGAACGAGAGGTACCAGCCCTCGTCGGCGGCGAGCCGGGCGAGCTCCTCGCCGCCTGAGAAACAGTGGAAGACGGTGCGTTCGGGCGCGCCCACGCGGCGCAGGGTCGACACGACGTCGTCGTGCGCATCGCGGTCGTGGATCTGGAGCGCGAGCCCGTGCCGCTTCGCGATGTCGATATGGGCCTCGAACGACCGGAACTGAGCGCCCCGGCCGTCTTCACCGGTGCGGAAGAAGTCGAGCCCGGTCTCGCCGATCGCGCGCACCCGCGGGCGGGCCGCGAGCTCGTCGATCACGGCGAGCGCGTCGTCGAGGCCGGTGCCTGACTCCCCAACGGCAGCCTCGAGCTCGGGCGCCTCGTTCGGGTGCAGCGCCACTGCTGCGAGCAGTCGCGGCTCGCGCGCGGCGACCTCGGCCGACCAGATGCTCGTCGCGACGTCCGTGCCGATCTGCACGGCCCCGGCGATGCCGACGGATGCCGCGCGCTCGAGGTGCTCGTGCACGTCGAGCGGCAGTGCGCCGTCGGCGATCTCGAGGTGCGTGTGGTTGTCGTAGACGGCCACGGGCAGCGCCTCGGGGGCCGGCGGGTATTCAGCGGCACGGCCGCCGTCGGAGCGGGTGCGGAGGTGCGCGGATGGCTCGTCGGTCACGCCGAGCTCACTCCGCGACCTCGACGCGCGGGAAGAGCGCCTCGAGCGCCGTGACCTGCGTGCCGGTCGTCCAGGAGTCGGCCTGGTCGATGCGCTGCTCCTGCACGGTGCCGGGGGCGCCGAGCGCGGTCCAGAGCTTCGCCGTGGCGACGGGCAGCACCGGCGAGAGCAGCACGGCGAGCGTGCCGAGGCCGTGATACGCCGTGGCGAGCACCGTCTCGAGGCGGTCGCGCTGCGCCGGATCCTTCGCGAGGCTCCACGGCTCCTCGATCGTGAGGTAGCCGTTCAGGGCGTCGACGAGCTCCCACGCGGCGCCGATCGCGTCATGGATCGCGAGGCGGCCGATCGCCTCCCACGAGGCATCCGTCGCCCGGCGCTCGACGCTCGCGATCTCGATGTCGGCGGCCGTCAGCGTGCCGGCGGCGGGCACCGCGCCGTCGCAATAGCGATTGATCATCGCGACCACGCGCGAGGCGAGGTTTCCGAAGCCGTTCGCGAGCTCGGCCTGGTAGCGCGCCGCCAGGTCTTCCCACGAGAACGAGCCGTCTTGACCGAACGCGATCGCGCGCAGGAAGTAGTAGCGGAACGCGTCGGAGCCGAAGGTCTCGGTGATCTGCTCGGGGGCGATGCCCGTGAGCTTCGACTTCGACATCTTCTCGCCGCCGACGAGCAGCCAGCCGTGGCCGAACACGCCCTTCGGCACCTCGAGGCCCGCCGCCATGAGCATGGCCGGCCAGATGACGGCGTGGAAGCGCAGGATGTCTTTCCCGACGACGTGCTGCGCGGGCCAGCGACGGGCGAACTCCTCGTCGTCCTGGCCGTAGCCGACCGCGGTGATGTAGTTCAGGAGCGCGTCGAACCACACGTAGACGACGTGCGACTCGTCCCACGGCACCTTCACGCCCCAGTCGAACGTCGACCGCGAGATCGAGAGGTCGGCGAGACCCGACTTCACGAACGAGACGACCTCGTTGCGCGCCGACTCGGGCTGCACGAAGCCGACCCGCTCCTCGTAGAGCGCGAGCAGCTTGTCGGCGAACGCCGACATGCGGAAGAAGTAGTTCTTCTCGTGCAGCAGTTCGACGGGCTTCGAGTGGATCGCGCAGACCTGCTGGCCCTCGTACTCCCCCGTGCCCGGCACGAGGTCGGACGGCTGCTTGTACTCCTCGCAGCCGACGCAGTAGTAGCCCTCGTACTCGCCCGTGTAGATATGGCCGTCGTCGTAGAGCTTCTGCAGGAACTTCTGGACGTTCGCCTCGTGCCGCTCTTCAGTCGTGCGGATGAAGTCGTCGTTGGCGATGTCGACCGTCTCGAGCAGCGGGATCCACGCCTCGGCGACGAGCTTGTCGGCCCACTGCTTCGGCGTCACGCCGTTGGCGGTCGCGGTGCGCAGGATCTTCTGGCCGTGCTCGTCGGTGCCCGTGAGCATCCAGGTGTCGTCGCCCGCCTGGCGGTGCCAGCGTGCGAGCACGTCGGCAGCGACCTCGGTGTAGGCGTGCCCGATGTGGGGCACGTCATTCACGTAGAAAATGGGCGTGGTGATATAGAACGAGGAGCCGTCGGCCATTCCCCAATCCTACGGGCGAGCGGATGCACCGGAGTCCCGGTTACGCCGGCGCCGGCGAACGCCGCAGCTTCACGGTCGGAGTCAAGGGCGAGCGGATGTCCCGGAGTCCCGGTTACGCCGGCGACGCCGGACGCTGCCGTCGAGGATCGCCGGCGGCACGGCCTCCTCCACCTCCATGTGCTCGTGCGGGGTCGCCACCCCGAGCGTCACGTCCTGCTCCTTGATGGCCGGCTCCTGCACCTTCTGGGCCGGATAGCCGACCATGCGCATGCCGAGCACGATCTTGCCGGGAGCCTCGCGCCGGTCGAGCGCCCGGTAGGCGTCGGCGACGGAGTCGAGCGGGAAGATGTCGGCGATCGGCAGTCGTGCGCGCCGCGCCGCGACGAGGGCCGCGACGCGACCGAGCGCCACGACGTCGCCGGCGTAGAGCTTGACCGCCTCTTCGTCGTCGACGGCATCCCAGTCGAGCACGGTCAGGATCCGCGAACGGGGCACGCCGAGCGCGACGGCCGCGTCGGTCTCGCCGCCGAGGAAGTCGAGGAAGCCGGTGATCGGCCCCGGGGCGATCGGTCGCACGCGTTCGGCGAGATCCGGCCCGTAGGCCACGGGCAGCACGCCGAACTGCCGTAGGAAGTCGAATCGCGTCTCGACACTCGTACCGATCACGGTGGCGCCACGCATGCGGGCGAACTGAGCCGCGAGACATCCGACACCGCCCGCTGCCGCCGTGATGACGACCGTGTCGGCCGGGGTCAGCCCCAGCCCCTCGACGGCCGTCCACGCGGTCGTGCCCGCGACGTAGAGCGATCCGGCCACCTCCCAGGTGAGCTCTGGCGGCTTCGGCAGCAGCTGCGACTCGGGAACGACGACATGGGTCGCGTGGGCGCCGCGATCGACGAAGCCCATGACCTCGTCCCCGTGCGAGAACGACGAGACGCCGGGGCCGGTCGCGGCGACGACGCCCGCGAGGTCGCGGCCCTGCACGGACGGAAAGCTCACGGGCCAGCGCTCGGGATGGTCGCCGCGCCGGATCGAGCTCTCGACGGGGTTCAGCCCGGTGGCGAACACCTCGACGAGCACTTCGCCCTCGCCGGGCACCGGCATCGGCTCCTCGACGATCTCGAGCACCTCGGGTCCGCCGTGCGCCGTGAACCGGACGACGTGCGCCAGGTCGTGAGTCGGGTCGTGAGTCATCTCGCACCTCCACCCCTTCTTGGGGGGTAGTGCCATTCTCCGCCTGCGCCGCCGTTTCCGACAGGGCTGGACACGATGCGGCCCCCACCGGTAGACGGGCTGGGGAGGCCGTACGCGGCCCCGGCCGCGTCAGCCGCGCTTGCGCGCCTGCAGCGCCGCCTCGTAGAGATCGCGCGTGCTGAGCCCGCTCTCCGCCGCGACGAGCGCCGCGGCATCCTTCAGGCGGGTTCCGGATGCCGCGAGCTCGAGCACTCGCGCGAGCGCGTTCTCGGGGTTCGCCTCCTGCTCGGCCGCGCCGCCGACCACGATCACGATCTCGCCGCGCACGCCGCCTTCGGCCCACGTCGCGAGTTCCCCGAGCGGGCCGCGACGCACCTCCTCGTACATCTTGGTGAGTTCGCGGCAGACAGCTGCGGGCCGATCGGCGCCGAACGCCTCGGCGAGCGCGGCGAGACTCGCAGCGAGCCGTGACGGGCCCTCGAAGAACAGCAGCGTGCGGCGGTCGCCCGCGAGCTCGGCGAGGCGACGGCTGCGCTCCCCCGCCTTTCGCGGCAGGAAGCCCTCGAACGCGAACCGGTCGGTCGGCAGCCCCGACACGGCGAGCGCGGTGATCACGGCCGACGGACCCGGAAGTGCCGTGACCTCGACACCCGCGTCGGCGGCCGCGGCGACGAGCGGGAACCCGGGGTCGGACACGGTCGGCATGCCGGCGTCGCTCAGCACGAGCAGGTCGGTGTCGCGGGCGAGCTCGACGAGTTCGGCCGCCTTCTGCCGCTCGTTGTGCTCGTGCAGCGCGATGAGCCTCGGGCGGTTCTCGATGCCGAGACCGGCGAGCAGTCGCTGCGTCACCCGGGTGTCTTCGGAGGCGACGACGGTCGCCGCCTCGAGGGCGTCGCGAAGACGTGCCGAGGCGTCGCCGAGATTGCCGATGGGCGTCGCCGCGAGGATGATCATGCTCTCAAGCATGGCACTCGCGAGGCAGCCGAACTCGTTTAGGGTTGGGCGCATGGGAGCGGAGCCGGATCCGGTGGACGAACGCCGGGGCACACGGCTCGAGGACTGGTGGGCGCGCGTGCTGTCGACACCGCGACGGCGGAGCCTCTGGTACTGGGGCGGCCCGATCCTCGTCACGCTCCTGGCTGCGGTGCTGCGCTTCTGGAACCTCGGCCACCCGCAGGCGATCGTCTTCGACGAGACGTACTACGTGAAGGACGCGTGGACCCTGCTGCAGAACGGCTACGAGTCGAGCTGGCCCGAGGGCGCCGACGCCGAGTTCGCGGCCGGCGACACCGGCATCTTCAACGACGCCGCCTCGTACGTGGTGCATCCCCCGCTCGGCAAGTGGATGATCTCGCTCGGCATGATCGCCTTCGGCGCCGGCGACGCCTTCTGGTGGCGCGCGTCCACCGCGCTCGCGGGCACGATCGCCGTCTTCCTGTTGTCGATGATCGCGCGGCGCCTCTTCGCCTCCACGATCCTCGCGGTCATCGCCGGCCTGCTGTTCGCGGTCGACGGCAACGCGATCGTGATGTCGCGCGTCGCGCTCCTCGACAACTGGGTGATGCTCTTCGCCCTGCTCGGGTTCTGGTTCGTGCTGCTCGATCGCGGGCGCACGAGCCGGCTGCTCGAGGAACGACTGGCCGCCGCTCGCGGCTGGGGGCGCGATCCGCACTACGGACCGGCGATCTGGGCCCGACCGTGGGTGGTCGCCGCCGGCGTCGCGTTCGGCGCCGCGACCGCGGTGAAGTGGTCGGGCCTCTGGTTCCTCGCCGCGTTCGGCATCTACCTCGTCATCGTCGACGCCGTCGCTCGCCGCCGCGCCGGGGTGCCGTTCTGGCTCTCCGCGGCGATCCTGAAGCAGGGGCCGGTCACGTTCCTCCTCCTCGTGCCCGTCGCCGCGGCCGTCTACCTCGCGTCATGGACCGGCTGGCTCGTGACCGACGGCGGCTACTACCGGCACTGGGCCGAAGAGGCCGGCAATGCCGCGACCGGCATGTTCTCGTGGGTTCCGCTCGCCCTGCAGAGCCTGTGGCACTACCACGAGGCCGCGTACGGCTACCACGTCGGCGTGCACAGCCCGCATCCGTGGCAGTCCAACCCGCTCACCTGGCTCTTCATGATCCGCCCGACGAACATGTACTTCTCCTCGACCGAGGACGGCTCCGGGGGCTGCGGCGCCGACACCTGCTGGTCCTCGATCATCGGGGTCGGCAACCCGCTCATCTGGTGGGCTGCTGCAGCGGCATGTCTCTACCTGGTCTACCGCCTCGCGCGCTACCGGGAGTGGCAGGTCGGCCTCATCCTCGTCGGTCTCGCGGCCGGCTACCTGCCGTGGCTCGGCTACCTGAACCGCACGGTCTTCCAGTTCTACTCGATCGCATTCGAACCGTTCATGGTGCTCGCCCTGGTCGTCGTGATCGGGCTCGTGCTCGGGCGCCGCGACGATCCGGGCTGGCGCCGCGAGCGCGGTATCGCCGTCGTCGTGATCTACCTCGCGTTCGTGCTCGCCGTCTCGGCCTTCTTCTTCCCGATCTGGTCGGGCATGCCCCTCGTGCCGACCTTGCGGCAACTGCACTTCTGGCTGCCGAGTTGGGGCTGACCTGGCCAACTGGGCTGACCTGGCTGACTACCCCCGCAGCGGCCGGAAGAACTCGCGCATCGCGGCGGCTACGAGCCCAGGTGACTGCTTCGCGGTGAAGTGCCCGCCGCTCGGCAACTGCTGCCAGGCGCGGATGTCGCGGTAGGTGCGCGCGGCATAGCTCCGCGGGAACCCGTGTTCGCGGTACTGCACGGCGACCCCCACAGGCACCTCGACGAGCGGCATCGGCGCGGTGTCGAAGCGATCGTCGAAGTACGCGCGGAACGAGGTGCCGATGCTCTGCGTGACCCAGTAGAGGGTGACCGTCGTGAGCACGTCGTCGTCGCTCCACGCGGCGCGGTAGGCGGCATCGCTCCCGCTCCAGGTGCGGAACTTCTCGACGAGCCAGGCCGCGAGACCGGCGGGCGAATCGTTCAGCGCCGCGGCGAGGGTGTCGGGCTTCGTCGACTGCAGCTCGCTGTAGGCCGACTCGCCCTGCCACTTCGCATCGAGACCCGCACGGAACCCGATCTCCTCCTCGGTGAGGTCGCCGCGGCGCTCGGCCGACGGGAAGGCGGCATGGGTCGCGAAGAGGCCGAGCACCGACTCCGGATGCAGCGCCGCCGTCCAGTCGCTGATCCAGGTGCCGACGTCTTCGCCGTACGTCGCATAGCGCTCGTAGCCGAGCACGTCGTGCATGAGCACATGCCAGCGCTCGGCGATCTCGCTCGCGATGAAGCGCCCTTCGCCCGGGGCCTCCGAGAACCCGAAGCCGGGCAGCGACGGGATGACGACGTCGAAGGCGTCGCCCGGCCCGCCGCCGTGGTTCGCCGGATCCGCGAGGTGCGCCGCGATCGGCAGCATCTCGGCGAAGGTGTACGGCCAGCCGTGGCTGAGGATGATGGGCATCGGCGCGGGATCGCGCCGCTCGGCGCGGATCCAGGCGAAGTGCACCCGGCCCCCGACGTCGGCGGTGAACTGCGGTACGGAGTTCAGCCGTCGTTCGATCGCACGCCAGTCGAACGCGCCGCCCCAGTACGCGAGCAGGCGCTCGAGCTCGGCGGGATCCGTGCCTGCCGACCACGGCGCCCCCGGCGTCGGCCGGGGCAGCCGGCGGTGCTCGATGCGTCGACGCAGGTCGTCGAGCACGTCGTCGTCGATTCCGATCGTGAACGGGGCGACGCTGAACGGCTCCATGGGCCGACGCTACCGCCGACCACCGACGATGGGGGTGCCGACCGGGCCGCCGAGCGGGAGACCAGGCGGGCGTCGACTAGCGTGGAGAGGTGCGTCGTTTGCTGCCGGGACTCGTCGTCGCGGCATCCGCGGCCCTGATCGCCTGGCTCGCGCATCTGGCGTTCCCCGCCGTTCCCCTCTTGACGGCCGCGGTCGCGCTCGGCATCGTCGTCGGTCAGATCCCGGCGCTCCGGCCCGCGCTCGGCGGGAGCCTCGCGCCTGGCATGCGGGTCGCCTCCCGTCGCCTCCTCCGCATCGGCATCGTGCTGCTCGGCCTCAAACTCAGCCTCGTCGACATCGCATCGCTCGGCTGGGTCACGATCGCGACGACGATCGCGGTCGTCGTGCTCACCTTCGTCGGCACGATCGGCCTCGGCCGTGCGCTCGGGCTGCCGGGCCACCAGCCGCTCCTCGTGGCGAGCGGCTTCTCGATCTGCGGCGCCTCGGCGATCGGCGCGATGGGCGCGGCCGTGCGCGCGCGGGACGAGGAGCAGGCCGTGCCGGTCGCCCTCGTCACCTTGTGCGGCACGCTCGCCATCGCGGTGCTGCCGGCGCTGTGGCATCCGCTCGGCCTCTCGAACGTGCAGTTCGGGCACTGGGTCGGCGCGGGCGTACACGACGTCGGCCAGGTGGTCGCGACGGCGCAGATCGCCGGCACTGCGGCCCTCGCGGTCGCCGTCGTCGTGAAGCTCACCCGCGTGCTCATGCTCGCCCCGATGGTCGCGATCACCGCCGCCGTCGAGCGGCGACGGGCGGTCGACGTCGAGGGGGCCCGGCCCGCGATCGTGCCGCTCTTCGTCGCCGGGTTCCTCGCCGCCGTGCTGCTGAACACGTTCGTGCCGCTGCCCGAGTGGGTGCTGACGGGCGCCGACATCCTGCAGACCGCGGTGCTCGCGATGGCGCTCTTCGCGCTCGGCGCCTCGATCAGGCTCGGCGAACTCGCGAGCACCGGATGGCGCGCACTCGTCGTCGGCCTCACCTCGTGGGTGCTCGTCGCGGGCCTCGCCTACGGCGCCGTGCTGCTCGGCTGACCGGCATTCCAGCACCTCAGACGGCGATGACGAGCTTGCCGCGCACCTCGCCCGACTCCAGCATGGCGACCGCTGCGGCCGCCTCCTCGAGCGGGAAGACGCGGTCGACGACCGGTCGCACCTCGCCGGCATCGATGCGGCGCGCGAGCTCGGCGAGGTCGTCGCCGCTGCGCACGGCCGCGAGCGGGCGCAGTCGCTGCGACACGAACGGCGAGACGACGGATGCCGCGGCCAACCGTCGCATCGGCCCGAGCATCGTGCCGCCCCGGCCCGACGACAGCACGAGCGTGCCCCGCGGCGTGAGCGAGCGGCGCACCCTGCCGAGCGGGTGGTCGGCGACGAGGTCGAAGACGACGTCGTAGCGTCCCGCGTTCGCGGTGAAGTCCTCGGCCGTGTAGTCGATCACGTGGTCGGCGCCGATCGCACGCACGTGCTCGGCCTTCGCACCGCGGCTGACCCCGGTCACCTCGGTGCCGAGCGCCTTCGCGAGCTGCACCGCGAAACCGCCGACGCCGCCCGAGGCGCCGTTGACGAGCACGTGCTGGCCGGGCCGGGCGCCCGCGAGACGCAGGCCCTGGAGGGCCGTCGTGCCCGAGACGACGACGGCCGCCGCGTGCACCGCGTCGACCGAGGCGGGTCGTTCGGCGACGAATCGCTCGGCCACCGCGACGAACTCGGCGAAGCCGCCCTGGTCGGACTCCGCGAAGACGGCGTCTCCGACGGCGAATCGCGTGACGGCGGTGCCGACCGCGACGACCTCGCCCGCGACATCCCGACCGATGATCGGCCGTCTCGGGCGGCGGAGGCCGAACGCGAGTCGCACCGCTCGAGGCTCGCCGCGCATGAGCAGCACGTCGCCCATGCTGACGGCGACGGCCTCGACGCGGATGAGCACTTCATCGGCCGCAGGCGTCGGCGTGTCGACCTCGGCGAGCGCGAGCACCTCGGGGCCGCCGTAGCGGTGCTGCACGATCGCCCTCATCGGGTCGCTCGCGTCTCAGACGCCGACGCCGCCGGCGTCACCTTCGCCCGCTCGTCCGCCGGCGACATGGCGATCACGACGCTGCCGGCCTTGTGACCGGTGTCGACCCGTCGATGCGCCTCGGCGATGTCGTCGAACGCGACGGTGCGATCGATGACCGGCACGAACTCCCCGGCCTCGATGAGCTCGACGAGCAGGGCGAGCTCGGCCGCCTTCAGCCGGATGTCGCGGAGCCCCGTGAAGGCGATCGCCGCTCGCCGCCCGCGGCTGAACCACCGCGTCACCGGCCACTGCACGAGGATCGCGGCCGACGGCACCGTCGTGAGGTAGATGCCATGGGCCGTGAGCGACCGGCGCGCCGCCCGGAACGAGCGCTTGCCGACCGCGTCGAAGACGACGTCGTAGGCGCCTCGCGCCTCGGTGAAGTCCTCTCCCGTGTAGTCGATCACAGGGTCGGCGCCCAGCGAGGCGACGAGCGGCGCGTTCGCCGGGCCGCACACGCCGACGACGGTCGCTCCGAAGTGCCTCGCGAGCTGCACGGCCGCCGAACCCACGGTGCCGGAGGCCCCGTTCACGAGCACGACCTGACCGGGCGTCACCGCTGCGACATCGCGGAGGAACGGCAGCGCCGTGAGGAACCCGTCGACCGTCGCAACCGCCTCGGCGGCAGTGAGCCTCTCGGGGATGCGTGCGATCGCTGCATCCTCGGCGATCGTCACGAGCTCGGCGTGCGCGCCCATCGCCGGCGCGAGAGTGCCGAAGACCCGGTCGCCCGGCGCGAACCGGGTCACGCCGTCGCCGACGCGTTCGATCACACCGGCGAAGTCGGAACCGAGCACCGGGTGCTTCGGCGTCGTGAGCCCGAAGAAGAGACGGGCGAAGCGCGGGGTGCCGTTGCGCCCGGCGGCGTCGGAGGCGCCGACCGTGCTCGCTTCGACGCGCACGAGCACCTCGGTCGCACCCGGCACCGGTTCGGCGGCCTCCTGCAGGTGCACGACCTCGGGCGGGCCGTACCGTTCGTAGACTGCGATCCTCATGATGCCGACTCCTCCGAGTCCGTTGCCGCGTGATCGGGGTACTGGAAGACGTCGTCGAGCGGCACCCCGAAGATCCGCGCGAGCTGGAAGGCCATCTCGAGCGAGGGCGAGTAGCGGCCCTGCTCGATGGCGATGATGGTCTGCCGGGTGACGCCGAGTCGCTTCGCGAGCTCGGCCTGGGTCATCTCGCCGGCCCGGAACCGCAGGGCACGGATCTCGTTCGTGACCCTCGTCGGCTTCACCACGCCGGCACCCCCTTGCGGTAGGCGACGAGCTTCGTGACGCTCGAGAGCACGGCGGAGAGCACGAAGCAGAGGTAGACGGTGTTCGCGATCCAGAAGCCGTCGGCGTCGAGCATCGCGAGCACGAGCGCGCCCAGTGCGCCGATCACGACGAACGAGTTGCCGACCCGCTCACCCAAGCGGTCGATCTCCTTGTCGCGGATGTCGCCCCGCGTGCTCTCGCTCGGCGAGAACATCTCGACGAGGATGCGCCCGACGATGCCGGCGACGATCGCGCCGCCGATCACCCAGAGCATGGCAGGCACGTAGTCGACCTGTTCGGCCGGTGTGCCGCCGAGCAGTTGCGGCAGCACGATCGAGAGGTACACCGTGCTGCCCACGACGGCGACCACGAGGTAGATCCACGTGCCCTTCTCCTCGTACGACATGGCCGACTCCTTCGCGTGTCAAAGATTATTTACACTCAATGTAAAGCGCAGGTGACATGATGTCAATGATTTTTTACATACCGACCACCGGTCGACGTGACAGCCACTGGGGCGATGGCGCCGGGGCAGGCCTAGTGGCCGGCGCCGCCGTCGACGAACTTGAGGCCGACGACGCAGCCGACGAGCCCGATCAGCAGGGCGATCTTGACCCACGAGACATCCGAATCGCCCGTGATCATCGCCCAGACGACCGTGAGCGCCGCACCGATGCCGACCCAGACGGCGTAGGCGGTACCGGTCGAGATGTCGCGCATCGCCCAGGCGAGACCCGCCATCGAGAGCGCGAGCGCGCCGAAGAAGACGACCGACGGCCAGAGCTTCGTGAAGCCCTCGGACTTGCCGAGTGCGGTGGCCCAGACGGCTTCGAGCACGCCGGACACGATGAGGATGACCCAAGCCATGACTGATTCACTCCCGTGGCCAGTCTTGTCGCGTTCCGGGTACTGATCCCTCGTCCGGGGCCGCAGTCGGCGGCCTGTGACGATCGTAGCGATCGCCGCTGGGCAGGCACTGTGCAGTGCCCGCTGGACTCACTCCGCGCGGGCGACCTCGGCGAAGTGCTCGACGACCGGGAAGGGCTCGTAGAACCGGTGCAGGAGTTCGCGCCAGCGACCGTACTCGGGCGAGCCCCGGAAGCCGGTCTCGTGCGCCTCGACGCTCTCCCACTCGACGAGCAGCAGGTACTCGTTCGGCGTCTCGATCGAGCGCGAGAGGCGCAGCCCGATGAAGCCGGGCATGCCCGCGATGATCGACTTCGCCTCGGCGAACGCCGCTTCGAAGTCGGCCTCGCGGCCGGGGACGACGGGCAGCAGCGCATGTTCGAGGATCATGCGCCTCACGGTATCGGTTCGACCCGAGCGGTCGTCCGCGCGGGTCGACCGTCCGGCCCTCGCGGCATCCGTTGCCTCGCGTTACGCCGACGGGCCCGGCCCGGTGCCGCCGGCACTAGCGTGGCCGCATGGCAGACCGCGAATACGGCTTCAAGACCCGCGCCATCCACGCGGGCAACATCCCCGACCAGGTGACGGGCGCCCGCGCGCTGCCGATCTACCAGACGAGCGCCTACGTCTTCGACGACACCGCCGACGCGGCCGCGCGATTCGCGCTGCAGAAGTACGGCAACATCTACTCGCGGCTCGCGAACCCGACGGTCGCGAGCTTCGAGGAGCGCGTCGCGAGCCTCGAGGGCGGCCTCGGCGCAGTCGCCACCGCGAGCGGCCTCTCCGCGCAGTACATCACCTTCGCGAGCCTCGCGGGCACGGGCGACCACATCGTCGCGTCGGCGAACCTCTACGGCGGCTCGATCACCCAGTTGGATGTCACGCTCCGCCGCTTCGGCATCGAGACGACGTTCCTGCAGTCGGCCGACGCCGCCGACTACGCCGCCGCGATCACCGACAAGACGAAGGCGCTCTTCGTCGAGACGATCGCGAACCCGTCTGGCGAGATCGCCGACCTCGAGGCCCTCGCCGACGTCGCGCACGCGCACGGCATCCCGTTCATCGTCGACTCGACGATCGCCACGCCGTACCTGAACCGGCCCATCGAGTGGGGCGCCGACATCGTCACGCACTCGGCGACGAAGTTCCTCGGCGGCCACGGCACGACCCTCGGCGGCGTCGTCGTCGAGTCGGGCCGTTTCGACTGGCACTCCGACAAGTTCCCGCTCTTCGGCCAGCCCGTGCCGAGCTACGGCGGCCTTCAGTGGTCGGGCAACTTCGGCGAGTACGCGTTCCTCACGCGGCTCCGCGCCGAGCAGCTGCGCGACATCGGCCCCGCCCTCGCCCCGCACTCCGCGTTCCTGCTCGCGCAGGGCGTCGAGACGCTGCCGTACCGCATCCAGGCGCACATCGACAACGCCCGCATCGTCGCCGAGTGGCTCGACGCCGACCCGCGCATCGAGCGCGTGCTCTGGGCGGGCCTGGCCGACCACCCGCATCACGACCGCGCGCTGAAGTACCTGCCCAAGGGCCCCGGCTCGGTGTTCAGCTTCGAGGTGAAGGGCGGCCGGGCGATCGGCCAGGCGCTCATCGAGAACGTCAACCTCGCGAGCCACCTCGCGAACATCGGCGACGCGAAGACGCTCATCATCCACCCCGCCTCCACGACGCACGCGCAGCTGACCGAACAGCAGCTCGTCGACGCAGGCGTCCTGCCCGGGGTTGTGCGACTCTCGGTCGGCATCGAAGATGTCGAGGACATCATCGACGACCTCGACCAGGCCCTCACGATCGCGACGGGAGCAGCACGATGAGCACAGTGACCGAGACGACGGATGCCGCGGCATCCGCTGCCCATGAAGCCGGCGACCTCGAGACCGTGCGCCTCGTCAACGGCCTCTCGTGCGAACTGCCGGCGAGCTCGCCGCTCGCGAAGCTGCTGAAGTCGCAGCGCACCTGGACGGGTCCCGACGCGAAGCAGCGGCTGAAGATCCTGAACGCGGCGAAGTCGGTCGCGATCGTCGGCGCCTCGCCGAAGCCGCAGCGCTCGAGCTTCTTCGTCGGCACGTACCTGCAGCAGTCGAGCGACTACCGGCTCTACTTCGTGAACCCCATGGAGACCGAGATCCTCGGCCAGCCCGCCTACGCGAGCCTCGCCGACCTACCCGAGGTGCCCGACATCGTCGTGGTGTTCCGCCGCGGCTCCGACATCCCGCAGGTCGTCGACGAGGTCGTGGCGGCCGGCGCGAAGACCATCTGGGTGCAGCTCGGCATCTGGAACCAGGAGGCCGCCTACGACGGCGAGGCGAAGGGCCTCACCGTCGTCATGGACCGGTGCATCAAGGTCGAGCACGCCCGCTTCCACGGCGGCCTGCACCTGCTCGGCTTCGACACCGGGCAGATCACGTCGCGCAAGACGGTTCGCTGACAGACGAGCGCCGCCGACCGCACCTCGGTGCGATCGGCGGCGCTCGTCTGCGGCCGGATCAGTGGCCGGGCCACACCGTCGCGTCGAGGTCGGGCAGGGTTCCCGGGCTGAGGGTCGCGGTGTCCTTCTCCGTCAGGTGCCCCGGGCCGAAGCCGGCCATCGGGCCGGAGACCGGAAGGTTCAGCTGCGAACCGCTCAGGTCGACCGTGTAGGTGGTCGCGGCCGTGTCGACGGCCACGACGCCGTTGCGGCTGCCGCTGATCACGAGGCCGAGCTGGTGACCGGCCGGCACGACGACGTCGTTGGCCGCCAGTTCGACCGTGACCCGGTGGTTGCCGGCTCCATCGAGGCGAGCCCAGCCGCGAGCCACCACCTGCAGTTCGGTGCTCGAGATGCGCTTTGCGACGTCCAGGTAGCACGCGTCGTCGGTCGCGGTCGCCGGGCCCCAGCACGTCTCGGTGGTCAGCGTCTGCGCGCCGTCGCCCGAGGCGCTCACGCGATCCATCACGCCGTAGTCGACCAGCATGACCGACACCTGCCCGACGGGGGCGGTGTGGGTGACGTCGAGGTCGACGGTCGGCGTGCCCGAGATCCGCACGTCGTGCTTGGTCGTGCCGGTGAGGAACTGCAGCCGGTTCGCGTTGTCGCCGAGCTTGACCGCGTTCGCCTCGCTGAGCGAGGTCGAGTTGATGTAGCTGGCGGTTGAGCGGTCCTGCTTGCCCAGCATCAGCGTGCCGTCGGCGTGCAGGTTCAGCGTCTGCGTGCGGGCGGACGAGATCGGCCAGGTGTTCGACTGCTCCCACTGGTTCGGTGCGGTCTCGACGCTCACGACCGGCTCGCGATCGATGCCGTTGTCGACGTCCATGAGTTCGTGGTCGAACCACCGGTGGAGGGTGTCGACCCACAGGGCGCGCTCGGAGTCGAACGGGTCCACGTGCCCGAGGCGGGTGAGCCACATCTTGCGGTCGACGCCCTGCTCGCCGAGGTCCTCCCACCACTTCGAGGCGTTCATCGTCTTGACGTTGTTGTCCTGCAGGCCGTGCATGATGAACACGCTGGCCGTGACCTTCGACACGTCGTAGAAGCTGCCTTCGCGGTAGTCGCGCTCGGCCCAGAAGTCGGTGTAGGCGCCGGTCTCGTCGCCGTCGTTGGCGTTCATCCAGTCCAGTCGAGCCGTGCAGTCGGTCGCGATCGTGCGATTCGACGCGACCGAACGCGACAGGCTGCTCGGGTAGTTGAACGACTTCACGGCGCCCTGCCAGCGGTTGTAGTCGTACCAGGAGCTGATCGCGCTGATCGGCACGATGGTCTCGAGGCCCTCGACGCCCGTGGCGGCGACACCATTGGCGAGGGTGCCGTCGTAGGACTTGCCGATCATGCCGGTCTTGCCGTTGCTCCAGTCGGCGTCGACGACGGCGCCGGCGGCGTCGTGAGCGAGCCCCCTGCCGTTCAGCCAGTCGACGACCGCCTTGACCGACTCGATGTCGGAGCGGCCGCCCTCGTCGGTGCAGCCGGTCGAACGGGCGGTGCCCGCCATGTCGACGGCGACGAAGGCGTATCCGCGGGGCACGAAGTAGTTGTCGTAGTAGAGCGGGAACTTGACGAGTTCGCCGTCGGCGTCGTAGACCTTGCGCTCGGCCTCGTTTCCTCGTCCGGAGCTCAGGTAGTACGGGCTGGCGTCCATGATGATCGGGACCCGCGCGTTGCCGTCGAGCTCGCTGGGGCGGATGATGTCGGTCGCGATGCGCTCGTCGACACCGTCGCCGTCGAGATCGGGGGCGGTGACCCACACCGTCTCGCGGATGGCGCCGGCGTAGTCGTAGATCGGGGCGGTGACGTCGTCGACGAGCGAGACCGGCGGGTTGTCGTTCGGCGCAGCACTGGCCGTCGTCGTCGCACCGAGCGCCAGCGGTGCCGCAATGGCCACCGAGCCCACGAGGGCGAGAATTCTGGATTTCACAAGGAGGTCCTTCCGTCGCAAGCCGGGTGTTATGTGGCAACCTACGGTGCTCCGACCCGATTGGTCAACAATCTCGATCGGGTCCGCGCCACCACGGCCTGCGTCACCCGACTCGCTGCAGCGCTCGTTCACGGCGTTCGGCGACGCGCGAGCCCGACTCCCGCCGCGCCATCCGTCGCAGCACGATGGGCGCCAGGATGAGCCCGGCGATCGACCAGGCTCCGAGCACCGCAGCCGTCTCGAGCAGCCGCCACGACTCGCCGATCTCGACGACCACCGCCTCGTCGGGGAGGAACGCGGCGCGCATGCCGAGGCCGAGCCAATAGATCGGGACGAGCTGCGCGACGACCTGCAGCCACTCGGGCAGACCCGTGATCGGGGCGAAGATACCCGAGATCGCGATCAGGCCGAGCACCGGGAGCGAGAGGTAGCCTGCACCGCGCGGAGTCGAGATCAAGGAGCCGAGCATGGCCCCGATGGTCTGCGTCGCCACGAGGCCGAGCACGAGCACCCACGCGAAGGTGACCCACGACACCGGGTCGGCGAGGTCGAGCCCGTCGACGAGGAACACCCCCGGAACCAGGAGGATCGCGAGGTACGCGAGGATCGTCGCCGAGATCTGCACGATCTTGCCGACGAGGTAGGCGCGGATGCCGCCGGGTGTCGCCTTGGCGCGCAGCAGCGTGCCGTCTTCGCGGTCGGCGGCGAGCTGCTGCACGACGAGCAGCAGCCCGAGCGCGACGAACATGCCGAGCGCGCCCGGGAGGATGATCATGCCGAGCCCGTACCCGGTGTCGCCGATCGGCAGGTCGCGCAGGAAGAAGACGGCGACGAGCGTGGCCACCGGCCAGAGCAACTGGCCCACGAGTTCCATGCCGGTGAAGGCCTGCCGCAGCTCGATCACGCCGCGCCGGGCACCGGAGCGGACGGCGGTCATCGCCGCGCTCATCGGGATGCCTCGGCGGGCTCTGCCATGGGCGCCTCCGCGTTTCTGACGAGCTCGAGGTAGGTGTCCTCCAGCGACGCGCGCCGCACCTCCAGCTCGCTGATCTCGTCGCCGTGCCGGGCGAACAGTTCGCGCGCGAAGGCCGTCGAGTCGTCCACGTGTCGCACCGAGCGCTCGCCCTGCTGCGCCCAGCTGACGCGGTCGCGCCCCACGATCTGGCGCGAGAGGTCGTCGGCGGTGCCGTTCGCGACGATGCGGCCGCCCGTCAGGATGACGATGCGATCGGCGAGCTTGTCGGCCTCGTCGAGGTCGTGGGTGGTGATGAGCACGGTGATGTCGAGCTCGTCGCGAAGCCGCCGCACGAGCGCGTGGAAGTCGCGTCGCGCCTTCGGGTCGAGGCCGGTCGTCGGCTCGTCCAGGAACACCAGCTCGGGGCGACCGACGAGCCCGATCGCCACGTCGAGCCGCCGCCGCTGCCCGCCGGAGAGCATCTTGACCGACGTGTCGGCATGCTCGGTCAGGCCGACCGCCGCGAGCAACTCGTCGACCTCCCATGGGCGGCGGATCCCGGCCGTCGAATACGGCTCGTACAGCGAGCCCTGGAAGTCGAGCAGCTCGCGCACACGCCACTTGGCGTGATCGCGCCACGACTGCAGCACGACGCCGATGCGGGCACGCCAGTCCTCGCCGCCGTGGGCGGGGTCGACTCCCAAGACGTCGACCCGGCCGGCCGACCGCATGCGGAACCCCTCGAGGATCTCGATCGTCGAGGTCTTGCCCGCCCCGTTCGGGCCGAGGAGCGCCAGCACCTCCCCACGGCCGACCTGGAAGGACAGGTCGTGCAGCACGTCGTTCGTGCCGTAGCGCATGCGAAGCCCCTCGACCTCGATCGCAACGTCGCCGGTCATCGTCAGTGCTGCTCGAGTCGGGTGATGAGCGCCGTGCGATCGACGCCCGCGTAGGCGAGCGCACGCGGCACGGTGCCGAGGTCGGCGCGCAGGATGCCCACGAGCGCATCGGCGACCGCGAGTCGTTCGCGCTCGACCCGGCGGCGACCGCGATGAGCGGTGAAGTCCGCACGCCGCAACGCCTCGCGCACCGTCGATCCCCAGACCGGTCGCGACTTCCGCGTCGCGACGAGGCGCTCCTCGGCGACGGGCTCGATGCCGGCCGCGCGCAACGACCGTTCGCGTTCGCCGCGGAGCGCGGCGTCGACGCCATCGTGGTCGAGGCCGAACTCGGCGAGCGCGCCGCCGGCGAGGTCGTGTCCGGCCGAGATCGCGAGCAGCAGGTGCTCGGCCTCGACGCTGGATGCGCCGCGGTCGATCGCCTCGTCGATCGCGCGGATGATGACCTCCTTCAGCGTCGGATCGAGTGCGTGGTCCTCCAGGCGGTCAGGCATTGCGTCTCCTCAGTTCGATGCCGGCGGCCTCGAGCCGTCGGTGGTGCTTCTTGTGCACGGCCTGCCGGGTGACACCGAGCGCCTCCGCGGCCTGCGCCCAGCTCCATCCGGCTCGCATCGCGCGTTCGACGGCGGCGTCTTCGAGTCGGTCGGCGAGCTCGCGCAGCGCGACGACGGCGGCGAGGTCGTCGGCCTCGGCTCCGGTGGGGTCGGGAGGTTGCTGCGTCGGTGGGGGCGGGGTCATAGAAGCAACCTAAGTTGCTTATGTGCAGTTTGTCAACCAGAGTTGCTCAATAGGGTGCGAGGAAGCCGCTATTCCTCCTGCACGCCCCAGAACTCCGAGAGGGCACGCGCGATCTCGTCGCGCACCGCGCGGTCGGATGCCGTCGCGACACCGTCGCCCGGCTGCACTCCGTAGTCTCCAAAGCTCGCGTGGTTGGCGCCCTCGATCTCGACGAACGTCGCGTCGGCGGGCAGCAGGTGCGCGGCGCCCTCGATCTTCCCGGGCGTGCTGAGCCCGTCGTCACTGCCCGAGATGCTGAGCACCGCAAGGCCCGACGCGCTGAGGTCGTTCGCGCAGTAGGAGCCGAAGAACACGACGCCCGCGACCTCGCCGTCGGCCGCCATCATGCACGCGCGCACCCCGCCGAGCGAATGGCCGCCCACGTACCACTCCGACACGTCGGGTGCGTGCCGCGTGAACGTCTGGAGCGGCCGCTGGTCGAAGAACGCCAGGTTCAGGACCGGCTTGGTGACGACGACCGTCGTTCCGGTCTCGGCGACGACGTCGACGAGCTTGGCCAGGTACCCGTAGGGGTCCACCCTGGCGCCCGGTATGAAGACGAGGCCGCGATCGGTCGCGCCGTCCACCGGCGCCATGACGACCGAGTCGTCGTACGACTCGATGCTCACGCGTTCGTCGGTCCACGCCTCGAGCGACGCCGGCCGCTCACCCTGCATCACGGTCTTCGCCCACACGAGGAACCCCACGACGATGAGGGCGAGCACGACGAGCACCGCGAGGATCACGCGGACCGCACGGCGACCCCTTTGAGCGGGCACGGCCTGGCGGGCGTCAGTCGACGACATCTCGCCAGTCTCGCAGAACGAAACGAGCCACCGACCCGGGATTGGCCGTTTCCCGGCCGCGCCGCCAGCGATTTCATCGAGGGATGCACGACGACCTCGACTTCTCAGACGACCCCGCACGCCTCGACCTCGACCGGGTGCACACCTGGCTCGCCGAGGAGTCGTACTGGGCGCTCGGCCGCTCGCGCGCGGCCCACGAGGCCGCGATCGCCGCATCGCGCAACTACGGCATCTACGACCGTGCGAGCGGCGCGCAGCTCGCCTACGCGCGGGTCATCACCGACGGCGTGACCTTCGCCTGGCTGTGCGACGTGTTCGTCGACGGCGAGGCGCGCGGCCGCGGTGTCGGCGTGGCGCTCATCGAGCGCATCATGGAAACGCTCGAACCACTCGGCCTCCGCCGCATCGGCCTCACGACCGCCGACGCGCACGGTCTCTACGAACGGTTCGGCTTCGCGGCGCTCGAACACCCCGAGCAGTGGATGGCGCGCATGGGCCCGGTCACGACCGAATGACCCCGCCGCCGATGGCTCACGCCGCAGCGACGTCCCGCCCGTAGGCGATCATGAGGAAGCTCGTGCCGTCGGGGCGCTCGAACGTGAACTCGCGCTCGTGCAGCCGCTCGAATCCGAGTCGGTCGTAGAGTCGCTGCGCCGCGAGCATGTCGGGGCCGGTGTTCAGCACCACCCGCTCGAGCCCGCGGATGCGCGCGAGTCGCAGCACGTGCGCGACGAGCACTTCGCCGACGCCGCGACGACGGGCGTCCGCGGCGACGCCGAGGAACCGGAAGTCGAGCTCTCCGCCCCGCGCGAGCGGTGAGATCGTCGCGCCCGCCACGGGGGTCGATGCCGTGCCGAGGAGCGCGCCGGTCGCGGCATCCGTCGCCACCCAGACCTGGTGGTCGCGTGCGCGGTCGGCGACCGCGACGATGTCGGCGCGGTAGGCGTCGCTGAGCTCGAAGTCGCTCGCGTACGCGCCCTCGACGAGCGCGGTGACCGCCTCGATCTCATCGGGGCGCATGAGCCGCACACGGATGTCGCCCCGTTCCTGCAGGGCGAAGCGGTAGGCGAACCCCACGACCTCCCCGAAGCGTTCGTCACGCTCCGGCAGGCGGTCGAACCCGAGCCGCGCGTAGAGCGCCTGGGCGCGCGTGTTGAGCTCGCCCGTGTCGAGCAGCAGCGCGTCCGCGCCCCAGCCGAGCGCGGTCTCCATGCTCGCGCGCATCAGGGCCTCGCCGAGGCCGGCGCCTTGTGCGGTGGGGTCGACGGCCACGAGGCGCACCTCGGCCTCGTCGCCCGCCGCGACCCGCGCGTACGGCGTGCCGGCGCGCAGCACGCTCGACGTGCCGAGCAGCCGCCCGTCGTCTTCGATGCCCTCGGCGACGAGCACGGCACCGGATGCCGCGCGTCCCGACACATCCCGTTCGAACGCACGCCGCTCGGCGCTCACCGGCAGGTGACCGTACGGACCTGCGGCGAACGCGGCGGCGATGAGGGCGGGCTCGGCGGCGGCGTCGCCGTCGCGGATCGGGCGGATGGTGAAGGAGGCGGTGTCGTGCTGCATCGCCTTCCAGCCTACGATCGCGGCGCCTACCCGGCGCCCGCTTCGCTGGGCGCGAAAACGACGCGAACCAACGACGTGCGTGCGCATCGCGGATCATGCTCCGAACGCGCGCCCGGAACGCCGGATGCGCAGGATTCTGCGAATTCCCGCCACAACACTGCGCGGCGCCCCGCGTAGCCTTGAGGTGTGACAGCGTTCGTCTCAGCCCTCGATCTCTTCTCGATCGGGATCGGCCCCTCGAGTTCCCACACCGTCGGCCCGATGCGGGCCGCACGGGCGTTCGCCGAACGACTCGCGAGCGACGGCGTGCTCGACCGGGTCACCCGCATCACGTGCTCGCTCTACGGCTCCCTAGGTGCCACGGGCCTCGGCCACGGCACCCCTGACGCGGTCGTCGCGGGCCTCGCGGGCCTCGAACCGCACGACTGCGACCCGAACGAGGTGCGCGGCGCCTGGTCGGGCCTCGGCGACGACGGCGCCGAGGTGCGCATCGCGGGCACGCATGCGATCCGGATGCTCCGCGGTGACGTGAGCCTCGAACCGCGCACCCGCCTGCCCGGCCACCCCAACGCGATGACGCTGCAGGCCTGGAGCGACGAACCGCTCCCCCTCGCCGAAGACACCTACTACTCCGTCGGCGGCGGGTTCATCCGCCGCGAGGGCGAGACGGCGTCCGAGGCCGAGGCGCTGCGGCATCCCCTGCCCTACTCCAGCGCCGACGAGTTGCTCGCGCTCTGCGAGGAGCACGACGTCTCCCTGTGCGACGTCGCCCGGCACAACGAGGTCGCCGTGCACGGCGAACAGGGCATCGACGACGGTCTCGACGCGATCTGGGCGGCCATGGCCGAGTGCGTCTCGAACGGGCTGTCGGCCGACGGCACGCTGCCCGGAGGCTTGCGGGTCAAGCGCCGCGCCGCGCTCGTGCGGCAGCGGCTCGAGGAGTACGACCGCGACGAGCACCTGCGCGACACCTCGACCGAGTGGCTGCACGCGTTCGCGCTCGCGGTGAATGAAGAGAACGCCGCAGGCGGCCGGGTCGTCACGGCACCGACCAACGGCGCGGCCGGCATCATCCCGGCCGTCGGCCACTACTACCTGAAGTTCGTCCCCGGCGCGGATGCCGCGGGCATCCGTCGCTACCTGCTGACGGCGGCCGCGATCGCCTCCCTCGTGAAGAAGAACGCCTCGATCTCGGGTGCAGAGGGCGGCTGCCAGGCTGAGGTCGGCTCCGCCTGCGCGATGGCGGCCGGCGCACTCTGCGCCGTGCTCGGCGGCACCCCGCGCCAGATCGAGAACGCCGCCGAGATCGCCATGGAGCACCACCTCGGCCTCACCTGCGACCCCGTCGGGGGCTTGGTGCAGGTGCCGTGCATCGAGCGCAACGCGATCGCCTCGTCGACCGCCGTCTCGGCCGCACGGCTCGCGCTGCACGGCGACGGCACGCACGTGGTCTCACTCGACACGGTCATCGAGACCATGCGGCAGACCGGCATCGACATGATGACGAAGTACAAGGAGACGAGCGAGGGCGGACTCGCCGTCAACGTCATCGAGTGCTGAGGGCGGCGAATCAGCGCTGACAGCGCTCACGGCACCGGTGTCCCCCGATCGGGACTCTCGCGCGACTCGCGAGCGTCTGGCACGCTGTGCAGATGGACACCCCCGACCCGAATATGCCCGAACTGTTCTGGGGCGCCGGCCTCATCGGCCTCGTCATCGGCCTCGTGATCTACCTCGCCGTGCTCGCGCTCATGCTGTGGATCGGCTACCTGATCATCAAGGCCGCCGTGCGGAACGGCCTGCGTGAACACACCCTCTGGCTCGAGAGCCGGCGCGGCCCCCTGCGCTGAAGCAGCACCGGCCGGCGAGTCTCAGGCGACTGCCGGGTGGGCGCCGGTGTCCCGGCCGGCGCCCGCCCGTGCTCGGCGCGCCGCCGTCAGCAGGCGCAGCTGATCACGCCGTCGGCGACGGAGCCGCCGCCGAGTCCCGCCTCGGCGACGTTCGTGAGCGGGTCGGCTGCGAGCTGCGCCGGGCCGCCTGCGGTGTCGTACGCGAACCCCTCGCGCACCCAGTACTCGAAGCCGCCGAGCATCTCCTTCACGGGGTAGCCGAGCAGCGCGAATTCGAGCGCCGCGCGCGTCGCGCCGTTGCAGCCTGGGCCCCAGCAGTAGACGACGACCGGGGTGCCGGCCGGGAAGAGCGACCCCGCCTCGGCCGCGATGCGCCGGCCCGGAAGGTGCACGGCGCCGGGCACGTGACCCTGCGCCCAGGAGGCATCGCTCCGGGTGTCGACGAGCACGAAGCCACGGTCCGACTCGGCGAGCGCGGCGGCGACATCCGACACGTCGGTCTCGAAGGCGAGCCGGCCGCGGAAATGCGCGATCGCGGCGTCACGATCGGCGACGTGCGCGAAGAGCTCGGGCGCTCGCGAGGGTGCGGGTGATGGTGCCGGCTGCGTGGCCGTGATCGTCTCGGTCATGCTGTTCACCCTGTCACCCGTCGCGGGTCGAAGGCAGGAGAAATCGCGCCGTCGTGGCGCGACATCCCGCCACTGCGGGTGTCAGCCGGCGAAGAAGGCGGTGACCGCGGCGCCGAGGGCGGTGAGGTCGTCGACGTGCGCGAGCTCCCGTGCCGAGTGCATCGAGAGCAGCGGCACGCCGACGTCGACCGTGCGGATGCCGAGTCTGGTCGCCGAGAGCGGGCCGATCGTCGAGCCGCACGGGATCGAGTTGTTCGACACGAACGGCTGCGTCGAAACTCCTGCGCGCCGGCACACCTCCGCCCACAGGGCCGCGCCCTCGGCGTCGCTCGCATAGCGCTGGTTGGCGTTGAGCTTCAGCAGCGGTCCGCCGCCGAGCGACGGCCGGTTCGCCGGGTCGTGCCGCTCGGGATAGTTCGGGTGCACGGCGTGGCCGGCATCGGAGGAGACGATCCAGGATGCCGCGTACGCACGTCGGCGCTCGATGTCGCCGGCGCCGAGGCCGGCGCCGATGCGCACGAGCACGTCATCGAGGAACGGCCCGCTCGCGCCCGAACGCGACTCGGAGCCGAGCTCCTCGTGGTCGAAGGCCGCCAGCACGCTCGCATGACCGGCGTCGGCGGGCGCCTCGAGCAGGGCGACGAGTCCGGCGTAGACCGAGCTCAGGTTGTCCATGCGACCCGACGCGAACAGGGCGTCGTCGAGGCCGAACCTCGCGGGCGCCTGCGTGTCGGCGACGAGCACGTCGTGGCCGGCGATGCGGTCGGCGTCGACGCCGGCCGAGGCGGCGAGCACCTCGAGCACGTCTCCCGAACCGCCCGCGCCCCACACCGGCTGCACGTGGCGCTGCTTGTCGAGCGTGAGTCCCTTGTTGACCTCGCGGTCGAGGTGGATGGCGAGCTGCGGGATGCGCAGCATCGGGCCGGTGCGCACGAGGTGCGAGGCGCCGTCGTCGGTGACGATGCGACCGGCGAGTTCGAGCTCGCGGTCGAGCCAGGAGTTCAGGAGCGGCCCGCCGTAGACCTCGACGCCGGCCTGCAGCAGGCCCTCCGAGCTCGATCCCTGACCCGGCTTCAGCTTGAACGACGGCGAGTCCGTGTGGGCGCCGAGCACGCGGAACGGCGTCGTGGCCGAGGCTGACGCCGGGGCGACCCAGGCGATGACGGCTCCGTCGCGCACCACCACGTGGCGGCCGCCGGCCGAAGGCCATTCCTCGCGCTCGTCGAGCCGGTCGAAGCCCGCGGCCTCGAGACGGCGAGCGACCTCGGCGGCCGCGTGGTACGACGACGGTGAGGCGCGGACGAACTCCGCGAAGTCGGCGATGTGGGCGTCAGTGCGTGATGCGGGCATCCTCCCATCCAACACCGCCGACGGCCCGGGGTCGAGTTCACCCCTCGACACCTCGCCGCTCGAGGAGCAGTGTGGACTGCAGACACCCTCTCGAGGAAGGACAGGGCGATGCCGATCACGTACGAACACGAGCCGCCGTATTCGGTCGGCGTCCTGATCGGAAGCCTCTCGACCGAGTCGATCAACCGCCGGCTCGCGACGGCACTCATGCGCCTCGCGCCCGACCAGTTCCAGTTCACCGAGATCGAGATCGGGCAGCTGCCGCTCTACAACCGCGACTTCGACGTCGACTACCCGCCGGTCGCCCGCGACTTCAAGCGGGCACTCGCCGACGTCGATGCGCTGCTCTTCGTCACCCCCGAGTACAACCGTTCGCTGCCCGGAGCGCTGAAGAACGCGATCGACTGGGCGAGCCGTCCGTTCGGCGACAACGCCCTCAGCCGAAAGCCGTCAGCCGTCATCGGCGCCTCGTCGGGTGCGATCGGCACGGCCGTCGCGCAGCAGCAGCTCCGCAGCATCCTGAGCTTCTGCGACGCGCCGCAGATGAACGCGCCCGAGGCGTACATCCAGATGAAGCCCGGCCTCATCACCGACGAGGGCGACGTCACCGTCGAGAGCACGCGCGAGTTCCTCGAGACCTATCTCGCGCGATTCCTCGAGTTCACCACCCGGGTGCTGACGGTGTTGCCGCGCTGAACGTCGCACGCAGAAGCCAGACTCCGCTCAGGCGAAGCGCACGACTGCCGGTACTGGACGGTGCTGCCGCGAGGGCTCTCACGCTCAGGCGAAGCGCACGACTGCCTGCAGGCGCGAGCGAACCTCCATGACCTCGGTGCCGCCGAGATGGGCGGATCCCGGCAGGCCATCGCGCACGGCGCTCGCGAGACGCGAGCGGCGTACGAGGGCCACGACGGCGCCGCGGTTGGTGCCGCCGAGTTCGAGGGACTCGTCGGCGTGCTCGTCGGGCACGACGATGACGAGCGCCGTCGGCTTGACCTTCGCCGCCCGGCCGATCGATTTCGCGCGGGCGGCGAGCGCACGCATGGGCCGCTCGCCGTCGAGGGCGGCGCCGACGAGTTCACCGCGCTTCATCGCGACCGGCCCGCCCCAGTCCTCGGACTGGATCGCGAACAGCCCCGTCGGCCCGAGCACGAGGTGGTCGAGCTTCGGCGGCAGGCCGTGGCCCGCGGCATCCGTCGCCACGTCGTGCCAGACCGTGTAGGCGATGCCGAGCGTCGACAGGGAGCGAGCGCTCGCCTCCTCGGCGAGCGCATCGGCGAGCACGTGACGGATGTCGCGGGGCGCACTCCGAACGAGCCCTGGGTCGTAGGGGTCCTCGAGGGTCACGCCGCGGCCCGCCCACTCCCGGATCAGCCCGAGGTAGCGCTCGCGCGACAGCCCACCGGGGTGGCCGTACGTGCGGGCGAGCGGGCGCGAGTCGCGGCGCGGCCTCGGTGCGGCGGGCGCCCACGCCTCGTGGCTCGGCGCCGGCATGCCGCCGCGGGCACCACGGTCGAAGAGCGCTCGCGCATCAGGGGTGCCGACGAGCTCCCACGCGAGCTGCACGGCGTGGAAGCGCACGACGTCGCCGCCCGTGTCGGGGTGCGCGCTCCGGAGCGCTCGTCGGTAGGCGAGCCGCAGCGTCGCCTCGTCGGCGTCGGACGCGACGCCGAGCACCTCGTACGGTGAGGCGGAGAGCGGACTGTCGGGCATGGGCTCGCTTTCGGATGTGCGACCACGAGAATACCGCGGCGCGGCTGTACGCGGGTCTAGACTGCCGACCACAGGGCCCCGAGCGGGTCGCGCGAGAGGCTGAGATGCTGATCGACGTGAAGATCTCCGTGGCCGAGCGCGTGACTCCGAGGGGGCGCTGAGATGCTGATCGATGTGAATTACTGGGCCGTGATCGTCGCGACGCTGTCGACGATGCTCGTCGGGTCGATCTGGTACACGCCGAAGGTCTTCGGCAACTACTGGATGCGCGTCGCGAAGGTCGACGACTCCGGCGAGCGCGGAGCCGTCGGGCCGATCCTCACGACACTCATCGTGAGCTTCATCTCGGCGTGGGTGCTCGCGATCGCGACCCAGGTCGCATGGACGGCGCTCGGCGGCAACTACCTGCTGATGGCGTTCACGACGGGCCTCATGCTCTGGGCCGGGTTCACCGCCGCACGATTCATCACCCACGACGTGTTCGAGGGCCGGCCGCCCGGCCTGACCATCCTGAACATCGGGCACGAGTTCGTCACCGTCGTCGTGATGGCGCTCATCATCGGCGTCTGGCCGCCCGCGGGCACGGTCTGACCGAACCGCGGGTCCCGCCGGCTCAGTCGGCTCAGTCGGGTCAGTCGGCGAAGCGCAGCATGCCGTCGTCGACGAGCGTGCGCACCGCCGGCAGCAGCTCGGCCGCGAGCGCCGATTCGTCGACCTCGAGCAACTGGGCGAGGGCGGCCACGATCGCACCGACCGACAGCTCGCCGTCGCTCGCGCCGACGAGGGCCGCGAGCCCCGTGTCGAGGCTGATCGTGCGCCCGAAGCCGCCGCCTTGACGCAGCAGCATCGCCGTCGGGTCGTCGTCGCCCGGCCAGTAGTGGCGCTCCTCGGTGACATCGCCGGCGGTCGTGAACCGGGTGACGGCGAGCGCGCGGTCATCGAGGGCGGCCTGACGATCGCGCCCCGCGAGGCACTCGGCGAGATGGGCGCCGAGCCCGGCCTCGTTCGCGCCGAGCGGTCCGTGCAGGCGCTCGAGCCGAGCGAGCCGCGCCTCGGGTGCAGCGGATGCCGCGGCATCCGCTCGGCGCAGCAGCACGTAGCCGAAGCCCACGCGCTCGACGCCGCGCGCGGCGAAGTCGTCGAGCCAGACGTCGTAGAGCCGGTCGAAGTCGGCGGCGCCCGGCCTCGTGCCGCCGTCGCGGATCCAGGTCTCCGCGTACTCGGTGACGTGTTGCACCTCGCGCTCGATCACCCAGTGCTCGACGTCGGCGGCCCAGTCGCCGACTCGCTCGAGGCCGTCGGCACCGACGTCGGTGCCGGCAGTGGCAGCGGTCGCGCTCCGGTACTCCCAGTTGCCGAGCAGCTGGGCGATGCCGCCGGGTTCGAGGTGGTCGTGCGCCCCGCGAACGACCGCTTCGACGATCGCGTCGCCCACCATGCCGCCGTCGCGGTAGTCGTACTCGGGCACACCCTCGATGCGCGGCGTGATGACGAAGGGTGGGTTCGAGACGATGCGGTCGAACCGCTCCCCCGCGACGGGCTCGAAGAGGCTGCCGAGCCGCAGCTCGACGTTGTCGATGCCGTTCAGCACGAGGTTCAGTCGCGCGATCTCGAGCGCACGCTCGGAGATGTCGGTCGCGACGATGTGCTCGGCGAACCTCGAGGCGTGCATCGCCTGGATCCCGCAGCCGGTGCCGAGATCGAGCACGCGGCTCGCCGGGGTCGGCAGCATGAGCCCCGAGAGCGTCATCGACGCACCTCCCACGCCGAGCACGTGCTGCTCCCCGAGCGCGTGGCCGAGGGCGAGCTCGCCGAGGTCGGAGATGATCCACCACTCCCCGCGGCCGTACGCGTCGACGAACGCGTACGGCCGCAGGTCGAGCCGCGCGCGAACGGATGCCTCGCGGCGGGGGTCGACCCCGTCGCCGCCCACGCCGCTCTCGCCGACCTCGCCGACGAGCCCGAGCTCGATCGCCCCCTCGACCCCGAGCCCGGCGAGTGCCTCGGCGAGCTCGTGCCGCGGCACGGCGACCCCGAGCACGAAGAGTTCGGCGAGCGTCGCGAGGCCGGCGGATGCCCCGTGCTCGCTCCGACGCGCATCGAGCACCCGCCGTGCGGGCACGCGCTCTCCCCGGTGCAGCGCGGCCGCAGCGGCGTCACCCCACAGCGCCTCGAGCGCCGCGACCGTGAAGCGCGCAGCGGTCAGGTCGGCACGGAGCAGCCGCAGCAGTTCGCCGGCTCGAGCCTCATCTGCGACGGTGAGGGACGCTGGCTTCGGCTCGATGCTCATCGAACCATTCAAGCGCACCCGCGCCGCGGCGCGCTCAGCGGGTCGCGAGCTCGAGCACGAGGGGGAACGGGCCGAATCCGTCGTCGATCGTGAGGTGCCCGCCGCTCGGCACGGTGACGTGCTCCGCACCGAGTGGCGCTGAGAAGAGGCGCTCCGCCCCTTCGGGGCAGTACGGGTCGGCATCGCCCGAGACCACGAGCACCTGCTCGGCCGCCGAGTGCACCGCCTCGCTGTCGAGTGCGAAGCCCGCGATCTGCGGGATCCCCCGGAGCACCGGGTCCGAGACCGGGGCGACCAGCAGCAGACGTGCGGCGGCGGCATCCGTTCGCCCTGCGGCCGCTCGTCGCGCTGCCAGCGCCAGCCAGGCCGCACAGGCGAGGCTGTGGCACACCACGGTCAGCGAGCGGGCATCGGTGCCGACCAGCTGGTGCTCGATCGCCGCGATCCAGTCGTCGAGCACGGGTTCGTCGGGCTCGGGCAGCTGCGGGTAGCGAACGGATGCCCCGCTCGCCTCGAGCTCGGCGGCGAGCCATCGCTGCCAGTGCCCGTCGGGGCGCCGATTCTCGTATCCGTGCAGGATCAGGTACTGCAAAATCTCGTGCCTCTCCGGTCGGCCGGCGCGTCAGCTCCCGGCAGTGCGCACCATTCAACCAGTCGCTCGGGGCCATGACGATGCCGACCGTCATCGATTCGTCATCTGGCGTACATGTCGGGTTGCGCTCTGTAACCCTGCCGTCACACGGTGCGATTAGCGTTGATTACGATCGAATCGAGGCGAGGGGAGGCGCGCATGGCAGAGTCGACGACGCTCGAACGGCTGCGTCAAGACGCACGCGACGAGCTCTCGGCGCTCATCGAGCTCCGATGCCGACTCGGCGAAGACCCGTGGGTGTTCCTGCCCGACCTGCCGTCGGTCGACGAGCAGGTCGTCGCGACGCTGCGAGAAGACCGGCTCCACTCCGAGCGCTGGCGCACGGTGCGGGCCCGCGCCTACCACCCGGCCGCTCGCGAGGGCGACGTCGCGAAGTTCGAGTACGAGCTGCTGCGCGAGATCGCCCTCGAGCACCCCGAGCTCAGCTCTGCGGTGTGGTTGGTGCTCGACCGGGTTCCGTCGCGCTGGTAGCCCGTCGCTGCACGCGCATCCAGGTGATGAAGCCGAAGATCGTGAACAGCCCGTAGAAGACGTAGAGCAGCGCAGAGGCGTAGTACCCGGCGCTGATGAGCAGGGGCACGCCGACGATGTCGACGGCGACCCAGATGAGCCAGAACTCGGTCCAGCCCTTCGCCATCCCCCAGGTCGCGAGCAGCGAGCCCATGAAGATCCACGCGTCGGCCCAGACCGGTTCGAACGAGCCGAGGGCGCGGAAGATCGGGGTGAGCACGAGCGTGCCGCCGACGAGCGCGACGCCGAGCAGGATGCGGGCCCGTGCGCTCGCCCACCGTGGTTCGACGGCCGAGTCGCTCACCTGCTTGTGCTGCGACCAGCGCACCCAGCCGTAGATCGAGACGGCGATGAACATGAGCTGCCGGCCGGCCTGGCCGAGCAGGTTCACGGGATTCGGGGTCTCGAAGAGCGCACCCATGAAGACGGTGAAGAGCAGCGCATTGCCGACGATGCCGACCGGCCACGCCCAGACCTTGCGCCGCAGGCCGCCGAGCGCGCTCGCGAGCCCGAAGACGTTGCCGACGATCTCCCGCCAGAGGATGACCTGATCGCCGATGACGAGCTGGGCGTCGAAGAGCCACTCGATCGGGTTCATGCGGGATCGGTTCGAGAGGCGTCGGCGGCAGCAACACGCGAACGACGGGTCACGAGCGATGCGATGAACCGCCAGCCCAGCAGGAACGCGGCGAGCGTCAGCGTCGCGACGACGATGAACGCGAACTGCGTGCCCTGCCCGCTCACCGCGCGCAGCAGCATGCCCCCGACGACAGTCACGGACCAGACGACGACACCCGTCGGCCAGACGGCGAGCGGATGCCGCCACGCCCGCGCCGCGAGCCAGCCGGCCGCGAGCGCTGCGAGAAAGGGCCACGCGGTGCCGGCGATGCCCGCGAACTCGAGCCCTTCGGCGTGACTCGTCCGTCCGATCGAGACGAAGACGACGACGAGCGCTGCATCGAGCACCGCCGCGGTCGTGATCGCGCCGGGTCGCGCGTTCGTGGGCTGCGTCATGCTCTCATCGTACGGATCCCGGAGTTGGCGTGCGCACGCCGATGCTCGGCACCCTCACTCGCGCGGACCGAGCGCGCCGAGCATCGACGGATCCTCGACCGGGAGCGCGCAGACGAACGCCTCGCAGCGGTAGGCGACCGCAGTCGCGTTCCGCGCGGTGCGCTCCTCGAACAGCGAGAAGCCGGCCGCGGCGAACTCGCGAGCCTGCCGCTCGTCGACGATCACGGCGACGGATGCCTCGTGCGACCGGGTCGCGGCCAAGAGCGCGGGCTCCTCCGGCGCCGCGCTTGCGTCGACGTCGGCGCGGCCGGTCTCGGTGCCGCCAGTGTCGGTACCCCCGATGTCCGCGCGATCCGGTACGACCGTCACGAGCTGCACGACGGGAGCCGCCAGTCTTGCCATGAGCGCGAGTGATCCGCCGAAGGCGAGCGGCCGTTCGAGCGCGATGCCCGCGACCGACGCCATCGCCCGCTCCGCCGATTCGAGGTACGCATCCCCGGCCCCGAGCAGATACAGGCGCCATGCGGCATCCGCGCACGCCGTGAGCCCCGACGGCGCTGCGCCCTCCGCGGGGTCGTCGGGCATCTCGAGGCCGCGCGCCCGCAACACGGGATCCGCCCCGGCGGGTGCTGCGAACGGAAGGCGACCCTCACCGCCGCCGGCGCGCGCGGCCGCCATCGCCGTGTCGACGAGGGTGCGCGCCGCGACCGCGTAACCGTGTTCACCGGTCACCACGGCGAGCTCGAGCAGCCCGCCGGCGAACATGCCCGTGTCTTCGAGGGTGGCGACGGCCGACGAGGCCCGCCCGTCGAGCGAGGCCCGCACCAGGCTGCCGTCGGGCCGCACGTGCGTGGCCAGCAGCACGTCGGCACTGCGCCGCGCCGCCTCGAGCGAACGCGCATCGGCGCGCACGAAGCCGTGCCTTGCGAGCGCGCCGATCGCGAGACCGTTCCATCCCGTCAGCACCTTCTCGTCGAGCGGCGGCGGCGAGAGCCGCGCCCGTCCTTCGGCGTCTTGACGGTAGTAGCCGCCTTCGCTCCGCTCGCCGTCGATCACGCTCTCGGAGTCCTGCGCGCTCGCGAACCCGCCGCTCGGCAGCTGCAACCGGTCGATGAGGAATCGTGCGACCCCGTCGGCGATCGAGCCCGTGTGCTCGTCGCTCGGCCGCGCCCGCCCGAGCTCGGTCGCGACCCGCAGCAGCAGTGCGTTGTCGGTGAGCATGCGCTCGTAGTGCGGTTCGCTCCAGTCGGCCCGCGTCGCGTAGCGGAAGAACCCGCCGTCGACCGGATCGTGCAGCGGCGACGCACCCATGAGCCGCACGGTGCGCTCTGCCAGCGCCCGGCCGGCGCCACCCGCCGCGGTCAGGAACTCGAGCACCGGCGCGACCGGGAACTTCGGCGCACCGCCGAACCCGCCGTGCACCCGGTCCTCCCCCGCTGCGAGCGTCGCGACCGCGCCGTCGAGTTCGGCGCGGCCCGGCAGCTCGCCGTCGGTTCGAACAGCGGATGCCGCCGCCAACGCCTCGGCGACAGCCGACGCCGTCGCGTCGAGCTCTGCACGCCGCTCACGCCACGCAGCACTGACGGCTGCGAGCACGCTGCCGAATGAGGGAACCCCGCGCACATCACGAGGCGGGAAGTAGGTGCCGGCATAGAAGGCGCGCCCCTCCGGCGAGGCGAACACGGTGAGCGGCCAGCCCAGCTCGCGCGTGAAGGCCGACGCCGCCGCGAGATAGCTGGCATCGACATCGGGATGCTCCTCACGATCGACCTTGACCGCGACGAATCCCTCGTTGAGCACCGCGGCGACCGCCGGATCGCTGAAGCTCTCCCTGGCCATGACATGGCACCAGTGGCACGTGGCGTAGCCGATGGAGATCAGCACCGGCACGTCCCGCTGTCTCGCCGCCTCGAATGCCGCCTCGCCCCATGGGTACCAGTCGACCGGATTCGAGGCGTGAGCGCGCAGGTAGGGGCTCATCGCATCGCCGAGTCGGCTCCCCATGCCTCCAGAGTACCGAGCCGCTTCCGCTCCGCCGGGTTAACGGCGAAAGGCCGCCCTCTCGGGCGGCCTTCGGTGTATGCCTAAACGAAAGAGAGCCGCCCAACTTTGGGCGGCTCTCTTCGTAATGTTTGTCCGGCGGTGTCCTACTCTCCCACAGG
>NZ_JAZHYX010000008.1:0-243608 GCF_036576125.1 Agromyces sp. CCNWLW203 | reverse complement strand
TGCCATACCCACCACACTGCCACCACCCACCGACATTCCGGGTGGCTCCGAAACATCCGCTCACCAGCGCTTTCAACTCAACCTGTCCTCCACAAGCGGCACCATGGCGAAGTTCTCCACAGCAGCGCGGAGGGAGCGGAGGTGGACGAGGATTGGAAGGAAACGGAGCGGCGAAGAAGGAGCGGGAACACTGGTCACGCGGCGGTGCGCAGTGGCAGACTCGAGCACATGCGATTCGAGACGACGATGTCCCAGATCGGCAACAACACCGGCATCGAGGTGCCGCCCGACGTGATCGAAGCGCTCGGCGGCGGCAAGAGACCGCCCGTCGTCGTGGTCGTGAACGGCTACGAGTACCGCAACACGGTCGCGGTCATGGGCGGACGGTTCATGATCTCGTTCAGCTCCGACAAGCGGGCGGCGACGGGCATCGCCGGCGGTGATCCGATCGTCGTCGACCTCGAACTCGACACCGCGCCGCGCACGGTCGAAGTACCGGCAGACCTTGCATCTGCGCTCGAGGCCGCCGGAGCTCGTGCAGCGTTCGACGCGCTCTCGCCGAGTGCGAGGAAGGCGCACGTCACTGCGGTCGAGGGCGCGAAGGCTGCCGAGACCCGTCAGCGTCGCATCGACGGCATCGCGGCGAAGCTCGCCGGCTGACGCCCGCGAGCGACGCGCGGGGGACGGCCGCCTGCGAGCGCCGAACGGAAGCGTGACGCCCTGCGACTGGCGCATGGTCGAGTGACGCCCTGCGAGCGCCGAGGGGGCGCGTGACGAGCGCCGAGCGCCGAGCGGACGCGCGACCCTCGCGAGCGACACGCAGACGCCCGACCCGTCGCGCACGAGCTCGGTGGGGCCACTCGCGCTGTCAGCCGCGCACAGGCACCAGCGACGGATCGCCCACGAGCTTCACGAACGCGCTGAGCTGTGCCACTCCCTCGGGCGTGTACGGCAGTGCGTCGAGCAGCCCGGGCGAGTAGAGCAGGTACGCCGCCCACTTCGCCCGTGAGATCGCGACGTTCAAGCGATTCTTCAGCAGCAGGAACTCCACCCCCCGGGGCGCCGCTGCCGCAGACGACGCAGCGAGCGACACGATCGCCACCGCGGCCTCCTGGCCCTGGAACTTGTCGACCGTGCCGACCGGCACCTCGGTGAACCCGGCCGCGTCGAGCGCGGCGCGCACGACGGTGAGCTGCGCGTTGTACGGCGTCACGACGATGAGGTCGCGCTGCGTCAGCGGCCGAGCGGATGCCACGCCTGGCCCCGCACCGGTCCGGGCACCTGATCCCGACCGGAGCCCCGCGGCATCCGTCGAACCGGTCGCGGCCACACCCTCGACCCACTCGCGCCCGAGCAGGGAGCGCGCCAGATCGACGACCGCGTGCGCCTCCTCGAGTGATGAGGTCGTGTTGCCGGCGTGTTCGATCGGCAGTGCCGTGAGGCCGGGCGCGACCCCGTCGAGACGACGGCGGGACGCGTCGGGGTGCGAGTGCAGCTCGCCGTCGTAGGAGAGACGCGACACGGGCTCGGCGACCGCGGGGTGCATGCGGCGGCTCTCGGCGAGGAAGTAGCCGAACTCGGCGGGAAGCACGTCGTGGCCGTCGTTGATCCAGCCGAGTGCCGAGGTGTCGATGGGTTCGGGGTGGTTGCCCTGGCTCACCTGCGGCAGCTGCTGCGGGTCGCCGAGCAGCAGCAGGCTGCGAGCCCCCACGGCGGAGGCGATCGTCGAGGCGAGCGAGAACTGGCCGGCCTCGTCGATGACGAGCAGGTCGAGCGAGCCCCGTGGCACGCGGTTCTCGTTCGAGAAGTCCCAGGCGGTGCCGCCGATCACGAACCCCGAGGTCTCGTGCGCGGCCGTGTACTCGGCGACACCGTTCTTCGCGATGAAAGTGTAGCCGTGGTTGCCCGGGTCCTTCATGTCTTTCGGCGCCTTCGCGACGAGCTCGGGGTCGAGGCGCGCCGCGACGACGGCGTCGAGCACGTTCTCGACCACGGCGTGCGACTGGGCGACGACGCCGATCTTCCACGCGTGACGCCCGACGAGCTCGGCGATCACATGCGAGGCGAGGTACGTCTTGCCGGTGCCCGGAGGGCCCTGCACCGCGAGGTACGAGTCGTCGAGGTCGCGGAGGGAGGCCGTGACGGCGGCGACGTAGTCATGGTCGGGTCCGAGGGGCACGAGCCCCCTGCCGCTGCGCGTGCGCGGTGGGATGCGCCGCAGCACGTCGACGGCAGGGTTCGCCGGCCAGCGCGGGAAGGCCCGGTCGACCTGCTGCGCCCACTCGAGGATCGCTCCCTGCTGACGACCCGCCGCCGGCGGGGTGCCGGGCGCGAGGGCGAACGGCAGTTCGTGCCACGTGACGCCGGCGATCGCGGTCTCTTCGATGAGCACGCCGTCGTCGAACACCTCGAGCACCCGCACCGAGTGCCAGGCCCGCGACCCCGGTCGCAGCGACTGGCTCGGGAACGGCGCCGGCGGTTCGTAGAGCGCGATCGGCTCACCGCCGATGCTGAACTTCGACCCCGGAGCGATGCGCCCGCGGAGGCGCACATGCCGCCGATCGACGCGGTGGTGGTCTTCGCGGTACCAGCGCTGCACCACGGCGGAGGCCGCGGGGTCGACGACGAGCACGTCGCGGTGATCCTCCCAGGCCTCGAGGGGCTGTTCGACGCGGAAGTAGTGCGACCACCAGAAGCTCTTCGCTTCGCGGTCGTGGTAATCGATGGCGGCCGCCGCCAGGGCGAGCGCGGTGTGGTCGGCGTCGCGGTCGGGGTCGTCGGGCGGGCCGGCGACCGACTGCAGGTGCACGGCGAGCGGCGTCGGCTCGTAGACCTTGCCCGCGGCCTTGGCCGCCTCGACGATGAGCGACTCGGGCACGGGGTCGACGCCGGCGTCGCGCGCGAGCCCGAGCAGCCAGTCGCGCAGGCGCAGCGTCGAGACGCAGTCGTACCGGTTGTAGTCGGCGAGGTCGTCGAGCACGTACTGCGCGGCTGCGGCTCCCGTGAGACCTGTGACCGGATCGGTCTCACCGGTCGCCGCGAGCTCGCGTGCCCGCACGTACTCGAGGATCGAGTCGCCGCCCGACTTCACGTCGGCCTCGCGCAGCTCGGTGCCCATGTAGAGCGGCTCGAGCTTCTTGATCGAGTACGAGCGGCTGCCGACGCGCACCGCACGCTTCACGATCGGGTAGAGGTCGACGAACACGCCGTCGGCGAGCAACTGGTCGACGGCGGACTCGCCGACGCCGTGCCGCGCGGCCATCGCGAGCAGGTGCGTGCGCTCGTAACTCGCGTAGTGGTAGATGTGCATGTTGGGGTGAGCGGCCCGGCGCAGCGCGACGAGCTCGAGGAACCGCACGAGGGCCACGCGCTCTTCGGCGAAGGAGTGCGCCCAGAGCGGGGTGAACCGCTCGGCGTCGTCGACCATGCCGAAGAGGTAGTCGAGTCCCCAGTCGTCGGCCGCGCCCTCGGTATACAGAGGGTCGCCCTCGAAGTCGAAGAACAGGTCGCCGGCGTCGGGTTCGGGGATCGCGGCGAGCGAGGCGGGGTCGCGCACGACGACGGGCGGCGGCAACGGCGGGTCGTCGGGGGAGCGGCGGCCCGAAGCGGCCGCGGCCAGCTCGGCCGACTCGGCCTCGAGCTGCAGTCGCGCCTGCACCCGCAGGTTCTCGATCGTCGCGTCGAGCACACCGGGCACGGGCCCGAAGGATGCCGCGAGATCGTCGATCGTCGTGATGCCCGCGTCGTGCAGGGCCGAGCGCTGCGTGACCCGGAGCCCGGCGACGAGCAGCACGTCGCGGTGCGCCTGCACCTCGAGGTCGCATGTGGGGCAGCGGCCGTCGAGGGCGTAGCGCGGATCGCCCCACGCGACGGGGCCGTCTTCGGCGAGGCGCTCGGCGACGATCTGCTCCAGCCGCTCGCGGCGAAGCCGGTAGACGGGCGCGATGTCGTCGAGCCGGTGCACGCTCGTGGTGCCGTCGCCGAGCAGCAGTTCGACGGTGTCGGCGCACGGCACGCCGGTGCGCTCGAGCTGTTCGGCGTAGGCGGCGAGCTGGAGGAGCGCCGTCACCCGTGCCCGGCGGGCGAGCTTCGAGTCTTGAACGAGGTAGCGGCCGTCGGGCTGGCGCACGATGAAGTCGGCGAAGCCGATGAATCCCTCGGCGGCGAACGTCGCCTGGAACACGACCGGCGCGCCGGCCGCGAACGCGGCCTGCGTCGCCTCGACGGCGGCGGCCACCGCTGCCGGATCGCGCACGTCGGGCCGCTCGATCTCGACGACGCCGGCGCCGAGGGACGCGCGGTAGTCGTCGAGCACCCGCAGCTCGTGCTGGTCGCCGAGGCGGCCGGAGCGCTCGAGCATCGCGTCTTCGGGGTCGGGCACCTTCTCGATGCGGCCGAGCTTCGCGTCGAGCGCGCGGAGGAAGGCGAACTCGCACTCGGAGGCCTTCTTCAGGTCGCTCGCGCTCGTGACGACCGAACCGTCGACCAGGTACATCCGGGCCCCTTCCGCCGCAGGCTCTCACCGTACCGGCGGCGACCGACATGCGAGCTGCTCACTGGGCTTCGAGACGGCGCTGGCGCGCCTCCTCACCCCGCGGGCACGGCGAGCGCCCCGCGCGGCAGGCCGAGCATGCCCTCGACGGCGGAGCCGAGCCGCGAGCCGCGGTGGCCCGAGTCCTCCCAGTGCACGAGCGCGTGGGCGTTCAGTCCGTCGATCATGCCGAGGAGCTGCCAGGCGACCGACGCCGGGTCATCCGTCTCGAAGTCGCCCGATGCCACGCCGGCGACGACGACGTCCTGCACGACGGTGCGCCAGTCGTCCATCTCTTCGCGCACGGCGCGCGCGAGCGCCTCGTTCCGGCGCCCGAGCGCCCAGGCCTCGACCCAGATGACGGTGACGTCGTCGCGCATGCCGTCGAGGAGGGTCGCGAGGAGCAGCGAGAGCCGTTCGCGCGGAGTGTCGCGACGCGCGATGAGCTCGCCGACCTCGGTGAGTTCGGCGCCGACGATGGCGCTGAAGGTGCTCGCGATGAGCGCGTCCATGTTGGGCTCGTAGTGCGCGACGAGTGCGGGCGTGACCCCGACGCGTGCGGCGACGCTGCGCAGCGTGACCGCGTACAGGCCGTGCTCGATGGCGACGTCGCGCGCCGCCGCCGCGACCTCGGCCGAGCGTTCGGCCGGGCTCTTGCGCGCGGCCTTCTTGCGGACCGGTGTTGACATGGTGACCTCGGCTGGGTATCGTCGCTGCAGCTTGTTGATCGTTTGATCAATAATAGATCGCGTCCCCGATCCTGTCGAGAGATCGACGACCAGAGAGTACTCAACGATGAGCAGAACCACCAACGCGGCCACGGATGTCGCAGCAGCGCGCCGCGCGAACGCGCCGGCCGCAGACGGGCCCACGGCCGACGCCGCACCCGCGGCCACGCCCACGCCCGCCCACGCCCCAGCGCCCGAGCACACGCCCACCCCGTCGACCACCGACCGGGCCGGCCACGTCGAGACCCACGGTGCCGACTTCATCCCCGAGAGCGAGCGCCACGGCAAGCCGCACGAGCTCTTCTGGGTCTGGATGTCGGCCAACGTCATCTACCTCTACTTCGTCGTCGGCGGCGTGCTGATGCTCCTCGGCCTCCCGCTCTGGGAGGCGCTGGCCATCACGGTGCTCGGCAACCTCTGGTGGGCCGCCGTCGGCCTGCTCGCGATCAGCGGACCCGCGTCGGGCACCCCGAGCGTCGCGATCATGCGCGCGATGTTCGGCATCCGCGGCAGCCGGGTCTTCGGCGCCGGCCTCGGCGTCGCGATCGGCATCTTCTACGAGATCATCAACATCGCGTTCGCGACCCTTGCCGCGCTCGCGCTCGTCGCGCAGCTCGGCATCGTGTTGCCGCCGGGAGCCGAGTGGGCCGTGCTCGTCGTCGTCGCCGCACTCAGCTTCGTGATCGGCGTCTACGGCCACGCCACGATCATGAAGCTCGCGCCGTACTTCTCGGCCGCGCTCGCCGTCGTCTTCATCGCGCTCGCCGTGTTCGTGTTCGGCGCGGCCGACTTCTCGTACGCGCCGGTTCCCCTCGACCCGGGCGAGCACTGGGCGATGCTGCTCCTCGGCTTCGCGATCGTGGCCTCCAGCCCGCTCTCGTGGGGCACGGGCGCCGACTACGCGCGCTACCTGCCGACGGATGTCTCGAAGCGCAAGGTCGCCATGTGGACCGCCCTCGGCGGCTTCATCCCGGCGATCTTCATCGGCACGCTCGGCGTCGTCGCGGGCACCGCGATCGACATGACCGACCCGCAGTTGACGATCGCCGAGATCGTGCCCGCATGGTTCACGCCCGTCTTCCTCGCGATGATCGTGCTCTCGAGCATCACGAACAACGTGCTCGTCGCCTACTCGACGGGTCTCTACGCCCAGGGGTTCGGACTCCGCCTCCCGCGCGCCCTCACCGTGATCGTCACCGGCGCGGTCGCCACCGCGGCCGCGGCCTGGCTGCTGTTCGTGGCTCCGAGCTTCCTCGATGCGCTGAACTCCTCGCTCGAGCTCGCCGTCACTGTGCTCGGCCCGCTCGTTGCGGTCTACGCCGTCGACATCGTGCTGCGCCGCAACCGCTACGACGGCCGGGCGCTCACCGACGAGCGCCGCGGCAGCCCGTTCTGGTATCGCGGTGGCGTGTTCTGGCCGGGCGTCGTCGCCATGGTCGGTGCGACCACCACGGCCGTGCTCATGGCCAACACGACCCTCTACGTCGGCCCGATCGCCGGCGCACTCGGCGGCGCCGACCTCTCGGCGATCGTCGGCCCGCTCCTCGCGGGCGGGTTGTACGCACTGCTCTGGCGCACGACGAAGCCCTACCGCGACCCGGCCGCGCGCCCCGCGCCCCTCGCCGAACACGCACTCGCCCGCAATGATGAGGAGACGGATGCCGCGGCATCCGCTCGCACCAACCAGGAGGTACCCGCATGACCTGGCGCATGCCCGCAGAGACCGCGCAGCACGAACGCACCTGGATGGCCTTCCCGCGCGAGGGGCTGACGCTCGGCGAGACCGAGTCCGAGCGGGAAGCCGGCTACGCCGCCTGGTCCGCGGTCGCGAACGCGATCGTGCCGTTCGAGCCGCTCACGATGGTCGTCGACCCGACCGAGACCGCGCGCGCCCGGCGCATGCTCGACGGCGCGATCGAGCTCGTCGAGGCGCCGCTCGACGAGTTCTGGATGCGCGACTTCGGCCCCACCTTCGTCGTCGACGACGAGCGCCCCGGCGTGCTCGGCGCCGTCGACTGGATCTTCAACGGCTGGGGCGCGCCCGAGTGGGCGGAGTGGACGAAGTCCGCCGAGATCGCCCGCTTCGTCGCAGGCCTGGTGGGCGCTGAGCTCGTGTCGAGTGTCCTCGTGAACGAGGGCGGCGGCATCCACGTCGACGGCGAGGGCACGGTGCTCGTCACCGACACGGTGCAGCTCGATCCGCGGCGAAACCCCTACGCCGACAAGGCCCGGGTCGAGGCCGAGCTCGCGCGCACGATCGGCACGACCAAGGCGATCTGGCTGCCGCGCGGCCTCGAGCGCGACTACGACGACTTCGGCACGAACGGACACGTCGACATCGTCGCCACGATCCCGTCGCCGGGCCGCCTGCTGCTGCACCGGCAGCAGAATCCGGAGCACCCCGACTTCGAGGTCACGCGTGCGCTTCGTGCGCAGCTCGAGACCGAGACGGATGCCGCAGGGCGCCCCTTCGACATCGTCGACCTGCCGGCCCCCGCGACGTTGCGCGACCACGAGGGCTTCGTCGACTGGAGCTACGTCAACCATCTTGTCGTGAACGAGGGCGTCATCGCCTGCGGCTTCGGCGAAGAGCGAGCGGATGCCGCGGCACGCGAGATCCTCGCGGAGGTCTACCCCGGCCGCCGGGTCGTCACCGTCGACTCGCGCGAGATCTTCGCCCGCGGCGGCGGCATCCACTGCATCACGCAGCAGCAGCCGGTGGTCGCTCGATGAGCCCGATCGACGTCGTCGAGGCCACGATCGCCGAGTTGCGCGCTGCCCTCGGGTCGGGGCACGTCACGGCGGTCGAGCTGCTCGACGCCTACCTCGCGCGCATCGCGGCGTTCGACGGCCCCGATACGCCGACCGCGCTGAACGCGCTCGTCGTCATGAACCCCGGCGCCCGCGCCGACGCGCTCGCGTCGGACGAGCGCCGAGCCGGGGGGGAGGTGCTCGGTCCGCTCGACGGCATCCCGTACACGGCGAAGGACAGCTACCTCGCGAAGGGCCTCACCGCAGCCGCGGGCTCGCCCGCCTTCGAGTACCTCGTGGCGCAGCGCGATGCCTTCACGATCGAACGCCTGCGCGGCGCGGGCGCCGTGCTCATCGGCCTGACGAACATGCCGCCGATGGCGAACGGCGGCATGCAGCGCGGCGTCTACGGCCGCGCTGAGAGCCCGTACAACGCCGAGTACCTCACCGCGGCCTTCGGCTCGGGGTCGTCGAACGGCTCGGGCACCGCCACCGCGGCGTCGTTCGCCGCGTTCGGACTCGGCGAGGAGACCTGGTCGTCGGGCCGGGCGCCGGCGTCGAACAACGGGCTCTGCGCGTACACGCCCTCGCGCGGCGTCATCTCGGTGCGCGGCAACTGGCCGCTCGTGCCCACGATGGACGTCGTCGTGCCGCACACCCGCACCATGGCCGACCTTTTCGAGGTGCTCGACGTGATCGTCGCCGACGACGCCGAGACGCGCGGTGACTTCTGGCGGGTGCAGCCGTGGATCGAGATCCCCGCGGCATCCGCTGTTCGCCCCGACTCGTACGCGGCCCTCGCGGGGCCCGCAACCGGCGCAGCGACGGATGCCGCGACCGACGCCCGCCCGCTCGCCGGCACCCGCATCGGCGCGCCGCGCATGTACGTCAACGGCGACCCCGAGGCCGGCACCGCCGAGCCCGGCCGCACTCCCGGCATCGGCGGCGCGACCGGGCAGCGCATCGAGACCCGCGCCTCGGTGATCGAGCTCTGGGAGGCGGCCCGCCGCTACCTCGAGGCCGCCGGCGCCGAGGTCGTGCTCGTCGATTTCCCGGTCGTGTCGAACTACGAGGGCGACCGCCCGGGCGCCCCGACGATCGCCACTCGCGGCCTCGTCAGCCCCGAGTACCTGCGCCGCGAGATCGTCGACCTCTCGGCCTGGGCGTGGAACGACTTCCTCGACGACAACGGCGACCCCGCGCTGCACGCGCTCGCCGACGTCGACGGCGAGCGCATCTTCCCGCAGCCCGAGGGCGCGCTGCCCGACCGCTATACGGGCTTCGACGACGACATCGCCGAGTATCCCGAGTGGGCGCGGGCGCACCCCGGAGCGACCCTTGCCGACATGCCCGAACTCGAGGCGGGGCTCCGCGGCCTCGAGGAGACCCGGCGCATCGACCTCGAGCAGTGGATGGACGACCTCGGCCTCGACGCCGTCGCCTTCCCCGCCGTCGCCGACGTCGGCCCGGCCGACATGGATGTGAACGAGGCATCCGCCGATCTCGGCTGGCGCAACGGCGTGTGGGTCGCGAACGGCAACCTCGTGCCGCGCCACCTCGGCATCCCGACCGTCACGGTGCCGATGGGGCTCATGCGTGACATCCGGATGCCGGTGGGCCTGACCTTCGCCGGCCGCGCCTACGACGACTCGGCGCTGCTCGCGCTCGCCGTGGCGTTCGAGGCGCTGCCGGCCTCGACGCCACGTCGCGTGGCGCCGCCGCGCACGCCGTCGCTCTGAGCGGGGCGCGGCGGGCGAAGGTTCACGACAGCCCGGGCTAGTCTGACGCCATGGCGGTCAGTCGGAGCCGTACGGCGGTCTACGCGCGTCGGCGCAAGCGGCGCATGGCGCAGCACACGCACGACCTGAGCGACGAGCAGTGGGACGCGCTCACCGCGGAGTGGCAGGGGTGCGCGTACTGCGGTGCGAGCGATCGGCCGCTGCAGCGCGACTGCGTGCAGCCGATCTCGCGCGGCGGCCGGTACACACTCGGCAACGTCGTTCCCGCGTGCGGATCGTGCAACGCCAGCAAGTCGAACGACGAGGTCACCTCGTGGCTCCGGCGCAAGAAGCTCGACGAGCGCGCGTTCCTGCTGCGGCATCACGAGGTCGGCGTGCTGATGGCGGCGCGATTCCCGATTCCGGATGCTTCGCGCAATTGAGCCGAGCGTTCGGCTCGTGCGAGCGCAGGGTCAGTTGCTGAGGACCGGCGCGCGGGTCGGCGTCAGGCGGCGCACGTGGATCACGATGTCGAACACGAAGACCAGCATGATGCCGATGAGGCAGACGCGCGTGACTTCTTCGGCGGCGGGCGAGACGAAGATCGGGCCGGCCGCGAGGCTCCACGTCACCAGCGCGAGGAAGGCGACGTCGTTCGCGATCGAGGTCAGGCGGATCGTGCGGGTGTAGCGGCCGGCGATGAGCAACGCGAACCCGCCGGCGAATGTCATGGCCCAGAGCACCACGAACCAGGGTGCGCGCCACGCGAGGAACTCGGGGTCGAATACGAAGGCGTCGATGACCGGCTGCGGCAACCCGGGTGCGATCACTGCCAGCCAGGGCAGCGCGATCAGCACCGAAGCACCGAGCGCGCCGAACGACATCGCGAGCACGAGACCCGCGCGGTTGACCCGGTCGCGATCGAGCACCTGGGGCGGGATCCGCGGCGCCATCCGGGGCTCGGCCTGGGGCAGGCTCTCAGACGCAGTTTCGACGCGGTCCCGCCGATGCCTGATCATCGCCGCGATGAGCGTCAACGTGATCATGAATCCCGGCCACCAGAACGCCCCGAGGCCGCCGCTCAGCCACCAGGCGGGCAACGGCGCCCACCAGGCGCCTGCGACGCCCGCCGACTCGGCCCACTCGGCGACTCCGGGGTCGGCGTACGCGATCGGGAGGGTGACGGCCCACTGCAGCGCGACGCCGCCGAGGGCGAACCACGCGAAACCCGGTGCGTCCGCAGGGCGGATCACGGTGAAACCGGCGGGGCGATAGCGGTCGGCCACGTCCTGCGGTCGGCCGAAGGCCGCAAGCAGCTCCATGACCATCGGCTCGTCGGCGGGTCGACCGGCCACCTCGGCGCGACCCGCGAGCTCCTCCCGCAGCAGCGATCGGAGCTCGAAGCCGACGTCGGCTCGCTGTCGCCGAGGAATGCGCCCGACGACGTCGCCGACGTAACTCTCGATGATGGCGTTCGGATCCATGTCAGCTCTCCTCGTGCAACAGCGCGGCGACGACCGAGGTCAGGGACCCCCACGCCGTGGTCAGGTCTCGATAGGTCTCGGCCCCCGCAGGGCTGAGCGTGTAGTAGCGACGGGGCGGCCCGTCGTCGATGCGCCACTCGGAGGCGAGCAGCCCCTGCCCCTCGAGCCGGCGGAGCAGCGGATAGAGGGTGCCCTCCTCGATCGGCATCCCGCGCTCGGCGAGCGCCTGTCGCAGGGAGTAGCCGTATTGCGGCGTGCGCAATTGCGACAGCACCGCGAGCACGAGCACGCCCTTGCGCAGGTCCTGCTCGAGCTTGCCCGACTGCTCGGGGCGACTCTCTACCATGCGCGCCACATTACATAGCGCCACACAGTAGGTCAATACCCGTCGACCGGATGCCGCAGCGCGGGCAGATACTCCGAAGAGAGCGATGCTGCGGCGCGCCGCGTCAGAGGGGTCGAGACTCGTCGAGGGCTCGGCGGAGTCCGGCCGGGTTGAACAGCCGGAGCGCGGTCGATGACAGGACCGTCGTCGGTGCGCCGAGGAGCTGGCCCGCGATGACCTCCAGTTCTTCGGCGGAGTCGCTCCCTCTCGCCGGATCCGTTTCGGCGAGCAACTCGAATTCGTCGGCCTCCATCCCGATCGCCAGTGGCCCCATGACGCGGACGTTCGACGCACCGTGGTCGCCGAACGCACGCAGGAGCTCGCCGCGTCGCAGCGTCAAGCGTTCGCCGAGCGGCAACTGATCGAAGCGCTCGTGAGCGACCGCAGGCGCCGAGCCGTCTGCACGACGTGCGGCGCCGGTGCCGCCTCCGTCGCCCGCCGTGCCGGCGTTGCCTGTGCCATCCGCGACGGCTGAGTTGCCTCGGCCGCGAGCTTCGGCGAAGTCCGCGACCGCATCGCGGACGATCGACTTCTTCGTCGTGCCCAGGAAGTAGGCCAGCTCCGAGACGAGGCGATCGGTCGCGGCATCCACCTTGATGGGCTTCTCGGTGGTTTGCTTCTCCCTGGTCACTTGGCGCCTCTCGTGCCTGTCGTGAGCGGCGGAGTGGGGATTCCCGTTCGGAAGTCGGTACCGAAGTACCGAAGTACCGAAGTACCGACGATCTGCGGAGACACACTCCACCACGATCGCTCGACCGGATCGGGCATCCGCTCGTGGGCCGTGGATTCGGGCGGTGCTGATCAGGGTGTGCAGGACGAGTGCCGTCACCGCACCTCGACGGTGACCTCGTCGAGGCCCGTCGCGCCGTCGGGCACGACGCCCTGGCGCTTCGCGGTCTGCACGTCGCCGTCGGCGCCGATGGCTCGCACGCGGACGGTGTGGGAGCCCGCCGAGGCATCCGCCCACTCGAACTTCCACTGCACCCAGGTGTCGTCGTTGATCGCCGTCGCGAGCTCGGCCTCGCGCCAGTCGCCGTCGTCGATCTGCACCTCGACCCCCGCGATGCCGACGTGCTGGTGCCAGGCGACGCCGGCGATCACCGCCGAACCGGGGGAGACCGACTGCCCCTGGCGGGGCACGTCGATGCGCGAGGAGAGCTTGATGGGGCCGCGCTCGCTCCAGCCGCGGTCGGTCCAGTAGGCGGATGCCGCGTCGAACCGCGTCACCTCGAGGTCGACGACCCACTTCGTGGCCGAGACGTAGCCGTAGAGCCCGGGCACGACCATCCGCACCGGGAAGCCGTGCTCGGCCGGAAGCGGCTCGCCGTTCATTCCGACGGCGAGGATCGCGTCGCGGTCGTCCTGCAGCGCCTCGAGCGGCGTCGACGCCGTGAAGCCGTCGATGCTGCGCGAGAGCACCATGTCGGCATCGGCCGACGGGCCCGCGCGTGCGAGCAGCTCGCGGATCGGGTAGCCGAGCCACACCGCGTTGCCGATCAGATCGCCGCCGACCTCGTTCGACACGCACGCGAGGGTCGTGATGCTCTCTTCGAGGGGAAGGGCGAGCAGCTCGTCCCAGGTCAGCGTGATCTCGCGGTCGACCAGGCCGTGGATGCGCAGGCTCCAGTCGGCGGGGTCGACCGCCGGCACGGCGAGGGCGGTGTCGATGCGGTAGAACTCGGCGTTCGGCGTGATGATCGGTGCCACGCCGTCGATGCCGAGCTCGGCACCGGCCGGCACGGTCGCCGTGGTCGAGGCCTTCGGCAGTGTGATCGCGTCGCGCACGGCGGTGACCGCGCGGGCGCCCGCCTGCAGGGCGTAGCCGCCGAACGCGGCGAGCGCGCCGAGCGCGACCGCGCCACCCGCCCAGCCGAGGAATCTTCGGCGGTCGACCCCCGAGGGTTGATGAGAGCTCGGCTGGCGCGTGTCCCCAACCCGCGGAACACGCCGCAGCAGGAACGTCAGCGCGAGCATCGCCGCGATCGCAGCCACGGCCGACGGCACGATCGCGAGCATCGAGGCGTTCGCCCGGCTCGCCCCCGCGACGGCGCCGACGACGCCCACCGCGCCGATCACGACCATGCCCCACGGCGGACGCCGCGCCTCGAGCACCCCGGCCGCACCGGCGACGGGAAGCAGCACGACGCCGATGCCCACGAGCAGTGCGGCCTTGTCGCCCGTGCCGAAGAGCGCGATCGCCGCGTCCTTCGCCCACGGCGGGGCGAGGTCGATGAGCAGCGCGCCGACGACGACCAGCGGACTCGACGCCGCGGCCACCACTGCGGCGACGAGTTCGCCGATGCCGAGGCCCAGGGCGACGGATGCCACGCCCGCCACGGCGGGCAGCACCCATCCCCTTGCAGGTCCGGTCGTCTCTGGCATGCGCACAGCGTACGCTCGTCGCGCTCGCGCGGGCTGAGCGGCATCCGCTCATCGAGGCATCGCACGTCGCGGCATCCGCTCTGCCCAATGTCGCCGCGCCGTGTCAGAATCGTGAGTCGCGGGCGGGCGCCCGCGACGAGGGGAGCAGCCGAATGACCGCGACCGACGAGACCGTCAGCGACCGCAGCACCGACGAGCGCAGTGCCGGCCGGCACATCGCCGACGCTCACGACCTCATCGAGGTGCGCGGGGCGCGCGAGAACAACCTGAAGAACGTCTCGCTCGACATCCCGAAGCGCCGGCTCACGGTGTTCACCGGGGTCTCGGGCTCCGGCAAGTCGAGCCTCGTATTCGGTACGATCGCCGCCGAGTCGCAGCGCCTCATCAACGAGACCTACTCGGCCTTCCTGCAGACGTTCATGGCCTCGCCGTCGCGCCCGGAGGTCGACAGCCTGCGCAACATCTCGGCGGCGATCATCGTCGACCAAGAGCGCATGGGGGCGAACTCGCGCTCGACCGTCGGCACGGCGACCGACGCCAACGCGATGCTGCGCATCATCTTCTCGCGGCTCGGCCAGCCCTACGTGGGTCCGAGCTTCCACTTCAGCTTCAACGTTCCCGCCGGCATGTGCATGCGGTGCGAGGGCATGGGCGAGGTCAACGACATCGACCTCGACGAGCTCTTCGACCGCGACAAGTCGCTCGCCGAGGGCGCCATCACCATTCCCGGCTACACCGCCGACGGCTGGATGGTGCGCATCTACTCAGAGGGCGGCTTCCTCGACCCCGACAAGAAGATCCGCGACTACACCGAGCAGGAGCTCGACGACTTCCTCTACAAAGAGGGCGTCAAGGTCAAGGTGCAGGGCATCAACATGAGCTACGAGGGGCTCGTGAACAAGGTGCAGAAGAGCTTGCTCTCCAAAGACCGCGACGCGATGCAGCCCCACATCCGGGCCTTCGTCGACCGCGCCGTCACCTTCACGGCCTGCCCCGAATGCGGCGGCTCGCGCCTGAACCAAGAGGCCCTGGCGTCGAAGATCAAGGGCATCAACATTGCGGATGCCGCGGCGATGCAGATCTCCGACCTCGCCGTGTGGCTCGAAGACCTCTCCGACCCCGAGATCGGCCCGCTCGTCGAGTCGCTCAAGGAGACGATCGACTCGTTCGTCGAGATCGGCCTCGGGTATCTGAGTCTCGACCGCACCTCTGGCACGCTCTCGGGCGGCGAGGGCCAGCGCGTGAAGATGATCCGTCACCTCGGCTCGAGCCTCACCGACATCACCTACGTGTTCGACGAGCCGACCGTCGGCCTGCACCCGCACGACATCCAGCGCATGAACGAGTTGCTCGTGCGCCTTCGCGACAAGGGCAACACGGTGCTCGTGGTCGAGCACAAGCCCGAAGTCATCACGATCGCCGACCACGTCGTCGACCTCGGCCCCGGTGCCGGCCGCGCCGGCGGCGAGATCTGCTTCGAGGGCGATGTCGCGGGCCTCCGCGCTTCCGACACCCTCACCGGCCGTCACCTCGATCACCGTGCCACCCTGCGCGACGCGGTGCGCGAGGCATCCGGTCACCTGCAGATCCGCGATGCCCGACAGCACAACCTCACCGGCGTCGACGTCGACCTGCCGCTCGGCGTGCTCACCGTCGTCACGGGCGTCGCCGGTTCGGGCAAGTCTTCGCTGATCCACGGCAACGTGCCGAAGTTCGACAACGTCGTTGTGGTCGACCAGGCTCCGATCCGTGGGTCGCGCCGCTCGAACCCGGCGACGTACACGGGGCTGCTCGACACGATTCGCACGGCGTTCGCGAAGGCCAATGGTGTGAAGCCGGCGCTGTTCAGCGCGAACTCGGCGGGTGCCTGCCCGAACTGCAAGGGCATCGGGCTCGTCTACACCGACCTGGCCATGATGGCGGGCGTCGCGAGCGTCTGTGAAGAGTGCGGTGGTAAGCGCTACACCGCCGAGGTGCTCGAATACACGCTGCGCGGCAAGAACATCAGCGAGGTGCTCGACATGCCGGTCGACGCGGCACTCGAGTTCTTCGAAGAGAAGCCGGCGCGAGCCGTGCTGCAGCGACTGAGCGATGTGGGCATCGGCTACCTGGGTCTCGGGCAGTCGCTCAACACGCTCTCGGGCGGTGAGCGCCAGCGTCTGAAGCTCGCGATCAACATGGCGAAGAAGGGCTCGATCTACGTGCTCGACGAGCCCACGACGGGACTGCACCTCGCCGACGTCGACCGGCTGCTCGCGTTGCTCGACCGGCTCGTCGACGACGGCAATACGGTCATCGTCATCGAGCACCACCAGGCGGTCATGGCGCACGCCGACTGGATCGTCGACCTCGGGCCGGGCGCCGGCCACGACGGCGGTCGCATCGTCTTCGAGGGCACCCCGCGCGCCCTCGTCGAGGCTGCAGCCACCGACGCGGCGACGCTGACGGGCACGCACCTCCGGGAGTACGTCGGCGCCTGACGCGAGCCAGCGCCGTCCCGAAACCTCACAGCTGGAAATCAGTTCGATCTGCTCTTCGAGCGGCGGCATCGACGACGGGCGTAACGTCGATGACATGAGCAGAACGTATGTCATCACCGGAGCAGGATCAGGCATCGGAGCGGCCGCTGCGGCCCTCGTCACGGAGCGCGGCGACCGCGTCATCGGCGTCGACCTGAAGGGCGCCGACATCACCGCCGACCTCTCGAAGCCCGAGGGCAGAGCGGATGCCGCGGCCGCCGTCATCGAGGCATCCGGAGGGCGGATCGACGCGGTCATCGCCGCGGCCGGCATCTCTGCGCCGGTCCCGTTGACCGTGGCCGTGAACTTCTTCGGCGTCACCGAGTTCCTCGACGCGCTCGCCCCGACGCTCGCGAAGGCCGATGCTCCGCGCATCGCCGTGGTGAGCTCGATGGCGAGCCTGCAGCCGAACTCGACCGCGCTCGTCGCCGCGCTGCTCGCGGGCGATGAGGCGAAGGCGCTCGAGATCGGCGGGGCGCTCGCCGATCAGGGGCCCGAGACCGGCTACCTCAACTACCCGTCGTCGAAGCGCGCGCTCAGCCGCTGGGTGCGTCGCGAGTCGATCGCGCCGCGCTACGCCGGTGCGGGCATCCCCGTGAACGCCGTCGCACCGGGCACGGTCGTCACTCCGATGACCGCACCGCTCCTCGCCACGGAGGAGGGGCGTGCGATGGTCGACGCGGCCGTGCCGATGCCGCTCAACGGCCACTCCGACGCCGCCGTGATCGCGAGGCTCCTCGCCTGGCTCACGAGCGAGGAGAACACGCACGTGACGGGCCAGACCATCTACATCGACGGCGGCGCGGACGCGACGCTCCGCGGCGACGACATCTGGAGCTGGGCCGACCCGAGCTGAGCGCGGGCTTCGTGCTCGACCGGCCCGACGACCCGCGGGCCTCGCATCGCTCGTGCTGCGAGCGAAGTGAGGCCCGTCAGGCTGTCAGCTCGTCGAGCAGGATCACGGGCTGACGTACGTCTGCCGCTGGATCGTCGGCTGCGGCGGAACCGCGGGGAGCCAGTCCGGTTCCTCGTCGGGGAACTCGTCGTCGGGCGCTCCAGGCGTCGCAGACTCGGCCACCTCGGCGGCCTCTGCCACGTCGGCCGCATCGGGCTGAGGCAGCGTGCCGAGCCGATCGACCTGCTCGGTGAGGGCGTCGAGCACCGAGCGCAACTGGATCTGGGCGACCTGCGCGTAGGTGCGCACGTACTCGATCTCGGGCATCGACGGCAGCGGGATGCTCGCGGTCGTCGTCGGCGGTTCGACCGCCGCCGGCGCGGCGGCTGCGGCTGCGGCCGTTCGCTCCTGTGCCTCGCGGTACTGCGTGCGGGCGGTGAGCACGAGGTCGCGGGCGTACTCCTCGGCGTCGGCGACCGCCTTGTCGGCGATCACCTGGGCCTGCGAGAGCAGTCCGACGGCGCCGAGCGTCACCTCGCGCTCGAGCTCGGCGGAGTCGGAGGTGCGGAGCTTCGTGTTCTCGGCACGAAGTCCGTCGAGTTCACGGCGGACCTCGGCATGCTCGCGGCGGTCTTCGGCGAGCGCCGTCCGCACCTCGTCGACCGTGCGTGCGAGATCTGCCAGGTACGCGTCCACCTCGGAGCGGTCGTATCCGCCGAGCGGGCGTGAGGCGAACTTCACCGCACCTGACTCGGGCAGACGCGAGACGGCGGCGACGAGGCCGCCTTCGGGCACGGGCGGCCCCTGGATCGGGAGTTCGTCTTGGTCGCCCCAAGTGGTCATCGGGCACTTCCCATCGGTTCCTCCACGCGCGACGACGGCTGCGGGTCGCGCAGTCCGTCTTCGTCGAGCGTGGCGAACAGTTCGAAACGGATGTCGGGGGACGGCACGCCGAGCTCCCGCAGTCGGGAGGCGGTGTGGCGCACCATGGACGGCGACCCGCAGATCATCGCGAGGGCGCCGGGGGAGACGTCGGCCTCGATGACCGCGTCGCTCACGAAGCCCTTGCGGCCGGGGTAGCTCGGGTCGTCGGACACGACGGGCGTGTAGCTGAACCACGGCCGACCGGTCAGGCTCTGCATCAGGCGGTTCTCGTACAGATTCCACGGAACCCGAGCACCGTGGAACAGGTGCACGCGCGGGGCGTCGCCGGTCGCCTGCCACTGCAGGTCGATGCGCTCCAGATGTGCACGCAGCGGGGCGAGCCCGGTTCCGCCGGCGACCATGACGAGGTCTCGACCGCGGTCGTCCTCGGAGAGCGTGAGCTCCTGCCCGACGGCCGAGCCGAGGCGCAGCACGTCACCGGCCTTGAGGCGCCGCACGACGGCGCCCGAGACCTGTCCGCCGGCCACGAGCTGCACGTGGAACTCGATCGTGCCGTCCGCCCGCGGCGCATTGGCGGCGCTGAGGTAGCGCCACAACCGCGGGGTGTACGGCGTCTCGACGGCGAACGACTGCCCGGGCTCGAACGGGAGGCCGGGTTCGGGGCGCACGTGCACGATCGCGATGTCCATGCTGCGGCGCTCGACCGCGGTGACGTGACCCTCCCAGGAGGCCGGACTGCTGAGCTCCGACTCCTCGGCGGCCTGCACCATCGCGGTCGCGATGATGCCGTACGCACCGGCCCAGTCCTCGGCGAGCTCCGGGGTCCAGAGGTCGCCGAGGAAGTGCTGCAGGGTGGTGAGCAGGGAGAGGCCGACCGCGTCGTAGTGCTCGGCGATGACCTCGAACCTGCGGTGGTCACGACCGAGTTGCCCGATGAACGCGCTCACCTCGTCGAGCTGGTCGACGTTGGACACGATGCGCCCGAGCGCGCCGACGAGTCGGTCGCGCTGGGTGGCCATCGAGACCGGGAACATCGCCCGCAGTTCGGGGTGGGTGTAGAAGAGGTGCGAGTAGAAGAAGAGCGGCACCTCGTCGCCGAGCGTCTCGGCCAGCGACCAGGTGTGCTTCAGCGCAGCGGTGTCCACGCCGTCAGTCTTGCGTCGCGCTGACCTCGACGATGTCGGGTTGGGTCGCGGCGACGGCGGTCACGGTACGGTCGACGATCTCGGCCGGAACACCGGCCTCGGTCAGCGCGGCGATCAGGTGTTCGGCGACGGCGCCGAACTCCTCCGCCGTGATGCCCATGTTCGCGTGAGCCGCACGCAGGTCGCGGCCCTCGTAGGCGACCGGGCCGCCCATGACCTGGGAGACGAGCGCGACCTGGTGCCGCTTGAGGCGGACCATCTCGATGCCCTCGAAGTGCTTCAGCAGTCGGTCGTCGGCGAGCACGAGCTCGTAGAACCGGTTGACGACGGCGGTGACGGCCGGGGCGCCGCCGACGGCGGCGTAGTCGCTCTGGGCTTCGGGTTGGGTCTGCAGATCGAGGGAGTTCATTCGGGCGTCCGTTCGTTAGGGGGGTGTGAGGACCCCCCTTTCCTAGCAGAACGCGCACCCTCAGATCAAAGCATTCGTTGCAAGTCGCATCAGTTCGGATCCGGCGTTCAGCCCCGTCGGGCACCCTCCGGTATGCTCCGGCCCGCTCCGTTCCTCCGCCTCGTTCGCCGCGGATAGGCTGGCGGGGTGGAACTCGGTCTGGCCTTCGCCCTCGCATGGGCCGTGCTCGCGCTCGGCGCGGGCTCCGCGCTCATCGCCAAGCGCCGCTGGCTCTCCGAGACGATCACGGCGGAGCGTCAGTCGACCGTGGCGCGCGCGGGAGCTCGCGGCCCGAGCTCCAAGGTCTTCCTGATCGTGGGGCTGGGCTTCGTCGCCATGGGCCTGTTCATCATCGTCTGGTCGGCGTCGGCCGCCTTCTGACCCGCGCCGGTCACGATCTCCGACGACGACGACCACGACCTGACGACGACCACGACCTGACGACGACCTCGCTACTCCGCCCGAGCGCGCCCGCGCACGAAAGCCGCGACGGGTGCGGCGAGCCCCGCCCCGATCTCGGCGGCGGGGCGCTTGGCCCTCTTCACCTCGAAGGTGTGGTTCGCATCGGCGATCCAGTCCAGCACGGCGTTCGGCCCGATTCTGGCGGCGACCTCGTCGAGCTGCTCGTTGGGCTTGGCGAACGGATCGTTCCGACCCTGCAGGAAGAGCATCGGCACCGTGATGCCCGGCAGGTGCTCGTCACGCGGCTTCTCGGGCTTGCCCGGCGCGTGCAGCGGGTAGCCGAGGAACACGAGGCCCGCCGCCGGCATGCCCTCGGCGACGGCCATGGAGGCCATGCGCCCGCCGAATGACTTGCCCGACGCCCAGATCGGCTCGTCGGGGCGGCCGGCGTCGGCGGCACGTGCGGCCGCGGCATCCATCACGGCGCGCCAGGTCGCGATTGCGACCGGCGGGCGGTCGGGAAACTTGCGACCGGCCTCGCGATACGGGAAATTGAAGCGCAGCGTCGCGAATCCGTCGTCGTTCAGCGCTCGCGTGAAGCCCGACATGAACGGATGCTCCATGCCGGTGCCCGCGCCATGGGCGACGACGATCGTGGCCGTCGCGGCCGGCGGGCGGGCGTACACGGCCGAGACGGGCGCCCCGTCGACGTCGATGGTGATGGACTGCTCGTCGGTCGTCATGGCGCTACAGGTTGAACAGTTCGAAGACGCCGCCGATGACGTTGCCCGCGCCGTCGGCGAGGTCGCCGACGGCCGAGGTCAGCTCGACGACGCTACCGGCCGCCTCGATGGCGATGGCGATCTCGGCCGTGACGTCGACGAGGTCGCCGAGGGTGTCGAGGTTCATCCGGCCGAGCTCGGTGTGCTCGAGCTTGAGCTTCGCGATCCACTCGCGTTCGAGGCCGAAGATCACGGCGTAGGGCAGCAGCCGCTCGTGCAGGTGGAAGCGAGTGACCGGGTCGGCCTGCTCGGGCGCCGCGGCTGGCGGGGGCGTTCCGGCCGGCGCCTGCGCCGCGGCATCCGTCGTTCGCAGCTCGGGGCCCGTTCGCAGCTCGGCTCCGCTCGGCGACTGCAGCGCGCGCAGCCGGTCGGCCTCGGCGAGCTCGAGGTACTGCTTCAGGCCGGCGAGGTGCTCGCGACGGGAGTCGGCGGGCGGCAGGAACCTGCGCCACGACGACGGCGTCACGAAGATCGTCGCGATCGTCGCCGCGATCGCGACGACCGTCGCGATGAGCGCGCCCCACTCGCCGCTCACGATCGTGAAGACGAGGAACAGCGCCTCGACGAGCATGCCGAGGTAGGCGAAGACGGTCAGGGTGACGCCGGGCCAGGTCACGCGGCGCTCGGCCACGAACCCGTCGCGGGCGAGGGCGTGCTCGGTGTTCAGCAGCAGGCTCTTCAGGCGCCCCGCGAGGGCGCGCCGGTCGGCCGAGAAGCGGCGCACGCGCGTGCTCGTGTGCTCGGGGCCGAAGAGCGCCTCGAGCAGCGCCGCCTCCTCGGCGGTGAGCACCGCTCCCGACACGAGTTCGACCCCGATCGGCTCGCGCTTGCCCTCGCCGGCGATGAGGCGGATCTTGCGCTTCACGGCGAGGTCGATGAGGGCAGCGGATGCCGCGCGTCGGTCGGCATCGACGAGCAACGCGTCGCGGAGCACCGTCGAATCCCGCTCGGGCGCGTACTGCACGACGCGCGGCTTCAGGCGCTGAGCGGCGACCGCGCGCGCGACCAGCCCGAGCCCCAGGATGAGGAACGCGGGCAGGATCGCGAAGACGAGCACGGCGGTCAGCACGCGCCCAGTCTAGGGATTCCGCCGGTTCCGGCGCGGGAGGGCGGGAACGCGCGGTCGTCGGCAGGCGCGCGTGCGGTCGGCGAGTGGCCGGCCGTCGCGACGCGCGCCCACGCTGCCGCGGATGTCGGAGGCCCGGCGTACCGTGACTGCCATGACGAAGCAGATGCAGCACTCAGCACCCCACCTGGTGATCGATGAGCCGTGTCCTCGCTGCGACTCGCTCGCGGTGCGCGCCATCGTCTACGGTCCGCTCGACTTCGAGGTCGAGGCCGGCGACGCCGCGGGCGCGCTCGCGCACGACGAGGAGCCGATCTTCGACTGCCGCGAGTGCGGGTTCCAGTGGGGCGCGGCGGTGCGCGACCGCCTGAGCTGACGAGGGCCGGACTGACGGTTACTCCTCCACGAGCTCGTCGCGGATGCGCCGCAGATCCTCCATGAGCGAGCCGATCAGGATCCAGTGACCCGACTTCGGTGGGGTGATCACGAGTGGTGACGTGAGCGCCGGGATCGCCGAGGTGAGTGGCTCGGGGTCGACGTCGGCGAGGTGCACGGCGAGCCGCACGTCGTGGGCCGCCCGGCGCAACTGCTCCGCGATCGCCTGCACGGTCGGCTCGTCGGCGAGTGCCGCGTCGTAGTGGTCGAAGAACGCCCGGGTCATGCCGATCACCTGGGTGACGATCGGGCTCAGCCGGTCGAGCAGCGTGCGCATCTCGATGAGCTCGCTGCGGTGCGCGGAGCGTCGGGGGTTCAGCGTCAGCGATTCCTCACCCGTGGCGATCGAGGCATCCGCTGCATCACGCATCGGACGCATGAGCCGGGCCTCGACCATGAGGCGCTGCAGGTCGGCGGGCGTCTGCGGGCTCTCGAGCGCGCTCGCGAGCCGGTCGAGGGAGCCTGCGAGTTCGCCGCCCAGGAGTGACAGGTCGCGCCGCGCCGGCGAGACGACGACCGGCGGCACGATGAGTGCGTTCACGACGATGCCGATCGCCGCGCCGATGAGCGTCTCGAGGATGCGGTCGACGGCGTACTGGGGCGACGAGGAGCCGAGGGCCAGCACGAGCATCGCGCTGATCGCGACCTGGTTCGAGGTACCGGGTGTCATCTTCAGCGCCCACGCGACGAGCATGGCGATCACGATCGTGACGAGGATGATCCAGCCGTCGGCCCCGAAGACGAGCGACGCGGCGGTGGCGACGAGCACCCCGAGGATCACGCCGATCGACCGTTCGATCGCCTTGCCGAACGACTGGTTCACGCTCGGCTGCACGACGAGCAGGGCGGCGATCGCGGCGAAGACGGGCAGAGGCCCCGGGATCAGCCAGCCGGCGATGAGCCAGGCCGCGATCGTCGCGGCCGACGCCTTCGCGACCTGCAGGATCGGCACGCGCTTCGTCGCGCGGAACGTGCCGGTGATGCCCATGCGACTCACGCTACTGCGGGATGCCGCGGGGCTCGTCCTCCCCGTGCTCGGGGATGTCGGGGTCGTCGTGATCGGCCAGCGGGTCGTGGTCGACGATCTCGTCGACGTCGGCGGTCGGCACCGAGTCGGGCAGTGCGTTCTCCTCCGCGAGGGTCGCGGGGGAGGCGCGGCGCGGGCCCGCGACATCCGTGCCGAGCCGCAATCGCCGGCGCAGCCCGCGCACCCAGTTCGGCTGCCCGGCGATGAGGCCGCGCTCGAGCGGCTCCTCGACCTCGAGCCCGTAGTGCTCGCCGATGTGGTCGATGAACTGGGCGCGCTCGGCCTTCGCGTAGGCGCGGCGCTCCCTCGTGAAGGCGATGATCGTCGACCAGCAGATGAGCAGCATGACGATGCTGAACGGCAGCGCGATGATGATGGCCGCGGTCTGCAGCGCCGTGAGGCCGCCCGTCAGCAGCAGCGCGATCGCGAGCAGTGCGGTGATCAGCGTGAAGAAGATGCGGATCCAGCGCTTCGGGTTCAGCTGACCGCCGGTGGCGATCATGCCCATCACGAGCGCACCCGAGTCGGCGGAGGTGACGAAGAAGATCGTGATGAGCAGGATGACGCCGACGGTCAGCACCGGGGTGCCGGGAATGTAGGTGAGCAGCTCGAAGAGCGCGGCCTCGACGTTGACGCTGCCGTCGGGCTGGGTCAGCGCCCCGGGGTCGGCGAGCTCGATCGCGAGTGCCGAACCGCCGAGCACGGCGAACCAGAGGATGCCGATGAGCGTCGGCACGAGGATGACGCCCGCGACGAACTGGCGGACGGTCCGCCCCTTCGAGACGCGGGCGATGAAGATGCCGACGAACGGCGCCCACGAGATCCACCAGCCCCAGTAGAACGAGGTCCACGAGGCCTGCCACTCCTCGCCCTCGGTGCCCTGGAAGGCGCTCACGTTGAACGAGAGGCCGATGAAGTTCTGGATGTAGTTGCCGATCGACTGCACGAACTCGCGCAGCAGGAACTCGGTCGGGCCGGTCGCGAGCACGTAGACGACGAGCACGGCGGCGAGCACGAGGTTCGCGGTCGAGAGCCACTTCATGCCCTTCGTGACGCCCGACAGCACCGACCACAGCACGAAGACGGAGATGACGAGGATGATGATCACCTCGCTGAGCGCGCTCGGCTCGAGGACGCCCAGGTAGTCGAGGCCGGCGCTGATCTGCAGCACGCCGAGGCCGAGCGAGGTCGCGACGCCGAAAAGGGTGCCGACGAGCGCGATGACGTCGATCGTGTGGCCCCAGCCGCCCTCGACGCGCTTGCCGAGCAGCGGCTCGAGGGTCCACCTGATGGAGATCGGCCGGCGCCGACGATGAATCGCGTAGGCGAGGCCGAGCCCGACGACGACGTAGATCGACCACGCCTGCACGCCCCAGTGCAGGTACGTCTGGCTGAGCGCCTGCTGCGCGAGGGCCTCGGGCGGGCCGGCCACGCCGGGCCGCGGCGAGACGAAATGGCTGAGCGGCTCGCTCACTCCGTAGAAGACGAGCCCGATGCCCATGCCGGCGGCGAAGAGCAGGGAGAACCACGAGAGCAGCGAGAACTCGGGCTCGTCGTCGTCGCGGCCGAGCTTGATGTCGCCGAACCGGCTGAAGCCGACGAAGAGGCAGAACGCCACGAAGAAGGCGGCGATGAGCACGTAGTACCAGTTGAAGGTGTTGACGATGCTCGACTGGATCGCGCCGAACATGGCCTCGGCCACCTTCGGGGCGATGAGCGCGAACGCGACGAAGAGGGCGACGACGACCGCGGCCGGCCAGAACACCCAGCGCTGCACGGGCGGCAGCGAACGGTGCGGAGCCGAGCCCGCGGCATCCGTTCTCCCCACACTGCCAGTGGCCCGTGCCGGGGGATCGCCCGGATCGGAGTGCTCGGTCGGCTCGTTCGGCGCACCGCTCATACGCCCACGCTAGCGAGGCGCGCGCGTGGCCGCACCGCCCCCGCGCCGCGCCGGGCTAACGTGGCACCCATGGCTGACTTCGACGCAGACCTCGCTCGGCTTGGTGCGGAGTTCTGGGAGTGGCGCGCCGCCAACTCGTTCCGCACCTCCGACGACATCCCGCGGCTCGAACGGCCCGTCCGCTGGCTGCCGCGCTTCGACCCGGCGTCCGTCGACGAGCAGCGGCGCGAGCTCGCCGACTTCGTCGAACGATGGCGGGCGACGGATGCCGCGAGGCTGCCGATCCCCGACCAGGTCGATCACCGTCTCCTCGGGTCGGCGCTCGCGCGGGTGCGCTGGGAGCTCGACGTGCTCCGCAACTGGGAGCGCGACGCCGTCTTCCTCACGAGCCAGATCCTCGGCCCGTGGTTCGACCTGCTGCTCGAGCCCGCACCGTTTGGAGCGGTGCGGCAGGTCGGTCTCGTCGCCGTGCTCGAGGCGGTGCCGGGCGCCGTCGACCAGGCGATCGCGAACCTCGAGCGCGCCGGGGTCGCCGCGCTCGCGAGGGTCGCCGTGGCCGAACTCGACGGCATCGGGCCCAGGCTGGCCGAGTCCGTCTCCGCCCTCACTCCCGAGGTCGACCGTGCGACGGCGAGGGCGCTCGCCGAGGCGCAGCCCGCCGCGAGTGCGGCGCTCGACCGGTACGCGCAGTGGCTCGAGGCATCCGCCGACCGTCTCGGCCCCGAGGTCGTCGTGGGCCGCGACGCCTTCGTCTGGTACCTGCGGCACGTCGCGCTCGTTGCGGCCGAGCCCGAAGAGCTCGTGCGCGGCGCCCTGCAGGAGTACCGTCGTGCGATCACGGCCGAGACGATCTCGCGGGGTCGGCACCGCGAGACTCCCGAGGCGCCGCTCGCGCGCGACCTGTCCGCGGAGATCGCCGCCGAGGCCGAGGCGGAGGTCGAGGTTCGGGGCATGTACGAGCGCGAGGGGCTGCTGAGCCAGCCCGCGTCGCTTCGCCGCTACCGGTTCGCGGCGTATCCGGCCTACCTCGAGCCCATCGCCTTCCTCGGTGTGACCGACGACCTCACGAACGAACGGTCGCGCGACCGCGATGCGGTCTCGTACGTGCCCGCTCCCGCGGCCGACCTGCCGTACTTCGACGCGGCGAACGCCCGGGATCCGCGGCTCGGCATCATCCACGAGGGGGCGCACAGCCAGCAGCTCGCACTCTCGTGGGGGCACCCGCGAGCGATGCGCCGGCACTATGTCGATTCGGTCGCCAACGAGGGCATCGCCCACTACAACGAAGAGCTCATGCTCGACGCCGGCCTCTTCGACGACGCGCCCCACTCGCAGACGACGGTGCACAACTTCATGCGCTTGCGCGCGCTGCGGGTCGTCGTCGACGTGAATCTCGCGACGGGCGCCTTCAGCCTCGACGAGGCGATCGACGCGTTCGTGCGTCTCGTGCCGATGGATGCCGCGACGGCCACCGAAGAGACCTCCTACTACGTGGCGACGCCGGGCCTCGCGATGTCGTACCTCGTCGGCAAGCTCGAGGTGAAGCGACTGCTCGCCGATGCCGTGGTCGCACGCGGCGACGATTTCTCGCTCCGCGAGTTCAACGATTCCCTCTGGCTGAACGGCAACGTGCCGGTGTCGCTGCAGCGCTGGGAGCTGCTCGGCGACCGCGCCGACGTCGACGTGCTCGATGCCGCGGGCGACTGGGTCGACACCTTTCCGGGGTAGGCGGTAGGTGCCCGGGGCGGCGCCGTGCCATGATCGGCCTGTGGCCGACCGACTGATGCTCCTCGACACCGCTTCGCTCTACTTCCGCGCGTTCTACGGCGTGCCCGACTCAATCACGGCGCCCGACGGCACGCCCGTGAACGCCGTGCGGGGCCTGCTCGACATGATCGCGCGCCTCGTCCCCGACTTCGAGGCGACGCACCTCGTCGCCTGCTGGGACGACGACTGGCGACCGGGCTGGCGGGTCGAGCTCATCCCGAGCTACAAGGCGCACCGTGTCGAGCGGGCCGTGCCCGGCGGCGTCGACGTCGAGGAGACTCCGCCCGGACTCGTCGCGCAGATCCCGCGCATCCGCGAGGTGCTCGGCCTCCTCGGCATCGCCGTCGTCGGAGCACCCGAGCATGAGGCCGACGACGTCATCGGCGCACTCGCCACCGGTGCCGAGCAGCCCGTCGACGTCGTCACGGGCGACCGCGACCTCTTCCAGCTCGTCGACGACGAGGCATCCGTTCGCGTGATCTACACGGCGCGGGGCATGAGCAGGCTCGAGGTGCTGACCGACGCCTCGGTCGTCGGCAAGTACGCCGTGCTGCCGCAGCAGTACGTCGACTTCTCGGTGATGCGCGGCGACACCTCCGACGGTCTGCCGGGCGTTGCGGGCGTCGGCGAGAAGACCGCGGCGTCGCTCCTGCGCGAGTTCGTCGACCTCGAGGGCATCAGGGCGGCGGCAGCGGATGCCTCGGTGCCGATGTCGGCGAGCGTGCGCGCGAAGTTCGCGGCGGCCGCCGACTACCTCGACGTCGCGTCGACCGTCGTCTCGGTCGTGCGCGATCTCGAGCTCGGCGAGATCGACTCGAGGCTGCGACCTGTCACCGGCGAGCGCCGCGAAGCGCTCGAGAAGCTCGGCGCCGAGTGGAACCTCGGGGGATCGGTGCCGCGCGTGCTCGCGGCGCTCGACGCGCTGTCGCCGGTCGGGTAGATCCGTCGCGCGGCCGGTGCCGAAGTACCGAAGTGCCGAAGTGCCGAAGTGCCGCCCCGTGCGCACACGACGGGCCCGCCTCCGGGGAGGTGTGCCCGACGATCCTTCGGTCGTTGGCGGAAAGTCGCGGCGATTCGGCAGCGGACCCGTCGTGGCCTCCGGCTGCGGCGATCAGAATGATCGGGTGACTCGTCGAGGGCTGATCCTGTTCGCCGCACTCGGCATCGCATGGGGCATCCCGTACCTGTTCATCAAGGTGGCGGTGAGCGAGCTGGACCCCGCGATGGTCGTGCTCGGGCGATCGGCGCTGGCTGCGGTCCTGCTGCTGCCGCTGGCGTTCTTCCGCCGCGAGGTGGCGGTGGTCGTGCGCCGCTGGAAGCCGATGCTCGCCTACACGATCGTCGAGATCATCCTGCCGTGGTACTTCCTGAGTTCGGCGGAGCAGCACCTGCCGAGTTCGACCGCCGGACTCCTGCTCGCCACCGTGCCGCTCGCGGGCGTCGCGATCGCGTTCGCGATGGGCCGCCCCGAGCGGCTCTCGCGCCTGAACTGGCTCGGCCTCGCGCTCGGCATGCTCGGCGTCGCGGCGCTCGTCGGCCTCGACATCGCCGGCTCCGACCTGATCGCGGTCGCGCAGATGGCGGTCGTCGTCGTGGGCTACGCGCTCGGCCCGGCGATTCTCTCGCGCTGGATGTCGGACCTGCCGGGCGTCGGTGTCGTCGCCGTCTCGCTCGCGGCGACGGCCGTCGTGTACGTGCCGTTCGTGCTCGCCACGGGCGGCTGGCCCGCGGTATGGCCGTCGCAGGCGGTCATCGTGTCGATCGTCGTACTCGCGGTGATCTGCAGCGCGCTCGCGTTCCTGCTGATGGTGGGGCTGGTCGCCGAGATCGGCCCGGTGAAGGCGACCGCGATCACCTACGTGAACCCCGCCGTCGCGATCCTCGCCGGGGTGCTCGTGCTCGGCGAGCGGGTCACCATATGGACGATCGTCGGCTTCGCCCTCGTGCTCGCCGGCTCGTATCTCGTGACGCGTCGTCGGCGCGCGCCGGTCGCGGCAGAGGGGCCCGAGGCGGCTTCGGCGGAGCAACGGCTCGCATAGCAAGGGCCGAGCGGATGCCGCGGCAGCACGTCGTCGTCGGTGCCCGTCGCACGGAGTTCGGCGCCCGCTGCACGGAGTTCGGCGCGCCGCGCGCTCGCTCGACCTGCCCTTGACCCCGCCCGAACTTCTCCCATACGTTGGATACGTATTAGGTCATTCAACATACCTATGGGAGTCATCAATGAAGATATCCATCCCGCGTCGCGCCGCCGGCATCGCCGGCGTCGTCGCGATCGTCGCGACGGGCGTCGTCGCAACAGCCGCGCCGGCGGCAGCCGCGCCGAAGGGCGAGCTCACCGTCGTGGTCGCGCCGAACGGCAAGGACTCGGCCCCGGCCGGCGACATCGTCGTCACGTCCATCCACGCGGCCCAGAAGGTCGTCCAGAACAAGGGCAAGAAGCAGGACGTGCGCGTCGTGCTCGACGGCGGCACCTACGAGCTCGACGAGCCGCTGCGCTTCGGCCCGAAGGACGCCGGCGAGAACGGCCACACCGTCACGTGGGCGAGCGCCGAGGGCGAGCAGGCCGTGCTCTCGGGTGGCCACGAGGTGACCGGCTGGAGCCTCCACGACGCCGAGCAGAACATCTGGGTCGCCGACGTCGCGCCCGGCACCGAATCGCGCCAGCTCTACGTCGACGGCCAGCCCGCCGAGAAGACGAAGCTGCTGCTCGCCGTCGACAAGAAGACCCGCGGCCACCTGACGTGGACCGAGCAGGGCCTCACCCTGAACGACGACCGCTTCGGCGACCTGTCGGCGCTCGGCAACCAGTCCGACCTCGAGATCGTGAGCATGGGCTCCTTCACCGACCGCATCTCGCCGGTCGAGTCGATCGTCGGCAACGACCTCAACATGGTCCAGCCCGCGTGGGAGAACAACAACTTCGGCTACGACACGCTGAAGTCGCCCTACAACCGCGGCGCGCTCTATCTCGTGAACGCGTACGAGTTCTTCGAGAACCCCGACGAGTGGTACCTCGACTCGCCGAACGGCAAGGTCTACTACCAGGCGGAGCCGGGCGCCACGATGGACGGCGTCGACGTGCGACTGCCCGAACTCGAGACGCTCGTCGAGATCGGCGGCACCTATGACGCTCCCGTCACCGGGCTCGCGTTCGAGAACCTCGAGTTCGCCCACACCACGTGGCTGCGGCCGAGCTCCGAGCAGGGCTACGCCGACCAGCAGTCGGGTGCGCACGCCGTCGGCAAGTACGACCCGCCGGCCGACTACCTGACCACCTGCCAGGACGGCTGCCCCGAGTTCGAGGAGACCCGTGACGAGTGGTGGCAGGTGCCCGCGGCCGTGCAGGTCTCGGCGGCGAACGACGTGACCTTCGACGGCAACCGCTTCGACCAGCTCGGCTCGGTCGGCCTCGGCATCGGCATGGACCCGAACGCGCACGAGACCGGCGTCGGCTACGGCGCATCGGAGATCGAGGTGCTCGGCAACACCTTCACTGACCTCGGCGGCTCGGGCATCGTCGTCGGCGGTGTGCAGCCCGACGCTCATCACCCGAGCGACGAGCGCATGACCGTGCGCGACATCACGATCGTCGACAACACCATCACGAAGGTCGGCCAGAGCTACCGCGACAGCGCCGGCATCCTCTCGACCTACGTCACCCGTGCCGAGATCTCGCACAACACGCTGACGAACCTGCCCTACGACGGCATCGACATCGGCTGGGGCTGGGGCATCAACGACCCGGGCGGCAACGGCTACTACACCGAGGCGGGGCGCTACGGCGAGATCCAGCCGCGGTACGAGACGCCGACCACGTTCCGCGACAACCACGTCGCGTACAACCTGATCTACGACACGAAGAACGAGATGCACGACGGCGGCAGCATCTACACGTTGTCCTCGGCTCCGGGCACCGTGATCGAGCGCAACTACATCTACGACAGCCGTGAGACCTTCGGCATGCTGATCGACCAGGGGTCGCGTTACATCGAGGTTCGTGAGAACGTCATCCTCGACTCGAGCCGGTACATCTACGTGAACGCCGACGTCGAGGACCCGGCGGCCTTCAACACGCTCGACCTGCAGTTCACGAGCAACTGGTGGACCGGCGGCCCCGAGCGCTACGCGCGGTTCCCCGAGTACCGCACGACCTTCACCGACGAGGTCGAGCTGAACGGCGTGCCCCGCGAGGAGTGGCCCGACGCCGCCAAGCAGGTCATGGCGGAGGCGGGCGCTCGGCGCTGAGACTTCGCGGGTGACGACGGTCCCGGCAGCGCACGCTGCCGGGACCGTTGCCGTTCGTGAGGGCATGGTTTGCCCTTACGTCACACGTATGATGTAATAGCTCTTGCCTTCGGGCAGCATTGTCGTCAGCGACGCCGACCAAGAAAAGGACGCGAAATGTCACAGCAACCGTCATCGGCCCGTCGAGGCGCTCGACTTCTGGCTGGGGCCGCTTCGGCGGCGACCGGACTCCTGCTCCTCAGCGGATGCACCGGCGGCCCCTCGGCTGAGATGAACAGCGACTACGGGTTCGCCACCGCAGAGCAGGTGGCCGACAGCCCCATCACCGTCTGGGTCGACTCCTCGCGCGAGCCCGCCGTGAAGGCATTCACCGAGGCATACCCCGACGTGCCGCTCGAATACGAGGTCTACGACGGCAACGCCGGTGGATCGGGCACCTTCCAGACCAAGATCTCGCTCATGGACCAGGCCGGCGAGGGCTGGCCCGACGTCGTCTTCTCGACGCAGCAGAACGACGCGATCTGGGCGTCTCAGGAGACGAACGGCCTCCAGGCGTTCGCCGCCCCGCTCAACAAGGGCTTCATGGACGAGGAGTTCCTCGACGGCTTCGCCGCGGGCTCGCTCGACTACTCGACGATCGACGGCACGGTCTACGGCCTGCGCAACGACCTCGCGCAGAACGTGACCTACTACAACCAGCGACTGCTCGACGAGTTCGGCTACGAAGTGCCCACCACGTGGGAGGAGTACGGCGAGCTCGGAGACAAGCTCGCCGCCGAGCACCCCGGATACATCCTCGGCAGCCTCGGCGACTCGTTCATGACCTACGTCTACTACGGCGGCTCGGAGTCGCCGGTCTTCCAGGCCGACGGCACCGAGTTCTCGAGCGACGTCGAAGACCCCAACACGGTCGCGATCACCGAGATCCTCGACGGCATGCTCGAGAACGGCACGCTCGTGCAGGACAGCTTCTTCGGCGCCGAGTTCGCCGAGAAGTACGCCGACAAGCTCGTCGCAGTGCCCGGCCCGGTCTGGTACACCGGTGCGATCTTCCAGGGTGCGCTCGGCGTGCCCGCCGGTGAGATCGGCGTCTCGGCACCCCTTCACTGGGAGGGCGGCGAGATCGAGACCGGGAACGTCGGCGGCGGCATCTGGTACGCGTCGAGCCACACGAAGAACCTCGACGCCGTCGAGCAGTTCCTCGAGTTCGCGACGAGCGCTCCCGAATTCCAGGTCGAGGCCTCCTCGGGCTACCCCGCCAACACCGAGGCGGCGAAGGGCTGGCTCGCGAAGCTGGCCGAGACCGGCTACTTCGTCAACGAGGACTTCGAGCAGGTCATGGCCGACGCGGCCGGGCAGATCTGGGACGGATGGAGCGTCACCAAGTGGAGCCCCGAGTCCGCGTGGGCCACGGTCGTGATCCCCGGCATCGCCGAAGGCGAGACGATCGAGTCCCTCCTCCCGGTGTGGAAGGAAGAGCTCGACAACGAGGCGACCGTCAACGGATACACGGTGAAGTAGCGTGTCCGAGACACGCTCCATGACGACGGCCGGCGCAGCCCCTCGCGGTGCGCGCCGGCCGTCGGCCGGCCTCCGGCACTCCACCACCTCGAAGCGTCAGTCGCGGTTCAACTACATCTTCATCAGCGGGTACACGCTGCTGCTGATCGCCTTCGGCCTGCTGCCGACGCTCTACGCGCTCTTCCTGGCGTTCACACGCAACGGGGCCTTCGTGGGCGTCGACAACTTCCTGCGCGTCTTCGCCGACTACCGGTTCCTGCCGGCGGTGCTGCACGTCGCGCTCTACATCGTGTACTGGCTCATCAGCCTCACGGTCGTGGTCGTGCTGCTCGCCCTCGTGGTGCACGCCCTCCGCGCGCGCTGGGCGTCGTCGCTCTCGCGCTTCCTCTTCTACATCCCCGGCGCCATCGCCGGCGCCTCCAGCGTCATGCTCTGGCTCTTCGTGCTCGACCCGACCGTCAGTCCCGTCTCCGGGCTGCTGCACGCGATGGGCTACGAGTCGCTCGTGCGGGTCGTCTCGATCGACAACCTCCCGATCGTCTTCACGATCATCGCGTTCTGGACGGGTGCGGGCGGCTGGATCGTCATCCAGTACGGCGCGCTCAACAACATCGACACCGAGATCATGGAAGCCGCCCGCATCGACGGCGCCGGCGCCGTGAAGACGGCCTGGTACATCCAGCTCCCCATGATGACCAAGTGGATCTCGTACATGGGCATCATGTCGCTCGCCGCAGGCACCCAGCTCTTCGTCGAACCACGCGTGCTGTCGCAGGCGACCCGCGGCGTCGTGCCCGAGGACTACTCCCTGAACCAGCTGGCCTACCTCTACGCATTCCGGCAGGGCGACTTCTCGGGATCGGCCGCGATCTCGATCGTGCTGCTCGCCGTCGCCCTCCTCCTCTCGACCGTGTTCATCTTCCGGGGAAGGCTGTTCGAAAGTGACTGACCGCTCGCAGGCCCGCCGCCGATCGGCGACGACTCCGCGCCAGTGGGTGACGAAGATCCTCATCTTCGCCCTGCTCGCAGGCTTCGCGGTGTTCTTCGTGCTGCCGATCGTCTGGCTCCTCATCGCCCCGACGAAGGGCGGCCGCGAGCTCATGTTCGAGGCGCCGTTCGCCTTCGGCTCGCTCGACCAGTTCGCCGCGAACTGGCAGGCGCTCTTCGCCTTCCAGGACGGGGTCTTCCTGACCTGGCTCGGCAACTCGACGCTCTACTCCTTCGGGGCGCTCGTGCTGACCCTCATCGTGAGCATCCCGGCCGGCTACGCGCTCGCCCTCGGCGACTTCCGGGGGCGCAAGCTCCTGCTCATGACGACCCTCATCGTCATGCTGATCCCGAACACCGCGCTCGTGCTGCCGATCTTCCTCGAGCTCTCGGCGCTCCGGCTGATCGGCACCCCGCTCTCGGTGATCCTGCCGTTCGCGTTCTTCCCGTTCGGCGTGTACCTCACCTACATCTACTTCTCGACGGCCGTCTCGAAGGACCTGCTGAACGCGGCCCGCATGGACGGTGCGGGTGAGCTGCGGGTGTTCGCGCAGGTCGCGATGCCGCTCGCCACGCCGGTGATCGCGCTCGTCGGCTTCTTCAACTTCGTGGGCAACTGGAACAACTACTTCCTGCCGTTCCTGATGGTCGGCGGCCAGAAGGTGCCGGTGCAGGTCGGTCTCGCGAACATGCTCTCGAACGTGCCCCAGTTCAACCCCACCACCGCGGCGAGCACGGTGATCGAGCTGCCGACGCTCGCGCTCGCGACCCTGTTGTCGGTGCTGCCGGTGCTCATCATCTTCCTGTTCTCCCAGCGGTTCCTCGTCGAGGGCATGACCGCGGGCGGTACGAAGGGATGACCGTGCAGCAGGTTCGCCGGTTCGGGTTCGCCTACGAGGTTCGCCCCGACGGGCGCGAAGAGTACCTGCGGCTTCACCGCGAGGTGTGGCCGGGGGTCGAGGCAGCGCTCCGCGAGCACGGCATCCGCAACTTCTCGATCTTCGTCATCGAACACACGCTGTTCGGCTACTACGAGTTCGTCGGCGACGACTACGAGGCGGCCATGGCGCGCATCGACTCCGACCCGACGAGCCGGCGGTGGGCCGAACTCACCCACCCGCTGCAACTCCGCTTCGGCGGCGGCGAAGACGGCCCGCTGTGGCGCGAGATGGAGCTCGCATGGCACATGGACTGAGCCGCGAGCTCGTCGACGCGCACGTGCATCTGTGGGACCTGTCGCTCACTCCGCATCCCTGGATCGCCGTCGCCATGTCGGCGATCGATCGCGACTTCACGGGTCGCGACCTCGCCGCACAGCTCGGCGAGGTCGAGGGTGAGAACGAAGCGGATGCCTCGGCAGGCGACGCGCGCGCGCACGAGGCGGCGGCGCCGACGGTCGTCGTGACCGGCGCGGTCGTCGTGCAGGCCGACCACTCGCTCGACGAGACGACGTGGCTGCTCGACCAGGCCGCCGCCTCATCGGCGGTGCTCGGGGTCGTCGGCTGGGTCGACCTCACCGGCGACGTCACGGCGCAGCTCGACGAGTTCGCCGGGCACCCGGCTGCTGCGCTCCTTCGGGGTCTCCGGCACCTCGCGCACGTCGACGCCGACCCCGGCTGGTTGACGCGCGACGACGTCGCCGCCGGCGTCACCGAACTCGGGCGTCGCGGGCTCGCCTTCGACCTCGTCGTCCGGCCGTGGCAGCTCGGGCAGGCGACCGCGCTCGCGCGGCGCGCGCCCGGCACCCGACTCGTGCTCGACCACCTCGGCAACCCGCCGCTCGAAGCCGCCGACGCGGAGAGCTGGCGGTCGGGCCTCGCGGCTCTCGCCGAGTGCGAGAACGTCAGCGCGAAGGTGTCAGGGCTTGCGAGCGGCGCTGATGCTGCCGCGACGCCCGACGGGCTCGATCGCGCCTTCGACGCGGCGCTCTCCGACTTCGGCCCCGAGCGGCTCATGTTCGGCTCCGATTGGCCCCTCGTTCGGCTGTCGGCGGGCGGCTACGCGGGGTGGCTCGCCGAGTACCTCAGGCTGACCGCGCCGCTCGCCGCCGCCGAACGCGACGCCATCGACGCCGGCACCGCCCGCTCGGTCTACGGGATCGAACGTTGAGCGCCCCGCTGCCGCGCCGACGGCTCGGCTCGACCACCGCCTGGGTCTCCGAGCTCGGCTTCGGCGCCGCCTCCCTCGGCAACCTCTTCCGCGAGACGAGTGACGACGAGGCCCGCGGCGCCGTCGACACGGCGTGGCGGCGAGGCATCCGCTCGTTCGACACCGCCCCGCACTACGGACTCGGGCTCTCGGAGAGCCGACTCGGCGCGGCGCTGGCCGGGCGCCCGCGCGAGGAATTCAGCCTCTCGACGAAGGTCGGGCGCCTCCTCGTTCCGAACCCGGCACCGACCGGTCGCGACGAGGGCTTCGCAGTGCCCGACGACCTCATGCGCCAGTGGGACTTCACCCGCGAGGGCATCCTGCGCTCACTCGACTCGAGTCTCGAACGCCTCGGCGTCGACCGGGTCGACGTGGTGTTCGCCCACGACCCCGACGCCTATCGCGATGACGCCGCCCGGCAGGCGCTCGAGACCCTCGTCGACTTGCGCGAGCAGGGCGTCGTCGCCGCCGTCGGCGTGGGCACGAACTCGAGCGAGGGCCTCGCCGGGCTCATCGCCGACGGGATCATCGACGTCGTCATGCTCGCAGGGCGGTACACCCTGCTCGAGCAGGGCGGTCTCGACACCGTGCTCGAACCGGCGCGCGAGGCGGGAGCCTCGGTCATCGCCGTCGGCGTCTACAACTCGGGGCTGCTCTCGGCGGCCCGGCCGCCCGCTGACGCGAGCTACGACTACCTGCCGGCTCCGCCCGAGCTGCTCGCTCGTGCGAACCGACTCGCGGACGTGTGCGAGTCGTTCGGCGTGAGTCTCCCCGAGGCGGCGCTCGCGTTCCCGCTGCGTCATCCGGCCGTCGCCGGCGTCGCGCTCGGCATGCGCACCGCCGCCCAGGTCGACGATAACGTCGCACGCCTCGCCGCCGTCATCCCCGACGAGGTGTGGGGCGCGCTCGCCGACGCCGGCCTCGTCGACCCCCGCTCGATCGCGCGCGCGATCGAGCCTCGCGCCCCATTCGAAAGGACCCACCCGTGAGATTCGTGCAATACCGCGACGCCGGACGCGTCGTACCCGGTGCTCTCGTCGACGGACTCGTGTACGAGCTGTCCCGAGCGACCGCCGCCATCGACGGCGACTTCCTCGCCCGCGACGACCTCGCCCGCATCGTCGATGAGGTCGTCGCCGACGCCGCGGGCGCCGGGACTCCGCTCGAGAGCCTCGAGCTCGCGGCACCCATCGCCCAGCCGACGAAGATCGTGTGCATCGGCCTGAACTTCAGCGATCACGCTGCGGAGACCGGCGCCGAGATCCCCGCCGAGCCGGTCGTGTTCATGAAGGATCCGTCGACCATCGTCGGCCCGTTCGACGACGTGCTGATCCCGCGGGGTTCCGAGAAGACCGACTGGGAGGTCGAACTCGGCATCGTCATCGCACGCGAGGCCCGCTACCTCGACTCTCCGGCGGACGCCGCGGCGGTGATCGGCGGCTACGTGCTCTCGCACGACGTCTCCGAGCGGCACTTCCAGCTCGAGCGCGGCGGTCAGTGGGACAAGGGCAAGAGCTGCGAGACCTTCAACCCGCTCGGCCCATGGCTGGCGACCGCCGACGAAGTGCCCGATCCCCAGGCGCTCGGCATGCGGCTGTCGGTCAACGGCGTGACGCGGCAGGACGGCACGAGCGCGAACCAGGTCTTCGGCGTGCACCACGTCGTCTGGTACCTCAGCCAGTTCATGGTGCTGCGCCCGGGCGACCTCATCAACACCGGGACGCCCGCGGGCGTCGCACTCGGGCTGCCCGGCCAGCCCTACCTCCGCGACGGCGACGTCGTCGAGCTCTCGATCGACGGGCTCGGCACTGCGCGGCAGACGTTCCGGAGTCAGGCATGAGCCTCGGCGAGTTCGACGGGCTGACCGCCCTCGTCACGGGCGGCGCCTCGGGCATCGGCCGGGCGGTCGCCGAGGCGTTCGCGGAACGCGGTGCCCGAGTGGCCGTGCTCGACCTCCGAGTCGAGGGCCTCGCCGAGCCGCTCGCGGGCTTCGCCGCCGATGTCGCCGACGGCGACTCGGTGGCACGCGCGGTCGCCGCCGTCGAGGCGCGCTTCGGCGGGATCGACATCGTCGTGAACAACGCGGGCATCGGCGCCTTCGGCACGGTCGAGGGCCTCGACGAGGCCGAGTGGGCGCGGGTGCTGAGCATCAACGTCACGGGCATGGCGCGGGTCGTCGCGGCGACCCTGCCGCTGCTCCGCCGGTCGGAGCACGCCTCGGTCGTCAACCTCTCGTCGATCGCCGCGACCACCGGCATCCAGCAGCGCGCCCTGTACTCGGCGTCGAAGGGCGCCGTGCATGCGCTGACCCTCTCGATGGCGGCAGATCACGTGCATGAGGGCATCCGGGTGAATGCGGTCTCACCGGGGACGGCCGATACGCCCTGGGTGGCGCGCATGATCGCGAACGTCGCCGATCCCGAGGCCGAGCTGGCGGCGATGAACGCTCGTCAGCCGATCGGGCGGCTCGTCACCGCCGGCGAGGTCGCCGAGGCGGTGCTGTATCTCGCGAGTCCGCGTTCGGCGTCGACGACCGGGTCGGTGATCGCGGTGGACGGCGGGTTCGGCGGACTCCGGGTGCGTGCGGTCCAGGCCTGACCGGTTTCGCAGACGCCCGTCGCGCACGCCGGCGCGCTCCGTTCAGTCGGCGGCGCGTGCGGGGATGCGGCGTCGCTCCCAGGCGCGCGTGATGTGCTCGCTCATCTCGCGGGAGGCGGTCTCGGCGTCGCCGGCGGCGATCGCGTCGAGGACGCCGCGGTGCTCGTCGATCGTGAGCGTGTGGGCCTCGGGGCCCGGCGCGCCGTAGAAGCGCGAGTAGTCGCGAGCACGCTGCGTGAGCGTGCGGGCGATGCCCCTCGCGAGCTGGTTGCCCGAGATGGCCATGAGCCGGGCGTGGAACTCGACGTCGGCGGCCGCGAAGGCCTCGGGCTGGTCGCGCACCGCGACGAGTGCGTCGTGCGCCTCGACGAGCGCGGCGAGGTCGTCGTCGTCGTGCTCACGGGCGACGCCGGCCGCCATGACGGACTCGAGCTGGGCGCGCACGACGGCGAGTTCGTCGAGGATGCCGAGCTCGTCGTCGTTCTCGATCATCGAGGAGAGCACGACGCGGTCGAGCACGTTCCACTCCGAGGGGTCGGTGACCTCGGTGCCGCGGCCCTGCACGACCTGCACGAGCCCCTTCTCTTCAAGGCGCTTCATCGACTCGCGGATGACGGTGCGGCTGACGCCGAAGTGGTCGCAGAGCTCGGATTCCTTGGGCAGCAGCTCGCCGGGCTGCACCGAGCCGGTCACGATCGCGGTGACGAGGTCGTGCACCACTCCGACGCCGAGGCGTTCGGCCGGGCCACGGCGCGCGCCGAGCCTCGGGTCGGCGAGGGCGGACGTGTTCAGCGAGGTCATGGCCCTGATCTTAGAAGACATGCGACGTATGATGCCGCCGACTCGACGGGTTGAAACAGGTATGTCGTATGATGTATTCTCTATCTACCGTGAGCGCATCGAGGACGATATGAAGATCACCGGGTACCGCACCCTCTCCACCCGTCACGCGTGGAACCGTTCCATCGGCGACGTCAATGGGCACATCCGTCACGCCGTCACCGAGATCCCCATCGTCATCGTCGAGACCGACGCCGGCATCGAGGGTGTCGGCATCGGCTCGCACGCCGACCTCGACCGGCTCTTCCCGGCGCTCCTCGGCGAAGACCCGCGTGCCGTCACCGCGCTCTTCGACCGCATGACGGCCCAGGTCTTCAAGTCCGGCCACGCCGGTGCCACCTACGGCGGCCTCGCGACGCTCGACGCCGCCCTGTGGGACATCAAGGCGAAGGCCGCCGGCGAGCCGCTGTGGCGCCTGCTCGGGGCGCGCGACCGGTTCGTGCCCGGCTATGCATCGGGGCTCGACATCGCCCTCGACGACGACGAGCTCGCCGCCTTCTACGCGACGTTCGCCGAGCGCGGCTACGTCGCCGGCAAGCTGAAGGGCGGGCTCGACTTCGAGGCCGACCTCCGCCGGCTCGGCATCCTCGCCGACGCGTTCCGCGGCAACACCTCGACCCCCGGCCTCATGATCGACGCGAACGAGTCGTGGCAGGTCAAGCAGGCGGTGCGCTACGTCGCCGCCCTCGAAGAGCACGTCGACCTGCTCTGGGTCGAGGAGCCGCTGCGCCGATGGGATGCCGCGGGGCACGCGAGGCTCAGCAACGCCGTGCGCAGCGCCATCGCGACCGGCGAGAACCTCACCGGGGTCGACCAGTTCCGCGGCCTCTTCGACGCCGGGGCCCCCGACATCGTGCAGGCGGGCGCCATCTGGGGCGTCAGCCACTTCGTGCGGCTCTCCTTCGCCGCCGCGGCCCGCGATCTCCCGGTCAGCGTCGTCGGGTACAACGCGAACCCCGCCGTCGCGGCTGCCGCGGCCGCCGTGCCGAACCACCTGACGACCGAGGTGCAGGACGTGCGCTTCGCGCCGGGACTCATCGTCGATCAGGAGTTCATCGACGGCGGCATCGTGCTCGGCGACGAGCCGGGTGCCGGCATCGCGGTCGACGAGGCGGCGATCGTCGCCGCCTCGGCGGGCGAGGGCTGGGAGTCCACGGCCGGGCCGCACATGCGCCCCGACCGCGCGGGCCTGCGCCTCCTCCTCGACGGGATCGAACGATGACCGGCGACGTGGTCGGCCGCACCGGCGGCTCCGTCGGCGAGATCCGCCCGGGCCTGCACCGCATCGTCGCCCCGCTCGGCGAGCGCTTCATCGCGATGTACCTGCTGGTCGGCGACGACGCCGCGCTCCTCGTCGACACGGGTGTGCGCGAGTCGATCACCGAGACCCTCCTGCCCTATCTCGACTCGGCGGGCATCGACCGGGCGAAGCTGCGCTGGGCGATCAACACGCACTGCGACTACGACCACACGGGCGGCAACGGGGCGCTGCGGGCGGCGCTGCCGCACGTCGAGCTGCTCGCGCACCGGCTCGACGCCGAGCTCACCGAAGACGTGCAGCGACTCATCGACGAGCGCTACGGCGAGTTCCGCGAGACCGACGGGTTCGACGACCCGCCCGAGACGACGGCGTACCTTCGCGGCGTGAGCGACCTCGTGCCGCTCGACCGCACGCTCGCGGGCGGCGAGACCTTCGACCTCGGCGGCCGAACCGCGACCATGCTGCATGTGCCCGGCCACAGCCCGGGCCACCTCGCGGTGCACGACCCCGCGAACCGCGCCGTGATGATCGGCGACGCGGTGCTCGGTGCCACGGTGCCGTACGCCGACGGCTCCCCGGCGTTCCCGCCGACGTACCGCGACACCGCGCCGTACGCGGCGAGCATCGAGGCCGTGCGGGCGCTCGAGCCGGAGCTCGTGCTCACCGCGCACTATCCGGTCTACGAGGGCGCGGGCGCGGCGCGCTTCCTCGACGGGTCGGCCGACTACGTCGCCGAGGTCGACGCCGTGCTCGCCGACGTCCTCCGCGCAGCGGCCGAGGCGCAGACGACCCTCGAACTCGTGCGCACCGCCGGGGCGCGGCTCGGACCCTGGCCGCCCGAGGCGCTCGACTACGCGATCTTCCCGGCGACGGGCAACCTCGAGCGGCTCCGCGACCGAGGACTCGTCGTCGAGTCGCGACGGGGCGACGGCATGCGCACGTGGCGGTGGGCCGAGTGAACCGGCCGGTGCGCATCGGCGCCGTCGGCGCCGGCTGGTGGGCGACGAGCAACCACTTCCCGATCTACGCGGCTCGCGACGACGTCGAGCTCGTCGGCGTCTGCGGCATCGGGCCGCAGCTCGGCGCCGTGCGCGAGGAATTCGGCTTCGGCATGGCGACCGAGAACTACGAAGAGCTCCTCGACCAGGAGCTCGACGCGGTCGTCATCACGACCCCGCACGACCTGCATTACGAGCAGGCCGTCGCCGCGATCGACCGCGGCCTGCACGTGCAGGTCGAGAAGCCGACGACGCTCGACGCCGCCTCGGCGTGGGACCTCGTCGACCGGGTCGAGCGTGCCGGCGTGCACTTCCTCGTGCCCTACGGATGGAACTACAAGTCGTTCACGGTCGAGGCGAAGCGGCTCGTCGAAGCCGGCCACCTGGGCGAGATCCAGCACGTCGTGTGCAACATGGCCTCGCCGACCCGCGGTCTCTTCGCCGGCGACCCGAACGACATCCGCCAACTCTGGGACTCGGCCACCGACAGCGGACCCGACCCGTCGACATGGCAGTCGCCGAACCGGGGCGGCGGCTACGCGCACGGCCAGGTCACGCACTCGAGCGCGCTGCTGTTCTGGCTCACCGCGCTGCGGGCGTCGACCGTCGCGGCGCGGGTGAGCCGGGCCGGAGCGGCCGTCGACCTCTTCAACGCCGCCGTGATCACGTTCGACGACGACGCCATCGGCTCGCTCTCGGGCGCAGCGACGGTGCCCGACGGCGACCCGTACCAGATCGACATCCGCATCTTCGGCACCGAGGGCATGCTGCTCCTCGACACCGAGCGCGAGCGCGTGAGCCTGCACCGCTACGACGGTCGCAAGTGGGACCTCGAGATCGAGTCCGGCGCCGGCGCCTACGAGTGCCTGACCCCGCCGAACCGCTTCATCGACCTCGTCGCCGGCACGAGCCGCGAGAACAACTCCGACGCCCGCGTGGCCGCGCGTTCGGTCGAGCTCATCGACGCGATGCTCCGTTCATCCGCCGCCGACGGCGCCGTCGTCGCGGTGCACGACTGAACGTCGACCGACGAACCATGTCCGCCCGTTCCACCTCCCCGACCTCCCGGAGTCCCAGATGACCACCAGTTCCGTGCTCGCCGGCTATCGCGTCGTCGACTGCTCGATCGCCATGGCCGGCCCGTTCGCGGCGCAGCGTCTCGGCGACCTCGGCGCCGACGTCGTCAAGGTCGAGCCGACGACGGGGGAGTGGCAGCGTCACGCATCGGCCGGCGGCGCGACCGGCAACGAGATCAACGTCTCGTTCCTCTCGCTGAACCGCAACAAGCGCTCCCTCGCGCTCGACCTGAAGCAGCAGGAAGGCAAGGCGGCGCTGTACGAGCTCGTGCGCACCGCTGACGTGTTCCTGCAGAACTACCGGCCGGGCGTCGCGGCGCGCCTCGGCGTGGACTACGAGTCGCTGAAGGCCGTGAACCCGTCGATCGTCTACGTCTCGATCTCGGGCTACGGCGAAGACGGCCCGTACCGCGATCGGCCCGGTCAGGACCTCCTCGTGCAGGCCATGTCGGGGGCGATGCTCTCCGCCGGTCGCGAGGGCGACGAGCCGAGTCCTGCCGGCCAGTACCTCGCCGACGCCGTCACGGCGTCGACCGCCTTCGAGGGCGTGCTCGCGGCGCTGCTGCATCGTGAGCGCACCGGTGAGGGCCAGCTCGTCACGGTCAACATGCTCGACGCCGTGACCACCCTGCAGATGCAGGAGCTCAGCGTCTTCACCGTCGGGCGCAAGCCCCAGCAGCGCAGCCGAGAGGCGCTCGCCCACGTCTACATCCGCGCGCCGTATGGCGTGTTCAAGACCGCCGACGGCTATGTCGCGCTCGCCTTCGCCGAGCCCGACCTGCTCGGCGAGCTCATCGGCGAGCCCTCGTTCGCGGGCTGGAAGGCCGAGGAGCACGGCTGGACCCACCGCGACGAGCTGCACGAGCGCATCGCCGCACGGCTCGCGCTCGAGCCGACCGCGCACTGGCTCGATCTGCTCGGCGGCGCGGGCATCTGGATCGGCCCGGTCTACTCGTACCAAGACCTCGTCGACGACCCGCAGATCGCCCACAACGGCACCTTCGTCGAGTACGACCACCCGACCGAGGGCCGGGTGAAGACCCCGGGCTTCCCGTACGCCTTCTCGGCGACGCCGCCCCGCATCGATCGCGGGGCGCCGCTCACGGGCGAGCACACCCGCGAACTGCTCGGCGAACTCGGCTACTCCGCCGAGCAGGTCGCCGACCTCCTCGAGCGCGGGGCAGCGAGCGATCGGATGCTGCGCCGATGACCCTGCCCGCCGGCACGCCGCGCTTCCGCGGCCTCACGTGGGACCACCCGCGCGGCCGAGCCGCGCTCGAGCGCTCAGCCGAGGCCTCGGCGGGCCTCATCGAGTGGGACGTGCACTCGCTCGAGGGCTTCGAGTCGGCACCGATCGACGAGCTCGCGGCACGCTACGACGTGATCGTGCTCGACCACCCCCACCTCGGCGACGCCCTCGCGACCGACAGCCTCCGCCCGCTCGGCGAGCTGTTCGAGGCGAGCTGGCTCGACTCGCTCGGCGCCGCGAGCGTCGGCCCGAGCCTCGCGAGCTACCGGCTCGGCGGAGAGCTGTGGGCGCTGCCGCTCGACGCGGCGACCCAGGTCGCCGCGCTGCTGCCCGATCGCGTGCCGGCTGCGCCGCAGACCTGGGCGGAGGTGCTCGAGCTCTCCCGCACCGAACCGGTCGCGCTGAGTCTCGCGGGGCCCCACGCCTTCCTCGGCTTCTCCTCGCTCTGCGTCGCCCTCGGCGAGGAGCCGCGCGTGACGCCCGGTGCCGGCTACGTCTCCTCGGCGACCGCCGAGCACGCCGTCTCGCTCTTGCGCGAGATCGCGGGGCGCGCTCCGGCCGGCACGAGCGAGCTCAACCCCATCGGGATCCTCGAGCGCATGCGCGCCGAGCGCGACATCGCCTACGTCCCGCTCGTCTACGGCTACGTCAACTACGCCGCCGGCGATGAGGGCCTCCGCTTCGCGGAGGCGCCGTCGGCGGTGCCCGGCGGCCGGCGCGGGTCGACGATCGGCGGCACCGGCCTCGCCGTCTCGCGCCGGGCCGCGGTCGACGACGCGCTGCTCGCCTACCTGCGCTGGCACCTCGACCCGCTCACCCAGGCGACGTTCATCCCCGAGCACGACGGGCAGCCGAGCTCCCGGGCCGCGTGGCTCGACGACCGGGTGAACCACGATTCGCACGGGTTCTACCGCGGCACGCTCGAGACGATCGAGCACGCCTGGGTCCGGCCGAGGATCGCCGGGTTCACCGCCTTCCAATCGGCGGCCTCCGAGATCCTCCGATCCGCGATCCTCGCGGGGTCGGCCGCATCGTCGGCGGCTCGCGAGCTCGACGACCGATTCGACGCCCTCGCCCGAGAAGGAGCACTCTCATGACCGAGAACCCGTCCGCCGGAGACATCCGGCTCGAACTGCGCGGCCCCGTCGCGCTCGTCACGATCGATCGCCCTGCGAAGCTGAACGCCGTGACGCAGGAGATGAGCGACGAGCTCGTGCGGGTGATCCACCGGGTCAACGACGACGACGCGGTGCGGGCCGTCGTGCTCACCGGTGCAGGCCAGCGCGCGTTCAGTGCCGGCAGCGACATCCGCACGCTCGACAAGTACGCGACGCCGTGGGAGTTCCGGAACCGCATCGACTACTGCGATGCGCTCCGCGAGTGCCGGAAGCCCGTCATCGCGGCCGTCAACGGCTACGCGTTCGGCGGCGGCCTCGAGACGGCGCTCATCTGCGACATCCGCCTGGCCTCGACGAGCGCGAGCTTCGCCGCGCCCGAGATCAAGCTCGGCTGGATCGGCGGCGGCGGCATGTCGGCGTTCCTCGCCGCCTCCGTCGGGCCGTCGAACGCGGCCGTCATGCTCATGACCGGCGACCCGATCGACGCCGAGACCGCGCTGCGCTGGGGACTCGTGTCGGAACTCGTGGCACCCGAGCGGCTCGTCGAGCGTGCCGTCGAGCTCGCCGCGACGATCGCCGAGCGCCCGCCGATCGCTGCCGAGACGGCGAAGGCGAACCTCCGCGCGGCGTACAACATGCCGCAGGACGCGGCGATCCGCTACGAGCGCGACCTGCAGACGATCACGTTCGCCACCGCCGACGCCGACGAGGGCCGCGCGGCCTTCGCCGAGAAGCGCCGGGGCGAGTTCCACCGCCGCTGAGGCGGCCCCGAATCATCCGACCGACCGATCTCGAGGAGAGCGCACCGTGACCCAGACCTCCACCGCAACTGCCGACGCCGCCGCGATGCTGCCGGTCGACGGAACCGACGGCGCCCTCGCCGGCCGGGTGTTCGACCCGGTCGCCGGCGGCCCGAGCGTCGTGGCGATCCGCAGCGAGGGCGTCGTCGACGTGAGCGCGCACTTCGCGACGATGCGGGCGCTCACCGAGCAGGCCGACCCGGCCGCCGCCCTCGCCGCGGTGTCGGGGCCGGTGCTCGGCTCGCTCGACGAGATCGTCGCCAACACTCCGGATGCCTCGCGCGACACCTCCCGGCCATGGCTCCTGTCGCCCATCGACCTGCACGTCGTGAAGGCCGCGGGGGTCACCTTCCCCGTGTCGATGATCGAGCGCATGATCGAGGAGCGGGCCCGCGGGGCCGCCGACTCGGCCCCTGACGTGCGCGGTGAGGTGCTCGCCCTGCTCGGCGGATCGCTCGACGACCTCGTGCCCGGGTCGCCCGAGGCGGCCGCCCTGAAGGAACTCCTCATCGAGAAGGGCATGTGGAGCCAGTACCTCGAGGTCGGCATCGGCCCCGACGCCGAGGTCTTCACGAAGGCGCCCGTGCTCGCGACCGTCGGATCGGGGTCGGATGTCGGCGTGCTCTCGAAGTCCGCCTGGAACAACCCCGAGCCCGAACTCGTGCTCGTCGTCGCCTCCGACGGCCGGATCGTCGGCGCGACCCTCGGCAACGATGTGAACCTGCGCGACATCGAGGGCCGCTCGGCGCTGCTGCTCGGCAAGGCGAAGGACAACAACGCCTCGGCCGCCGTCGGCCCGTTCATCCGCCTCTTCGACGTCGGCTACTCGATCGACGACGTGCGCCGCGCGGTCGTCACGCTCACCGTCGACGGCGCCGACGGGTTCCGCCTCGAGGCGTCGAGCCCGCTCGAGCGCATCAGCCGCGACCCCGTCGACCTCGTGGCGCAGACCGTCGGCACGCACCACCAGTACCCCGACGGCTTCGTGCTCTACCTCGGCACGCTGTTCGCGCCCATTCAAGACCGCGACGAGGTCGGCCACGGCTTCACGCACCATGACGACGACGTGGTCGCGATCCGCGAGCCGAAGCTCGGGGCGCTGATCAACCGGGTGCGCCCGAGCGAGACCGTCGCCCCGTGGACCTTCGGCATCGACGAGCTCTACCGCGGGCTCGTCCGTCGCGGCCTGCTCTGACCCGCTCGATCCACGACCCGGTCGCCACCCGATCTCATCCACCAGCGGAGGAACCATGCTGACCACCACCGACCCCCGTACCGCCTCGGTCTCCGAGACCGGCATCGAGCCGACGACGCCCGCCGAGGTCGCGCGCGTCGTCGACGCAGCGACCGCCGCGTTCGACACGCAGCGCTGGTCGAGCCGCGAGGCCCGCGCCGCGCTGCTCGACGCGCTCGCCGACGGGCTCGAGGCCGATCGTGCGGCACTCGTCGAGATCGCCGACCGCGAGACCGGTCTCGGTGAGGGCCGTCTGAACGGCGAGCTCTCCCGCTCGCAGTTCCAGTTCCGCTTGTTCGCCGACGCCGTGCGCGAGGGCGGGTATCTCGAGGCCGCGATCGACCACGCGGGCGAGACGCCGATCGGCCCCGGACCCGAGCTCCGCCGCATGCTCGTGCCGATCGGCCCGATCGCCGTGTTCGGCTCGAGCAACTTCCCGTTCGCGTTCTCGGTCGCCGGCGGCGACACCGCCTCGGCGCTGGCCGGCGGCAACGCGGTCGTGCTGAAGGCCCACAGCTCGCACCCGCTCACCTCGCAGCGCTCGTTCGCGGCGCTCGAGCGTGCCGCACTCGCCGCCGGCGCGCCCGCCGGGCTCCTCGGCATCGTCTACGGCACGCAGTCGGGCCGCGACCTCGTGTCGGACCCGCGCATCACCGCGGTCGGATTCACCGGATCGCTCGGCGCCGGGCAGGCGCTCGTCGACCTCATCAACCAGCGCGAGCAGCCGATCCCGTTCTACGGTGAGCTGTCGAGCGTCAACCCGCTCGTCATCACGCCGGGCGCCGCCGAGGCGCGCGCCGAGGCGATCGCCGACGGGCTCTTCGGCTCCTTCACGCTCGGCGCCGGCCAGTTCTGCACGAAGCCCGGCATCGCCTTCGTGCCGCGAGGAGCGGGCGACGCGATCGTCGACGGCCTCGCGCAGCGTGCCGCCGCGGCATCCGGTCAGGTACTGCTGAACTCGCGCATCGCGACCTCGTTCGGCGAGATCCGCGACCGACTCGTCGGCGCGGGCGGAGCCGAGGCCGCGGCCGGGGTCGTCGCCGACGACGCGACGGGCTTCGAGGCGGCGCCGACGGTGCTGACGATCGACGCCTCGGCGTTCACGCCAGCCCTCGCCGAGGAAGCGTTCGGCCCGCTCATCGTCGTGGCGCGCTACGACTCGATCGACGAGGTCGTCGCCGCGCTCGCCGCCGTGCCCGACTCGCTGACCGCGACCGTGCACGGCGAGCCCGACGAGACCGAGCTCGTCGCCTCGCTCACGCGGAGCCTCCTGCCGCTCGCCGGCCGCATCGTCTACAACGGCTATCCGACCGGCGTGCGCGTGTCGTGGGCGCAGCACCACGGCGGCGGATGGCCGGCGACGAACAGCCAGCACACCTCGGTGGGCGTGACGGCCATGCGACGGTTCCTGCGGCCCGTCGCCTTCCAGGACGCTCCAGAGGGCGTGCTGCCGACCGAGCTGCGCGACGACTTCACCGGCGTTCCGCGGCGGGTCGACGGGGTGCTCGAGCTCCCGGCCTGAGTTTTCGGAGGCCGGGTGGCCGGGCGGACACGCGGCGACGGCCGAGCCGCGACTCGCGTGAGCGACGCGCTGGCCGAATCCTTTCGGCACATGGCATTCTGGCCGGATGACCCGCCGCAACCATCGCATCGCCGTGCTCGTGCTGCCCGGGGCGAAGCCGCTCGATGTCGGCATTCCGGCCCAGGTGTTCTCGACCCGCGCGAGCATGCCGTACGAGGTGCGCGTGTGCGGTGCGGCGCCCGGCCTCGTCACGGGCGGCGACGGTCTCTCATACCATGTGGCCGACGGGCTCGACGCGCTCGAGTGGGCCGAGACGGTGTTCATCCCCGGGTACCGGCATCCCGACCGCGAGGAGCCGCCCGCCGCGGTCGTCGATGCGCTCCGGGCGGCGCACGCGCGCGGCGCGCGACTCGCGGCGATCTCGACGGGGGCGTTCGCGCTCGCGGCGACGGGCCTCCTCGACGGACGCCGGGCCACGACGCACTGGCACTACACGCGGGCGCTCGCCACGCGGCATCCGCTCGTGAACGTCGACACGAACGTGCTGTTCGTCGACGAAGGGGCGGTGCTGACCTCGGCCGGCGCGGCATCGGGCATCGACCTGTGCCTCCACCTCGTGCGCCGCGATCACGGGGTCGCGGTCGCGAACCACGCGGCTCGGCGACTCGTCGCCGCCCCGTACCGCAGTGGCGGTCAGGCGCAGTACGTGCCGCGGAGCCTGCCGCCGGAGCTCGGCCCCGTGTTCGCGGCGACGCGGGAGTGGGCGCTGCGGCAGCTCGACGAACCGCTCACGCTCGACGCGCTCGCCCGCAACGCCAACGTCTCGCCGCGCACCTTCTCGCGCCGCTTCGTGGAGGACACCGGGTACACGCCGATGCAGTGGGTGCTGCGCGCCCGGGTCGACATGGCTCGTGAGCTGCTCGAGCGCAGCGACCTCGGGGTCGAGCAGATCGCCGCTCGCGCCGGGCTCGGCACCGGCGCGAACCTGCGCCTGCACTTCCAGCGCATCCTCGGGGTGTCGCCGAGCGACTACCGGCACACGTTCGCGGCGGGGGAGTGACAGGGGGCCGATCCGCATCGGGTTGGCGAGATCCTTGCGGATACTGACCTACACGCCACTCGCGCGAACGCGCCCGCAGGAGGAGGGTTGAAGGGTCCGGATCGAAAGGAATCCCCTCCGCCATGACCACCCGCATCGCCATCAATGGCTTCGGCCGCATCGGCCGCAACGTCGTGCGCGCACTCGTCGAGCGCGGCGCCGACCTCGAGCTCGTCGCCGTCAACGACCTCACCGACCCCGCCGGCCTCGCGCGCCTCCTGAAGTACGACAGCACCGCGGGCCGCTTCGGTTCCTCCGTCGAGGTCGACGGCGACGTGCTCGTCATCGACGGCCGCCGCGTCAAGGTGCTCGCCGAGCGCGACCCTGCGAAGCTGCCCTGGGGCGAGCTGAACATCGACGTCGTGCTCGAGTCGACCGGCCGCTTCACCGACGCCGAGGCCGCCAAGGCCCACCTCGCTGCGGGCGCCAAGAAGGTGCTCGTCTCGGCTCCCTCGAAGGGCGCCGACGTCACGCTCGCCTACGGCGTGAACACCGAGGCCTACGACGCCGCCACGCACGTCATCGTCTCGAACGCCTCGTGCACCACGAACGCGCTCGCCCCGCTCGCGAAGGTGCTCGACGACCTCGCCGGCATCGAGCACGGCTTCATGACGACGATCCACGCCTACACGCAGGACCAGAACCTGCAGGACGCACCCCACTCCGACGCACGTCGTGCCCGCGCCGCGGCCGTCAACATCGTGCCGTCGTCGACCGGTGCGGCGAAGGCCATCGGCCTCGTGCTGCCGAAGCTCGAGGGCAAGCTCAACGGCGACTCGATGCGCGTGCCCGTGCCGGTCGGCTCGATCGTCGAGCTCAACACGACCGTCTCGAAGGACGTCACGCTCGACGAGGTGCTCGCCGCCTACAAGGCCGCGGCCGAAGGCCCGCTGAAGGGCGTGCTCGAGTACTCCGACGAGGCGCTCGTCTCGACCGACATCGTCGGCAACCCGCACTCGTCGATCTTCGACGCCGACCTCACCCGCGTCGACGGCCGCCACATCAAGGTCGTCGCTTGGTACGACAACGAGTGGGGCTTCTCGAACCGCGTCATCGACTCGCTGACGCTGCTCGGCGCGTAGGCCTCGCCGCCACACCCGAACGGGCCCGCCTCCGATGGAGGCGGGCCCGTTCGCGTCGGCGGGTCTCGGGGACTCAGCCGGCGCGGGCCTCGCGCGGCGCCGCCTCGGCCGGCGCGGCCTCGGCCGGCGCGGCCTCGCGCGGCGCGATCGCCGTGCCCACGAGGCCGACGATCGCCGCGACGGCCATCATGACGGCGATCGGCCACCAGTGCCCGGCCTGGGCGAGCAGCGCGGTCGCCGCGAGCGGGGCGAGACCGCCGCCGACGATCGCGCCGGCCTCGCGACCGATCGAGATGCCCGAGTACCGCACGCGCGTGTCGAACATCGCGGTGAAGTAGGCGGGCTGCACGCCGTCGGAGGCCGAGTTCACGATGCCGATCGCGGCGACCACGACGCCGATGATGAGCGCGACCGACCCCGTGTCGAGCACGAGGAAGAGCGGCGCCGCCAGCAGGGCGAAGGCGACGAGGCTCGACACCACGAGGCGGCGCGCGCCGATGCGGTCGCCGAGCGCGCCCCAGAACGGGCAGAGCACCGCGGCGACCGCCGCTCCGACGAGCAGCGCCGTCAGGGTGACCTCGCGGGGCATGCCGACGACCGTCGACGCGAAGCTCAGGCCGAACACCGAGACGACGTAGAAGGTCGTGTTGACCCCGACGCGCACGAGGAAGACGGCGAGCACCCCGCGGGGCCGGCGCAGCACCTCGGCGATGGGCCGACACGCCTCTCGCCGGGCCTCGATCATCGCCACGAACTCGGGCGACTCGTCGACCCGGCGGCGCAGCCGCCAGCCGATCGCGACGAGCACGAGGCTCGCGACGAACGGCACCCGCCAGCCCCAGTCGTAGAGTGCCTGCTCGTCGAGCAGGGCGACGATCACGACGAAGGCGAGGTTGCCGAGGATGAGCCCCAGGTACACTGCGCTCGAGATGAACGCCCCGCGGAACCCCCGTCGCAGTGGCGACTGCTCGAGTGCGAGCAGCACGGCGCCGCTCCATTCGCCGCCCGTCGCGAGGCCCTGCACGAGCCGCAGCACCACGAGCAGCACGGGCGCGAGCGCTCCGACCTGCGCATGGGTCGGCAGCAGGCCGATGAGGGCGGTGGCGACGCCCATCGTGAGCAGCGTCGCCACGAGCACCCGCCGCCGGCCGAAGCGGTCGCCGAGGTAGCCCGAGACGAGGCCGCCGAGCGGGCGCGCGATGAAGCCCGTCGCGAACACGGCGAACGAGAGCAGCAAACTCGTGAGCTCGTCGTCGGCGGGGAAGAACAGCGTCGGGAAGACGAGCGCCGCTGCCGTTCCGTAGAGGAAGAAGTCGTACCACTCGAGCACGGTGCCGAAGGCCGCCGCGGTGACGGCACGGCGGCTCCGCGTCGGGTCGGAGGATGCGACGCCCTCGGCGGGCGCCGTCTCGGTCGTCGTGGCGCTCACGCGGTCACCGCCGCCGTCTGCTCGGTCGCCGACACGGTCGCGAGCGGCACCGCGAAGAACGCCAGTTCGTGTTCGGCCGAGATACGGAATGCCCGCTGCATCCGCTCGCGTACTGCCGGCGTCGCCCGCGAGGCGGCCGCGGTCGTGATCGCGATCGCCTCCCGGGTCGCGATCGCGAACGCCGGGTCGGCATAGGTCGCGAGCCATGAGGCATACGGATGCATCGGGTCGAGCGCCTGCGCCCCGAACTCGCCGGCGGCGAGGCGCTCGCCGAGGTCGGTGTAGATCCAGAAGCACGGCAGCAGCGCGGCCGTCAGCACGGCGTAGTCGCCGCGCGCCGCGGTGGCGAGCAGGTGGTCGAGGTAGGCCGTCGTCGCACCGTCGGGGTCGGTGACCGCGACCGCGCTCTCGCCCGACCCGTCGCGCTCGCTGCGTCCGGCCGCCGGGCCGATCCAGCTCTCGTGCAGCTCGAGCTCGCCGACGATCGAGCCGTGCGCGGAGTTCGCCCAGAACGCCTGCGCCGGAGCATCCGGCGCGAGCTTCGCGGCCTCCGCGAGCACGCGGGCGTAGTCGCGGAGGTAGAGCGCATCCTGGGCGAGGTAGCCGAGGAACGGCTCGCGTGCGAGCGAGCCGTCGGCGAGGCCGCGGATGAAGGGCAACTCGTCGATCGCGTGCCTGACGCCCGCGATGCCCGCCCACCACTCGGCCTCGACCTCGGCCGGAGTGGGCGCGGTGCGAGTGCCACCGCGCGCCCGGAGGCCGGCGAAGTGGTCGATGGGGCCGTGCCCGCTGCCGACGGCGAGCGCCTCGCCGTGGCGCAGCGACTCGCGGAGCCAGCGGCGCGCCTCGGCGATCGCCGCCGACCAGTCGCCGAGTTCGGCCGCGAGGGTCGCGATCGCCGAGGAGAGCGAGCATCCGGTGCCGTGCGTCGCCGTGGTGGCGATGCGGTCGCCGCCGAAGTCGATGATCGTCGCGGTGGCGGCGTCGACGAGTGCGTCGGGGGCAGTGTCGCCGCCGAGGTGTCCGCCCTTCGCGAGCACCCGCACCCCGTATCGCGCCGAGACGCTCTCGGCCTGGGCGATCGCCTCGGCCCACGTCGTCGCGACCGGCAGAGCCGCGACCGGCGGCGCGCTCGGCGCGACCGGCGCGCCCGGCTGCGCATCGCCGGCCTCCGGGAACGCCGCGAGCACCGCGAGTTCGCCGAGGTTCGGCGTGACGAGGTCGGCGAGCGGCAGCAGCTCGCGCAGCGCGGATTCGGCCTCGGTGTCGAGCAGGCGGTCGCCGCTCGTGGCGATCATCACCGGGTCGAGCACGACGATCGGCGGGCGGGTGCGTGCGAGCCACTCGGCGACGGTGCGGATGACCTCGGCGTTCGCGAGCATGCCGAGCTTCACGGCGTCGATCGTGATGTCGTCGGAGATCGCGTCGAGCTGTGCGGCGAGGAAGCTCGCCGGCGGCACGTGCACTTCGCGCACCCCGCGCGTGTTCTGCGCCGTGAGGGCGGTGATCGCGGCCATGCCGTAGCCGCCGACGGCCGAGATCGACTTCAGGTCGGCCTGGATGCCGGCGCCGCCCGAGGGGTCGCTGCCGGCGATGCTCAGCACTCGTGCCGTCATCGCGCCGCCTCCCATCGGTTCGCGAGATCTCGGGAGACGGCCCGCGGGTCGTCGGCCGCGCAGATCGCCGAGACGAGGGCGACGCCCGCGGCACCGGCCTCGCGGAGCGGTGCGACGTCGGCGAGCGCGATGCCGCCGATCGCGACGCACGGCAGCTCCGACTCCGCGGCGAAGCGGCCGAAGCCGTCGATGCCGAGGGCCGGCGGATGATCGGGCTTCGTCGTCGTCGGCCGGATCACGCCGACACCCAGGTAGTCGACCGTGCCACGCGGCATCCGTCGCACCGCCTCGAGGTGGGCCGCCGTGTTGGCGGTGAGGCCGACGACGGCGTCGGGGCCGAGCCGGTCGCGCGCGACGACCACCGCGGCGTCGCCCTGGCCGAGGTGCACGCCGTCGACCGCGATGCCGCTCGCGCGAGCGGCGAGCGCGACATCGAGACGGTCGTTCACGAGCAGGGCCGCCCGGCCGTCGATGACCTCGGCGAGCGCTTCGAGCTGGGCGAGCAGAGCGGATGCCTCCGCACCCTTGTCGCGCACCTGCACCACGCGCACGCCGCCCGCGACGGCCTCGGCGACGACGGGCACGACGCCGCGCTCGCCGCAGAGGGCCGAGTCGGTGACGAGGTAGATCGAGAGGTCGAGCACGGTGCGCGCGATCATGCGATGCCTCCGCGAGCGGCGGCGAGCGTCGCGTCGTCGAGCGTTTCGGCAAGACACGCCGTGTCGGCGAGCGCGCCCGAGACGCGAGCCCGCTCCAGCACATCGTCCGGCCCGACCGCGGCGAGCGCATCGAGGAATCTCGGCGCGAACGTGCCCGGCCCAGCTGCGCCGGCGGCGGCGAGCTCCGCGGCCACCGTGTAGACGAGGGTCGCCGCCACGGCACCGGAGAATGCATCGTCGGCGATCGCGACGAACGCGGCCGTGATCGCACCGAGGGCGCAGCCGCCGCCCGTGACACGAGTGAGCAGCGCGTCGCCGTTCGCGATGCGCACGGTGGAGCGCCCGTCGGTGATGAGGTCGACGGGGCCAGACACGGCGACGACCGATCCGAACCGACCGGCGAGGAGTGCCGCGGCCTCGGCCGCTGCGTCGGTCGAGTCGGCGGCGTCGACACCGCGGCCGCCGGCTCCGACCCCCGCGAGGGCGAGGATCTCGCTCGCATTGCCGCGGATTACGGCCGGCCGCGACTCGACGAGCTCGTGCGCGAGCGCCGTGCGGATCGGCAGCGCGCCGATGGCGACCGGGTCGAGCACCCACGGCGTGCCCGAGTCATGCGCGGCGGCGACGGCTTCGCGAGCCGCGGCGCGCTGTTCGGGAGCCGGCGTGCCGAGGTTCACGAGCAGGCCGTTCGCGATCCGCGCGAATTCGGCAGCCTCCCCGACGATGTCGACCATCGCGGGGGCGGCGCCGATCGCGAGCAGGGCGTTCGCGGTGAATCCCGAGACCACGGTGTTCGTGATGCACTGCACGAGCGGCGTGGCCTCGCGCAATCGGTCGAGCAGTTGTGCGCTCGAGTGGGCAGGGTCGATGGACAGACGATCGCTCAATGCGACATCCCTTCGCTAGTTCGAACTAGATCAGGTTCGACGGGTGTGTTCTCAGCCATGCCCGCTTCGGGTGAAGCGGCGCACGGCACCCCGTGTCACTGCGAAGAAGCCTAGTGGCCGCGGCGGCAGCGGATGGGGAGGAGTGCCCATGGACGAGGAGCAGGGCCGCCCCGTACGTTCGGAGGATGAAGACACGAAGCACGCTCGCAGGTGCGGCCGCGGCGGCCTTGCTCGCCGTAGGCCTCATCGCCGCCCAGCCCGCGCAGGCACAGGTGCCCACGATCGATCTCGGAGCGTCGATCACGTTCTTCAACAACTGCGACCACCGCGTCGGCGTCTCGATCGCGACCGATTGGAAGCCCGGCGGCGTTCAGCCGATCGACGAGTACTTCATCCTCGACGCCGGTGAGAACCGGCACTTCGATGACCTCCAGCCCACTTCGTCGAACGGGACCCTGTACGCGCTCATGTACCGCGTCGCGGCCGACGGCAACGGCTCCGCGATCCTCAAGCAGGGCGTGCTGAGGCAGACCTACGCGGCGCAGGCCTGGTTCGCCTGCGGCTTCCCCGGCTTCACGCTCAAGTAGGAACCCAGCGAGGCGTGGGGCGTCGGACGCAGCTTCGCGATTCCCGAGCGAGTCGACCGTCGAGTTCGTTGAGCCGGCACCGGCGGTAGTCACCCCGCAAGGCCCGCCCTCGCGGCGACCCGGCACCGATGCACCGCTGACGGCACTGCTCGCGGGCGTCGTGCTGGCGCTCGGCGGGATTGCGCTCTCGGCCCGCCGGATGCGGCGCCGAACACGCGTGTAATTCCGGTTACGCCACCCGACGGGGCGCTCGGCAACGAGAACGGGGGCGGATGCCGCGTGGCATCCGCCCCCGATCGGTGCGCGTCGAGTCAGCTCACGCGACGTGCCCGTACGCGCACGACCGCGAATGCCGCCCCGCCCGCGACGAGCAGTGCGAGGGCCAGCCAGCCGAGCAGGTCGACGAACTGGACTCCGGTGGAGGCCAGGCCCGCGCTCGCCGCGGCAGCGCCTGAGCCGGCCGCGGCGACCGCGATCGACGACCTCGCGACCTCGACGCCGTCGATCGTGACGACGATCGAGTGCGCGCCGGCGGGCGTTGCGGCGGGGATGCTCCCCGTGAACGTGAATCCGCCGTCGCCGTTCGTCGTCACCGTGCCGAGCGTCTGCGGCGTCGAGTGGAGCTCGACCGCGAAGTCGTCCACTCCGGGGGCGAGGTCGTTGCCGACGACCGTGATGCGGCCACCGGGCACGAGGTCGCCGGTCACCGCCACCGACCCCTTCACGGTCGTCGGGTCCACGGCCGGCGGCGCCACCACGGTCACGGCGGTCGATGCAGCGGATGCCGCGGAGGTGCCGACGGCGTTCCGTGCGGCGACGGTCGCCGTGTAGTCGCCACCCGCGAGGCCGGTGAAGGTTCGCGTCGTGGTGCCGCCGGGCACCGAGACCGGGCCGCCGCCGTTCAGGGAGACGAGGTACTCCGTGATCGGCGAGCCGCCGTCGGCGGGTGCGGTCCACGACACGGTCAGGTCGTTGCCAGTGACCGTCGCGATCGGCGCGTCGGGCGTGGCCGGTGCCGTCGCGACGACCTCGGGGTCGTATGGCAGCGCCTCGAAGAAGGTGCCGAGCGCCGCGATCGCCTCATCGGCGAACGCGAGCTGCGCGGCGAGCGCGGCGGGGTCGGGCCGGTCGGCGTATCGCCCGGGCAGGTCGTTCACGTACCACCACTCGGTCATGTACTCCTTGTACGTGCCGTCGCCGTTGGAGTGGATCCACTGCTGCGCGATCGGTGCGGGCTGGCCGCCGACGGTGCGCGAGCGGTCGTACTCGAGCAGGTACGGCACCTGCAGCTTCTTCGCCGTGGCGAGCGCCGTCGAGGTGTCGCCGCCCGGGAAGTAGTCGACCTGGCCCGACACTCCGGGCACGTACTGCGTCACGAGGTTCGGCAGGTACTTCGTGACGAGGTCGCCGTAGAAGTCCGCGAACTCCGAGCCCGTGTCGCGGATGTGCAGGTCGCCGCCCGAGTTGCCGTCGAGGCGCAGGTCGAAGAAGTAGACCTTGGCGACGTCGTTCGCGACCGCCTGCCGGTTGACCTCCTTCAACACGGCGCGGGTGTTGTGGCACCACGTTCCGCCGAAGAGGAGCACGTAGTCGCCGTCGCTCTCGAGCAGGTTCACGAGCTCGGGGTAGGTGACCGTCTGCACGCGCCAGTCGGCGTCGGCCTCGCCCAGCACCGTCGCCCCTCCGTAGACGTCGCGGCCGCCGTAGGCCGAGGCGTGCTTGGCGTTCACGACGTCCGAGGTGAACGCGAACTGGTCGCTCGTGTCGAGGTCGGCTGCCGAGCCGAGCACGGCGGCGACCTCCGCCTTGTATGCCGCGAGCGCGGCCGGATCGGCGAGCTGCCCCGCGGTCACCGGTGCCGTGATCGCCGAGACGATGCGATCCTCGGCGCCGCCCTCGAGGTGCGCCGAGTCGTAGACGAAGAGCGTCGGATCGTCGCCGCCGTCGAACGGTGTCTGCGTGTCCTTGCCGAGCGCGTTCGTCACGAGCCGCGCCCAGAGCGGGGCGACATCGGCGTTCATCGTCGTGCGGATGTCGAGACGGTCGCCGTCGAGGCGCGGATCGAAGTTGTAGATGCGCTCGACGCCCGCGGCCTTCGCGACCTCGTCGATCGGGCCGACGGTCGCTGCCGTCTGCGCATCCTCCGGTCCGCCGATGAGGAACGCGAAGCGCCCCTCCTGGCCGAGCAGGTACTCGAATCGCTCGAAGGTGACCGTCTCGAAGACGCTGTCGGGGCCGAGGCCCTCGTAGGCGTCATCGAACCAGTCGACGGTGTCGGTCGGGCTCTCGGCAGCGGCGGCCGCCGGGGCGGCCGCGACGCCGCCGAGCACGACGGTGCCGGCGACGGCGAGCGCGGTCAGCATCGCCGCCCGCCTCTGGGTGGGCTGATGGTCGGGCACGGTGCTTCCTCTCGGTCGGGGGTGGTGCTGCGGGTGGTGGGCCGGGCCGGTCATTCGGGCACGGATGTCTCGTCGGGCCGGTCGCCGCCGACCACCGCGTTCGCGCGGCGTCGGGCGAACAGTCGCTGGCCGAGCAGCGCGAGTGCGCCCACGGCCACGAGGGCGACGAGGATGCCGGCACCGGCGAGCCACTCGGGCGTGGCGCCGGTCGCGGCTGCGGTGTTCTCGACGGCCTCCGCGGTGGGCTTCGCCGTGGCGGTGGGCTTCGCGGTCGGGCGCGGGGCGGCCGAGGCGGGCGGAGCGGTCGCGGCGACGGCGGCCGGCGCGGCGGCTCCCGCGGCGGGAGCGGCCGACGCGTCATCCGAATCGCCCGAGTCGCTGTCCGATGCGCTTCCCGATGTGCTTCCGGAGGTGCCGGGGTTCGGTGCCGGAGCGGGTGCCGGAGCGGGCGCGGGGGCCGGAGCGGGCGCGGGAGCCGGTGCCGGTGCGGGGGCCGGGGCGCTGCCGCCGCCGAACACGGGCGGCGGATCCTCCTGCGTGCTGTCGTACGGGTAGCCGCCGGCGTTCTCGCACGCCCCGAGGTCGAAGTTGATCGAGCAGAGGTCGCAGACGTCGCCGGCGGCCGATGCGGGGCTGCTGCCGATGAGCACGAGCGCCGGCACGCCGATGGCGAGCACGAGGGTCGCCGCGAAGCCGCGGAGGCCGCGAGCGCGGCGAATGGGGCGGGGTCGGGAGGTCATGAGCGTCTTCCTTCTGGTCGGCCGCTTCAGCAGCGGGCGGTGAGTTCGGGGGAGGGGGAGGTGACCGCAGCGGCATCCGCTTCGCTGACGTGCTCGGCCGCCTCGGGGAGGCCGGCGTCGTCGAGGTCGTCGCGGTGCACGGCGCGGCCCGCGAAGATCTCGTCGTCGAGCGCACCGGCGCGACGGGCGACGATCGCGGCGCTCGTGGCCGCGGCGGTGACGTTCGCCATCGTGCTCGCGGTGCCGGCGATGGCGCTGATCGGAATGAGCAGCACGAGCACCTCGATGGGCAGGCCCACGGCGGTCAGCACGGCCGTCGCCGTCACGATCGCGGTGCCGGGCACTCCGGCGGTGCCGAGCGAGACGAGGAGGCCGAGCACGACGAGCACGACGTAGTCGAGCGGCGTGTACTCGATGCCGAGGGCGTTCACCGTGAAGACGGCGACGAGGGTGGGCCAGATGCCGGCGCATCCGGGCATGCCGATCGTCGTGCCGATCGGTGCGGTGAATCCCGCCACCTCGTCGGAGACGCCGATCCTGCGGGTCAACGTCGAGATCGTGAGCGGCAGCGTGCCGATGCTCGACTGCGTCGTGAAGGCCGTGTACTGCGCCGGCGTCAGCAGGCGGAAGAACCGCAACGGGTTCAGGTCGGCGAACACGCGCAGCAGCACGCCGTCGACGAGATAGGCGTCGACGAAGCACGCGACCAGGGCGATGACGAGCACGCCGACGAGGGCGAGCGCCGTCTCGATGCGGGCCACCGCCGTCGAGGTCGTGACGGCCACGAGGGCGAGCACCGCGTACGGGGTCAGGGCGATGATGAAGCCGACGGCCTTGAAGAGCACCCGGCGGGTGGCATCCACGAACTCCTTGAACGGCCGCACCTTCTCGGCGTTCTTGTCGGCGACGATCAGGTAAGAGACCGCGATCAGCAGCGTGAACAGGATGATCGCGATGATGTTGTTCGACGAGATGTCGCCGACGACGTTGTGCGGGAAGAGCCCGACGATGACCTCGTCGAGCGGGGCGAGCAGCCCGGTCAGGGCCGACCCGTCGACGCCGGCGAGCTCGAGGTCCGCCCCTTTGCCGACGCCTGTCGCGAGCGCGAGCCCGAGGGTCAGCAGGATCGCGATGAGGTTCGTCGTGAGGAGCCAGAAGACTGAGCTCAGCCCGATCGTGCGCAGCTTCGCGAGGCTGCCGAGCGAGGTGACGCTCGAGAGCACCGAGACGATGATGAGCGGCGCGACGACGGCCGTGATGACGTTGACGTAGATCGTGCCGATGACGTCGACGTAGTCGAGGTGGCCCTGGAACAGGAGGCCGACGCCGATGCCGACGACGAGGGCCACGACCGTGAGCAGGGTGAATTTCGCGCCCGCGCGGCGCAGCAGGAACAGGCCGGTGAAGAGCACGGCGACGAGGGCGAGGGCGGCGAGCGAGAGCCAGTCGAGGTCAGCCAAGGCGGCCTCCGAGCGGCGCGGCGGCGGTACGGATTCGGTGCATGGGCACGACCGTATTGACCAGCGGATGCCTCCGCTCCACCGGTGTCGCACTGTGAATGCCTATGACGGCATACGTCGGCCAGAGCGCTGATTCGGCGTCGCTCGATGTCGTCGGGTGGCGCTCGGCGACGCCGGATGACGCCGGCCCGCGGCGCCCGTATGACGTTCTGCGACGGACGAGGTCGGGCGGGGCCGGGTCAGACGTTCACGCCGCTGGGCGCGGTCGGACCGCCGAACCAGTGCGCCGGCGCCGGCAGCTCGACGCCCGTCGACGCGAGCGCGATCACGGCGAACGCGTAGATCATGATCGCGATGGTGAGCGCCCCGAGCGCCATCGTGATCGGCACCGCGCGTGAGACCGGCACGCCCTCGCGGCGATAGCGCGGCGCAGCCATGAACGCGATCCACATCGAGGTCGCGGCGAAGCCCGTGATCCACACCGTGCGCAGCGCGTCGCCCTCGAGCGGCGCCGCGACGGCGATGACGAGCGAGGCGATCGACATGGCGAGGCCCGTGTAGGCGAAGAACCGTGCGAAGCCGATGCCGCCGACCTCGTCCTCGCCCGTCCACCACGGTCCGTCCGGGCGGTCCGACTCCTCGGATCCGTCGGGCTCGCGTGCGTCGCTCATGCTGCGATCGTAGAGCGGATGCCGCGGCATCCGCTCGGTGCCCGGCCCGTCTCGGGACGCCCGCCTCTGGTTCTCGGGACACCGCAGGCGTCATGCTGGGGGCCAGGAGGTGCGATGACCGTCAGCGCCGGCCGGGCCCCACGCCGCGCGATGGATCGCGCCCGCGGGCGCAGACTCGCGGCCGTCGGCGTGTTCGCTGCGTCGTGGGCGCTCGTGACGTGCACGGTCGCGGTCGGTCTCGCCCGGGGGCATCCGCTCGTGATGCAGGGCGACCTGCTGCTCCTCGTGCTGTTGAACGCCCTCGCGTGGGGGGTCGTCGGGCCGTTGCTCCTCGCCCGCCGCGTCGGCTTCGTGAGCCTCGTGATCTGCGCGGCGGCGCTCGGGTCGGGAGTCTCGGCGCTCGCGCTCCAGTTCGCTCGAGCCGCAGGCGACCACGGCGACGCGGGAGTGGTGGAGGGTGTCGCCGAGGCGCTCTGGATCCCCGGCACGCTCATCGCGTTCTCGGTCGCGGCACTGCGCATCAGCGCGCGACCGGCTTCGATCGCCGACCGCGCCCTCGTCGGCGCGGGAGTCGCGGCGAGCCTCACCGTGTTCATCGGTTCCGTCGTGCCGAACGCTGCCGGGGGCCTCGTGACCGCGACGTCGATCGCGCAGACGGTGGTGGTCGGCCTGGCCGTCGTGACGGGAGGGATCCTCGCAGGGCGGCTCGCGACGTGGTCGCGGAGCGATCGTCGGGGTCTCGTCTGGCTCGTGGCCGGGCAGTGGCTCATGGTCTGCTTCGTCGGGCCGACGCTGCTCGTCGCGGTGCCCGCCGTCGCCGGATTCCTCGGCGATGCCCTCGTGCTGGCGCCGGCGTTCGCAATCGCGTTCATGCCGGCCGCGGTCGTGGTCGGGGCACTCGGCCAGGAGCTGCTCGCCCCCGAGGCGGAATTCAACCGAAGGGTCGTCTCGGGGCTCGTCGTCGTCACCCTCGTGGCCGCCTACGTCTTCCTCGCCGTCGCGCTCGCCGCGGTGCTGCCGGTGCCGCCCACGATCGCCGGCGTCGTGGTGGTCGTCGTGCTCGCGATCGGCTTCGCGCCGGTGCAGCGCCGCATCGAGCGCAGTGTCGATGCCGCCGTCTACGGGGATGCCGCGGATCCGGCGGAGCTGCTGCGACGTCTCGGCGGCCGGCTCGGCGACGGAGCCGAACTCGACGCGCTCGTCGCGGGACTGCTCGACACCCTTCGGCTCGGGCGTCTCGAGATCCGCTCCGACGAGCACGAGGAGGTCGGTGCCGCGGCCGGTTCGGGAGAGGGGCTCACGATCGAGCTGCCGCTTCGCAGCGCCGACGAGGTCGTCGGACGCATGATCGTGACGGCGGCGGGTTCGCACGGACTCGATCGCCGCGTCATCCGCGTACTCGACCAGATCGGCGGCGTGCTGGCACTCGCCGTGCAGCTCGCCGCCCTCAACCGAGAACTCGAGGAGACACGCGACCGTGCCCTCGTGGTCGGGCGGGAGGAGCGGCGGATGGTGCGGCGCGAACTGCATGTCGGGCTCGCGCCCGTGCTCGCCGGGGCGTCGACGCGACTCGACCTCGCGCGCGGCGCGCTCGGGGTCGACGATGCCGCCGCCCACCGCGAACTCGCCGCGATCCGCGCCGAGCTCGCCGCGCGCACCGAGGAGGTGCGCGACCTGGCCCGCACGCTGCTGCCGGGCGCGCTCGACGCGGGAGACCTCGACACGGCGCTCCGCGACCTCGCCGAGCGCTTCTCGAGCGACGGGCTGCTGATCAGCGTCGAGTCCGGCGGGGCCGATCTGCTCGACCCGGCGCGGCAGGCCGCGATCCACCACATCCTCGCGGAGGCGGCGCTGCTCGCCCGGCGGTGCGCGGTGTCGGTCACCGACCCGAGCACGGTCTCGATGCGCGTGAACGTGGATGCGCGGAGCGCGGTCGTCGTCATCGGCATCGATGCGCCGATCGCGGCCGACGAGATGCAGGCGGCCCTCGACTCGATCGAGGAGCGAGCGCGGGAACTGGGCGGCGACGTCGACGCCACCTCGGGGGCCGCCGGCCACGAGATCCGGGTGGAGGTGCCGCGATGAGGCGCACGGGGCATCCGCTCATCGCGATCGGCGTGCTGGTGGCCGCCTGGGCGCCGGCCATCGCCTCGGTCGCGATCGCCTGGGCTGCAGGGCTTCCGGAGGTGCCGCTGCCGCGCACCTTCCTCTCGCAGGCGTCGCCGGCCGTCTCGAGTCGGTTCGACGACATCGGGGTGACGGTCGCCATCATCTACGGTGCGCTCAGCGCCGTGCTCATCGCCCGACGGCCGCACCCGGTCGCGATCATCCTCGCGGTGCACGCGATCGGCTCGGGCCTCGCCGCATTCGGCGTGCAGTGGGGGCTGCTCGGCGAGCAGGTACCGGGGCTGCCGCTGTGGGGCCCACTCGGGCACGCCGGCGGGTGGGGATTCGTGCTCGGAACCTTCGCGACCACCGTCGTGCCGCTGCTCCTCCTGCCGCGGCCGCTGCCGCCATGGCAGCGTGCGCTGGTGGTGCTCGGCCTCGCGCTCGCCGTGGTCGCCTTCGTCATCGCGATCACGAACCAGTCGCCGGCGCTGCCGCCGAATCCGCTCGCCGTGCAGAACCCGGCGTACCAGGCCGCCCTGCCGAGTGCCTATGCCGCCGTCTCCGCCGCCGCCGTCGCGGTCTCGGCCGTCGTCGTCGGCATCCTCCTCGCGCGCTGGGCGCAGGCCGTGCCGGGGCGCCGATCGCGTCTCGCCTGGTTGACGGTGGGTCAGCTCTTCCTCACCCTCTCGTACGGCTCGCTCATCGTTCCCGGCGACCTCGACCTGCCCCGCTTGGTGTGGGACTTCGGCATGGTGGCACCCGTGATCGGCCAGATCTTCTACCCGGCGGCGGTGCTCGTGATGGTGCTCGGGCCGCGACTGCGCGGCATCGACACGGCGGTGGCGCGCGTGCTCTCGGGGCTGATCCTCGCGGTCGCGGCCGCTGGCGGGTACCTCGTGCTGAGCACCGTGCTCGGCTCGGTCGTCGACTGGCCGATCGAGGCGATCGGCATCGTCGCGGCCGCGGTCGTCGTGCTCGCCCTCCAGCCCGGCCGGCGCTGGCTGCAGGAACGGGTCGACCGGCTCGTCTACCCCGACGGGCGACGGCCCGCCGACCTCATGCGACGGCTCGGCGAGCGACTCGGGGCGATCGAGTCGGGGCGCGACGGCCTCGCCTCCCTCGTCGACGGACTCCGCGAGGTGTTCCGGCTCGGGGTCGTGGAGATCGATTCGGCCGGCGCTGCCGGGCCGAGCGCGCGGTCGGGAGGAGGATCGCCGACCCTCGAGCTCCGTCTTCGCTCCGCCGGTTTGGAGATCGGCGTGCTCGCCGTCGGCCCGCGCCAGGGCGAGCGGATGCCGCGGCGCGTGCACGACGAACTGGAGGAGCTCGTCGGCCCCATCGCGACCGCGCTCCTCCTCGTGCAGGCGGGCGATGCGCTCGAGCACGCTCGCGACCACGTGGTGGCTGCCCGGCAGGCCGAGCGTCGATCGCTGCGCCGCGAACTGCACGACGGCATCGGTCCGGCCCTGGCCGGCATCGGCTTCGGGCTCGCGGCCGTCGAGAACCTCGCGGGCGACGACCCGGATGCCGCGCGCGCCCTCGCCGCTCGCCTCGGCGATGATCTCCGGGCCCGCCTCGTCGACGTGCAGGACCTCGCCCGCGAACTCCGCCCGGAGCGGGTTCGTCACGACCTCGCCGCCGAGCTCGCCGGCCTGGCCGAGGACTTCTCGGCCGCCGGGCCGTCGATCGTGCTCGAGGTCGCCGGCGCGGGCGCCGTGCCCTCCGAGTGGCGGGACGCGGTCTACCTCATCGCCGCCGAGGCGGTGCACAACGCCGTGCGTCACGCCGCGGCATCCGTCATCGCACTGCGCGTCGTCGTGGGCGACGGCGAAGTGGTGCTCACCGTCGACGACGACGGCATCGGGTTCGGGCACGAACCGCGAGACGGAGCCAGCGTCTCCGGGGCCGGTGCCGGTCTCGGTGCCGGCGGCGCCACCGAGGGCGGCGTCGGTCTCGCGTCGATGCGCGAGCGTGCGGGCGAGGCGGGCGCAGTGCTCGAGGTGCGTTCGGGTCCTGAGGGCAGCTCGGTGCGGGTCGCGTTCCCGCTCGTTCGTGAGCCATACTCCAAGCCAGAGGAGGTTCCCGCGTGAACGCCGATCGCATCCGACCGACAGGCTCCGCCGTGGCCGGCGACCGCGCCGCCGCCATTCGCGTCGTCGTGGTCGACGACCACCCGGTCTTCCGCATCGGCATCGCGGCGCTGCTCGAGACGCTCGACGGCGTCAGCGTCGTCGGCTCGGCCGCGAGTGAAGACGCGGCGGTCGAACTCGTGCTCGCCACCGCCCCCGACGTCGTGCTCATGGACCTCGACCTCGGCGACGGCTCGGGCGTCGACGCGACCCGCCGGATCCTCCGCGAGCGGCCCGGGACCGGCGTGCTCGTGCTCACGATGCTCGGCGACGACGAGTCGCTCTTCGCATCGGTGCGCACCGGCGCCCGCGGCTACCTGTTGAAGACCGCGTCACCGCAGGAGGTCGAGCGGGCGATCCACGCCGTCGCGGCGGGCGAGCTGCTGCTCGGCGGGGAGGTCGCGCGTCGCGCGGTGTCGTTCCTCAGCGGTGCGAAGCGGGCCGGCGGCTCGCCGTTCCCCGAACTCACCGAACGTGAGCGCGAGGTGCTCGAGCTCGTCGCCCAGGGGCGCGACAACCCCGCGATCGCGAGGGTGCTCGTGCTCACGAGCAAGACCGTGCGCAACTACGTGTCGGCCGTCGCGACGAAGCTCGGCGCGGCCGACCGGGGCAAGCTCATCGTGCTCGCCCGCGAGGCCGGGTACGGCGGCGCCGCGGAGCAGCCGGCGCCCTGATGCATCCGGGCTGTCCCCGACCCTGATCGAGGACATCGGGCACTGGTTTCCGGGACGCCGGGCCGACGACGCTCGAATGGTGCGAATCCATCCCATGATCCCGGCGGCCGCGAGTGCCGCCCTCCTCGTCGTCGCCCTCGCGGGCTGCGCGCCCGACATGGCGGTCACTGGTGGGGCCGTCGATGCAGCCGCCGGTGCGGCCACCGACCCGAATGCCCCGGCCGGCGTGCCCGAGGTCTGCCTCGACACCTTCGCGACCGCGTTGGCCGCCGCGTCGCTCGACGACCTCGCCCTGCTGCCCCCGGACTGGCCGGAGCCCGTGACCGGCTCGACGCTCTGCGTGACGAGCGAGACGGTCGGCGGCTCGCGCGAGAGCGCCGAGTACGCGACCGATGCCGACGCCGCCGCGGTGCTCGCGCACTTCGAGCAGGCGCTTCCCGCGGAGTACGCGGCGGTGCGAACCGAAGGCGCCTTCGGCGACGAGGTGCTGACCGGCACCGCCGGTGATGTCGTCTTCGAGATCGGCACCGGCGACGGCCGATTCTCGATCGACCTGCTCGCCGAGTAGTCGAACCGTCAACCTCTCGAACACGAACCTCTCGAACCCAACCCTTGAAAGGAACCACCTTCATGAGCACCATCGATCCCGACCTCGCCCTCACCACCCCAGCGCGCACGACGACGGCGACAGCGGCGCGCGCGCCGCGTGACCGCGCCTGGCCGTTGTGGGGCGCGGCAGCCGGCCTCCTCGGCTTCGCCGCGACCGTCGTCTTCGACGCCCGGCCGACGAGCGAGATGGAGGCCGCCGACCGCGGCGAGTCCGTCATCGTCGACCCGAGCCTCATGGACGAGCTCACGCGCATGCCCAACTACCTCGGCTTCCTCGTGGGCTTCGCCGCGGTCGCGGCGCTCATCGTGTTCGCCGCGGCCTGGAAGGCACGGGTCGAGACCCGGTTCACCCGGTCGATCGCCGCCCGCGTCGTGAGCGGCGGCCTGCTCGTCACCGCCGCCGGACTGACCCTCGCCTACGGTTGGAAGGGCGCGCTCGCGAACTACGGCTACGACGGCCCGGAGGCCGGCCTCTACGAGGACGACGGACTGTTCGTCTACTTCATGCTCACCGACTTCGGCCCGTACATCCCGTGGCTCGGCGTGCTCATCATGGCGTTCGCGCTGGGGTGGATGGCGTGGCGCGAGCGCACGATCTCGCGCGTGCTCGGCACGGTGAGCGTCATCTACGGACTGCTCGTCGTCGGCGGCTTCGTCGTAATGGGGGTTCCCGGGCTCGCCGGGCCCGCGAGCGGCCTCTGGCTCGCCATCGCGTGCATCTGGCTGTCGCTCGGTTCGAGCCGCGTCACCGAACGCATCGCCTGACGGGCGGCGCCGCAACTCTCGTCGAGGAGGGCGACGAGAACGTCGACGGGCCGGCCCGACTCCGATCGGTCCGTCGATGCAAGGGGAAAGGGCGGATGCCGCGACTCGCGCTCACTGCGCGCGGGTCGCGGCATCCGTTCGTCTGCGCCAGGCCGTCAGCACTCGCGCGCGACATCGTTACGTTCCCGAGATCGTTCGAGCGCTTCCGATCGGATAGCTTCAGGTCACCCGAATCCGAGAGGACCCACCCACCCGTGCCTATTCGTCGCATCGTCGCGCCCACTCTTGCCCTCGGCCTCGCCGCCATCGTCAGCCTCGGGCTGGCCAATTCGGTCGCCTTCGCCGACGACCTGGTTCCCGGCGACCCCTCGCAGTCCACGATGCCCGGCTTCCCGCCGTCCTCCGGAATCCCCGGTTTCCCGTCGGGCCCGCCGACGACGCCGCCGGTCACGGAGACCAAGACACTCGTGCTCTCGCCGAGCAAGTCCGTTACGAAGCCCGGCGTACCGGTCACGTTCGAGGTGACCGTGCTGGCTAGCGAAGGCGGCGCTCCGCTCGACCCGCAGCCGGAGCTCGAGTACCACCTCGGTACGGACGCCGGCGGCGACATCGTCGAGGGGCTCACCGTGACTGCAACGTCCTCCGGACCCCGTTCCGTCTTCGTCCGATCGGGCAGCCAGTACGGCACGACGTCGCTCACCGTCGTGGGCGACCCGGTCGCGCTTCAGATCACGCCGAGCGCGACGAGCGTCGCGAAGGGCGGCTCGCTCGCGTTCACGGTCACGGGCACCGACAAGTGGGGCACGCCGATCGACGGCAGCGACGCGGTGCTCACGAGCTCGGTCGGCACCGACATCGTCGACGGCCAGACCGTCACCTTCCCGACGGCGAGCCCGCACACGATCACCGCGACGCTCGCCGGAGTGACCGCGTCGGTCACCGTCGAGGTCGCGGCATCAGCGGCCGCGCCTGCCGCGCAGGCCGGGCTCGCCGAAACGGGTGCGGCCCCGCTGGAAGCCGGCCTGATCGCGGCGCTGATGCTGCTCGCCGGTGCCGCCGCTTCAGCGTTCACGATCGCGCGTCGTCGCGCTCAGCGCCAGTAGTCGCTTCACCCACCGCTCGCTCCCCGGTCATGCCTGCATGGCCGGGGAGTCGTGCGTTCGGGCGCGGGCGCGGGCGCGCACATCGAGTTCGCGCCGGATGTCGATCTCGGCGATTCCCGTTCGACGCCACAATGAGAGCGGAGACACCGCCTCGGAAGGAAACGATCATGCGCACCCTCATCGTCACCGAGTTCATCAGCCTCGACGGCGTCATCGACTCGCCCGGCGGCGGTTCGCACCCGCGGGCGGGCTGGACCTTCACGGACATCCCCTTCGTCGAGGAGGCCTACGAGATCAAGGGGCGCGAGCAGGTCGAGGCCGGCGCCATGCTCCTCGGCCGCGTCAGCTACGACGAGTTCGCTCCCGTCTGGCCGACGATGGACGACGAGTTCGCCGAGTACAACGCCATGCCGAAGTACGTCGTCTCGAGCACCCTGACCGACCCCGAGTGGAACAACACGCACGTGCTGCGCTCGCTCGACGACGTTGCGAAGCTCAAGGAGGGCGACGGCGCGCCCATCATCGTGCACGCCAGCGCCACCCTCGCGCAGGGTCTCGCCGCAGCCGGTCTCGTCGACCGCTACCACCTGCTCGTCTTCCCGGTGCTGCTCGGCGACGGCAAGCGACTCTTCGGCGGCGGCGACCCGTACACGCACCTCGACCTCGTCGAGTGCGAGGCCTACTCCAACGGCATCGTCAAGCAGGTCTTCGACGTCAAGCGCTGAGTCGCCGTTTCTCGCGCACGTAGACCTCGCGGCGCACCCGGGCGACGACGTCGCCGTCACGATCGATGATCTCGGTCTCGAACCATTCGAGCACCTTCGCGCCGCCGCGGGCGCGCTCGCGCAGTTCGGCCGTCTTCTCGGGCGATACCGCGAAGTGCGCGGTCAGCACACCGCGTCCCGGCTTCACGAACTCGATCTCGCCGCGGGTGTCCCACACGACGTAGTCGCGCCCGATCTGGTGCATCACGAGCATGAAGAAGTAGGGGTCGGTCATCGCCGACATCGATCCGCCGAACGCGGTCTTCACGTAATTACGCGTGAAGACGTTGACGTGCAGCTCGACGGTCGCGCTCGTCCAGTCGGGGGCGAAGCGCTTCACGCGGATGCCGCTGAACAGGTTGGGGATCCAGAGGCTCATGCCGATCGCGAGGCGGCGGGGTGTCACGTGCATGCCGACGAGTCTTGCGCGAGCGGCCGGATGTCGCGAACGGGTTGTCGGAGGTCGACAACGCCGGCGGATCGCCGCGCGGCGAGCGCCGAGCTGACGCGATCGATGGCGAAGCCGATGACCAGCGCGATGGCGATGCCGAGGAGCGCCGCGAGCAGCGGGTTGCCCGAGAGCCACTGGCCCGCGAACAGTCCGATCGCGACGGAGTACACGGCCCAGCTGAGTGCGGCGAGGGCGGAGAGCGGCAGGAACCGCCGGCGTGACAGGCCGGCGGCTCCCGCGGTGACGTTGACGGCGACCCTCCCGACGGGGATGTAGCGGGCGGTGAGGATGAGCACCGTCGCGCGACGGTCGAGGCCGTCGCGCGCCCAGGCGATCGCACGCCGCACGGAATCGCGCCGCATCCACTTCCAGCGGTCGACTCCCACGGTGCGCCCGATCGTGTACGCGATGTTGTCGCCGACGAACGCACCCACCGATGCGGCGATCACGGCACCGGCGAGCATCGCCCAGTCGCCGGTCGCCGCACCGGCGGCTGCCGCTGCGATGACGACCGTCTCGCTCGGCACGGGCGGGAAGAATCCGTCGATGACGCACACGACGAGGATCACCACGAAGACCCACGGCGACTGCACGAGTGAGAGCACGATGTCGGTCAGGAACTCCATGCCTCCGACGCTACGAACGGGGTTGTCGCCATCGCGTCCCCCCGTCGTCGCATCCGCGTAGTACCCCGGTAGGGGAATTCGCGTGGGCCGACTGCCCCGCTGGGTCTAGGCGCTACACCGAGGCGACAGCGGATGCCTCGGCGACCGAGCGCAGCCCGTCGATGAGCGGCGTCGTCGGCCGGCCGATGAGGCGCGAGAGCGTGCCATCCGTCTCGGCGAGCACGCCGCCCCGGATGCCCGTGTCGATGCCGGCGACGAAGCCGGCCGTGCCGGCGTCGAGGCCGAACGACTCGAGGGCGGCGACGTGCTCGTCGGTCGTGAGCGGCGTGTACGTCACGTCGCGGCCGACGACCTCGGCGGCGGCCGCTGCGAGCTCGTCGTAGCTCCACGCGACGTCGCCGCCGAACTCGTAGACCTCGCCGAGGTGGCCGTCCTCGAGCAGCACCACGGCGGCGCCCTCGGCGAAGTCGACGCGGGTGGCGCTTGCGACGCGCCCGTCGGCGACGGACGCCGCGATCACGCCGGTCGACGCGGCGCGCGCGACATCCGCTGCGTAGTTCTCGGTGTACCAGTTGTTGCGCACGATCACGGCGGGGATTCCCGATGCCGCGATGGCCTCCTCGGTGGCCTTGTGGTCGGGCGCGAGCACGAAGTCGGCGGTGGTGGCCTGCGGTGCGCTCGTGTAGACGAGCTTCGAGACCCCGGCGGCCTTCGCGGCGTCGATCACGTTCCGGTGCAGTGCGACGCGGTTGCCGGGCTCGGAGGCCGAGACCAGCAGCACGGTGTCGACGCCGTCGAGCGCCGGTGCGATGGTCTCGGGCCGTGCGTAGTCGAGCTCGGCGGTGCGGATGCCGCGGGCGGCGAGGTGCTCGAGCTTCGACGTGTCGCGGGCGGTCGCAACGATGTCGGCGGGGGCGGCGCCGCGGGCGAGCAGTGCGTCGACGACGAGGCGGCCGAGCTGGCCAGAGGCTGCGGTGACGAGGATGGTCATGGTTGGGTGGTCCTTCCGGTTGCGGTCACTGTCAGCAACCGGATGCCGCGCACCAACCTTCCCTGTCGGTGGTACCCACTTTGAAGTAAGGTACCCACATGACGGTAAGTCTTGCGGAGATCCGGGCAGCCTCGGGTGAAGTCTTCACCGAGGGATGTCCGACCCGAGTGGTGCTCGATCACATCATGAGCAAGTGGGGCGTGCTCGTGCTGCTCGCCCTCACCGACGGCACGCATCGATGGGGCGAGCTGCGCCGCGAGGTGCAGGGCATCAGCGAGAAGATGCTCGCCTCGACGCTGCGCACCCTCGAGGCCGACGGCATCGTCGCGCGCACGTCGTACCCCGAGGTGCCACCGCGCGTCGAGTACGCGTTGACCGACCTCGGCCGGGAGCTCATGGAGCACATGCTGCCGCTCGTGCAGTGGGTCGCGGTGCGCGCCGACGGCATCGTGCAGGAAGCCTGACGCGGCGGCTTCGCCGCGCCGCCGCCCTGCTGCCTGCTGCCTGCTGCCTGCTCAGATGATGGTGGGGAGCACTCCACCATCTGCTCGGAGCGCCGCGCCGTTCGTCGCCGAGGAGCGTGGGCTGGCCAGGAATGCCACGAGGTTCGCGATCTCGGCGGGCTCGGTGAACCGCTGGATGAGCGACGAGCTGCGCACGAGGCTCGACTTCAGTGCGTCGGGTGACATGGCGTGCGCCGCGGCGATCTGCTCGACGGTTGCAGCGACGCCGTCGGAGTAGGTCGGTCCGCCGAGCACGGTGTTCACCGTGACCCCGGTGCCCCGGGTGAGTTTCGCGAGCCCGTTGCCCAGCGCGAGCGCAGCCGCCTTCGTGGCCCCGTAGTGGATCATGTCGCCCGGCACGTCGACCGCCGACTCGGTGCCGATGAAGATGATCCGCCCCCACCCCTTCTCGAGCATGGGGTCGAGGAGCCGGCGCGACAGGCGGACGCTGCTCATCACGTTGGTCTCGAAGTATCGCAACCAGTCGTCGTCGTCGATGTCGGCGAAGCGCGCGACGTCGAAGAGTCCCACGTTGTTGATCAGCACGTCCACCTCGCCGAGCGAGTCGAGGAGGGTGCGCGACTGCTGGGCGTGAGCGAGGTCGGCCACGATACCTGCGACATCGCCGCCGGGAGCGGCCGCGCGGAGCCGCTCGACCGCATCGGCGACTCGGTGTTCACTGCGCCCGTTGATGACGACGGATGCTCCTTCGGCCAGGAGCGCTTCGGCCACGGCGTACCCGATTCCCTGGGTGGATCCGCTGACGAACACCTTCTTGTCGGCGAGTTCGAGGTCCATGTGCTGTGCATCCTTCCCGGCTGCGTTCGCAGCGGTAATTACTTTCCTGAGAAAGTGAACGTATCAAGGTTTCACTTTCCTGAGCAAGTCATCGAGTAGGGTGAACGCGTGACGGCAATGGAATCCACCGACGAGTTCGACCGCGAAGAACTCGAGACCTGGTCGGCCCTTGCGACGCTCCTCGAGTGGATGCCGGCGACGCTCGACGCGCAGTTGAAGCGAGATTCGGGGATCAGCCATTTCGACTTCGGGATCCTCTTCGCCCTCTCGCGCGCCGAGGACGGCACCCTCCGCATGAGCGACCTCGCCGGCTTCGCCAACAGCACGTTGTCACGTCTCTCGCGTGCGGTGGACCGGCATGAGCGCGAAGGATGGGTTCGCCGCGCACCCGATCCGGCCGACGGTCGCATCACCCTCGCGACGCTGACGAGCGAGGGCCGCGACTTCGTTCGCGCATCGACGCCCGGTCATGTCCAGCTCGTGCGGGAGGTCGTGTTCGACTCGCTCACCCGCGCGCAAGCACAGCAGCTGAGGATCATCAGCCGGCGCATCACGGGTGCCGTTCGCTCTCAGGGCGGATGGCAGCCTTCCAACTGATGCTTCCGGTCTGCCGGCGCGCGCGGCCGTCTCGTCGATACGGCGAAGCCCGGCCGGTTGCGTGCGCTCCGCGCCGAACCGCCCTACCATCGGAGGAGCGCACCGGCACCCCCACCCGACGTCGCCCCCGCGTCGACCCCCCGCTCGTCGGTGCGCCAGCCCAGGAGCCCGAGTGACGACCCACCCCGACGACCAGCCCGTGTTCGGGCTCGGCGCGTCCGACGGCGAGCTCGCGCCACGGCAGGGTCGCCGCAGCGCCGATGCCGGCGGAACCCTGCGCCCGCGACGCCTTCCGGCGCCGGAGTGGGGGCGGCATCCGTCGCCGCGCGACGTGCAGCGCTACTACCTCTGCAGCGAGGAGCCGAGCGGCGAGTTCGTCGAGGTCATCATTCCGGTGACCGATGCCGGCCGCATCCGCTACTTCACGACGAGCGACGGCGATGAGCTGACCGAGGTCGACGAGGACTACTTCGTGCGCCGTCGCGAGGGCAACGCCCGGTCGCTCCTCGAGCTCGACGCGCGCGAGATGGCCGAGCTGCAGGCCGAGCTCGACTTCGTGCGCCCCGTGCTCGGGCGCGATCCGCTCGCCGAGGCGGCCGCAGCGGCGGCGGTGACGGATGTCGCGGAGCCGGTCGATCTCGCGGAGCCGGCGGATCTCGAGCAGCTCGACGACGTCGCAGCCGACGAGAGCGAGCCGACCGAGGTCATCGATCTCCCGTACCCGGTGCACGCCGCCGGCCCACACGACCATGACGACGACGACCAGATGATCGACGACCAGATGATCGAGGAGTACCACCCAGTGATCGGTTCAAACAGGTTCGAGCAGGTCGAGCCCGCGGCATCCGCGATGCCCGCCAATGTGACGCAGATGCCGATCTCGGTGACCGGCCCCATCGCGCCGCTCGCGCCCGCAGCACCGGCAGCCCAGCCCGCGCCCGCCGTCGACGCGGCAGCCCAGGTCGCGCTCGCCAAGGGCATCGCGTTCGCCGCCCACCGCGGCCAGCTCGACCGCATCGGCGCCGAGTACATCGACCACCCCGGCCGCATGGCCGAGCGCTTCGACCCGCTCACCGAGCCCGTGCTCGTTGCGGCGGCCTGGCTGCACGACGTGCTCGAAGACACGTCGGTCACCGCCCAGAACCTGCTCGAGGCCGGCGTGCAGCGCGAGGTCGTCGAGGTCGTGCAGCTCCTGACCCGCACTCCGGATGTCGCGGACGACGAGTACTACGCGCGCATCCGCCGTCACCCGGTGGCCCGCCGCGTGAAGCTCGCCGATCTCGACGACAACACGGCGCCGTGGCGCGTGCGCCGTCTCGAGTTCGACGCGCAGGTGCGCCTCGCCGAGAAGTACCGCCACGCGCGCGAGGCGCTCAGCGCGAGCTGACCCCGCACCCCCAGGATGGGGCGTTGACATCTCGCAGCGAAACGCGCCGAATTCGAAAATTCGTTGCTGCGGCGAACCCCTCCGCCCCGCTACGTTTGACCCAGAGATCGGCCTTCTGGGGCCGCGTGCCGGGCACGACGACGTGCCGGCCCGCCCGTCGGAGGGCATCGATCGCAGTGAAGCGAGAGAGGGGAACTACCGATGAGAACCGCACCCCGCAACATCCGATGGCGCCGTCGCGCGCTGGCCCTGGCCGGGGCCCTGCTGCTCGGCTCGTCCCTGGTGACGGCCACGGCAGCCACGGCAGAGGACGATCCGCGCATCGACCTGCCGCCGGGCTACCTCGACGCCCAGACGGCGACGAGCAACATCGAGCTGCTCGCGAGCCTGCCTCGCGTCGCGCCGTTCGACGCCGCGCCCGGCAACTTCGGGTTCGTCAACTCCGACCTGGCGTTCTCGGGCGACAACGCCATCGTCGGCAACTTCAACGGCTTCCAGGTCTACGACGTGTCGGATGCCGCGGCGCCCACGCTGCGCGGCTCGTTCGTGTGCCCCGGCGGTCAGGGTGACGTCTCGGTCTACGGCGACCTGCTCTTCATGTCGGTCGAGGAGTCGCGTGGCCGCATCGACTGCGGCACGCAGGGTGCTCCGGGCGCGGTGAACGCCGAGCGGTTCCGCGGCGTGCGCATCTTCGACATCAGCGACATCGACAACCCCGTGCAGCTACCGGGCGTGCAGACCTGTCGCGGCTCGCACACGCACACGCTCGTGAGCGACCCCGACGACAGCGAGAACGTCTACATCTACAACTCGGGCACGTCGGGCGTGCGCTCGCCGCTCGAGCTCGCGGGCTGCGAGAACCACCCGGCGACCCAGGACCCGGTGACCGAGGGCAACCCGACGCAGTGGCGCATCGACGTCATCAAGGTGCCGCTCGCCGACCCGGCCTCGGCCGCCATCGTGAGCCAGCCGCGCATCTTCAGCGACCCTGAGACCGGAGCGTTCAACGGACTGCAGAACGGCCCGACGCAGCCGCTGCACCCGTCGGGCACGCCGTACTCGCCAAACCCGAACACCAACACGTGCCACGACATCACGGCGTTCCCCGAGATCGGGCTCGCTGCGGGTGCGTGCCAGGGCAACGGAATCCTGCTCGACATCTCCGACCCGGCGAACCCGGTGCGGCTCGACGCCGTCTCCGACGTGAACTACTCGTACTGGCACTCGGCGACGTTCAACAACGACGGCACCAAGGTCGTCTTCACCGATGAGTGGGGCGGCGGCACCGCCGCTCGCTGCCGCGTGACCGACCAGCCCGAGTGGGGCGCGAACGCGCTCTTCGACATCGTCGACGGCAAGCTCGAGTTCAAGAGCTACTACAAGCTGCCGGTGCCGCAGACCGCGCAGGAGAACTGCGTGGCCCACAACGGTTCGATCGTGCCGGTGCCCGGTCGCGACATCATGGTGCAGGCCTGGTACCAGGGCGGCCTCTCGATCATCGACTTCACCGACACGGCGAACCCGACCGAGATCGCCTACCTCGACCGCGGCCCGGTGAACACGCCGAACCCCGCCGGGCTGAACCTCGCCGGGTACTGGTCGACCTACTGGTACAACGGCAACGTGCTCGGCAGCGAGATCGCGCGCGGCTTCGAGAGCCTCGCGCTCACGGCGAGCGATCAGCTCTCCGAGAACGAGATCGCCGCAGCCGGCGAGATCGAGCTCGCCGAGTTCAACGCGCAGCTGCAGTCGAAGCTGGTGCACGCGCCGAGCTTCGCGGTCGCGCGTTCGTACGTCGACCAGGCCGAGCGCGACGGCAGCCTCAGCGGCAACGCGCTGAAGCAGGTGAACAAGTCGATCGACCAGGCCGAGAAGCTCGCGGCCGGGTCTGCCGGTGACGACGCCATCGTCGACCAGCTCGGCAATGCGGCTGAGAAGTCGGGCGCTGCGGCCGACTCCGCGTTGGTGCAGGCGCTGAACGCGCTGGCGGCGACCTTCGGATGATCCATGCGGGAGGCCGCTCGTCGGCCTCCCGCCCGAAGTGCCCAGCGGCCACGCGCCGCTGGGCACTTTCGCGTGCAGCGTGCGGTGCGGCAGCTCAGGATGAACGAGCGGCGAGCAACTGCTGCAGCTTCGCGATCTCGACGCCCTGGTCGGACTCGACGTGGCGGGCGAACTGATCGATCTCCGACTCGTGCCCGCCGCCGGCGGCGTAGAGCTCGGCCACCATCTGCACGGCGCCCTGGTGGTGCATGATCATGTACTCGAGGAACAGCCGCTCGAACTCCGCCCCGTCGGCCGCCTCGAGCTCGGCGAGCTGCGCTTTGGTGAGCATGCCGGGCATCGCGTCGCCGTCGTGCCCGCCGTGGCCGCCGCCGGCGCGCGCGTCGTTCAGCGGCACGACCCGGTCTTGCAGCCACTCGGTGATGAGGTCGAGCTCGTCCTCCTGGCTGACGCGCATGCGTTCGGCGAGCAAGCGGATGTCGCGGTCGTCCGTACGCTCGTCGACGAACCCGGTCATCGTGATGGCCTGGTCGTGGTGCACGATCATGTCGAGCATGAACTGCTCGTCGGCCTCGGTGTGCTTCGGGGATTCGAGGTTCAGCGTTTCGCCGGGGGCGAGGGTGTGGTTCTCCTCGCCGGGGGCGCCGAGCTGCACGACGGGGCTCGTCGGCGGGGCCCCGTCGGTGTCGGCGGTGCAGGCGGCCAGTCCGAACACGAGCACGAGGGCCAGGCAGGCTGCCGGGCCGGAACGTTCCGCAACCGTCATCCGCATACCTCGTCTTCGTCGAAGGGCATTCATTCGGCGCTGCGAGCAAGCAAGCAGCGCCGCAGGGTCATCGTCCATCTAACTCGATGCCGCTTCGCGGGGCTACCATTGCCGAGGGGGGAAACCGATGCCGTCACCCGACGCCCGCGACTCGGATCCGACTCTGATCGGCTCGGTGCAGCGCGCCCTTCGGCTGGTCGACATCGTCGCGAACGAACCGCGGCCCATGCCCGTCAAGGCGCTCGTCGCGGCGAGCGGCCTCACCCCGGGCACGACCTACAATCTCGTGCGCACCCTCGTGCACGAGGGCTACCTCGCCCGCGAACCCGACGGCCTGCTGCTCGGCACACGCTTCCCGGCGTTCGTCACGGCCGACGCCGCCCACGGCGTGTTCCTCTCGCGGGTGCGCACCGCGCTCCGCGGCGTGACCGACGAGCTCGGCGCGACCGCGTACCTCTCGCGGTTCGAAGACGGAGAGGTGCACCTCGTCGACATCGTCGATGCGGTGCACAACCCGCGGGTCGAACTCTGGGTCGGGCTGCACAGCAGCGCGCACGCGACGGCGCTCGGCAAGCAGATCCTCGCCGTGCTGCCCGAGGAGGAGCGGCTCGACTACGTGTCGCGGCATCCGCTCGCCGAACTCACGCAGCACACCATCAGCGACCGGCGGGTGCTGCTCGACCAGCTCGAGCGCTCGCGCGAGCAGGCCGTCGATCGTGAGGAGTACGCGATCGGCTACACGTGCGTCGCCGTGCCGCTGAGCGCGGCGGGCATCACCGCATCGCTCGCCGTCTCGCTGCCGACGGAGGTCGCCGCGCACGCCGACCCCGCCCTCGTGCACCGCCTGCAAGACGCGGCGTCGCGCCTCGCGCTGCAGATCGGCGCAGATCGGCTCGGCAGTTCGGGGGCCTGAAGGACGGCTTGGATGCCGCGGCCCGCGGCTGCGGCATCCGCTGTTCATCATCTGAAATCTCGGCCTTGCGCGGGCGCGACCGTTGCCCATAGCGTGACGAACACGCGACAGAGGGCGCGTGTCTCCATCACCACCTGATCGCTCCAGGCGATCGGCCTTCGGGGGACGGTCCGGCTGTACCGGGGTGGGATGGTGATCGCGCGGGGAGAGGGTTTCGGGTCTCTCTCCCCGCGCATCATTCGCTGCTGGTTGAGTCTGCCGAAACCGAGCCTGTCGAAACCTCTGCTGATCGAACTCGTCGAAACCAGGCCCGCGGTTCAGCCCTTCGGCGCCGCCGTGCTGTCGCGCACGACGAGCCGGGTCGGCACGAGCGTGCGGCCGGGGGTGTGGGTCTTGGTCTCGATCTCGCGCATGAGGCTCTGGATGCAGAGCCGGCCGACCTCGGCGAAGTCCTGGTGCACGGTCGTCAGCGGCGGCCAGAATGCCTTCGACTCGTCCATGTCGTCGAACCCGACGACGCTGATGTCGCCGGGCACCTGCAGCCCGGCCTCGTGGAACGCGGTCATGGCCCCGAGGGCCATCTGGTCGTTGGCGGCGAAGACCGCGGTGACGTCGCCGCGCGCGACGATCTCGCGGCCGATGCGGTAGCCCGAGTCCGTCGTCCAGTCGCCGACGAGGATCGGCGGCGGAGTGATGCCGCGCTCTCGGAGGGTCGCCGCCCAGGACTCGGCCCGGTGAAGCGCCGAGAAGGATGCCTCGGGCCCCGAGATGTGCCACACCGTCTCGTGCCCGAGGTCGAGCAGGTGCGCAGTCGCCTCTCGTGCGCCCGTCGCCTGGTCGGTGTCGACGACGGTGAAGCCGTCGCCGGCGTTCGAGTCGACGACGACGACGGGCTGGTCGTTCGGGAGGGTGATCTCGGCGCGGTCGAGCAGGTGGGCCTCGAAGATGATGACGACGCCGTCGACGGCCTGCTCGCTCAGCCGTCGGTACGCTCCCGAGACGGTGCCACGGGTCGGGTCGGGGATACGGATGACCGTCACGGTGTGGTCGACCTCGGCCGCGGCGGCGGTGATGGCGTCGAGCGTGCGCATGTTGCCGAAGGTCGAGAGGGTGAAGACGATCACGCCGATCGACTTGAACCGCCCGGTGCGCAGCGCCCTGGCGGCGTGATTGGGCTGGTAGCCGACCTCTCGCATCGCCTCGAGCACGCGTTCCCTGGTCGCGTGGTCGACGTTCGCCTTGTCGTTCGCCACGCGTGAGACCGTCTGCGACGACACTCCGGCGACCTTCGCGACATCCGCCATCGAAGCGCCGCGTCGAGTCTCGGGGCGAGGGTGTCCGGTCATCTGCAGATACCTCCACGTGGAGCACGTGGTCGCACGCGCTCAGGAATGTTCACGTAGACATCGTAGACGGACTGTGGTAATTGTTTACGTGAACATCTCGCAATGGATCGAAGGAACCCTCCGGCATGACAACGACGTCGATAGTGACAGCCCGCCGCGGCCCGTTCGCGCGCCGCGGCGCAGGCCGATGGACGGGGTGGCTGTTCCTCGCCCCGTTCATGATCGTCTTCGTGCTGGTGCTCGTCGCGCCGGTCGTCTACTCGATCTACCTCAGCCTCTTCCGCGAGCAGATGATCGGCGGCAACAGCTTCGTCGGCCTCGAGAACTACGCCATGGCGCTCGGCGACCCGAAGTTCTGGGACTCGCTCGGCCGGGTCGTGATCTTCCTGTTCGTGCAGGTGCCGATCATGCTCGTCATCGCGCTCGCCGCGTCGCTCGCGATCGACAGCGCGAGGCTCCACGTCGCCTCCTTCTTCCGCATCGCGATCTTCCTCCCGTACGCCGTGCCGGCCGTCGTCGCGACGCTCATGTGGGGCTTCATGTACGGCACCCGCTTCGGCCTGTTCGGCAACATCACCGACGCGTTCGGCCTCGACCTCCCGGCGCCGCTCTCGTCGAACTGGGTGCTCGCCTCGATCGGCAACATCGTGACGTGGGAGTTCGTGGGCTACAACATGCTCATCTTCTACGCGGCCCTCCGCGTCATCCCGACCGAGCTGTACGAGGCGGCGTCGCTCGACGGTGCCGGTGCGTTCCGCACGGTCTGGAACATCAAGATCCCGGCGATCCGCGGTGCGATCGTCATCGCCGCGATCTTCTCGGTCATCGGCAGCTTCCAGCTCTTCAACGAGCCGAACATTCTGAAGACGCTCGCCCCGAACTCGATCAGCACGTACTTCACCCCGAACATGTACGCCTACAACCTCTCGTTCTCGGGCCAGCAGTTCAACTACTCGGCGGCGATCGCCATCATCATGGGCCTCATCACCGTCGTCATCGCGTACGTGGTTCAGCTCTCCGGATCCCGAAAGGCTGGCCGAGCATGACCGCGACGAAGGCGATCACGACCGAGCAGACCGGGCGAGCCGGTCGAGCCGGGCGCACCGCACGCACCGACCGCACCGAGCGGATGCCGCGGGGTGGCCGTCTCTCCGCCGCCAGCAGTGGTCCGACCACTCGCAAGTCGGTGTGGCTCACGATCCTCATGGCGATCCTCGCGGGCTACGCGCTGCTGCCGCTGTTCTGGCTCGTGGTCAACTCGACCAAGACCCAGCGCGACCTGTTCTCGAGCTTCGGCCTCTGGTTCTCGGGCGACTTCGCGCTCTGGGACAACATCGTCCAGACGCTCACCTACGACGACGGCGTCTTCCTCCGCTGGTTCGGCAACACCCTGCTCTACGTCGTCGTCGGCGCCGGCGGCGCCACCTTCCTCGCGACGCTCGGCGGGTACGCGCTCGCGAAGTTCGACTTCCCGGGCAAGCGCGCCGTGTTCGCCGTCGTGCTCGGCGCGGTGGCCGTGCCGGGTGCGGCGCTCGCCGTGCCGACGTTCCTCATGTTCAGCCAGATGGGGCTGACGAACACGCCGTGGGCGATCATCCTGCCCTCGCTGATCAGCCCCTTCGGCCTGTTCCTGGTCTGGGCGTTCGCGGTCGACGCCGTGCCGACCGAGATCCTCGAGGCGGCGCGCATCGACGGCGCTGGCGAGTTCCGCACCTTCTTCACGATCTCGGCGAGACTTCTCGCCCCGGGCTTCGTGACGGTGCTGCTCTTCACCATCGTCGCGACCTGGAACAACTACTTCCTGCCCCTCATCATGCTGAGCGAATCCACCTGGTACCCGCTGACGGTCGGCCTGAACGCGTGGAACGCGCAGGCCACGACCGCGGGCGGCGAGGCGATCTACAACCTCGTCATCACGGGCTCGCTCCTCACGATCGTGCCGATCATCGTCGCGTTCCTCTTCCTGCAGCGGTACTGGCAGTCGGGGCTCGCGGCCGGAAGCGTCAAGCAGTGACCGCGGTCGCCGCTTGTTCGAGCAACACCACCCTCCGAGCAGTCCTGCTCGATCCACACATCGCAGTGAAAGGAACACCATGAGGAAGCACAGCATCATCCGGTGGACGGGGGTCGCGACGGCCGCGGCACTGGCCGCCTCGCTCGCCGCCTGCGCGCCCAGCGGCAACGCGGAGGACGTGACCGGGGCATCCGCCGAGGAGATCGCCGCCGCGCTCCAGGAGGAGTCGAGCATCACGGTCTGGGGCTGGGCGCCCCAGCTCGAGCCCATCGTCGAGGCCTTCGAGGAGAAGTACCCGAAGATCGACGTCAAGCTCGAGAACGTCGGCACCGGCAACGACCACTACACGAAGCTGCAGAACGCCATCAAGGCGGGCACCGGGGCACCGGATGTCGCGCAGGTCGAGTACTACGCACTGCCCCAGTTCGCCCTCTCGGGCGCCTTCGTCGACCTGACGAACTTCGGCGCAGCCGACCTCGAAGACGAGTACACCGCCTCGACCTGGGGCTCGGTGTCGCTGAACGACGGCATCTACGCGCTGCCCCAGGACTCGGGCCCCATGGCGATGTTCTACCGTGAAGACGTCTTCACGAAACTCGGCCTCGAGATCCCGACCACGTGGGACGAGTACATCGCGGCGGGCGAGGCGATCCACGCGGCGAACCCCGACGCCTACATCACGAACGACGTCGGCGACGCCGGCTTCACGACGAGCATGATCTGGCAGGCCGGCGGCAACCCGTACGTCGTCGACGGCACGACCGACGTCACCGTCGACTTCGCCGACGAGGGCAGCACGAAGTGGGCCGACACCTGGAACCAGCTCGTGCAGAACGACCTGGTCGCACCGATCTCGTCGTGGAGTGACGAGTGGTACCAGGGCCTGACCGACGGCAGCATCGCGACGCTCGTCATCGGCGCCTGGATGCCCGGCAACCTCGAGTCCGGTGTTCCGGATGCCTCGGGCAAGTGGCGCGTCGCGCCGATGCCGACCTACGAGGAGGGCGTCGCGGCGGCAGCCGAGAACGGCGGCGGCGGCGACGCCGTGCTCGAGCAGAGCGAGAACAAGCTCGTCGCCTACGGGTTCCTCGAGTTCCTGAACGGCGAAGAGGGTGCGGCCATCCACGCGGCGAACGGCGGCTTCCCGTCGACCGTCGCCGACCTCGAGTCCGACGAGTTCCTGAACCACGAGAGCGAGTACTTCGGCGGTCAGAAGATCAACGAGGTGCTCGTGCAGGCCTCGAAGGACGTCGTGCCCGGCTGGAGCTACCTGCCGTTCCAGACCTACGCGAACAGCATCTTCGGTGACACGGTCGGCCAGTCGTACGCCGACAAGTCCGACCTCAACGAGGGTCTCGCCGCATGGCAGGAGGCGACCGTCAAGTACGGCGTCGAGCAGGGCTTCACCGTCAACGGCGAGTAGTCACTCGCCGCCCAGGTGCGCCCGCTGGCTCATACCCCCCGGCCGGCGGGCGCACCACTTCACCAGTACTTCCGAGGGAACCACGTGTCATCACCCACTCTCCACGAGCTCGACGATCGACGAGGCTCGGCCATCGAGTCGCCGTCGCCGGTCGGCTCGCGCTCATTCGCCATCGGAGACGAGGACTTCCTGCTCGACGGGAAGCCGCACCGGATCCTGTCGGGTGCCCTGCACTACTTCCGCGTGCACCCCGACCAGTGGGCCGATCGCATCCGCAAGGCCCGGCTCATGGGGCTGAACACCATCGAGACCTACGTGGCGTGGAATGCGCACGCGCCCGAGCGCGGCGTCTTCGACACGACCGGAGGCCTCGACCTCGGCCGGTTCCTCGACCTCATCGCAGCCGAGGGCATGCACGCGATCGTGCGCCCCGGCCCGTACATCTGCGCCGAGTGGCACAACGGCGGCCTACCGGCCTGGCTCTTCCAGGATGCGTCGGTCGGCGTGCGCTCGTTCGAGCCGCAGTACCTTGCGGCGATCGAGGAGTACCTGCAGGCCCTCGCGCCGATCCTCGTGCCGCGCCAGATCGATCGCGGCGGGCCGATCGTGCTCGTGCAGATCGAGAACGAGTACGGCGCCTACGGCGACGACGCCCGCTACCTCGAGCGCCTCGTCGAGCTGAACCGCGGCATCGGCCTCACGGTGCCGTTCACCACGGTCGATCAGCCGACGGCCGAGATGCTCGAGGCCGGCAGCATCCCGGGCCTGCACAAGACCGCGTCGTTCGGGTCGCGCTCGCTCGAGCGGCTCGCGACGCTGCGCACCCACCAGCCCGTCGGGCCGCTCATGTGCTCGGAGTTCTGGGACGGCTGGTTCGACCACTGGGGTGCGCACCATCACACGACGGATGTCGCACAGGCGGCACGTGATCTCGACGAGCTGCTCGCGGCCGGGGCATCCGTCAACCTGTACATGTTCCACGGCGGCACGAACTTCGGGTTCACGAACGGCGCCAACGACAAGGGCGTCTATCAGCCGCTCGTCACGAGCTACGACTACGACGCGCCGCTCGACGAGGCGGGCGACCCGACCGCGAAGTACTGGGCGATGCGGGACGTCATCGCCAAGTACGCACCCGTGCCCGCGGAACGGCCGGGCGCCGCGTCGCCGGCGCCGCGCTTCGAGGTGGAGCTCGATCGCGTCGCCGCGCTGTTCGACGTCGTCGACGAGCTCGGTACCTTCACTGCGCACGACCAGCCGCCGACGATGGACGACCTCGGCCGGTACGAGGGCTTCACGCTGTACCGCGCCGAGATCGACTGCGTCGGCCCCGCGGTGCTCGACGTCGACGAGGTGCGCGACCGTGCGCAGGTGTTCGTCGCCGGCGACAGCGTGGGCGTGCTGTCGCGCACGCACCGCGGCCACTCGCTCTCGCTGCCGAACGATGCCCGCGGCACCCTCGACCTGCTCGTCGAGGATCAGGGCCGGGTGAACTACGGCACCCGCATCGGCGAGCCGAAGGGGCTCATCGGTCAGGTGCGCCTCTGCGGCGAACCGCTCGGCCGATGGCTGGCCGCCGGGCTCGACGTCGGCCGCCTCGACGTCGTGCGGCAGGCGCTGCGGCCGGCGGCGCCCGTCGCCGGCCCGTCGTACCGCGCCGGCACCTTCGACCTCGACGAGCCGAGGGATCTCTTCCTCGACACCTCGGGCTGGGGCAAGGGCGTGGTCTGGATCAACGGCTTCGCCCTCGGACGCTACTGGTCGGCCGGCCCGCAGCGGTCGCTCTACGTGCCGGCGCCCGTGTTGAACGCCGGCGAGAACGAGATCGTCTTCCTCGAGCTGCACGGGGTGCCGAATCATCCGGCCGTCTTCACCGACGGCCTCGACCTCGGCCACACGGAGTACTGAAGCCTCCGCTGGTTGAGCCTGTCGAAACGTCTCGCTGGTTGAGCCTGTCGAAACAGCACACCAGCGGATGCCTCGTGCCCGCCGCCGTACTCGACTACCGTGTCGCCCATGCCACCTGAGACGCCGTCGGAGAGTGCCCGCCGCCTGATCGAACAGAACACCTACCTCACCCTCGCCACCGCCGACACCGAAGGGCGCCCGTGGGCGAGCCCGGTCTGGTTCGCGGCGCGCGGCCTCTCGGAGTTCTACTGGGTGTCGCGAGTCGTGCGACGCCATTCGCGCAACCTCGAGGCGCGACCCGAGGTGGCGCTCGTCGTCTTCGACTCGGCGGCGCCCGTCGGCCGGGCCGAGGCCGTGTACGTCGATGCGGTCGCCGGGCAGGTCGACGACGCCGATCTGACTGCCGCGCTCGAAGTCTTCAACGGGCGATCGATCGAGCGAGGACTCCCGGCATGGGATGCATCGGCCGTCACTGGCGACGCCCCGCATCGGCTGTTCGTGGCGCGCGCGACCGACGTCTTCGTGCTCGACGAGACCGAGGGGCGGGTCAGCGTTCCGGTGGGATGAGTCGTATGCCGATCCTGGTCGCTGCGATGCGGCGTGCGATCAGGTCACTTCGTGGCTCGGTCGACGAGCCCTTCCATCGCGCGCTTGGCGCGAGCGAGCTGCTCATTCGAAACGGGAACGTCGCTGTACCCGGCCTTCGTCTTCATGCCGAGAAGGGTGGCGAGTTGCTTCGCGCTCGCAGTATCGACCTTTGCGAGCAGCTTGGCCGCGGTGTCATGACTCGGGCCCGAATAGTACTCACCGAGGGCGTCCATGCAGATGACGTCGGCAGCTGCGATGCCGGCATGCACGCACAGGGTCACGTAGGCATCGCGACGATCAGCGTCGCTCATGAACTCCTCGATGAGCTCAGCCGAGTCGCGGAACTCGATCGCCTTCTTGAGGCGCCCTGCACGAGCGGATGAGCTCGCCGACGGGCTCACGATGCCTGCTTCGTCGTCAACCGTCGAAGCCAGCTCGTGGGCCCGATCAGGCCGATGCCCTCGCGCGCGATCTCGCGGAGGACGGGGTCGGTCATGGCGTGGTCGCGTACCTCCTGTTCGGAGAAATCTAGTACGCGAGTGTCGTTGCCGGTCCAAGACGTGACGAGGCGTTGCAGGTGGGCCATCTGGTCCGCCCACAGCGCGATGTCGGCATCATCAGGGCGTACGAGAAGAAGGTCGATGTCGCTGTCTGCGCGCATCTCACCTCGCGCTGCTGATCCGAACAATGCGGCATAGATCGGAGTCGGCCGCCAGTGCAGCAGTTCGTCGGTCGCCTGCTCGAGGAACCGATCTCGAACGGTGGCGATCGCGATGATCGCCGGCGCGAGTAAATGGGATCGATTGAGCGTGTAACTCTTCACGTTGCCAACGTGACGCATCTCCACCACGCCCTGATCAGCAAGCCGATCGAGTGCGTTGCGTACTCCGCTGAGCGAGCGCTTCTTCTTCAGGAGTGGCACGAGACGTGAGGCCGTGAACTCGTGTTCTGCCTTCGCCAGTACGGCGAGGCATTCGCCGTCGACCGATGTCGTCAGCGCTTCGAACGGATGCTGCAACAGCATGATGCCCCCCTGCAGATCAACAGAATACTCCGCGATCCACCAGAATTCTACGCGAACGAACAGAATTCTGGTGGTGGGTCAGAATGAATGCGAGAGATGTCGATCTCGCCCGCTGCGGATCGACGCATGAGTAGAGGCATCCGCTTCTGAGGTATTCGCTCTCATGTCATAGGAGAAGATCGTGTCGACTCCCCGGGCTCTTCGGCCGCTGCGCAACCCCGCCTATCGCTGGCTCGCGGCGGCCCTCGTGTCATCCCTCGTCGGTTCCGGCATCTGGCTGGTCGCGCTCGTCTGGCAGATCGTGGCGATCGGCGGCGGTGCGGCCGAACTCTCGCTCGTCGCGGGCGCGTCAGCGGTCGGCATGCTGCTGACCACGCTGCTCGGCGGTGCGCTCGCCGACCGCATCCCGCAGCGGAAGATCCTGCTCGTCGTCGAGGTCGTGCGCACCGCGAGCGTCGGCATCGTCGCGCTGCTGTCGCTCGCGGGCGCTCTCGCGGTCTGGCAGCTCGCGGCGGTGGCGCTCGTCGGCGGCATCATGGCCGGGCTGTACTACCCGGCCTACTCGGCGCTGCTGCCGAGCGTCGTGCCCGAAGACCAGCTGCTCGCTGCCAACGGATTCGAGGGCATGGCCCGGCCCGTGCTCATGCAGGCTGCGGGGCCGGCGCTCGCGAGCGCGCTCATCGCCGTCTCGTCGCCGGGTGCGGCACTCGCCGTCGCCGCGCTGACGGGGGCTGCGGCGGTCGGATGCCTCGTGAAAGTGCCCGATCTGCCGCTGCGGGGCGGGGCGGCCGGCGAGCACGTTGACAACGGTGAGCAGGCCGACACGAGCAGCGGCGGCACGCGGCATCCGGCTGTCGCATTGCTCGTCGACGTGCGCGAGGGCTTCGTCTACATGGCCCGCACGCCCTGGCTGCTCGGCACGCTCGGGTTCGCGTCGCTCCTGATCCTCTTGATCATGGGGCCGTTCGAGGTGCTCGTGCCGTTCGTGATCAAGGATTCCGCCGGCGGCGGCCCGCGGGAGCACGCGCTGATCCTCGCGGCGTTCGGCATCGGCGGCGCCGTCGGCTCGATGGTCGTCGCCTCGCTCAGGCTGCCGCGTCGCTACCTGACGGTGATGAACCTGCTGTGGGCATTCGGATGCCTCCCGCTCGCCGTCTTCGGACTGACCGACCAGATCTGGCTCATGGCGATCGCGGCGTTCGCCGTGGGTGCGGCATTCAACGGCGGTGTCGTGATCTGGGGCACGCTGCTGCAGCGGCGGGTGCCGCCGGCCATGCTCGGGCGGGTCTCGAGCCTCGACTTCTTCGTCTCGCTCGCGTTCATGCCCGTTTCGATGGCCATCGCCGGCCCGGCGGGGGTGACGGTCGGGCTGCCTGTGGTGTTCCTCATCGCGGGGGTCGCCCCGCTCGTGATCGGCGTGGTGGCGATCTTGGCGGCGCGGATGACGCGCGACGAGATCGCGCATCCGCTTGATGCTCTGCCGGTTGAGCCTGTCGAACCCCTGCTGGTTGCGCCTGTCGAAACCCCGGCACTTGTCGGCTGAGCCCGCCGAAACCGCGCCCGCCGAACCGCGCCGCGCCCTCGTCGGTCAGGCGAACACTTCGATTCGGCAACGCGTGCCGGGCGCACGCGCGAGTCGCGCATCGCGCGTGATGAGCGTCGCCTCGGTGAGCTCGGCCAGCGCGACGTACGAGGCATCGTAGCTCGAGAGGTTCGCTTTGAGGCTCCAGGCGCGTGCGGCGAAGATCGACCAGTCCCAGAGTTCGACGGCGAGGTCGGTGAAGTCATCGAACGCCTGATCAGCGTGAGGCTCTGCGATCCGTCGGGCTTCGGAGAGTCGTCGCAGCACGTTCGCCACTTCGTACGGAAGCACACTCGGCGCGAGCAGATGCGTGCCACCGACTCGCGCGTGTTCGTGTGCGTGTGCGTCGAGCAGCAACGCCGTCATCGAGGATGCATCGATGACGATCCGCTCCTGAGTGGGGACGACCACCTCGTCAGCGTCGATCCGAGGCGCGTGCGTCGAGGATCTCGGACGTCGCGACAGGGGGATAGCTTCGCGAATGCTCGCGGATGCGAGCGAGCACGTCATCGGGCGACGGGGAGCTCGCAATTCGAGTAAGGGTCACGGTCAGGTACTCCTGAAGCGATCGCCCGGAGCGCTTCGCACGTGAGGCGAGCTCGTCGCGGACCTCGTCGGGTACTGCGCGAATGGTGATGTTCACTGCCACGCCCCCACTCTATCGCGGATGCATGCATTATGCATGCATTCAGGGTCCAGGGGCTGACGTGCTGCCCTCACGCGTCGACTACTTCGTACTCGTCGCGGAAGCCGAACCGGTCGAGCGGCGCCGTGGAGCGACGCCATCCGTCGTATTGCGCTGGTCGCGTCACCTCATAGCGGGGAACTGTGAGCAGTGGGTAGTCGCGAAACGAGTGCAGTGGTCCCGTGCCACGCCATTCCGTCGGGCTCAGCTGGTAATGCCCGATGAGATGGATGCCACGCGATTCGCATTCTCGCTCGATCTCCGCAGTGATCAGATTCGCATGACCCTGCGAGCCCCAGAACGGATCGTCGCTCAGCCGATCCACCTGCTCGACGGTCGCGAAGTAGCGGATGAAATCGGCGTCGACCGCGTCGACAACGCGGCCGGCGATGCCCGAGAGATCGCCGTCGAACCCCTCTTCGACCACCTTCGTGAAGGAGCAACAGAGGTCGCGATCCATCGCGACGACGAAGAGGCGACGATCCAGCGGATCGCTCCACGACATGCGGGTCGAACAGAGTTGAACGAAGTCCCAGCCGGAATCGATGATCATGCGTCGAAGATAGGAGTCGATCGGTGCCGAGTACCGCCGGCGTCTGCCCCATGTGGAGGACGCATCGCGAAGACCACCTGTGAGGGACAACTCCGCGCGAGCGGCGTGGTCACCGCGCTCCGCCACCTCAGCCGCCTCCCAGCCACCCCCATAGGATCAATGCATGGCCGGATTCTGGGGCAAGCGTAAGCGTGAAGAGCAAGAACTCAGCGCTCAAGATGCCGTGCTGGCGCAGCGGGCCGGAACCGCCCTCGTCGCCGCCGATGAGCGCGTGCGCGTGACCGCCGACGAGCTCGCTTTCGCCGACGCCGAGCTCGGTCACGAGGCCACCGCCGAGCTGAGCACCGCGCTCGCCGCGGTGAAGGAGCACCTCGGCGAGGCCTTCCGGCTGAACCAGCTGAACCACGACGAGATTCCCGACACGGCCGAAGAGCTGCGGCAGCGCAACGCCCGCATCGTGCAGCTCTGCGACTGGGCCGAAGACGTGCTCGACGAGCACATGTCGACCCTCGCCGACAAGATCGCACGGGCGCGTCGGGCTCCCGAGATCATCGCCGGCGTGCGAGCGGATGCCGCGCGCCTCCGCACCCGCATTCCCCACGCCCGCGAGACCATCGACCGGCTCGCCGCCCGCTACGCGCCCGAAGCGCTCGCCCAGGTGGAGGCCAACCCCGCCCAAGCCGAGCAGCTGCTCGGGTTCGCCGAGCACAGCGCCGGCGTGGCCGAGCGTCGCCGCGAGGCCGGGCAGCGCGAGCAGGCCAACCTCGCCCTCGAGGCATCCACCGAGTCGGTCCGCCGTGCGGCGACCCTGCTCGACGCCGTCGAGACCTTCGAGGTCGAGGCGCTGCGCGCCGAGTCGACCCTGTCGGCGATCATCGAGGATTCCCGGGGCGACCTCGCCGTCGCCCAGAAGGAACCCCAGACGCCCGCGGTCACTGCCGCGATCAACACGCTGCAGGGTGCCCTCGCGGCCCTTCCCGCGGCCGGCGTCAACACCGACCCGTTCGCGCAGCTCAGCAGCCTCCGCGATGCGAACTCCGCGCTGGATGCCGCGATCGCCGCGGCCCGCGAGCGCGCTGCGCGCCCGATCCCGCCGCTCGAGCACGTGCACCACGCCATCGACGACGCCGATCGGCAGCTCGCAGTCGCTCGCGACGTCATCGCCGGCCACCGCGGCTGGATCGGCGCCGACGCCCGCACCCGCCTCGCCGAGTCCGAGCGTGTGCGAGTCGACCTCGACCGCTTCCTCGGCACGCCCGCGGCGACCGTCAGCGTCATCGGCGAAGACCACCGCGAGCAGGCGATGCTCATGGCGCGCCGCGTCGCGCACCTCGCAGCCGAGGCGCTGCAGCTCGCACAGCGCGACATCGACTCGTCACGCCCGCAGGATCCTGGTCAGTGGGGCGGCGACGGCTGGGGCGGCGGCGGTCGACGCAGCGGCGGCGGCGACATGATGGGCGGCATCCTCGGCGGCCTCGTCATCGGAAGCATCCTCGACGGCATCTTCGATTGACGATCTCTGCCGATCGAGCCTGTCGAGATCTCCCGATCGAGCAGCTAAGGATCCGACGGCCGAGCGGCATCTCGACGCTCTAGGCAGGCTGCAGGCGCGATCGTAGGATTGACCATGGCCGGTTTCCGGGTCAGACGTCTCCGGGTCGGGCGCACACACGGTGCGTCTGAACTCGCGGTTCGCGACGCCGACCTGGCGAAGCAGGCCGCGTTGGCCCTGGTCGCCGCCGACGAACGCGTCCGCGTCGCGGTCGACGATCTGGGGTACGCCGAGGCGGAGCTGGGGCACGACGCCACGACACAACTGCGCGAGACGCTCGTCGAGGTGCGCACGCACCTGAACGATGCATTCCGGCTGTACCGGCTCAATCACGACCCGATGCCCGGCAGCACCGATGAGGTGCGTGCCCGCAACCTGCGCATCGTGCAGCTCTGCGAGTGGGCCGACGACGAGCTCGAGCGGCAGACCACTGCCCTCGCCGACCGGGCCGGGCGGGTGCGGCGTGCGCCTGAGGTCGCCGCCGCCGTGCGAGCCGACCTCGAGCACCTGCGCGCTCGCATTCCGAACGCCCGCGACAGCATCGATCGGCTCGCCGTCAGGTATGCCCGCGAGGCGCTCGCTCGGGTAGACGGCAACCCTGCGGAGGCCGATCGACTGATCGGGTTCGCCGAGCACAGCGTGGCTGTGGCCGAGGTGCGACATGCGGCCGGTCACCGCGAGCAGGCGAGCGTCGCGCTCGAGGCATCCACCGCATCCGTGCAGCGAGCAGCGAGCCTGCTCGACGCCGTCGAGACCTTCGAGGTCGAGGCGTTGCGAGCGGAGTCGATGCTGGTGGCGCTCGTCGAGGAGTGCCGTCGGGACCTCGCGGCCGTACTCGAAGAGCCGCGCTCTCGCCGCGTCGCGGATGTGGTCGGCGAGCTGCAGGCAGCCCTCACGGCCATCCCGCAGGCTGGGGTGAACACCGACCCGTTCGCCCACCTGAGCCGACTGCGCGAGGCGCGCACGACATTGGCGGCTGCCATCGCAGCGGCCCGCGAGCGCGCGACGGATCTGATTCTGCTCGTGGACCACGTGCACCATGCGATCAGGGACGCAGACCGGCGGCTCGAAGTCGCCCGGGATGCCATCGCCGCCCACCAGGGCGGGATCAGCGCCGAGGCGCTCACGAGGCTGGCCGAGTCCGAGCACGCCCGGAGCGATCTCGGCCATTTCCTCGGCGGCTCGGAGGCGGTCATCACCACCACGGGCAGGGATCACCGAGAGCAGGTGATCGCGATGGCCGGGCGGGTCGCGTCGCTCGCGAGCGAGTCCCTGCGCCGAGCCCGGCACGACATCGAAGCGTCGCGGCGTTCCGGACGACCGCTCGGGTCGCGTGGCCGGGCCGAATCGCTCACCGACGAACGATCCCTCGTCGACTGATTGGCTCGACTGGGGCCTGCTGGCAGTCGTCGAGATGGCCGTCGTGGTCGTCGGCTGCGCGCTCTACCCGGCGATCCGAGCCTGATGGATGTCGGACCCCTTGCGCGTCTTGGATCTTGAGCTACACGTCGCAGGCGATGCCATCGCCGTCGCGATCGAGGTCGTAGATGTCGGACCCGACGATCCAAACAGGACCTTCGACATACGCCGGCCCATTTCCACTGCCACCGGCGCAGTCGACATCCGAAGACACCGGCACGCACGCGCCCTCGTAGTTCGAGTCGCATCCGTTGTCGGCCGGCGCTGGAGGCGGCGGAGGTGGAGGTTGCCGTGATCCGACGGCGATAACCTCGTTCACCGGCTGCACTGTCACGACTTCTTCAATGACTTCGCGCGAGATCTCGACTCCGTCGACCGTGACCACTCGGATGCGGGTGACCTTCTGCCCGTTCGCGCCCGGCGTCGCGACCGCCGTCAGCCCCAAGTCGAGATTCGGGTCGTCGACGCTCGATGATGTGTAGGCAATCGTCGCGGGCTCCTCGAGAACGGACTCTTTCCGCACCGGCGTCGGGGTCGGCGTTGGCGTGGGAATCGTCGCGCGCGGAGAGGCTGAACCCATATCGACAAACGAAGCCACCTGGTCTGACGGCTGCTGCGTAGCCGCCAGAGCAGCGCCACCGATGCTCGAAGCGAAGACACCTGCGACGAGAACGGCCACGGCAACCGGGCGCGTGCGGATACGCAGCCGACCGAACGATCCCTTCAACACCGCGTACAGTCCGACGGCACCAGTGATGATTCCTGCGACGAGAAGTAGCGCAGCCGGGCCCCAGAAGAGCAGGATCACCACAACGATGATGGAGAACGTGATGATCGCGGCCTTGAGGTTCATTCCAGATTGCGTCGTCACGGTGGCAACTGGTCCCGTGGGCGAAGCTCCGCGGTCGATCACCGCGCCAGTGCTTTCGTCGACGTAGAGGCTCGTCCAATTCGCGCCATCCCACCAACGCTGTTGACCCGACCCGTCATCGAACCAGCCTGGGTCAGCGGTGGGCACGAGGTACTCCTTCGGTACGGGTCTCCCGTGACGCTATTCCGGCGAGAACCGTTGCGCGCGTCCCAGTACAGGGGGTGCGCCCCCGGTTGTGGATAACTCTCCTCCGCGTGGGTGGTCCCAGGCAAGGTAGATCCAACCAGCCATACGACCAGGAAGCGATGACATGAGCGGCCAAGCGACGACCCAAGAGAAAAGATCCAATGATGTATTAGATCTTTTCGGCTATGATGAAGATATGCCTGCCACCATCGACGCACCGCCCGTGACTTCCGAGATTCCGCCACTTCCATCCATCGACGGCGGATTCAAAACTGTGCTTGCTGATCCGCCGTGGCGGTTCGCGAACCGGACCGGGAAAGTGGCGCCCGAGCACCGTCGGCTCGACCGGTACGGCACGATGGATCTCGACGAGATCAAGGCGTTGCCTGTTGGTGACGCGACGGCGAAAGATGCCCACCTCTATCTCTGGGTTCCCAACGCCCTGCTCTTAGAGGGCATTGAAGTGCTTCAGGCCTGGGGTTTCCGCTATGTGAGCAATGTGATTTGGGCGAAGCGCCGCAAGGACGGCGGCCCCGATGGGCGCGGCGTCGGGTTCTACTTCAGAAATGTGACCGAGCCCATCCTCTTCGGTGTTAAGGGCTCCATGCGAACACTCGCACCTGCTCGCTCGACCGTCAATATGATTGAGACACGGAAGCGTGAGCACAGCCGGAAGCCCGATGAGCAGTATGACCTCATAGAATCGTGTTCCCCAGGGCCGTACCTTGAGATGTTCGCGCGGTATGCGCGGCCAGGGTGGAGCGCCTGGGGTAATGAGTCTGACGATGCCGTCGAGCCGAAAGGTAAGGCGCAGCGCGGCTACGGTGGCGGCAAGATCGAGGACTTCCCGACCTTAGAGCCGAACGAGCGTATGAGTGGTTGGCTCTCTGACCGTGTCGCTCGTATCTTGGTCGAGGAATACGAGACGGGCGCTTCAGTTCAGCAACTTGCCGACTCCTCGGGCTACTCCATCACCCGCGTGCGCGCGCTTCTCGTCAAGGGAGGCGCTGAGTTCCGCGGTCGCGGACGGCCTAAGCGTTCTGCGCAACTGGTGAGCGCCTGAACTAGTCGTCGTCGGGCTCGCTGATCGCTTCTTCCAGATCGCCGATGGTGGCATTTGGGAACAGGCGTTCGGCGAGCCTCTCTACTGGCCGGCCGGTTGTATGGTTCGACGCAATACGCTGAATCTCAACATCCAAATCAACGGGCGGCTTGTAGCATCGCGTAGTGATTGCGATGGCAAGGATCGGGCAACCGCCACCATCGCCGCGCTTCACTCGTGTTTCGAGTTTCTCGAAATTGGATGTTGTGCTGGTTCCGAGGGGATCGACGGGCGTCTTCTCTAACCGCTCAGACCATTTGGCAGAGACAAAATTGGCATTGTTGAGCTCCTTGGCCCTAGCAATTGTGTCGCTCCAGAGCGAACGCATATCCCTCTCGCGGCGAACGATGAGAATGCCAAGATCGAGAACCCCTGCGTCGTACAGACTACGAAAATTTGAGAAGTCTCGGTCGAGATTCCCGTCCTTTGGGTTCCACTCGACATCGAGGCCGACTCGGCCTTTCACATTGTCGATCTGATGGCCCTCGTACTCGCTCGCACTGCTGCGAGTTGTCTTGGACTTTTCGCCTGCTGGCTTGTAGGGGTTCAACACCAACTCAGTGATGAGTTTCTGCTTGAACTTCGCCTCACGCCAGTTTGCCACGCGAAACGCTTCGTCGAGTTCGGCCGAAATGAAGTGCTTGCTTCCACCACCTCGAACGATCCGCTCCACATCGAAGTAAAAGCCGTCCAGAACAGTGACCATCTCAGCTAGGAGTTCCGGGTTCGAAGCCTTGAACATAGCGGCGGCATTGCGAGTCTCGATGATGTCGTAGCGCTCGATAATCGAGAACGGCAGTTCCGTGCGCCATGATTCTGTGAGGTCCATGCCCCAACCGTAATAGGCGCCGCGTAAGAGCGCGTGGCTACCGCGTGTTGCTCAGTTTCAAATTGTTGAATCCCTGCTCCTGCTTAGGGTGGGTCATCCCATCAGCTTTAGAGCAAGTTGCCTTGGCATCGAAGTACTACTTGCACCGAGAAACCCACGCATGCTGAAGTGCGGATGCGGCGGTCCATCAGTGTGCCTTTCACGGCGCACCATAGACTCCGCAACATGGACGAGTCCGCCGCCCTCGAGACGACCGAGGCCCGCGCCGTCGAGACGGCTGACCGCGATCGCGTGCTGTGGTCCGATGCCGACCGCGAGTGGGCCAGCCGGGCAGCCGCGGCCATCGTGGGGGAGCGGGCGAGCGCCGACGAGTTCCTGAGCCGCCGCGCGCAGCTCGTGCTCGAACGCATCGGCACACGCCAGCCGGCGGTGACGCGCACGGTGCGCGGCATCCGGTGGCGGCCGTGGGTAGGCGTCGTGACGGTGGTCGCCGCGTTCTTGTTCGGGCTGCTCATCGACCGCATCGGCGGCGGGTCGAGCATCAACCTGCTCGCCCCGCCGGTGTTCGCGCTCGTCGTGTGGAACCTGCTCGTCTACGTCTGGCTGCTCGTGCGCCCGCTAGCGCTGGGGCGCGGGGCGGCCGGGCCGGTGCGGGGGCTGCTCATCCGGGTCGCGTCGGTGCGGGCATCCGGCGACAGCAGCCGAGCGGATGCCTCGACCGCCGCCCGACGCACAGCGCTCGCCGCGCTGCCCCGCGACTGGGCTCGCGTCGCCGCGCCGCTCTACACGGCGCGCGCCGCGCGAGTGCTGCACCTCGCCGCCGCGGCGACCGCGCTCGGCGTGATCGCCGGCCTCTACCTGCGCGGCCTCGCGTTCGAGTACCGCGCGTCGTGGGAGAGCACGTTCCTCGGCCCCGAACAGGTGCAGGCGCTCCTCGCCGTGACGTTCGCTCCCGGGTCCTGGATCACCGGCATCGCGGTGCCCGACGTGGCCGCGATCGAGGCGATCCGCGCGCCCGCGAGTGAGAACGCCGCGATGTGGATGCACCTCATGGCCGCCACCGTCGCGCTCGTCGTCATCGTGCCGCGGCTCGTGTTCGCCCTCGTCGCGGGGCTCGTCGAACGGCGCCGGGCGAAGCGCGTGACGCTGCCGCTCGACGAGCCGTACTACCGCCGCCTCGTCGCCGCGTGGGTGGGCGAGCCGGCGCGGGTGCGCGTCATCCCGTACAGCTACACCCTCGAGCCTGAGGCACGCGCCGGGCTCGAGGCCGTGCTCGCGCGAGCGTTCGGCAACGCGGCGCCGACGATCGATGCGCCCGTCGCGTGGGGCGATGACGTCGAGCAGAGCCAAGCGACGGATGCCGCGGGCAGGGGTTTCGCCGACGCCGGCGAGATTCGCCTGCCGCTGTTCAGCCTCACGGCCACGCCCGAGGAGGACGCGCATGGGGCGTTCCTCGCGGCGCTCGGGCGAGGCGGAGGTGGTGGCGGGGCCGGGGGTGCCGCGGCATCCGGAACCAACGTCGCGCTCGTCGACGAGTCGGCGTTCCTCGGGCGGTGGGGCGACGACGCCCAGCGGCGCGATGAACGGCGCGCTGCGTGGCGCGAGCTGCTCGAGGCGCACGGGAGCGTTGCGGTTTTCGTCGACCTCGTCGACCCCGATCTGGCGGTGGCTGAGGCGGAGCTTGCTGCCGCGGCATCCGCTCATGATGACGGGGTCGCGAACGAGGGGAGGGGGCGCGCATGAGCGGCGATGCGGCATCCGACCGGGTTCGTTCTGCGGTGGGCGGGTTTCGAGACGGCGCTGGCGCGCCTCCTCAACCAACAGAGGTACCCGGGCTCGATGCCGGGGCCGTGTCGCTGTCGCTCATCTCGCACACGAACGCGGGCAAGACGACGCTTGCGCGCACGCTGCTCGGGCGCGACGTCGGCGAGGTGCGCGACGCGCCGCATGTCACCGCCGAGGCCACGCCGTTTCCGCTCGTGCAGACCTCCGAGGGCGACCTGCTCACGCTGTGGGACACGCCCGGCTTCGGTGACAGCGTGCGGCTCGCGCGCCGGCTGCGGCAGAACCGCAACCCCATCGGCTGGTTCACGTCGCAGGTGTGGGATCGCTATCAGGACCGCGCGCTGTGGCTCAGCCAGCTCGCCGTGCGCAACGTCGCCGAGCAGGCCGACGTGGTGCTCTACCTCGTGAACGCGGCCGAGGCGCCCGCCGACGCCGGTTACCTCACCCCCGAGCTCGAGGTGCTCGAGTACGTCGGCAAGCCTGTGCTCGTGCTGCTCAACCAGACCGGCCCGCCGCGCGAGCGGTCCGCAGAAGAAGCGGATGCCGCGCGCTGGCGTGCCGCGCTCGGCCCCTCGACCAACGTGCGCGACGTGCTCGCCTTCGACGCGTTCGCGCGCTGCTGGGTGCAGGAGTTCACGCTGTTCGCAGCGATCGAACCGCTGGTTCCGGATGCCTCTGCGCCGGCCTTCGCCCGGTTGTCGGCCGCGTGGCGCGAACTGCGCATGGGCGAGTTCGACGCGTCGATGGCCGCGCTCGCCGGGCCGATCGCACGGGCGGCCGCCGATCGCGTGACGCTACCGGCCGAGCCGATCACGAACCGCGTCACCGGCTCGCTCGGCCTGCCGAACGCGGCGCGGGCGAAGGCGCAGTCGGATGCCACCGGCGAGATGGCCGCTCGTCTGCAGGCCGAGCTGCGCGCGGGCATGGAGCGGCTCATTGCGATCCACCGGCTCGAGGGGCGCGCGGCCGACGAGGTGCTCGAGCGAGTGGCAGACGGCGTGCACCTCGACGCGCCGCTCGACGGCACCCGCACCGCAGCGCTCGGCGGCGTCGTCTCAGGGGCGCTCACCGGGCTCGGCGCCGACCTCATGGCTGGTGGCCTCACCTTCGGCGCCGGCATGGTCGCGGGTGCGATCATCGGGGCGCTCGGCGGCGCGGGCATCGCGCAGGGCGTCAACGTGGTGCGAGGTCGCACCGAGTCGAGCCTGCGGTGGGAGGAGGCGTTCCTCGACGGGCTCGTGACGTCGGCGCTGCTGCGCTACCTGGCGGTCGCGCACTACGGGCGCGGGCGCGGGGCTTGGCGCGAGGGGGAGTATCCGTCGCACTGGCGGCCGATGGTCGTCGATGCGGTGGTGGCCTCGCAGGAGCGTCTTGCTGTGATCTGGGGGCGGCGGGGCGATGGCGGGGAAGCGGTGCAGCACTCGCTCGAGGGGCTTCTTCGTGAGCTGGCTCTCGGGCTGCTCGACGAGCTGTATCCGGGCACGCTCGACGACGGTCAGTGAAGCGTTTCGCCTCGTTTGAGCATTTCGACGAACTCGGCCACGCGAGCGGCTCGAGACGCCGGCCGCTTGAGGTTGGCCACGCGGAAGGCCATCGAGAACCGGTTCTGCGCCGACTGCGCCGCGAAGGCCTCAGCGACCTCCGGGTCTGCGTCGAGAGCCTCCTGAAGCTCGACGGGCACATCGCCGTCGCTCTGCCGGTACGCGCTGTCCCACCGGCCGTCGGCCTTCGCACGGTCGATCTCGTGCTGGCCTTGCGGGCGCATGCGGCCTTCTTCGGTGAGCCGAGTCACGTGACCGATGTTGACCTTCGACCACGTGCTTCGAGGTCGTCGTGGTGTGAAGGTGTGCAGGTAGTAGTCGGCGTCAAGGGATGACGTCTGTCCATCGATCCACCCGAAGCACAGCGCGACGTCGAGCGCCTCGGCGTACGTGATGCCGGGTCGGGTCGACGCCTTCTTGCGCAGTCGCAGCCGGACCCCGTTCGGATCGGGGTTCGCGTTCAACCACGCTTCCCATTCGGCGACCGCGTCGACGTGCAGTTCGGGCTTGCTCGCGCGGTCGGCCATGACCGGAGAATAGCTCAGCCGAGCGACACGACCGCGTCGATCTGCACCAGGGCGTTGCCCTGCAGCACATTGACACCGATCATCGAGCGTGCGGGCGCAGCGACGGGGAAGAACTCACGGAACACCTGATCGATGATCGAGCCGAACTCGATCAGCACGGGCGTGTAGATGGTGAGCTTGATCGCGTTCGACAGCTCGGTGCCTGCGGCGAGGCAGATGGTGTTCAGGTTCGTCAGGCACTGTCTCATCTGAGCGTTCACCGCTTGGTCACCGCCGCCCATCAACGCGTTCAGCGGCCGCGGCAGCATGTGCCGAGTCTCCGGATCGATCGGGAGCTGGCCCGACACATGGAGCAGCCCGTTGTGCGAGATCGCTTGGCTGGCGCCCCCGGGCGACCACGGCGCATCGGGAGTGAAGATCACGGTTCGTTCCACAGGTCACTCCCGAGCTCGAGGTCAACGACACTGGTCTCGACATCCTATGGCGGGAGCTCCGCGTGGCTCAGGACTGCGACAGACGGCGGTCTAGTTGCCGAAGGCTCCCGTCAGCACGCCGGCGGACGTGAGCAGCGCCGCGATGACGACACCGAACATCCAGATCGCTCGAACGCCGGCGGCTCGGCCCACTGAGCGGCGGAGCGATGCGAACGCGGCACCGTGGGAAGCGTCGAACGTCTCGATCGCGGCAGCGCCATTGGCGTGCCAGGTTCGTGGCATCCCGACGACCGACAGGAGTGAGGGTTCGGGTGCGACTCGCGCTCCGCGTCGCTTGGCCTGAAGCCAGCGCAGGAGTTCTCCATCACGAAGGACGATGACGTCTGATGGGCGTTGCTTCACCGTGATCGCCTTGATGCCGACCAGCACGATGATGGGGGTGGCGGTGACCGGCGCTCCGCTTGCAGCGGTGAGCCGACGGGACGCTTGCAGCGCCTCTGCTCGTGCCTTCCGGAGATAGTCGGTCTTCTGTCCGTTGATCATGATCATGTGGGCGCCCAGCCAGATGCGTGCGCCCGGGTGCCGCTTCGTGTTGATCGTGAAGACTCCGGTCGGGCCGACGATGACATGGTCGATGTCGGTGTCGTACTTGTCGATCGGTACGGAGTGAAGCACGGTCCACTCGCCGTTCAGTCCCTGAAGGCGGGCGCCCACGGCGAGCTCGCCGAGGGCACCGCCGTCCCAACTCATCGAGTCGGCTGACAAGGGTGAACGTCCAAAAGCCCGAGCCAACCGCCCACGCGGCGGAGCGGCGGTATTCAGGGCGAGGCACTTCGCGATCACTCCGGCGCCTGGTGGTCGGTCGACGAGCGTCGGCGCGACATCGGCGGGTGGTTGCTCGGGGAGCGGAGAGCTCATGAGCTCGTGTCCTTCCGGCCGGAGCGGTTGGTGCGGTAGCGCCAGCGTAGGTCACACGTGAGACACGTGTGCCGACGCGGACCGAAAGTACGGATGCGCCGGCCACACGAGGCGGCGCTGGGGGCCGCGCGGCATCACGCGGCCCCGGGATCTCTACGCCTCGGGCGGCGCCTCCTGCAGCGCACGCACCTCGATGCGGCCCTGCAGCGCCTGCGCTGCCTTGGTGGTCCATTCGAGAGCTGCGGCGTCGTCGGCCGCCTCGATCACCCAGAACCCGCCGACGTACGACGGCGCTTCGACGAACGGTTCGTCGAGCACCCGGGGCTCGCCCGACGAGGCGTCGACGGTCTTCGCGGTCGAGGGCGGGTTCAGGCCGCCGGCGAACACGAACGCGCCCGACTCCTTCAGTTCTGCGTTGAACGCGTCGACCGCGGCGATGACCGCTGCGAAATCGGCGGGGTCGAACTCCTGCATCGACTCCATCGTCGGCTCATCGGCGGAGTCGTGGGGCACGGTGAGGAAGTACTGCGTCATGATCGTTCCTTTCGTCGTCGGGTGCCGTTGGCGGCCCCTCTACTCATGCGTCGAACGAGCGCGGCTCAGATCGACACGGGCTCGAAATCAATAGTCTGCGCCGCTCGCCCGCTGGGCACCAGCAGGAGTAATCTCCGCTCATGAAGCGCTTCCCGGCCGCGGCACTGCACCAGGTCATCGCCGACCTGGCCGATGCCGGCGCCGGCATCGGGTCGCTCGCGGCACCCGGGAGCACCGGGCTCAGCACGGCCATATTGCCGCTCATCGCGCTCGCCGCATCGCTGACCGCCGCGGTCTGCGTCGGCACGCTCGTCGTTTCGTGGCTGCGCAAGCCCGAGCCCGGCACCTCGCTCGCGATCGTCGATCCCGAGGTCGCTGGCGTGCTGCCTGTCGGGTTCGTCTCGGGAGAGGCATCGACGCGGTGGCTGCCCGCGACGGTGGTGCTGCTCGCCGTCAGCGGGGTCATCGCGATCGAGGATCGCCGCGACATCCGTGAAGCTGCCGACCTGCCAGACGGCGAGCGGGGCGAGCCGGCGCGTGCGAAGGACATTCACCTGGTGTTCGACGGCGACGCTCCGCTGGCGGCTCGCACCGACGTCGAGAACGAGGGCGCCGACGGCACGGTGATCGCCATGCTCGCGCCCGGGCTCGTCGGCGGGTCGCGCACGCTCGCGCGCGGCGCGAGCGTCGACGTCGATCGGGTCGTGAAGAACAACGGGCAGTTGCTCGCAGTCACGCGCGACGGATTCCGCGACGCGGCCGCCTGGTATCGCGAGAATCGCCCGAGCCTGCGGTTCGGGGTGACGACGTTCGCGGGCCTCGCGGGCGTGGTGCTCGGGTTCGTCAGCCTCACCCTGCCCGACGACCAGTCGAAGTCGCTCGCCTGGAGCGCGATCGTGATCGGGGCGGCGGCGGTCGCGGTACGCGTGTTCCTGCCGCGGGCGATTCCGCTGAACGCCGCCGGCATGCAGTTGCGAGCGCGAGCGAACGAATTGCAGGCGGCGATCGAAGGGGCGGATGTCCCGACTGTCGCCGCGGGCGAGAAGCTCCTGCCGTGGGCGGTGCTGTTCGGCGAGACATCCGTCGTTCGAAGCTTCGCGGAGGTCGCGGCGAGGTCGGGCATCGCGCCGAGCTGGTATCGCTCGACGGCGCCGCTCACGGCCGACCGCCTCGCGTCGTGCCTGGCGATCATCGCCGCCGAACTCGTACAGCCCATCGGTGTCGGTGGCGGGGTACTGCAGCGCGGCGAGCACTCGCGGTTCGGAGTGCCGATGCTCGCCGACACTAAGGGGTGGGGCGGCGGGTACCTCGCGGGCGGCGGCAACGGCACGTTCGGCGACGGGGGAGGCGGCGGCTACGGCGGCGCCGGTGGCGGCTTCGACGGCGATGGCAGTTTCGGTGGTGGTGGGTTCGACGGCGGAGGTTTCGGCGGTGGTGGCGACGGTGGCGGGGGCACCTGAGTCGAACGGCACCTGAGCCGAATGCCAGCTGAGTCGGCGCTTCAGCCCTTCGTCGCGATGACCCCTCTGTTGCCGTCCTGGTCAGCGATCACCGTGAGCGCCGGCGCCTCGCTGTCGTCGACGATGGTTCCGCCCGCGGCGAGGGCGGCGGCGACCCGTTGCTCGACCGCCTCGGGCGCGACGTAGACCTCGAGGTGGAATCGCTGACGCGGGGCCTCGCGCTCGGCGGCGAGATGGGCGAGATCGGCGAGGTCCTCGACCTCCTCGAACCACAGGTTCGGCACCCGCACGGTGGCGTCCCGGATCTCGTCGCCGGGGGAGCCGCGGCCCTGGGAGTCGGCACTCCCGGTCAGGAGGGCGGCCCACACCGGGGCGATGGTCGCCGAGTCGGCAGCGTCGAGGCCGAGCTCGATCTCGCTGACCGAGGCCGGGTCAGCGGCGAGCCCGTGATCGGCAGCGATCGACGTGATGCGTCGCGCGAGGTCGACGTCGTGCTGGGTCACCCATTCGACGACGTGTTCGGTGCCCTCGTCGTCACGGTAAATGGCGTCGTCGCTGACCAGCTCGAGGTCGACGTACCCGGTGCCGATTGTGACGCGCGGGTGATGGCCGAGCGCGTCGCCCGCCTCACCCACGGCGACGACGAATCGTGCGCCGGAGCCGAAGTCGTCGATCAGGTACCGAGCATGCAGCCCTTGGGCGAGCTTGCGCCAGTCGGTCAGGTTGGCCGCGGCGATCTGGTCGCCCATCAGCATGTCCATGATCGCGGAGTGTAGCGCTGCGGCGGCGCGGCGGCATCAAGGAAGGCGGCTCTTCGAGGAGTCAACAAAAATGAAACACCGTTCCAAGAACTGTTGACAAATCTGATACGCCGTATCAATATGAGCAGGAGGACACGCCTCGAACAGATCGAACGGGAGCCAATGATGGTGGTCGAGCAGCAGGAGAAGATCGAGTTCACGGGCGTCGAATGGGACACGTCCGGCCCGGCCGGCTGCCGACTGAGGGCGGTGCCGGCGCACGACGGCACCGTGTGGAATGCGGTCGAGTACGACGCCGGTGCCAGCCGCACCGCCTGGTGCTCGCGATCCCACTACGGGGTCGTGCTCGAGGGAGAGCTCACGTTCGAATTCGAGGACGGCGGCGAGATCTCGGCGAGCGCGTGGGAGGGGTACCTCATCCCGGGCAACCGTCCGCATCGTGGTCGCAACCGCGGAGCTGAGCGCGCTCGGGCGATGATGATCGACCTTCCCGACGCGGCCTCCTGAGGCAGGTCGGCCACGGCCTCGGGTCGGGCCGACCCTGACGGGACCCGCAGTAATTCAGACAGCTTTGCCCAAGACACAGCAACGGAGATGTGGTCGAGTGACCGAGACATGGGAATCACGGGGCGCGAAGCCGCTGCTCGAGGTGCTCGATTCGTCGTATGGCGATGTCGAGGTCGAGTCGGCGGCCGCAGCGCCGGCTGCGGTCGAGGTGCGTGACGCCCGGGCCGAGCATGGGAGCCTCAACGGCGGCACCCTCGCCGATGGCGTCCTCGTGCAGTACGCGACCATCACCGCCGAGGTCATGGACGCCAACCCGGGCTGGAAGGTCATCGGCCGCTACGGAGTGGGCGTCGACACGATCGACCTGGCCGCGGCATCCGCTCGCTCGATACCCGTGGTCAACGTGCCCGACTACTGCGAGGAGGAGGTCGCGACGCACGCCGTCGCCCTCATGCTCGACGCGAACCGTCGCATCACCGCCGCCGACGCGCTCGTGCGCCGCGGCGAGTGGGCCGACTGGGCGCAGCTGCGACCCATCGCCCCGCTCTCGGCGGCCACGCTCTCGCTCATCGGCGTCGGCCGCATCGGCCGAGAGGTCATCCGCCTCATGCGCCCCTTCGTCTCGCGCATCATCGCGCACGACCCCTTCGCGGGCGACCTCGACGGCGTCGAGCTCGTCGATCTCGACACCGCGCTCGCCGACGGCGACATCGTGAGCCTGCACCTGCCGCTCACCGCTGACACCCACCACCTCGTCGACGCCGAGGCGATCACCCGCATGAAGGCGACCGCGACGCTCGTGAACGTCTCGCGCGGCGGCCTCGTCGACGGAGCTGCGCTCGCCGCCGCCCTGCACGACGGCCGACTCGCGATGGCCGCGCTCGACGTGCTCGAGACCGAGCCGCCCGCCGCCGACGACCCGATGCTCGCCGCGCCGAACGCGATCATCACCAATCACCTCGCCTGGTATTCGGATGCCTCGGAGCAGCGCTTGCGCGCCCGCCTCGCCGAGCGCTGCGCCGCCGTGCTGCGCGCACGCGAAGTGCCGTCGATCGTCAATCGCGCCGCGCTCGATCGTGCTGCGGCATCCGCCCCCGTCACCGCCCTGGAACACTCGTGAACCTCGCCGCCGACTTCTCGCCCGCCGCTCTGCGCGATCTTGCGCTCGAGCCGACCGGAGCGCCTGCTCGCGTGCTCGCCGGCGACCCGCGTACCGCAGAACACGTGCTCGTGGCGCAGGCCGGCCTCGAGGTCGGCGTCTGGGAGGTGACGCCGGGGGAGTTCGCCTCGGCCAAGCCCGAGGCCGGCGAGGTCATGCAGTTCCTCTCGGGCGAGGGCACGATCACGCACGCCGACGGTTCGGTCACCCGGATCGCGCCCGGAACGGTGCTCGTGCTCGAGCCCGGCTGGACCGGCACCTGGCGTGTCTCAGCGACCGTGCGCAAGGTCTACACGATCTTCGATGCCCCCGAAACGCGGCGGAACGCCGCCGACATCTGATCGAAATCAGAAATCGGTACGGTGTTCCAAAATCAACGAACGAGAGGAGACTACATGACCGTGACGGATGCGACGACGCCGCTGTCGATCACCGCCGACCCTGTCATCAGACGGCGCATCGGCGTCGTGGTCGCCCGCGTGGCCCTGCTCGCCCCGGTCGTGGCGATCTACGTGATCTTCTTCGTCTGGCCCGTCTTCAGCGTGCTGCTGCGTTCGCTCAGCCCCGAGGGTCGGTTCGACGCAGCCGCCCCCGTGCTCGACTTCGCGAACTACCAGCAGCTCTTCGTCGACGACTTCCTGCTGCGCATCGAATGGCGCACGGTGCTGCTTGCGGTCAACTCGACGCTGCTCACCGTGCTGCTCGCCTTCCCGACCGCGTACTTCATCTCGCGGCTCTCCAAGCGCACCGCGGGCCTCCTGCTCCTCCTCATCCTCGTGCCGTTCTGGGTCTCGATCGTCGTGCGGCTCTTCGCCGTCACCTCGATCCTCAGCCCCAATGGCATCGTCAACCAGTTGAGTCTCGCGCTCGGGTTCGGCGAGACCTCGTTGCTCTACACCCAGGCCGGCACCCTCGTCGGCACGGTCATGTACCTGCTGCCCTACATGGTGCTCGTGCTCTACGCCGGAATGACCTCGGTCGATGACAACCTCGTGCTCGCCGCCCGCACGCTCGGCGCCTCGTCGGTGCGCACGTTCTTCACGGTCTACCTGCCCATGGTGCGCGGGTCGATCGTGAGCGGTGCACTGCTCGTGTTCATCCTCGGCCTCAGCTTCTTCCTCGTGCCCGCCATCCTCGGCGGCCCGCAGGAGCAGACCATCTCGGTCTACATCCAGCAGCAGATCGACGTCTACCAGTGGGGCATCGCGAGCGCCATGGGCATCCTCCTGCTCATCGCGACGATCATCTGCTACGTCGGCGTCGTGAAGGTGGCCGGCAGCTTCCAGCCCGGCGGCGTCGGGCAGGCGCAGGCCAAGGGCGTCAGCACCTCGCTTCCGTTCCGCTGGTCGCCGTGGATGGCGGTCTCGGCCGTCGTGACCTTCATCACGATCACGTTCCTCGTGGTGCCCGTGCTCTTCGTCTTCCCGCTCGCGGTCGGCGAGACCGGCACCGTCGTCTTCCCGCCGCGCGGCTTCACGCTGCGCTGGTTCGGCGAGGTGTTCACCAGCCAGACCTGGCTCGGGCCGATCATGCAGAGCATCGTCGTCGCGATCGGCACCGCGGTGCTCTCGGTCGGCATGGCGCTGATCCTCGCCCGGGTCACGAGCCGCATGACCTCGACGCTCGGCAAGGCCGTCGTCGGCGGGCTCGCGTTCGCGCCGATCGTGACGCCCGCGATCCTCCTCGCGATCGGCATCTACGACGTCGAACTGAAGCTCGGACTCACCGGCACCACCATCGGGCTCATCTTCGCCCACACGATCATCGCAGCACCGCTCAGCTATGCGCTCATCGCCTCGGCCATGAGCGCGGCCGACCGCGGCATCGAGGCCGCCGCGTGGACCCTCGGCGCTTCACGCCCACGAGCCTTCTGGACCATCGTCGTGCGCGGCATCATGCCGAGCGTCGTCGGTGCATTCGCGATCGCCTTCGTGACCTCGTGGGACGAGGTCGTGCTCGCCCTCTTCATCCAGACCGGGCCGACGAAGACCCTGCCCGTGACCATCTACAAGTACCTCGAGAGCGGCATCGTTCCCACGGTTCCCGCCGTGGCCTCGCTGCTCGTGCTCGTCGTCGTCGTGATCGTCGTCGTACGAAGCGTCACGACCCGCGCGACCAACCGCCGCACCTCGGCCCGACAGGAGAAGTCATGACCCTCTCGACCGCCCGCCGCACCCCCGGCGACGACACGACGACGGGCGCTCGCCGCGGCGAAGTCCTGGTCTCGAGCATCGGCCTCGACTACAACGGGGTACCGGCGCTGGCCGACACCGACCTGCACGTGCATGCCGGCGAATTCTTCACGCTGCTCGGCCCGAGCGGATCGGGAAAGACCACGCTGCTCCGCATCATCGCCGGTCTCCTCGACCCTGCGCGCGGCGCCCTTCACATCGACGGCACGGATGTCACGCGAACGCCCACCCAGAAGCGCGACATCGGGTTCGTCTTCCAGAACTACGCCCTGTTCCCGCACCTGACCGTTGCCGAGAACATCGAGTACGGACTCAAGGTGCGGAAGATCCCCGGGGCCAAGCGTGCCGCGCGCGTCGCGGAGATGGTGGAGCTCGTGGCGCTCGGCGGATTCGCCGACCGCTACCCCTCGCAGCTCAGTGGCGGCCAGCAGCAGCGCGTCGCCCTCGGCCGCGCCCTCGCGCAGAACCCGCGGGTGCTGCTGCTCGACGAGCCGCTCGGCGCCCTCGACCGAGGGCTCCGCGAAGAGCTCGGCGCCGAGGTGCGACGCATCCAGCAGGAGTCGAACACCACCGCCGTGTACGTCACGCACGACCAGGAGGAGGCGTTCATCCTCTCGGACCGCATGGGCGTCATGCGCGACGGCCGCATCTGCCAGCTCGGCACTCCAGAGCAGCTCTACCGCGAACCGAAAGACCTCTTCGTCGCGAAGTTCCTCGGCAAGACGAACCTGTTCCCGGGGCGCATCACGGGTCTCGACGGGGCGCGCGCGACCGTGCAGGTCGGCGCCCACGAACTCACCGCCCGCGCCAACCCGGCGATCGTCGGCGATGACGTCGTGTGCTCGGTGCGGCCCGAGCAGCTGATCCTCGGCGGGCCGGAAGTGCCCGCCGGACTCCAGCGCATCAGCGAGGCCGTCATCACCGAGGTGCGGTTCCTCGGCCAGCGCCGGAGCATCCACCTCGACGCCGAGGGCGTGGCCTGCACGGCCGACCTCGACCCCGCGGCATCCGTGCCCGTCGTGGGCGACCGCGTGTCGCTCCTCGTGCGGCCCGGCGAGATCGCACTCGTCGCGGCCGAACCCGCGCGCGACTGAGGCGCGCTCGTACGACCCTGCACCGAAACCCGAATCGCATCACCAGCCAGAGCACCATCCAGCAGTCACGAGAAATCTAGGAGCAGCAATGAGTATCACCCGTCACCGCCTCCTGCTCGCAGGAGCCGCGACGATCGCCGCGGCGGTCGCCCTCACCTCGTGTTCATCCGCAGGCGACGCCGCTCCAGCGGAGGACGGCGCCATCAGCGGCGACATCCTCTTCTACGACACGAGCGGCGGTACCGTCTGGGAAGGACTCGACGCGACGCTCTTCGGCGACTTCACCGACGACACGGGCGTCACCGTGACCGACGACTACAACGAAGCCGCGACGAAGTTCTTCGCCGCGGCCGATGCCGGACAGGTGCCCTGGAGTCTCGTCTTCCTGCCGACCGTCAACGACGCAGCGAAGGCGGCCGACGACGGGTTCCTCGAGAAGATCGACACCTCGATCGTTCCCGTCGACAAGCTCGTCGAGGGCACCTACGACGAGTACGGCATCGAGGTCGGCACGTTCGGCATGGTGCTCACGTGGGACGACGAGGCCTACCCCGACGTGAAGCCCACCGAGATGGCCGACCTCTGGGATCTCGAGACCTTCCCGGGCAAGCGCTGCTTCTTCAACAACCCGCAGTACGGCTGGACCCTCGAGGCGGCGCTGCTCGCCGACGGCGTGGCACCTGACGAGCTCTACCCGCTCGACGTCGACCGCGCCCTCGCCAAGCTCGACGAGATCAAGAGCGACATCACGTGGTGGACGAGCGGTGCGCAGTCGATCGAGTCCTTCGAGAACGGCTCGTGCGACATCGGCATCCTCTGGGCGAACCGCGCATTCGTCGCGAGCTCCGAGAACGGCTTCCCGGCCTCGATCACCTGGAACGAGGCCGGCTACTCCAACTCGGTGTGGTCGATCCCGGCCGATGCCCCGAACGCTGCAGCGGCGCAGGAGCTCCTCGCGCACGTGATCGAGAACACCGAGGGCCAGATCGCCTTCGGCAGCAAGGTGCCCACGCCCATCCCGGCGTCGGTCATCGGCCTCGAGCCCTCGTCGTTCCCGGCCGGGGTGCAGCAGTTCCTCCCGATCGGCGAGAACGTCACCGACTCGATCAAGCAGGATGTCGGCTACTACTCCGACAACATCGACGCCGTGCTCGACCAGTTCAACCGCTGGCTCGGCGAGTAGCCGTAGCCGCTGCGGGGCCTGCCGCCGGGCACGACCGGCGGCAGGCACCGCGCACACGACCAGAACCACCGCCCGGAACGAAGGAGCCAACGGATGCGCATCGTCTGCATCGACACTGAAGACCAGTACCGCGAGATCGTCGAACGTGACGTCGCGGCGCCCCTGCGGGCGCAGGGCCACGAGTTCGCATGGGTCGACGGTGGGCGGTTCGACCAGCCCGGGGATGCCATCGCGAGCGCCGCGGGCTTCGACGCGCTCTACGTGATCGGCGACCAGGGGCCCTTGCCCGCCGGGCTGCTCGAACAGACACCGACCCTGAAGCTCGTGAGCTTCGTCGGCACCGGTGCTCGCCGCTTCGTCGACATGGCCGAAGCGGAACGCGCAGGCGTCACCGTGACCAACGTGCCCGACTTCGCCAGCCAGAGCGTCGCCGAGCATGCGATCGCGCTGATGTTCGCCGTCGCGCGTCGAGTGGTCGAGGGCGACGGCATCGTCCGCTCCGGCGCCTGGGCCAAGCACCAGGGCGTCAAGCTCGCCGGTGAGCGCATCGGCGTGATCGGTGCGGGCGCGATCGGCTCACGAGTCATCCGTCTCGCGAAGGGACTCGGCATGGAGCCCGTGTACTGGAGCCGCACCGAAGACCCCGAGCGCACCGCCGCGCTCGGCGCCCAGTACGTGAGCCTCGACGAACTCGTCGCGACCTCGCGCGTCGTCTCCGTTCACGTGACGCACTCGCCCGAGACCGACCGGCTCGTGAATCGGCAACTGCTCGAACGCCTGCGACCCGACGCGATCTTCGTCAACACCGCGCGCGCCGAGGTCGTCGACACCGAAGCGCTCGACGAGCTGCTCGCCGCCGGACGCATCTTCGGCGCCGGCATCGACGTGTTCGCCGAGGAGCCGCCGAATACCGAGACGCTGCCCTCGATCGGGAGCAACGCCGTGCTCACGCCGCACATCGGATTCCACACCGACGAGGCCGACGACGTGTTCCGGCTCGCCGGCGAGAACATCCTGGCGTTCGCGTCGGGCCGACCGACCAACGTCATCCACTGAAACGGAGCACCACACCCATGCAGATCCGACACGCCTCCCACCCCGCCGACGTCAGCGGGCTGCCCAAGGCCGCGCTGCGCGACCGCTTCGTCGCCGACGCGCTCTTCGTGCCGGGCGAACAGGTGCTCGTCTACACGCACGAGGACCGCATGGTCATCGGCGGCGTCGTGCCGCTCGCGGGTTCGCCCATCGAGCTCGAGAGCCCCGCCGAGCTGCGCAGCGAGCGCTTCTGCGATCGACGCGAACTCGCGGTCGTGCAGCTCGGGCAGGCCGGCACCGTCACGGTCGACGGCGTCGAGTACACGCTCGCGCACAAGGACGTGCTGTACATCGGCCAGGGCACGCTGAGCGTCGTGTTCGCCGCGAACGGCGACGAGGAAGCCGCGTTCTACCTCGCCTCGGCGCTCTCGTTCAGCGGCCACCCCACGAGGCTCGTCCGCCTGCAGGATGCGAACACCACGCAGACCGGTGACGCGTCGACGGCGAACCGCCGCACCGTCTACAAGCACATCCACGCCGACGGTGCGCAGAGCGACCAGCTCGTGCTCGGCATCACGGCGCTCGAACCGGGCAGCGTCTGGAACAGCATGCCGCCCCACACCCACGATCGCCGCACCGAGATCTACCTGTACTTCGGCCTGCCCGAGGGGCACCGCATCCAGCATGTGATGGGCGAACCCGACGACACCCGCACGCTCGTGCTGTCCGACCGCGACGCGGTGATCTCGCCGAGCTGGTCGGTGCACTTCGGATCCGGCACGACGAACTACGCGTTCGTGTGGGTGATGGCCGGTGAGAACCAGGCCTTCACCGACATGGATCAGATCGCCGTCACCGCCCTCGCCTGACCGGGGCTGCCGCTAGCGTAGGGACACCCCCTGCGACTCGCGCTCGTTCCGCACCACCGAATCCTCACGAAAGGGACGCCCGATGGCCGATACGTCGGAGAAGCAGCGCGACGCCGGAGGCACGACCGGCACGCAGAGCGTGGACCGCGCGCTGCAGGTGCTGCTCCAGATCGCCGAGAGCCCCCCGCCGGGGCTCACGCTCGCGGCGTGCAGCTCGATCCTCGGGTACTCCAAGCCCACGACGCTGCGCATCCTGCGCACGCTCGAGGCGCGGCAGTTCCTGCGCTTCGACGAGGAGCTCGGCGTCTACACCCTCGGTGTGGCCACCGTGCAGCTCGGGTCGGAGTACCTGAACCGGCTCGACCTCCGCCGCGCCGCACTGCCGTCGATGCGCTCGCTCGTCGACGAGACGCGTGAGACCGCCCACCTCGGCGTGCTGAGCGGCACCGACGTCGTCTATATCGAGCTCGTCGACAGCCCCCAGCCGGTGCGCGTGTTCAGCCGCGTGGGGGCGGCGGTGCCCGCGTATGCCACGGCGATCGGCAAGGCGATCCTCGCCTGGACTCCCGAAGAGATGCGCGCCGTGAGCATTCCGCCCTCGCTCGCGCCCCGCACGTCGCACACACTGCGAACGGCGGCGGACCTCGCCGACGACCTCGCGGCGACCCGCGACCGCGGATTCGCGATCGACGACCAGGAGAACCGCGAGGGCATCCGCGGCTTCGCCGCCCCGGTGTTCGACTTCCAGGGCCGGGCCATCGCGGCGGTCAGCATCGCCGGCCCTGCGACGCGCGTCACCCCTGAATCAGCCGAGGAGCTCGGCTCGCGCATCGTCGGGACCGCGGCCGAGATCTCGGCCTCCATGGGGGCGTCGCGGAGCGGCTCGTGAGCGCAGCACCCGGCCGCATCGCCGTCGTGACGGGCGCGAGCCGCGGCATCGGGCGTGCGATCGCCCTACGGCTCGCCCGAGGCGGCGCCGACATCATCGGCGTCGGCTCCTCGATCGACGGCCTCGCGGATGTCGCGGCCGAGATCCGCGGGCTCGGGCGGGCGTTCGAGCCGCTCGTCGCCGACCTCGCCGACCCCGATGCGGCGCTCGAGCTCGCCGGGCGCATCGGCGAGGCGCACGGCACACCCGATGTGCTCGTGCAGGCCGCCGGCATCAATCGCCGCGCGCCCGCAGCGGAGCATCCGACCGCCGACTGGGACGATGTCCTCGGTGTCAACCTGCGATCGCCGTTCATCCTCGCGCGAGAACTCGGGCGCGGCATGGTCGAACGCGGCAGCGGCAAGATCGTGTTCATCGCGTCGCTCCTGAGCTTCCAGGGCGGGCTCACCGTGCCCGGATACGCGGCGAGCAAGGGCGGCATCGCGCAGCTCACGAAGGCTCTCGCGAATGAATGGGCGGCCCACGGCGTGAACGTCAACGCCGTCGCACCCGGCTACGTCGCGACCGACATGAACGTGGCCATCCAGAGGGACCCCGTGCGGCACCGCCAGATCTCCGAGCGCATCCCGGCGGGTCGCTGGGCGACACCCGACGACATCGCGGGTGCCGCGGTCTTCCTCGCGTCGGACGACGCCGCGTACATCCACGGTGTCGTGCTGCCGGTCGACGGGGGCTGGCTCGGGCGCTGAGCGACTGCTGGCATCCGACGGACCCGGCGCGGCGGCAAGCGCGTCAGTCGGCAGTGCGCCCGGTCTCGCGGGGCGCATACCGCGCCAGCGTGATGCCCGTGCCCGTCGTCATGCTGCTGACGAGGGTCAGCTCCTGATGCACGCCGTCGAACAGGCGCTGCCCGGAGCCGAGCACCAGGGGATGCACGATCAGCACGTACTCGTCGATGAGCCCGGCGTTCGCGAGCGCGCGCACGAGCTCGCCGCTGCCGAGGATCGAGAGATCACCGTCATCCGTCGCCTTCAGCTCGGCGACCGTCTGCACGGCGTCGCCCGCGACGACGGTGGAGTGCTGCCAGTCGAGTTCGAGTGAGGGATCGCGCGTCACGACGTACTTCTCGGTGCGGTTCAGGTGCTCGGTGAACGGGTTGCCGTCGGTCTGGTGCGGCCAGTAGGCGGCCATGTGGTCGTAGGTGCGGTGGCCGAAGAGCATCGCGCCGGTGTTCGCCATGCCCTTCGCCATCTCGGCGCCGAGCTCGGGGTCGGCGTTCGCGCCGAGCGCCCAGCCGCCGAGCGTGAACCCGCCGCGGGTGTCCTCCTCCGGCGACATCGGCGCCTGCATCACGCCGTCGAGCGAGATGTTGTTGGTCACGGTGATCCTGCGCATGTCGGTTCCCTTCGTGAGCGGATGGCTCGTTCCATCGTTCTCCAATGAGTCGATGCCCGCGAGGGGAAATCGACACGACCTCCCCTCCACAGGCGCGAGGCATCGCGCGTGCGCGTGCGAGCACGACCGTGACGCGCACACGTTGCGCGGCGAGGGGTGGCCGTCGAGTCCTCGGCCGGCAGCCTCAGCCCGGCGGGATGTTCTGATTCAAGCGGAACAGGTTCGTGGGGTCGTACTCGCGCTTGAGCGCCTTCAACCGGCCGTACTTCTCCGGCCCGTAGGCCTGGCGAATCCGCGCCTCACCCTCGTCCATGAGGAAGTTCACGTAGACGCTCGTGTGGAACGGCTTCAGCGCCGTCCAGAAGTCGCGCACCCAGTCGCGTTCGGCATCGAAGCCGGCGGATGTCTCGGTCGCCGCGTTGATGTTGAACGTGTGTCCGACGCTCCGCCCGTTGAACGCCGTCTCGTTCTCGCCGACCGTCGCCACAGCGCCGCCGAGCTGCCAGATGGGAAAGCTCGTGAACGGCGACCGGATGCGCCGCGTGTGCTCGACCGTGATGTCGATGACCTCGTCGCTCAGTTCGGCGACATCGCACGAGCGGAAGTAGTACCAGCGCCCGGGCGGGAAGGAGGGGTCGAACATCGCCTGATGCTCGAGGAACGGCTTCGGTACGCACAGGTCGAGCACCGGCGAACCGAACCGCTTCATCGGGCGCACGACGCGTTCGCCCTCGTCGACCGGCCCGGTGTAGCAGCAGACCACGCCCACGATGAGCTTGCCGTGCAGCTCGGGCGGAACGAAGGGGAGCGGCGGCGCCTTGCGGTGCAGCACGATCGTCATGAGCTCGTCGGGCGCGTCGGCGATCCAGTCGCGGTAGAAGCGCAGCACCTGCGGCGACTGCTCGATCGGCCAGAAGATGGGGCCCGCGACGACCGTCGGACCGACCTCGCACAGTCTGAAGTCGAACGCGGTGACGATGCCGAAATTGCCGCCGCCGCCGCGCACGCCCCAGAAGAGCTCGGCGTTCTCGGTCTCGCTCGCGATGACGTGCTCGCCCTCGGCGGTGGTCAGCTCGACCGACGCCAGCTGGTCGATGCTGAGGCCGTGCTTGCGCATGATCCACCCGATGCCGCCGCCGAGCGTCAGGCCGGCCACGCCGGTGTGCGTGACGATGCCGCTCGGCACCGCGAGCCCCGAGGGCTGCGTCGCCCGGTCGAGGTCGCCGAGCAGTGCGCCCGCCTGCACGTGCACCGTGCGCGACTCGGGGTCGACGGTCACCCCCCTCATCGGCGCGAGGTCGATCACGATGCCGTCGTCGCACACCGAGAGGCCCGGAAAGCTGTGACCGCCGCCGCGAACGGCGACGGGAAGGCCGGTGCGGCGAGCGAAGAGGAGCGCCGCACCGATGTCGTCGGCGCCGGCGCAGCGCGCGATCACGGCGGGGCGACGATCGATCGAGCCGTTCCAGACCTTGCGGTGCTCGTCGAAGCCGGCGTCTTCGGGCCGCACGAGCTCGCCAGCGAACCCGGACTCCAGTTCGCTGAACGCGGCTGCATCGACCGCCACGGTCATGCCGTCAAGGTACTCCTCGGGTCTCGTGGCCGCCAGCGAGATTCGAGACGGCCATGCACCGCATCGGGTGCACGCCGCGGGGCGTGTCCGGAACCTCGGCTGACGCCACGCGGCATCCGCTCGTGGTCGCGATATCGTCGTCTGGCCGGCCGCCAGGCCTGACCGCCATCAGAAGGAGCCCGACGCCATGCCCGAACTCATCCTCGCCGGCAACGAACAGCAGACCGTGCCCGTCGTGATCTCGATCGCGCAGGGCCTCGGCTACGAGGCCACCCAGCCGTCGCAGGGCAGCATCAAGCTCGAGCGCGGCAACCTGTCGAAGACCCTGCTGCTCGGAGCGATGGCGGGCAAGAACTTTCACATCTCGTTCACGTTCGACATCGGCGTCGACCAGCACGGCAACACGTGGCTCCGCTTCGACCAGGATGGCGCCCTCGGCGCCGTCAAGGGCGGTGCGATCGGCTACGCGAAGAGCAAGAACGCGTACGCCGACTTCATCAACGCGATGCGCTCCGAGACGACGCGGCGCGGGCTGCTGCTCGGCGAGCGATAGGGCGCAGTCCGGACTACTCCTCGACGCCCGGGTCGCCGCCGTCGAGACCGCCGTCGGTGGACTCGCTGAGCGGCGCCGCCTCGCCGTCGGGCGTCTGCGTCGGATCCTTCGTCTCGCCGTCGTCCTTGCGCGGCTCCTCCGCGCCGGTCTCGTCGGCGCGGAGCTCATCGTCGGGTCGTCGGGGGCCGGTCGCCTTCGTCGGCTCGTAGGGCTGGCCGGAAACGGTCGAGTCGGTCATCGCTCGCTCCTTCGCGCATCAGTGCCGGCGAGGTCTCGTCGGGTCGCTCGGCCATGCCAGCCTCTCGCGATCGGCCGCGGGCGCGGAAGGGGTTGACACCCGACGTGCGGCGTCGATCGGGTACCGCCGGTGCGTGCCCGTGTTCAGCCCGGGCGGCATGCGGCCGCCATGCAGCATCCGCTTGCTCACTCGTGGTGCAGCCGCCGCGCGGCATCCGCTCGGTTGTTCGACCGCTCACTCGTCGTGCAGCCGCAGCACGCCCTCCGGATCGCGCACGACGACGCGGGCGCGCCCGTCGGGCCCGGCTCCCACGAGCGCGGGCGCCGCGGCGAACACGCGCTTCGAGCCCTCGCCGACTCGGGTCACCTCGGAGAAGTCGAGCACGAGGCATCCGTCACCGCCGACGAAGGGGGAGAGACGCGTGAGCACCTCCTCGGCGCCGGCGAAGAAGATCTCGCCCCGCAGCCTCGCGACGGTGTCGTCGCCCTCGCGTTCGAGCGAGGCGATCGGCGACAGCGGCGCCCCGTGGTGCTGCAGCATGTGCAGGCCGTGCCGCTCCGAGAGCAGCTCGAGGGTGGCCACCCCGCGGGTGCTGTTGCCGCGCGCGTCGAGGCGCGGGCTGAAGGTGCCGATGCCGAACTGGCCGGGCTGCACCGCCGCGATGCCGCCGCCGACGCCACTCTTCGCCGGCAGGCCGACGCGCACGAGCCAGTCGCCCGACGCGTCGTACATGCCGCAGCTCGTCATGACGGCCATGGTCCAGCGTGCGGCGTCTTCACTGATGACGCGGTCGTCGGTCACGGGGTTCACGCCGCCCGTCGCAAGCGTCGCCGCCATGATCGCGAGGTCGCGCGCGTTGACGGTCAGCGAGCACTGGCGGAAGTACGCGGTCGTCGCGACATCCGCCGTCGAAGCGAGCGTGCCGGCCGAGCGGGTCAGGTAGGCGAGCGCGCGATTGCGATCGCCGGTGGATGCCTCGGACGAGAACACGTCGTCGTCGACCGCGAGGTCGCGGCCCGCGAACTTGCCGAGGCCGGCCTGCACGAGGGCGAACTTCTCGTCGGCCGTGTCGCCCGGCATGAGCGAGGTCGTCACGATGGCGCCCGCATTGATCATCGGGTTCAGCGGGCGACCGGATGCCGCCTCCAGACTGATCGCGTTGAACGGCTCGCCGCTCGGTTCGAGGCCGACATGGCGGGTCACCTCGACGAGGCCGAGGGCATCGACCGCGAGCGCGAAGACGAAGGGCTTGGACACCGACTGGATCGTGAACTCGGCGTCGCAGTCGCCCGCCTCGTGCACGACGCCGTGGGTGCTCGCGAGTGCGGCGCCGAGCTGGTCGGGGTCGACGGTCGCGAGCTCGGGAATGTAGCTCGCGACCTCGCCGTCGTCGCGTGGGCGCACGTCATGGAGCACGGATTCGAGCATGCGTCGAACGGGATCCCGGAGTTCCGCGGCCATGGGGTCAGCCTAGGGGTGGGGTGGTTCTGCCGCCGTGAACGTTGGCGGATTCATGTGCAGAGTCTCGGCCGTGCCCTCCCTGATGTCCGTGTGATGAGCCCACTCGAGATGCCATCGTGTAGATCGTATCTTTGTTCGAATCTATGGTGTTATCGGCTTCTCCACAATCGAATCTTTCTCTTCCCTTGCCGTCCTCCACATGGGAGAATGAAGCATGAACGATTCGCCCAGAGCACTCCAGTCGCTGGAGGGTCTGTATGCGAATCTGACGGAGGCGTGGTCGGGCGCCCTCATGGCCGAATCGCGCGAGGTCGGCTCCGATGTCCGGGTCATGAGCGACGACGGTCTGGTGCGCGCGACCGAGGCGCTCGCGCGGCTGCAGCGCAGTGTGCAGGTGCTGCAGGCACGATGCGCCGCCGAACTGGCAGGGCGGTCGCGAACGGGCGACGAGTCCGACGTGGCGAAGAAGCACGGGTTCGCCACGGCCGAGCGGCTGATCGTCCAGGCGACCGGCGGTCGGTATGCGGATGCCGCGCGGCTCGTCTCCATCGGCGAGGCCACCTCCGGGCGGCGATCGTTCACGGGCGAGGTGCTACCGGCCCGCCATCCTCATCTGGCGACGGCGTTCGAGTCGGGCGCGGTGAGCATCGATGCCGCCGATCTGATCCGTCGATTCCTCGACCGCGTCGCCATTCGTGCCGATCGCGACGACCTCGGTGATGCAGAGGTACTCCTCGTCGAGCGGGCGCCCGTCGTCGGCGTCGAAGGCACGCAGCGTCTCATCCGGCAGCTCGAGGCGCATCTCGATCCCGACGGGGTGAAGCCGCGCGAAGACGAACTGCGCAGCGCCCGGTCGCTGAAGATCTGGCAAGACGCTGCCGGCATGATCAACCTCCGCGGCGCATTCGACCCGGCGAGCGGTGCTCCGATCAAGCTGGCGATCGAGACGCTCGTCGGCGCCGAGCTGCACGCCGCGCGCGACGCTCGCTCCGGGTTCGGCGCGAAGGCTTCCGGCGCCGCCGGCTCCGATGCAGCCGCCGCGGACGCGACGACCGGTCAGGCAGCTGATGCAGGGTCGGTCGGCGCTGGGCCGGATGGTGCTGGGTCGGCCGACGCATCCCGAGGCGACGGCGTGCTCGCCGAAGACCGCTCGATCGCGCAGATGAATGCCGATGCGCTCGCCGACATCGCGTGGCTGTCGCTGTCGAGCGCTGACGCCCCTCCGGCGCTGAGAGCGGTGACGGTCATCGCGCGCGTCGACGGTGACGACCTCGCGTCCGGCACGGGGCACGCGACGATCGACGGCGTCGAGCACCCGGTCTCCACCGAGACGGTGCGCGAGTGGGCGATGTCCGCTGGAATCTCGCCGCTCTACCTCGCCGAAGGCTCCGAGCGAGTGCAGCTCGGGCGATCGCGTCGACTCTTCAGCTCTGCTCAGAAGGCGGTGCTCGTCGCTCGCGACGGTGGCTGCGCCTGGCCCGGGTGCCAGCGGCCTCCCTCGCACACGCAAGCGCACCACATCCGCTGGTGGAAGCGAGATGAGGGCCCGACCGACCTCGAGAACGGCATCATGCTGTGCGCCCACCATCATCATCGGGTGCATGACGACGGGTGGAAGATCGAAATCAGAGACGATCGCAGCTGGTTCATCCCACCCGTGCATCCGGACCCCCATCAGGTTCCCCGGGCGGGCAACACGGCGCCCGAGCACCTGGCGCGCGAACATCTGGCGGCGGGCCGTCGCGCCCGCCGTGCAGGGCGAAGGGTGAGCATCCCCGCTGCGAGCGCCGCGCCTGCGGCGTGAGTGCGTTGGCGTGAGCGCCTTGGGGAGTTGGCGAGCAGCCCGAGCCCGAGCCCGAGCCCGAGCTCGAGCGCGAGCTACGCGCCGAGCGCGGCCGTGCCGTGGCCGGGCATCGGCGTCGAGGCCGACGGCGGGATGACGTCGACCTCGAGCAGCCCGCACCGCTCAGCGCGAGAGCGAGACGCCGAGGCTGGCGAGCACGCCGAACACGACGCCCCAGAGCACGATCGAGATGATCTGCCAGAAGATGACGGCGTTGCGATTCGCACCGAACGAGACCATCGCGGCCGAGGTGATCTGGCTCGGCAGGAAGGTCTGGCCGATGATGCTGACACCCGCGACGCCGTACTTGTCGAACATACGACGCAGCCTCTCGCGGCGCGGCGACTCGGCGGGCTCGGCGAACTCGGCGGGCTCGGCAGGCCGGGCAGGCCGGGCGGGCGCAGCGCCGACGGCCGCTCCGGATCCGGTCCCGCCGGTTCCGGCCGCAGCCCCGACGGCGACCGGCTCGCTCCGCGCCGCCGTGCCGCGCGCCGTCTTGCCGGAGACGACCTTGCCGCGCACCCCGTGCGCCGTCATCACGAAGATGAGCATCGAGATGACGTTGCCGATCACGGCGACGCCGATCGCGACCGGGGTCGGCAGCCCGATCAGCACTCCGACGACCGAGCCGAAGTACGACTCCACGAACGGGATCGCCGAGATCAGCATCACCCCGAACCATTGGAGGAACGAGGGGAGGGAAGTGGTGAAGTCCTGCAGGGCGTCGATCACGACGAGTCCTTTCGTAGGGAGAGCGGAGGAGCTGTTGGTTCAATCCTTCGCCGCCGGGCCCGATGGCGGCAGTGCCGCGGTGTCAGGTGAACCCGTGGGATTCCGCACGCCGGGGCATGACAAATGTCACTGGCCTAGGCTCGAATCCATGCCTGCCGAACCCGCCCGCAGTGTGCAGACCACCTGGCTGTACACGCTCGGGTCGATCGTCTTCTTCTTCGGGTTCCTCGACCTGATCGTCACGTTGTCGATGCTCGAGGCGTTCATGCGCACGGATGACACGGTGACGGCCGTGCTCGTCGTCCTGCTGCTCATCGCGTCGGCGACGCAGCTGCGCTACTGCTGGTTCCTGCGCGTCGGTCGAAGCGGCGGCCTGCCGAACCCGTGGTGGACGGCGGCACTCCTCGCCCCGGCCGTGATCGTCTGGGTGGTCGGGCTCTTCTCGCAGGCGGATGCGCTCGTGGCCGCGGTGCCGCTCTGGGCTGCGGCGTCGCTCGTCGCCTGCCTGCTGCCGAAGCCGCAGCGCCGGCTCGTGCTGGTCGCCGGGCTCGTCACGCTCATCGCGCACCCGATGCTCGCCACCGCCCTGACGGGCGAGTCGTTCGACTTCGGCCGCACCTCGGACTCGTGGATGATTGCCATCTTCTCGGCGATGTTGCCGATCATGCTGCTCACGAGCATGTGGTGGTGGGAGGTGGTCGTGCAGCTCGACCGGCACCGTCGCACCGCCGCCGAGCTCGCGGTGACGCAGGAGCGGTTGCGCTTCGCCTCCGACCTGCACGACATCCAGGGCCACCACCTGCAGGTCATCTCGCTGAAGTCGGAGCTCGCCGAGCGCATGCTCGAGATCGACCCGGCCGCCGCGCGCGAGCTCGTGCACGAAACCCGCCTCATCGCGAAGCAGGCGCTCGAAGAGACGCGCTCGCTCGTCGCCGGCTACCGGCACGTCGCCTTCGACGACGAGCTCGAGAACGCCCGCGAGGTGCTCGCTGCATCGGGCGCCGAGTGCGCGCTGCGCCTGGGCCCGCTGCCGTCGGATGCCGCGGCGCAGAGCGCGCTCGCCTCGGTCGTGCGCGAGGCGACGACGAACATCCTGCGGCACAGCGAGGCAACCAGCGTGACGATCGAACTGACGACCACGAGCGACCGCGTCGAGCTCACGATCGTCAACGACGGCGTGACGGCGGCATCGCCCGGCACCGCAGGTGCCGGCACGGCCACCGACACCGACACCACCCCGCGTGCGCACGGCTCGGGGCTCGCGGGCCTGCGAGAGCGACTCGCCGCCGTGGGCGGCACGCTCGAGACGTCGACGGATGACTCGGGCACCCGCTTCGAACTTCGAGCCACGGTGCCCGTCGGCGTGCGGGTGACGGCGTGAGCGGCGGCATCCGTCTGCTGATCGCCGACGACGAGCATCTCATTCGCGGCGCCCTCGTGGCGCTGCTCAACCTCGAGCCCGACATCGAGGTCGTCGCGAGCGCCGACAACGGCGTGACCGCGGTCGAACAGGCGATCGCGACCGTGCCCGACGTGTGCCTCCTCGACCTCGAGATGCCGCAGGCCGACGGGCTCGAGGCCGCCGCGCGCATCCTCGCGGCGGTGCCGACCCGCGTCGTGATCGTGACCCGGCACGCGCGACCCGGCGTGCTGCGGCGGGCGCTCGCCTCGAAGGTCTCGGGCTTCGTGCCGAAGTCGACGCCGGCCGAAGACCTCGCCCACGTGATCCGCGACGTCGCCGCGGGGCGCCGATACATCGACCCCGAGATCGCCGCCACCGCGCTCACCGCCGAACGCTGCCCGCTCACCGACCGCGAACTCGACGCACTGCGCTTCAGCCGGTCGACGACGAGCGTGCAGCAGATCGCCGAGCGCCTGCACCTCGCGCCGGGCACCGTGCGCAACTACCTGTCGTCGGCGATGACGAAGCTCGACGCCTCATCCCGCCACGAGGCCGCCGAGAAGGCATGGCAGCAGGGCTGGATCTGAGGCGAGTCACTCCCAGCTCGGCGTTGCCGCATCAGCCGTCGAGCACGTCGAGATCGACCTCGATCTCGTCGCCCTCGCCGATGCCCTCGGCCTTCAGCACCGCCTTCTTGAGCGGCAGCACGTAGGTCTCGCCGAGGGGGAAGATCGAGGTGCTCCAGGTCGTTCCGCCGACCGTCGCCACCACGCGAACCGAGCCGAAGCCGCGAGGCATGCGCGGCCGATCGGCGATATCGGCGGCTTGCTCGGGTGGCACGTCGACGAAGAACCAATTGCGTCGTGCCGTCCACTCGTAGATGCCGGCGGAGAAGCGGATGCGCATGTCGCGATCGTACCCGCGGCCGGTGACGCACGGCCGCGACGCCGGGAAGGGTCGCGTCTAAGGTAGGGCGGTCTCGCCTGAGGTGCGCGCCGCCATCTGAGGTACCCGGCACGCACAAGATGAGGCACACGCCCGATACGCGACCCCCACCTCAGCGAGGAATCTGGTCTCAGTGGCCGCAGTCCGGCCCAGCAGGCTTCGAAGGGACAGGAATCATGAACCTCGCATACGGCTACGTCGCACAGACGCTGCAGATGCACGACGAGCTCGACGCGGGCCGTCTCAACGAGCGGCGTCGCAACGCCGCCGACCGCCGTGCACTGGCCGGCGAGCACGCCGAGCGCCGGCACGGCCGCACCGGTCTCACCGGTCGATTCGCCGAGTGGCGCCAGGGCCGGTCGCGGCAGCGCATCCACGGCCTGCCCGTCGCCCACTGAGCGCGGGCGTCGCCCATCGAGTGCGGGCGTCGAGGTCCGATTTCCGCGACGGATTCGGGCCGCCAGCCGCCGCAAGCGAGCCATGATGGAGTCATGACCCGACGCCATGCCACGCTGACGACGGCGCTCGGCGAGCTGCTCGTCGTCGCCGACGGCGAGGCGCTCACCGGCATCTACTTTCCGGGTCACTGGCACCCACCGGCATCCGACTCGATCGGTGTCTCGGTGGAGGCCAGCACCGACGCCCTCTTCACGCGACTCGGCGCAGAACTCGCCGAGTACCTCGCGGGGGAGCGGGTCGCGTTCGACCTGCCGATGGCGCCCGTCGGTGACGAGTTCCAGCACGCGGTGTGGGCGATGCTCCGCGACATCCCGAGCGGCACGACGACGAGTTACGGCGAACTCGCCACCCGGCTCGGCGATCGCAACCTCGCCCGCCGCGTCGGCAACGCGGTCGGGCGCAACCCGATCAGCATCATCGTGCCGTGCCACCGGGTGGTCGGCGCCGACGGATCCCTCACGGGCTACGCCGGCGGACTCGAGCGCAAGCGCCATCTGCTCGAACTCGAGGGCGCACCGGTGGTCGCGCAGGCGCGGCTCTTCTAGATCGAACCGGTGGCGACCGGTCGCACCTCGTCGCCGACCGCGATCGAGCCGGGCGCCAGCGGCACCAAGAGCACGCCGAACCAGGTCTGGCCGTCCCACCGACGGTGCTTCGCGAGCGTGCGGATCGGCTCCTTGCCACGCGTGATCGTCTCGGGGTCGATCGTCGTCATCACGCAGCGATCGCAGACCTTCGAGATGCGGAACCGCACGTCGCCGAGGTCGACGAACGGCCAGCCGTCTTCGGCGAACGGCTCGTCGCCGTCGATCACGACGTTCGGCCGGAACCGCAGCATGTCGAGGTGCGGCGTCTCGGCGTCGGTCCAGTCGTTCAGCTGGGCGAGGGATGCCTCGCTCGCGAGCAGCAGCGGTCCCGCATCGGCGAGCGAGAGCCGGTCGTCGGGCAGGCCGCCGTTCTTCGGATTCACCGTGCGCTCGCGGGGGTCGGGCTGCCAGACGAGCCGGGCATCGATGCCGAGTCGGGCGCTCAGCCACGCGTCGGCCTCGTCGCCGGCGGGCAACGCCGTGCCCTGACGGCTGTGGCCGACCGGGATCGGCGCGGCATCCGTCGGGCGATCGACCCGGAGCGGGTCGCCGGCCCCGCTGCGCTCGCCGAGCAGCAGGCCGCCGTCGGCGAGCAGCTCGGCCGTCAGCGCGAGCATGTGGTTCTTCTCACGGGCCGTCACGGCCGCACCGGATGCATCGACCACACCCCAGCGGCGATCACCCGCGAGCCCCCACGGCAGCACCTCGGCGGAGTCGACATCGATGCCGGCGAACGACTTGACGGGATGGATCCGGAGACGGGTGACGCGCATTCGAGCATGCTAGCGAACCTCGTCCATCCGTCCGTCCGTCGACCGGGCCGGCTCGCCCGACCCACTGTTGCGGAATGCAACAGAAGAGCCTATTGTTGCAATAAGCAACAGGAGGACAGATGGCCGGCCAAACGAACCGCGACACGGCGACAACGCGCCGGAGCGCCGGCGCCGACATCCTGCGCGCCCTGATCGTCATCAGTCGCCGCGGCGTCGCCGACGCCCGCGTCGCCGACCTCAGCCTGAGCATGACCGACCAGTCCATCCTCGGCTACATCGTCGACCACCCCGGCTCCCGCTCCACCGACATCGCGCAGGCGTTCCGCCTCAATCGCTCGACCGTCTCGCGGCAGCTCGCCGGCCTCATCGAACTCGGCGTCGTCTGCGAGAAGACGGATGCCTCGGGCCGCGGCCGCCCGCTCGAACTCACCGATTCGGGCTGGGCCGCCTACAACGAGGCCATCGCCATTCTGCAGGGCGTCGTCGACGAGCACCTCGACGGCTGGACCGACGCCGAGGTCACCCGCTTCGCGCACGACCTGCAGCGATTCAACACCGGTGTCTCGGGCGAGACCCGCCCGCGGCATCCGCTCGAGGCACCGCCCGTGCCTCTCGACAGCGCCCCATGAGGCGCCGTGCCCCACAAGGGACGGAAGGAAAGAAGGAACAGCAATGACCGCACTGCGCAACATCACCGTGCTCGGCACCGGAGTGCTCGGCTCGCAGATCGCGTACCAGACCGCCTACCGCGGCTTCGACGTCGTCGCGTACGACATCGACGACGCCGCACTCGAGGCCGCGAAGCAGCGCTTCGCCGCACTCGCCGAGACCTACGTCGCGGAGACTGTCGAGGGCGCCGCCGACGGCACGGCCCAGGAGGCGCTCGAGCGCATCACCCGCTCGTCCGACCTCGCCGACGCCGTCGCGAAGGCCGACCTCGTGATCGAGGCGATCCCCGAGAACCTCGAGATCAAGCGCGCCACCTACGAGCGGCTCGCCGCGATCGCGCCAGAGCACACGATCTTCGCCACCAACTCCTCGACGCTGCTGCCGAGCGACCTCGCGCCGTTCACCGGCCGTGCCGACCGCTTCCTCGCGCTGCACTTCGCGAACCGCGTCTGGGTGCACAACACCGCTGAGGTCATGGGCACCGAGGCCACGAACCCCGAGGTCTTCCGGGCTGTCGCCGAGTTCGCCGCCGAGATCGGGATGGTGCCGATCGAGATCAAGAAGGAGAAGGCGGGCTACCTGCTGAACTCCCTGCTCGTGCCGTTCCTGCAGGCCGCCGGCGAGCTGCTCGTCGACGGCATCGCCGAGCCCGAAGCGATCGACACGACCTGGCGCATCGGCACCGGGGCCCCCATGGGTCCGTTCCAGATCTACGACATCGTCGGCCTCACGACCGCCTACAACATCTCGATGATGGGCGGTGCGAAGCAGCAGGCGTTCGCCGCGCTGATCAAGGAGCGCTACATCGACCAGGGCAAGCTCGGCGTCGCGACCGGCGAGGGCTTCTACAGCTACCCGACGGGGGAGTGAAGCGAACGCCGAGGCCGCAGCCCGCGTGGGTCAGACCCACGACCGGCGCACGGCCTCGGCGCCGAGCTGGATCCGGGTGCTGACAGCCGCCGTCTCCATGAGCTCGGCCACGCGACGCTGCACGGTGCGCACCGAGATGCCGAGCTGCGCGCCGGCCGCGGCATCGGTGAGCCCGAGCAGCAGGAGCTTCAGCAGGTCGCGGTCGATCGCGTCGTGCGACCCGGGCAGCTCGCCGGTCGAGATGAAACCGGTCGAGGTCGACCAGTACTCCTCGAAGATGGCGATGACGAGGTCGAGCAGGCCGCTCGGATGCACCAGCAACGCGCCCGAGGAGCGATCCTCGCCGCGCGAGCGCATGGGCAGCAGCGCCATATCGTCGTCGGCGATGATGAGCCGGGTCGGCAGCGTGGGCAGCACCCGGATCTCCTCGCCGAACGGTGCCGACTCGCGGGCGGCGTCGATGAAGCCCGGCCACTCGAGCACCGCCTTCTCGACGATGACCCGGTAGTGCACGCCGCGCCCGAGGGCGTCGTCTTCGGCGGTGTTCTGCTCGGCGTCGAGGAAGGCGACGTCGCTCAGCATGAACACCCGCACCTGCGTTCGGGCCGAGGCCTGCAGCTGCGCGAAACGCTGGCGCACGGCATCCGCCCCGAGCACGACGTCGACGACGTCGGGCGTCTCCCGCTGCGCCGCACCGCGGCGATAGATCTCGCTGAGCTCGACGAGCGCCTCGTGCGCCTGCGTGAGGCGCCGTTCGCGATCGAGCAGCATCGGCTGCAGCGCGAGCGAGGGCGGCGAGGCGACGACCCGGTCGGGTGCAGAGGCCTGGCGGGCGAGCAGCCCGAGACGCTCGAGTTCGGCGATGATCGTGCGCACCTCGGCGGGTGTGCGAGCAGCGGATGCCGCGAGCTCGTCGACGCTCGCAGACGGGAACTGCAGGATGATCCGGTAGAGCGAGGTGTGCTCGTCGTCCAGTCCGATCGCCTCGAGCACGAGCGCCTTCCATTCCTCACCGGCCGCTGGCCGTTCGACCGCCATCCGCGTGGCGGATCGAAGCCATGGCATCTCTCCGCCACCACCCTAGCCACCGTGCCGTGAGAGGTTGCATGGCAAGCCAGTCCGAACGCGTGAGAGGTATCCCTAGTGCCACGAAGCATCAGACCATCCGCACATCGCCGCCGATCGATCGCCGCCGCCATCAGCGGCCTCGCGATCGGTGTCGCCGGAGTCGGCGCCGCCGTACTTCCGGCCGCCGCCGACCCAGCGGGCGGCGGAGCTCCACCGCCCGCCGCCTCGGCGGGGGCGCCCGCCCCCGCCGGCGGCTCGCACACCGTCACCCTCATCACCGGCGACCGGGTCACCGTGACCGACGTCGCCGGCGGCAAGCACGCGGTCGCGATCGACCCCGTCGATCCCGGTGAGGGGTTCCAGACCCTCGACGTCGACGGCGAGCTGCACGTGCTGCCCCGCGGCGTGATGCCCTACCTCGCGGCCGGCGTCATCGACCGCGACCTCTTCAACGTCAGTCGCCTCATCGAGTACGGGTACGACGACGCGTCCGTCGACGCGACGCCCATCATCCTCGAGCTCGACGACGCCGCGGCATCCCGTCGCTCGGCGCCCGAGGCCGTGCCGGGGGTCGCAGTCGGCACGCCCCTCGCGAGCATCGGCGGGGCCGCGGCCTCGGCCGATCACGCGAGCGCCGAAGCGACCTGGTCGGCATTGACGGATGCCGCGGCATCCGATGCTCGAAGCTTCGACGCCGGCGAGCCCGGCGCCGTCAGCCTCGGCGGCGGCGTCGCCGCGATCCACCTCGACGGCAAGGTGCAGGCGACCCTCGACTCGAGCGTTCCCTACATCGGCACGCCGGAGGCCTGGGCAGCCGGGTACACGGGCGACGGCGTCACCGTCGCGGTGCTCGACACCGGCTACGACGACACCCACCCCGACCTCGCAGGGCGGGTGCTCGCCGACTCGACGAGCTTCGTGCCCGACGAGTCGGTCGCCGACGACCCGAACGGCCACGGCACCCACGTCGCCTCGACGATCGCCGGCACCGGTGCCGCGAGCGGCGGCACCCATCGCGGCGTCGCCGACGGAGCGGACCTGCTCGTCGGCAAGGTGCTGAGCGCCGCCGGCGAAGGCCAGGACTCGTGGATCATCTCCGCCATGGAGTGGGCCGCCGAGCGCGCCGACATCGTCTCGATGAGCCTCGGCACCCGGTACGGCGACGACGGCACCGACCTCATGGCGGTCGCGCTGAACGAGATCTCGGCCGAGACCGACGCGCTCTTCATCGTCGCCGCGGGCAACTCGACGGCGCCCGAGACCGTCGGCTCGCCCGGCTCCGCCGCGAGCGCCCTCACGATCGGCTCGGTCGACGACCCGACCGGGGCGCTCTCGTGGTTCTCGAGCCAGGGCCCGCTCGTGCGTTCGGGCGCGCTGAAGCCCGACCTCGCCGGCCCCGGCAACGACGTGACCGCCGCCCGCTCGGCCGACAGCCCCGGCGACGGCGCCTACATCGGCATGAGCGGCACCTCGATGGCGACCCCGCACGTCGCCGGCGCGGCCGCGATCGTGAAGCAGCAGCACCCCGAATACACGGCCGCTCAACTGCGGGCCGCGCTCACGAGCACGGCGACGGATGTCGGGCTCACGCCCTACCAGGTCGGCGCCGGAGTGGTCGACGTCGCCCAGGCGATCGAGGCCGACATCGTGGCCGCAGGTTCCGGCGACTTCGGCATGCTGTCGTGGGGTGAGGACGCGACGCCCGTCACCCGCACGATCGAGTACGCCAACCGAGGCGACGCCGAAGCCACGATCGACCTGACCGCGACGCTCGTCGACACGACGCCCGGCGGCGGCGGCATCGAACCCGGGCGGGCCGCGAGCGCGGCCGTCGAGGCATCCGAGGTGCTGACCATGGATGCCGCCTCGCTCACGATCCCCGCCGGTGAGACCCGCTCCGTCACCCTCTCCGCCGACCCGGCGAAGGTGCCTGCCGGAGCCCAGCTCTCGGGCGCGCTCGTCGCGACCGTCGACGGCGGCGCGGTCACGCGGACCGCCCTCGGCATCATCGCCGAGGCCGAGCGCTACGACCTCACCGTCACGGCGACCGGCTTCGACGGCGAACCGCTCGAGACCTACGGATGGATCTGGAACGCGGAGACCGGCTGGTACACCTCCTTCGGGGTCGCCGGCGAGACCACCCTGCGCCTGCCCGCCGGCCTCTACTCCGTGATGTCGTTCATGGACGTCGCGCGCGACGCCGACACCCGGGCGATCGCGCTCGTCGGCGACCCGGATGTCGTGCTCGACGGCGGTGCGACGGTCGCGTTCGACGCGCGCGCCACGAAGCCCGTGACCGTCGACGTCGGTGAAGAGGGGCTCGAGGCGACCGTGCGCCGCATGGACTTCACGGTCGACGGCTTCTCGGGCAGCGCCTTGGCGCCGGTCTGGATCGACGAGCTCTACGCGCAGCCGATGGACGCGCCCGAAGCCGAGAGCTTCGACTTCACGACGCGCTGGCGGCTGCAGGAGCCGACGCTGTCGCTGCAGGCCGGCAAGGAGCGCCTCGACCTCATTCCGCAGGCCGGATCGACCCTGCTCGACGGGGAGATCAAGGCGAGTGCGGTCGACGTGGGTCTCGGCAGCGCCGAGGAGTTCGCCGCCGTCGACGTGCAGGGCAAGGTCGCGGTCGTGACCCGCTCCGACGTCGTCACGGCACCGGAACGCTCGGCGAACGCCGTCGCGGCGGGCGCGCTGCTGCTGCTCACGGTCAACGACGCCGACGGCGAGCTCAGCGAGTGGACCGGCTCACCGGACTTCACCGCGAACACGACCATCCCGGTCGCCGCGATCAGCGGCGTGCAGGGTGCGCGCGTGCTCGAGGCGATGGCCCGGAAGCGGCTCACCGTCACCGGTGAGGGCATCGTCGACGCCGACGAGATCTGGGACATCGCCCGCTACAGCGAGGGTGCCGTGCCCGACGACCTCGACTACCGGCCCGGCGAGCTCGCTCGCATCGACACGACCTACTACGGCGAGCCCGAGCTCGTCGGCGAGTACCGGTGGGACTTCGTGCCCGGCGTCGAACACGGATCGGGCTACCCGATGCGCACCACGCGCGGCCTCGAGCGCACCGAATGGGTGAACACCGACCAGGTCGAGTGGTACCAGGACGCGACGGTCGTGGGCGCCGCCTGGCAGGTGCGCGACATCCGGCGCGCATACGAACCGGGCCAAGAGGTCGAGACGAGCTACTTCGGCGCGGTCGTGCGGCCCTACGTCGGGCCCGGCTACTGGGCGCCCAATCGCAGCGGCGACTACGCGCAGGTCAACCTGCCGTCGTGGGCCGACGGTGCGAACGCCGACCGCACCGGCGCCTTCGACACCTACTCGGGAACCGACGACCGGTCGCAGCTCATCGAGGTCTACCTCGATGGCGAGCTCGCCGAGTCGTCGGCGTACCAGGGGGCGACCGTCTGGGACATCCCCGATGGCGAGTCGGAGTGGCGCATCGTCGACACGGCGACGCACGACGGCACGACCCTCGAGTCGTCGACGTCGACCAGGACCGAGTGGACGTTCACCTCGACCGGCACCGCCGACGACTCCGCTCGCCAGCTGCTGCCGATGCTGCAGGCGTACTACGACGTCGACCTCGACGAATCGGGCCTGGCCGGCGCCGGCCGCAAGCGCGGTGCGCCGGTGCAGCTCGAGCTCGAGCTCGGGCACATCGCCGAGGCATCCGGCATCGCGGCTATCTCCGGCGCGACGCTCGAGGTGCGGGTCGGCGGCGGCGAGTGGCAGCCGATCGCGCTCGAGGTCACCTCGGCCGACGACACGGTCGACGCGCCGTCGGAGGACGGCCCGCCGATGTTCTCCGAGGGTCGCGATGTCGTCACGGCGTACGCCGCGAAGCTCGCCGTGCCCGATGCCGGCGGCTGGGTCGACGTGCGAGTGACGGCGACGGACGCCGCGGGCTCGACCTTCAGCCAGGAGATCGAGCGCGCCTTCGAGGTCGCGCCGGCGAAGAAGGGCGGCGGCCCGCGGCCCTGACCCGCTGAGGAGATCGCACGATCGGGAGGAGCCTGTCCGCGGACCGGCTCCTCCCGATCGGCCGTTCTCCTCCCGACCTCAGTCGAGGGGGAGGTCGTCGCCCGGCGTGTCGCCGACCGCGGCGATGCCGCGGCGGCGACGTGTGCGGCTGCGCCGCGGCTCGTCGAGCCCGAGGTGCACGCGCGTGCGCTTGCGCTCGAAGACGATGAAGCCCGCACCGAGCGCCCAGAGCGGCAGCTGGGTGAGGAACGCGAGGCGGAACGCCTCGAGGCTGTAGGTGTCGGGGGTGCCGGCGCCGAGGGCGTCCATCGCGATGCCGATGAACAGGATCGCGAGCAGGGCCGCGAGGAACCCGCCGACGTTCACGATGCCGGTCGCCGTGCTGAGCCGGTGGCTCGGGTTGTAGGTGCGGGCGTGGTCGAAGCCGATCATCGACGCCGGGCCGCCCGTGCTGAGCGCGAGGGCGAGCGCGAAGAGGAGCCAGAGCGGCGCCTGGCCGGGCCAGAGGATGACGGCGAGCCACGCCACGACCTGGATCGCGATGATCGGCAGCACGAGCATGCGCGAACGCCGCATCGGGTGCCGGCTCGAGAGCGCCCCGATGACCGGCCCGATCACCATGCCGGCGACGACGTAGACGCTGAAGACGAGCGACGCCATGGCGGGCGTGAGCCCCTCGCCGACCGTGAGGAACGGGAAGCCCCAGAGCAGCACGAACGCGGTGCCCGAGAACGGCGTCGTGAAGTGCGACCAGAATGCGAGGCGCGTCGCGGGGTGCGCCCACGACTCCGTGAAGCCCTGGCGCAGGTCGACCGACGAGGTCACGACCTGCATGGCGCCGGTCTTCGTGTCGACGCTCACGTCGGCGTCGCGCCCTGGCGGCCGGTTGCGGATCACGGCGAACGTCAGCACGGTGAAGAGCACGCCGAGCCCGGCGAGGGTACCGAAGGCGACGCTCCAGCTCGTCGCGTGCAGGAGGGCCGCCATCGGCAGGATCGCGAGCAACTGGCCCGACTGCCCGACGATGCCCGTGAGCTGCACCATGAACGGCGCCTGCCGCGCGGGGAACCAGACGGCGACGACGCGCAGCACGCTCGGGAAGATCGCGGCGTCGCCCGCGCCGAGCAGGATGCGCGCGACGATCGCGGTGCCGACGTCGGGGGCGAAGGCCATCACGAGCTGGCCCGTCGCCATGAGGAACATGCCGATCGTGATGATCGGGCGCGCGCCGAACCGGTCGAGCAGCACGCCCACGGGAATCTGCATCGCGCCGTAGACGAAGAGCTGGATCACGGCGAACATCGACAGCGTCGAGGCATCCGCTTCGAATCTCACGGCCGCATCGACGCCCACTGCCGAAAGCGACGTGCGGTTCGTGACCGAGAGCATGTACGCGGCGACGCCGACACCCCACACGAGCCAGAGGCGCCATGGGCGCACCTGATCGGGGAAGAGTTTCACTGGGCCTTCGTCACGTCGCGAGACGACGGCGGAGATCGAGGTCGCCGTCGTGTCGATCGTACCTCGGCGGCCTGCGAGGCTGCCTGCATGGCGGCTCGCGGGCGGCGTGCCGCGCTTCGGCGCCGCATGCGTTACGCTGGGCATACCGTCTAGTCGGTATGCAGCCACACGAACTCGAAGGAGAGACGCGTGCAGAGGTTCCACTCGAGCGTAACGCTCATCACGGGCGGCAGCAGGGGCATCGGCCTCGCGATCGCGAAGCGGCTCGTCGACGAGGGCGGCGAGGTCGTCATCACCGGGCGCTCGCAGGAGTCGCTCGACGCCGCCGTCGCGGAGCTCGGCGTCGACGAGTCGACCGGCCGCCCGCGAGCGACCGGCATCGCGGGCAAGGCCGACGACGCCGAGCACCGAGCCGCCGTCTTCGCGCGCATCGCCGAGCACCACGGCCGGCTCGACCACCTCGTCAACAACGCCGGCATCAACCCGGCCTACGGGCCGGCGCTCGAGATCGAGGCCGGCGCGATCCGCAAGATCCTCGAGGTGAACGTGGTCGCCGCACTCGAGTGGACGCGTGCGGCCGTGGCCGGCGGCCTCACCCGGTCGATCGTCAACCTCTCCTCGATCTCGGCCGTCTCGGCCGCACCCGGCATCGCGTTCTACGGGGTCTCCAAGGCCGCGCTCATGAACCTCACGATCCAACTCGCCCACGAACTCGCCCCCGCGATCCGCGTCAATGCCGTCGCACCGGCGGTCGTGAAGACCGCCTTCGCCCGGGCGCTGTACGAGGGCCGTGAAGCACAGGTCGCCGCCGAGTACCCGTTGCAGCGGCTCGGGGTCCCGAGCGACGTCGCGGGCCCGGTCGCATTCCTGCTCTCCGAGGATTCCGCGTGGATCACCGGCCAGACGATCCTCATCGACGGCGGCGCGAGCCTGCGGCCGATCGGCTGAACCCACCACTGACACCCTGAGAGAGACGAGAACCATATGAAGGAGACCAGCGTCGTCGACGACGTGATGCGAGCGGCCGTCGAGCTGTTCGCGGCGAACGGATACGCGAACACGAGCGTGCAGCAGGTCGTCGAGGCGGCCGGCGTCACCAAGGGCGCGATGTACCACTACTTCCAGTCGAAGGACGACCTGCTCTTCGGCATCTACGACCGCATGCTGTCGCTGCAGAAGGAGCACCTCGATGCGATCGTCGCGCAGGGCGGGCCGGTCGGCGACGTCGTGCGGGCCGTCTGCATCGACGTGATCGAGACCTCGATCGACTTCCTGCCCGAGGGCACCGTGTTCTTCCGCAGCATGCACATGCTGACCGCGCCGCGGCAGTCCGAGGTCACGAGACGCCGGCGCGACTACAACGACATCTTCGCGTCGCTCATCGAACAGGGCCAGGCCGAGGGCCTGTATCGCACCGACATCCCTCGGGCAGTGCTCATCGCCAACTTCTTCGCGGACGTGCACTACCTCTCGCACTGGTACTCACCAGAGGGGCCCGAGGGCAAGACGCTGCTCGCCGAGCAGCTGACCGACCTGTTCCTCACGGGCATCGATGCGAGTGCGGCGAAGGGCGCGGCCTCATGAGCGAGCGGATGCCGCAGCCGCGCGCCGCGGCGACCGTCGAGCGCCTTCCCGAGACTATGCGGGCCTGGCGGGTGGCGCGCCACGGCGAGCCGGTCGACGTGCTCGAACTGCACGAGGTGCCCGTGCCGGCTCCGGGGCCCGGCGAGCTGCTGCTTCGCACGGGCGCGGTCGCGGTGAACTTCCCCGACGTGCTGCTCAGCCGCGGCGAGTACCAGGTGCGCCCCGAGCTGCCGTTCGTGCCGGGCATCGAGCTCGTCGGCGAGGTCGTCGCGGTGGGCGAGGGTGTGGCGGCCGAGGCTGACGCTGCGGGCATCCGCGCGTTCGAGCCGGGCGACTGCGTGGTCGCGTCGCGCATCGGCGTGCTCTCGGAGTACGCGCTCGTCACGGCGGAGGCCGCGCATCTCGCGCCCGCCTCGCTCGACGACGTGCAGGCGGCGGGGCTCGTGATCGCGTACCAGACGGCGTGGTTCGGCCTGCATCGGCGGGCGAGGCTGCAGGCTGGCGAAACGCTGCTCGTGCACGCTGCGGCCGGCGGCGTGGGCACCGCCGCCGTGCAGCTCGGCGTCGCCGCGGGTGCCAGGGTGATCGCGGTCGTCGGGTCGGAGGCGAAGGCCGAGACCGCCCGTGCCGCCGGCGCCGAGAGCGTCATCGTGCGCGCCGAGACCGAGGACTTCGCGGCCGTCGTCACCGAGCTGACGGGCGGGCGCGGCGCCGACGTCGTGTTCGACCCCGTGGGCGGTGACGCCTTCACCCGCAGCACGAAGTGCATCGCGTTCGAGGGCCGCATCATCGTGGTGGGGTTCGCGAGCGGCGAGATCCCGCCCGTGCGCGCGAACCACGCCCTCGTCAAGAACTACTCGGTGCTCGGCCTGCACTGGGCGCTCTACCAGCAGCGGCGCCCCGACCTCGTGCGCGAGGCGCATGAGGAGCTCGTGCGGCTCGCCGATTCCGGGGCCATCGCACCCGTCGTGGGCGGCGTCGTCGACTTCGGAGGCGCTCCTGCAGCGATCCAGGAACTGGCCGGCGGCGCGACCGTGGGCCGGCTCGTCGTACGCGTGGGCGCGCGAGTGGCGGAAGGAACGGCGGGTGACTGAGCGCACCGCGAGTATCGACCTCGGCGGGCGGGTCGCCCTCGTCACCGGCGGCGCTCGGGGGCTCGGCGCCTCCTACGCCCGAGGGCTCCACGCCGCGGGCGCCCGCGTCGTGATCGCCGACCTCCTCCGGGAAGAGGGCGAGGCCCTCGCCGTCGACCTCGGCGATGGGGCGCGCTTCATCCAGCTCGACGTGACCGACGAGGCATCCTGGGCGAGCGCCGTCGACGCGACGCTCGCGACCTTCGGCTCGGTGGACGTGCTCGTGAACAATGCCGGCATCGCGAACGCCGCGCCGATCGAGCACCTCTCGCTCGCGAAGTGGAACGCCGTGATCGCCGTGAACCTCACGGGCGTCTTCCTCGGCTGCCGTGCGGTCGTGCCCGCGATGAAGGCGCAGGGTGCCGGCTCGATCATCAACATCTCGTCGGTCGAGGGCATGCGCGGCTCGGCGGGCCTGCACGGGTACACGGCGTCGAAGTTCGGCGTGCGCGGGCTCAGCCAGTCGCTCGCGGTCGAGCTCGGCGCGTTCGGCATCCGCGTGAACTCGGTGCATCCGGGGCTCGTGCTTACCGAGATGACCACCAGGATCGACCCCGCGAAGCTCGACATCCCGCTCGGCCGGCCGGCCGTGCCCGACGAGGTCGCCGGCACGATCGTGTTCCTCGCGAGCGACGCCTCGTCGTTCACGAGCGGCGCGGAGTTCGTCGTCGACGGCGGCATGATCGCCGGCATCCCGCACCACTGAGCGCGCCGATGCACGGGCGCGCCTGCTTCGGATCACGCTTCGATCTCGAGCATACCGTCTGGTCGGTATCTGTTGTACAGTGACCTTGAATCCGACACGAAGAGGTGCCGATGAACCACACGCAGAGCGGAGCGGAGCAGATCTCCGCCGCCGCACCCGTTCCCGAACCGCGACTGCGGGTCGACCAGCTGACCGTGCGATTCGGCGGGCTCATCGCGCTCGATGAGGTCTCGTTCGAGGTGGGCCCTGGCGAGGTCGTGGCCCTCATCGGTCCCAACGGCGCCGGCAAGACCACGGTGTTCAACGCCGTCTGCGGCCTCGTGCGACCGGCTGCCGGCGACGTCCGCATCGACGGTGCACCGGCTCCCACCCGCCCGACCGGGCTCACCGGCCGCCGGGTCGCCCGCACCTTGCAGGGCCTCGGGCTGTTCGACTCGATGACCGTGCTCGAGAACGTGCTGGTGCCGCTGCAGGCGCGACGGGGCATCCGTTCGAGCGAGGCCGTCGAGACGGCGAGCGGATGTCTCGCGCGCCTCGGCATTGCGGGCTCGGCCTCGCGGCCGGTCGCCGCGCTGCCCTACCCCGAACGCAAGCGCGTGGCGCTCGCGCGGGCCCTCGTGACCGATCCCGAGCTGCTGCTGCTCGACGAGCCCGCGGGCGGACTCGGCGAGGAGGACATCGACGCGCTCGCCGCCGTGGTGCGCGAGGTCGCGGCATCCGGATGCTCGGTGCTCCTCGTCGAGCACCACGTCGACTTCGTCATGGGCGTGGCCGACCGCATCGTTGTGCTCGACTTCGGCCGGGTCATCGCGTGCGGCACGCCCGACGAGGTGCGGGCCGACCCGCGGGTCGAAGAGGCCTACCTCGGAATCGAGCCCGCAGCATGAGCGCGGGCGGCACGCTCGAGCTCGAGGCCCTCACTGTCGGCTACGGCGGCGAGCCGGTGCTTCGCGGTGTCGACCTGCGGGTGTCCGCGGGCTCCATCGTCGCACTGCTCGGGGCCAACGGTGCAGGCAAGACCACGCTGCTCCGCACCGTCTCGGGGCTCGCGCCCGTGGCCTCCGGTCGCATCGTGTTCGACGGGGTCGACCTCGCTGCCATGCCGGTTGAAGACCGCGCGCGAGCGGGCCTCGCGCAAGTGCCGGAGGGGCGCAGCGTGGTCGCTGAGCTGACCGTCGACGAGAACCTCCGGCTCGGCGGGCTGCAGCGCTTCCGCGGGCGCCGGCTCACCGCGGCCGTCGAGGGCATGTACGAGCTGTTCGAGCCGCTGGCACGTCGTCGCCGGGCCGCGGGCCACCAGCTCTCGGGCGGTGAACGGCAGATGCTCGCCCTCGCGCGGGCGATCATCACCGAACCCCGAGTGCTCCTCCTCGACGAGCCCTCGCTCGGACTCGCGCCGCGCATCGTCGCCCAGATCATGGGCGTCTTGCGTTCGCTCCGCGACGAGCGGGGGCTGACCGTGCTGCTCGCCGAGCAGAACGTCACGAGCGCCCTCGCCATCGCCGACCACGGGGTCGTGCTGAACCTCGGCGAGGTCGTCGCCGACCGGCCCGCCGAAGACCTCCGCACCGACTCCGCCCTCCGCCACGCCTACCTGGGATTCTGATGGACCGCCTCCTCTTCCTCCTCGCCACCGGCCTCGCGCGCGGCGCCGTCTTCGCGCTGTTCGCCCTCGCCCTCGTGCTCATCTGGCGTGCCGCACGCGTCGTCAACTTCGCGCAGGGCGCGATGGCCGTGGTCGCGACCTACGTCGCGTTCGCGGTCACGGGGCTCACCGGGTCGTACTGGATCGGCCTCGCGAGCGCACTCGTCGCGGGCGGACTCATGGGCCTCATCGTCGAACGCGGCGTCATGCGCTTCGCCGGCCACGCGTCGCCGCTCTCGGGCGTCATCATCGCGATCGGCGTGGTGATGGTGCTGCAGTCGCTGCTCGGCATCGCCTTCGGGCCGAACGCGAGGCCCATGGAGGCGCCGTTCCCCGAGACGCCGATCGTGATCGGCGGCGTGCCCGTGCTCTCGCCGTACGACCTCTTCGTGCTCATCGTGGCCGTAGGCGTCATGGCGCTGCTCGCCGTGCTCTTCACCCGCACGCCGCTCGGCCTGCAGCTGCGCGCCTCGGCGTTCGCACCCGAGGTGTCTCGGCTCCTCGGTGTGCGCGTGGCGCGCATGGTCACCGCCGGCTGGGTGCTGGCGTCGGCGGTGGGGGCGCTCGCAGCGCTGCTGCTCGTGCCCACCGAGCTCGGCCTGAACCCCCACTCGGCCGACATGCTCTTCGTCTCGGCGTTCACCGTCGCCGTGGTCGGCGGCCTCGACTCACCGCCCGGTGCCCTCGTCGGCGGGCTCGGCGTGGGCGTGCTCATCAGCCTCGTGACCGGCTACCTCGGCGCGACCGTCGCCCCGATCGCCGTGCTGGTGCTCCTCGTCGCCGTGCTGCTCGTGCGCCCCGGCGGCCTCTTCTCCGCGACCGAGGCGAGGACCGCATGAACGCCCCCACGACGCTCACCACCGGCATCCGCGTCACTCGTGGAGGCAAGCGGCCGCTCGGCCGGCTGCTCGTCACCGCGCTCGTGCTCACGGTCGTCGCGATCGGCGCGACCTTCCTCCTCGACCCGTACCGCAACTACCAGTTCGCCCTCATCGCGGCGACGTTCTGCGCCACCGCAGGCCTCACGCTCCTCATCGGACTCACCGGACAGCTCTCGCTCGGGCACGCCGCCCTCATGGCGGCGGGGGGCTACGGCTACGCCCTCGCCGCCAACGCGCTGACCGAGGCGGGCATCGACGGTGTGCCCCGCTTCGTGCTCTCGCTCGCGGCGGCAGTCGCGGCATCCGGTCTGCTCGGACTGCTGCTGGGGCTCGCCGCGGCCCGGCTGAGGGGGCCGTACCTCTCGGGAGTGACGCTCGTGCTCGTGATCGCGCTGCCGGCGTTCACCGCCGTGTTCTCGGGCGTCTTCCGCGGCGACCAGGGCGTGCAGATCGCGTACGACGGCGTGCCCGAGGCGCTGCGCACGCTCATCGCCGTCGAGCAGTGGCAGGCGTGGGTGGCCATCATGGTGGCCGCGGTCGCCGTGACGTGGCTCGCGGCACTCCGGAACGGCACGGCAGGGCTGCGCATGCGTGCCGTGCGCGACGACGAGACGGCCGCGCGCCTGCAGGGCGTGCGAGCCGGGCGCGTCAAGGTGCTCGCCTTCACCGTCAGCTCGATCACGGCCGGCGCGGGCGGCGCAGTGCTCTGCTTCGTCACCCAGTCGGTGAGCCCCGGCGCCTACACGCTCGCGTTCTCGCTGCTCCTCGTGGTCGCGGTCGTCATCGGCGGGCTCGGGAGCCTCGCCGGCGCGTTCCTCGGCTCGATCGTCATCGTGATGCTGCCGTGGCTCATCCAGACCGCGACGGGCGCGCTCGACCTCTCGGCGGATGCCGCGCAGCGCCTCACGGGCAACCTGCCCGTGCTCGTCTTCGGCGTGCTGCTCATCGTCGTGACCGCGGCGTGGCCGGGCGGCATCCGCGGCGCGCTTCCGAAGCGGATGCCGCGCCCCGCCCCAGAACCTCGCACCAGCTCCGCAGCAGCACCCATCCCCACCACAACAGAGAGGTGACCACCATGTCCCATGAACCGCAGCGCAGCGTCGCCGCGACGCGCAGCGCACCCAAGCGCACCGCACCGACGCGCACCGTTGCCGCGATCGCGGCCGCATCCGCCCTGCTCGTCGCGATGAGCGCGTGCAGCACGCCGGGCGCCGTCAACGACCCGGCCGAGGCCGCACCCGGCGTCACCGACGACACCGTGACGATCGGCACCCACCAGCCGCTGACCGGCCCGGCCGCTGCCGGCTACTCGTCGATCTCCGCGGCGACCACCGCGTACTTCGCGTACGTCAACGAGAACGGCGGCGTGAACGGCCGCGAGATCGAGTACCTCGTGAAGGACGACGGCTACAACCCGGCGACCACGCAGACCGTGGTGCGCGAGCTCGTGCAGGACGACGAGGTGTTCGCGATCCTGAACGGGCTCGGCACGCCGACGCACACCTCGGTGCTCGACTACCTGAACCAGAACGAGGTGCCCGACCTGTTCGTGGCCTCTGGCTCGACGAGCTGGAACCAGCCCGAGAAGTACCCGTGGACCTTCGGTTTCAACGCCGACTACGTCACCGAGGCCGAGGCGCTCGCGCAGTACGCCGACGACGAGTTCGCGGGCAAGTCGGTCTGCGTGCTCGGCCAGGACGACGACTTCGGAGACGAGTTCATCGAGGGTCTCGAGAACGTACTCGGCGAGGGGTCGCTCGCGAGCGTGCAGCGCTATTCGGTCTCGAATCAAGACGTCGTCGCCCAGATCGGCGCGATGCAGGCCGCCGGCTGCGAGGTCAACATGCTCGCCACCGTCAACGGCTTCACGGCGCTCGCCATCGGCACGGCCGCGAAGCTCGGCTACCGGGCGCAGTGGATGTCCTCCTCATCGGGCGGCGACGCCGTGACCCTCGCCGGCTTCCTCGGCGACGCGGCGCCGATGCTGCTCGAGGGCTTCGTGACGACGAACTACCTGCCCTATGCGCCCGGCAACGAGTGGGACGACCTGTTCCGCCAGATCAACGACGAGTACAACGACGGCGCCCCGTTCGACGGCAACACCGTGTTCGGCATGTCGGTCGGCTACCTCTTCGCCGAGGCGCTCGCGAAGGCGGGCGACGAACCGACGCGTCAGGGCATCGTCGACGCGATCCAGTCGGGCGACCTCGTCGGCAACGGCCTCGTGCCGCTCTCGTTCAGCGGCGACAGCCACGCCGCCTACAAGGGCGTCTCGATCACCACGGTCGTCGACGGCGTGCAGGACTTCATCGGCGTGACCTACGTCAGTGACGGATCCGGCGGCGTCGAATCCTTCGACGGCGAGGCCGTGGCGCTCGAGAATGACGGCCTCCCCACGTCGTAGTCCGAGCGCCGGAACGGCGGATGCCCCGGACCCACGAGGTCCGGGGCATCCGCCGTTCACGCGGTACTCAGGGCGTCTGGCGCACCGGCGAATACTGCTCGACCAACTGGCGCTTCAGCACCTTGCCGCTGCCGCCGAGCGGCAACGAGTCGGCGACGTGCACGACGCGCGGGTACTTGTAGGCCGCGATGCGCTCCTTCGTGAACGCGACGAGCGCCTCGGGGTCGACCTCGTGCCCGTCGAGCGCGACGACCGCGGCGTGCACCTCTTGCCCGTGCGTGTCGTCGGCGATGCCGAAGACCGCGGCGAGCGCGACATCCGGATGCCGCATCATGACGGCCTCGACCTCGGTGGGGTACACGTTGTAGCCGTTGCGCACGATCATGTCCTTCTTGCGGTCGACGATCGTGATGATGCCGTCGACGATCGTGCCGAGGTCACCCGTGCGGAACCAGCCGTCGACGACGGCCTCGGCCGAGGCATCCGCTCGCCCGAGGTAGCCCTTGAAGAGGTTGTGGCCGCGCACGACGATCTCGCCGAGGGCGCCCGGCTCGTCGAGCAGCGCGATGCGGCCCTCGACCTCGGAGTCGGCGATGGCCGCGTCGATGCCCCAGTAGGTGCGCCCGACGGTGCCGGGCCGGATCGGCTCGCCGACCATGTTGAACGACACCGTGGGCGAGGTCTCGGTGAGGCCGTAGCCCTCGTGCACCTCGGCGCCGTACGCGCGCTCGAACGCCTCGAGCAGCGCGACGGGCAGCGCAGCGCCGCCCGAGACGGCGTAGCGCAGCGGCGGCCGCGCCTCGGCGCGCGCCGCGGCCTCGACCATGCCGACGAACATCGTCGGCACCGCCGTGAACACCGTCGCGCCGTGGGCGTGCATGAGTGCGAGCGCCTCGTCGGGGTCGAACTTCGGCAGCAGGATGACCGACGCACCCTTGCGGAACGCGATGTTCATCACCGCGGTCTGGCCGAAGGTGTGGAACAGCGGCAGCCCGCCGAACACGACGTCGTCGGCCCGCATGTCGAACGCGTCGATGAGGGCGCAGTGCACTTGCTCGACGATCGCGAGGTGCGAGCCGACGGCGCCCTTCGGCGTGCCCGTCGTGCCGCTCGTGTAGAGGATGGTCGCGGCATCCGTCGGGCGAACCGACACGTGCCGTTCGATGGGCTCGGATGCCGCGGCCTCAGCCTCGAGGCGCGGCAGGTCGGGCCCGCCCGACTCGACGGGCGGGGTCAGCACGGTCACGAGGGGCACGCCGGCGGCAGTCGCGGCGGGCACGGCCTCGGCGAGCATCGGCCCGGCGGCGACGAGCACGTCGGCGCCGGAGTCGCGGAGCACGTACTCGATCTCCTCCGCCTTGAAGAGCAGGTGCACCGGCACGACGATCGCGCCGAGCGCGAGGGCGGCGTAGTAGACGCGGGCGAAGTCGGGCACGTTCGGCACGAGCATCGCGACGCGGTCGCCTCGGCCGATGCCGCGATCGCGGAGTGCGCCGGCGTAGGCGCGGCTCTCGTCCCAGAGCGTGCCGTAGTCGATCGTCCGGCCCATGAAGTGCAGGGCGGGCCTGGCCGGCATGCGGGCGGCGGACTCGGCGAGCATGCTCGCGACCGAGAGGGTGCCGAAGCCGTCGCCGTCGACGGCCGGGTCTGCTGGGTGGGTGGGGGTCATGCTGTGGTTCCTTTCATCGTCGTTGATGGAGCAGGGTGAGTGCGGGCTCAGCGCAGCTTCAGCGCCGCGGCGCCTTCAGCTCGGCGCGGCCGAGTGCGTTCAGGTGCACCTCGTCGGGTCCGTCGGCCAGGCGCAGCGAGCGGGCGCCCGCGAACATCTCGGCGAGCGGCTGGTCGCCCGAGACGCCGGCGGCGCCGAAGAGCTGGATGGCCCGGTCGAGGATCTGCTGCACGGCGCGGGGCACGGCGATCTTGATGGACTGGATCTCGGTCATGGCCCTGCGGTTGCCGACGGTGTCCATGAGCCACGCGGTCTTCAGCACGAGCAGGCGCAGCGACTCGACCTGGATGCGGGACTCGGCGACCCACTCGCGAACGACGCCCTGCTCGGCGAGCGGCCGGCCGAACGCGACGCGGGCGTTCGCGCGTTGCTGCACGAGGGCGAGGGCGCGCTCGGCCATGCCGATGGCGCGCATGCAGTGGTGGATGCGGCCGGGCCCGAGCCGGGCCTGCGCGATGGCGAAACCCTCGCCCTCGCCCGCGATGAGGTTCGCGGCCGGCACGCGCACGTCGTCGAAGGCGATCTCGGCGTGGCCGCCGTGGTCGCGGTCGTCGTATCCGAACACGGTCAGCGGGCGGATGACGCGCACCCCGGGGGTGTCGCGCGGCACGAGGATCATCGACTGCTGCCGGTGGCGGTCGGCCTCGGGGTCGGTCTGGCCCATGACGATGAAGATCGCGGCATCGGGGTTCATCGCGCCAGTCGACCACCACTTGCGACCGGTGATGACGTAGTGGTCGCCGTCGCGGCGGATGCGGGTCGCGATGTTCGTGGCGTCCGACGACGCGACGTCGGGTTCGGTCATGCAGAACGACGAGCGGATGTCGCCCGCGAGCAGTGGCTCGAGCCACTCGGCCTGCTGGTCGGGGGTGCCGAAGTCGGCGAGCACCTCCATGTTGCCGGTGTCGGGGGCGGCGCAGTTGAACGCGACCGGCGCGAGGCGCGGCGACCAGCCCGTGCGCTCGGCGAGCGGCGCATACTGCACGTTCGTGAGCCCGGCGCCGCGTTCGCCGGGCAGGAACAGGTTCCAGAGGCCCTCGGCTCGCGCGGCCGCGCGCAGCTCGTCGACGACGGGCCGGAACCGCCACTCGTCGGGTGTCGCGGCGAGCTGCTCGTCGAGCACCGGCTCGGCCGGGATCGCGCGCTCGTGCACGAACGCCTCGACGCGGTCGATGAGGTCGAGCGCGCGCTGGTCGTGGCTGAATTCCATGCGTCAGACTCCCGTGGTCGAGTTCGTGGCGGTCGAGCCGGTGGCGTGGGCGAGGCCCGTGCTCGCGAGCGGTTCGACCAGCTGGCCGATGCGGTCGAAGCCGTCGCCGAGGGTCTGGCCCTGGCGATAGCGGTAGTGGATGCCCTCGAGGATCACGGCGAGCTTGTACGCCGCGAACGCGCGGTACCACGTGAGGTCGGGAGCCGCGATGCCGGCCGCCTCGGCGTAGTGGTCGACGAGCTCGTCGAACTCGGGATACCCCGCGGCCGGGTCGACCGCGCTGCGGGTGAGGCCGACCGCGTCAGGCGCGAGCGAGGCGATGTTCCAGTACATGCCGAGCATGCCGAGGTCGACGAGCGGGTCGCCGAGCGTCGCCATCTCCCAGTCGAGGATCGCGGCGATGCGCGGCGCATCGGCCGTGCCCGCGATGATCGCGTTGTCGAGGCGGTAGTCGCCGTGCACGATGCCGCTGCGGAGGTCGCCGGCCGGCGGCATCCGCTCTTCGAGGTGTTGTTGCAGGCGCTCGAGCTCGGGCAGCTCACGGCTGCGCGAGGCCTCGAGCTGCCGCCGCCACGTGCGCAGTTGCCGGTCGAGGTAGCCGTCGGGGCGACCGAAGTCGGCGAGGCCGACGGATGTCGCGTCGAGCGTGTGCAGCCGCGCGAGCGTCGCGGCGAACTCGAGTCCGAGTCCGTGCAGCCCGGAGGCCGTGTAGTCGGCGTTCTGGCGGGGGCCGGCGAGCACGACGCCGTCGACGACGTGCATCACGAAGAAGGGGGTGCCGGTCACGCGAGCGGCTGACGTGTCGTCGACGAGGTCGACGGCGGGCGGCACCGGCACGCCGGAGCCCGCGAGGGCGCTGATCACCCGGTGCTCGCGGCCCATGTCGTGGGCGCTCGCGAGCACGTGGCCGAGGGGCGGCCGGCGCACGATGAGCGGCACGCGCGGGCCGTCGATGCGGTAGGTGAGGTTGCTGCGCCCGCCGGCGATGAGCGTCGCGCGCAGCGTCGGGCCGGTGCCGGTGCCGGTGCCGGCGAGGTCGGGGTGCGCCTCGGAGAGCCACGCTGAGAAGCCCGCGAGGTTCAGCCCTGGGGTGTCGGTCATCGAGATCGCCCTTCCGGCACCGCCGTGGTGCCTGCACCGCCGTGGTGCGTTCACGAGCGCCGTGGGCGGCTCGTCACGAAAGCATACCGCGCGGTCGGTATGTTCAGGAAACGCGAGTGCGCGGCATCCGCTCGGCGACGGTGTCAGCCGAGCAGTCGTCGCTCGATCGCCGAGCGGATGCCGGCCGGGATCGGCACCGGTCGTCGGCTCGCCGCATCCACGAACACGTGCACGAAGCGGCCCTCGGCGATGGCGCCGTCGGCGCCGGCGCCCTCGCCGCCTGCGCGGTGGATGCCGAGAGACCACGTGACGCTCGAGGAGCCCAGGCGCTCGACGCCGATCGCCACCTCGAGCGGCTCGGGGAAGGACGCCGGCGCGCGGAATTCGCAGCTCGACGAGACGACGAGCGCGATGGGCTCGTCGCCGTGCGGGTCGAGACCGGCGTGCTCGATCATCCACGTGTTCACGGCGGTGTCCATCGCCTCGTAGTAGACCGTGTTGTTGACGTGCCCGTACTGGTCGTTGTCGTTCCAGCGCGTCGTGAACGGGCGGCGTTCGGGGCGGTGGGTCACGGCGGTGCTCTCCTCGGTCGACGCGGCGTCAGTCGGCCCGCAGCAGGATGCGGAACGCACGGCGGGCGCGGGCCTCGCTCGGGGTGTCGCCCGCGATGAGGTCGGCGTAGGTGAAGGACTCCGAGACGCGCACGAGCAGATAGGCGAGCTCGTCGGGGGTGATGGCACCGCCGAGCGGCCGATCGCCGAGCTCGCGTTCGACGAGCCAGCGCGCCGTGGCGACGTAGCGCCGCTGGATCTCCGACTCGGTCGTCGTGAGGAGGCGGAGCGCGCGTGCCGGCTCGCGGCGGAGGAAGTCGCGGAAGTACTGCGCGCTGATCAGCGCGCCGGCGAAGCTCGACAGCTGCTCGGCGACGCGCTCGGCGCCGTGCAGCGACTCGGTGGCATGCTCCGAGATGACGAGCGTCGGCACGGCGAGCGACCACAGCACCTCGCTGAGCAGGGCGTCGCGGTTGCCGACCCAGCGGAAGAGCGAGGTGCGGTCGACGCCGAGCTTCGTCGCGAGCGCGCCCATATCGATGCGCCGACCCTCGATGAACGTCTCGCGGGCGAGCTCGAACGCCCGCACCGCGTCGGCGTGGGCGCCGTCGGCGAGGCGCTCGGAGAGCCACGAGGGTGCGGCGCGCAGGCCCACCTCGGCGATCTCGTGGGTGGTTCCCGTGGTCGTCGGCATGCCGGAACTCTACCCGCCCGAACGGATTCTCATGCAACATTCTGAAAAATGATGCATAGTGGACGTGTTCACCGACGAACGGAGCAGCGATGACCCTCACACTCGACCAGCAGTCCCCGGCCTCGACGGCCCCCGCCCCCGCGCTCGACGCGGACTTCTACGGGTTCATGCACCGACTCACCCCCGAGGAGCAGGCCTCGGTGGCCGAGATTCGCGACTACCTCGAGCGCGAGGTGCGCCCGGGCGCCGACGACCGCTGGGAGGCGACGACGAGCCCGCGCCACCTCATCCCCGGCTTCGCCCGGCTCGGCCTCTTCGGCTCGGGCATCCCCGAGGTCGCGCAGTTCGAGAACTCGGCCGTCTACCGCGGCTGGATCGCCCTCGAGATTGCGCGCGTCGACCCGTCGACCGCGACCTTCATCGGCGTGCACTCCGGGCTCGCGATGAACGCCATCGCCGTCGGCGGCTCGCCCGAGCAGCAGGCCGAGTGGCTCGCGCCGCTGGCGCGCGGCGAGCTCATCGGCGCCTTCGGGCTCACCGAACCGCTGCACGGCTCCGACACGGCCAAGGGCCTGGAGACCACGGCGATCCGTCGCGCAGGCACCGACGGCAGCGACGAGTGGGTGCTGAACGGCGCCAAGCGCTGGATCGGCAACGCCACCTTCGCCGACGTCGTCGTCATCTGGGCGCGCGACACGGCCGACGACCAGGTCAAGGGCTTCCTCGTACGCCAGCCCGCCGCGGGCTTCACCGCGACGAAGATCGAGCGCAAGCAGTCGCTCCGCGCCGTCGAGAACGCCGACATCGTGCTCGAGAACGTCGTCGTGCCCGAGTCAGACCGGCTCCAGGAGATCCACGGCTTCCGCGATGTCGCGATCGTGCTGCGCCTCACCCGAGCGGATGTCGCGTGGCAGGCGATCGGCGTCGCCGTCGGCGCCTACGAAGCCGCCCTCGCGTACGCGAAGACGCGCGTGCAGTTCGGCAAGCCGATCGCCTCGTTCCAGCTCGTGCAGCAGAAGCTCGCCGACTCCCTCGCCGACATCACGGCCTCGATCGCGCTCTGCGTGCGGGTCAGCGAGATGCTCGACGAAGACGCCCAGAAGGACCACCACTCGGCCATGGCCAAGGCCTTCGCGACCAAGCGCATGCGCGACGTCGTCGCCCGCTGCCGCGAGCTCATGGGCGGCAACGGCATCCAGCTCGATCACGGCGCCGCGCGGTTCTTCGCCGACGCCGAGGCCGTCTACACCTTCGAGGGCACGTATGACATGAACACGCTCATCGTCGGCCGCGCCATCACGGGCATCGCCGCCTTCGTCTGAGCGTCGTCCGCCGCGCGGCATCCGCACCGCCCTTGACCCGAACCGCACCACTCGAGAGGATCGCCCCATGACCGAGGCCTACATCGTCGCCACCGCCCGCTCGCCCATCGGCCGCGCCCGCAAGGGGTCGCTCGCCGGCATCCGCGGCGACGACCTCACCGCCCGCATGGTCGAGGCGGCGCTCGCCAGGGTGCCCGCGCTCGACCCGGCGCGCGTCGAAGACCTCATGCTCGGCTGCGGCATGCCAGGCGGCGAGCAGGGCATGAACATGGCGCGCATCGTCTCGGTGCTGCTCGGGCTCGACGGCGTGCCGGGCACGACCGTGAATCGCTACTGCTCGTCGAGCCTGCAGACCACGCGCATGGCCTTCCACGCGATCAAGGCGGGCGAGGGCGACGTGTTCGTCTCCGCCGGCGTGGAGTCGGTGAGCAATGCGATGCGCGGCTCGAGCGATTACATCCCGGGCGAGAAGCTCACCAACGCGCGCTTCGACGAGGCGATGGCGCGCACCGAGGCGCGCGCCGTCGGCGGGGCGGATGCCGCGGGCCTGCGCCCCTGGCACGACCCCCGTGCCGACGGGCTGCTGCCCGACGCGTACATCGCCATGGGGCAGACGGCCGAGAACGTCGCGGAGCTCCGGGGTGTCACGCGCGACGAGCAGGACGCCTTCGCGGCCCGCAGCCAGCAGCGCGCCGAGGCGGCGATCGCCTCGGGCTTCTGGGCGAACGACATCACGCCCGTGACCCTCGACGACGGCACCGTCGTGTCGGCCGACGACGGCCCGCGTGCGGGCGTCACGGTCGAGGCGCTCGCCGGGCTCGACCCGGTGTTCCGCCCCGACGGCACCGTCACGGCGGGCAACTGCTGCCCGCTGAACGACGGTGCCGCGGCCGTGGTCGTCGTCTCCGACCGCATCGTCGACGAGCTCGGGCTCACCCCGCTCGCGCGCATCGTCTCGACCGGGGTCAGCGGCCTCTCGCCCGAGATCATGGGCCTCGGCCCGGTCGAGGCCTCGCGCCGGGCGCTCGCCCGCGCCGGCCTCTCGATCGACGACATCGACCTCGTCGAGCTCAATGAGGCGTTCGCCGCCCAGGTGATCCCGTCGGCGCGCGAGCTCGGCGTCGACCCCGAGCGCCTGAACGTGCACGGCGGGGCGATCGCGGTCGGGCACCCGTTCGGCATGACCGGGGCTCGCATCACCTCGACGCTCATCAACGGCCTCGCCGCGACCGGCGGACGCTACGGCCTCGAGACGATGTGCGTCGGCGGCGGGCAGGGCATGGCCCTCGTGCTCGAGCGCGTGTAGCCGCCCAGGTCGCGCCGAGAACAGGTGCCTCAGACCGGGGTGCCCCACAAACAGGAAGACACGCCGACTCGGTCGACGTGTCTTCCTGTTTCTGTGCACGCGTCAGCCTGGAACGATGAGCGTCACCCACTGGGCGACGAGTGCCGGGCGCTCCGAGCCCTCGATCTCGACCGTGAGGTCCTGCACCACGCGGATGCCGCTGCCCGACGGCTCGGCCGAGGCGAGCGTGCCGACGGCGCGAACGCGGGAGCCCGCCGTCACCGGCTGCAGGAACCGGACCTTCTCGAACCCGTAGTTGACGCCCATCGCGACGCCTCCGACCTCGAGGAGCGGCGTCGCGAGCGCCGTGAGCAGCGAGAGCGTGAGGAACCCGTGCGCGATCGGCGCCCCGAACGGGCCGGCGACGGCGCGTTCGACGTCGACGTGGATCCACTGGTGGTCGTCGGTCGCATCTGCGAACCGCTCGATGCGCGCCTGGTCGATCTCGAACCAGGCGCCGGGCCCGAGGGAGGCGCCGACCGCGTCGAGCAGTGCCGCGGGGGAGGGCAGCGTGAGCGGAGTGCCGGTCGTGGTGGTCATGCCTTCGGCCCTCCCGCGACGTAGAGCACCTGACCGGAGACGAACGAGGCCGCCTCCGAGCAGAAGAACGACACCGCGGCCGCGACGTCCTCGGGCTGGCCGACCCGGCCCACCGGGATCTCCTTGGCCGCGCCCTCGAGCAGCTGCTCGTTCGTGATGCCCATGCGCTCGGCGGTCTGGCGCAGCATGTCGGTGGCGATGAAGCCGGGCGCGACCGAGTTCGCGGTCACGTTGTAGCGGCCGAGCTCGATCGCGAGCGTCTTCGTGAGGCCCTGCATGCCCGCCTTGGCCGCCGCGTAGTTCGCCTGGCCCCGGTTGCCGAGCGCCGAGGTGCTCGAGAGGTTCACGATGCGGCCCCACTTCGCCTCGACCTGGTGCGCCTGCACGGCCCGGGCCATGAGGAACGCGCCGCGGAGGTGCACGGCGAGCACGGCGTCCCAGTCGTCGTCGGTCATCTTGAACAGCAGGTTGTCGCGGAGGATGCCGGCGTTGTTCACGAGGATCGTCGGCGCGCCGAGCTCGTCGGCGACCCGGGCGACGGCGTCGGCGACCGCCGCCGAGTCGGCGACGTTCGCGCCGACGGCGATCGCGCGCCCGCCCGCCGCTTCGATGGCGGCGACGGTGTCGGCGCAGGATGCCGCGTCGAGGTCGAGCACGGCGACGGCGTTTCCGTCGGCGGCGAGGCGGATGGCGGTGGCGGCTCCGATGCCGCGTGCGGCTCCGGTGACGATGGCGGTGCGGGTCATGCGTGGTCCTTTCGTGAAGCGGGGTCGGTCTTCGTGGAGCGGGTCAGTCGAAGGTGATCAGTTGCCGGAGCTCTCCGCCGTCGGCGAGGCGATCCATGGCGGTGTCGAGCTCGTCGAGACGGATGCGCGAGGACACGAGAAGCTCGAGGGGCAGGCGCCCGGCCCGCCAGAGCTCGACGTAGCGCGGGATGTCGCGCGCCGGCACCGCTGAACCCAGGTAGCTGCCGATGACGGTGCGGGCCTCGGCGGTGAAGGTCAGCGGTGACAGGCTCGCGCGAGCGGCGGGCGCCGGCAGCCCGACGGTCACGGTGGTGCCGCCGGGGGAGGTGAGCGCGAACGCGGTCTCGAACGCCCTCGCCGAGCCGGCGGCCTCGATCACGAGGGGCGCGCGCGCCGCGGCATCCGCTGCGCCGTCACGGGAACCGTCGCCGCCGCTGCCGGATGCCGCGTGCATCGCGTCGTCGGGGGAGTACGCCGCGCTCGCGCCGAGGCGCAGCGCCGTCTCGAGCTTGGCGGCAACCGCGTCGACGCCGATCACCTCGTGGCCGAGCGCGACCGCGACGAGCAGCGCCGCCATGCCCACGCCGCCGAGGCCGACGACGGTGACCCGGGTGCCGGGCGCCGGGCGGCCGGCATTGATGACGGCGCCGCCGCCGGTGAGCACGGCGCAGCCGAGCAGTGCCGCGATCTCGGCCGGCACGTCGTCGTCGACGGGCACGATCGAGGTGCGGCTGACGACCGCGTGGCTCGCGAACGCCGAGACGCCGAGGTGGTGGTGCACGGTCTCGCCGCCCCGGCGGAGGCGTATGCCGCCGCCGACGAGCGTTCCGGCGGCGTTCGCGGCGCTGCCCGTGCGGCACGGCAGCCGGCCGTCGCTCGCGCACTCGCTGCACTCGCCGCAGCGGGGGAGGAAGGTCATGACCACGCGCGTGCCGACGGCGAGGTCGGTCACGCCGTCGCCGAGTCGTTCGACGATGCCGGATGCCTCGTGGCCGAGGAGCATCGGGGTCGGCCGGCGCCGGTTGCCGTCGACGACGCTGAGGTCGGAGTGGCAGATGCCCGCGGCCTCGATGCGCACGAGCACTTCGCCCGGGCCGGGCGGGTCGAGCTCGAGCGGCCCGATCGTGAACGGACGCGACTGCGCGAAGGGCGCCTCGGCGCCCGACGTCTCGAGCACCGCTCCCGTGATCTGCATGCGCGTCCTCCTCGACGTGCCCGGGCGGGTCGAACGACACCGCGCGTGACAAGCATACCGACCGCGCGGTATGCTCGCGAATCGAAGCCACGGCACCACTCCGCATCCGACCAGAGGAGCCTCGACGATGAGCCTTCCCCTTTCCGCCGACGGGCCGGCGCCCGTCCACGGACACGTGCACGACGACTTCGCGGGCCTCCGCGACGAGTTCGAGGCGCAACTCGCCTCTGGCGCAGAACTCGGCGCCTCGCTCGCCGTGATCGTCGACGGCGAACCCGTCGTCGACCTCTGGGGCGGCTGGTCGAGCCCCGACCGCACCGCCGAGTGGCAGCACGACACCATCACGAACGTCTGGTCGATCTCCAAGACCGTCACGTCGATCGCCGCGCTCGTGCTCATCGACCGCGGCGCGCTCGACCCCGAGCTCCCGGTCGCCCACTACTGGCCCGAGTTCGCCGCGGCCGGCAAGCAGGGCGTGCTCGTCAAGCACGTGCTGATGCACACCTCGGGTGTCTCGGGTTGGGCGGCGCCGATCACGAGCGCCGAGATCCTCGACGCGGATGCCGCGGCCGCACGTCTCGCGGCGCAGCCGGCGTGGTGGCCGGCGGGCGCGGCATCCGGCTACCACCTGCTCGACTACGGCCACCTCGTGGGCGAACTCGTGCGCCGCATCACCGGCGGCTCGCTCGGCGCGTTCGTCGCGGCCGAGATCGCCGGCCCGCTCGGCGCGGACTTCTGGCTGGGCCTGCCCCAGTCCGAGGACCACCGGGTGAGCAACGTCGTGCCGCCGCCCCCGATCCGGCTCGACTTCTCGGCCATGCCGCCCGAGTCGCCCGCCTTCAAGACGTACACCGGCCCGCCGCTCGATGCGGAGTCCACCTGGACCCGCGAATGGCGGGCCGCCGGCATCGGCGGTGCCGGCGGCCAGGGCAACGCCCGATCGGTCGCCCGCCTGAACGCACTCGTCACGAACGGCGGCGAACTCGACGGCGTGCGCCTGCTCTCCCCGGCGACGATCGACCGCATCTTCGCCGAGCACACCGACAACGTCGACCTCGTGCTCGGGCTGCCGCTGCGCTTCGGTCTGGGATTCGCGGTCTCGAACCCCGCGAGCACGCCGTACATCCCCGAGGGCCGAGTCGCGTTCTGGGGCGGCTGGGGCGGCTCGATCGTCATCGACGACGTCGACCGCGGCGTCACCTTCGCCTACGTCATGAACCGGATGTCGCCCGGCATCATCGGTTCAGCGCGCAGCGACGCCTACACGCGCGCGGTCTACGCGGCGCTCGGCGCGAGCGCGGCGGCGACGTCCATCGCCGGCAGGTAGACGACGAGCGGATGCCCCGCCGCGAACGTGTCGCGACGAGGCATCCGCTGAACCGCTGCAATCGCTACCCGAGCAGGTAGGCGAGCATGCGCTCGACCATCGCCTCCCGTTCGTCGTTCGACGAGAGCTGCTCGAGGCCGAAGCCGAGAAGCAGGCTGTCGGGTGTCGCCGTGCCGGCGATGATGGCGCCGAGTCCCTCGGTGCGCTCGAAGTTCGAGCTGTTGCCCGGGCTGCCTTCTGGCGCATCGAGCACCGCCCACGCGCCGAGGCCGGTCTCGAAGCCCTCGGCCTCGGTGTCGGCGCCGGCGACGACGAGCTTCGTGTCGTCGAGGATGAGCCCCATCTCGCCCGATGACGGGTCGGTCACGTAGCTCACGACGACCTCGACCTGACTGCCCGCATACGCGCTGAGGTCGAACGCGACGGGCACCCAGCCACCGGAGGACCCGGTGAACGAGTTCCACGAACCGCTCGAGCCCGTCGGCAGGCAGGGGTTGCCGCCCGTCAGGTACAGCTCGAGGTTCGAGTGCTCAGCCAGGAGGAACCCGGCCTCGCACTCGGTGGGTACCGCGGTCGAGGTGCCGCCGTTCTGGTCGGGGAGGGTCGTCCACGTGTCGCTGCCGACGACGTGCGCCTCGACGATCACGTGGTCGTAGCCGATCTCCGTCTCGAAGGCCATCTGCGCCTCGAACGTCGGTGCGTTCGCCGCCGGCACGCCGGTGAGGTCGAACCTGCGCGCCAGCCGCTGGTAGCCGTCGTCGATGTGCGTGGCCGCGACCGCCCACTCGCCCTCGACCGGAACCACCCGGCCTTCGGCCTCGAGGTAGTCGGCGACGGCCCAGCTCTCGAATTGCGGGAACTCGTCGACCGGCAGCACCTCGCTCGTCGGGGTGAACGCGCCGACCTCGTCGATCGGGTTGTCGACCGTCGCCGGTCCGCCGAAGAGCGCCTCGACGCCCGTCAGCGGCTCGGCCGTGCCGATCACGCCTTCCGCCGCGAGCGCGGTGCGGTCGTAGCCGCCCAGCCAGTACTGGTGGAAGTCGTCCGCCAGCAGCAGGCAGTCGGAGAAGAAGTCCTGCGTCACCACGCAGTCCTCCTCCGGCGCCCCGTCGAGGCCGTAGTAGATGCCGCCGAGGGAGCCGCCGAGCAGACCGAAGTAGCCGGTCGTCTCGCCGGTGACGGCGAGCTTGCCGCCCTCGTTCAGCCAGTCGCGCACCGCAAGGGTGAGGTATTGCTGCCGTTCGGCGACTGAGAGGTCGGGCAGCGGACCGAACTGGAAGGTGTCGGTCAGGGCATCCTCCGGGTCCTGCGTCAGCCGGTTGTCGCCGAGGTACCAGAACGCCGACTGGAAGTGCGCGAGCACCCCGAGCGGGTGCGGCACGCCCTGCGCGTCGACATCCCAGGTGTCGGGCGTCACGCCGTTCGCCTCGATGGCGGCGACGTGCTCGTCGAGGTACTTGGGCTCGGTCGTGCCCGGGGGATACGTCGGGTTCACTCCCGTGTAGTCCTCGTTGGCGATCACGAGCACCGGGCTGCCGGAGTCCTGCGCGAGTTCGTAGGTGAAGTGCTCGCTCTCGACCTTGCCCGGCTTCTCACCCGGGCCGAGGTCGGCGGGCGTCGTCTGCCCCGAGAACCAGACCTCGACGCTGTCGCCCGGGCTCGCGCCCTGCACGAGACCCCGGTATTCGGCGTAGTAGTCGTCGTTCTCGTCGCCGTAGCGCTCGCCGCCGTGCCACTCGTCGATCTCGGCCTTCACGGAAGCGCCGCCGTTGATCGAGTAGTGCATCGCCTTCGCCTTGAGGCTCCGCTTCGCGGTGACCGCGACGGGCTGCGGGTCGCCGTACGACACGTCGAAGCTGTCGACCACGAAGTCGGCGGCGTCGCGATCGACGACCGACACCGGGTCATCCGGATCGAGCGCCGACTCCGCGACCGCGAGCGCGAACGGGATGTTCTTCTCGAACTCGGTCTGGATCAACCCCTCGTCATCGGGGAAGTTGAACCCGCTCTGGCAGTCCTCGGCCAGCCACTCGTCGTCGGGGATGGAGTCGGATGCCGATTCGCAGGTCGCCATCTCGGGGGTGAAGCCGAGCGTTCCGTACGCCTCCTGCATGTGCGAGTCGGTGTCGCCGTTCGTCGTGTAGAGCTCGGCCGAGATGTCGGGGTCGTAGCCGGGCACCGCGGGGTTCGCGTCGTCGCCGACCATCGCCTCGTAGATCACGTCGTCGGGCGACGGGGTCGAGACCTGCCAGCCGATGCCGTGCAGCAGCAGCTCGGCAGCCGAGTGGTAGTTCACGAGGAACTCGGGGGTGATGTTCGCGAAGAGGGAGTCGAGCGCCTGGGTCTCGGGCTCGGAGGCCGGCCCCGGGCCGCGATAGGTCTCGCTCGCGGGGTTCGGCGATGACCCCTCGTTGTCGTAGCCCCAGCGGGTCGGGAAGTTGCGGTTCAGGTCGACGCCGTCACCCGGTGCGATGACCCCGTCGCCGTTGTTGTCACGCAGGTTCTTGCGCCAGAGCCGTCGGTCCTCTTGGAACGTGAAGTCGTAGCCGTCGGGGTTCGCGACCGGGATGAACCACATCTCGGTCGTGTTGACGAGATCGGTGATCTGCTCGTCGCTGCCGTATCCGGTCAGCACATGGTCGAGCAGGCGTCGCACCATCTCGGGCGTGATCCACTCGCGCGCGTGCTGCGCTGCGGAGAACACCGTGGCCGGGCGCTTGCCGTCCTTCACCTTCGGCGCGTTCTTCGTGACCCGCACCGCCGAGATGTCCTGGCCGTTCACGGTCTGGCCGATGACGACGAGTTCGGCGATCGTGGGGTTCGCGGCCGCCTGGGCCTCGAGTTCCTCCTGGATGCCGCCCGCGCCCGAGTACATGCGGAACACGCCGTCGCCGGCTGCCAGGGCGCGGCGCTGCGCCGAGGCCTTGGGTGCGAGTTCGGTGCCGCCCTCCGCGAGCTCGGCGGCCTGCTCGCCCGAGAGGATCACCTCGACATCGACGGTGCCGGCTTCGGCGGCGGGCGTGGCGACCACGTCGTGGCGATCGACGCCGAGATCGACGATGGCGGCGAGGCCTTCGGCGTCCACCGTGCCCGTGTAGACCGCGAGTCGATCATCGCTGCCTGGCGGCGGCGCCGGCTTCGCCACGCTCGGCGTGACGCTCACGACCGTGAGGATCAGAGCCGCTGCGGTGCCGATGGCGAGTTGCCGCATGATGCTGACCCGGTCAGTGCTGAAACGGGCTGTGCCCTTTCGGAACATGGCGTACCCCCTTGTGCGCGATGGCGCTTCGGAAACGGTGTGTCCACGATTGCTCGAGCGGGGGCGGATCGGCCCGAGTTCGAACCTTCCTCATCTTTCCGGTCGGGATCGGTGGCCGTCAAGGGGTCCGCCGTCGAACGCGGACTGCCCGCCGGACGCCTCGGGCTGAGGCATCCGACGGGCAGCCGTCGTTCGGTGGAGTGGGTCAGATCTTCGCGGGATCTACCTCCGTGTCGGGCGCGGCGCCGGGCGCGGTGCCGGGCGCGGCGTCGCCCGCTTCGAGCCCTGCGGTCTCGCCGTCGACGTCGTCGGAGGTGACGACGGTGCCGTCCATCGCCTCGAGCTCCGCGTCGATGTCGGTCGCCGCCTGCTCGAACTGCGAGTTGTAGAGGCGGTAGTACGCGCCCTTCGCAGCGATGAGCTCGTCGTGGTTGCCCTTCTCGACGATGTCGCCGTGCTCCATCACGAGGATGAGGTCGGCGTCGCGGATCGTCGACAGACGGTGCGCGATCACGAACGACGTGCGCCCCTCGCGGAGCGCGGCCATCGCGTGCTGCAGCAGCAGCTCGGTGCGGGTGTCGACCGAGGAGGTCGCCTCATCGAGGATGAGCACCGACGGCTGCGCCACGAACGCGCGGGCGATCGTGATGAGCTGCTTCTCACCGGCCGAGACGTTCGACGCGTCTTCGTCGAGCACGGTGTCGTACCCGTCGGGCAGCGAGTGCACGAAGCGGTCGACGTAGGTCGCCTGCGCCGCGGCCAGCACCTCGTCATCGGTCGCCGACTGGCGGCCGTAACGGATGTTGTCGCGGATGGTGCCCGCGAACAGCCACGGGTCCTGCAGCACCATGCCCGTGCGCGCACGCACGTCGTGCCGCGTGAGTTCGGCGATGTCTTGACCGTTCACGAGGATGCGGCCCGAGCCCAGCTCGTAGAACCGCAGGATGAGGTTCACGAGCGTCGTCTTGCCGGCGCCGGTCGGGCCGACGATCGCGACCGTCTGACCGGGCTCCACCTGGAACGACAGGTCGGTGATCAGCGGGCGCTCGGGCGTGTACGAGAACGCGACGTGCTCGAACACGATCGTGCCGTCGCCATCGGCGGGCGCCGGGGCATCCGCTGCATCGGGCTCTTGCTCTTCGGCATCGAGCAGTTCGAAGACGCGCTCGGCCGAGGCCGTGCCCGACTGCACCACGGCAGCCATGCCGCCCAGCTCCGAGAGGGGCTGGGTGAACTGCTGCGAGTACTGGATGAACGCCTGCACGTCGCCGAGACGCAGCTGCCCGGTGGAGACCATGAGCCCGCCGAGCACCGCGATGCCGACGTACGTCAGGTTTCCGATGAACATCATGCCGGGCATGATGATGCCCGACAGGAACTGCGCCTTGAACGATGCCTCGTACAGCTCCTGGTTCTCGGCCTTGAACTTCGCACGCGAGTCCTCTTCGCGGCCGAAGACCTTGACGAGGGCGTGACCCGAGAAGGACTCCTCGACGCGGGCGTTGAGGCGGCCGACCTTGCGCCACTGGATGCCGAAGGCCTTCTGCGACTTCGGGCCGATGATGCCGAAGATGACCGCCATGAGCGGCAGCGACACGAGTGCCACGAGGGCGAGCTGCCACGAGATCGTGAACATCATGATGAGCACGCCCACGACGGTGAGCACCGAGGTGACCACGGTCGAGAGGGACTGCTGCATCGCCTGCGTGATGTTGTCGATGTCGTTGGTGACCCGCGAGATCAGCTCACCGCGCTGCACCTTGTCGAAGTAGCTCAGCGGCAGGCGGTTGATCTTCGCCTCGACCGATTCGCGCAGGCGCCACATGGTCTTCACCATGATGACGTTGATCACGTAGCCCTGCACCCAGGTGAGCACCGACGCTGCCATGTACAGCGCGAGCACGAGGATGATGACCTGGCTGAGGCGCACGAAGTCGACGCCCTCGCCGGGCACGACGCCCGCGGTCGCGACGACGTTGGCGAGGTCGTCCTGACCAGCGGCGCGCAGGCCGTCGACGGCCTGCTCGGTCGTCGTGCCCGGGGGCAGCTGCTGCCCGATGACGCCGGCGAAGATGATGTTCGTCGCCTCGCCGAGCACCTTCGGTGCGAGCACCGTGAGCACGACGCCGAGGGCGCCGAGGATCGACACGAAGATGAACGCGAAGGCGTGCGGCTTCAGGAGCCCGACCAGCCGGCCGAAGCTCTGCCCGAAGTTCTTCGCCTTGCCCGGTGCGACGGCGCCGCTCCAGTCGTCGGCATTGATGCGCGCCTGCTCGCCGAGCTCGATCTCGAGCTGCTCCTCTGCGGAGAGTGGTGTCTGTGCGGTCATCGTGCGGCCTCCACCCCGAGCTGGGATTCGACGATCTCGCGGTAGGTCTGCGAGGTCTCGAGCAGTTGTTCGTGCGTACCGAGTCCGACCATGCCGCCGTCGTCGAGCACCACGATGCGGTCGGCATCGGTGATGGTCGAGACGCGCTGGGCGACGACGATCTTCGTCACCTCGGGCAGTTCTCGCCAGAGCGCCTGCCTGAGTCTCGCGTCGGTCGTGAGGTCGAGCGCCGAGAACGAGTCGTCGAACACGAGGATGTCGGGACGGTGCACGATCGCACGGGCGATCGCGAGTCGCTGACGCTGGCCGCCCGAGACGTTCGTGCCGCCCTGGGAGATCTTCGCGTTCAGCTTGCCGTCCATCGCCTCGACGAAGTCGCGGCCCTGGGCGATCTCGAGCGCGTGCCACAGGTCTTCGTCGGTGGCCTCTTCACGCCCGTACCGGAGGTTCGAGGCGATCGTGCCGGTGAAGAGGAACGGGCGCTGCGGCACGAGGCCGATCGACGCCCACAGGTGGTCGAGGTCGGCCTCGCGCACGTCGACGCCGCCGACCTTCACGCTGCCGCCCGTCGCGTCGAAGAGCCGCGGGATGAGCGAGACGAGGGTCGTCTTGCCGGCCCCCGTCGACCCGACGATCGCGACCGTCTCGCCGCGAGCGGCTCCGAACGTGATGCCCGAGAGCACGGGGTGCTCTGCGCCGGGGTAGGTGAACGCGGCATCCGTGAACTCGACCGAACCCGGCGTCGGGAACACCGTCACCGGGTTCTCGGGACGGGGGAGGGTCGACGTCGAGTCGAGCACCTCACCGATGCGCTCGGCCGAGACCGCGGCGCGCGGGATCATGATCGTCATGAAGCTCGCCATGAGCACACCCGTGAGGATGAGCATCACGTACTGCATGAAGGCGAACAGCGTGCCGATCTGCACGTCGCCGGCGTCGACGGCGAACGCGCCGAACCAGACGACGCCGACCACGGTCACGTTCAGCACGAGCATGAACAGCGGGAAGAGCAGCACGAAGAGCGAACCGACCTTGCGGCCGACGACCATGATGTCGGTGTTCGCGCCGCGGAAGCGCTCCTCTTCGATGGGCTCGCGCACGAACGCGCGCACGACGCGAACGCCGGTGAGCTGTTCGCGCATGATGCGGTTCACGTTGTCGAGCTTGTGCTGGTAGCTGCGGAAGAGCGGCACCATGCGGCTGATGACGATCGTCGCGATGATGAGCAGCGTCGGCACCGCGACCGCGATGATCCAGCTGAGGCCGACGTCTTGCTGCAGGGCGAAGATGACGCCGCCGATCGCGAGGATCGGTGCGGTGACGAGCATCGTGGCGCCCATCATCGCGAGCATCTGCACCTGCTGCACGTCGTTCGTGTTGCGGGTGATGAGCGAGCCGGGGCCGAACCTCGACACCTCGCGCTCCGAGAAGCCCGAGACGCGCTCGAAGACGTGGTCGCGGATGTCGCGGCCGGCGCTCATCGCAGCGCGAGCCGCGAAGTAGGTGGCGATGATCGACGCCGTGATCTGCCCGAGGGAGATCAGGAGCATCAACGAGCCGGTCGACCAGATGTAGGCGGTGTCGCCCTTGCTGACGCCGTTGTCGATGATGTCGGCGTTGAGGCGGGGCAGGTAGAAGGTGGCGAGTGCCGAGATGAACTGGAAGATCAGCACACCGAGCAGCAGCCACTTGTAGGGCTTCAGGTAGCGGACAAGGATTTTTCCGAGCATGGCGTCTCCATTGTGAGGAGTGATGAATCGAACGGACACCGCCTGCCGAGGCGCGTTCGTGCGCGCACAGCACCGGCCAGGGCAGCCACACCCCTCGCTCGACCTGCAGCATCGCACCCCCGTACGACATTGCAGCGATACAGCCTCACACGGCGGGCAGGGCGATGCAAGCGGGAGTGGGTCATCCGTCCCCCGCGTTCACCGAGAGCGAAATCACGGGCCATCAGCACATTGCGAAGGCGCGAGAATGGGGCGCGGAGGTCGTGATGATGAGCACCCACGAGGTCGAGAACCAAGTGCCGGCGCGCGAGGGCGTCGACGAGTACACGTCGAACGCGCCGCTCGTCGAGGCGGTCGCGCGATGGGGTCGCGGCGGCGGCGAGGCATCCGCTCAGGAGCTCGTCGACGTCGGCGAGCTCGTGGGGTCGGCGCCGTTCCAGCGCGATGCCGAGCGCGCGAACACGCACCCGCCGGTGCTGCACGCCTTCGACCGCTGGGGGCGTCGCATCGACGAGGTCGAGTACGACGACGCCTATCACCGGGTGATCGGCGCGGCCGTCGCCGCCGGGGCGCACACGAGTGCCGCTGCCGCGCCCGGCCCCGGTGCGAACGTCGATCGAGCCGCAGCGTTCATGCTCTTCGCGCAGGTCGAGCCCGGGCACGCCTGCCCGGTGTCGATGACCCACGCCGCGGTGCCGACGCTCGAGCTCGCGGCATCCGCATTGCGAGACGAATGGATGCCGCGGCTGCTGAGTCGCGACTACGAACCCGGGCTCGGCGGTGGCGGCGTGATCAAGCGGTCGGCGCTCGTGGGCATGGCGATGACCGAGAAGCAGGGCGGCTCCGACGTGCGGGCGAACACGACGCGGGCCGAGCGTCGCAGTGGGTCCGGATCGTGGGGTGCCGAGTACGGGCTGACCGGGCACAAGTGGTTCTGCAGCGCGCCCATGAGCGACGCGTTCCTCGTGCTCGCGCAGGCGCAGCACGGGCTCAGTTGCTTCTTCGTGCCGCGCGTGCTGCCCGACGGTTCGCGCAATGACATCCGCATCCAGCGGCTGAAGGACAAGCTCGGCAACCGGTCGAACGCGTCGAGCGAGATCGAGCTCGACGACACGACGGGCTGGCTCATCGGCGACGAGGGGCGCGGCGTCGCGACCATCGTGCAGATGGTGACGCGAACTCGGCTCGACTGCGTGATCGGCTCGGCGGCGGGCATGCGGCAGGCGGTGGCCGAGGCGGCGTGGCACGTGCGGCATCGCCGGGCGTTCGGCGCGCTGCTCATCGACCAGCCGGCGATGGCAGCCGTGGTCGCCGACCTCGCGCTCGAGTCGGAGGCGGCGACGCTGACATCGATGCGGCTCGCGCGGTCGTACGACGACGATGCGGATGGCGCCGAGCAGGCGTTCCGGCGACTCGCGACGGCGGTCTCGAAGTACTGGGTCTGCAAGCGCGGGGCGGGTCACGCCGCCGAGGCGCTCGAGTGCCTCGGCGGCAACGGGTACACCGAGGCGTTCCCGCTCGCCCGCCGCTATCGGGAGCAGCCGCTGCTCGCCATCTGGGAGGGCTCGGGCAACGTCATCGCGCTCGACGTGCTGCGCGTGCTCTCGCGGGAACCCGAGGCGTTCGAGGCGTTCTTCGCCGAGGTCGGCGAGGCCGCGGGGGAGTCGCCCGTGTTCGATGCTGCGCTCGGCTCGGCGCGATCGCTCGTGCGTGAGCTGTCGGCGACGGATGCCGCGAGCGCCGCGCTCCTCGCACGGGAACTCACCGAGCGGCTGGCCCTCGTGCTGCAGGGCTCGCTCGTGCTGCGGTACTCGCCCGGTGCCGTGGCCGATGCGTTCGTGCGCACCCGCCTCGGCGACGAGGGCGGGCGCCAGTACGGGGTGTTGCCGCGCGGAGCGGATGTCACGGGGATCCTCGCGCGGGCGTGAGTCGTGCTTCTGCTTCGCTCTGTTCCCTGTGGATAATCCGTCGTCGGGCACCGGGTGCTCGCTTAGGGTGATCGCCATGTCCTTGTCCCGTTCGACGCGGCGATCACGCCCGGGTGCGTTCGCCGCGCTCGCCGCAGCCGGTGCGCTGGCGGCGCTGCTGAGCGGATGCGCGGGCGGCGCCCCGACGCCGTCGCCGAGCCCTTCGGCGGATGCCGCGGAGCCCATTTTCGCCTCGGACGAGGAGGCGCTCGCGGCGGCGGAAGCCGGATACTCAGAGCACCTTGCGCTCGTAGATCTATTGACGGCGGCGGGAGGCGCAGACGTCGCAGGTCTTGATGATGTTGCGACGTCGGAGTACGCCGCCAATATCAAGGAGTCGTTGCAGCGCCTGCAGGAAAGCGGCGCGCGGACAGAGGGCTCAACTCGCTTCGACAGCGCTGGCCTGATCGAACAGTTCGATTCGGACGGTGCGGCAACCGTTGACGTTTACCTCTGCCTCGATGTCTCAGAGGTGCGTGTTCTTGATGCTTCAGGGAAGGATGTGACGCCAACCGACAGGAAGGACCGCGCGCCAATTCAAGTTGAGCTGGTGTCGGCATCGGCAGGAGATCCGGCTCACCTTCTAGTTGCAGGAGCGCAGTCGTGGTCGGGCGACGACTTCTGTTAAAGAACGCCACCCTTGTGGCGGTGGCGTTCTTGCTTGCAGGAGCTGACGTTGAAGGGGACATCAACTCGATCGACTACATCGTTGGCAATGTGACTGATTCGGGTGTTGTCATCGAAATCGAAGACCGTACCGAGACTCCAGCTAGTCCAGCGGTGCCGGATCCTGGCGCTCCGCTTGAGCCACCGATGGACGGAGAAGATGCGCTGAACTCGGTCGACTTTGCTCTCGGGGTGGAGCTCGACAACTGCAGGCCGATAGCGCCAGACAGTTGCACGATCCCGCCGACCACGCCCGAAGACCCCCCGGCCCTGGCCCCAGCTCCGGCGGTCGTCGTCACGCTCCGCGACATCGCGTCCTTTGTTCCCGCGAAGCCGGGCAACGACATGGAGCCCGGTGGCTGGGCGGTCGAGGGACTTCCGGCGAACTTCGTGGCCGCGGCATCCGTGCAGGTGGTCTCTGGCACGCTGCTCGGCCAACCCGCCGACGTGCGCTTCACGCCCGTCGGGTACCGCTGGCAGCACAGCGACGGCGAGGCGGTCGCAACCGACGGGCCCGGCGCGACCTGGACAGCACTCGGGCAACGCGAGTTCACCCCGACGAGCACGAGCCACGTGTACGCCGAATCGGGCGAGTACACCGTCGCGATCGAGGTCGTGCTTCGCGCCGAATACCGGTTCGCCGGTTCCGGCTGGCGCGCGATCGCCGGCACGCTCGCCGTCGCGGGCGAACCGAGACGCGTGCTCGTCGGCGAGTTCGACACGGTGCTCACGAACGGCGACTGCAACGTGAATCCGTCGGGCCCCGGCTGCTGAGCCGGCGCGAAGACGAGGGCGGTACTGCGCAGCACATTTTGCAGGCGAATCCGCGTCATGGGCCTGTATATGCGCCTATGAAGCATATTCACCTGCAATATGTCGAAGCCGAGCAGCACGCCCGGGCCCGCGGCGCCGGCCAGCGCGCCGGGCCGCGTCGCCGAGCGGCACGGCGCCGCAGCGCCCGCATCACCCCGCAGCCGCGAACGTCGACCCGTACAACTCCCGCAGGCCCGCCATGCCATCGGCCGTGAACGCGGCCCGCTGACGAGCGGCCCCGGTGCCGTCGGCCAGCAGGCGCTCGACCCCGAGGCGCACGAGCTCGAGATCGCCGGCCGCCTCGAGCGCCGGCTGAAGCACGCGGATGCAGCGCTCTACCGTCTCCTCGGCCGGGCGCAGCTCGGCCAGCACGGGGTCGAGCACGGTGCCGCTCAGGCCCGAGTGCGCCGAGTGCATGAGCGACGCGTTCAAGAGCTCGGGCCCGGGAGCCGCCTCGGCGCTCGGCTGCACCGCCGCAGCCAGTCCCAGCGATTCGTCGACGACGCACGCCACGAGGGCGCGGAAGAGCACGGCGACGAGCACCGACGACCAGGCCTCGAGCTGCGCGTCGGCGACCCGCAGCTCAACCGTCGGCAGGTGCGAGGAGAGCCGGGCGTTCCACATGATGATCGCCTGGTCCTTCATGCCGCCGACCCCGATCAGCCGTCGCAGGCGACGGTCGTAGTCGGCACCGTCGCGGAACACCGGCGGGCACCCGGTCGTGGTCCACCGGCGCTGCGAGACGTTGCGCCAGCTCTCGAATCCGGTGTCGTGCCCGCGCCAGATCGGCGAGTTGCCGGTCATCGCCGAGAAGAGCGGCAGCCAGGTGCGGGTGACGTTGAGTGCGCGCACCCCGTCGTCGTGGTCGGCGACACCGACGTGCACGTGAAGGCCCTGGATCTGGTGGTCGGCGATGACCCCGCCCATGTCGTCGACGATGCGGAGGTACCGCGGCAGGTCGGTGATGGTGGGGAAGGCGTTCGCGTCGGGCGGGGATCCCACGCTCGCGACGACGACCCCGGCCCGCTTCGCCTCCTCGGCGAGCGCGCGGCGGAAACCCACGAGGGAGGCGAGCGCCTCGTCGGGCCTGGTGAACACCGCCGAGGCGTGCTCGACCTGGGAGGCGAGGAACTCCCGGTGCGTGATGCGCGCCCACTCCGGGCGCGCGCTGAGGTGGTCGAAGGCGCCGCCCGCGACATCCCTCGGCCGGAGGGTCTCAGGATCGAGGAAGACGAACTCCTCCTCGATGCCGAAGGTCGATACCACCGCCATCGCAGTCCCCTCCCGAGCGCGACCACCGAGCGCGACCATCGAGCACGATGCAGACGATCGAACTCTCCTCAGCCGCGCGTGCCCTGTCAAGCCCTACCGCACGAAGGGACTCCGTTGTCGAAATCCCGAGGGCGGCCTCGACATACTGGTGGGAGCGCGGTTCGGCCTCCCGGATCGAAGGAGCGATTGCGATGAAATACCTGATCCAGATCTACAGCAACCCCGAGTCGCGGGCCGTGTGGAACGGGTTCACGCCCGAGCAGCAGGCCGAAGGCTACGGGTTCTACCAGCGAATCAGCGAGGAGCTCGAGGCGAGCGGCGAGTTCGTGGCGAGCGAGGCGCTCGCCGACATCTCGCTCGCCAAGCGCGTCACGAGCGGCGACGACGGCACGGTCGCGAGCGACGGACCCTTCGCCGAGACGAAGGAGCTGCTCGCCGGCTTCTACCTCGTCGATTGCGAGAACGAGTCGCGCGCGGTGGCGATCGCCGGGCGATTCCCCGAGGCGCAGTTCGGTCTCGTCGAGGTGCGCCCGGTGCTCGAGATGGCCTCGGGCCCCGACGTGTGAGATGAGTCGCCCCCGATGCCTGAAGCCGACGCCGTTCGGGCCCTGCGAGCCGCCGCACCATCGGCGCTCGCGGTGCTCGTGCGGCGCTACGGCGACTTCGCCGCCTGCGAGGACGCCATGCAGGAGGCCCTCATCGCCGCGACCGAGCAGTGGCCGACGAGCGGCGTGCCCGACAGTCCGCGCGCCTGGCTCGTGCGCGTCGCGTCGCGGCGCCGCATCGACGAGGTGCGGTCGGATGCCGCGCGCCGACGCCGCGAGCACCGAGCGGTCGAGCTCGAACCCGAGCCCGCACCGGTGCCGGCGGTCGACGACACCCTCACGCTCTTTCTGCTCTGCTGCCACCCCGCCCTCGGCCGGCCCGCGCAGCTCGCCCTCACCCTCAGGGCCGTCGGCGGGCTGACGACCGCCGAGATCAGCCGGGCGCTGCTGCTGCCCGAGCCGACGGTCGCACAGCGCATCACACGCGCGAAGGCGCGCATTAGGGCGAGCGGTGAGGGGTTCCGGATGCCGCGCCCCGCCGAGCTCGAGCCCCGGCTCGCGGCGCTCCGCCACGTGCTCTACCTCGTCTTCACCGAGGGGCACACGGCGAGCTCCGGCGACGAGCTCGCGCGCGTCGACCTCTCCGCCGAGGCCATCCGGCTCGCCAGGCAGTTGCGCGAGGCCGATGCCGATGCCTCGGGGGAGACGACCGGTCTCCTCGCCCTCATGCTCCTCACCGACGCCCGGCGGGCCGCTCGGTCCGATGCAGCAGGCGCCCTCGTGCCGCTCGACGAGCAGGACCGTTCCCGCTGGGACGCGGCCATGATCGGCGAGGGGGTCGCACTCGTCACTGAGGTGCTCGACCGCGCGCCGATCGGGCCGTACCAGTTGCAGGCCGCGATCGCCGCCGTGCACGACGAGGCGCCCTCGACGGCTGCGACCGACTGGATCGAGATCCTCGGCCTCTACGAGCTGCTCGGACGGCTCGCTCCGGGGCCGATGGTCTCGCTCGGGCGCATCGTCGCGCTCGCCATGGTCGAGGGCCCGCAGGCGGGACTCGCGGCGCTCGAGGCATCCGAGTCGGAGGCGGGCGGCGCGCTCGCCGAGCACCATCGCACGTGGGCGGTGCGCGGGCACCTGCTCGAACGGTCGGGGGCGACGGATGCCGCGTCGCTCGCGTTCACCGAAGCCGCCCGCCGCACGCTCAACCGCGCCGAGCAGCGCTACCTCTCGGCGAAGGCCGAGCGTCTACGCTGGAGCCGATGAGTCGCCCCCAACTCCGTGATCCGCGCAGTGCGCCGCGTTCGCCCTCGCGACCTCACGCGCCGGGCCACCATCACCACCATGGTGCCGTGGAGCGTCCGCGGGGCCGCGCAGGCCTCGGTCTCGCGCTCGGCCTCGGTCTCGTGCTGCTCTTCTTCGGCATCCGGTTCTTCGCCCCCGAGGCGACGGGCGACCTGCTCTCGAACTCGGTGCAGGACTTCTTCACCCTCTCGATCAGCGTCATCATCGAGAGCCTGCCGTTCGTCTTCCTCGGCATCCTGCTCTCGATCGGCGTGCAGGTGTGGCTCCCCGACGGATTCCTGCTGCGCCATCTGCCGAAGAACGCCGTGGTGCGGCGAGTGACGCTTTCACTGCTCGGCGTGCTGCTGCCCGTCTGCGAGTGCGGCAACGTGCCCCTCACTCGCGGCCTGATCCTCCGCGGGCTGACCGTCGGGGAGTCGATGACGTTCCTCCTCGCCGCCCCGATCCTGAACCCGGTCACGATCATCACGACGTACCAAGCATTCGGCTGGGATGACGGCATCCTCGTCTCGCGCATCCTCGGCGGCTTCGTCATCGCGAACCTCATCGGCTGGATCTACAGCCGGCACCCGAGCCCGATGAGCCTCCTCACGCCAAAGTTCCAGGCGAGCTGCGCCCACGCCCACGACGAGGTGCCCGCCACACGCACCCGGCGCAGCGTCGACATGTTCGCGAAGGAGACCGGAGCGATGCTGCCGGCCCTCTTCGTCGGGTCTGCGATCGCGGGCCTGATCCAGGTCACGGTCTCCCGAGACGTGCTCCTGACCCTCGGCCAGAACCCGATCCTCTCGGTGTTCGCACTCATGGCGCTCGCCTTCGTCGTCGCGATCTGCTCGAACGTCGACGCGTTCTTCATCCTCGCGTTCGGCTCGACCTTCATGCCCGGTGCGATCGTCGCCTTCCTCGTGTTCGGGCCGATGATCGACGTCAAGATGCTCGCGCTCATGCGCACGACGTTCACGGCCAAGACCCTCGTGCAGGTCACCGTCGTGGTGGGGCTCGCGAGTGCAGCACTCGGATTGGCGGTGAACACCCTTGCGTAGACGGCTCATCGCGCGCTGGCAGGGCATCGTGCTCGCCCTGGTCGGCATCGTGGCCACGTTGTGGCTCGCGCTGACCGGCCAGCTCGGCCTCTACATCAACCCCGCCACCTCGTGGTTCGCGATCCTCATGGCGTGCATCGGTGCCCTGTTCGCGGTCGCCGCGTTCGCCGTCCCTCCGTTGGAAGACGAGCATGAGAGCGAAGCGGATGTCTCCTCGCCGGCGCTCCGCGGCAAGAAACTCGACCGCGCTCGCGAGCATGACCACGACCACGACCACGCACCGTCGACACCGCCGGGCCGGGTCCGTACCGCGCTGACCGCGATGACCGTCGTCGGCGCGACCCTGGCGCTCCTCGTGCTGCCACCCGCGACGCTGACCTCGGCGGTCGCCGCCCAGCGCAGCATCAACAGCGACACCTCGGCGCTCGACGGTGGCGGCACCGCCCTCGTCGGCGCCGACACCTCGAGCTTCACCGTGAAGGACTGGGCGGTGCTCCTTCGGCAGAACCCCGACATCGACGCCTACACCGGCACCGCCGTCGATGCGAGCGGATTCGTGCTCCCCTCGGCCGAGGACTCCGAGAACGTCTTCTACATCACGCGGTTCGTCGTGACGCACTGCGCCATCGACGCCCAGCCGGTCGGCGTGCCGGTCTACCTGCCCGGCTGGCAGGAGGAGTACGAAGCAGATCAGTGGGTCGAGGCATCCGGAGCACTCGGCGCGAACCCGGCGCAGTCGGGAACCGATCCACTCGTGCTGGTGCCCGAGCAGCTCGCCGGCATCGACGAACCGAGCGACCCGTATGTCTACTGACGCGCGACCGGCCGACGAGCCCGGTGCCTCGCGAGCGAGTTCGTTCGCGCGGCGCCTGGGCGGCAGCATCGCGGTGCTCGCGCTGGCGGCCGGAGGGTTCGCGTTCGCAAACGTGGCACAGGGTCCGCGGCTGAACGACGCGCAACTCGACGCGAAACGCACGACGGTGCTCGCCGGGCAGAAGCTCACCCTCGAGGTCAACCAGCCGGTGGCCTCGATCGACGAGGACGGCATCGTGGTCGAGCCCGAGGCGGCGGTGACCGCCGAGATCGACGATCGCGCGATCACGCTCACCTTCGACGCGCCGCTCGACCATTCGACCGACTACACCGTGAGTGTTCCCGGGGTCGTCGGTGCGGTGCAGCCCACGCCGGCGACGCTCGAGTACGAGTTCACGACGCCCGGCGCCGAGCTGTACACGCTCAATCGGCGCAGTGATCAGGGTGAGCCCGACGCGGTGCAGCGCAGGCCGCTCGACGGCGGCGATCCCGAAATCGTGTTCGAGGCGCCGCGCATCCAGGAGTTCGCACACGCGGGCGACCTGCTGCTCGCCGTGACCATCGAGGAGGACGGATCGAACCTGCTCTTCGTCAGCGACATGCGTCAGGGCGAGCCGCAGCAGTTCGGCATCCCGAGGGGTGCGACGATTCGCGATCTCGCAGTCTCGACCACCAACCCGCTCGCCGCGCTGGTGCTCAGCTCCCCCGAGGTCGACGGCGTGCGCGACTTCGACAACGAACTCATCGCGATCGACCTCTCGACGAACGGCGGCATGGAGCTGGTGCCGGTGCTCGGCCTTAACGGCGAGAAGTCGCGCGTCTCGTCGTGGATGTTCGTTCCCGGCACGACGTCGGTCGTGGTGCAGGACTTCGAGCAGTCGGTCTTCGTGGTCGACGTCATCGGGAAGCAGCAGCCGTCGCCGCTCGGCGTGCACACCGAGCTGCGCGGCTTCGTGCCGGGCACCGCCCAGCTCATCGTCGCCGACCCCGATCGCGGCGTGCGCTTCGACCTGACCGACGGCAGCGCCACGACGCTCGAGCTGGCCTCCGCCGACATCGCGGATCACGTCTACCCCGGCCCGATCACGGTGCTCGACGGGCAGTCGCGGTACCTCATCTCACTCGTCGCGGCGACGGTGGAGGGCGACCGGAATGTGCGCAGCTCCATCCTCGCCGAGGTCGATGACACCGGTGAGATGCGGGAGGTGTTCGCGCCGGCCGACTCGGCGAGCCTGATCCGCGAATACTGCGTCTCGCCGAACGGACAGTACGCCGCCGTCACGCAGTCTCCCGAACCGGGAACGATCGACGGGTACCGGGAGAATCCCGGCTTCACCGACCTGATGACCACCGTGGTCGAGATCCGCGCCGGTCGCACGGTGGCCAGTTCGGTCGGCGGCCACTCGGAATGGTGCAGCAACTGAGCCCGGTCGGGGCCAGGCGTGAGTTCGCAGGTCAGCGGGTCAGCAGGCCCGCGACGGTCGACACGATGCTCGAGAGCACGGAGAGGGCGACGAGCGCGCCCGTCACGATCCAGGCCGTGCGCTTGTGCTCCTGGTATCCCTCGAGCTCGCGACCGTCGCGGTCGCGCTGCGAGCCCGTGAGCACGAGCAGCAGGTCGACGAGCACCCATACGCCGAGGCCGCCGAGCGTCAGCAGCTTCGCGATCGCGGTGCCGAACTTGCCGAGGTAGAAGCGGTCGGCGCCCCAGAAGCCGAGCAGCATCGCGAACAGCCACGTCGCGATGAAGGTGCGGCCGGTCGTGCGGTACGGCTCGTAGGAGAACTGCGGCGTCGGCGCTGCGGAGTACCCGGGAGGGAGCGGCGCGGTCGTCTGCTCCTGGATGCTGTACCCGGGAGGGGCGGGCAACGTGTACGACGGGAACTCCCCGGGCGCGGGGGGCGGCGGGAAGGCGCCCGGCGCGGCGAGGGGGGAGGCGGTGGGCGGGGCCGGAGGGGCGAGCGGCGGTGTCGCGCCGGCGGGCGGCTGGGGCGCTCGAGAGCCCATCGGCCGGGCCGTCGTCGACTCGTCGATGTCGTCGAACGCGGGGGCCGCGCCGAAGGCGGGGATCGCGGGCCCGGTCGGAGTCGCGGGCGGCGTCACGGGCCCTGCAACGGGCGCCGGTGGAGCGTCGGACGCGGTCGCGCGCAACGGGTTCGGTGCGGCATCCGCCGACCTCGCGGCGGTGTGCGGAGTCCAGGCGGTGCCGTCCCAGTAGCGCAGCAGCGCGGCATCCGATTCGTCGTCGTACCAACCGGCCTCAAGCGACACGTTCGCTCCTCTCCTTCTTCTGCTGACGAATGGCGCGCACCGAGAGCTGCGCCGCGGCGATCACGACGAGGGCCGCGAACAGCCAGGTCGACACCTCGGGCGACATCAGGTGCGCGAGTGCGACGCCGCCGAACGACGCCGCGGTCGCCGCGATGCCGGCGATGATGCCCGCCCGCAGGTCGACGATGCCGCCGCGGGCGTTCGTGATGGTGCCGCTGATCGCGGTGGGGATCATCACGGCGAGCGACGTGCCCTTGGCGACGAGGTCGCTCATGCCGAAGAAGAGCATGAACGCGGGCACCATGACGAGCCCGCCGCCGATGCCGAAGAGGCCGGATGCCACGCCGATCACGAGTCCGAGCGCCACCATGCCGATGATCGTGAGCGCATCGAGTTCGAGTTCGACCGCAGCGCGCTCGGGAACGAAGAGCAGCATGCGCACGGCGACGGCGACGAGGAGCGCGATGAACATCCAGCGCAGCCAGCCGAGCGGAAGGCGGCGCAGCAGCCGCGCGCCGATCCACGAGCCGAGGATGCCGCCTGCCGCGACGAACAGCGCGGGGATCACGGCGACCTCGCCGTTGACGAGATAGGTGATGGCCCCCACGATCGCCGTCGGCACGATCGCCGCGAGCGAGGTGGCCGAGGCGCGGCGCTGGTCCATGCCGGCGAACATCACGAACAGCGGAACCATGAGGATGCCGCCGCCGACGCCGAAGGCTCCCGAGAGCAGCCCGCCGACCGCGCCGATGACGGCGAGGCCCACCCAGCCGGTGCGCCGGTCGGTCTCGGCGGAGCGCGAGTCAGCTGAAGTCACCCGCCTACTGTACTGGCGCGCGGGGTGCGGAGAGGGGGAGCGGCGCCGGGTCTACGCGGCCCGGTCGACGTGCACCGCCGCGAGGGCCGGCTCGAGCGCCGGTTCGAGGTCTGGCTCGACGGCGGGTGAGAGCGCCGGCTCGAGGATGGGCGTCGCGGCATCCGGCAGCTCCTCGTGCACCTGCTCGACGAGCGCCGCAGCGACGAGGCCCGCTCGGCGGACGCCTCGGGCGAGTACGACCATGAGTACGCCGAGCACCGCGCCGGTCGTGTTCATCACGAGATCGCGCGGGTCCGAGATGCGGGTGGGCTCCGGCACCTGCACGAGCTCGATGAGCACGGTGAAGCCGAAGCCAGCGAGCATCGCCATGGGCCAGCGGCCGCGGGGGATGAGGAGCGCTGCCAGCACGCCGACGGGGAGGAAGATCGCCACGTTGAAGGCCATCTCGGAGAAGTAGCCGGTGGTCCACGTGACGGGAGCCGTCCATGCGTCGGGATTCAGGATGCCGCCGTCGAGCTGATGCCCGACCGTGCGCCACGGTGCAGGGCCGACGGTCGCCCACAGGACGGCGGCTGCGTACGCAGCAGCGACGAGACCGAGGGGGCGGCGGTTCATCCCACGATTCTGCACCCATTTGCTGCGAGCGCACTGACATCGGCCAGAGTTTCCCATCGGCGGCGAATTCGGCACAAGGTCTTCCCAGGTCACGATTCGGTCGCGTAGCCTGTGAACCTGAACGTCACCCGATAGGGTATGTTCACTGATTCCTCCATCAAGCGGGCGCCTGCCCGTGCCTCCACCTGATTGCCCGGAGGCGGACCGATCCGCGTGGCATGACCCGATACGAGACGGCGGATGCCTGAGCGCACTCCCGCCCCTCGCCCCCCGCTCCGTCGGCAACCCGCCGTGCGGGGCAGCGATCGACCGTCGATCGCATCGGGCCGCACCAGCAGCCCATAGGACAGAAGGACAGCAGTATGGCAACCGGAACCGTCAAGTGGTTCAACGCCGAAAAGGGCTTCGGCTTCATCGCTCCCGACGACGGCTCGGCCGACGTCTTCGCGCACTTCAGCGCCATCTCGGGCAACGGCTACCGTTCGCTCGAAGAGGGCCAGAAGGTCGAATTCGAGGTCGCACAGGGCCCGAAGGGTCTGCAGGCCGAGAACATCCGCGGCCTCTAGGCCGAGGCGCACCACTCGAACGCCCCCGCAGCGCACGCTGCGGGGGCGTTCGTCATGCCCGGGGCGACCCGGTGTCATGGGTGCGCGCGTGCGAACCGGCCGCGCGCAACCCCCTCGCCGCATCGGCTGAGCGTGCGTAGCGTCCTCCGCATGGGTGACGAGCATGGGTGACGAGCATGGGTGACGAGCATGGGTGACGAGTATGGGTGACGAGCATGGGTGACGGCATCGAACGGCCGGGCGCCGAGGAGTGGGTGCCGACGGGCGGGGCGCTCGACGAGCTCCGGCTCGCCGCGGAGTCCTGTCGCGGCTGCGAGCTCTGGCGAGGCGCCACCCAGGTCGTCTTCTCACGCGGCCGGGAGACCGCATCGATGATGCTCGTCGGCGAGCAGCCTGGCGATCGGGAGGACCTCGAGGGCGTGCCCTTCGTCGGTCCGGCCGGGCGCCTGCTCGCCGACGCGGTCGATGCGGCCGGCATCCCGCGCGACCGCGTGTACGTGACGAACGCCGTCAAGCACTTCAGGTTCGAGCGCCGCGGCAAGCGGCGCATCCACGAGAAGCCGGCCGTCGCCCACATCGTCGCGTGCCATCCCTGGCTCGAGGCCGAGTTCGAGGCGGTCGACCCCGAGGTCGTCGTGGCGCTCGGCGCGACCGCGGCCCGAGCGGTGCTCGGCCGAACCGTGCGCATCGGGCAGGTGCGGGGGAGGGTGCTGCCGCCCGACCCGGCGGCGCCGGCATCGGCGCTTCCTGCTCCCACCGTCGTCACCACGCATCCGTCGGCGCTGCTCCGCCTCGACGATTCGGCCGACCGGGAGGCCGCGTTCGGCCTGCTCGTCGAAGACCTCCGCACCGCGGCATCCGTGGCGTTCTGAGGCGGCCGGATCGGGCGAATTCGAGCCGCCCTCGAACGGATCCGATCATTTCCCAGCGCTTGCACATGAGAAGGGACTATGGTTGAAGTATCTGCAGTGGGTTCTCTCCCACAGGACACGGCTGGGAAGCCGATGACAGTCGGGACGAAGCAACATCTCTCACGCCGAAGCATTCGGTGCGATGACGGCGACGAAGCCCCGCACCGGTTCCTCCCGCAGGTCACTGATCGCGGCGTCTCGCACGCCGGGCCGTTTCGTCTCGTACGCGGCCACGAACCCCATGCGACTCGATCGCACCACCAACTTCCGGCGGCGGACGTCGCCGTCGGAACCCTGCACGGCCTGAGGCCGTGCACGTCGCAGCCGCTTCGGCGGCTCGGCTTTACAGAAGGAAAAGAATATGGCTACCGGAACCGTCAAGTGGTTCAACGCCGACAAGGGCTTCGGCTTCATCGCTCCTGACGACGGCTCGGCCGACGTCTTCGCGCACTTCAGCGCGATCGCATCGGGCGGCTACCGCTCGCTCGAGGAGAACCAGAAGGTCGAATTCGAGACCGCCCGCGGCCCCAAGGGCCTGCAGGCTGAGAACATCACGGTCATTTCGTAAGTTCTCGCATCCCTTTCGATCGGGTGCCGGTGCGCTGAGCGCGCGGGCACCCGATCCACGAGCGGATGTCGCGGCAGCCGCCTCTTCGTGAGGCAGGCGTCGCGGCATCCGCTCGGTGCATTTCACGGTGCATACACTGGGCGTCTTCAAAGCTTCGCTCCTTAGGCTCGATCTTGTCGAACCACCCCCGATCGATTCCGGTCGGCCCCGAAGAAGGAGCCCCCAATGCAGTGCCCCACCGACGGAACCGTGCTCGTGATGAGCGAGCGCAGCGGCATCGAGATCGACTATTGCCCGACGTGCCGTGGCGTCTGGCTCGACCGTGGCGAGCTCGACAAGATCGTCGAGCGCGCGGCGCGCGAGTTCTCGGCGCCCACCCAGTCGGCACCGGCCGCGCCCGCCCCGCCCGCGCAGCCGCAGGCACCGGCCTACGGCCAGCCCTCGTACCAGCAGTCCGGTTATGACAACCGCGGCGACAACCGCGGGTACGACAACCGCGGGTACGGCGACCAGGGCTACCGCAAGAAGAAGAAGGAGAGCTGGCTCTCCGAGCTCTTCGACTGATCCGGTCGGCCGCCTCGTCAACCCGCTGCCGGAGTCGGCTGGCGGGCGTTATCATCGCGCCATGACGTCGGCCGATGCGGAACTCGCCGAGCTCGACTCGCTCGAAGACCTCGATGCGCTCGTCGGGCGGATGCCGGGCCTGCACGTGCGGTACTCCGAGGGGTTCGAGCACGATCGCGATGAGGCGAGCATCGACACCGAGAGCGGCCTGGAACTGCCCGGGCTCTCGGTGAACCCACTCGACCCCCAGCCGTGGTGGACGCGCGAGCGTGCCGACTGGCTCGCGAGGCAGCTCTGCCAGTACAAGCACCTGCGTGAGCGCAATCCCGAGCGCATCGCCTGGGTGCTGCGCGGCCGCATGGTGGCCAGGGGGCCGGATTCGGAGCCGTTGCTCGCCGACGTCGAACCGGTCGCGCGTCTCTCGAACGCGCTGCTCGATGAGGCCGAGGTGCGTTATCGGGCGCGCTTCGATGCCGGGCACGGGCCCGAATAGCGCGGAATCCCCCCGTTGACCGATCGGTCGACGATCTTGGCACTCTCGATAGGAGAGTGCTAATCTGATGGTAGTTGAGTCGATAGGGCTCAACTCCGGAAACTGCCGCTTCGGCGGCGACAGGGAGGAGAAGTCATGGCCATGATGTGGGACCCGTTCCGTGAGCTCGACCGCCTCGCTGCGGACATGCTCGACTCGCGACAGGGGCCGCGGGTGATGCCGATCGATCTGCACCGCGATGGCGATCACTACGTGCTCGCCGCCGACCTGCCGGGCGTCGACCCCGGCTCGGTCGACGTGGATGTCGACGGTCAGCTGCTCACGATCCGCGCCGAGCGCACGCTGCGCGCCGACGCCGAGGTCAAGTGGCTCGCGCACGAGCGACCGAGCGGTTCGTTCCTTCGCCAGATCACCCTCGGCGACGGCATCGACACCGCCGGCATCAGCGCCCACTACGACAACGGCGTGCTGAGCGTGATCATCCCGATGAGCGAGCGCGCGAAGCCCCGCAAGGTCGAGGTGATGAGTTCGCCGAACGCCGAACAGCACCAGGTGACGGCGAACGCGTCGAGCTGACGCCGAACCGCGGGAAAACGACGGTGATACCCGGAGGCCCGCTCGCCATCACGTGGGGGGCGGGCCCTCGTCGTGTCCGGGCTCGGCGCCATCACGCCGTTCGACGCATCGGTCGGTCATCGGTGACGAGCCCCGTGAAGAGCTCGAGGTAGTCGCGCGCCATCCGGTCATCGGTGAAGCGGGCTTCCGCTCGTGCACGGCAGACCGCGCGATCGAGTGCGGCCGCCTCGACGAGCGCGGCAGCGAGCTCGTCGATCTCCGCTCGCACGAAGCCAGTGATGCCGTCGTCGACGAGTTCCGGAACGGAGCCGCGCGGTGTCGCGATCACCGGGGTTCCGGTGGCCAGGGATTCGATCATCACGAGGCCGAAGGGCTCGTCCCATTGGATCGGGTTGACGAGCGCGCACGACGCTCCCATGAGCGCGCATGCCTCGGCGGTGGACAGCTCGCCGATGTACTCCGCGTTCCGCCCGAGCAGGGGGCGCACGGCCTCGTCGAAATACGCCTGCTCGGCCGGCTCACGCATCTTCGCCGCGATGCGCAGCGGAATTCCGGCACGCTCCGCCACGAGGATCGCCTCCACGACGCCCTTCGTGGGGTTCATCCTGCCGACGAAGCACGCAGTGCCGCCGCCCGAGCCCGTCGGCACCTCGGTCACCCGGATACCGTGATGGATGATGCGAGCGATGCGCACGGACCCGGCCGTCGAGGCGTGGTGATGGGAGATGGCGACGAAGGGCATGTCGGGCGAGGCGGCCCCGTAGAGCTCCTGCACGAGGGGGATGAATGGTCCGTGTGCGATGGTGACGACCGGCGCCATCGCGGCGGTGCGGGCCAGGATCGGACCCGCGAGCGTGTTGTCGACGATCACGTCGACGTCGTCGAACTGCGCGTACGCACGAATGAGGTGCCGCAGCTCGTGCGTCGTGAGTCCCATCGTGTCGGAGCCCGAGGGCGGGAAGCCGGGCAGGCGCTCCACCGGCGAGGTGCTGTCACCGGATGCCGCGAGCACGACCTCGTGACCGGCGCGAACGATCGCCCGGCCCAGCGTGTCGATGAACGACTCGATGCCGCCGTAGGCCGGCGGTGGCACGGGAATCCAGGGCGGGGCGATGATGCCGATTCGCACGAGACACCTCCTCTTCAGGCGCGGGAGGCACCGCGCGGGACCGTATGCAGGGTGATGTGGTCGGGCAGCCCCGTCACCGAGGTGCCGTCGCCGTCGTCGCCGACGTCGAGGGAGACACGTGCACCGGCGAACGGCACGTTCATGAGGTGGACCTCGCCGAACTCGTGCGGGATGGCCGGGGAGAGCCAGAGCTCGCCGGTGGGGACTGAGGGATCCATGCGCAGCATGCTGCGCAGCAGCAGGAATGGCGAGGCTGCGGCCCAGGCCTGCGGCGAGCACGAGGCCGGGTAGACGACAGGCTCCGCGTACTGCTCACGATCGAAGCCGCAGAAGAGCTCGGGCAGTCGGCCGTCGAAGTGGGTCGCCGCATCGAGGAGCCCGACGATGATGCGGTGCGCCTGCTCGACGAAGCCGTAGCGCATGAGGCCGGCGGCGACGATGGCGCTGTCGTGCGGCCACACCGAGCCGTTGTGGTAGCTCGCGGGATTGTAGGCGCCCATGTCGGAGGCGAGGGTGCGCACGCCCCAGCCGGTGAACATCGTCTCCGACAGCAGCAACTCGGCCACCGCGGCCGCCTTGTCGTCGTCGACGATGCCGCTCCACAGGCAGTGGCCCATGTTCGAGGTGCAGGAGTCGACCTGTCGCTTGTCGCGGTCGAGTGCCACGGCGAAGCACTTGCGTTCAGGGATCCAGAACTGCTCGTTGAAGCGCGCCTTCAGCTGGGCGGACTTCGCAGTCCACCGGTCGACGCCGGCATCATCTCCGCGTGATGCGGCGATCGTCGCTCGGGCGCGGTAGGCGGCATAGACGTAACCCTGCACCTCGCAGAGTGCGATCGGCGCTTCGGCGAGGGTGCCGTCGGCGAAGTTGATGCCGTCCCACGAGTCCTTCCAGCCCTGGTTGATCAGGCCGAAGTCGTTGAGCCGCGAGTACTCGACGAACCCGTCGCCGTCGCGATCGCCGTCGCGTTCGATCCAGGCAAGCGCGCGATCGGCCGCGGCGACGAGGTCGTCGGTGACGTCGGCGTCATCGGGCAGGGCGCCCCACGCGGCGAGCTCGCCGAGGAGGAAGACGAACAGCGGTGTGGCATCGACCGAGCCGTAGTAGACGGATTCGCCGCCGAGTGCGAGGTTCGTGGTGGCGCCCAGGCGAACCTCGTGCAGGATCCGGCCGGGCTGTTCCTCCGACGCCGGGTCGTTCTTCGTGCCCTGGAGCTCGGCGAGGGTCTGCAGCGTGCCGATCGCGAGCGTCGGATCGAGGCCGAGGGTCATGTAGGAGGCCAGCAGGGAGTCGCGACCGAAGAGCGCCATGAACCACGGCACGCCGGCGGCGACCACTGCCCGCTCGGGATGCCGTGGATCGAAGATGCGAAGGGAGCCGAGGTCGCGCTGGCTCTGCAGGATGATGCGTTCGACGTCGTCGTCGCCGATCCTCGGCACCCAGATCGAGGACTGCCATTCGGTGAGCCGGCGGGCCGGTCTCGTCTCGTGCAGGGGTGCCCCGACCGGGTCGAGCGCCACCTCCTCGCCGTCGAGCGTCGGGGTGATGACGATGCGCTGCGTCCAACTCCCTCGCGGCGGCAGGCGTACCTCGAAGACGAGGCGCGCACCGTCGAGGGATGCACCGGCTGCGGTGACGACGAGGCCGAGTCGGGCCGGGGCGTTCGTCGACTCGGCGCGCAACCGTCCGTCGGGGCCGGCGACGAGCGGGTGGGCGGTGCCGCCGGCGCGCTCCTCCTTCACCTCGAAGATGTCGGCGAAGTCGGCCTCGAGCGCGAGTTCGACCCGGCATGACATCGGCAGGCGGGAATAGTTGTGGATCGTGATCTTCTCGCGGAGCCCGCTGTTCACTCGCCGGTCGCGTTCGACGGTGAGCGGCGTGTCGGCTCGGCCCGGTACGTGCCCGGCGCGCCCGACGACGAGCGCCCTGAACGGCTCCGGCGTCATCGCCGACAGGGGTTCGACCGGCGCGCCGTCGACGAGCAGGGTGGAGCGCGACACGAGCCGGGTGTCGCGGAAGAACATCCCGTGCGGGAGTTCGGGAACGATGTCGCCGTTCGCATGGGAGACGCAGAACGCCGAGCCCTCGACGATCGTGATGGCGCCGGCTCCCGCCGGCTGAGCAAGTGTGTCCGTGTTCCAGCCCGTCATGAGACCGCCCTTCGGGTGAGCGACCGACCGGCGCCGTGCTCACGACGTCGGTCGCATGGGTTCACGGTACGCACGGACGAATCCGCGCACGAGGGGATTGACAGCGCCGCCCTCATGCCTGACGGCGGGGAGCCGGCCCGCGCCAGCTCCCCGCCGTCGGTCGTGCAGTCGTGCGGTCGGTCAGCCGATCGCCTCGATCACCCGGCGCGCGACCGAGGCGCTCGACTGCGGGTTCTGCCCGGTGACGAGGTTGCCGTCGACGACCACGTGGTCGCTCCACGGGGCGGCCGAGTCGATCACGAGCCCCACATCGCGGAGGGCGGACTCGACCCACCACGGAGTGTTCTCGCCGGTGCCGCCGGTGCGCTCCTCCTCGTCGGTGAAGACCGTGAGGCGACGGCCGGCGAACGCGTTCGAACCGTCGGCGAGCTTCGCCGAGAGGAGGGCGGCCGGGCCGTGGCAGAAGGGCGCGATGACGGTGCCCGCATCGTTCGCGGCGACGAGCACGCGCCCGACGTTCGCGTCGAATGCGAGGTCGGCCATCGGCCCGTGACCGCCCGGCAGCACGATGGCAACGTAGTCGGCCGCATCGACGTCGGCGACGGGAACGGCCGCCGCGAGGTCTGCGGCGATCGCGTCGAGGTACTCGGCGAGGCCCCGCGCCTGTGCCTCGCCGCCGGTCTGCGACGGGTCGAGGCTGCCCGCATCGACCGTCGGGGTGACGCCGCCCGGCGTCGCGATCGTGACGGTGTGGCCGGCGGCCACGAGGTCGCGGTGCGCGGTCACGAGCTCTTCGGCCCAGAAGCCGGTCGGATGCTGCGAGCCGTCGTTCATCGTGAGCGAGTCCGCTCCGGTGACGATCATGAGGATGTTGCTCATTCGTGGTTCCCTTTCGTGTGCTGCTTGGATCTGGTTGGACGGAGAGGTTCAGGCGGCTGCGGAGGAGGCGGTGTCGAGGCGGACGGGGTCACCGGCATCCGCTCGGGGGAGTCGGCGTGCGGTCGCAGCGGCGATGGTCATGACGGCGAGGGCGGCCGCCGTGATGATCGCTCCGACCCAGATGGGTGAGGTGTAGCCGAGGCCGGCCGCGATCGTGAGGCCGCCGGCCCAGGCCCCGAGGGCGTTGCCGAGGTTGAAGGCGGCGATGTTCGCGCCCGACGCGAGGGTCGGCGCACCCTCGGCGTAACGCATCACGCGGCTCTGCAGGGCGGGCACGGTGCCGAACCCGAAGCCGCCCATCGCGGTCAGGAGCACGATCGTGGCCACGGGGCTCGGCGCGAGCCAGGCGAAGAGCACGAGCACGATGAGCAGCGCCGAGATGAACCCCAGCAGGGTGCCGTCGATCGAGCGATCGGCGAGGCGGCCGCCGATCCAGTTGCCGACGACGAGGCCGGCGCCGAAGAGCACGAGCAGCCACGGCACGGCGCTCGAGGCGAAGCCGCTGACCTCGGTGAGCGTGTAGGCGATGTAGGTGAAGGCGCCGAACATGCCGCCGAAGCCGAGCACGGTCACGGCGAGCGAGAGCCACACCTGGCCGGAGCGGAATGCCGTGAGCTCGCGGCGAAGGCTGGGTGCGGGTCCGTCGGTGCTGAGGTTCGGCACGAGCGTCGCGATGCCGATGAGCGCGATCACGCCGATCGCGGAGATCGCCCAGAAGGTCGAACGCCAGCCGAACTCCTGGCCGAGGAACGTGCCGAACGGCACCCCGAGCACGTTCGCAGCGGTGAGGCCCGTGAACATGATCGCGATGGCGCCCGCGGCCTTCTCGGGCGCGACGAGCCCGGCGGCGACGACCGAGCCGATGCCGAAGAAGGCGCCGTGGCAGAGCGCCGCGACGACGCGGCCGGTCATCATGAGTTCGTAGCTCGGGGCCATCGCCGAGATCGCGTTGCCGGCGATGAAGAGCACGAGGAGACCGGTCAGTACGGGCTTGCGGGGGAGCCGGGTGGTCGCGGCCGTCAGGCCGAGCGCTCCGACCACCACGGCGAGGGCATAGCCCGAGATGAGCCACCCGGCGGCCGCTTCGGTGACCCCGAAGTCGGCAGCCACCTCGGGCAGCAGGCCCATGATCACGAACTCGGTGAGCCCGATGCCGAAGCCGCCGATCGCGAGGGCGATGAGTCCGAGGGGCATGCGTGGTCTCCTGTTACACTGGTGCGAATAGTTGCAGACGCGCTCTATTGCACGGCAGGCATCAATACTTGCACACGCAATTAGCTGGCGCAAGCAACTACTTGATCCGAGGAGGAGAAATGGGCATCGCCGACGACGCGGTCGAGGTGCGCGCACAGGGCTGGCGCACGCTCGCCGCACTGCACGGACTGATCGAGGCCGAGCTCGAGCGTGCGCTCGCGGCATCCGTCGACCTCTCGGTCGTCGAGTACACGGTGCTCGACGCGCTCAACCGCCAAGACGGCTGGCACATGCGCATGCAGCAGCTGGCCCGCGCCGCGGCGCTCAGCCCGAGCGCGACGACGCGGCTCGTGAACCGCCTCGAAGACCGCGCGCTGCTCACGCGCATCCTCTGCGCCGACGATCGGCGCGGCATCTACACCGAGCTCACCGCCGCGGGCCGTGCGCTCTACGAGCGGGCGCGCCCGATCCACGACGCGACGCTCGAGCGCGTGCTCGCCGAGGCCGGTGAGCAGCCCGAGCTCGCGCCCGTCGTCGAGGCGCTGCACGGGGTGGCGCTGCCTGCAACTGCGGCCTGACCGGCGGGCGGCTCTCGATGCGGCGCTGGCGCGCCGACTCGACCGGCGCGCGGTCAGGCGGCGTTCGCCGAGATGTTCACGAGCCAGGTGACGTCGTAGCCGTCGGTGCACATGCCGAACGCATCGCCCCACGGCGCGACCTCGAGGGGCACGATCTGGGTGCCGCTCGCGAGCAGCTTCTCCCAGTAGCCGCGGAGCACGGCGTCGTCGTCGGGTCCGCCCGAGAGCGAGATCGAGATCGGCCCGCCCGTGCCGGGGTCGCCCATCGAGCTCGGGGTGTCGGCGCCCATCAGCACGACGCCCGTGTCGCCCTCGAGCTGGCCGTGCATGATCTTGTCGGCATCGGCCGGGTCGTCGGCCTGGCCGAACTCGGCGAAGGTGCTCGTCGTGAGCTCGCCGCCGAACACCGAGTGGTAGAAGTCCAGAGCGTCCTTCGCGTTGCCGGCGAAGTTGAGGTACGGGTTGAGCGTGACCATGGTGTGAGCCTTTCGATCTCGACGTGGCTGTCGAAGCCGATACTCGTCGCTCGCGCGGCCCACGGCAAGCCCCGCCGTAGTGGGCGTTGCGGCCAAGGGTGCGATGATCGCGCCGCTGCGAGATCGGGTCTTGACAGCGGCATCCGCTCGGCGTACTTTGTAATCAATCAAATGGTTGATCAATGAATGAGTTGGGAACAGGCGATGATCTTCGATCCGGGTGCAGACGACCGGCTCGACCGTGCCTTCATGGCGCTGGCCGATCCGGTGCGCCGGGGCATCATCGCCCGCCTGAGCCGAGGGCCGGCCACGGTCAACGAGCTCGCCGAACCGTTCGCGATCACCAAGCAGGCCGTCTCGAAGCACATCCAGGTGCTCGAGCACGCGGGGCTCGTCACGAGAACACGTGACGCCCAGCGTCGTCCCGTGCACCTCGCGGCGGCCCAGCTCGAAGCCCTCACCGCGTGGATCGACCGATACCGGCTGATCCACGAGCAGCAGTTCCGTTCGCTGGATGCGCTGCTCGCAGAAGCCCCCGGCTCCGACGCCGGGGCACCCGTCGCCCCCGATGCGCCGAACGCGCACGACGGCGACTCCGCTGAGCCCGGCGCCGCAGCCGGGCACGCCAGAGAAGAGAACTGAGATGACGAACCCCATCACCATCAACGCCCCCGAAGGCCTGCCCTTCATCGAGATCGAGCGAGAGTTCGACGCCCCCGTCGCCGCCGTCTTCAACGCGCACCGCGACCCCGAGCTCGTCAAGCGCTGGCTCGGGCCCAACGGCTACGAGATGCGCGTCGACCGGTGGGACTTCGTGCCGCAGGGCGGGTACCGCTACGTGCACGTCGACACCGAGGGCGAGGAGTACGCCTTCAACGGCACCTTCCACTCGGTGCGCGACAACGAGTTCGCGGTGCAGACCTTCGAGTACGAGGGCTTCCCCGACGTCGTCGCCGTCGAGGCGATGTCGTTCGAAGACCTCGGCGACGGTCGCACCCGTCTCCGCATCCACTCCACCTACCCGAGCCTCGAGGCTCGCGACGGCATGATCCAGAGCAACATGGAGCAGGGCCTCACCGAGGGCTACGCGCGACTCGATGGCGTGCTCGCCGCCTGACCGGGCTTGCGCACACCCCACCGGACGGAGCACCTCATGGACTGGACACTGGAAGTCGTCATCGTGCCGGTGAGCGACCTCGACCGCTCGATCGCGTTCTACCGCGACCGGGTGGGATTCGAGCTCGACCACGACACGCGGAGCGCCGACCTGCACATCGCGCAGCTCACACCCCGCGGCTCGGGCTGCTCGATCGTCATCGGCTCGCTGCCCTCGCAGAACCAGATGGCACCCGGCTCACTGCACGGCCTGCAACTGGTGGTGTCCGATGCGGTCGCCGCCCGTGAGGAGCTGCTGGGCCGCGGCGTCGAGGCGAGTGAGATCACCGTCTTCGACGAGCGCGACGGCGGCACCTTCTTCGGCTTCGCCGACCCAGACGGCAACACCTGGGCGGTGCAGCAGATCAAGGCCCGCGGCGAGCGGCCGCTCATCCCGGTGGAGGCGCGTCAGCGCTTCGGCGCCGAGCAGGAGGCCTGAGCGAGCGAGCGTATCGATCGGCCCGCCGGGCGAGCGATGCGATCGAGCGGATGCCGCGGAGCGGCCCTCATCGGAGGGCGGCACCCCGCGGCATCCGCACGCCTTCGCGCACTCGCGAAGGGGACCCGCAGCGTCCTGCGGGTCAGGCCGGCGCAACCGGCTGTCTGAGGATCGTTCGGAGCTTCTCGGGGGCGGTGCGCCGTGGGTCGCCGAGGTACACCTCGTGATGCCGGCCGTTGAACCGCAGGCCCTCGCCGGGCATGAACTCGTCGTGCAGGCGGGCGAGGGTCGGGCCCTCGTCGTCGTACGAGCCCACGTGGAGCGTCTGCACCGAGCGCCCCTCGGCCAGGCGCTCGAGCCGCACGAGGCCGGCAGCCGGAGCCTTCGCCTCGGCCTTGGCGATCGCCTCGGCGACGAGCTCGGGCGGCAGCCAGTCGGGCTGCCAGATCATCATCGTCCACGACCAGGCCGACTTCTCGCGCGTGACGAAGCTCGCGGGATCGTCGGCGCTCCAGAGCCCCTCGAGCGGCCCGACGACGTAGTCGCGATCGAGCTCGCGCTTGCTCTGGAACTTGGCGGAGTACGACACCGCGTACAGCGCCTCCAACGCCGACGCGTACTCGGGGGCGCTGTTCGGGTCGCCGTGCCCGTCGACCATGCAATAGGCGAGCTCGGGCACCTCGATGATCTCGAAGCGACCGCGCGGAGCGGAGTAGCAGGCGAGTTCGCGCTTCACGTCGTACTTGTCGGCCATGCGCACAGCCTCGCGCGACCCACCGACATGTGCCGCGACGCTCGCCGCGCGTGCGGTGGCTGCGCGGGCATGGCACGATCGGACGCGGGCCGCCCGGCAGAACGCGCCGCGTCGATCGCCCGACACCCGTTCCCCGATTCAGCACTGGAGCATCATGCAGACTCGCACCCTCGGCCGCACCGCTCGAACCGTCTCGGTCATCGGCCTCGGCACCTGGCAGCTCGGTGCCGACTGGGGTGACGTCGCCGAAGGCGATGCCCTCGCGGTGCTCGACACGGCGCACCGGGCGGGCGTCACGTTCTTCGACACCGCCGACGTCTACGGCGACGGCCGCAGCGAATCGCTCATCGGCGCGTGGCTCCGCGCGAACCCCGGGTCGGGGGTCACGGTCGCCACCAAGATGGGCCGGCGGATGCCGCAGGAGCACGCCAACTACTCGGCCGAGCACTTCCGCGCCTGGGTCGACCGCTCGCGCGCGAACCTCGGCGTCGAGACGCTCGACCTCGTGCAGCTGCACTGCCCGCCCACCTCGGTCTACGGCGATGACCGCGTCTTCGACGCTCTCGATGCGCTCGTCGACGACGGCTCGATCGCGGCCTACGGCGTGAGCGTCGAGCGCGTCGACGAAGCGCTCACGGCCATCGCCCGGCCGAACGTCGCGACCGTGCAGATCATCCTGAACGCGTTCCGCCTGAAGCCGCTCGACGAGGTGCTGCCCGCCGCCGTGGCCGCGGGTGTGGGCATCATCGCCCGGGTGCCGCTCGCGAGCGGACTGCTCTCGGGTCGCTATACGAGCGACACGATCTTCGCCGCGAACGACCACCGCAGCTTCAACCGGCACGGCGAGGCGTTCGACGTCGGCGAGACCTTCTCGGGGGTCGACTACGAGACTGGCGTGCGCGCGGCATCCGAGTTCACCGAACTGGCCCGCGAGGCCGCACCGACCGCGACGCCCGCCCAGGTCGCCCTCGCCTGGATCGCGGCGCAACCAGGTGTGAGCTCGGTGATTCCGGGCGCGCGCTCGCCGCAGCAGGCCCGGGCGAACGCCGAGGCCGGCTCGCTGCAGCTGCCGCCGTCGTTCGACGGGGCGGTGCGCGAGCTCTACGAGCGCGAGATCCGGGCCGCGGTACACGAGCGCTGGTAGCCGCCGCGAGCCCCGCGCGCCCCGCCCGACCCGCCCGCCTCGCCCGACCCGCCCGCCTCGCCGTGGGCTCGGGACCACTCGTATCGCACAGGAGCGTGGATATCGCCGGTCCCGTGCGATACGAATGGTCCCGACGTCAGCCTCAGCCCGCGTCGCCCGCCACCCGCGCAGCGACACCGCACCGGGAAATCGGCCGAAATACCCCCACTTCGGGTCACAACGTCGATACGCTGCACACGTGTGGTGTTAGCGGGGGGCTGACAGTGACGATTCCGGGTGCATCGCGCGGCGACTCGTCGCCGTGCGCTGCGAACGAAGCCGGCGTCGCCGCGAACCTCCTTCGACCCGTCGAACCGACGGGCAGATCCGAACACTCGGGATGTACGGAGGAAGGAATCGAATGATCACCAATCGAGTCATGGCGTTCGAGCGCGGCGGGGTCGCCGCGGCGCAGTTCGACGGCGGTGCAGGCAGGTTCAGGATGAATCGCATGCTCGGCCTCGCGCTCACCGGTCTCATCGTGGCCACGCTCGGCATCGCCGGGCAGGCGCAGGGCGCCGAGGCGGCTGCCGACCTCACCAGGTCGAAGCAGCTCGCGATCGCCGAGATCGGCGGTCAGGTCGGCATCGGCGCCGCCGGCGTCGACATCACGGGCCTTCGGGAGATCTCGGCCGCGTACTCGGCGACCGAGACGCTGCGCGCCGCGCTCGCTGCCCACGGCGAGGCGGTGGCCGCGCGGGTCGCAGCCCAGCTCGCCGCCGAGGCGGCAGCGGCCGAAGCTGCTGCGCAGGCAGCTGCTGCGCAGGCGGCGGCCGAGGCCGAGGCGCAACAGGTCGCGGGCGACGGCGACGACTGGTCGGGCGACTCGGATGCCGCGGCATCCGCTTCGGGCGAGGCGACCGGGGGAGCCGCTGCGGCCGCGCCGGCTGCGAACCCGTACACCTCGGAGTACTACCCGGGCCTTCCGGCGGCACCGCGCGACGAGGACTGCGGGCCGTGCACCGGCAAGGAGATGGTTCCCGTGTACTACAACGGCTCGTACGTGTGGGGCTGCGACGCCTGATCGGAGTTCGAAGTGCGGCGGGCGCCCGGGAGACCGGGCGCCCGTCGTCGTGAAGGGGCCGCCCGTTACGCCCGTCGAGCAGCGGCGAAGCGCCAGCCCGTGATCCAGTCGGGATCCTCGCCGTGCTCGTACGCGTACTCGCGGGCAGCGCTGCGGGCCGCGTGCCATTCGTCGGCGATCTCCGCGATGCCCGTGGCTCCCTCGAGCCCCGGCACGCGGTGCAGCACGTCGAGCGCGAGGCGGTACCGGTCGAGGTCGTTCAGGTGCAGCATGTCGAACGGCGTCGTCGTCGTGCCGCGCTCGACGAAGCCGCGCACGTGGATGTTCACGTGGTTCGTGCGCCGATAGGTCAGTTGGTGGATGAGCGACGGGTAGCCGTGGAACGCGAAGATCACGGGCGCCGAGCGGGTGAAGATCGCGTCGAACGCGCGGCCGGGCAGGCCGTGCGGGTGGTGCTGCGGGTCCTGCAGCCGCATGAGGTCGACGACGTTCACGAGGCGCACGCGCAGCTCGGGCAGTCGCTCGCGCACGAGCTGCGCCGCCGCGATCGCCTCGGTCGTCGGCACGTCGCCCGCGCACGCGATGACGACGTCGGGCTCGGATGCCGCGGCATCCGCTTCATCGAACCCCGGCTCGTTGCCCGCCCACTGCCAGACCCCGAGGCCGGCGTCGACGTGCGCCGCCGCGTCGGCGGGGGCGAGCCACTGCGGTTGCGGCTGCTTGCCCGCGACGACCACGTTGACCCGGTTGCGGGTGCCGAAGGCGTGCCGCATGACCTCGAGCAGCGTGTTCGCGTCGGGCGGCAGGTACACGCGCACGACCTCGGCCTGCTTGTTGACGACGACGTTCAGGAACCCCGGGTCCTGGTGGGAGAAGCCGTTGTGGTCCTGCCGCCAGACGTGCGAGGAGAGCAGGTAGGTGAGGCTCGCGACGTCGCCGCGCCAGGGCACCTGCTTTGCGGACTCCAGCCACTTCGCGTGCTGGTTGAACATGGAGTCGACGATGTGGATGAACGCCTCGTAGCTCGTGATGAGCCCGTGCCGGCCGGTCAGCAGGTAGCCCTCGAGCATGCCCTGCATGAGGTGCTCGCTGAGCGCCTCGATGACTCGGCCGTGTCGCGCGAGGTGTTCGTCGAGCGGATGCATCGCCTCCGCCCAGGCTCGCGCGGTGACGTCGAAGACGGCGCCGAGCCGGTTCGACAGCACTTCGTCGGGGCCGAAGAGTCGGAAGTCGTCGGGGTTCACGCGCATCACCTCGGCGAGCCACTCGCCGAGCACGCGGGTCGCCTCGCCTGAGCCGCCGCGCTCGCTGCCGTCGCTGCCGTCGCCGCCGACCGCGACGGTGTGCGGGGCGAGGGGCGGCAGCTCGAGCGGGCGGGCGATGCCGCTGTTGACGTGGACGCTCGTGTTCGCGCTCATGCGGAGGTCGCCCTCGGGGCGGAGGGCCGCGAGTGCGGCGGCCGGTCGCCCGTCAGCGTCGAAGAGCTCCTCGGGGCGGTACGACCGGAGCCACGCCTCGAGCATCGCGAGGTGCTCGGGGTTCTCGCGCACGCCGGCGAGCGGCACCTGATGCGCGTGGAAGGTGCCCTCGACCTGCACGCCGTCGACGACGCCGGGCCCGGTCCAGCCCTTCGGGGTGCGCAGCACGATGGCCGGCCAGCGCGGGGCGGTGTCGGCGAACGCGCCGGCCGCGGCATCCGCTCGGATCGAGGCGATGCGCTCGAAGGCGACATCGATCGCGTCGGCCAGGCGCACATGCACGGCCATGGGGTCTTCGCCCTCGAAGCCGCCGGTGACGAGCAGCGGCTCGTAGCCGTTGCCGCGGAAGAAGTCGACGAGCTCGGCCTCGGGGATGCGTGCGAGCAGCGTCGGGTTCGCGATCTTGAACCCGTTCAGGTGCAGGATCGGCAGCACCGCGCCATCCGTCACCGGGTTCAGGAACGAGTGGCCGCGCCAGCTCGCCGCGAGCGGACCGGTCTCGGCCTCGCCGTCGCCGATGACGCACGCGACCACGAGGCCGGGGTTGTCGAGGGCGGCGCCGAACGCGTGCATGAGCGAATAGCCGAGCTCACCGCCCTCGTTGATCGATCCGGGTGTCTCGGGCGCCGCATGCGACGGGATGCCGCCGGGGAACGAGAACTGACGGAACAGCCGATGCATGCCCGCGCGGTCGGCCCTCACCCCCGGGAACAGCTCGGAGTAGGTGCCGTCGAGCCAGGTGTTCGCAACCATCGCGGGCCCGCCGTGACCGGGGCCGCAGACGTAGATCGTCGGGGTGCCGCGCTCGACGATCGCCCGGTTCAGGTGCGCGTAGACGAGGTTCAGGCCGGGGGAGGTGCCCCAGTGGCCGAGCAGTCGGGGCTTGACGTCGCCCGGCTCGAGCGGGCGCTCGAGCAGCGGGTTCGCCATCAGGTAGATCTGGCCGACGCTGAGATAGTTCGCCGCGCGCCACCAGGCGTCGACGAGGTCGAGGGGCACGGATGTCGCGCGCCCGTGCTGTTCGCGTTCGTCGCGTTCGTCGCGTTCGCGTTCGCGTTCGTGTACGCGGTCGCGGTCGCGGTGCTCGTCGTGCTCGCCTGCCTCGGACATGGCTTCCCCTGTCGACTCGAGTGCCCTTCGAGCCTAGGTCGGTCATGCCCGCGGGCGCCACCGATAGGGTCGAAGGCGATGAGCTGCACAATCTGCCCCGGTGTCCGCGGCGGCCGTGCATGATCGACATCTTCACCGGCTTCGCCGTGATCGCGCTCGCCGTGTTCGTCGGTTGGGTCGCCGGGCGCACCGGCGTGCTCGGGCCCGAGGCGCGGCCCATCCTCGCCCGGCTGAACTTCAGCGTGCTCGCGCCGTTCCTGCTGTTCTCGGTGCTCGCGCAGGCCGACGTCGGCGCGCTCTTCTCGGTGCTGCTCCCGGTCTCGGCGATCGCGGCGGTCGCGATGATGCTCGTGTTCGGCCTCGTGGCGATGCTGCTGTGGCGACGCAGCCTCGAGCACACGGTCATCGGCTCGCTCGCGTCGGGCTACGTGAACGGCAACAACTTCGGCATCCCGATCGCGGTGTACATGCTCGGCGACGCGGCGTTCTCGGCGCCCGTCGTGCTGCTGCAGCTGCTGCTGTTCGCGCCGGTGGCGCTCGCCATCCTCGGCGCGCGGGTGCACGGCCACACCTCGGTGGCGGCGATCGTGCGCACGACCCTCACGAACCCGATCATCGTCGGCTCGCTCGCCGGAGTGCTCGTCGCGGTGTCGGGCCTCGAGCTGCCGCCCATCGTGATGGAGCCGATCGAGCTCATCGGGCACGCCGCGGTGCCGCTCATGCTCATCGCGTACGGGCTGTCGCTGCACGGGCAGCGCCTCTTCGCACCCGGCAGCGGCCGCCGCGAGGTCGTGCTCGCGACGGCGCTGAAGCTCGTCGCGATGCCGCTCACGGCGTGGGCGGTCGGGTCGTTCGTCTTCGGGCTCGACGGCCTCGAGCTCTATGCCGTGACGGTGCTCGCGGCGCTGCCGACGGCGCAGAACGTCTTCGTGTACGCCCAGCGCTACACGACCGCTGAACTCGTCGCGCGCGACACGGTGTTCCTCACGACGATCGGCTCGGTCCCGGTGCTCCTCACTGTGGCGCTCCTGCTCGGCTGAGCCCCGATCACGGTGGTCGGGAGCAGGATGGGCATGAGCCGGGCCGGTGCGAGCCGCCGCAAGCCGCCTCGGCCGGCCGCTCGAGCGAAGGAGACCGCGATGCCATTCCTCACCGATGACGATCGGCCGCTCGGCGAACTGCTGGTCGCGCAGCGCCCTGCAGGCGGCCACCGCTTCCAGGTGCGCGCGCCGTTCGCCTACCTCGACCCGGTGAGCGGGCTGCGCTACGAGGTGCCGGTGCAGGATGCCTCGGGCGACGACTCCGACCTCGCGTCGGTGCCGAGCGCCCTCTGGGGGCTCATCGCGAGCTACGGCCGTCAGTCGGCGCCGGCGCTGCTGCACGACCACCGTTCGGTGCTCGCCGCAAGGCTCGCCGATCGACGGGCCGCCCTCGCCCAGCGCCGCGTCGACGACCGGGTGTTCCGCACCGCGCTCCGCGAACAAGGGGTGCCGCTGCTCCGGGCGACGGTGATGTGGGCGTGGGTCTCGGCCGATCGCGAGCGGCAGTTCGGCGGCGCAGCCGGCGCGGTGTTCTTCGCGCAGGCGGTGCTCGGCGGCATCGTCGTGGCCGCGGCATCCGTCGCAGCATTCTGGAACCCGCTGTGGCTCGCGGCGCTCGCCGTCGTCGCCGTCGCCGCGCTCGTGTGGGGCCGGCTCGCCGCGCCGCAGCTCGTGCTGGCGTTCTCGATCGGGTGGCTGGGGCCGTTCGTGCTCGTGCAGCTCGCGGCGGCCCTGCCGTTCCGGCTCGTCGAGGCCGTGGTCGAGCTCGTCACCGGCGGCGACCCCGCAGGCGTGTTCCGGCCGACCGTGCGCGGGCGCTGACCGGCGGTTACTCGGTCGTTGCCGACTGCGGCCACTTGTGGAACCACCGCGCCCAGAGCTCCGCGCGCCGGCCCTTCGGCCGAAGGAGCTTCCGTCGTGCGTCGAGGTCGTTCTTGAACTCGTCGGTCTTCACCGCCGTGCGGAGCGTCATCGGCGCCGGGATCGCGGCGGCCGCCGCCGCATTCGCTCGCGGGTTGTTCGTCCGCGCGGCCACGACGATCGGAACCGGCGCATAGAGCGGCTCGACGAAGACGAAGACGGCGACGATCGCGAGCAGCACCGCGCTCACGAGCAGCCACTCGAGCGGCGGGCTCGCCCAGGCGAAGATCGCGAACCACACGCAGACGACGGCGCCCACGACGTACGCGGCCCGCGGGATCGAGCTGAGGATCAGCCAGTGGACGGGTTCGACCGGGCACCGGTCCCACTCGCGCGACCGGCGCGTGACTGTCGACAGGCGCTGGTTCAGCCAGACCAGCACGGCGAGGGTGAGGCCCGAGGCGACGAGCCAGCTCCACGGCCCGAACTGCGTCGGGTCGGTGAGGAAGGAGACGGAGGCGATCGCGGCCGGCACGGCCTCTGCGGGCTCCTGACCGCCCGGGAACACGCCGACGAGGAAGCCGATCGCACCGGCCACCCAGCTCGCGAACGTCGCGAAGGCGGCGCCGACGCCCGGCAGCCCGGGCAGGATCGCGGCGATCACGACCGCCGCGAGCATGTTCACGCCGAGCGATTTCTTGTCGATGACCGACAGGCGATTCTCGACCAGGGTGACCGCGGCCGGGGCCGTCGGGAAGTCCGGCCCGAGCAGCTGCCGCGCCGTGGGCTCGACGACCTGGATCGTGTTCTGGAAGTACACCGAGTGGTCGAGGAAGGGCTGGCTCGTGTTGTGCACGGCGTGCTCTTCGGGGCCGGCCGTGGTGGAAGCGGCGCCTCCCGGGAAGTAGGCGCTGCGCCAGCGCTCGCGGCGGCCGGGCGCCGTGTCGGCGATGGGGCCGGCCGAGAAGGGGTCCCAGATCGCCCAGTGGTTCGTCCACTTCACGCCGTCGCCCGCGCCGGGTTCGGCGTTGCGGTCGATCCACTTCTGCACGGGACGGTATTCGTCGGGCCGGCCGAGCCATCGATCACGGCCGAGCAGCACGACCGCCGCGCCGACCGTCGTGAGCCGGGTCACGTTGTACTCGCTCGGCTTGAGCTCCTCGAAGAGGGCGTAGGTCGCGACGGCGGCGCCCTGGGAGTGGGCGAAGAGGTGCACGTCGCCGCGGTCGCCGACGAGCTCCTTCGCCCTGGCGAGGGCGTCGCGCACCACGAGTCGCATGGCTGAGGCGCGCACCGGGCGCTCCTTCCAGGCGGCGACGTCGCCGATGGACTCGATGATGCCGTCGATGACGCCTTGGGCGACGTCCTTGAACCACGGGATCAGCAGGAGCGGGCTGAGGAGCGGCAGGATCGGCGTCAGCACCGCGGCGAGCAGCACGAGGAAGACCCAGGTGACGGCGAAGGCGATCGAGCACACGACGAGTCGCACGGCGTCGATGGCGAGGTCGACGCCCCGCGGGAGCATGCGGGGCATGCCCGGCGCCTTCGTCCAATGCTGCACGAGCGTGTACCAGGGCACGAGCACCATGGTGCCGAGGAAGAGGTCGAGCACGCGCCAGATCGTGCGCCACATGAAGACGACGGCCCACTGGAAGATCTGGCCGCGGTTCATCGGCACGAACGACTCCGACCAGCGCGCCTCGATGATCGCGACCTTCTGCACGATGTCGTCGGTCTCGTCGGCCGGCGCCTTCGCCGCCTGGGCGAGCGGCCCGGGGGAGCGTACGGTCACCGTGATCATCGGCAGATCGCCCGAGAGGTCGGACTCGAGGATCTCGACGCCGTGGCGCTCGTCGGCGCCGATCACGCGGTCGCGCGTGAGCCAGTCCATCCGGCCGAGGAGGGGCTCGGCCCACTCCAGCAGGATCTGGCTGCGGTAGGCGTCGCCCATGCCGTGCACGACGACGAGCGCCCGATCGAATTCGCCGGTTCCGGATGGCGCGGCACGGCGTCCGGCCGTCGAGTCGGAGGTGCCCGTCGTGCCGGTGCTGTCAGCGCCATCGGCGCCGGTGTCAGCACCGGTGTCGGCAGCGTCGACGTCGGCGTCCGCCGGCGGCGTGGCTGCTGACTCGTCGGGCGTGGGGCTGGGTGCGATCCGCATGGATTCTCCTCGAGCGAGTGCGTCTCAGCGAACGCTAGCGGCTCGACCGGCCCCGTGTCGCCTGTGCGGTCGCGGAGACGCGGGTCAGTGCGGGCCCTGAGTCTCCTGAGCTGCTCGATGCGTCCGAGCCCGGGCGTTGCGCCGGCGCAGCGAAGCGTAGGCGCCGAAGAGGCGCGGCACGACGAGGTACACGGCGAGCGGCACGACGACCACCGTCAGCGCGAAGGCGCGGAGCACGGGATGCCACGACTCGGAGACCGGCCCGATGAGGATCATGCCGATCGCGACGAGGGGGAAGATCGCGAGCCAGGTGATGACGGCGCGCACGTGCACCGAGGGCGGGGCGGGGGGAGCGACGGCGACCGAATGGATCGCGGCGGCGGTGGAATCGGTGCTGCCGACGGTACTGCTCATGGTTCTCCTCCGTATTTCCAACTGAACGGTTGTAATTGAACCACACCGCATGCGAATCCACAACTATTCAGTTGGAAACTTGCTAGAGTGGCAACATGGCTTGGGACGTCGAGCGCACGAAGCGCCTCCTGCTCGACGCGGCGACGGCGGAGTTCAGCGAGCACGGCCTCGCCGGTGCCCGCATCGATCGCATCGCGGCGAACGCCGGCGTCAACAAAGAGCGCATCTACCAGTACTTCGGCAAGAAGCACGAGCTCTTCGCCGTCGTGCTCTCCGCGCAACTGCGCAGCACGATGGACGCCGTGCCCATGAAGGGCGAGGGCCCGGCCGCAGCCGGCGACTACGCCGGGAGGCTCTTCGACCATCACGTCGCCGAGGCGACGATCCCGCGCCTCGTCTTCTGGGAAGGGCTCGAGCGCGGCGAGAGCGCGGCCGCCGATGCCGCGCGCGCCGAGTACCACCGTGCGAAGGTCGACGGCTTCCAGCGGCTCCTGCCCGGCCTCGACCGGCCGCAGGCGGCCGAGCTCCTCCTCACGATCGTCACGCTCGTCAACGCCTGGCCGGTGCTCGGTCACCTCGACGAACTGCTCGTCGGAGCCGACGAGGCGCCGGCGGCCCGGCGCTCGGCGCGGCGCGCGTCGATCGTGCAGACGGTCGAACTGCTCGCCGAGGCGGCGCAGGGCACGGGTCGCCGAGATCGGGTCGAAGTTCAGGGATAACCCTGATTCGCGGCATCCGTCGCCGCTCGTACTGTGAGTAGCGATCGCCGCTCCGCGAACCGCAGGGGGAACTGTCATCGCGGAGTGGGCGATCGGATAGCCGGTCAGCACAGAGTCCCGAACACTCGGTGCAGGCCGGCTTCCCCCGTTTCCGGCCATGCTCCCCCTTCACGGCCGAGAGAGAAGGGCAGGGCGATGACCGAACGGATGATGCACCTCAGCCGGTATCGAAGCACGGCGCCCGCACGAGGCGAGGTGCGCTCCGCGCACGTCGACCGTGCGCTGAGCTGGAGCGACTTCCGCAGCGCCGTGCGCTACGACCCCGCCAACCAGCTGCTGCTCGCCGTGCCCGCGATCAGTTCGAAGCGCGCCGAGCACTCCTGGCTCGGCGAGGCGACGGCACCGCACACGCGCCTCGGCGAAGGCGAGATGTACCGGCGCGAGTTCGAGCGCGGCGAGGTCTACTGGTCGGCGCGCACCGGCGCCCACGAGGTGCACGGGCTCATCGCCGAGCACTGGCACGGTGTCGGCGGCGAGACGTCGTTCCTGGGGTTCCCGACGACCGACGAGCAGCCGCTCGCGGCCTCGGAGCTCGGCGGACGCCTGCCCGGAGGTTTCGCCCACTTCGAGGGCGGGTCCATCTACTGGGGGCCGTCGCACGGGCCCGCGATCGTCTACGGCATGGTGCGCGACATCTGGGCGCTGCTCGGGTGGGAGCGGTCGGCGCTCGGCCTGCCGACGCGCGACGTCGATCTCGTGCCGTCGACGGGGGTGCTGCGCGGCGTCTTCGAGCACGGCACGGTGGAGTGGTCGTCGTCGACCGGGCCCGTGGTGCTCATCGACACCGCCGGCTCGGCCGGCGAGGCCCGCGCACTCGACGCCGTCGATGAAGACACGCTCGACCGGCTCCGCTCCGACTTCGCGCCCGAGATCTGATGGCGGAGCGGGCTCGCGCCCGCATGACAGACTCGACGGGTGACCCCGACCCTGCCTGAGCTCGCGCCGAGCCCGTACGACGCCGACGCGATGTACGACGCCTTCGTCGACTGGGCCGAGGGCCGCGGCCTCGCGCTCTACCCCGCGCAAGACGAGGCGATCATCGAGATCGTCTCGGGCGCGAACGTCGTGCTCTCCACTCCCACGGGCACCGGCAAGTCGCTCGTCGCGGTCGCGGCCCACGCGGCATCCCTCGCCCGTGGCGGTCGCAGCTACTACACGGCGCCGATCAAGGCCCTCGTCTCCGAGAAGTTCTTCCAGCTCGTCGACGTGTTCGGCGCGATGAACGTCGGCATGGTCACCGGCGACAGCTCGGTGAACCCCGACGCCCCGATCATCTGCTGCACCGCGGAGATCCTCGCGAACCTCGCGCTGCGGCACGGGCCCGACGCCGAGGTCGACCAGGTCGTCATGGACGAGTTCCACTATTACGGCGATCCCGATCGCGGCTGGGCCTGGCAGGTGCCGCTGCTGACGCTGCACCGCGCGCAGTTCGTGCTCATGTCGGCGACGCTCGGCGACGTCACCGGCATCGCCGCCGACCTGAAGCGCCGCACGGGCCGCGAGACCGTGCTCGTCACGGGCGTCGACCGGCCGGTGCCTCTGCACTTCTCGTACGCGAAGACGCCCGTGCAGGAGACGGTCGAAGAGCTCATCGAGACGCGTCAGGCGCCCGTCTACATCGTGCACTTCTCGCAGGCCGCGGCGATGGAACGGGCGCAGGCGCTGTCGTCGATCCGCGTCGTCACTCGCGAGCAGCGCGACGAGATCGCCGAGGCGATCGGCGGCTTCCGCTTCAACACCGCGTTCGGCAAGACTCTCTCGCGGCTCGTGCGCGCGGGCATCGGCGTGCACCACGCGGGCATGCTGCCGCGCTACCGCCGGCTCGTCGAGACGCTCGCGCAGCGCGGGCTGCTGCGCGTGATCTGCGGCACCGACACGCTCGGCGTCGGCATCAACGTGCCGATCCGCACGGTGCTCATCACCGCGCTCGCGAAGTTCGACGGGCAGCGGATGCGGCAGCTCACCGCCCGCGAGTTCCACCAGGTCGCGGGGCGGGCCGGCCGGGCCGGCTACGACACCGCCGGCACGGTCGTCGTGCTCGCGCCCGAGCACGAGATCGAGAACGACGCCGCCGTGCGCAAGGCGGGCGACGACCCGAAGAAGCTCAAGAAGATCGTGCGCAAGAAGGCGCCCGCTGGCCAGATCACCTGGGGCGAGGCCTCGTACGAGCGGCTCGTCGCGGCTGAGCCGGAGCCGCTCGTGCCGCAGCTGAAGCTCACTGCGGCGATGCTCATCAACGTGATCGCCCGCGGGGGCGACGTGATCGGCGACATCCGCTCGCTCGTCTTCGACAACCACGAGCCGCGCGCCCGGCAGTTCGAGCTGGCCCGTCGGGCGCTCGAGATCTTCCGCACCCTGCGCGACGCCGGCGTCGCCGAACTGCTGCCGGCGACGGCCGAGGGACTGCCGATCGTGCGCCTCACGGTCGACCTGCAGCCGAACTTCGCGCTCAACCAGCCGCTGTCGCCGTTCGCACTCGCCGCGATCGAGCTGCTCGATCCCGAGGAACCGGCCGGCCCTTCGACAGGCTCAGGAGGCGTCGGCACCGGCCACTACGCCCTCGACGTCGTGAGCGTCATCGAGTCGACGCTCGACGACCCGCGCCCGATCCTCTCGCAGCAGCAGTTCAAGGAGCGCGGTGAGGCGATCGGCCGCATGAAGCAGGACGGCATCGAGTACGACGAGCGCATGGAGCTCGTCGAGCTGGTCAGCTGGCCGAAGCCGCTCGACGAGCTGCTCGCGCAGTCGTTCGAGGTCTTCGCCTCGAGCCAGCCGTGGGTGCGCGACTTCGAGCTGTCGCCGAAGTCGGTCGTGCGCGACATGTTCGAACGCAGCATGTCGTTCGGAGAATACGTCGGCTTCTACCAGCTCGCCCGAAGCGAGGGCCTCGTGCTGCGCTACCTCTCCGACGCGTTCCGGGCGATCCGCCAGACGGTGCCGACCGAGGCGAAGAACGAGGAGCTGCTCGACATCATCGAGTGGCTCGGCGAGCTCGTGCGCCAGGTCGACTCGAGCCTCGTCGACGAGTGGAACGAGCTCATCGACCCCGCCGCCCACTTGCCGGAGGACGAGGCCGCGGTCGTGCCGCCCGCCCCGCCGTCGGTCGTCACCAATCGCCGCGCCTTCACGGTGCTCGTGCGCAACGAGCTGTTCCGGCGCGTGCAGCTCGCGGCGCTCGAGCGCGACGACGAGCTCGCCGAGCTCGACCCCGACGCCGGCTGGCCCGACGCCCTCGACCGCTACTACGCCGAGCACGACGACATCGGCACGGGCCCGGCGGCCCGGTCGCCGCGGCTGGTCACGATCGACGAATCGGATGCCGCGGGCGGCATGTGGCGCGTCGAACAGACGATCGACGACCCGGCCGGCGACCACGACTGGCGTATCCGCGCCGAGGTCGATCTCGACGCCTCCGCCGAGGACGGCGCGGCGGTCGTGCGCGTCACGGAGGTCGTGCGGCTCTGAGCGGAGTCACGCCACCGCGAGCATGCCCGCCGCAGCGAGGCCGAGCACGAGGCCGGCCCACTGCACGGGTGCGATGCGCTCCTTCAGCACGATCGCCGCGAGCAGGATCGTGCCGGCCGGGTACATCGCGCCGAGCACGGCGGCGATCGCCAGCTCGCCGGCCCGGATGCCCAGGAGGATGAGGGCGTTCGCGACCGCGTTGACGAGCCCGCCGACGGCGGCGAGACGGATGCCTCGTCCTCGCTCCCGAGCGACGATGGCGGCGTCGGTCGATCCGTCGGCTCGCGGCATCCGTGACCGCTGCCCCCTCGCACGGAGCGCGAGCCCGCCGACCAGGGCGAACATGACGACCGCGGTGACCGCGCTGTTGACCGCGAGCGGCGCGAGGCCGCTCTCGTCGGAGGTCTGGTCGATGAGGATGAAGAACGCGCCGATCGCGGTGCCCGACCCGACGCCCATGACGATGCCGGTGATGCTCGGCCTGACGGCGCCGCGCTCGGGCACGAAGCCGACGAGCACGACCGCGACGAGCGCGAGGCCGAGCGCCCACGGCGCGAGCGGGCCGAGCCGTGCGCCGGTCGCGAGGCCCCAGAGCATCGGCACGATCGCGGAGACCACGGCGGTGAGCGGCGAGAGGATCGACATCGGGCCGATCGCGAGGCAGGCGTAGAGGAGGCCGATGGCGGCCGCCCCGGCCACGCCCGCCGCAGCGCCCCACCAGAGGTCCGCGGCGGTCCACGCGCCACTCGACAGGGCTGTCGCGACGGCCAGGCCGATGAAGCCGGTGACCGCGGCGACCGCGGTGGCGAGCACGGCGCCGATGCGCTTCGCGGCGAGCCCGCCGAGGAAGTCAGCCGCCCCGAACACGAACGCTCCGATGAGCGAGAGGACGGCGGTGAGCATGGTGCAGCTCAGCGTATCGGGCTCGCACCGGCGGCCGATCTGCTCATTCGTGCGACCGCCGCCCGCTCGGCTGCTCATCTGAGCAGCAGTCGTGAATTCCGCGTGAAATCGGGGCGAGCGGGTGGCGCGAACCCTTGGCAGCGGCAGTGCGCGAGCCTATGCTTCGGAGCAATCGTCCCGCCGCCGGCGTGCTCGCAGCAGCGTCGAATCCGAGGTGGGGTGTGGTCGTTCGAATGAGGAGAGTCATGCAACGTCGCACCAGAAACTGCCTGTCCGGGGTGGCGCTCGCCGCCGCGGGCACGCTCGTCGCCGGGTTCCTCGGCGCCGCGCCCGCGGTCGCCGCGGTCGACGGCTCGGGTGTCGTGATCAACGAGGTCTACGCGCGCGGAGGCAGCGCGAACCAGCCGTTCCAGAACAAGTTCGTCGAGCTCTACAACCCGACGAACGCCGACGTCTCCCTCGCCGGCTGGTCGATCCAGTACCGTTCGGCCTCGAGCACGAGCCCATCGAGCGGCGTCGGTGCGTTGAGCGGCACGATCAAGGCGGGCGGTTACTACCTCATCGGCCTCAACAGCAACGGCGGCAACGGTGCGGCGCTGCCCACCGCCGACGCATCCTTCTCCGTGGCGCCGAGCGGCACGAACGGCTCGCTGTTCCTCGCCAAGGTGCCCGATGCGATCAACCCGGGCAACGGATCGGTCGTCGGGAACCCGCAGGTGGCCGACTACGTCGGCTACGGCACCTCGACGAACTTCGAGACCGCGGCTGCCGCATACCCCGGTGACAATGCCGTGCCCGGCAGCATCGTGCGCACCGGCTTCAAGGACACCGACGACAACTCGAAGGACTTCAGCTTCGCGTCGACGCCCACGCCGCAGAACTCGGGCAGCCCCGGCGGACCGGTTCTGCCCGTTGCCAAGACGATCGCGCAGATCCAGGGCACCGACGTCGCCGCGAGCCCGCTCGTCGGCCAGGCCGTCGTCACCGAGGGCATCGTCACCGCCGACCACCGCGTCGGTGGCTACGACGGCATCTACATCCAGACGGCAGGTTCCGGGGGTGCGACGGACGCCACGCCCAAGGCCTCCGACGGCGTCTTCGTGTACCTCCACGGCGAGAACCCCGCCGTTGCGATCGGCGACCTCGTGCGCGTCACCGGCACCGTCGAGGAGTTCAACGGCACGACGCAGGTCAAGCCCGAGACAGCCTCGAACGTCGAGCTCCTGCAGGCCGGCGTCGGCGTGCCCGCGGTGACCCCGCTGCCCGCGGCCGCCGTCGGCAACGCGGCCCGTGAAGCGCTCGAGGGCATGCTCCTCGCGCCGAACGGCACCTACAAGGTCATCTCGAGCCACAACCTCAACCGCTTCGGCGAACTGTGGCTCAACGCCGGAGCAGCGATGCCGGTGAAGTCGACTGAGACGCAGCTCCCCGGCACCAAGGCGGCGAGTGACATCGCGGCGGCGAACAAGGCGAGCCGCATCCTGCTCGACGACGGTTACAGCATCGCCGTGCGGAACTCGAACGGTACCGACAACCCCGCCCACCCGGGCGACCAGCCGTACTTCACGAAGGACACCGTCGTGCGCAACGGCGACGTCGTGAACTTCCCGGCCTCGGGCTACGTGCTCGCGTTCGGCTTCAACGAATGGCGCCTGCAGCCGACGACGCCGATCACCGACGCGAGCGCGGCCACGCTGAAGCCCACGTTCACCACCGCGAACCCGCGCCCCGCCTCCGCCCCCGCGGTCGGCGGCGACATCACGGTCGCGGCGTTCAACGTGCTGAACTACTTCACGACGTTCTCCGACGACAACCCCGACGCTCGCGGAGCCGCGAACGCCGAGGAGTTCGCGATCCAGAAGTCGAAGATCGTCACCGCGATCAACGACCTCGGCGCCGACGTCGTGGCGCTCCAGGAGATCGAGAACTCGGTCAAGGTCGGCGAGACACCCGACGAGGCGCTCGCCGATCTCGTCGCGGGGCTGAACGCTGCCGCAGGATCGAAGGTGTGGAACTACGTCCGCACCCCTGAGGCCCTGCACGACGCGGCGATCACCGACTTCATCTCGAACGCGATCATCTACAAGACCGCATCGGTCAAGCCGGTCGGCGAAGCGCAGACCATCGTCGACGAGACCGTCTGGGACATCGCCCGCGAGCCGATCGCGCAGACCTTCAAGTTCGACAAGCAGTTCGTGACGGTCGTCGCGAACCACTTCAAGTCGAAGAGCGGCACCGACCCGTCGCCGCAGCCCGGCCAAGACGCCTTCAACGACGAGCGCACCGTGCAGGCGCAGTCGCTGCTGAGCTTCGCCAACGGCCTCTCCGAAGGACGCAAGACCGACATCTACCTCGTCGGCGACTTCAATGCCTACGCCAAGGAGGACCCGATCAAGGTCTTCACCGACGCGGGCTGGACCGACATCGTTCCCAAGAAGGCTGCGGGGCAGTACACCTACACCTTCGACGGTGAGCTCGGCTCGCTCGACCACGTGATCGCCTCCAAGTCGGCGACCGACAAGGTCACCGCAGCCGGCGTCTGGTCGATCAACTCGCCCGAATGGTCGGGCCGGGAGTACTGGGGCAACGCCGCCGAGGCGGGCACCCCGTTCCGCTCGAGCGACCACGACCCGATCGTCGTGGGCGTCGGCGTGGAGTCCGCGCCGGCCACCGTCGAGATCGACGTGGTCACGGTCAACGACTTCCACGGCCGCATCGAGCAGTCGGCCCCGTCAGGCGGCATCGCAGCCCTGTCCACCGCGGTGAAGCAGATCCGCGCCGAGAACCCGAACACCGTGTTCGCCGCAGCCGGCGACATGATCGGCGCCTCGACGTTCACCTCGTTCATCCAGCAGGACAAGCCGACGATCGACGCGCTGAACGCCGCTGGACTCGACGTGAGCTCGGTGGGCAACCACGAGTTCGACCAGGGCTTCGCCGACCTGACCGATCGCGTCATGCCGCTCGCACTCTGGGACTACCTCGGGGCGAACGTCTACGACAAGGTCACCGGTGAACCCGCGCTGCCCGAGTACTTCATCCAGGAGTTCGACGGCGTGAGCATCGGCTTCATCGGTGCGGTCACCGATGAACTGCCGTCGCTCGTCAGCCCCGGCGGCATCGCCGACATCACCGTCGGAGACCCGACGGAAGCGGCCAACCGGGTCGCCGCGCAGCTCAGCGACGGCAAGAAGCAGAACGGCGAGGCCGACATCCTCGTGCTGCTCGTGCACGAAGGAGCGGCGACGAACAAGGTCGAGTCCGCGACCGACCCGAACTCGCGCTTCGGCAAGATCGTGCTCGGCACGAGCGACGAGGTCGACGCGATCGTCTCCGGGCACACGCACCTCGCGTACAACCACGTGATCGACGGACGCCCCGTCATCTCGAGCGGCCAGTACGGCGAGAAGTTCGGGAAGATGGAGATCCAGTACGACCGCAAGTCGAAGTCGATCTCGAAGATCACGAACGAGATCTACGACCTCATGAGCGGCACCACGCCGAACTACGTCGACGACCCGGCCGTCAAGTCGATCGTCGACGCGGCGAAGGTCGTCGCCGACGAGCTCGGCAACGTCGTGCTCGGTGAGGCGGCCGGCGACTTCAACCGCGCGGCGTTCGCGCCGATCGCTGGGGCGACCACCTACCCCGAGAACCGCGGTGGGGAGTCGACGCTCGGCAACTTCGTCGCCGACGTGCAGCTCTGGTCGCTGAACGCCGACGGCACGCGAGAGGTCGACATCGCCTTCATGAACCCGGGTGGTCTGCGAGCCAACATCGAGAGCGGGCCGGTGACCTACCGTGAGGCGGCCGCCGTGCAGCCGTTCGCCAACACGCTCGTGACGATGAACCTCACGGGCGCCCAGGTGAAGTCGGTGCTCGAGGAGCAGTGGCAGCCGGCCGGTGCATCACGCCCGTTCCTGAAGCTCGGGGTGAACGCCGGGCTCGAGTACACCTACGACCCGGCCGCGCCGAAGGGCTCGCACATCACCGAGATCCTGCTGAACGGCGTGCCGATCGATCCGGCGGCGACCTACTCGGTCGGCGTGAACTCGTTCCTCTCCACCGGAGGCGACAACTTCACGACGCTGAATTCGGGCACGGCGAAGGCCGACAGCGGCAAGGTCGACCTCGAGTCGATGGTCGACTGGTTCACCGCCCACGGCACGGCGATCGCCGACTTCGCCCAGCGCGCGGTGGGTGTCTCGCTCTCGGCACCCGACGCCGACGGCTACGACGCCGGCGACCAGGTCACGGTGAAGCTGTCGTCGCTCGACTTCAGCACGACCGAGCCGGCGGCCGGCACCGTCGCGATCTCGCACGGCGGAGTGGAACTCGGCACCGGTGCCGTCAACCGTGCTTTCACCCCGACGGTCGACGAGATCGGCACGGCCACGGTCGTCATCACGATCCCGGCAGGGGCATCGGGCGCGACGCGATTCGACATCGGGGTGCCGAGCACCGGCACCACGAGCTCGTTCGTGCTGACGGTCGGCTGACCGGCGCGACGACGGGGGCGAGCGGATGCGACATCCGCTCGCCCCCGTTTCGTACGTGGCGCCAGGCCTCAGCCTCGCGCCTCGTCAGGTCGGAATGTCTCGCGACTGCGTTCGAATGCCGAACGCCGGCCGATCACCTCGTGCGGATCCCACCCCGGTCCGGCGACCGACGAGACGAGCAGCCGGGTGTACGCGTGCTGAGGGGCCCGCAGCACATCGTGGGTGGTGCCCTCCTCCACGACGCCTCCATGGAACAGCACGAGGGTTCGATCCGTCACCTCGTCGACGACCGCGAGGTCGTGGCTGACGAAGAGCAGCGCGATGCCCGAGTCGCGTCTGATCTCGCCGAGCAGCTCGAGGATCTGGGCCTGTACCGACACATCGAGCGCCGAGACCGCCTCGTCGAGCACGAGCACCGAAGGCGCCACGGCGATCGCCCGCGCGATGGCGACACGCTGGCGCTGGCCGCCGCTCAACTGGTGCGGCTTCAGCGTGCCGTGCTTCGCGGCCAGCCGCACCCGGTCGAGCAGCTCGGCGACGCGTGCCGGTGCCTCGGCACGCGTCGCCATGCCGTGCAGTCGCATCGCGTGCATGAGCGTCTGCTCCACCGTGAGACGACGGTCGAGCGACCCGTACGGGTCCTGGAAGACCATCTGCACCTGACGTGCGCGCTCGAGACGTGCCTGCCGCCCGCGGCTGCGAACGAGTCGATCCGCGCCGCCCAGCGTGAGGCTCCCGGCATCCGCCCGCTCGAGGCCCGCGAGGATGCGGGCGATCGTCGACTTGCCCGACCCGGACTCGCCGACGAGACCGAGCGACCCGCCCGCCTCGATCTCGAACGACACGTCGTCGACCGCGACGACGGGATCGCGGCGCCCGCCGGGCTGGAACGTGCGCCGCAGCCCGTGTGCCACGACGAGTGGTGACCTGACGTCGCTCATGCGCGAGCCTCCCTGATCGTCGGCACCGCTTCGAGCAGCGACTTCGTGTACGGCTCAGTCGCCCCGGTGAACAGGTCGGCGCCGTCGAGCTCCTCCACGATCTCGCCGCGGAGCATCACCGAGACACGGTCGCAGTAGGCGGCCGCGAGGTGCAGGTCGTGGGTGATGAAGAGCACCCCGAGACCGCGTTCGCGTTGCAGGTCGCGAAGGATCGCGAGCACCTCTGCCTGCGTCGTGACGTCGAGCGCGCTCGTCGCCTCGTCGGCGAGCAGCAGCTTGGGCTCCGTGGTCAGCGCGGCCGCGATCACCACTCGTTGCAGCATGCCGCCCGACAGCTCGTGCGGGTACTGGCGGAACCGGAGTTCGGGGCGCGAGATGCCGACCGCCTCGAGCAGCTCGAGCCCCCGGCGCTTCGCCTCGGCCCGGCCGACGCCGTGCACGAGCACGAGCCGTTCCGTCAGCGAGTCGCCGATGCGTCGCACCGGGTTCAGAGCACCCCGCGGGTCCTGCTGGATGAATCCGACCTCGGTCGAGCGGATGCCGCGCAACTCACGGGCATCGGCTGCGAGCACCTCGCGCCCACCGATGCGCACCGTGCCCTCGAGCCGTGCGTTCGGCGGCAGCAGGCGCAACGCCGCTCGAACCGTGCTTGACTTGCCGGAGCCCGACTCGCCGACCAGGCCGACGGTCTCACCGGCGCTGACTCGCAGGTTCACCCGGTCGAGGATTCGAGTGTCGCCGTAGTGGAGCGAGAGATCGACGATGTCGAGCAGTGGCGCGGTCATGCGCGAGCCCCCATCCGCTCCGAGAGTCGTACGCCAACGATGTTGACGGCGACGACCACGGCCGAGATGGCGAGACCGGGCACGAGCGTCGGGCCGAAGTGGCCGAGCACGATGCCGTCCTGTCCTTCCTGCACCATCAGACCCCATTCCGAGCTCGGCGGCTGGGCGCCGAAGCCGAGGTAGCTGAGCGTGGCGAGGCCCATGAGGCCTTCGCCGAAGAGCACGACGAGGTAGCCGAGGAGGGCCGGAGCCATGTTCGGCACCACGTACCGTGCCGCGATCACCCCGCCGCCGACGCCTTGCACGCGATACGCGTCGACGTAGGGCCGGGCGAGCTCGGAGAGCGCGATGCTCCGCGTGAACTTCGCGATCACCGGGGCGTAGGCCAGGGCGAGCGCCACGACCGCCGTCGCCGGTCCTTCGCCGAAGACGGCGATGACGAGCACGACGAAGAGCAGGCCGGGAAAGGCGAACATGACGTCGGTGATACGTGCGAGCAGCACGTCGATCCAGCCGCCGTTCCACGCGGCGACGATGCCGATCGCGACGCCGAGCACCGTGGCGCCGACGAGCAGCAGGAACGGGCCGATGAGGCTCTCACGCGTGCCGAGCAGCAGTCGCGACAGGAGGTCGCGGCCGAGTTGGTCGGTGCCGAGCGGATGCGCCAGGCTCGGCGGCGCCCAGATCGCCGCGAAGTCGATGGCCTCGGGGTCGTAGGGCGCGATGAACGGGGCGAACGCGGCCACGAGCACCACGAGGCCGAGGAACCCGGTCGAGATCCAGAACAACGGGTCGCGCCGTCGCCCGGCGAGGCCGGTGCGGGTCAGCAGGGCGTCTGCCGTGGTCGTGGTCATGAGGTCTTCACCCGGCTTCCGATGCGTGGGTCGAGCAGTGGCAGGAGGAGGTCGACGAGCGTCGTCACGATCATGTAGGCGACGACCATGTAGAGCAGCACCGCCTGCACGATCGGGAAGTCGTGCGTGTTGATCGCGTCGACGAGCAGCGAGCCGATGCCGCTGATGCCGAAGACGCTCTCGACGACGACCGTGCCCGCGAGCATGCTCGCGATGACGAGGGCGATCATCGTGATGATCGGCCCCCACGCGTTGCGCAGCACGTGGCGAAGCACCACGAGGCGCTCGGCGAGGCCCGTGCTCCGCGCCGCCTCGACGTGCTCCGAGTCGAACTGCTCGACCATCGTCTGCCGGGTCACCCGGCTGACGATCGCGAGCGCCCCGACCGAGAGGGCGATCGCGGGCAGCGTGAGGTGATGCATCCGATCGGCGAAGCCCTCACCGGCGCCCGTCACCGGGAACCAGCCGAGCTGCACCGAGAAGAACGAGACGAGCACGATGCCCACCACGAACGAGGGCACGGACGCCGCGAGGGTCGTCACCCCGACGACCGCCGAGTCGGCGACCCGGCCCCGTCGCACCGCCGCCCACACGCCGAGGCCGACACCGGCGACGGTGAACAGCACGGCGGCGTAGGCGACGAGCGACAGGGTGGCGGGCAGCCGGCTCGACATGATCGCCGCGACGGGCTGGTGGTACTGGAACGAGGTGCCGAGATCACCCGTGACGGCGCCGCTCAGCCAGAGCCAGTACTGCACGAACAGGGGTTCGTCGAGGTGGTACTCGGCCCGCACGGCGGCGATGCGCTCGGGCGTGAGGTTCTCCGGATTGCCGATGAGGAAGGTCACCGGGTCGCCGGGCGCCGCGTACATGGCCGCGAAGATGATGAAGGATGCCACCACCAACGTCACGGCCATGCCCGCGAGCCGCCTGAGCGCCGTCGTCATGTTCAGCCCTGCGCGGAGCCGAGGTCGGCGGCCCAGGGGTAGTAGAGGTACGCGGCCGATGACGGCAGACCCGTGAGGGTCGACGAGTAGGCGACCGTCGACGGGCTCTGCGTGACGGGCACCCACGGCGTCGCCTCGACCCAGCGGCGCTGCAGCTCGATCGCGAGCTCGGCGCGCTCCGCGTCATCCGTCGCCGCGAAGGCCTGGGTGACGAGCTCGTCGTACTCGGGGTCGTCGAAGCCGACGAAGTTCACCGAAGCGGTGGATGCACCGTTCTTGTAGAAGCCGACGGGGTCGTTCTTCGAGATGTAGTACTCGTCGGAGAACAGGTCGGCCTGGCCGCGCAGATCGGCATCCGAGTAGAAGTCGCCGTATTGGGCCGACGGGATCGTGGCGATCTCGGCCTCGAGGCCGATGCTCTTGGCCGCGGCGACGAGCGCATTCGAGACGACGTTGCGCACGGAACCGCCGTCGCTCGCGATCACGATGGGCTCGTCGGGTGCGCCGGCCTCGGCGACGAGCTTCTTCGCCGCCTCGAGGTCGCTCGCGCTCGGGCTCGCGGGTGCGCCCTCGAGCGCCTCGTAGGCCGCCTCGAACGCGTCGTGCTCGTAGCCCCAGGCGCCGGAGCCGATCGGCGTCTTCGACGGCTCGGCGAGGTCGCCGAACGCGGCCTTGGCAATGCCGGCGCGGTCGAGGGCGAGCGAGAGGGCCTGGCGGATGCGCTCATCGGCGAGCGCGCCGCGCTCGGTCGCGAGCAGCACCCACGCGTTGGTCGACGGTCCCTGAGCGAGCGCGACGGAGTCGACGGACTGCAGGGGGATCGCCGAGGCGGGGGAGTCGAGGTACGAGCCGTCGGCCTCGCCCGCCGTCAGCGCGTTCACGACGGCCGACTGGTCGGCCCAGCGGAACACGACCTCGGAGGCGAGCACCTCGCGCGAGTCGTCCCAGTAGTTCTCGGCCTTCTCGATCGTGAGGCTCGTGCCGGGCTTCCACTCGCCGAGCGTGTAGGGCCCGGAGCAGGCGTCGGGCGTTCCCGGGGCGCCGAAGCTCTCACCCTGCGCCTCGACGACGCGCGGGTTCAGCACCATGCCGCCGTTGCCGGCCATGGCCTGGATGAAGATGGCGTCGCGCTGCGCGAGCGTGACGGTGATCTCGTTCGCTCCGGTCTTCTCCATCGCGGTGACGTTCGCGTACTCGTCGGACTCGTCGGCGCCCTCTGCCGCGTGGCGCTGCATGCTCCACAGCACGTCGTCGGCGGTGACGGGGCTGCCGTCGTGGAACGTCGCATCGGGGCGGATCGTGAACACGACGTGCGTGTCGTCGACCCACTCGGCGCTTTCGGCGAGGTGCGGCACCGTGGTCAGGTCGGGCTGCACGGCCATCAGTCGCTCGCAGACGTTCGCGAACACGGTGTTCTCGGCGGCGCCGCTGTCGATGTCGAAGTCGAAGGTCGCGGGCTCGGCCGGGAGCATCCAGGTGACCGAGTCGACGGGCCCGGATGCCGCGGGGGTCGTCGCCCCGAACGGGATGTCGGCGACCGGGGCGGTCGGCGCGTCACCGCCGTCGGCGGTGCATCCGGTGAGGGCGATGGCCGCGCCCGCGGCGATCGCGAACCAGGCGGTTCGTCTGGGTCGGTGGCTGATGTTCATCGGTGTGCCTCCATTGGCAGGGTGGGGGTGGTGAAGCGGGAGCCCGGTCCGTCGAAGGCGTTCCAGGGCAGGATCTCATAGGGGTGGTCGCACGGCGTTCCGTTCGTGACGAAGTAGTCGCCGGTCGTGAGGTCCACGCAACTGGAGAGGAGCGTCGACCACTGCCGCACCGCCGGACGTCGTTCGTCGGGGTGGGTGCAGACGGATTCGGGGTAGCCGAGGTGGTCGCTCATCGCCGCGCGGATGCCGGCGAGGGTCTCGTCGCGGCCGTCGGTGTTGCGCACGCGCGCGAGGCCCGATCGTGCCTGCGGCACGCGGAAGAGCGAGTCGGCCGAGACCGGGCGGTAGTGGCCGGCGAGCTGCGGGGGCACGGATGCCTGGTAGTGATTGCCGTGCACGAGCTGGCCATCGTCGGGGTAGAGCCAGTCGATGCCGTCGGGCGTGATCTCGAGGTCGATCGAGAAGCCCGAGCGGTCGGTGAGCAGCGCGTTGCTCGAGATGTGGGCGTTCGTGCGCACGAGCGTGTTGATCGCGTCGGGCAGTTCGCTCTGGTTCAGCGTCATGCGCCGGATGAAGGTCTGGGGGAGGCCGACCGAAGCGCCGAAGCGGCCGCCGAGTCCATTGGCGTTCAGCGCGATACCGGCGGAGTTCACGCCGTGGCGGCCGATCTGGCCGGCTTCGAGCTGCATGATGAGCGTCGGCAACGGGTCCTGCACGATCCGTACGACGACGACGGTGTGTTGGGTGCCGGCGCGCCAGTCCCAGTTCTGGCCGGCATAGGTGTGACCGTCGCCGGCCGCCGTGCCGGTGAGCGAGAAGCTCGTGCAGCCGTCGCTCGAGTCACGCTCCTCCTCGGGGTCGACCTGCTGCCGGGGCCGGTTCGAGCCCTGGTCGTAGATGATCTCGCCGCGGAGGTTCAGTGCCATCAGATCGAGCAGGTCGCGCCCGCTGCCGGCGGCGACGCCCTCGAGTTCGCGCACGATGTCGGGTGCCGCATCGCGGCAGGCGGGGAGCCAGCTCGCGGCCTGGTCGCGCACCTCGGCCCAGGTGAGTCCGGCCTGCTGGCCGAAGGCCGCCTCGTAGTACTCGATGGCCGACGAGATCAGGTCGGCGGCGGCCTCGCCGTACTGCACGCCGCGCTCGAACGGGGCGCCGCTGATCTCGATCGTGCGGATGGTGGTGCTCATGTCCGGCGACGTTCTCTCTGCGCCGGTTAGCATGTGGATCACCGGCGTCTTCGTTGGAATGATCGTTACGAGATAGGATGCTCGTGGAATGAATGATACACACGACCTGCAATCTGTAACAACCGATACGCGCAATCCCGGTGTGATCGAGCTGCGCACGCGGGTGCGCGGCGCGTGGAGCGGGCTGTCCAGAGCCGAGCAGGCCGTCGGCGGGCTCCTCGCCGGCAGCCCGGCCGAGCGGCTGCTGTTCGCCACGGCCGCCGAGCTCGGTGCCGAGACGGGCACGAGCAATGCCACCGTCATCCGCACCCTGCAGAAGCTCGAGTACGCGGGACTCGCCGACCTCAAGCGCCAGGTGGCCGCGCCGTTCACCGAGTCGGTCTCGCCCGAGGAAAGAGTGCGGCAGCGGCTCGACCATGCCGGTGAGGACACCGGGCGCATCGCCGCGAGCGTCTGGGACGAGGCGCGCGACCAGGTCGAACTCGCTCGGCAGGCGCTCTCGGTCGACGACGTCACCGCCGCCGCCTCGCTCATCGCCCGAGCCGGTCAGGTGTACGCCTATGGTGTCGGCGCCTCGGCCGTCGCGGCGGCTCACCTCTGCCTTCGGCTCGGCCGAGCCGGCCGGTCGGCCCGCCACCTCGACGCCGACGGGTTCCGGCTGGCAGATGCACTGCTGCCGCTTCGGAGTGGCGATGTCGTGGTGCTCTTCGCGCCGGGGCGGGTCAACTCCGAGATCGAGGCGATCGTGGGGCGGGCGCGCGAGGTCGGCGCGCACACCGTGCTCGTCACCGACGAACTCCGCGAGCGGCTCGCACCGAGGGTGGCGGTCACACTCACCGCACCGCACACGCCGACCGGCTTGACCGCCGAGGTGCTGACCTCGATCCTCGTCGCCGACGTGCTCGCGCAGTCGGTCTCGGCGCTCGCGCCCGACCTCGCGGTCGAGACGTCGCACGCGCTCACGGTGCTTCGCTCGCGCCTCGGTTACTGAGCTGAGCCCACTCCTCCTCGACAGTCGGGGCGCGAGCCCGCAACGGCGCCTGCGGGCTCCGCGGCAGGTGCCGTCGGCGGCGCTCGTTAGACTCGACGGATGAGCTGGAACGCGGAACCCGCCTGGACCGACGAGGTCCCGTGGGACCCCGACGAGCTCGCCCCGCCGCCCGACGACGAGTGGGTGCCGCCGGTCGACGACGCCCCGTTCGGCGGCTCGCGAACGACGGCCCAGCAGCGCTCGCCGGGTGCGCCCGGCTCGGTGACGGGCCGCTCGGCGGCGACCGTCGCGGCGGGTCATCGCGCTGCTGCGCCAGCACGGTTCGCCTCGGCCGCCGAGGCCCTCCACACCGTCTTCGGCTACGACAGCTTCCGCGGCGAACAGGCCGAGATCATCGCCCAGGTCGCGGGCGGCGGTGACGCCGTCGTGCTCATGCCGACCGGCGGCGGCAAGAGCCTCTGCTACCAGATCCCGTCGCTCCTCCGCGAGGGTACGGGCATCGTGGTCTCGCCGCTCATCGCGCTCATGCACGACCAGGTCGACGCGCTCGTACGCAACGGCGTGCGCGCCGCCTACCTCAACTCGAGCCAGCAGTCGCACGAGCGGGCCGAAGTCGAGCGGGCCTACCTCGCCGGTGAGCTCGACCTGCTCTACGTCGCTCCCGAGCGGCTCGGGAACGAGGCGACCAAGCGCTTCCTCGAGCAGGGGTCGATCGCCCTCTTCGCGATCGACGAGGCCCACTGTGTCGCGCAGTGGGGGCACGACTTCCGGCCCGACTACCTGGCCCTCTCCGAGCTCGCCGACCGCTGGCCCGACGTGCCCCGCATCGCCCTCACCGCGACGGCGACCGAGGCGACCCACCGCGAGATCACCGAGCGGCTGAGCCTCGGGGGCGCCGAGCACTTCGTCTCGAGCTTCGACCGGCCGAACATCCAGTACCGCATCGAGTCCAAGCTCGAGGTGCGCAAGCAGCTGCTCGAGTTCATCCGCAGCGAGGGGCGCGACGCCGCCGGCAACCCCGTCGCAGGCATCGTCTACGCGCTCTCGCGGGCGAGCACCGAGAAGATCGCCGCCTACCTCGCCGAGCACGGCGTCAACGCGATGCCGTACCACGCCGGACTCGACGCTGCGGTGCGGCGTCGCACGCAGGAGCGCTTCCTTCGCGAAGAGGGCGTCGTCGTCGTCGCGACGATCGCGTTCGGCATGGGCATCGACAAGCCCGACGTGCGATTCGTCGCCCACGTCGACCTGCCGAAGTCGGTCGAGGGCTACTACCAGGAGACGGGTCGTGCCGGCCGCGACGGCGCCCCCGCCACCGCGTGGCTCGCCTACGGACTGCAAGACGTCGTGCAGCAGCGCCGCATGATCGATGAGAGCCCGGGCGACCTCGCCCACCGTCGTCGTCTCGCGCAGCACCTCGACGCGATGCTCGCCCTCTGCGAGACCGTGCAGTGTCGCCGCCAGAACCTGCTCGGCTACTTCGGTCAGCCGAGCGAGCCGTGCGGCAACTGCGACACCTGCCTCGAGCCGCCCGCTTCGTGGGACGGCACCGTGCCCGCGCAGAAGCTCATGTCGACGATCGTGCGCCTGCAGCGCGAGCGCCGGCAGAAGTTCGGCGCTGGTCACCTCGTCGACATCCTGCGCGGCAAAGAGACGCCGCGCGTGCGCCAGTACGGACACGACGCGCTCGCCACCTGGAGCATCGGCCAAGACCTCAGCGACCAGCAGTGGCGCGGGGTCGTGCGGCAACTGCTCGCCCAGGGCCTGCTCGCGACGCACGGCGAGTACGGCACCCTGACGGTGACGGATGCCGCGGCCGACGTGCTCTCGGGCAAGCGGGTCGTGAAGCTCCGCACCGAACCCGAGCGGGCGACGCGCTCGCGCGGCCCCAAGGCCGCGACGGCAGCCGCCGACCTCGAACCGGCGCAGGTCGAGCTCTTCGAGCAGCTCCGCGCCTGGCGCGCGGGCGAGGCGAAAGAGCAGGGCGTGCCGGCGTACATCGTCTTCGGCGACGCGACCCTGCGCGCCGTCGCGGTCGCGAAGCCCGCGAGCCTCGCCGACCTCGACGGCATCACGGGCATCGGCGCCAAGAAGCGCGAGGCCTACGGCGAGGCGCTGCTCTCGGTCGTGGCCTCGGCCTGAGCCGGCGCCCGCCCGGGTCTGGCGAGCCGGCCCACGCCTCTGCGACGAGGCGCGTGCCCGAGTGCCCGCGCGCGCCGCGCCCACGTGCCCGCGGGTTGTCGGCACCCCCCCGGCGTTCCTCGCTTCCGCGACGAGGAGGCGTGGTGCCGCGGCATCCGCAGCCCTTGACGAACCCTCACTCGCGATATACTCTGAACAAAGTATTTGGAGGTGAGTATGTCGCGTCGACCGGTGACCAACCCGCTCGCGCTCGCAGTGCTGGCGAGCCTGTGGGAGCGCCCGATGTACCCCTACGAGATCACCACGACCCTGCGCGAGCGCGGTAAAGAAGACAGCATCAAGCTGAACTTCGGCTCGCTCTACGCGATCATCAAGTCGCTCGAGAAGCACGGCCACATCGAAGAGGCGCGCGTCGAGCGCGAGGGCAATCGACCCGAGCGCATCGTGTACGCCATCACCGACGCAGGCCGAGCCGAGGCGCACGACTGGATGCGGGAGCTGATCGCGGTGCCGGTCAAGGAGTACCCGGCCTTCGAGTCGGGCCTCTCGCTCATCGCGCTCCTCGCGCCCGACGAGACCATCGCGCTCCTGCGCGAGCGCCTCGAGCGGCTCGATGCCGAGCTCGCCTCGCGGGCGCAGCTCGCCGAGCAGTCCGACGAGCTCGGCCTGCCCGAGCTGTTCCTCGTCGAGTTCCACTACCGCGTCGCCATGACCCGTGCCGAGCGCGAGTTCGTCGCGGGCATGCTCGAGCGCCTCGAGGCGGGCGAGCTCGGCGGGCTCGACGCGTGGCGGGCCATGCACGAGCTGATCGAGTCCGGCGCGAGCGCCGAGGAGCTCGAGGCGAAGCTCGCGCACTACCTGGCGGAAGGAGCCGCAGACCAGCAGCAGCACTGACCAGCAGCAAGAACAGAACACAGATCGATGGCCCGGATGCGGCAACACCCGAGCCATCTCGCAACCGAGTCGTTCAACGTGAATCGAATCCATCCCAGTGCGTACCGTCATTCTATCGGCGCGCCCTCACGACCGAACGGCTCCCCACCGAAGGAGAGCCTCATGGCTGCATCACCCGACGGGATGGCCCTCGTGGCCGCCGATCTCGTCAAGACCTATTCGCAGGGGCGCGGCAAGCCCGCGCTCCGAGCCCTCGACGGGCTCACGTTCCAGGCCGAGGAGGGCACGGTCTTCGGCCTGCTGGGGCCGAACGGCGCCGGCAAGTCGACCACCGTCAAGATCCTCTCGACCCTCTCTCGCGCCGACTCCGGCATCGCGACCGTCGCCGGCATCGACGTGACGCGCCACCCCGGCCGCGCACGAAGCGCGATCGGATTCGTGGCACAGAAGCAGGTCTCCGACCCCATGGACACGGGGGTCGAGAATCTCGTGCTTGCCGGCCAGCTGCACGGCATGTCGACCCGTGCCGCGCGAAGCCGAGCGGGCGAGTTGCTCGAGCGGTTCGCGCTCACCGGCGCGGCCCGGCGCCAGGTGAAGACCTACTCCGGCGGCATGGCACGCAAGCTCGACGTCGCGATCGGCCTCATGCATCGCCCGCAGGTGCTGTTCCTCGACGAGCCGACGACCGGGCTCGACCCCGAGGCGCGAGCCGAGATGTGGGCCGAGATCGAGCGGATGTCTCGCGAAGAGCGCATGACCGTGCTGCTGACCACCCACTACCTCGAGGAGGCCGATCGGCTCGCGAGCCGGCTGGCGATCGTCGATGCGGGCCGCGTCGTGACCGAGGGCACGCCTGAGCAGTTGAAGAGCGAGCTGCGCGGCGATGCCGTGGTGATCGAGCTGCACGAGGCATCCGTCGTCTCGCGGGTGCTCGAAATGCTGAGCCGTCTCGGCGGCTTCCGCGAGGTCGCAGCCGAGGGGCGTGCCGTGCGCGCCCGCGTCGACGACGGCGGCGCCGCGCTGCCGCTCGTGTTGACGGCGCTCGACGCCGAGGGCGTCACCGTGGCATCGGCGACGGTGTCGCGGCCGAGCCTCGACGATGTCTACCTGGCCCACACCGGGCATTCCTTCGCCGCCGTGCACGCCGGTTCCTCCGCCGATGTCCGCGCCGATCTCGAGGAGGTCGCATCATGACCACGCTCACGAACCAGGTCCCCGTCGCGACGCGGACCGAGTACATGCGGCCGAGCTTCTTCCGGCACACCGCCTACCTGACGCTCCGGCAGTTGCGCGCGGTGGTGCGCATTCCGGCGTTCATCGTCATGAACGTCGTGCAGCCGCTCATCTGGCTGCTGCTGTTCGGCCAGCTCTTCACCTCGGTCGTCGAGATCCCGGGCTTCACCGGGGGCGACAACTACCTCGAGTTCCTCACTCCGGGAATCGTCACGATGATGGCGCTGTTCGGCAGCGCCTGGGCGGGCACGAGCTACATCCAGGACATGGACCGCGGCGTCATGGACCGCTTTCTCACCTCGCCGACGAGTCGCGGCGCGATGATGACGGCGACGCTCGTCTACCAGGCGCTGCTGACGTTCGTGCAGTCGCTCATCGTGCTCGGTGTCGCCTGGCTCGGAGGCGCACGGTTCGACGGTGGACTCGGCGGCATCCTGATCCTGCTGCTCGCGGCGATGCTGCTGACGGCGTCGTTCTCGGCACTGTCGAACGCAGCGGCCCTGCTCGCGCGCAACCAGAACGTGCTGATCGGCATTTCGCAGCTCATCACGATTCCGCTCATGTTCCTGAGCTCGGCCCTCATGGACACGAGCCTGTCGGCCGACTGGGTCGCCGGCGTCGCGCGGTTCAACCCGTTCGAGTGGGCCGTCGTGGCCGGCCGTGAGGCGCTCGACGCGAGCCCCGACTGGGCGAGCGTGTGGGGCCACCTCGGTCTGCTCGCTGTGTTCACCTCGGTGCTCGCCTGGGCGGCGACGCGCGCGTTCCGCGTCTATCAGCGGAGCGCGTAGCCGGCGCCCACGCCGTCGCGCACGCCGAGGTGCACCCGCCGGCACGGCCGCATCGAGGGATGCGGCCGTGCCGGCGCGCTACCGCCGAGCGTTCCGGATGGCCGGGCGATCGAGCGATTCTGTGCCCGACCCGGTCGAAATCGAGACACGCGTGCCCCGACGGCACTAGCATCAGCGCAGGGGCGCCGCGTCGACGGTGCACGGGGCAAAGGGGGTTCGGCATGACCGATCAGGCAGCTCGGCCGATGGGCGTCACCATCGTCGCGATCCTCGCGTGGATCGCGGGAGCGCTCGACATCGTGTCGGGCACCATCCTGCTCTTCCAGGCGGGCGTCGAATCCGTCGTCGACGGGCTCGGCGGCACCGGCCCGCTCTACGCCGCCGCGATCGGCTCGATCGTGCTCGGCCTCATCGTCGTGGCGGTGGCCGCGGGGCTCCTCACCGGCAGCTGGGTGTCGCGCATGATCATCACGGTCGTCGAGGTGTTCTCGATCATCGGCTCCCTGTTCCTCGCGTTCGCCTACCTCGGCGGAGCCGTGGGCGAGTGGCTCGGCATCGCCGTCTCGCTCGTCGTGCTGTTCCTGCTCTGGGGGCACAAGTCGAGCGTGTTCTTCGGCAGCCGGCAGCCGGAGGCCTGAGTGAACCCGGTCGGCCGCCCTGGCGGCGTCACGTTCATCGCGGTGCTCACGTGGATCTCGGGCGCGCTCGACGTCATCGGCGGCACGATCCTGCTCTTCCAGACGAGCGTCGCGGCGACCGTCGAGCAGTTCGGCGGCGCGAGTCAGCTCATCGCCTCGGCCATCATCTCGATTCTCATCGGCGTCGTGGTCATCGCAGTGGCGGGTGCCCTGCTGCGCGGCAGCTCCGGCGCCCGCCTGTTCATCACGATCCTGCAGGTGCTCTCGATCGCGAGCTCGATCTTCCTCGCGATCGCCTACCCGGCGGGAGCGATCGGCGAGTACTTCAGCGTGGTTATCTCCGTGATCGTGCTGGCGATCCTCTGGTCGGGTCGGGCGAACGCCTTCTTCCGCAACTGAGGTCCTTCCGCAGCTGAGGCCATTGTCGGTATCCCATGGATGCCGACGGCGGGGTTTGTAGGGTCTTCACAGTGGTGCTCGACACGCCGCAGCGCCCGTTTGTAGGGCACGGACGCAGGGTTTCCCCGTCGACCACCCTCGACCTACCGTGGAGGCAAGCCCAGATCGCACACGAAGGACGAGACACCGACGATGGTTGACACGGCACCCCGCACCGCTTCGAAGCAGCAGAAGACCGCCCCCGAGCGGACCGCCCCCGAGCGCCCGGCCGACACGGCTCCGCCGAAGTCCGCGCGCACCGCGGCATCCGCCCCGCAGCCCGCATCGCCCGCCCAGCCCTCGATCGATGTGGCGACCCTCGGCCGGCAGCTGCTCGGCACCTGGGCCGACCTGCGACTCGACGCCCGTGAGCGAGCCGCGCACCCCGACCTGCAGCGCATCGAGGGCCAGCCGATGGCCGAGCACCGCGAGCGCGTGCTCGGGCAGTTGAAGATCCTCGTCGACCAGAAGGCCGTGCACCGCGCCTTCCCGACGTCGCTCGGCGGGTTCGACGACCACGGCGGCAACATCGCCCAGTTCGAAGAACTCGTGATCGCCGACCCCAGCCTGCAGATCAAGGCGGGCGTGCAGTGGGGTCTCTTCGGCGCTGCCGTGCTGCACCTCGGCACCGAGTTCCACCACGAGACGTTCCTGCCCGACATCATGTCGCTGAAGGTGCCCGGCGCGTTCGCGATGACCGAGACCGGTCACGGCTCGGATGTCGCGGCCATCGGCACGACCGCGACGTACGACGAGGCGAACCAGCAGTTCGTGATCAACACGCCGTTCCGCGGCGCGTGGAAGGACTACCTCGGCAACGCCGCCGTGCACGGCACCGCCGCCGTGGTCTTCGCGCAGCTCATCACGAAGGGCGTCAACCACGGCGTGCACGCCTTCTACGTGCCGATCCGCAACACGAAGGGCGGCTTCCTCAAGGGCATCGGCGGTGAGGACGACGGGCTCAAGGGCGGCCTCAACGGCATCGACAACGGGCGCCTGCACTTCACGAACGTGCGCGTGCCGCGCGAGAACCTGCTGAACCGCTACGGCTCGGTCGCCGAAGACGGCACGTACTCGAGCCCCATCGCGAGCCCCGGTCGCCGCTTCTTCACGATGCTCGGCACGCTCGTGCAGGGTCGGGTCTCGCTCGACGGCGCGGCGACGACGGCCGCGGCCATGGCGCTGACGATCGCGATCACCTACGGCAACCAGCGTCGCCAGTTCAATGCGGCGAGCGACACCGACGAAGAGGTGCTGCTCGACTACCAGCGTCACCAGCGCCGCCTGCTGCCGAAGCTCGCGACGACCTACGCGCAGATCTTCGCGCACGACGAGTTCCTCGTGAAGTTCGACGCCGTGTTCTCGGGCGCCGCCGACACCGACGACGACCGCCAGGACCTCGAGACCATCGCCGCAGCGCTGAAGCCGCTGTCGACGTGGCACGCACTCGAGACGCTGCAGGAGGCCCGCGAGGCCGCCGGCGGCTCCGGCTTCCTCGCCGAGAACCGCATGGTGGGGCTCCGTCAGGACCTCGACGTCTACGTGACGTTCGAAGGCGACAACAACGTGCTCCTGCAGCTCGTCGCCAAGCGCCTGCTCACGGACTTCTCGAAGCAGTTCGCGAAGGCGGATGCCGGTGCGATGGCGCGTTACGTCGTCGCGCAGACCGCCGATCGCGCCTATCACGGCACTGGCCTCCGCAGCCTCGCGCAGACCATCGCCGACTTCGGTTCGACGGCGCGCTCGGTCTCCGAGCTCCGCGACGAGCAGACGCAGCGCGAGCTTCTGACCGACCGGGTCGAGGCCATGATTTCCGAGATCGCCGGCCGCCTCCGCGATGCACGCAAGCTCCCGAAGGCCGACGCGGCCGCGGCGTTCAACCGCAACCAGAACGAGCTCATCGAGGCGGCGCGGGCGCACGGCGAGCTGCTGCAGTGGGAGGCGTTCACCCGCGCGCTCGCGAAGACGACCGACCCGGGCACGAAGCAGGTGCTCACGTGGGTGCGCGACCTCTTCGGTCTGGGCCTCGTCGAGAAGCACCTCGCCTGGTACCTCATCAACGGCCGGCTCTCGCCGAAGCGCGCACAGGCCGTCACCGCCTACATCGACCGGCTCCTCGAGCGTCTGCGTCCGCATGCGCAAGACCTGGTGGACGCATTCGGGTACGGCCCCGAGCACCTGCGCGCGAAGATCGCGTCGGGCGCCGAGCAGGAGCGGCAGGACGAGGCGCGCGAGTACTACGCCGCACAGCGCGCCGCCGGCACGCTGCCCGCGCCCGAGAAGTCGAAGAAGAAGTAGCGCCGATTCGCGGTGAAGGCCGGGCTCCCACGGGAGCCCGGCCTTCGCGCCGTCAGCGCCTGAGTCGTCGGTAGGCGACCGCGGCGAGCGGAAGGAACACGGCGGTGATCACGAGCGGCCAGACGGATGCCGCGAGCACGGCGTTCTCGGCGAGCCATCCGCTCGTCGTGCCGGTCGGGTTGCCGAACAGCTCGCGGGTCGCGGTGGCGGTCGCCGAGACCGGGTTCCACTCGGCGATCGTACCGAGCCAGCCGGGCATCGTCTCGGCCGAGACGAAGACGGTCGAGAGGAATCCGATCGGCCACACCAGCACCTGCACCGCGGTCGTCGCACCGGCGCTCCTGAACCGCAGCCCGAGGAAGATGCCGAGCCACAGCAGTGCGAAGCGGAGCCAGAGCAGCAGCACGATGCCGAGGGCGATCTCGGCGGGCCCCGTGGTCGGACGCCAGCCGATGAGGAGACCACCGAGCATGAGCACTGCAAGGCTCAGAGCCGACGACGTCAGATCGGCGATCGCGCGGCCGAGCGCCACCGAGGCGCTCGTGATCGGCAGTGATCGGAATCGGTCGGTGATGCCGCGCTTCGCGTCTTCCGCCATCGCGGTCATGGTCGACTCGAGTCCGAAGAGCATCGTGAGGGCGAACATTCCCGGCAACAGGAACGCGATGTAGTCGCCGCCGCCGGGCAGTTCGATCGCGCCGCCGAAGAGGAATCCGAACATCAGGATCAGCATGATGTTGAAGGCGAGCCCGAAGACGATGCCCCACGGCTCTCGGATCCAATGCAGCATGTCGCGGCCGGCGATCAACCAGCCCTCGCGGGCGGCGTTCGACCGGCGGTCGCGAACGGCGGATCCGTCGCCGATGGCGATGGACGGGGTGGTGGCGGTCATCGTGCCTCCTCGGTGTCGTGGGTGCGTGCGGTGGCGGCCGGCACCGCGGCGGGCACGGTGGTCGTCGCGCCCGGCCCGGTGAGGTGCAGGAACACCTCGTCGAGCGTCGGCCGGCGAAGGGCGAGGTCGTCGACGGTGAGGGCGGCGGCGTCGAGCGCACGCACGACCGGTGCGAGCGCCTTCTGCCCATCGACCACCTCGACGGTGACGGTGCGAGTGTCCGGGTCGACGGCCGCCGGTGCGCCGACCGACCGCCCGATGAGTTCTGCAGCCTCATCGAGCCGTGCGGCCTCGGCGATCACCACTGCCACCCGGTCGCCGCCGAGCCGGCGTTTCAGCTCCTCGGGCGTTCCCTCGGCGACGACCTTCCCGTGGTCCATCACCGAGACGCGATCGGCGAGCTGGTCGGCCTCGTCGAGGTACTGCGTGGTCAACAGCACGGTCGTGCCGCCTGCCGCGATCTCGCGGACGGCCTGCCAGACGGTGGCGCGCCCACGAGGGTCGAGCCCGGTGGTCGGTTCGTCGAGGAAGAGGATCGCCGGGGTCAGCACGAGGCTCGCCGCGATGTCGAGGCGCCGCCGCATGCCGCCGGAGAATCCAGAGACCGCACGCGACGCGGCATCCGTCAGTTCGAAGGAGTCGAGCAGTTCGTCGGCGCGGCGCTTCGCGCGGGCCTTCGACACCCCGCTGAGCCGGGCGAACAGCACGAGGTTCTGGTGCGCCGTCAACGCCTCGTCGACGGCGTGGAACTGGCCGACGAGCCCGATGCGCTCGCGCACCCGGGAGGGGTGGCGTCGCACGTCGATGCCGTCGATCTCTGCGCTGCCCTCGTCGAGATCGGTCAGCGTTGTGAGGCAGCGCACGGCAGTGGTCTTGCCGGCGCCGTTCGGTCCGAGGAGGCCGTGCACGTGCCCGCGGCCGACCTCGAGGTCGAACCCGTCGAGGGCGTGCTCGCCGCCGTAGCGCTTTCGGAGGCCGGTCGCTCGGAGGGCGGTGGAATCGGGGATCGTGGGTGGGTTCATGTGCATCATCGCATCCTTCAACGTACGCTGTACGGATTTATTCCCTGCAAACCGTACACCATACGAAGAATGTAGGCTAGCGCCATGTCGACCGAATCCACCGGGCGCGGCGAGCCCGACCGAACGCTCCGCCTGCTCTGGCGAGAGCGGCTCGGCGAGCCGCTCGGATCCCGGGGCCCGAAGCAGCGTTCCAGCGTCGACGAGGTCGTCGAGGCGGCGATTCAGATCGCCGACGAAGAGGGCATCGACGCCCTCTCCATGCGACGCATCGCCGATCGCCTCGGACTGAAGCCGATGTCGGTCTACACCTACGTTCCCGGCAAAGCCGAGCTCATCGACCTCATGGTCGACCACGTGGCCGGTGAGGTCGTGCTTCCCGCGCTCGACGGAAGCCTGCGCGATCGCCTCACCGAGATCGCCCGCCTCCAGTGGGAGGAGTACCTGCGGCACCCGTGGTTGCTCTCGATCGACACGAGCCGCCCGCCGCTCGGCCCTCACGTCTCCGACCGCTGGGAGTGGTGCCTCGGCGCGATCGACGGACTCGGGCTCTCCGACGTCGACATGGACCGCGTCATCACCCTGCTGCTCGGATTCGTCGGCGGGCCGGCGCGGGCCTACCTCGACGCCGAGCGCCTGCACCGATCGAGTGCGGAGTCCGACGTCGAATGGTGGGAGCGGAACGCCCCGCTGCTCGAGCAGATCATGGATCCGTCGCGCTACCCGATCTCGGGTCGGGTCGGCCAGGCGGCCGGTGAGGCCTACGAAGCCCCGGCCGATCCGCTCGGCGCGTTCACCTTCGGCCTCGCGCGCGTGATCGACGGCATCGAGCGCTATGTCACGTCGACGGCGGCGTCAGCCGGGGGGCACGCCTGAGTGCTGGTCAGTTCTTCTCCGCGGGCGGCTTCATCAGCAGACCCGTGACGATGCCGACCACGACCCCGGCCGCCAGCCACAACCAGAACCCCGTCCAGAGGCTCACGCCCACGCCGACGAGAATGCCCACGATGAGGCCGACGATCAGCTGGGTGCGACGGGCATTGCGTGCGGGGGTCTGCTCGGCCATTCCTTCAGCCTACGTCGGCGCCGAGCGCCGTCAGAGCAGTCCGAGTGAGCGCACCGCGTCGCGCTCCTCGACGAGTTCGGCGACGGATGCCTCGATGCGACGTCGCGCGAAATCGTCGACCTCGAGGCCCTGACGGATGCGCCAAGTGCCGTCGACGGAATCGACCGGGAACGAGGAGACGAGCCCCTCGGGCACGCCGTAGGAGCCGTCGGAGACGACGGCGGCGCTCGTCCAGCCGTCGCGGGCACCGAGCACCCAGTCGTGCACGTGATCGATCGTCGCGCTCGCCGCCGAGCCGACCGACGACGAGCCGCGCACCTCGATGATCTCGGCGCCGCGCTTGGCCACACGCGGGATGAACTCGTCGACGAGCCACCGCCGAGCACCCTCGGGGCCGCCGAGGCGATGGGCGAGGAGCGCGGGCACGGAGTCGCCGGCCGCCGTGGCGTGCGCCACGTCGGGGAACTGCGTCGCCGAGTGATTGCCCCAGATGGTCACACCGCGGATGTCGCCGACGGGCGTGTCGACGGTGGCCGCGAGCTGCCCGAGAGCCCGGTTGTGGTCGAGTCGCGTGAGCGCGGTGAAGCGATCGGCCGGGACATCCGGTGCGTGGGCCGACGCGATGAGCGCGTTCGTGTTCGCGGGGTTGCCGACCACCACGACGCGGATGTCGTCGGCGGCGCCGGCGTTGATCGCGGCACCCTGCGGGCCGAAGATGCCCCCGTTCGCCGAGAGCAGGTCGCCGCGCTCCATGCCCGCGGCGCGCGGGCGGGCACCGACGAGGAGTGCGACGTTCGCACCGGCGAAGGCCGCATGCGCGTCGTCGTAGACCTCGACGTGCGAGAGCAGCGGGAAGGCGGAGTCCTGCAGTTCGAGGGCGGCGCCCTCGGCGGCACGAACCCCCTGCGGGATCTCGAGCAGGTTCAGCCGCACCGGAGTGTCGGGGCCGAGCATGGCGCCCGAGGCGATGCGGAACAGGAGTGCGTACCCGATCTGACCGCCCGCGCCCGTGAGCGTGACGGTGGTCGGCTGCTTCGTGGCCATGGTTCGAGCCTAACCGTCAGAGGTACTCGGGCTGCCGGGCGGGTCGACGGCCGCTCACCGCGAGCCGCCATGGGGTTCCGGCGCGGCACCCGGTCGCGGCATCCGCTGGTCGGCATGGTGCGAGCCGCCATGGGGTTCCGGCGCGGCACCCGGTCGCGGCATCCGCTGGTCGGTACCGTGTCGCCATGAGAGAGATGTATCCGGAGATCGAGCCGCTGGAGACCGGCATGCTCGACGTGGGGGACGGCCAGCACATCTATTGGGAGGTGTCGGGCAATCGGCAGGGGAAGCCGGTCGTGTTCCTGCACGGGGGACCGGGTGCGGGTACGACGCCCGACCACCGCCGCCTCTTCGACCCCGAGCGGTACCGCATCGTGCTCTTCGACCAGCGCGGCTGCGGGCTCTCGATCCCGCACGCGAGCGAGCCCGAGGCGAGCCTCGCCGCCAACACGACGTGGCACCTGATCGCCGACATGGAGCGGCTCCGCTGGCATCTCAGCATCGACACCTGGCAGGTCTTCGGCGGTTCGTGGGGCAGCGCGCTCGCGCTCGCGTACGCAGAGACCCATCCCGAGCGCGTCACCGAACTCGTGCTGCGCGGCATCTTCACGCTGCGCCGGCAGGAACTCGACTGGTTCTACGAGGGCGGGGCCTCTGCGGTCTTCCCCGACCTCTGGGAGGACTTCGTCGCCCCGATCCCAGTGCTCGAGCGCACGCACCTCATCGAGGCCTACGCGCGGCTGCTCGCCGACCCGAGCCCCGAGGTGCACGAGCCGGCCGCGGTCGCGTGGGCGCGGTGGGAGTCGTCGACGATCACGCTGCTGCCGCAGGCCGCGAACGTCGCGCGCTACACGGCTCCCGAGTACGCCACGGCCTTCGCGCGCATCGAGAACCACTACTTCCGGCACGGCGGCTGGTGGGACGAAGGGCAGTTGATTCGGGATGCCTCGCGCCTCCGTGACATCCCGGCCGTGATCATCCAGGGCCGCTACGACATGTGCACGCCCGCGATGACCGCGTGGGACCTGCACCGCGCGTGGCCCGAGGCCGAGCTCACGATCATCGACGACGCCGGGCACGCCTTCGACGAACCGGGCATCCTCGACGCGCTCATCACCGCGACCGACCGTTTCGCGGGCGGCGACGGATACGGCGGGGACGCCGTGGTGTACGAGCAGCACGACGACGATGAGGGTGAAGACGACGACGAGGAGGTCGACGACGACGACGAAGCCGATGACGATGACCGCGACGACGCAGACGATGACGACGATGATGCTGACGACGATGACGATGACGACGACGATGACGACGATGACGACGATGATGACGATGACGACGAGGAGGCCGATGACGATGAAGACGACGAAGACGACCGGCACCGCGACCGCGCCGACCGCCCCGACAGCCGGTAGCGTCTGATCATGACGTTCAATCCCGACGCCGACATCAGCAAGGGCAAGGCCTCCAAGCGCGGCCGCAACACCGGCATTGCCGTCGGCGGAGGCCTCGGCGTGCTCGCGATCTTCCTGATCTCGCAGTTCCTCGGTGTCGATCTCTCGGGCATCGTCGGTGGCGGCGCCCAGCCCGAAGCGAGCGACTCCTCGCTCGACCAGTGCCTCACCGGGCAGGACGCCAACGAGAACGTCGAGTGCCGCATGAAGGGCGCCTCGGCGTCACTCGAGACGTACTGGGTCGAGGAGGCACCCGCCATCGGGGTGAACTACAACGCCCCGCAGGACTTCATCCTCTTCGACCAGGCGACGACGACCGGGTGCGGCAGTGCCTCGTCGGCGACCGGGCCGTTCTACTGCCCGCCCGACCAGACGATCTACATCGACGTGACCTTCTACGACGAGCTGCGCAACCGGTTCGGCGCCAACGGCGGCACGCTCGCCGAGATGTACGTCATCGCGCACGAGTGGGGTCATCACGTGCAGAACCTCGCGGGCGTGCTCGAGCGCTCGCAAGACGGGCAGACCGGCCCGGCGTCGAATGCCGTGCGCGTCGAGCTGCAGGCCGACTGCTTCGCCGGCGCCTGGGTGGCGAACGCCTCGACGGTGCCCGACGACAGCGGCGTGCCATTCCTGCAGCCGATCACGGCGGCGCAGCGCAATGACGCGCTGAACGCCGCCGCGTCGGTCGGCGACGACCACATCCAGCAGGCGACGCAGGGCCAGGTGAACCCGCACACGTTCACGCACGGTACGAGCGAGCAGCGGATCGACTGGTTCACGATCGGCTACGAGCAGGGCGCCCAGGCCTGCGACACCTTCAGCGTCAGCCCCGCCGACCTCTGACGAACCGCCGAACCGACGCAGTTCGCGAACGAATTCTCGCGACCTGCGTCATGAACCGGCGGGCTTGCCGTCTCTCCATTAAGCGCACCGCGACGTGCGCAGATTGGAGCACGAGCCATGGGCCGACGACGCGAGACCCCGACTCCCCACCGCGAGTTCTTCCGTGCGGTGACGATCGACGAGACGGTGGCGCTCTCGTGCACCTGCAACCGAGGCGCCGACCACTGGTACGCAGAACCGATGGGGGAGGCACCGCGCAGCGGTGCCGCCGGCCCCGGCGCGCGGACCAGTAGGACCGCGACGCCCGAGACGGAGGGGCCGAAGCTCAGCCTTCGAGTGCCTCGACGATCGCCCGGCCGAGCGCGGCTGGCTTCGTGAACTGAGGCCAGTGCCCCGTGGGCAGGTCGAGGTAGCTCACGTCGGCGATCTTCGCCAGAAACCCGGGATGAGGATGACGTCCATGGGGTGACGCTATGCCCGCCCGCCGACACGCGCGATCAGCCGCCGGCCACCCGGTGGCGCCGGCCGGCACCCGCCGTCGCGAGCACGACGATGCCGGCCGCGAGCACGAGGAGCCCGATCAGCGCACCGGCGGAGAGGGCCTCGCCGAGGAGTGCGACCCCGAGGATTCCGGCGGTCAGCGGCTCGGCGAGGGTCAGCGTCGAGACGGTCGCGGGCGTGAGTCCGCCGAGCCCGTATCCGAAGAGCAGGTAGGCGACGGTCGTCGTGACGAGGCCGAGCCAGAGGGCCATCGCGAGGCCGGGCCCGGTCGCGAGCCACGAGGCATCCGTCGTCGCCAGCACCGGCACGCTGAAGACGGCTGCCGTGCCGAAGAGCGCGCCCATGCTCGACGATCCGCTCCAGCCGCGGTCGAGCAGGGCCTTCGCGGCGAGCGTGTAGACGGCGTACGAGGCACCCGCGCCGAGTGAGGCGATCAGGCCGAGCGGATCGGCTCCGACGGTTCCATCGGCGGCACCGCCTCCACCGGTCGCCGTCGCCAGGATGCCGACGCCGAGCGTTGCGATGGCGGTCGCGACGGCCCAGCGATGCCCGGGGTAGCGGCGGCGCAGTGCCCAGTCGAGGCCGCCGGTGATGACCGGCGCCGAGCCGAGTGCCACGACCGTGCCGACCGCGACGCCGTTCGCGGCCGTGCCCGCGAAGAACGCGGGCTGGTAGGCGAGCACTCCGGCCGCGCCGATCGCGACGACGAGCCATGAGGGCAGCGGATGCCGCGTGCCGACGCCGGCCGCCGGAACGGGCGGTGTCCCGACCGCACCGCGCCGGCGACCGGCGAAGATCGGGATCAGGGCGATGAGCCCGAGGGCGCCACCGCCGATCAGGATTCGCGCCGCACCGACCGAGGCGGCGCTCGCCTCGGGCCCGAGCGCTTGCGCGGTGCCCGTCGTGCCGAAGCAGACGGCTGCGAGCAGCACGGCGGTCACGAATCGCATGGCACATTGTTACACAATTCTTCCCACACTGGGCGGGAGGAGATCGCGAGATCGGGAAGACCGTCGACGTACATCTCGTCCTCCCGATCGCGCGAACTCCTCCGAAGGCCGTACCAGCACCCTCCCGCAGGCCGGTAGGCTCGCGGATGTCGCGCGCGCGATCCGGCGACGAAGCCGTGAGCGCCGCCGACGCCAGCCCTGTGCCCGCTGCAGGGCGACCCGAAACGGAAAGGACGCCTGTGCGCGCCGTGCTCTTCAACGCCTTCGGTGAGAACCCCGAACTCGTCGACGTGCCGGAGCCCGCGTGTCCGCCTCGCGGCGCCGTCATCCGCGTTCGCGCGACCGGTGTCTGCCGCAGCGACTGGCACGCCTGGATGGGCCACGACGACACCGTCTCACTGCCGCACGTGCCGGGCCACGAGTTCGCCGGCGAGATCGCCGTGCTCGGCTCCGAGCTCGACCCCGAGTCGGGCTGGGCGGTCGGCGATCGGGTCACCGCCCCCTTCATCTGCGCGTGCGGGCGCTGCCACGAGTGCCTCACCGGCAACGAGCAGGTCTGCGACCACCAGTCGCAGCCCGGGTTCACGCACTGGGGCTCGTTCGCCGAGTTCGTCGCGATCGACGAGGCCGAGCTGAACCTCATCCGCCTGCCCGAGTCGCTCGGCTTCGTCGAGGCCGCGTCGCTCGGCTGCCGTTTCGCGACCGCGTACCGGGCCATCGTCTCGCGTTCGCGGCTCGCCCCCGGCGAGCAGATCGCGGTGCACGGATGCGGCGGGGTCGGCCTCTCGGCGATCATGATCGCCGTGGCGGCGGGCGTGAAGGTCTACGGGGTGGATGTCTCGGACGCCGCGCTCGCCGCGGCGGAGGGGCTCGGCGCCGTGCCCGTGCAGGGCGGGGAGGGGGCCGCCGAGCGGATCCTCGATGCCTCGGGCGGGGGAGTGGACGTCTCGGTCGACGCCTTCGGATCGACCGAGACCTCCTTCGCCTCGGTGCGGAGCCTGAAGAAGCGGGGCCGTCACGTGCAGATCGGGCTCATGGTCGGCGATTCCGCGCTCGCCGCGATGCCGATGGACGCCGTCATCGCGGGCGAACTCGAGATCCTCGGCAGCCACGGCATGGCCGCGCACGAGTACCCCTCGATGCTCGGCGCCGTCGCCTCGGGCGACTTCCGCCCCATCGAGCTCGTCGGCCGGCGCATCACCCTCGACGAGGTGCCTGCTGCCCTCGCGGCGATGGGCACCGCAGGCGGGGCGGGCTCGGGCATGACGGTCGTCGAGCTGTAGCGGCATCCGCTCGATTCGCTCGTGACCGTGCCGGCGGCGTGCCCGTAGTCTGTCGGAGAACCCCCAGGAGGAATCGATGAGCGATGGTCGTGCGACACCCGCCGGCTGGTACCCCGACCCGAGCGACGCCGCGGCGCAGCGCTGGTGGAACGGGGTGCAGTGGACCGAGCACGTCGCGCCCGCGGCTCCGGTGGCGCCGGTCGCGGCTCCCGTCGTGCCGCCGGTCGTGGCGCCCCAGGTCACCGCACCGGCGTACGTCGCGCCTGTGACCCCTGCGTCCGAACCCGCGTACACCCCGGCGTATGCGCCCGCCTATGTACCGGCGCCGTACGGCGGCGCAGCGACGACGGCTCGCGTGCCCGAGGGAACCCCCGTCGACACGATCTGGATCTGGCTGATCGTGGCACTGCCCGTGCTCGCCGTGCTGCCGCTCTTCTTCTGGGACTTCGAGTCGTACCTGGAGCAGACGATGTCGCCGTCGACGAGTGCGATGTTCTCCGCGCTCGGCCCGTACACCGACCCGTGGTACCTCGCCGCGACCTTCGGCGGCTGGGCCGTCTACGGTCTCTCGGTCTGGTTCGCCGCCCTCGACAGGGCCGCGCTCGCGAAGCTCGGCTACGAGCGCCGGTTCCACTGGGCGTGGGCGTTCCTCTCGTCGCTCGTCTACGTCATCGGCCGCTCGGTCGTGGTGCGCCGTCAATCGGGCCGCGGGTACCTGCCGATGGCCGCGGCGATCGCGCTGACCGTCGTGCTCACGATCGGCGTGATCGTCTGGTTCGTCGTGATGATGGTGAGCGTCTTCGAGACGTCGATGGAGATGTATCCCACGTACTGACGAGCTCGGCCGACGGCGCCGTGCCCATGGGAGCCGATGCCGGCCCCCACGAGCACGCGGTTCACGCGTCGACCATCTCCGGCGCCGGCGCGCTCGCCGGGCGGGGCGTCGGGCGCAGGAACAGGGCGGATGCCACGAGCCCGACCACGGCCAGCACGGCGGCGCCGAGGAACGCCGATGAGTAGCCGGCCGTGAGCGCCGCGGCATCCGCTGCCCCGCCGGTCGTTGCCCCACCGGCCACTGCACCGGCGGTGACGGCCGCGCCGACGGCCGTCAGGGCGGCGAGGCCGACCGCCGAGCCGATCTGGTAGCTCGTGTTCACGAGTCCCGAGGCGACGCCCGTCTCCTCAGGGCGGGCCGCGCCGATCGCCGTGCCGAGCGACGGCACGAACGCGAGCGCCATGCCGAGGGCTGCGACGAGCGACGCGGGCAGCACGTCGACCGCGTAACTGCCGTCGGGGCGAACGAGCGCGAGCCAGCCGAGGCCGATCGCGAGCAGGGCGAACCCACCGACGATGAGCGGCTTCGCCCCGAACCGGGCCTGCAGTCGCGGAGCCACCGCGACCATCCCGACGACGATGAGCGCGGTCATTGGCAGGAGCGCCGCACCCGAGGCGAACGCGCCGGCCCCGAGCACCTGCTGCAGGTAGAGGTTCAGGAAGAACCACATCGAGACCCACGCGGCGCCGAGCAGGAGCTGGGCGAGGTTCGCTGCGCCGAGCTGCGGGGCGCGGAAGATGCCGAGGCGCAGCAGTGGCGTGCGGCTGCGGGCCTGGATCGCGAAGAACGCGATGAGCAGCAGCGCGCCGGCGCCGAGGGCGATGATCGTCTCGGCCGAGGCCCAGCCGGCCTCTGGGGCACGCACGACGCCGTAGACGATCGCCGCGAGCCCGGCGGTCGCGGTCAGTGCGCCGCCGAGGTCGACACGTCCGCGTCCGCCGGCGACCCGGGGGAGGGCGAACGGCGTCAGGGCGATGACGGCGACGGCGATCGGCACGGTCACGTAGAAGACCCACGGCCAACTCGCGTACTCCGTGAGCACGCCGCCGAGGAAGACCCCTGCGGTGCCGCCGATCGGTGCTGCTGCGCCGTACACCGCGAAGGCGCGCGGCAGGTCGGCGGTGCCGCCGAACAGCGTCATGAGCAGCGTGAGCGCGGCCGGGGCGATGAGCGCGGCGCCCGCGCCCTGGACGGCGCGGCCGGCGATCTCGAGGCCGACGTTGCTCGCGGCCCCGGCGAGCACGCTGCCGACGATGAGCGTGAGCCAGCCGGCGATGAACACTCGGCGGGCGCCGAACACATCGGAGAGGCGGCCGCCGAGCAGCAGCAGGCCGCCGAAGGCGATGACGTAGGCGTTGAACACCCACGACAGCGACTCGGGCGTGAAGCCGAGTTCGGCCTGGATGTCGGGCAGGGCGACGCCGATGATCGACGTGTCCATGATGACGACGAACTGGGCCGCCGCGATGAGTGCGAGGCCGAACCACCGACGTCTCGTCGGCGGAGTTGATGCTGACATGTGACTCTCCTTCTAAATACCCCTAGGGGGTATAGATATACCGACTCGGAACGGCCCTTGTCAAGCGGGCCCCACTCGTGTGACGGCCCGGCTGACCGCCCGGTGCCGGCGCACGGACGCTGGCAGGGGCGCCCCCGACGCGCCACAATGGGGCGATGGACCCGGTGACGGCGCTCGAGGAGATCGCGTTCCTGCTCGAACGCGATCGCGCGTCGGCGTTCAAGTCGAAGGCGTTCCGGCGCGCAGCCGGGGTGATCCGGCCGCTCGGTGCCGACGACATCGCGGCCCGCGTCGCCGATGGCCGCCTGCAGCGCACGAAGGGCATCGGCGACACGACGTTCACCGTCATCGCGCAGGCCGCGGGCGGCGCAGTGCCCGACTACCTCGCGGATCTCCGAGCGCGCGCCGGGCTCTCACCCGAGGGCGAGCACACGGGCCTCCGGGCCCGGCTCCGCGGCGACCTGCACAGCCACACCGACTGGTCCGACGGCACCACGAGCCTCAAGACCATGGCCCGCGCGGCCGAGTCGCTCGGGCTCGAGTACCTCGCGGTCACCGACCACTCGCCGAGCCTCCGCATCGCCAACGGCCTCAGCATCGAGCGGCTCACCGCCCAGCAGCAGGCGATCACCGACGTGCAGGCCGAGGTCGGCGGCATCCGCCTGCTTCGCGGCATCGAGGTCGACATCCTGCTCGACGGGGCTCTCGACCAGACGCCCGAGATGCTGGGCCGCCTCGACGTCGTGGTCGCGAGCGTGCACTCGAAGCTCCGCACCGAGGCGCCCGAGATGACGAAGCGGATGCTGCGCGCCATCGCCGACCCGCACACGAACGTGCTCGGGCACTGCACCGGCCGGCTCGTCGAAGGCTCGCGCGGCACTCGGCCCCAGTCGACGTTCGACGCCCACGCGGTCTTCGAGGCCTGCGCCGAGCACGGGGTCGCCGTCGAGATCAACTCGCGGCCCGAGCGGCAGGACCCGCCCGACGAGCTCATCGCGATCGCCCTCGAGGCCGGCTGCCTGTTCTCGATCGACAGCGACTCCCATGCCCCGGGGCACCTGACGTTCCTCGAGCTCGGGGCAGCGCGCGCCGAGGCGAACGGCGTGCCCGCCGAGCGCATCGTCACGACGTGGCCCGTCGACCGGCTGCTCGAGTGGAGCCGCGATCGCTCTGCGTGAACGGAGGCGCCGGCACCCTCGAACCGCGACAGAATGTCGGAATGACCGAAGTCGCGCTACGGAGGGGACGGAATGAGCAACTGGACGACTGAAGAGATCGAGCGCGTCGGCGACGCCGACGAACTGCAGATCGCGTCGCATCGTGCCGACGGATCGCTCCGGCCGTACGTGACCATCTGGGTCGTGCGGGTCGGCGACGAGGTGTTCGTGCGCTCGGCCTACGGCCCCGGAAACCCGTGGTTCCGCCGGGCTCAGCTGAGCGGCTCCGGTCGAATCCGTGCCGGCGGGGTCGAACGTGACGTCACCTTCAGCGAGCCGTCAGCCGACGTGCACGAGGCCGTCGACGCGGCGTACCACGCGAAGTACGACCGCTACGGAGCGCAGATCGTCGGCACCGTCGTCGGGCCGCAGGTCGTCGCGACCACGCTCCGGCTGGATCCGGTCGGCGACTGAGGCATCCGGTCGGGCACTGAGGCATCCGGTCGGCTACGGATGCTTCGGTGGCGGATGATGCGTGCCGCGGTGGATCTCGTACAGGCGCGCGTGGCCGGGCGAGCCGGGGTCGTCGACGATCGGCTTGTCGGCCATGAACAGCCGGATCAGGTGGGCGAGCTCGCCCGAGTGGCTGAAGTTGATGGCGTGCGCCGCGCCCTCGATCTTGACGAGCAGCACATGGTTGTCGGTCGCCGCAGCGACCTCCTGCACCCGGCTGGCACCCGGCATCAGCGGATCGCGCTCGCCGATCACGACGAGCGTCGGAACATGGAGTTCGAGCAGGCGTTCGAGCGTGGGGTACTGCGTGAGCGCCCGGAACATCTTGAAGGTGCTGGGCACCCCGAACCGGAAGTAGTCGGGCACGGCGACCTTCATCATGCGCGCGGGCTCACGTCGGCCGTCGCGGGTGAGCTGGCCGACCGCTCGGCGAAGCGGCTGGTTGTAGAGCCCGCCCGCTGGTGAGACGAGCACCGTGCGCTCGAGTCGCTCGGGATAGTGATGCGCGAACTCGAGGATGACGGGGCATCCCATCGAATTGCCGACGAGGGTGACCTTCTCGATGCCGCGGTCGTCGAGGAAGCGCGCCGCCGCGTGCGCGAGGTCGGGCACGTCGAGCGCGTCGCCCGCCTTGCCGCTGCGGCCGAAGCCGGGCAGGTCGGGCACCAGGGTGTGGAACTGATCGGCGAGACGCTCGGCGGTCGGCAGCAGGTACCGACCCGAGAGGCCGAAGCCGTGCAGGTGCATCATCGCCGGGGCATCCGGTGGCACCGGTGACTCGCGGTAGAACAGGTCGATGCCGTCGACCGTCGTCCATCGCTCGGCCAGACTCGACTCCGGTCGCCGCGGAGGGCGCCGGGGCGTCGGTTTCCTCCCCATGCGTCGATCATGCTCGTCGCCCGAAGGGACGTCAACGTGACGATGGACGGGCGCGGCAGTTCACCCAGATCGCGTGAGAGGCCGAATCGGGGGACGCCATACAGTCGGAAGATCGCGCGCGACGACATTTCGTGCGACACCCGACCGGAGCGAACGGGATGGATCGGGGGACGAAACGTCGCCGCGCGCACGAGCACGTGGGTGCCTGCGGGCATGCCTCGTCAGACTCGTCGCGGGGGCGGCGAGGACATCCAGGTCGAAGGGGAACCGATGTCACGATTCGCTGCGGAACAGAACACGTCATGGCTTTCTTCGCGTTCGGCACTCATCGTCGTGTTCGCGACGGTGATCAGCCTGATCGCGGTGCTCGTGCTCGCGCCACAGGCGGCGTTCGCCGGCCCGGGAAGCCTGGTGGCCGGCGTGGCCTGGGCTGACACGAATCGTGACGGGGTGAAGGATGCCGGCGAGCCGGTCCAGTCCGGGGTCACGGTGGAGCTCGTCACCTCGCCTGGCGGGGCAGTGGTGGCCACGACGACCACGAGCGCGGCCGGCGCGTATTCCTTCGCGGCCGTCGCGGACGGCGACTACACCGCGCGGGTCACTGCGCCAGGAGCGTTCGTCTTCCCCGCGACGGCGACGGGGGCGAACGACTTCGTCCGCGCCGGCCAGCCGGCGGCCGGCCAACCCGAGCGGGGCGTTTCCGCGCCGTTCACGATCGCGGGTGCCACCCAGGTGACCGGCCTGGATGCCGGCCTGCAGCCGATCGCGAATCTCGTTCTGCAGAAGCTGCCCTTGGCCGAGGCCTGCGACACGTTCGCGCTGACCGGGACCCCGCCGTTCGATGCCACCGACGAGGCCGGCAAGGACACCGGCACGAGCAACTGCATCGTGCGCACCGAGAACACCGTCATGCAGCAGTACGCGGTGTCGCTGACCGGCCTGCCCAGCGGGGCATCGGTGCCGAATGTGATCATCGAGTTCACCATCGCCTCGCCAGACGGCGCGAAGCTGAAGTTGGTGGGCCCGGGCGTCGACGGCATGCCCGCCGGATGCCTCGACGCTTCGAACGGAGCCAATCCCCCCTCGTCGCGCACACTCAACCCCGACGGGTCGATCACCGTGCGCTGCAACTTCGGCACGATGTCGTCCAACGTCGGGGCGTTGCAGGTCTCGTACCAGTTCGCAGGCGACACACCCATTCCGTCGCACGCGAGCATCTCGGCGCGTGCGTACGCGGCCGGCGGGCAAGCAGCTGCTTCGAACCTGGTGCAGGGGCCGGTGGTCGAGGTCACCGGAACGGCGCAGTGGGACCTGAAGAAGACGGTGTACACCGGCAATGGCACGTTCAGCACGGGCCCGTCCTTCATCACCCGCGCCATCGGCGGAGCGCAGGTCTCGGGCTACATCATGCGGTACCAGTTCACCGTCACCGATCTGCTGGCCGGAGCCGGCGGCAGCGACCTGGTGTGGCCGGCGTCGTTCACCGACGTGATGCCGGAATTCCCGAATGCGCGGATCGACGCGTGCCGCCCGACGTTCGCCCCGTGGGACCCGGTAGGCGGAACGTCGGCGTGGACGCTCACGTGCCCCCCGGTGACGGAGGTGCAGGGCGCTGATGGATGGAACCTCAGCATCAAGCCGAACACCGCTGCCGCTGCCGACAGCGGCGTGGGGAACATGGTGATGGACGTGTTCATCCCCCTGGACGACATGAACCGGGCGATCGACCCGACCTGGCAGCCGGGCCAGCCGACCCCTGCCGGGAGCTTCGACTTCGACAACCGGGCGCAGGACACCGATACCTGGCACCTCAACGGCGGTGAGCTGAACTACGGCGACGGCCACGAGCCGGGCTGGGACGGCACCGGCAACAACCTCGCCGTTCGCCAGTCCACGGCGGCGCCAGCGCAGTGGGACCTGCTCAAGTACTTCGGTGGCAACCTCGTGTTCAGCACGGAGACGGTCGCAGGCGTGCCGACCGACGGCTACTTCATGGACTACATGTTCAGAGTCACCGACCTCGCCGGCCCTGAGAACGTGGCTCCTTGGCTGGACCTTCCCGTCACGTTCAAGGACCGACTCGTCAGCCACCCCGGCGCGATGCTTCTGAGTTGCCGTGACCTGCAGCCCGACGCCAACGTCGCCAGCGTGGTCTGCCCGACGAACCAGGTTCAGCCGGCCGACGGCTGGACGATTTCGGCGACGCCGAATCGGCGAGGCTTCGAGGGCCGGCGGATGGACTTCATCGCACGGATCTTCATTCCGCTCGCCGAGATGCCGGGCGACCCGTGCACGAGCAATGTCACGATCGACCTTCGCAACGAGGCGGTCGGTTCGCAGGACTGGACGGTCGCCGGGCAGCCCAACAACCCCACCGGACTGAATGGCGCACAGCCCGGCTACGAGCCCGGTTGGAACGGCACGACAGCGACCGGGAACAACGTCGACGTTCGCAGCGTGCGGCCGGCCGCCGGCCAGTGCGGCTCGCTCGCCGGCAACAAGCAGTTCGTCGAGAACGGGCACGATGTCGGTGGGCAGGCGAGCTTCGGCGGCGACACCGTGCTGTCGTTCGTCTCGCTGAGCGCGAACAACAACCGGGTGAAGGTCGACGATCTGCGGATGTGCGACGTGTTCGACGTTTCGGTGTTCCAGATTGCGACCACTCCGACGATGGGAACCTACCCGTCGGGCGTCAACGTCAACCCCGCGGATTACGTGATCGAGTACGCGGTCGGTCCCAATCAAGTGAACACGCAGACCGGTCCGCGCGTGAACGGGCTCTACCCCATCGACTCGTCGTCGATCAGAACCGCGGCTGCGGACTGTCGTGACGACGCGGGCCCGTGGTCGACCGATCCGGCGGCCGACTTCGGCGCGGACTGGAAGGACAGCGTCAACATGGTGCGGGTCCGCCCGACCGACCCTGCTCACGTGGAGACCGGACCGTTCGCGGCTCACCTGGTCTTCAACCTGCAGACCCGCACCTTCTACAACGGCGGCCCGAACGCGGGAGAGGCGATCCCCTCGGGTGTTCGCCTGACGAACGTCGGCGGCTGGCCGACGGGTGCGACCGGTGCCGACTGGGGCACGGTGGCGCGCGAGATGATCTTCGCGGGCATGCTGCTCGGCGTGGAGAAGACGGTGCCGCAGGCGACGTACCTTCCGGGTGCCTCGGTGGTGTGGGATCTGAACACCTTGATCAGCCGCACAACCATGGGCGCGACTCTGCGCAATCTGCGAGTGGTCGACACCGTGCCCGTCGGGCTGAATTTCGATCTGGCGTGCACGCAGAACCTGTTGCCCGCCGGGGTGACGGTGAACTACGACTCGCAGACGCGGAAAGCGACCTTCACCGTCGGTGACGTGCCCATCACGACGGCACCGCAGCACAACGTCGGCCTGCTGAAGATCTGCACGACCGTGGACACGCTGGCACAGCCCGGCGAGCCCTACGTCAACACGGTGCAGGCCATGGCCGACAACGCCGAGAATCAGCCGACGGCGCAGGCGACCATCACCATCGTCGGATCAGGGCAGCTCGGTATCACCAAGAGCGTCGACAAGCCGTTCGTGGCCTCGGGCGAGACGTACACCTGGACGGTCGACTGGGGGAACACCTCGACGGAGATCGCGTTCCAGGCACCGGACATCATCGACGTGCTTCCCTGGAATGGCGACGGCGACGCGGCATCCGGATCGGCACGAACGCAATACGAGTCCGACTACACCGGACTGGTGCAGCTGAACGGCCCGCTCGAGGCACCCATCTATGTGCGTGGAGGCACCGGAGTCGGCAATGACGTGGCGGGAACCTGGTACTACTCGACGGCGGATCCGTCGACGCTGAACCACGATGCGCGGCACGCCACCAATGCCGACCCGGTGGCGCCCGGTGGACTCTGGCAGACGGCGGCCGAGATCGCCGACTTCGACGACGTGACCGCGGTGCGGTTCGTGTCCACCGCGCCCCTCCCGCAGGCGTCGCGCGTGCGCTCGGTGATTCCCATGGTGTCGACCAGCAACGCCCTCGACAACGTGTACGTGAACAAGGCCATGATCTTCTCCGCCACCTTCCCCGACCAGCCGCTCCTCTCCACCGAGCCGTATGTGCTGATGCCCGGATTCACCCTGGGAGATCTGGTGTGGGCCGACCTCAATGGCAACGGCAAGCTGGATGCCACCGAGCACGGTGTACCCGGTGTGACGGTGCAGGTGAAGGATGCGGACGGCGATGTCGTCGCGACCGTCGTCACCGATGCGGCCGGCCGCTGGTCGGCAGCCCCGCTGCCCGCGGGCACGTACACCGTGCACCTCCCCGCGGCGATGTTCGCCGCGGGGGGCCCGCTGGCGGACTACGTGGTGCGGACGGTCGGCTCGGGCAGCGCTCCGGCATCGAACGAAAGCGCCGACAACAACAACACCGCGTCCGCCGATCCGGCCGTGACCGGCTTGACGAGCACGCCGGTCACCATGGAATACACCTACGACGGTGACAACCTGGTCGGCGGCAACGGCCCCGCGGGTGACGACGTGGCCGGGCTCGCCGGCGAGATCATCCCCGACTCGTTCACCACCTTCACGGTCGACCTCGCCGTCATGCCGGCACCCGCGGTCGACATCGAGAAGGCGACCAACGGTCAGGACGCCGACATCTCGGCCGGCCCGAACGTCACGGTCGGCGGCGCGGTGCGCTGGACCTACGTGGTCACGAATACCGGCGGCGTGGACCTCACGAACGTGACGGTCACCGACGACCTGGTCGCGGCGGCCGACATCGACTGCGACGGCACCGGCGGCAACGTCGTCGCCGGGCCGTTGGCTCCGGATGCCTCGTTCACCTGTGTGGCGACCGGCACGGCGACCGCGGGGCAGTACGAGAACCTCGGCACGGTCACCGGCCTCGACCCGACGCAGGTCGAGGTCTCCGATGACGATCCGTCGCACTACTTCGGGGTGACGCCGACGATCGACATCGAGAAGGCGACCAACGGTCAGGACGCCGATGAGCCGACCGGCCCGAACGTCACGGTCGGAGGCGCGGTGCGCTGGACCTATGTCGTGACGAACACGGGCAACGCACCGCTGGCGAACGTGACCGTCACCGACGACCTCGTGGCCGCCGCCGACATCGACTGCGACGGCACCGGCGGCAATGTCATCGCGGGCCCGTTGGCACCGGATGACTCGTTCACCTGTGTCGCGACCGGCACCGCAACCGCGGGGCAGTACGAGAACACCGGCACCGTCACCGGCATTGGTCCGGCGACGACCGACGTCGACGGCAACCCCGTCGCGGGGGCGACGGTGACCGATGTGGATCTGTCGCACTACCTCGGCATCCAACCGGCCGTCGACATCGAGAAGGCCACCAACGGTCAGGACGCCGATGAGGCGCCCGGGCCGAGCGTGGCTGCAGGCGGTGAGGTGCGCTGGACGTACGTGGTGACGAACACCGGCGACGCACCGTTGACCGACGTGACCGTGACCGACGACGTGGTCGCTGCGGCCGACATCGACTGCGCCACCACCGGCGGCAACGTCATCGCCGGGCCCCTTGCGCCGGGCGCGAGCTTCACATGCGTCGCCACCGGCACCGCGGTCGAGGGGCAGTACGCGAACCTCGGCACCGTCAGCGGCACCGGTCCGGAGACCACCGACGTCGACGGCGATGCCGTCACGGGGGCGACGGTGACCGATGCGGATCCGTCGCACTACTTCGGTGTGCAGTCCTCGGTCGACATCGAGAAGGCCACCAACGGTGAGGACGCCGATGAGGCGCCCGGCCCGAACGTCACTGTGGGTGGTGCGGTGGAGTGGGCCTACGTCGTCACGAACACCGGCAACGTGCCGTTGACGAACGTCACGGTGACCGACGACCAGGTGGCTGCGGCCGGCATCGACTGCGACGCTTCCGGCGCCAATGTCATCGCCGGGCCTCTCGCGCCGGGTGCGAGCTTCACCTGCATCGCCACGGGCACCGCGACCGCGGGCCAGTACGCGAACCTCGGCACGGTCGTGGCCACCGGCCCCGAGACGACCGACGTCGACGGCGAGACCGTCGAGGGGGTGACGGTCGACGACGACGACTGGTCGCACTACTTCGGCGGTGTGCTGGCCGTCGCGGCTCCGCCGGTCGCGGCTCCGCCCGTGAGCACCGGCATCGCCCGAACAGGCTGGGACGCCGGCATCCTGCCGATCGCTGCCGGTGCGATCGTGCTCGGCGGCCTGGTGCTCATGATGCTGGCCCGTGGCCGCCGGCGAGGCGGCTCGGCAGACTGACGCCGAGATCCAAGGGAAACAGGAAAGCCCTCGGCGAACCGGGGGCTTTCCTGTTGTTGTGATGGTGGCTCCGACGGGCGTCGATCCCGTGACCTCACGATTTTCAGTCGTGCGCTCTACCAACTGAGCTACAGAGCCTCGAAGTGACGCATCACCCCGAATAAGGAGAAAGCCCCTTCTCTCGTAAGGGAAAGGGCTTGTCGCCTGAGCGACCCTGACGGGACTTGAACCCGCGACCTCCGCCGTGACAGGGCGGCACGCTAACCAACTGCGCTACAGGGCCTCGTGATGCCTTTCGGCACCGAGCTATTCAATTGTACGTGCTGGTCGTGCAGTGACCCCAACGGGATTCGAACCCGTGCTGCCGCCGTGAAAGGGCGGTGTCCTAGGCCACTAAACGATGGGGCCGGAGGGCGTTACCTGGGTCACGCCCGCCGACAGCCAAGCATACGTGCACTCGGCGCAGATGGCAAAACGAGGGTCGCGGATGCCTCGGCGCCCGCCACGCGGCATCCGTAGACATGCGCTCCAAATGCCCGGAATGCGCCGGCCTCCCGCATATCGTGGGGCTGCCAGTGCCCGAACCGAGAGTTGAGGAGCGCGGGGACCCGAGCCCGCGTGGACGGGGAAAGATGTACCGCACCACAGACCGAACGCCCGAAGGCCACGCTCGAACGAGCCCGGCTGCCGGGGGAGCCCGGGGCGTCGGCCGACCGCGAACGATGCGGCGTCTGATCGCCGTCGTCGCGATCCTCGCCGCGGCGCTCGTGGTGCCGATCGTCGCTCCGCCGCAGACCGCGTTCGCCGCGACGTACCCGACCTGGGACGAACTGCAGGCCGCGAAGGCCAACACCGCAGCCGGTGCCGCGGCGGTCGAGCAGGTCACGGCGCTCATCGTGGAACTCGAGGCGAACGTCGAGTTCACCCGGGCCGAGGCCGAGAAGCGCACCGACGAACTCTTCGTCGCCCAGCAGAAGTACGACGAGGCCGTCATCAGGGCCGACCAGATCCAGGCGCAGGCCGATGCGTCGGCAGCCGAGGCGCAGACCGCCGAGACGAATGCCGGGCAAGTCGCGGCGCAGCTCTACCGGTCCGGCGGCAGCGACGTCGGCGTGAACCTCTTCCTCGACGCCGGTGACGCGCGGGCGACCGATGCCCTGCTCTCCAAGCTCGGCAACATGGAGAAGATGGTCGAGCGCACCTCGAGCATCTACGACCGTGCGCAGGAGAAGAAGAACACGGCCGTGGCGCTGAGCGGCCAGGCCGAGGTCGCGCAGGCCGAACGCGAGAAGCTGCGCATCGCCGCAGAGGCAGCCCTCGTCGCGGCGCAGGAGGCGCAGGCGGCAGCAGAGGCCGCGCTCGCCGAGTCGCAGGCGAAGAAGATCGAGCTCGACGCCCAGCTCGCGTTCCTGAAGGACACCGAAGCGAAGACGGCCGCCGCCTATCAGGAGGGTGAGCGGATCCGCCAGGAAGAGGAACGGAAGCGGCGCGAAGAGGCCGCGCGCTCCGGTTCACCGGGGGGCGTGGCGACCTCGGGATGGGCAAAGCCCGCCCACGGCCGCATTACTGGCGACTTCGGCCCGCGATCGCCGATCTGCTCGGGCGGCGGGTGCTCCGGCTCCTTCCACTACGCCGTCGATCTCGGCACCGGTTGCTCTTCGCCCATCTACGCGGCGAACAGCGGCATGGTGACCTTCTCGGGCTATTCGGGCACGTACGGCAACTTCATCAAGATCGACCACGGCGGCGGAATCTCGACCGGCTACGCGCACATCCGCGACGGCGGCCGCTTCGTCGGCGCAGGCGCGTGGGTCGACGCCGGACAGAACATCGCATCGAGCGGCACCACCGGCGCCTCCGACGGATGTCACCTGCATTTCGAGGTCTACAGCGGCGGCAGCCGCATCGACCCGCAGCCGTTCATGGCCGATCGGGGGATCTACTTTGGCTGAGAATCGCACCAGGCCCGTGTCGCGCGTGAAGCCCGCGACCGTCTTCTCGGCGGTCGCCGTCGGCGCCGTCACCGCGTCGGTCGTCGCGGGCGGCGCACCGGCCATGGCCGAGCCCGACTATCCATCGTGGAGCGAGATCGAGCAGGCCAAGGGCAACGAGGCCACGAAGCAGGCCGAGATCGCGCGCGTCGGCGAGCTGCTCGCGGGCCTGCAGCAGGTGGCGGATGCTGCGGTGCAGGCGTCGCAGATGGCGGCCGAGTCGTATCGCATCGCCGTCGACCAGCGCGATCGAGCGGCCGAACGGGAGACCGCGCTCGCCCAGCAGGCCGATGAGGCCGATGCCGTGGCGGAGATCTCGAAGATGCGTGCCGGCCTGCTCGCCGCCCACCTCGCCAAGACCGCGGGCAACGACCTGACCTCTGAACTCGTCTTCGGCGGTGAGGACACCGACGGACTGCTGAAGCAGCTCGGCATGGCGTCCAAGCTCGGCGAGCAGTCGCAGGCCGTCTACGAGCAGGCGGTCGCCGATCGCAACACGGCCGACGCGCTGCGCGGGCAGGCCGCGGAGGCCGCAGCCGAACGCACCCGACTCGCGGCGCTCGCCGAGGCGAAGGCCAACGAGGCGCACGCCGCCGCGGAGTCCGCGATGGCGGCCGTGACCGTGCAGGAGCAGCGCTCGGCCGAGCTCTACGCGCAGCTCGCGACGCTCAAGGACACGACGGCCGAGCTCGAGCGCGAGCGGGTCGAAGGGCAGGCACGCGAGGCCGCCCAGGCCGCGCTCGAAGCGAGCCGGCCGGCCGCACCGGCACCGGCACCGCCGGCCGGCGGCGGAGGTGGCGGCGGCGGGAACAGCGGCGGCGGCACACCCGCCCCGAACCCCGACCCGGCGCCACCGAACGCGAGCGCCGTGGAGACGGCGATCTGGTTCGCGAGCCAGCAGCTCGGCGAGCGATACGGGCTCGGCGGCGCCGGCCCCGACGTCTGGGACTGCTCGGGCCTCACCCGAGCGGCCTACGCCGCGGCGGGCATCGGCATCGGCACGCACTCGGCGACGAACCAGTACCACACGCTCGCGGGGCGCGGGAAGGCCGTCTCCCTCGGCAGCGTGCAGCGCGGCGACCTGCTCTTCTGGGGTTCGTCCGGCAACTACTACCACGTCGCGATCTACCTCGGCGGCGGACGCATCCTCGAGGCCCCCGACTACGGCAAGCCCGTGCGCGAGTGGCCGATCTGGGGCAGCCCCTCGGCCGCGGCGCGCCCCGCAGGCTGATCGGCACCAGACGCACCGAAGGGGCGGGCCACTCGGCCCGCCCCTTCGGCGTACGGATGTCGCGAGCTCGCGACATCCGCTTCGTTCATGCCCGGCTCAGTGGCCGGGGAACGCCTCGATCGCCTTCTGGATCAGCGACTCGGCCTCGGCCGCGTTCGCCCAGCCCTCGGTCTTGACCCATTTGCCGGGCTCGAGGTCCTTGTAGTGCTCGAAGAAGTGCTCGATCTCCTTGCGCGTGAACTCGGGGATGTCCTCGACGTCCTGGATGTGGTTCCAGCGGGGGTCGCCGGCCGGCACCGCGATGACCTTGGCGTCGCCGCCGCCGTCGTCGGTCATGTGGAAGACGCCCACGGGGCGCACCTTCACGCCCACGCCCGGGAAGAGCGGGAAGTCGAGCAGCACGAGCACGTCCAGCGGGTCGCCGTCGTCGCCCAGGGTGCTCTCGAAGAATCCGTAGTCGGTCGGGTAGACGAACGTCGTGTAGAGCACGCGGTCGAGGAAGACCCGGCCGGTCTCGTGGTCGACCTCGTACTTGTTGCGGCTCCCCTTGGGGATCTCGATGATGGCGGCGTACTCGCCCATGCTGGTTCTCCTTGTGTTGGAAGGCGCTTCTCGAAGCTTGGCCCGCGGGCCGACCCGTTCGGAATCGGGCGCGATCGGCGGAATAAGGTTATCTCTCGACGTCTGCCCGGCACGAATGACGTGCGACGCCGCGACGGCCGCGACACCGACGGCCGCCG
>NZ_JAZHYX010000007.1:85358-254226 GCF_036576125.1 Agromyces sp. CCNWLW203 | reverse complement strand
CCATTCGTGACCCAGACCTCACGCGCCGCGAGATCGACATCGGTGACCGGAAAGCCCTGATGGAGCACCGCGAAGGTCAGCGGAACACCGGCGAGCAAGGTGATCGCGACGGTGGACGCCGCCGCCTTGCGCGTGCGCACCCACGACGTGAAGGTACCCACTCGTCACGCTCCTGCTCTCTTCGACGCTGCATCGGAGCCGAGCCAGATCTCTGCGCCGGCGTAAACGCTAACACGCCGGCCATGAGCGAAGACATGGGGAGGACTCCCCTCATACGAGGTCGCGGAGCCTGCGTGCTCAGGTCCCGCAGTCCTTCACCGACCGACCTCCGCGATCTGTGTCGCGGGCGAGGACGAACCATCCGTTGTACTTGCCGCTCTCCTGCATCATGTAGAAGTAGTCGTCTCCCCAGCGCTGCGATCGGCAGACGGCGTCGATGACGGTGCCGGCCGAGATCATGCCGCCCGGCGGCATCGTGCACCCACGCTCTGCATTCGTCGGGGGCTCCGTATACGTCGATTCGGGTTCCGGGCACGTGCTCTGGGTGACCGTCGTGCCGTTGACCGGAACCCAGGGCGCGATCGGCGTCGCGGTGCCCGACATCGTGCGGGGCCCACATCCCGCGACGTTGCACGCTTGCACGAAGTACCGCGACCCGGTGCCGTTCGCGCCGGTCGCCGACGCGGTGGTTCCGCTCGCAGTGCCCGAGCCGCCCGGCGTGCCCTCGAAGGTCCACTCGTAGCGGGAGATGCCGCGTCCGCCGTTGTCGGTCGGCGCCGCCCAGCTGAGCGAGAGCCGCGCATCGCCGGAGCTCGACGCGACGAGGTTCGCGACCGCGGGTGCGCCCGGCAGGCCGAAGGGCGTTGCCGACGCGCTCGACGGAGAGGCGGCGGAGGTGCCGATGCCGTTCGTCGCCTCGACCTGGAACCGATACGCCGTGCCGTTCGCGAGTCCCGTGATCGTATGGGCGAGCCCCGCAGCATCGGCGGCGAAAACGGCGCTGCCGCCGTTCCACGACAGGCGGTAGCCCGAGATCGGCGAGTTGTTGTCGGGCGGGGCGGACCACCGAACGCTCACCGAGCCGTTCTGCTCGGAGACGATCAGCGGCGCCTTCGGCGCCTCCGGCCGGTCGCGAACCGTCACCATGACCCGGCCTTGCGTCTCCCGCGCGGCATCCTTCGTCGCATCCTGGATGCGGTAGATCACGCTGAGGGTTCCCGTGAACGAGGCGCCGGTGCGCACCGTGATGCCCGTCGACGTGTGCGCCACCGTCGCACTCGACCCGACGTCGGTCTGGTCGATCTCAGCGGCCACGACCCGCAGCGCGGTGCCGGGGAAGGGATTCACGTCGTTGGCGAGCACGTCGAGCGTCTCGGAATCGCTCCGGAGCATCTCGAACGGGCCGTCATCGAGCGCCTGGGGCTTCGCGCGGGTCGACGACACGACCGTGATGTCGACGTACCCCGGCACCGTGAACTCGCCGAGCACCACGTCGAACGAGAGCCGCGTCGCCGTGCCCGTCGCAACGCCCAGCGGTGCGGAGACGGTCAGGATGCCGCCGGCCACCGTCGCCCCGATCTCCGGAGTCGCTCCGCGCAGGTTCGAGTACCCGACCCGCTCGAGCATCGCCGGGTTCGGGTGCGAAGTCGCCGCACGGAGGTCGATCGCGAGCGGCTCCTCGCCCGCCTCGATCGTCTCGGATCGAGGAGTGAACACCGGCGGCGTGTCACCGAACTCGGGATCTCCGACGAAGACCGGGATGGTGAGGAACACGTTCCGGCGATCGCCGGACTTCGCATCGGAGCGGTCGGACACCTCGAAGGTGACCGACGCCTCTCCCCGGTAGTCCCGCTTCGGTACGTACTGCACCGTCTGCTCGTCGACGAAGGCGCTCTCGGCCCAGTTCGTGCTCGTCGCACTCACGGCTCGTACCGGGCGGCCCGACGGGGCGACCACGATGTCCGAGACCTGCCAGGAGATCCGGCCGTTCATGGGCACGACGATGCGGCCGAGGTCGGCGAGGTACGGGTCCGCCGCCTCCTCGCCCGCAGCGGGAACCACGATGAACGCCAGCGCGTCGAGCTCGTCGATCTCGTTCGTCAGCCGGAAGGCGACGGCGAATCGGCGCGAACTCGGCCGCACCTCGATGCTGCCGTTCTCGAGCACCGTGGCACGATCAGCGTTCGGCCCCTCGACCGCCACCGCGAGCTCCTCCACGAGGCCGCCCGGGTTCGTCGCATCGCGCAGGGGGTTCACCCGCACGGCATCGACACCCACGACCTCGGCCGGCTCGATCACCTGGTCGGACGCGGTGGGCGGCATGATCGCGGCGTCCTGCCTGACGACCACCTGCACGAAGGCCGTGTCGGCGCCGCCATGCCCGTTTGAGACCTCGTATCGCAGGGTGAAGGCGCCCTCGCGGTCGGGGGCGGTGACGACCACTCGGCGGCGGTCGCGGATCTCCGCCTCGATGGCATCGTCGACCTGTGGGAGGTCGACGACACTGAGCGGCCGCCCGCTCGGGTCGGAGTCGTTCAGGAGCACCTCGACCGACGCGCGGCCACCCGGTCGCATCTCGATCACGTCGTCGACCGCGTTCGGCGGGGGCGAGGTCTCGGGCGGCGGGATCACCCCGATCCTGATCTCGCCGGTCGTTCGCTCGCCGAGCGCGTCGTGCACCTCGTAGGCGATCGTGTCGGTGCCGCTGGAGCCGTCGAACGCCTCGTACGTGATGGACGTACTCGTCTGGTCGGCGACCCGGCCGAGAACTGCGCCGCCGAGCACCCCGGTGAGCGCGAGCGAGTCGCCGTCGGGATCGAGCCCCTCGAGCGGCACGTCGATCGTCACGGCCGAGCCGGCGAAGGTGCGCGACGTCAGGGGCGGCAGCGCCGGCGCCGTATTGCCGTCGTCGTCGCGAGCGATGACGGTGAAGCCGATGCTCGCGCGAGCAACCTGGTCGAAGTCGTCGGCGATCGTGTAGACGGCCGTGTAGGTGCCCGGCTGCTCGGGAGCCTGGAATCGCACTCGGGATCGGTCGACGAAGGCGACGCCGCCGCCGAGCTCGAGCGAGGTCAGCTCGGGCAGCACCCGCATGACCGCGGAATCGGGGTGGTGGTCGTTGTCGAGCACCGCCACCGTCGCGATGTCGCCCGCGCGCACCTTCGCGACGTCGGCGATCGCGACGGGCGGTTGGTGCTTCACGAGCGGCGGCACGGGGACGATGGTCACCGTGGCACTCGACGCCCCGCTGCCGTCGGAGACGGTGTAGGTCAGTTGCAACTGGCGATCGAGCGCCTCGGCGGCGGTGATCCGCAGGGCGGTGTTCGTCAGCACCTCGACCGAGACGAGGTCGTCGATCTCGCCGGCGTCGACGGACTGCACCGCGAGCACGCGGCCCGACGGCGAGACGTCGTTGGCCAGCACCGGCACCGTGGCCGGCTCGCCGGGGCGCAGGTATGCGGTGTCGACGACAGCGATGGGCGGAGGGACCGCATCCGGCTGCGGGACGATGCGCACGCGCATGAGGCCGACGCTGACGGATGACGCGGCGCCGAGGTCGTACAACAGGGTGAAGTCGCCCGGTTCGGGCGCGGAGAAGGCGATGGTGCCGCGCTCGAGATCGGGCGTCGCCGTGAGTCCGCCCGGAATCTCCGCGACGCCGAGGAGGGCGAGCGGCGCACCCGACGGGCTGAGGTCGTTCGCCAGGGGCTCGAGCATCACGGTCTCACCGGCGAAGCCCTGCACGAGGTCGGGCGTGCCCACCGGGTTGAGGGCGCCGACGGCCTGCACGTCGACCGTCAACGTGCCGGTGGCGGACGTCTGCCCGTCCGAAACCGTGTACGCGACCTCCTTCAGCCCGAGTTCGCCGCCCCGATGCTCGAAGGTGAGGTGCCCGTCGGGGCTGAACTGCACGGCGTCCCCGCCTGTCGGCGATGCGTTCACGAGGAACACGTCGTCGCCGTCGGGATCAGTCCAGTCGGCCAGGACGTTGTAGCCGATCTGCTGCCCCTGCTCGACGGCGACCGCCGCCTCGCGCGAGGCAGCCGGGGCCGCGTTCTCAGCGGCGGGAACGATCCGCACGTCAACCGCGGCCTCAGCGGCACCGGCGCGGCCGTCGTCGACGGCGTAGCGGAACGACACGGTGCCGGCCGCACCTTCGGCCGGCGTGAACTGGAGGGCGCGACCGTCGTCGATCACCTCGAGCCTGCCGAGTGACGCCGCGACCTCGGAGACCGATCCGATCGTGAGCACGTCGCCGTCGGGGTCGGTGTCGTTCTCGAGCACCTCCAGCAGCGTCGTGCGATCCGGTCGCACGCCGAGTTCGTCGTCGCGAGCGGTCGGCGGGCGATTGGACTCGGTGCGCTCCGCGAGTGTGTCCTCGAACACCTGCTGGGCGCTCTTCTCGTCGCCCTCCAGTTCGTCGGACTCCTCGGGCGGAGTGACCTCCTCCCAGTTGTCCACGAGACGCAGGTTCGCATCGACGAGCCACGAGTTGCCCGAGTTCAGGTCGTTCAGCGCGACCACGTCACGATTCACCCGGAACTCGAGGCGAGCGCCGACGGTCGAGGGCTCGATCCGCGACTGCTGCGACTCGGCGGCTTCGCACCGGGAGAGGTACGACGCGGAGTCCGCCCACGCCGCATGCACGCAGCCCTCGACGAACACCGGTGCGGCGACCTCCTCGGGGGAGTCGGCCGGTGCCGACTCCGCGGCATCCGCTTCGATCTCCGACACCGTGCCGCCGCCCAGCGGCACGGCGTACAGCGAAGCGGCGCCGGCGACGTACGCGAGATCGTGCGCGGGCCCGGACTGCTGCAGTCGGAGCCCGTCGCCGGGCAGCTCGATCTCTCGTCCGTCGACGAGCAGCACGTCACGATCGGTGTCGAGCACGACGGCGTCCTCGCCGATGACCGCGAGCTGATGCGATCCGATGTCGGGCAGTTGCGTCGTGAGCGGTGCACCGCCGTCGCCGTCGAGGCGGTGCAGTTCGTGCGCGTCCGGATCCGTCACGAACGCGGTGCCGTCTGCTCCGACCGCGACCTCTGCGTCGGCGCCGACCTCGAGCGCGGGCTTCGCCCCGGCGGCGTCGAACGACAGTTCACCGCCGGCAGGGATCGTCCACAGCTCGCCGCGAGGTGACAGCACGGCGAGCACCTCTCCCCCGAACGCCACGCGCGAACCGATCGGCACGTCGACGCGCCGCGTCAGGGTGGTGAAGGCGGGGTCGATGCGCTCGATCGAGCCCGCGTCGCGATCGTAGATGAACACGTCCTCGCCGTCTTGGAGCACGTCGGCGCTGTTCGACTGCGTGGCCACGGCCGCGTCGAGCTCCTCGATCTGGCGGTTGAGCCGGCCCGCGAGCAGTTCCTCGCCGTTGGTCACCCAAACCTCGCGCGCACGCAGATCGGGGTCGGTGACGGGGAATCCCCGATGCATGGCCGCGACCGTGACCCCGCTCACCGCCATCAGCGTCAGCACGACGGCGGACGCGAGCCCCCTTCGACCGCGGATCGAGGCGACGAGGCTCACTCGGTCGCCGCGTCGAGCAGTGCCAGATCGTCGATGCTCACGAGGCGGGTCGCGACCGCGTACTCGACGAGCCGCGCACGACGGTTGGTGGCGAGCTTGCCGCGACCGCCGCGCAGACCGTCGACGCCGATCCGGTCGAGCTTCTCGCAGACGTTGTCGAGCTTGCGGTTGAAGGTCGTCATGCTCCAGCCGAGACGGGCTGCCGCTTCGGCCGAGCTCGGCACGAGTGCTCGCCCGCCGGCCGGCTGCGCGAGCACGTTCTCGGCCAGCGAGACGACGAGCAGGCGCTGGCTCGAGGTGAGCGTCACGGGCAGGATCGTGGTGCCGCCGTCGGTCGGAGCCGCGGTCAGCGAGGTGTTGTAGAAGTCCTCCTCGGCATGCACCGTGAAGTCGTAGGTCGTCGCGCCGGCGCTGAACATCACGTGCACGGTCTGGAATACGAGCGGAATCTTCGCACCCGGCGCGAGCCAGGCCTGCACGCTGCCCGTCGCATCGGAGATCGTGGCCGAGAGGATCTGGCCGACGTTGGAGAGCCACCACAGGCCGAACTCCGACGACAGGGTGAGGAACGTGCGGTGCAGGTAGGGGTTGTCATCGATCGTGAGGTCGGACTCGCGGCCGATCGTGAACGGCTCGCCCACCTCGACGGTGTACGACTCGCCGCAGTACTCGACCCGGAGCGGCCTCACGGCGTGCACCCCATCTTGGGCTCGGAGACCTTGCTGCCGCGTTGCACCTGCACGTCGATGCAGGTGCGGGTGCCGGGCGACGTGCCTTCGACGACGATGGTGGGACCGACGGCGACCTGTGGGTCGCCGGAACCGTCGGACAGCGTCCACCGGTACTTGTCGCCGTCTTCGGCGTCGGTGTGGGACACCTCGAAGGTGACGCTCGACCCGTCGGCACTCGCGACGCCGGTGGAGACCACGGGGGTCGGCACGGCCCCCGCGACGACGGCGTTCTCGCCGCCCGGCTTCGCGGTCTCGACGGCCGGCGGCCGGCCCACCGTGCCCGACATCGCGATCGCGATGCCGATCATGGCGACGACGACGACGCCGGCGACGATGCCGATGACGAGGCCCACTCGACTTCGGCGCGGCGGCGCCGATGCCCCCGGTGCGGGAGCCTGAACCCCGACCGGCGAACGGGGAGCGCCGAGTGGCGGTATCGGGCGCACGATCGTCGAGTCCGGAGCGAGCATCGGCTGCGAGGGCGCGGCGACGGAGCCGGGAGCGCGGACGATGGTGGCGTCCGAGAGGTCGAGTTCTGCCGGAGTGCGCGGCACCGTACCGGCCCCGACCGCTCCGACGACCGCAGCGGCCGGAGCCTGCGCCTGGATCTGCTGCGGTGTACGGGCCCGGGTGGCGTCGTCGTCGCTCGGCACCACGCGGGGCGCCTGCGCGTCGACCGTGCGGACCGAGCGCGCCCGGGTGGCGTCGTCGTCGTCGGGTTCGCTCTCGTCACGCGCGCTCGCGAGGTTCGGCACCTCGATGTTCGTGGCTGCGTAGCCGAGTTCGAGCTCCACCCGCTGCAGTGCGCGGGCGAACTCGACGGCGCTCGGGTAGCGATCCTCGCGCCGACTGGCCATACCCTTCGCGAGCACCGCGACGAGGCTGCGCGGCACATCGGGGCGGTCCATCGGCGTGATCGCGCCTCGTTCGATGCGTCCGATGAGATCGAGCGAGCCGTTCGACCGTCCGGGGATCTCGAACGGGGTGCGCCCCGCGATCAGCGTGTGCACCGTCGCCGCGAGCGAGAACACGTCGCTGCGCGTGTCGGGGCGGGGATCGTCTTCGAACATCTCGGGCGGGGACCACGGCACGCTCATGCCGACCGCGGACGGGCCGGAGGCGGTGCCGGAGGCGAGGTCGCTCGCCGTCACCGTGTGCACGGGCAGCTCGCCCTCGAGGTTCGACGAGATGCCGAAGTCGGTGAGCGCCGGCCAGCCGTAGTCGTTCGTGAGCACGTTCGCCGGCTTGATGTCCCGGTGCAGGATGCCGGCCGCGTGAGCCGTCGCGATCGCGCCGGCGAGCCGCACCCCGGTGCGCAGCGCGTCTTCGATCGAGAACGGCTGGCGCTTGTAGCGCTCGGCGAGGCTCGGGCCGGAGCAGTACTCCATCACGAAGTACGGGCGGCCGTCGGCCGAGACGTCGGCGTGGAAGATCGTGACGATGAAGGGATGGGCCGAAAGCTGCGCCATCAGGTTCGCCTCCGCGACGAACTGCGCCTTGGTGTCGCGCCCGAGCCCCTCGGCGAGCAGCACCTTCACCGCGACCTTGCGTCGCGGAAGCTTCTGCTCGTACAGGAAGACGTCGGCGAACCCGCCGGACCCGAGCAGCCCGTGGGCCGAATAGCCGGGCAACTCCGGCGGAATCGACGGGGCGCGGCGCATCAGCCGCCCACCACCTGGATGGTCCAGCCGCCGCCGAGGTCGACCACGGTGCCGGTGAGCACGGGGGTCGGCTCGCCCGACCGCAGCTTCACGGGCGCCTTGCCGGGCGCCACGACGTGCGTGCCGTTGCGCGAGTGCAGGTCGGTGATGACGACCGTGTCGCCCTCGAGAGCGAGTCGCACGTGGCTTCTCGAGATGTCGGGGTCGCCGAGCCCGATCGTGATGAGCCTCGGGATGCGCCCGCCCGACACCTTGCTCACGCTCGGAGCGCGGCCGAGCACGACCTCGTGGCCGATCGCTTCGAGGGTGCCGTCGGGCATCCTGATGCTCGCCTGGGTGGCGGCCGTCGACACCGGCGCGACCGTCGCCATCGGTGCCACCGTGTCGGCAGATGCAACCCCGTCGGGTGCATCACCCGAAGCGCGTGCGGCGCGCTGTTCGCGGAGCCGCTTGATGTCGATGCTCGCGACGGTCATCCCGTCGTGGTCGCCGTCGACGGGAGCGGGCGGAGCCGCCGATGGAGCGGCGGGCGGAGCGGGGGGAAGCCCGTTCGTGAAGGCGGAGGAGGGGCCGGCGATCGTCTCCTCGTCGGGCACCATCGTGAGCTCGACCGGTGCCGTGACTCGCGTCAGCGGGGGCGTGGCCGGAGCCGGCGCAGCGGGAGCCACGGGAGCAGCAGCGGCCGGAGCCGGAGGAGCCGGGGCCGGAGCCGGCGGAGCCGGAGCAGCCGGGGCCGGCGCGGCCGGAGCCGGAGCAGCGGCCGCAGGCTTCGCGCGCTTCGCAGCCGGGCCCGGAGCGGCGTCAGCAGCCGGCGCCTCGGGTGCCGGCGCAGCGCCGGTCGCAGCTTCGGAGCGCACGGGCGCGACCGGCTCGATACCGTCGGAGACGATGGAGCGCACGGGCGCGACCGGCTCGATACCGTCGGAGACGATGGAGCGCAGCGGCACGACGGCTTCGACGACGGGCAACTCGGGCGCGGAGGCATCCGCACCGCCGTCGACGACGACCTCGATCGCCGAGCCGCCGTCGAGCACGCGCTCGACCCAGGTCGACACGCCGGCGTCATGGATCTCGTCGGCTGCCGAGCGCACGCTGATGGGGCCGCGCACGACCACCCGTGCAGTGCCGGCCGCCTCGTCGCGCACCACGAGCGCGAAGGAGGGGGTCGCCGCGAGCCCCTGCGCGGTGAGCCGATCGAGCACGAGCGAAGTCGGGTCGCCGGTGCCGAGTTCGGGCCAGAGCGCGGCGAGCCGGTCGACCGCCTCGACGGGGACCACGAGGATCACTCCGCCGCGAACGGCTGCGAACCACGCAGCCTCTGAATCATGCCGGTACGTCGCCATCTCCGCCTCCCCCGGTACGCGGCCGTGTGTCCTCGGCCGCCCTCGACAGTCGTCCGCGCCGATCGCGCGTCGTCTCATCATCGTCATCGTCGGATCCGAGCACGGACTCGACGACGATCGCCGTCACATTGTCGCGGCCGCCGTGCGAGAGCGCGAGGTCGACCAGTTCGCCGGCCAACCCCGCCGCGTGCCCGGTGTCGCCCGCGAGGACGTGCGCGATCGTGCGATCGTCGACCTCCTTGGTGAGGCCGTCGCTGCAGACGAGGAACACCTGACGGCCCGCGGCAGGAATCAGCCAGACGTCGGGGTCCACGAACTCGTCGGCGCCGAGCGCTCGCGTGATGACGTTTCGTTCAGGGTGCCGCTCCGCCTCTTCGGGCTGGATCAGGCCGGCGTCGACGAGCTCCTGCACTGCGGAGTGGTCGACGCTCAACTGCTCGAGGGTGCGGCCGTCCCAGGCGTAGACGCGCGAGTCGCCGATGTTGAACACCATCCAGTGGAAGCCGGCACCGTCGCCGGCATCGACGAGGGCGATGCCCGACAGTGTCGTTCCCGCGACCGCGGTGCCTTCTTCTCCGGCCTCGCTCAGCGAACGCACGGCCTCGTTCGAGCTGTGGATCGCGTCGAGGACCTGCTCGGGCGACGACGGCACACCGAACTCGAGATGCCGGGAGAACGTCTCGACGACGGCCTGGCTGGCCGCATCGCCGCGGGCGTGGCCGCCCATGCCGTCGGCCACCAGATAGACGGGTGCCTCCGCGAGGAACGAGTCCTCGTTCACGCTGCGGACACGGCCCACGTCGGTTCGCGCGCTGTGCGCGATGAGCGCGGCTCCTCGCGTCAGGGCGACGACGCCCTCGCCATCACCTGACACGGTTCTCCTCGGATCGAGCGGAAGGGTGGCTGCCGCGACGGTGCGTCCGGCGCCGAGCCTCCACGCTAGCAACTCTCAGGGGGTGCTGATGACCCCTGTGGACACGACACGGCCGACTCAGCGACCGTCGGTGTGCGAGTCCTCTGTGAAGTGCGGCACCTCGTCCATGAGCTTGTGCCCGCGCGACTTCGCGTCGTGCCGGGCCTTCAGGAGGCTCGCCACGGTCGCGACCGCCATCGCCGCGAGGATCACTCCGAGCGACATCCACGTGGAGATCTCGGGCGCCCACTCGATGTGCTCGCCCCCGTTGATGAACGGCAGTTCGTTCACGTGCATGGCGTGGAAGACGAGCTTGACGCCGATGAACGCGAGGATGAACGCGATGCCGTACTTGAGGTACTCGAGGCGCTCGAGGAGGCCGCCGAGCAGGAAGTAGAGCTGGCGCAGGCCCATGAGCGCGAACACGTTCGCGGTGAAGACGATGAACGGACTCTGCGTGATGCCGAAGATCGCCGGGATCGAGTCGAGGGCGAAGAGCAGGTCGGTCGTGCCGATCGCGATGAAGACGATGAGCATCGGCGTGAAGAAGCGCTTGCCGTCGATGACCGTGCGGAGCTTGACGCCGTCGTACTCGTCGGTGATCGAGACCCGGCGGCGAAGGATCCGCACGATGAACGTGTCTTTCTCGTCGTCGTCGTCGTGGCCGCGCACCTGCTGGATCGCGGTCCACACGAGCCACGCGCCGAAGATGTAGAAGATCCACGAGAAGTTCTCGATGAGCGAGGCGCCGAGCAGGATGAAGATGCCGCGAAGCACGAGCGCGATGATGATGCCCACCATGAGCACCTCCTGCTGCAGCTTCCTCGGCACCGCGAACTTCGCCATGATGATGACGAACACGAAGAGGTTGTCGATCGACAGGCTGTACTCCGTCAGCCAGCCCGCGAGGAACTGGCCGGCGTACTCGCCGCCGGCGAACGCGTACATGAGGCCCGCGAAGACGAGCGCGAGCGCGACGTAGAAGACGACCCAGAGGGTCGACTCCTTCATCGACGGCACGTGCGGCCGCTTCAGGACGAGCAGCAGGTCGGCGACGAGGATCAGCGTCAGGACGACGAGGGATCCGATTTCGAACCAGATGGGGAGTTCGAGCAACGTGGTGCCTTTCGGAGTTTGCGGGGACGACGGAATCCGAAAGTCTCTCCCCCTGCCGATTCGCAGGTCCCACGCCCGGAGCGGCGGCTACGGCGCTCGTACTGACGATCGTGGGTCGAGGCCTGGCCCCGCGGGATACTCCCCTTCGCTCTGGCGAGTCTAGCCGAGACCGGGCAGTACCCACGCGCTTCACGCACAGCTTCGCGTTCGACGCGCGCCAATAGAATCAGGGTCCCCACGAGAAGGAGTGCCAGTGAGCTCGATCCCGCCCGCCCGCCAGTACCGCACGACCCCGGGCTCCGCCCTCGTCGGCTACGCGATCTTCGCGAGCCGCTGGTTGCAGGCGCCCCTCTACCTCGGGCTCATCCTCGCCCAGGCGATCTACGTCGTCGTCTTCATGATCGAGCTCTGGCACCTCGCCGAGGGCGTCATCGCACACCCCGAGAAGATCGACGAGGCGGACATCATGCTCGCCGTGCTCGGTCTGATCGACGTCGTGATGATCGCGAACCTGCTCATCATGGTGATCATCGGCGGCTACGAGACCTTCGTCTCGCGCATCAACGTCGACGGCCACCCCGACCAGCCCGAGTGGCTGAGCCACGTGAACGCCAACGTGCTGAAGGTCAAGCTCGCGATGGCGATCATCGGCATCTCGTCGATCCACCTGCTGAAGACCTTCATCGAGGTCGGCGACATGACGAACGGCCTGGCAAAGGGCACCGAGACCGGCCAGAGCTACAGCTCCGAGGGCGTCATGTGGCAGGTCGTCATCCACTCGGTGTTCATCCTGTCGGCCCTCGCCCTCGCCCTGATCGACCGCATGTCGTACCACAAGGTCGCCCCGCACGAGGTGCACGACGGCGTTCCCGTCGCCTACCCCGATGCCCAGCCCGGGCTCGGTACGGCGAACCCGGCCTCCGAACCGGTCGAGTCCGGCTCGCGCCACTGAGACGAGGTCGGGGCACGGCATCGAGCGGATGCCGCGCCCCGACGCGTCTCGTCTTCGAGCTGTCGCGACCGGCGCGCGACGACACCGCCCGAAACGCAGAAAAGCCCTCGCGAATGCGAGGGCTATTCCACCTGTGTTGTCGCATGTCACATACGTGACCCCAGCGGGATTTGAACCCGCGCTGCCGCCGTGAGAGGGCGGTGTCCTAGGCCGCTAAACGATGGGGCCGAATCGACAACTTGAAGAGTATGACACAGCAACGGGGCCGCCGCAAAATCGAGGCCGCCGCGGCATCCGTTCGCCTGACTTCGCGCGCCGAGGCCCGCTCAGCGGAACACCGAGAGCGCTCCCGGCACGATCTCGACGTCGACCGGCAACTGGCCGATGCGCTCGCCGTCGGCGTAGGCGACGATGTCGTCGGCCTCGATGCGCACGTTGCGCCCGGTGAGGAACTCGACCGCGGGATGGTCGGTGTGCCGCCCCGCGAACACCTTCGGGAAGACGCCGACGAGTCGCGCCCGCGAGAGGGGGTGCACGATGAAGACATCGAGCAGCCCGTCGGCGAGGTCGGCGTGCGGCACGATGCGCATGCCGCCGCCGATCGACGAGTTGTTGGCCACCGAGACGAGCATCGCCCGCTGCTCGCGGCGCACGCCGTCGATCGTGATCGTATAGCTGCGCGGGCGGAAGGTGACGAGTTCGCGCACCATCGCGAGCGTGTATCGGCTGGGTCCTTTGGGTCGGGTCATCCCGTTCGCGCGTTCGTTCACGACGGCGTCGAACCCCGCCGAGACGACCGACGCGAACCAGGTGCGCAGTTCGCCGTGCCGGATGAGCCCAGCGTCGATCACGCGGGGCGGTCGCCGGAGCGCGTCGACGAGCGCGTCCGTTGCGGCGTCGGGGTCGTCGACGGGCAACCCGAGGCCGCGCGCGAGGTCGTTGCCCGTGCCGGCGGCGACGATACCGAGCGGCACGCCCGTGCCGGCGAGCAGGTTGACGCCGAGCGAGACCATGCCGTCGCCGCCGACGACGACGAGGCCGTCGGTGCCGAGTGAGAACGCCGACTCGACCTCACGCCGCAGCAGCTCGAAATTGGCCTCGCGCAGCACGGACACCTCGTACCCCTCGCTCATGAGGCGCTGAGCGACCGCCGGGCCGACGGCGCGAGTGCGGCCGAACGAGGCGGCGGGGTTGATCGCGACGAGAAGGCGGCGAGGGGCACTGGGCATGGGGCGATTCTGGCAGGCCGCGGCCTTGCGCACCGACGAGGCGGAGGTGTTGGCTCGAAGCATGCGCCTCACGAAACTCGAACACGCCGCGCTCGTCATCGAGGACTCCGGCGACAAGCTCTACGTCGATCCCGGCAAGTTCACGACGCCCATCACCGAGTCGCCGGGTGCCGTGGCCGTCGTGATCACGCACCGGCACGACGATCACTGGACCCCCGAGCAGCTGCATCGCATCGGCGAGGCGAACCCCGAGGTGCGCTTCTTCGGGCCCGCCGGCGTCGCCGCAGCTGCCGCCGACTTCCCGGTCGAGACGGTCGAGGCGGGCGACGCCGTCGAGATCGGCCCGTTCCGCCTGCGGTTCTTCGGCGGGGTGCACGCGGTGATCCACCCCTCGATCCCGGTGATCGACAACCTCGGCGTGCTCGTGAACGACGCGCTCTACTACGGCGGCGACTCGTTCACGGTGCCGGGCGTGCCCGTCGAGGTGCTCGCCGCGCCCGCCGGAGCGCCTTGGATGAAGATCAGCGAGGCCATGGACTACGTCGTCGAGGTGGCGCCCCGACGGGCGTTCCCGACGCACGAGATGGTGCTCTCGCGCGCCGGCAAGGCGCTGTCGAACGCTCGCCTCGCCTGGGCGACCGAGCAGGGCGGCGGCGAATACCTGCCGCTCGAGCCGGGCGACACCCTCGATTTCTGAAGGTGCACCGCGACGCGGCCCTCAGGCGCCGGATGCCTCGGGGCCGTCCACCTTGACGATGAACGTCTGTGCGCGAGTCGCCGCGAGCGGCGTCATCCGCATCTCGACGCGAAGCCGGCCCGTGGCCCCCGGCAGGAACCAGACGAGGTGGTCGGGCGAATCGCACTCAGCATCGACCGGCGTGCCGCTCGCGGCCGTGCGCCCGCCGACCTCGGCCCAGGCTGCCTCGATCGCGGCCCGGCGTTCGTTGTACGGCACGTCGAGGCCCACGTTCGATGCGAGCACGGCGGATGCCGCGGCATCCGACCACTCGTTCACGAGCGCGCTGAGGGCGACGGACGCTTCGAGGGTCTCGGGCCATGGGGTCGGCGGCGGCGTGACCGCGCCCTGCCGATCGGCCGCGTCGAGCACCAACGCCAGCGCCGCCTCCGCCCCCTGCGACACGCGAGCATACGTCGCGTTCTCGAAGGCCACGACGCCGAGGCCGGATGCCGCGTGCCACCGCATGTGCGCGCTGAAGCCCGGATACCCGCCCGAATGCGAGACGATCGCGCCGAACCGGTCATGGAACTCGACGAAGAGGCCGAAACCGTAGCCGAAGACGACCGGTGCCGGCGCGCTCGTCGCACCCGGCACCGCCGGCGGCGTGTGCCGCTTCGGAGCGACGCGCATGAGCTGCTGCATCTCGCGGCGGCTGGCCGCACTGAGCGGGCCTCGCTCGGCGCCCGTCGACGCCTCAGCCAGCCAGCTCCCCCACGCCGCGAGGCTCGACGCCGAGGCGAAGAGCCCGCCGATCGCCGAGAAGACCCCGGGGCCGGTGAACGGGAGCTCGAGCCATCCGTCGCCCTCGGCCCGGCGATAGCCCGTTGCGAGTGGTACTGCGGCGTCGGCGGGTCGCTCGAATCGCACATCGAGCCCGAGCGGCTCGACGAGCTCGCGCACCACGAAGTCGGGGAATGCCATGCCAGAGACCCGCTCGACGATCTGGCCGAGCACCGCGTAGCCGAGGTTGGAGTATTCGAAGGCCGTGCCCGGAACCGTGGCGCAGCGGATGCCCTCGGCCAGCGTGGCACTGAACTCCTCGCGCGTCATCGACTCCTCGCGATCTGCCCACGGATCGTCGGTGGGCAGGCCGCCCGACATGGTCAGGAGCATGCGCACGGTCGGATCGACGTCGAGGCCGCCAGGGATCTCGGGATCGAACTCGGGCACGAACGAGACTGCCGCGGCGTCGAGGTCGAGCAGTCCGCGATCGCGCAGCAGCAGCACGGCCGCCGCGGTGAAGCTCTTCGTGCAGCTCGCGATGCGGAACAGCGTGTCGGGGCCGGGTGCCGGCGCCGGTGTCGCGTGGTGCACGGCGGCGACGCCGACGCCGCCGCTCGCGACGATGCCGTTGCGGTCGAAGACCGCCCAGCTCCCTCCCGGAGCCGTTCCCGCTGCGATGCGCTCGGCGAAGACGGTCTCGACGGCCTGCAGGGTGTCGGCGGCGACGGTCATGGTGCTCCTTCGTGCGGCGCCCACCGGCGGGGGCCGCAACCAGCGTACAAGTCGGAGGTTTCGCACGAGATCTCGGTGGGCCCCTGTCGCACTCCGACAACGCCGCACCGCGTTCGGTGCGCATCCGTTGGCGATTCGCACACAACTTCACGGGCACACGTTGACGAAACCTCAGCCGCTGATACGTTCATGTCACTTCGGGGTCGCTCCGCTCCCCGGCAGCGCCAACGTCGGCGCCGTCGGATGCCGGCGCCCCGCGCCTCACACGCTCGGCCCACCCTCGCCGAGCGACGGCGGCGACCACGGCACCGGTCGCGAATCCTGCACCCCCATCTCGGCGCGCATTCGCGCGCGCCCGCACACCTGGAGTCTCTCAATGACGAGAACCGAACCCGCGTCCGAGCACCAGCACGGCGTCGGCCTCAAGATCGCCGTCATCGTGCTCGCGCTCGCGCTCGCGACGATGACGACCCTCTTCCTGCTCACGACGAACAAGATCGCGGGCGGCTCCGCCGAGCTCTCGGCGGGCGCCTCCGAGGTCAGCGAAGGCTCGCAGCAGGCGGCCGACGGAGCCGGCGAACTCTCGGTGGGCGCCGAGCAGCTGAGTAGCGGCGCGGCCGATGCAGCGGCCGGCGCGACGAAAGTATCGGCAGGGGCGGGCGCCGCAGCCGCGGGTGCTGAACGGCTCCGCGTCGGCGCGGAGAAGGCCGCGACCGGTGCCGTGACTCTCGCCGACGGCGCTGCGACGAGTGCGACCGGAGCCGCTGAACTCTCGGCGGGCGCCGACAAGGCAGCGGCCGGCTCTGTGACGCTGTCGGACGGCATCACGCGTGCCGCCGCCGGCGCGAACGATGTGCGCAGCGGCGTGTCGCTCGTCGCCGCAGCGAACGGAGAGATCGCGGGCAAGTCCTCCCTCCTCAGCGAGGGCGCGCGCGGCATCGCCGGCGGCGTTGCTGGTGTTCGCGACGGCGTGGTCGCGGCGGAAGAGGGCATGGGCAAGCTCAATGCAGGTGCACTTGCAGTGCAGGCGGGCACCGACGCCGTCGAGGCGGGCATCGGCGAGGTTGCCGTGGGGGTCGACAAGTTGCAAGTCGGCGCGGCGGGACTTGCTACCGGCGCGGGCGACCTCTCCGCCGGGGCCAACAGGGTCGCCGACGCGAACACGAAGCTCGCCAACGGCATCGCCGCACTCCGGACGCAACTCGCGACTGCAGGCGCGCCCGCCGAAGTGCTCGGCACGCTCGATGCCCTGCAGGCCGGTGCCGCTGAGGCCTCGGCGGGTGCGTCCACCGTTGCGGCGGGCGCGAGCGGTGTCGCCACAGGCGCCACCGAACTCAAGACCGGCGCGACCGACCTGCGCGGTGGCGTCACCGACCTCGCCACCGGCGCGACCAAGCTCTCGGTCGGCACAGACGACCTCGTGGCCGGCACGTCGACCCTTGGTGCGAAGATCGCACCGCTCTCCGTCGGTGTGAAGACCCTCGCCGACCGGTCGCTCGTGCTCGCGGCCGGCAGCAGCCTGCTCGCGGGCGGCACTGCCGAGCTGTTCGCGAAGACCGGTGATCTTGTCGCCGGCAGCAACCGGCTCGCTGCGGGCACCAATGACCTCGATCTCGGCGTCGACGGCCTCGTGGCGGGCACACAGAAGGTCGCAGCCGGTGCCACGAGCCTGTCGTCGGGGGCCGAACGCCTTCTAGAGGGCGCGAACAACCTGTCGGCAGGTGCCAGCGAACTCGGCACAGGCGCCACGAACCTGGCCACCGGCACGAACACGCTCGAGCGCGGCGCATCCGACCTCGCGGATGGCACCGGAGCCCTCGCCAACGGATCCGAGACGCTCGCGAGCGGAGCATCCGATCTCGCCGACGGCACCGCCGAGCTCAGCGAGGGCAACGCGCTCGTCGCGGAGGGCAGCGAGACGCTCGCCACCGGAGCAGCCGGGGTCTCCCCCGCGACCATGGTGCCGTGGCTCCTCGTCGCTCTCGGAATCGGCGCGGCGGCGATCGCCGCGTGGATCATCCACCGCGTGCGGTTCGCCCGTCGGGAGTCCGTCACCGCCTGAGCGGCTCAAGCGGCAACTGCCGGTCAGTGGCCTCGGTCGTCTCCACGGCCGGGGCCACCCCTGCGTCCGTTGTCATCGGGGCCCTCGACGTCCTCTCCGGCGTCGGGCCAGCCGTCACCGGACTCCTCGCCGTCGAGGCCCTGCACCTGCGCCGACGGCTCCGGCGACTCGGTGCCGGGCACTGGCCCGACCCGTGGCGCGACCGCCTGGCCCGGACCGATGATCGAGAACGGGTCGCCGCCGTACTTCGCAGCGGCGACCGACATGACCATCGGCCACATGCGGTGGCGTGCGGTCGCGGCGGTGCCGTTGCCGAAGCCGCCGATGGCACGCTGGTTCGCGTCCCCGTAGAGGCTCACGACACCCGCAACGGTCGCCACCTTCGAACTGGCGCCGGCCATCCAGGTGTCCTTGTTGCCGTCGGTCGTACCGGTCTTGCCGATCAGCGGCACGTGCGGGTCCACGTTGCGGTTCGACTCCGTCGCCGTGCCGCCCGTCATCACCCCCTGCATCGCGTAGTGCATCGCCGCGGCCACCTCAGGCGTGACCGCGGGGGCGCACGTCGACTTCGGCACCGGTACCTCGTTGCCGTCGCGGTCGACGATCTTGTCGATCGCGACCGGCGTGCACGTCACACCGTTGTTCGCGATGCCGGCGAACGCGACGGCGAGGCTGAGCGGTGCGACCTCGTTCGTGCCGAGCACCGTGGCGGGAGACTGCAGGAGGGGATCACCGTCGGCCCGGTGCATCCCGAATGCTTCTGCGGTCTTTCGGATGCCGCACAGGTCGAGCCTCTTCGCCATGCCGATGAAGCCGGTGTTGATCGAGCCGAGCGTCGATTCGAGCGCCGAGTAGTTGCCGCCGGCCTCGTTGGCGTCGTTCTTGGGGGCGAATCCCTCTGCGTTCGTGTTGACCGGCCCGTTGCAGCTGTCCTGGAAGGTTCCCCAGTTGGACTTCGGCTTGGAGTCGACCCGCTCGTTCAGCGTGTGGCCTTCGTTGAGCCACTGCGCGAGGGTGAACACCTTGTAGGTCGACCCGGGCTGGAACCCACTCGATCCGCCCTGCGTGTAGTCGGTGTTGTAGTTGACGCTCTCGTACTCGGGCCCGAGCGCCAGCACGTTCGGGTCTTGGCTGTAGATCTTGTTCTGCGCCATGGCGAGCACACGCCCGGTGCCCACCTGCACGCTCGAGATGACGCCGCCGACGTCCCAGCCGGGGTAGACCTGCGGCACGTTCTGGGCGATCGCCGTGACCGCGGCACTCTGCAGGTCGAGGTCGAGCGTCGTGTAGACGTCGTAGCCGCCGCGCTTGAAGTTGCGCATGCGCGTCTCGGCGTCCTCGCCGAACGCCGGGTCCGTCTGCAGGATGTGCTTCACGTAGTCGCAGAAGTACGCCGACTCGTTCGCCGTCTGGCAGCCGGTGCTCGGCTCCTGGATGGCCGGCTCGACGGGCGTGGCGATCGCCACGTCGTACTCCTCGCGCGTGATCTTCTTCTCTTCGAGCATGTGGAAGAGGATGTAGTCGCGGCGGTCCTTGTTCCTCGCGTAGCCGTTCGCCGCGCCGTTCGTCTCGCTCTCGGGCTTGTCGAGCTGGAACTCGACCGGGTTGTTCACGATCGCGAGGAGCGACGCCGCCTGGGCGAGGGTGAGGTTCGCGGCGGTCGTCGAGAAGTAGTAGTTCGCGGCGGCCTCGATGCCGTAGACCGTGCCGCCGAAGCCGGCGATGTTCAGGTACCCGAGCAGGATCTCGCTCTTCGAGTATCGCTTCTCGACTCCGATGGCGAGCCGCATCTCCTTGAGCTTGCGCTCGATGCCGGCACTCCCGTCGGACTCCGTTGCCGCCTCGTAGCAGTCGTTCTTCGCAGCATCGACGAGGGCCCGCCGATCGTCGTAGGTGAGCGCGGCGCGTTCGTCCTCCGTCAGATCCGCGACGGCGGTGACGTGGGCCTCGGCCTCGCACTCCTGCACCCGCACGTTCTTGACGTACTGCTGCGCGATCGAGGATCCGCCCTGGGTGCGGCCGCCGGTCGCGGTCTTCACCGCCGCTCGGATCGTGCCCTGCAGGTCGACACCGCCGTGATCGTAGAACCTCGGGTCCTCGCCGGCGATCGCGGCATCCTTCGCGTACTGGTTGATGGCGTCCCAGCCGACCTCGACACGGTTCTGGTCGTAGAACGAGGCCAGCAGCACGTTGGATCCGTCGCTGCCGGTCGCGTAGATGTTGCTCTTCTCCGAGAGCTCGTCGATCTCGAGATAGCCCGGGAGGTTCTCGAACATCCCGATGCTTCCGGATGCCGCGATGCCGACGGTCGCGAGGGCCGGCGTCACCCCGGCGACGATGAGCATGGCGACGCCGACGCTCGCAGCGATGAGACCGATGAAGCCGCCGATGACGCCGAGCGGCGTTCGCGTCTCGCTGAAGTCACGATTCCGCAAGTTCCCAGAACCCATGGCTCACCCAATCCCCGTCGGCGTCTCACGATCGTGCACGAGCCGGTAGGAGACTCGAGAAGTATGCCGACAACTCAATGGAATCGCAGCACACCCTCGATGTCCAGCCCACATGCCGTTCGGCCGGAACGAACCACGCCAGCAAACAGAAAAGGCCCGGATGACCGGGCCTTCTTCACGAAATATCTGGCTGGGGTACCTGGACTCGAACCAAGAACAACGGTACCAGAAACCGCCGTGTTGCCAATTACACCATACCCCAATGGCCGAAACCGAAGCCCCGTGCCGACATGTAACTCTAGCCTACGGGGCGACGCCCGCCAAACTGAGCAGCACTCAGCCGGCGGACGCCCCGCTCGTCAGGCGAGCAGCGCCATCAGACGGTCGATGCGCTCGATCGAATCGATCTTGCCGAGGATCTGCATCGATTCGAAGAGCGGCGGCGAGATGCGCCGGCCCGAGACAGCCGTGCGCACCGCACCGAAGGCGACCCGCGGCTTCAGGGCGAGGCCGTCGACGAGTGCCGCACGCAGCGCCTCCTCGATCTGCTCGTGCGCCCACTCCTCCGCCGGAAGCCGGTCGAGAGCCTCACGTGCCGCGGCGAGCACCGCTGGGGCGTCGCCGGTGAGGGCACCGACGGCGGCTTCGTCGAAGTCGAGGCCCGCGGCATCCGTGAACAGGAACCCGAGCATGCCGGGAGCCTCGCCGAGCAGGGCGATGCGCTCCTGGATGAGGGGGGCGCCCTCGGCGAGCACGGCCTCCTCACCGGGCGTGATCGGGCTCGAGACGGCGCCGGAGGCTTGCAGGTAGGGCACCGTGCGCGCAGCGAAATCGGCGACGTCGAGCTGGCGGATGTGGTCCCCGTTGATCGCCTCGGCCTTCTTCAGATCGAAGCGGGCCGGGTTCGGGTTGACGTTCGCGACGTCGAACGCGGCGATGAGCTCGTCGCGCGAGAACACGTCGCGGTCGGCCGAGAAACCCCAGCCGAGGAGCGCGAGGTAGTTGATGAGCCCTTCGGGGATGAACCCGCGGTCGCGGTGGTGGAACAGGTTCGACTCGGGGTCGCGCTTGGAGAGCTTTTTGTTGCCCTCACCCATGACGTAGGGCAGGTGACCGAAGCGCGGCACGAACGAGGTCACGCCGATGTCGATGAGCGCGTGGTACAGCGCGATCTGACGCGGCGTCGACGAGAGCAGGTCTTCGCCGCGAAGCACGTCGGTGATGCCCATGAGCGCATCGTCGACGGGGTTCACGAAGGTGTAGAGCGGCGCGCCGTTCGGGCGCACGACGACGAAGTCGATGGTCGAGCCGACCGGGAAGTCGATGCGGCCGCGCACGAGGTCGTCGAAGCCGAGGTCGACCTCGGGCACGCGCAGGCGCAGCGCGGGCTGGCGGCCCTCGGCGCGGAACGCCGCCCGCTGCTCCTCGGTGAGGTCGCGGTCGAAGTTGTCGTACCCGAGCTGCTTGGCCCGGCCGTTCGCCTCGTTGCGGGCGTCGATCTCCTCAGCCGTCGAGTACGACTCGTAGAGGTGACCCGAGGCCTTAAGCCGCTCGATGATCTCGAGGTAGATCTCACCGCGCTGCGACTGCCGGTAGGGGCCATGCGGGCCGCCGACGTCGATGCCCTCGTCCCACGTGAGGCCGAGCCAGGTGAGCGCGTCGAGGATCTGCCCGTAGCTCTCCTCGCTGTCGCGCGCCGCATCGGTGTCTTCGATGCGGAAGACGAAGGTGCCGCCGGTGTGGCGTGCGTAGGCCCAGTTGAAGAGGGCGGTGCGCACGAGGCCGACGTGCGGCGTTCCGGTCGGCGATGGGCAGAAGCGCACACGGATGTCGCTGCCGGTGGCCGTGGTCGTGGGGTGAGCTGTCTCAGACATACCCCACCATGCTATCGAGCGGCGAGCGATTCCAGCGCGGCGATGGCCGCTCCGACCGCGGGCACCCGTTCGGCGCCGCGCGCGGTCACCAAGTGGAGCGAGCGCACGTCGGCGCGCCCGGTGGGCCTGGCCACGACGTCCGCGTTCCGCGGTGAGGCTGCAAGTGCGAGTGCCGGCAGCAGTGCCACCCCGAGCCCCTGCGCGACCATCCCCTCGACGGCGACGAAGTTGTCGGTCTCGAAGGCGATGCGCGGGATGAAGCCGGCCGCCCCGGCGAGCTCGAGCAGGTGCCCGCGGCAACGGGGGCATCCGGCGATCCACGGCTCGTCGCGCAGCATGCCGAGATCCACGAAATCGGATGCCGCAGCCGCATGCCCCGCGGGCAGCACGAGCTGCATCGGCTCGTCGCCGTAGGCGCGCACGTCGAGCCCGCGCGCGCTCGCCTGGTGCGGGTCGTCGCGGTCGCCCGGGTAGCTGAAGGTGATCGCGAGATCGGCCTGGTCGGCCCGCACCGCCCGCACGGCCTCGGGTGGTTCGGCCTCGACGTAGGTCACGTCGATGCCGGGGTGCGCTGCCGCGAGCGTCGCGATGAGCCGCGGCACGAGCGTCGCCGAGGCCGACGGGAACGCCACGAGGCGTACACGGCCGGCCCGGAGCCCGCGGAGCTCGGCGAGCTCACCGGCGGCGGCCTCGAGCGCCGTCGCGACGTCCTGCGCATGCCGCGCGAGCACGCGCCCGGATTCCGTGAGCCGGATGCCGCGACCCACGCGTTCCACGAGTGCGATGCCGGTGCGATCCTCGAACCGCCGCAATTGCTGGCTGACTGCGGGCTGGCTGTAGCCGAGCCACTCGGCGGCCGCCGTGAGCGTGCCGTGCTCGGCGATCTGGTGCACGACCCGCACCGTCTGCAGATCGAGGGCTGCGGCGAGGGCGTCGATCGAGGCATCCGACATTCGTTAATCATAACTGCAAGGCATATGTGTGATCATTCACCGGGCCTTGTCGAATGAATCCGACTCACTGAGACTGGATTCCATGCACCCCACTCGCGATCGGTACGCCGCAGGACGCGGCTATCTCGCCGCCTGCACGATGGGCCTGCCCGCCGACGTCACGCGCGACGCGGTGCGACGCGACCTCGAGTCGTGGTCGACCGGCGCCGCATGCGGCGCCGAGTACGGACGGATCCACGAGCGGGCCCGGGGCCATGCCGCGACATTGCTCGGCCGCACGCCGGGCGAGATCGCGACCGGCTCTCAGGTGTCCGTCTTCGCCGGGTTCGTTGCCGCGTCGGCACCGGCAGGCGCCGAGATCGTGTGCGTCGACGGCGACTTCTCGTCGGTGATCGGCCCGTTCCTCGCCCGAGGCGACCTGCGCGTGCGGCATGTGCCGCTCGCGGCATTGGCCGACGCCGTGACCGCCTCGACCTGGCTCGTCTCCTACTCGCTCGTGCAATCCGCGACGGGCGAGGTCGCCGACGCGGCATCCGTCGCCACCGCCGCCCGCAGCGCCGGCGCCCTCGTGCTCGTCGACACGACCCAGGCCACCGGCTGGATGCCGACCGATTCGCTCGACGCCGACATCATGATCTGCCACGCGTACAAGTGGCTCTCCGCGCCGCGCGGTGCCGCCTTCGCGGCCTTCTCATCGCGCGCCGTCGACGAGCTGACGCCGCACGCGGCGGGATGGTACTCGGGCGCCGACCCGTGGGCGTCGTGCTACGGACCCGAACTGCACCTCGCCGCCGGCGCGCAGCGATTCGACGTCTCGCCCGCGTGGCAGGCCTGGGCCGGCGCCGAGGCCGCCCTCGAGCTCGCCGCCTCGCTCGACATGCGCCAGGTGCAGCTGCACGACGTCGGGCTCGCGAACGCGTTTCGCGAGCGACTCGGGCTGGCTCCCTCGAACAGTGCGATCATCGCCTGGCCCGACGCAGATGGCACGGCACTCGCGGCGCTCGGCGCTGCAGGCATCACCGCATCGGGGCGCGCCGGACGGGCGCGGGTGGCGTTCCACGTGTGGAACGACGACGAGGACGTCGAGCTCGCGGCATCCGCTCTCGGGCGCTGAACGCAGGAGGGCGCCGGCTCAGCGCGCTGATCCGAACGCGACGAGGCACCGGTCGGGTGCGACGAACGGCAGCAGCCTCGCCTCGACCGCCGAGCCGGATGCCTCACCCGCGAGCACCTCTCGAATGAGCCCCTCGTGCACGCCGCAGACGACCTCGCGGTGGCGGCGCGCGGCGTCGCGGAACGGGCACGCGTGCAACGAGATCCCCTCGGTGACGGGTTGCGGGGCGAAGCCGAGTTCGTCGAGAACCTGGATGAGCCGTGCCGTCGGTGCCGATGGGGGCTCATCGGTCGTCGACAGGCTCTCGGCCCAGCTCCGGCCGGCCTCGCGAGCGAGCACGGCCCGCACCTCGCTCCCCTGCCCGTCGACGGCGGCGGCGAGCACTTCGATCAGGCGGTCGCGAGAGCGGTCGTCCCGTTCGTGCGCGGCAACGTCGTCGACGAGCGCGTAACGCAAGCGGGGCCGACCTCGATGCGCACGGCGCTCGGCCGTGGCGGCGACGACACCGGCCTCGACGAGCCGGTCGAGGTGGAACCGGGCCGTCGTGACGTGCACGCCGATCGACTCGGCGAGCTCGGCGGCGTCGACCGGCGTGCCGGCCCGACCCAGCGCATCGAGCACGCGGCGCCGGGCCGGTGACGCGAGCGCCCGCGGCTCAGCCTGCTCCGATCGCATCGATCGCCCCCTCCGCTTCGAGCCGCGCTCGGGTGGAGACGGTCTCGAGCGCGCTGCCCGAACGCCCCGAGAGGCGCCGCGCGATCGATCCGGCGATGCGGCGCGCCTGGATCTTCGCGCGCTCCGCGGACGCGCCGGCGAACTGCGCGTCGACGTTCGCGACCCACAGTTCGAGCCACCGGTCGAACTCCGCCGCCCCGAGCCGGGTCTTCGCATCGAGCGCCACGTGCATGGCGAACGCGTTGCGCCGGTAGCTGCCGGCACGGAAGAGCACCGTCTCCCAGAAGTCGCACATGATCGGCAGATGATGTTCGAGGTCCATGTGGGCGACATCGGTGAAGATCGGGCCGATCAGCGGGTCGGCGAAGGCGCGGCGGTAGAACGACTCGACGAGCTGCGCCACGTCGGCGCGGTCGCGGATGTCGCGGAGCTCGCGGAGCTCGCGGGCTTCGCGGGGTTCGCGACTGGGATCGGCCATGGGGCCCACGCTACCCGCCGTTCCGATTAAACCGCAATCTGCTACGTTAAATTTCGACGGTCGGCACAAACGGTGATTCGAACAACCGTCGAAGGGATCGGGACATGGACTCGGGCTATCGGATCATCACCGCCGAGGCGCACCTGAGGGAGACGGTGCCGATGGAAGACGGTGAGGTGCGGAGCCGCCGGGTCTTCGCACTCGACGGTCTCTCGCTCGTGCTCATCAGCCTCGGCCGCGGTGCCGTGATGCGCGACCACACCGCCCGGGCGCCCATTCTCATCCGCGGCGTCACCGGCCGCTCGGTCGTCATCATCGGCGACGAACGCATCGACCTCGCCGTCGGCGGCATGGTGCAACTCGACGCCGGCGTGCGGCACGCACTCGAGGCGATCGGTCCGTCGCAGGTGCTGCTCACCGTGCTCGGCTCTTCACGGGCACAGGGCGGGGCCGCAGCATCCGACACCGTGGCGCCACCGGTGCAGGCGCGGTGACCGCCCTCGCCGGAGCCCGTCCGCGTGTCGGGCCGGCCGCCGTCGGCAACGCCCTCGGCATCGCGCTCATCGTCGTCGGCGGACTCGTCGCGGCGATCACGGGGCCGCTGCAACTGGAACGCGGCAGCTGGCTCGCGGCCTACCTCGTGCTCGTCGGCGGCGTCACCCAGTGCCTGCTCGCCCGAGTGCTCGAACACGCCCCGTGGGCTTTCGGCCGCGGAGGATGGGTGACGATCGCCGCCTGGAACGCCGGCAACCTGCTCGTCATCGGCGGCGCGCTGGCACGGGTGCCGGTCATCGCCGATGCCGGCGGCCTGCTCATCGCGGTGCCGCTCGTCGTCGCACTGCGCACGACCTTCGCGTCGCGCTCGAGCCCGCGATCCGTTCCGGCAGCGGTCATGCCGGGGCGCGTCTCACGCGCCGTCACGGCGCTCGCCCTCATCGTCGTGCTCGTCGGCGTGCCGGTGGGGCTGGTGCTCACGCACCTCCGCTCGGCGGGCTGACCCGCCTGACCCGGCTCAGGCGGAGCGCACGTGATTCGAGAGCGTGCCGAGGCCCGAGATCGTCACCTCGACGGTGTCGCCGTCGACGATCGGCCCGACCCCCGCCGGCGTCCCGGTCAGGATCACGTCGCCGGGGAGCAGGGTGAACACGCTCGAGGCATAGGCGATGATCGCGGGCACCGAATGCACGAGGTCGGAAAGGCGTCCCTCCTGCCGGCGGTCGCCGTTGACACTCGTCTCGATCGTCGCCCCGTCGAAGTCGACGTGCGTCTCGATCACCGGACCGAGCGGGCAGAAGGAGTCGAAGCCCTTGGCACGGGCCCACTGCCCGTCGCGCTGCTGCAGGTCGCGGGCCGTGACGTCATTCGCGATCGTGTAGCCGAAGATGTACTCCTCTGCGTCGTCTTCGGCGACGTTCTTCGCGATGCGCCCGATCACGACGGCGAGCTCGCCCTCGTGCTCGACCCGTTCGCTCTGCTTCGGCAGCACGATCGAGTCGTCGGGGCCGATCACCGAGGTGTTCGGCTTCAGGAAGAGCAGCGGCTCAGCCGGCGCCTCCCCGCCCATCTCGGCCGCGTGATCGTGATAGTTCTTGCCGACAGCGACGATCTTCGAGCGAGGGATCACGGGCGCGAGCAGCTTCGCGTCGGTGAGCTTGACCCGCTCACCGGTGGGCTCGTAGCCCGCGAACATCGGGTCGGCCTTCAGCACGACGAGTTCGTGCTCCTCTTCGTCGACGATGCCGAATGCGATGGTGTCGTCGTGGCTGAAACGCGCGATCTTCATGAGATCAGCCTACCGGCGGCACCTTGCGCACCGAGTCGCAGGACGGATCGTGCGACACGCCGAGCTGGCGCGGCGTGTCGCACGAATGATCCTGTGACTCAGTGACGCGGAGTCCCTCAGTGACGCGGAACGGCCGCGACGGCGCCGGCCGGGGAATCGGGGATCAGCCGCTTGCCGAGGCTCGCGACGTCGTCGACCTGATAACCGAGGCTGCGGTAGAACTCGATGACGCCCGCGTTGGTCGATCGCACCTGCAGGTTCAGCTTGGGGCAACCGCGCTCGGTGAGGAGCCGCTCGGCCTCCGCCATGAGCAACGCGCCGAGCCGCTCGCCACGGCGTTCGAGATCGACCGCGAGGTAGTTGACCCAGCCCCGATGGCCGTCGTAGCCCACCATCGCCGTCGCCACGACCACGCCGGCCGCCTCGCCGACGAGGAAGAGCTCGGGCTGCACGGCGAGCTTGCGCTCGATGTCGCGATGGGGGTCGTTCCACGGCACCACGAGCCCGGCCGAGCGCCAGAGAGCGACGACCGATTCGGTGTCGGCGACATCGAACGGACGGATGCGCACGTCGCCGCTGCCCACCGCCTCGGCGCCGGGAGCACCCGTCACGCGTCGAGGCGGGTCAGCCAGCCGTGGCGGTCCTCGGCGCGGCCGTACTGGATGTCGGTGAGCTCCTGTCGCAGCGCGAGCGCGAGCTCGGATGCACCGGCGCCCGTGTGCACGATCTCGAAGTCCGTGCCGAGCAGACGCCCGATGGGCACGACGACCGCTGCGGTGCCGCAGGCGAAGGCGCCGACGATCTCGCCCGACTCCGCTCCGTCACGCCATTCGCTGAGCGAGATGGCGCGGCGCTCGACCGCGTGGCCGCGATCGGTCGCGAGCTGCAGGATCGAGTCGCGCGTGATGCCCTCGAGGATCGAAGGCGACTCGGGCGTGACGAGCGTGCCGTCGCGCTTGACGAGCACGATGTTCATGCCGCCGAGCTCTTCGAGGTTGCCGGCATCGTCGAGGAACGCGACCTGCTGGCATCCCTTCTCGTAGGCCTCGGCCTGCGGGAGGAGGCTCGACGCGTAGTTGCCGCCGGTCTTGGCGGCGCCCGTGCCGCCCTTGCCGGCGCGCGCGTAGTCGGTCGAGAGCCAGATGTTCACGGGCTCGACGCCGCCGGGGAAGTACGCCCCGGCGGGGCTCGCGATCACGTAGTAGGCGACCTTCTTCGCCGGGCGAACGCCGAGGAACGCCTCTTTCGCGAACATGAACGGGCGCAGGTAGAGGCTCGTCTCGGGCGCGCTCGGCACCCAGTCGGCGTCGACGGCGATGATCTGCTTGAGCGACTCGATGAAGATCTCGCTCGGCAGCTCGGGCAGCGCCATACGGCGGGCCGAGCGCTGCATGCGGGCGGCGTTGTCGTAGGGCCGGAAGGTATGGATCGAACCGTCGGCGTGACGGTAGGCCTTCATGCCCTCGAAGATCTCCTGCGCGTAGTGCAGCACCGCGGCGGCGGGATCGAGCGAGATCGGGCCGTAGGGCGTGACGCGCGGGCGGTGCCAGCCGCCCTTCTCCGACCAGCAGATGTCGACCATGTGGTCGGTGAAGTGGTTGCCGAAGCCGGGGTCGGCGAGGACGGCCTCACGTTCGGCGGGCGTCTTCGCCTCGCCGTTGCGGATGACCTGCCAGATGAGACCGGCTGCCGACGGGGCCTGGAGCGGGAGGTTGATCGTCATTTTCGTTTCCTTCGATGCGCTGGATCGGATTGCGCTGGATCAGTCGAGTGCGCCGATGCGTTCGGCGATGGCATCGCCGATCTCGGAGGTCGTGCGCCGCGTGCCGCCGCGTTCGGCGATGTCGGCGACGACCGCCCGCTGCACCTTCGCCGCGGCATCCGCTCGGCCGAGGTGGTCGAGGAGAAGCGCGACGGAGAGGATCGCGGCGGTCGGGTCGGCGATGCCTTGGCCCGCGATGTCGGGGGCTGAGCCGTGCACCGGCTCGAACATGCTCGGGAATCGGCCGTCTGGATTGATGTTGCCCGAGGCCGCGAGCCCGATGCCGCCGCTGATCGCGCCGGCCAGGTCGGTGAGGATGTCGCCGAACAGGTTGTCGGTGACGATGACGTCGAATCGCGCGGGATCGGTGACGAGGAAGATCGTCGCCGCGTCGACGTGCAGGTAGTCGACCGCGACGCCCGGGAACTCGGCCGCAACGGCGTCGACCGTGCGCTTCCACAGCGAACCGGCGAACACGAGCACATTGGTCTTGTGCACGAGGGTCAGCTTCCTGCGCGGCCGAGCGGATGCCGCGGCGAACGCGTAGCGCACCACGCGCTCGACGCCGTAGGCGGTGTTCACCGACACCTCGTTGGCGACCTCGGCCGGAGTGCCCGCACGGATCGCGCCGCCGTTGCCGACATAGGGACCCTCGGTGCCCTCGCGCACGACGACGAAGTCGACCTCGCCGGGTGCCGAGAGGGGGCTCGTGACGCCGGGGTAGAGCACCGACGGGCGCAGGTTCACGTAGTGGTCGAGTTCGAAGCGGAGCTTCAGCAGCAGGCCCCGCTCGATGTTCGCGCCCGCGAGGCGGGGGTCGCCCGGCACGCCGCCGACGGCCCCGAGCAGGATCGCGTCGTGGCCCTTGATCGCGGCGAGGTCGTCGTCGGTCAGCACGTCGCCGGTCGCGAGGTAGCGCGCGGCGCCCAGGGAGAACTCGGTCTGCTCGAACGCGACTCCCGACCCCTCGGTCGCCGCGCCGAGCGCCTTCAGCGCCTGCTCGACGACTTCAGGGCCGATCCCGTCACCGGGAATGACCGCGAGCTTGACCGTGTCCACCATGAATGCTCCTTCGTGCGCCAGCCCTCCCAGCGTACTGGCCGCACGCGCACGTGACACCCGCGGCGGCGGGACTCAGTCGTGGGCCGGCGCATCCTTCGGGTTGCGGAGGGCGATCACGGCGACGACCGCGGCGGCGACCATGAGACCGACGCCGATGAGCGAGGTGATCACCACGCCCTCGTCGAAGGCCAGGGCAGCGGATGCCGCGAGCTGTTCGCCGATCGCAGCGGGCAGCTGCTCGGCGACCGTGGCGGCACCCGCGAGCGTCTCGCTCGCCGTGGCGGCCTGCGCGGCGGTCAGCTCGCTGGGCAGCATGATCGCAGCGCTGTAGTGGGCCGCGAGGATCGAGCCCAGCACGGCCGTGCCGAGCACGGCACCGAGTTCGTACGCCGTCTCGGAGACGGCGGAAGCGGCGCCCGCCTTCTCGGGCGGAGCGCTCGAGAGGATGAGCTCGTTGGAGACGGTCTCGGCGGCGCCGATGCCGATGCCGAGCATCACGAACGCGATCACCACGGGGGCGATCGAATCCGCGGTCGCGAAGAAGGCGATGACTGCGTAGCCGCCGGCCGACAGGAGCAGCGCGATCGGCACGAGCACCCTCGGTCGCACACGGCGTGCGATCGGTACGACGGCGAGGCCCGCGATGATCATCGCGACGAGACCCGGCAGCAGCGCGAGCCCGGCCGCAACGGGGCTGAGCCCTGCGATGAGCTGCAGGTGCTGCGATACGAAGTACAGGAAGCCGACGAGCGCGATGACGCTGAAGAGGTTCACGAGCACTGCGCCGCCGAACGAACCCTGGCGGAACAGGCGCACGTCGAGCATCGGCGATCGGCTCTTGAGCTGGCGTCGTACGAACCAGACCGCGCAGAAGAGTCCGAAGACGATCGCCTGGATGCCGAAGCCCGCGACACCCTCGGTGGCGAGCGACTTGATGCCGAACACGACGGGCACCATGGCGGCGAGCGAGAGCAGCGTGCTCGGGATGTCGATGCGGCCGGGCGCCGGGTCGCGGCTCTCGGGGATGAGGAGTGGCACGAGGATCAGGAGCGGGACCAGCACGGGCACCGCGAGCAGGAACACCGAACCCCAGTGGAAGTGCTCGATCAGCACGCCGCCGACGAGCGGGCCGAGGGCGCTGCCCGCTGCGAAGCCCGAGGCCCAGATGGCGATCGCGAGTCGGCGCTGCTCGCGCTCGACGAAGACCGTGCGGAGCAGCGACAGGGTCGACGGCATGAGCATCGCCCCGAAGAAGCCGAGCGCCGCGCGCGAGGCGATCAGCGCCTCGGCGGACGGCGCGAACGCCGCGACGACCGAGAGCAGGGCGAACCCGACCGAGCCGATGAGCAGCATGCGACGGCGGCCGAAGCGATCGCCCGCGCTGCCCATTGCGACGAGCAGGCCTGCGAGCACGAGCGGGTACGCGTCGATGATCCAGAGCTGCTGGGCGGCCGTCGGCGCCAGGTCGAGCGCGATCGCGGGCAGCGCGAAGCTCAGCACAGTGTTGTCGACCGAGACGAGCAGCACCGGCAGCATGAGCACGGCGAGCGCGACCCAGGCGCGACGAGGCGCGCGGGCGGTCGGCGTGTCGGGTGCCGGAGCGGCGGTCGTCGTGTTCGCGTGCAGGTCGGTCTGTGTGGTGTCGGTCATCTCAGGCTCGTTCGTCTCAGGCGGTTACTGTACCGTCCAGTTGGTATAGTAACAGACATGCCCCAAGCTCCCCCAACTGCTCCCCCGTCGGCCACACTGGGATCATGAGTCGCCCGCCCGCCGCCCGAGAGGCCGTGCTCGACGCGTTCGAGCGCATCATCATCGCCGACGGCGAACGTCACGCCACGCTCGAGGCCACCGCCCGCGCCGCCGGGGTCTCGAAGGGCGGCCTGCTCTACCACTTCGGTTCGAAGCACGCCCTCGTCGCGGGCCTCATCGAGCGCCTGCACCGGCTCGTCGACGACGACGTCGCCCGCATCCACTCGGCACCCGACGGGCCGATCTCGTACTTCGTCCGCTCGTCGGTCGACGTCGAATCCGCGATCGACCACAGCTTCGTCGCCGCGGTGCGCCTCGCCCAGGGCGGCGACCGCCAGGCCGCCGCCGCGATCGACGCCGTGCGCTCACGCTGGCTCGAGGAGATGGGCCGCCACATCGACGACCCGGCGCTCGCCCTCGCGATCACGCTCATCGGCGACGGCCTCTACTACCACTCGGCCCTGCGCGCCGAGGTCGACGCATCGGCGCTCGAGGCCGACGACATCGGCCCGGCGCAGATGGACGGCCTCGTCGCCCTGCTCGAGCGCATCGCACAGACCGGTCGCTAGACGACGGATGCCCCGGCGCGCGCCTGCGAGCAGCAGCGCGCCGGGGCATCCGGCCGTTCGAAATCGCTACTCGGTGATGTCCACCTCGACGAAGAGGCTCGCGTCGATCGCCTCGCGCACGCGCTCGAGCACCTCGGCGGGCACCGGCGAGTCGACGGTCAGCACACTGAGTGCCTGCCCGCCCGCCTCGCGGCGCGCGATCTGCATGCCGGCGATGTTGATGCCGGCCTCGCCGAACTCGCGGCCGTAGACCGCGACGATGCCGGGCCGGTCGGCGTACTCCATGACGATGTGGGTCGTCGCGATCGGCACCTCGAGTTCGAAGCCGTTGACGGCGACGAGCTTCTCGATCTGCTTCGGTCCGGTGAGCGTGCCAGAGACCGAGACCTGCCGGCCGTCGGCGAGCGCGCCCGTGAGCGAGATCACGTTGCGGTACTCGGGCGACTCCGCCGCCGTGATGAGGCGCACGTCGAGCCCGCGCTGCTCGGCCAGGAGTGGCGCGTTCACGTACGAGACGGTCTCGCTGACGACGTTGGTGAAGACGCCCTTCAGGGCGGCGAGCTTCAGGGCGCTCACGTCGTAGTCGACGAGTTCGCCGCGCACCTCGACGTCGAGGCTCGTGAGCGGCCCATTGGCGATGCCCGCGAAGAGCTGGCCGAGCTTCTCGACGAGCGGGATGCCGGGGCGCACGTACGGGTCGATGACGCCGCCGGCCACGTTGACCGCGTCGGGCACGAGCTCGCCGGCGAGGGCGAGTCTCACCGACTTCGCGACCGAGACGCCCGCCTTCTCTTGCGCCTCGTCGGTCGAGGCGCCGAGGTGCGGCGTCACGACGATGTTCGGCAGGCCGAGGAGCGGCGAGTCGCGCGGCGGCTCCGAGACGAAGACGTCGACGGCCGCGCCCGCGATCGTTCGGTTGACGAGCGCGTCGTGCAGCGCGTCTTCGTCGATGAGCCCGCCGCGGGCGACGTTCACGATGAACGCGGTCGGCTTCATGCGGGCGAACTGCTCGGTGCCGATCATGCCCGTGGTCTCGGGCGTCTTCGGCATGTGGATCGTGATGAAGTCGCTCTGCTCGAGCAGCTCGTCGAGGCTCACGGTCTGCACGCCGAGCTGCTGCGCACGGGCAGCGGTGATGTACGGGTCGTAGGCGATCACGTTCGTGCCGAAGGCCTGCAGGCGGGCCGCGATGAGCGCACCGATGCGGCCGAGGCCGATGATGCCGATCGTCTTCTCATAGAGTTCGACGCCGGTGTACGCCGATCGCTTCCACTCCCCCTGCGCGAGCGCGGAGTGCGCCGCCGGGATGTGACGGGCGAGGCTCAGGATGTGGCCGACGGTCAGCTCGGCGGCCGAGATGATGTTCGACGTCGGCGCGTTCACGACCATGACGCCGGCCGCGGTCGCCGCCTTGATGTCGACGTTGTCGAGGCCCACCCCGGCGCGGGCGATGACCTTCAGCTTCGGCGCGGCGGCGATCGCCTCCGCGTCGACCTTCGTCGCGGAGCGCACGAGGATCGCGTCGGCGTCGGCCAGCGCCGCGAGCAGCGCGGGCCGATCGGTGCCGTCGACGGACCTGACGTCGAAGTCGGGGCCGAGGGCCTCGACGGTGGCGGGCGAGAGTTCTTCGGCGATCAGCACGACCGGCTTTGTCACGAACGTTTCCTTCGGGGTGATGCGCGCGCACGACACTGCGACTTGCGGTGGGATGCGCCACACGCCTTCGGGGCGCCTACCCGATCACTCTACTGGAGCGTTCATTCCGCACTCGCTCTGTGACGCCGCGCACGTCACGAGAGGTCGAGGACAGCAAGCCCGAAGGAGGCGAAGTCGGCCGCGAGCACCTGCACGAGTGCATAGCCTGCCAAGTAGAGCACCACTTGCACGAGCGGCGAGCGTCGCCGACCCAGCCAGAACGCCGCGCCGAACACCAGGAGCGGCACAGCGATGCCGGCCAGGAGCAGTGCCCAACCGGCGCCGGTGATGGCGACGCCGAGTTCGCCTGCGGTGACGTTCATGCCGACGAGGTTGCCGACCGCCTCCCACACGTCGTACGCGTAGAACACGCCGAACAGCACGGCGATCGTGATCGCGAGCCAGAACGGCGTGGCCGAGCGGGCGACGGACCCATCGTCGTCGGCCGCGGCCCGACCGGGTGAAGCGGATGCCTCGGTCATCTCAACCTCGCAGCAGGAACGGGACGGGAACGAGCAGCACGGCACCGACGATGAGCCAGGCGAGTCGGGCACGCCGGTTGCCCGACGCGAGCCACAGCACCGCGCCGAACCACAGGGGCGCGGCGAGCACGGCGAACCATGCGCCGAGGCCGTACATGAACTGGGCGACGGGATCGGCGAAGACCGGCGACCCGCCGAGCGCCGTGATCAGCCAGCCGATCGCGTAGAGCAGGTAGACGCCCCCGAGCACTCCGAGCACGACGAGCTCGGTCGAGCCGGTCTGCGCTGCGGCATCCGTCGTCTCACCATCGTCGACGGAGGTCGCGGCATCGCGCTCACCGGGAGGATCGTCGGCGACGGGCCGGGCAGGCGCAGGGGCACCCACGGCCTTCCACCCCGGCGCGAGGGTCGGATCGTCGTCGCCCTCCCAGCGGAGCGCGTCGTCGTCGGATTCGCGGGTCATGAGCACCACACTAGCGACCCTGGAGCGGCCGTCGAGCCGTGTCGATCCGTCAGGAATCGGCGAACCCGGCCGCCGCGACAGCCGCCGCGACGAGCCCGGCGTCGGTCACGTCGAATCCGTCGACACCACCACCCGGGCCGCTCGCACCGCCTCGCGTCACGGTGCCCCTCGCCGAGAGGTGCACGGCGTGGACGCCGGCGTCCGCGAGGGCCGCGATGTCGTCGATGCGCACGCCGCCGCCGGCCATGACCTCGAGGCGGCCCGACGCGGCCGCCATCTGCGCGAGCGTCGCGAGCCCGGCGCGACAGTCGGGAGCTCCACCCGAGGTGAGCACACGGCGCACGCCGAGCCCAGCGAGCGCGGCGACGGAACCGAGCGGGTCGGAGCTCGCGTCGACCGCGCGATGCACCGTGACGTCGAGCCCGGCGGACGCGTCGACGAACCGGCGCACGGCCTCGAGATCGAGTGTGCCGGAGTCGGTCAGCGCGCCCACGACGACGCCGTCGGCACCGGCAGCCGCTGCGGCACGGATGTCGCGGACGGTCGTCTCGAGCTCGTCGGCGTCGTAGACGAAACCGCCGCCCCTCGGCCGCACGAGCACGTGCACGAAGCCCGCTACTCCCGCATCGCGCGCAGCCCCCGACGCGGCCTCGATCAGGCCGATCGACGGCGTCAGACCGCCGAGACCCAGCGCCTGGCAGAGCTCGACGCGTGCGGCGCCCGCCGTCAGAGCGACGCGCACCCCCGCGACATCCTGGACGGCGATCTCGACCGGCAGCGTTCGTGACATTCCCGACACGTTACCCGCCTCCTCGACCACCGGATGACGATTCCGCGTCGATCCCCCACCACGCACCCGGCTTCCAATATGCTCATCGCGGCACTCACCCCTCGGAAGGACGAACGTGGCAGAGCAGCGCAAGAAGAAGGTCGTACGGGTCGAACCCACTTCGGCAGCAGACGGCAGCGGCGGCACGGCCGTCGCCCATGACTCCGCTCCGACGTGGACGCCGACGCCCGAGGCCAAGAAGCAGGCCACGACGTTCCGCCTGATCGCCGGCGGCCTCTGGCTCCTCGCCATCGCCGGTGAGGCGTTCACCATCTTCTGGGTGCTGCGTCAGGTGCCCGTGAACATGGTGCTGCTCATCATCCTGATCGTCGTGATCGGCGCGCTCGCGATCGGCGGCTCGCTGCTCTGGAAGAAGGCCAACCGCCTCGACCCGGCGTCGAAGGAGGACAAGGTCCGCTTCTTCGTGCAGAACCAGCTCGGCGCGATCATCGCGGTCATCGCGTTCCTGCCGCTCATCATCCTGATCTTCACCAACAAGGACATGGACGGCAAGCAGAAGGCGCTCGCCGGCATCATCGCGATCGTCATCGGCGGTGGCGCGCTCGCCCTCGGCGTCGACTACAACCCGCCGTCGGTCGAGCAGTACACCGCGGAGTCGAACACGATCGAGCAGCTCACGGGTCAAGACCTCGTGTACTGGACGAAGTCGGGCTCGGTCTTCCACGTCTGCGCCGAGGTGCCCGACGTCAACAAGGAGTCGAAGGACGGCCAGATCTACGAGGGCACGGTCGCCGACGCGCATGCCGCAGGCAAGGACCGCCTCGTGAGCTACTGGCAGCGCGAGGCCGTCAACTACTGCGGCTACACCCAGGAGCAGGTCGACGCGGTGGAGAATGCGGCCGAGACCGAGACCGACTCGGAGGAGCCCGCCGAGGCTCCCGAGGAGACCCCCGCGGCCGAGTAGCGCCCCCGCACCACGAATGAAGGCCCGCCCGTATCACCCCGGGCGGGCCTTCACCGTCTCCGCGGCGATCGCGTCAGAACACCGGCGTACCGTTACGGACGAGCCGCCAGTTCTCGACGTGGAACGTCGTCGGGTCGATGACGCCCGCCGCCGAGGCGTACGAGACGATCGCCTCGCGAATGGCCACCTGCGCGTTGTACACGACCGGCGCGGCCGCGATGTGCGGGAAGCCGCCGCCGCCCGACTGCCGGTAGTTGTTCACCGCGACGAGGAACTGCTGGTCGGACGCGACGGCGGCACCCTCGTAGGTCATCCCGACGATGCGCGACCCGTACGGCTGCGAGATGTCGACCGAGTAGTCGATGCCCGAGAACTGGTCGTAGTTGTAATCGGGCGTGTTGCCGGCGTTCGTCCACGACGCAGGTGCGACCGGTGCATCGGGTGCCACCTGGATGAAGTACTTCGCCGAGTACTCGAGGTAGTCCTTGATCTGCGCCCCCGTGAGCACCGACGCCATGAGCGTGTTGTCGTAGATGTACAGGCCGGCGACGTCCTTGATCGTGACCGGCCCCTGCGGGAAGCTCGCCGCCCGGTTGAACGGCGCGGCGATCGAGACGATCGGCAGGGCGGCTTCAGGCGTGCCCGCGACCGCCGCCGCGACCGTCGACGTCTGCACCTCATTGACGTAGTCGAGGATCGCCGTGTCCTTCCAGCACGCCTCGGCGGCCGACATGGCCTCGGTCGAGTTCGCCACCGGCGTGTTCATGTACGTGACGACCGCGTCGTGCTGCGCGCGGATCACGGCCACGAGGGCCGGGTCGTCGACGACGGTGTTCGTGTTCACCGTGACGGCCGATCTCGAGACGACCGACCACGAGCCGCGGGCGAACTCGAGGTCGAGGTCGAAGACGCTCACCCGCTGCCCCCAGTTCTTCGGCTCGCTCATGATGACCTGCTTGCCGGTCTCGGCGTTCATGACGAAACGCTCGGGCACCTCGCGGTGGGCATGCCCGAAGAGGATCGCATCGATGCCCGGCACCTGCTCGGCCATGAGGGCTGCGGCGTTCTCGACCGGAAGGTCGCCGCCGTACGACGAGGTGCCGCTGTCGCCGGAGTGGGCGCTCACGACCACGACGTCGGCGCCCGCAGCGCGCATCACCGGCACCCAGCGTGCGGCCGCCTCCACGAGCCCCTGCACCTCGATCCTGCCGCTGACGTTCGCCTTGTCCCAGATCACGACACCGGGGTTGGTGAGGCCGAGCACGCCGACCGTGACCGGCGGCAGGCCCTTCACCTTCATCTTCTTCAGCGTGTACGGAAGGTAGGCGGGAACCTTCGTGCCGGCGTGCACGGCGTTCGCGGCGAGCACCTCGGCGTCCATCTGCGCGATCCAGTTGTCGAGGAACTCGAGGCCGTAGTTGAACTCGTGGTTGCCGAGTGCGACGGCGTCGTACCCGATCGCGTTCATCTGCGCGGCCATCGGGTGGATAGCACCGGTCTCGGTCACCGGCTCGACCGTCGCGAAGTAGAAGCCGAGGGGCGTGCCCTGGATCGTGTCGCCGGCGTCGAAGAGCAGCGTGTGCTCACGGCCTCGATCGGCCCGGATCTGATTGACGACGCTCGACACCCGGGCGAGCCCGACGACGTTGCCGGCACTGTCGCTGTAGGTCGCGTCCTTGTAGTAGTCCCAGTTGACGACGTTGCAGTGCAGGTCGGAGGTGCCCATGACCGTGATGGTCAGGGACTTGCCGTTCGGCGCGGCCTGGGCCGCCTGGGCGGCGCCCGGCCAGCCCGCTGCGGCGAGGGCTCCGGCGGCGGTCATGCCGACCAGCACATTCCGTCGACTGAGACCGGATGTCGCGTGCGGGCTGTCGTCGGGCACGGCGCACGAGCACCAACGCGGGGCGGGTTCGGGGTGGTGGTGTGAGAGTTCGCTCATGCCACCAGATGGGACCACAACGGACGGCCCCGTGACAAGGGTTTCGCAGGAACCTGCGCTGCTCATTCGCGCACCGTACGAGAACGGCCCGCCCCGGAGCATCCGGAGCGGGCCGTTCGAAGCTGCCGTGCAGCTGGAGTGATCGCTGCGACTCAGCGCGCGACCTCGCCGTCGGCCTGACCGGACGAAGTCCGGGCAGTGTCAATACAGTGTCGCGAGACGACTGCGTCGACGGCGCTGGTCCGCGCCCTAGCGCGCGACCTCGCCGTCGGCCTGACCGGACGAAGTCCGGGCAGTGTCAATACAGTGTCGCGAGACGACTGCGTCGACGGCGCTGGTCCGCGCCCTAGCGCGCGACCTCGCCGTCGACGTAGTCGTCGTCGTCAGACGAGTTCCATGCGAAGAGCTTGCGGAGGTCGCGACCGGTGGTCTCGATCGGGTGCTGCTCGCCCTTGGCACGGAGCTCGAGGAACTCCTTCTGGCCGTTGTCCTGGTCGGAGATGAAGCGCTCGGCGAAGGTGCCGTCCTGGATGTCGGCGAGCACCGCCTTCATGTTCTCCTTGACCGACGGGTCGATGACGCGGGGGCCCGACACGTAGTCGCCGTACTCGGCCGTGTCGGAGACCGACCAGCGCTGCTTGGCGATGCCGCCCTCCCACATGAGGTCGACGATGAGCTTCAGCTCGTGGAGCACCTCGAAGTAGGCGATCTCGGGCTGGTAGCCGGCCTCGACGAGGGTCTCGAAGCCGTACTGCACGAGCTGCGAGGTGCCGCCGCAGAGCACGGCCTGCTCGCCGAACAGGTCGGTCTCGGTCTCTTCGGTGAAGGTGGTCTTGATGACGCCGGCGCGAGTGCCGCCGATGCCCTTGGCGTACGACTTCGCGAGATCCCAGGCGGTGCCGGTCGCGTCCTGCTCGACGGCGATGATGTCGGGGATGCCGCGGCCGGCGACGAACTCGCGACGCACCGTGTGTCCCGGCGCCTTCGGCGCGACGAGGATCACGTCGACGCCCGCGGGCGCCTCGATGTAGCCGAAGCGGATGTTGAAGCCGTGGCCGAAGACGAGCGCGTTGCCCTCGACGAGGTTGTCGCGCACGGACTCCGCGAAGATGTGGCGCTGGTACTGGTCGGGAGCGAGGATGACGACGATGTCGGCCCAGGCGGATGCGTCGGCGACGTTCTTGACCTCGAAGCCGGCTTCTTCGGCCTTCTGGATCGACTTCGAGCCCTCCTTGAGGCCGACGACGACCTCGACGCCCGAGTCGCGCAGGTTCTGCGCGTGGGCGTGACCCTGCGAGCCGTAGCCGATGACGGCGACCTTCTTGCCCTGGACGATCGAGAGGTCGGCGTCCTGGTCGTAATACATCTCAGCCATTGCTGTTTCTCCTTGGGTTGTCCCCTGAGCCTGTCGAAGGGAGCGGTGTGCGTGCAGAGTTCCCCTCGACGAGCTCGGGGAACGAGGTTGATTCAGTTCTTGAAGACGCGCTCGGTGATGGACTTGCCGCCACGGCCGATCGCGAGGAGGCCCGACTGGGCGATCTCCTTGATGCCGTAGGGCTCGAGCACCTTGAGGAACGCGGTGGTCTTGCCGGAGTCGCCCGTGACCTCGATCACGAGCGCATCGGTCGACACGTCGACGACGCGTGCACGGAAGAGGTTCACCGCCTCGAGCACCTGCGAGCGGGTCGTGTTGTCGACGCGCACCTTGATGAGCAGGTGCTCGCGCTGCACGGCCTGTGCGGGGTCGAGCTCGACGATCTTGATGACGTTGACGAGCTTGTTCAGCTGCTTCGTCACCTGTTCGAGCGGCAGCTCGTCGACGTCGACGACGACGGTGATGCGGCTGAGCCCCTCGATCTCCGAGTGGCCGACCGCGAGCGATTCGATGTTGAAGCCGCGCCGCGCGAAGAGCCCTGCGACGCGCGTGAGCAGGCCGGGCTTGTCTTCGACGAGGAGGGACAGAACGTGTGTCGACATGGTCAGTCCTCCTCGCTGAAAGCCGGCGAGTGATCGCGGGCGTACTGGATGTAGCTGTTCGAGACGCCCTGCGGCACCATCGGCCACACCATCGCGTCGGCCGACACGACGAAGTCGATCACCACTGGGCGGTCGTTCGTCTCGAGGGCGAGCTTGATGGCGTCGTCGATCTCGTCTTCTTTCGTGACCCGGATGCCGAGACATCCGTATGCCTCGGCGAGTGCCACGAAGTCGGGGATGCGCACGCTGTCATGGCCCGTGTTCAGGTCGGTGTTGGAGTACCGGCCGTCGTAGAACAGGGTCTGCCACTGGCGCACCATGCCGAGCGAGGAGTTGTTGATGATCGCGACCTTGATCGGGATCTTGTTCAACGTGCAGGTCGCGAGCTCCTGATTGGTCATCTGGAAGCATCCGTCGCCGTCGATGGCCCAGACCACGCGGTCGGGCTCGGCGACCTTCGCGCCCATCGCGGCGGGAACGGCGTAGCCCATCGTGCCGGCGCCGCCCGAGTTCAGCCAGGAGTTCGGGCGCTCGTACTTGATGAACTGCGCGGCCCACATCTGGTGCTGGCCGACGCCCGCGGCGTAGACGGCCTCTGGGCCGGTGAGCTCGCCGATGCGCTGGATGACCTGCTGGGGCGCCAGCAGCCCGTCGGACGGCGTCGAGAACCCGAGCGGGAACTCCGCGCGGAGCCCGTCGAGCGTCGCCCACCACTCGTCGAGGTCGGGTGCGCCGGTCTCCTTCGCGACGGCGTCGCGATAGGCGGTCTCGAGGTCGACGAGCACGTCTTTCGCGTCGCCCACGATGGGCACGTCGGCGACGCGGATCTTGGAGATCTCGGCCGGGTCGATGTCGACGTGCACGACCTTCGCGTTCGGCGCGAAGAGCGCCGCCTTGCCGGTCACGCGGTCGTCGAAGCGGGCGCCGAGGGCGATCAGGAGGTCGGCCTCCTGCAGCGCGATCACGGCGGGAACGGTGCCGTGCATGCCCGGCATGCCGAGGTGCTGTCGGTGCGAGTCGGGGAACGCGCCGCGCGCCATGAGCGTCGTCACGACCGGTGCGTTCGTCGTCTCGGCGAGGGCCAGCAGTTCGGCAGATGCGCCCGAGCGGATGACTCCGCCACCCACGTACAGCACGGGTCGCTTCGCCTCGGCGAGCAGCTGGGCGGCCGCAGAGACCTGCTTGCCGTGGGCCTTCGTGATCGGACGGTAGCCCGGCAGGTCGATCTTCGGCGGCCAGCGGAAGACGGCCTTCGCCTGCTGCGCGTCCTTCGTGATGTCGACGAGCACGGGGCCCGGCCGGCCGGTCGAGGCGATGTGGTACGCCGCCGCGATGGTCGCCGGGATCTCCGCGGCATCCTTCACCAGGAAGGAGTGCTTCGTGATCGGCATCGTGATGCCGACGATGTCGGCCTCCTGGAAGGCATCGGTGCCCATGAGGTTCGAGAACACCTGGCCGGTGATCGCGAGCATCGGCACCGAGTCCATGTGCGCGTCGGCGATGGCCGTGACGAGGTTCGTCGCGCCGGGACCCGACGTCGCGATGGCGACGCCGGTCTTGCCCGACGAGGAGGCGTAGCCCTCGGCCGCGTGGCCGGCGCCCTGCTCGTGGCGAACGAGGATGTGGCGGAGCTTCTTGCTGTCGAGCAGCGGGTCGTAGACGGGGAGGATCGCGCCGCCGGGGAGGCCGAACACGTCGGTGATGCCGAGCATCTCGAGTGAACGGACGACCGCCTCGGCGCCCGTGATCTCCACGGGAGCGCCGGAGGGCACGGGGGCGGGCGATGGCACGGGACTGGATTCCGTGGTCATTCGGTTCCTGTTCTGGTGGACGGTGTGTGCGGGAAACGCAGCACTCAGCCCGTCGTGGCGCCTTCAGCGGCGGAACGCACGAGCTTCGAGTACTTCGCGAGGACGCCACGGGTATAGCGCGGGGGAAGCGGAGCCCAGCCTTCACGGCGGGCAGCCAGCTCGGCATCGTCGACCAGTAGGTCGATGGAACGAGCTGCGATATCGACCCGTATGAGATCACCATCGCGCACGAAGGCGATGGGACCTGCGTCCACCGCTTCGGGTGCCAGATGGCCGATGCAGAGGCCGGTTGTGCCGCCTGAGAATCGACCGTCCGTCAAGAGTAGTACATCTTTTCCGAGACCGGCGCCCTTGATGGCTGCGGTGATGGCCAGCATCTCCCGCATGCCGGGCCCGCCCTTGGGGCCCTCATAGCGGATGACGACCACGTCGCCCGCCTTGATCTCGCCTGCGGTGAGTGCGTCCATCGCCGCCCGCTCGCGCTCGAACACGCGCGCGGGGCCCTCGAACGTGGCCGCATCGAAACCGGCCGTCTTCACGACCGCACCCTCGGGCGCGAGCGAACCGTGCAGGATCGTGAGCCCGCCGGTCTCGTGGATCGGGTTGTCGAGCGTGCGGAGCACCTCGCCGTCGAGCGGCGGCAGGTTCAGCTCCTCGAGGTTCTCGGCCATCGTCTTGCCGGTGACGGTGAGCACGTCGCCGTGCAGGAGGCCGGCGTCGAGGAGCGCCTTCATCAGCACGGGCACGCCGCCGCGACGGTCGACGTCGTTCATGACGTACTTGCCGAACGGCTTCAGGTCGCCGATGTGGGGCACCTTCGCACCGATGCGGTTGAAGTCGTCGAGCGTCAGGTCGACCTCGGCCTCGCGGGCGATCGCGAGCAGGTGCAACACGATGTTCGTCGAGCCGCCGAGCGCCATGCCGACCGCGATGGCGTTCTCGAACGCCTTCTTGGTGAGGATCTGACGGGCCGTGATGCCGTGCTTCAGGAGGTTCACGACCGCCTCGCCCGAGCGGTGCGCGTAGTAGTCGCGACGGCGGTCGGCGGACGCCGGCGATGCCGAGCCCGGCAGCGAGAGGCCGAGCGCCTCGGCGACCGAGGCCATGGTGTTGGCGGTGTACATGCCGCCGCAGGCACCCTCGCCCGGGGCGAACGCGCACTCGATGCGGTGCGCGTCTTCGGCGCTCATGGTGCCGGCCTTGACCGCGCCGACCGCCTCGAACGAGTCGATGATCGTGATGTCTTTCTCGGTGCCGTCGGAGAGACGCACCCAGCCGGGCGCGATCGAGCCCGCGTAGAGGAAGACGGAGGCGAGGTCGAGACGGGCGGCTGCCATGAGCATGCCCGGGATGGACTTGTCGCAGCCCGCGAGCAGCACCGAGCCGTCGAGGCGCTCGGCCTGCATGACGACCTCGACCGAGTCGGCGATGACCTCACGCGAGACGAGGGAGAAGTGCATGCCCTCGTGGCCCATCGAGATGCCGTCGGAGACGGAGACGGTGCCGAACTGCAGCGGGTAGCCGCCGCCGCCGTGCACGCCCTCCTTCGCCGCCTGCGCGAGGCGTGCGAGCGAGAGGTTGCAGGGGGTGATCTCGTTCCAGGAGGACGCGATGCCGATCTGCGGCTTGTCCCAATCGGCATCGCCCATGCCGACGGCGCGGAGCATGCCCCGGCTGGTCATGGCTTCGATACCGTCGGTGACGGTGCGGCTACGAGGTTTGGGATCGAACTCCGACATGCAACGAGTCTATGGCCAGCGCGAGGGGCCCCCGTGCGTCGCTTCACGGGCCTCGGCGAGGCGCTCGAGCAGGTTCGCGACGTCGTCGGGACTGCGCACGCGGTGGGCCGCGAGCGACCGGCCCTGACCGACCTTCACGCCGAGGTCCTCCGACTCGAGGGCGGCGAAGGCGTCTTCGTCGGTGACGTCGTCGCCGACGTAGATGACCGCGCTCGCCCCCGAGTGCTGGCGGAGCCGGGTGAGCGCCTCGCCCTTGTCGCTCGGGCGCACCGAGAACTCCAGCACGCCCTTGCCGCCCCGCACGGTGAGCTCGGGGATCTCGGCCTCGACGCGCGCCTTGGCCACCTTCTGCAGCTCGCTCGCGGTATCTGGCGCGACCTTCCGCGTGTGCAGCGCGAGCCCGGCCGGCTTCCACTCCACCCATGCGCCCTCGGCGCCGGAGGCGACCTCCTCGAGCAGTCGGGTGAGGTGCTCGAGCGCGGCGAGCTCGGCGTCGCGGAGGTCGATCGTGACGCCCCCGGTGTCGAGTTGCAGCTCGACGCCGTGCGAGCCGCTCATGAGCGTGCCCTGCGGCGGATCGGCGACCTCGCGGAGGCTCTCGAGCGCGCGGCCCGAGACGATCGCGACCCGGGTGTCGTCGGTGTCGGCGAGGCGTTCGATCGCCGCGCGGGCGCGGCTCGTCGCCCGCGCATCCTCGGGCCGGTCGACGAGCGGCGCGAGCGTGCCGTCGAAGTCGAGGGCGACGAGCAGGCGGTCGGTGCTCGCGATACGGGAGATCGCGGCATCCAGCCCGTCTGGGACGCCCGAGGCGATAATGCCGGCCCCGGTCAGCGTCTTCAGGAACGTCGATGACCACTTGGCGACGTCGTTCTCACGCACGCGCTTGCGCAGCGCCCGCATGCGACGGGCGCGCTCCTTGCGAGGCATCCGTGCCGCCTCGACCATCGCGTCCTTCAGGCCCTCGATGTCATGCGGGTTCACGAGGATCGCCTGGCGCAGCTCGTCGGATGCTCCGGTGAACTCGCTGAGCACGAGCACGCCGTCGTCGTCGAAGCTGCAGGCGACGAACTCCTTCGCCACGAGGTTCATGCCGTCGCGGAGCGCCGTGACGAGCATGACGTCGGCCGCCAGGTACAGCGCCACCATCTCTTCACGCGGGTAGCCGTGATGCAGGTAGGCGATGGCCTGGTGGCCGAGGGTCGAGTGGTCGCCGTTCAGCCGGCCCACCATGAGCTCGATCTCGTCGCGCAGCTGCCGGTACGTCTCGACGCGCTCGCGCGACGGGCTCGCGACCTGCACGAGCGTGACGTCCTCCACCGAGAGCCGGCCGTCGCGCAGCAGTTCGCCGTAGGCCTTCAGGCGGTGCCGGATGCCCTTCGTGTAGTCGAGGCGGTCGACGCCGAGCATGATCGTCTCGGGGTTGCCGAGGCTCTCACGGATCTCGTGGGCGCGAGCCTGCACCTCGGGGCGCCGCGCGAGCTCCTCGAACCCCGCCGAATCGATCGAGATCGGGAACTGCCGGGCGACGACGTGGCGCACCTCGCCGTCGGGGCCCGGCACGTCGAGCACGCTGCCCCGAGTGGCGTAGCCGAACAACCGGCGCACGGCGCGCGTGAAGTTGCCGGCGTCGGCGGCGCGCTGGAAGCCGATGACGTCGGCGCCCAGCAGGCCGTCGAGCACCTGGCGCCGCCACGGCAGCTGCGAGTAGATGCCGTAGGCCGGGAACGGGATGTGGTTGAAGAAGCCGATGACGAGGTCGGGGCGCTTCTCGCGCAGCATCTTCGGCACGAGCTGCAGCTGGTAATCCTGCACCCAGACGACCGCGCCGGGCGACGCGGCGCGTGCAGCGGCCTCCGCGAACCGGCGGTTCACCCGCACGTAGGCGTCCCACCACTCGCGGTGGTACGACGGAGGTGCGATGACGTCGTGGTAGAGCGGCCAGAGCGTGTCGTTGGAGAAGCCCTCGTAGTACTCCTCGAGCTCCGACTCCGAGAGCGGCACCGGGATGATGTTGATGCCGTCGTGCTCGAACGGGTCGAACTCGCGGTCGGCGACTCCCGCCCATCCGACCCAGGCGCCGTCGGCGGCGCGCATGACGGGTTCGAGGGCGGTGACGAGCCCGCCGGGCGAGCTCTTCCAGGTGGTCTCCCCGTCTGGGCCGGGCTGGTAGTCGACCGGCAACCGGTTGGAGACCACGATCATGTCGTAGGCGGCGTCGACGTAGAGATCGTCGCGTGATGGTTCAGGGGCGTTCATAGAGCGGATGTCCCTCCTCGCGCTCCGCTCAGGCTAACAGCCGCTCGCGCCTCGACCGGCTGCGCCCGTCGGTTGACGGCCGTTGCTGCGCCTGTCGGTGGCGAGTGGGAGCATGCCCGCATGGAGATCACACGAATCCAACCGGCCGGTCTCGTCGTGAGCCCGGCGTTCAGCCACGTCGCCGTCGTGCCCGCGGGTGCGACGACCGTCTACATCGGCGGCCAGAACGGTGTCGACGAGACGGGCGCCGTCGTCTCCGACGATGTCGTCGCCCAGTCCGTCAGGGCCCTCGACAACGCGGAGATCGCGCTCGAGGCCGCCGGCGCCTCGCTCGCCGATGTCGTGCAGTGGACGGTGTTCATCGCCGAAGGCGCCGACCTCGGGGCCGCCTACGGCGCGATCGGGCCGCGACTCGGCGGTGCCGACGCCCCGCCGCTCGTCACGGCCGCGGTCGTCGCCGCGCTCGGCGTGCCGGGCGCCCTGATCGAGGTGAGCGCGATCGCGGCGCTGAACCCGGCCTGACCCGCTGCAAGACCACCCGGTGCCTGCCGCCATCGCGTCAGGCACCGGGTGTCAGGCAGGGGTGTCAGCCGAGCGCAGCCGCGGCGAATCCGATCGAGCGGATGCCCCGGCGCCGACCGACGACGAGCGCCGTGCCGAGCACGCCCACGAGTCCGAAGACGACGAGCACGCCCGCCGCCATCGCGACCGATCCCCCGGCGGCGCCCGAGACGATGAACTGCATGCCCTGCACCGCCCAGGTGAGCGGCAGCACGGGACTGATCGCCTGGTACGGACCGCTCAGCACCTCGACCGGGTACAGCCCGCCCGAAGCGGTGAGCTGCAGCGCGACGAGCACGAGCGAGATGAGCAGGCCCGCCCGGCCGAGCCACACCGTCAGGAAGGCGTGCAGCGAGGTGAAGACGAGGGCGAGCAGCGCGGCGAACGCGAGCGTCTGCGGCAGCAAGCTCCAGGCGACGCCCATGACGCCGTGCAGCAGCAGCACGACGGCGACGGCCTGTGCGAGGGCGATGAGACCGGCACGCGCGAGCGTGCGCCAGACGAGGCCGCCGGTCGAGGCGGTGGAGCGGAGCGCTTCCCGCCCGAACGGCCGGAAGACGAGGAAGAGCGCGAGCGCACCGAGCCACAGGCCGACCGGGAGGAAGAGCATGCCGATGACGTCGCCGGTGCCGGCGATCTCGTGATCGCGGCTCGCGTCGACCGTGACCGGCTCGGCGATGACCCCGGCGGTCTTCGCGGCATCGATGTCGGTGAGCGCGGTCGCGCTCTCGGCGCCCGAAGCGAGACCCGAGGCGAGGGTGTCGGCGCCGCTCGCGAGCTGCGTGGCACCGCTCGCGGCATCGGCTGCGCCGGTCTGGAGTGCGCCGAGACCGCCCGCGAGGCTGTCGAGGCCCGTGGCGAGGCCATCGGCCCCGTCGCGGATCGCTGCCGATCCCCCGGCCAGCTGAGCGGCGCCGTCGGCGGACTGGGCGATGCCGCCCTGGATGCCGGCGATGCCGCTCGACGCCGACGCCGAAAGGGTCGCACCCTGTGCATCGAGCTGGGCGAGCCCGCCGCCGACGCCCGTCACGCCGGCTCGGAGGCCGCAGATGTCCTTCAGTGGATCAGGAAGCGGAGTCACTGCGCAGCTGGCGGCACCACCGGGGATGCTCGCGTCGATGAGGCCGAGCAGGCCCGGCTGCAGGGCCGCGTAGTTCTTGCTGATCGAGGAGACTCCGCCGGTGTAGGCGGTGATTCCCGAAGAGAGCTCGCTGAGCCCCGAAGCACCCACGCTCAGCTGGCCGAGCCCGCCCGCGAGACCGTCGACGCCCTGCGTGTACTGCGTGACACCCGCGGCGTACTGGTGCGCGCCGCTCGCGGCATCCGCTGCGCCCGTGGTCGCCGAGGCGACCCCGCTCGAGAGGGTGCCGAGGCCGCCCGCGAGCGAGCCGACGCCGCTCGAGAGCTGCGTCGCGCCGTCGGCGGCCTCCCCGAGCGAGCCGCCCATCGCCCCGAGGTTCGCGTATAACCCCTCGAGGTACTGCGCCGTCAGCTCTCGGCCGAACGTCGCCGACATGGCGTCGCCGACCGATTGCGCGACGGAGCCGGCGAGGTAGCCGTGGGCGTCGTCGGTACGGATGTCGAGGTTCGCCTGCGTCGGGTCGGCGCCCGAGAGCGAGGTCACCGACTCCGAGAAGTCGGCGGGAATCGTGAGCACCGCGTAGGCGTCGCCCGAGGCGAGGAGGTCGGCGGCCTCGTCGTCGTTCGAGATCTTCCATTGGAATCCGGAGGCCTCGGGGTCGGTCAGCTCGGTCACGAGCAGTCGCCCCGCGAGCACGGGCTGCTCGGTGCCGTCGGGCAGCGTCATCGTGACCATCTCGTCGTTGTTCACGACGACGGCCGGAATCTGCTCGAGGTTGTCGCCGCCGGTGCCGACGGCGCCGGAGACGAGCCCGGCGACGGCGAGCGGCACGGCGACGACCGCGGCGACCAGCACGCCGAAGCGCACGCGTCGCTGACCGGGCGTCGAGCCGAAGAGTCGGGAGAGTCGGGTGCTCATCGGAGGGCCTCCTGGCTGCGCGAGACGGGTTCGAGGGTGCGGATGCCGCGGGCCGCGAGTTGCGGCGAGACCGCGGGTGACACGGCGGCGGCGCCGAGGCCGACGATCACCGTGACCTGGGCGGGCACGAGCGCGGCGAGCGCATGCCAGAGGGCGCCGGTGGACGAACCCGGATCGTCGTCGAGGTCGATGACGATCGCCTTCGGCCGCTCGGCGAGCGCCGCCGCCACGGCGACGAGTGTGCGGGCCTCGACGCCGAGCGCGGAGAGCGGCGTCTCGGTCGTGAACCGCGGCCCGTCGGGGCCGTGGCCGGCGGCAGCAGCCGCGCGTTCGGTCCAGGTGTGCACGAGCCCGTTCGACGGTGCGACGCGGTACCAGGGGCGTGTGGCGTCGAGGCGGACGGCGATGAGTTCGCCGATCGTGGCGCCCGGCGAGGCATCTGCCGCGACCTCGGCGATCGCGACACCGCGCATGACGGTGCCGGCGCCCGAGGGCAACGGCGAGCCGAGCACCGCGAGGCGGCCCCCGACCGGCGCGAGCCGGCCCGCGAGGGTCGCCGAGACGACGCGGCGATCGACGGCGTCGCCCTGCACGACGAGCACGCCGCCCACCGGCACCTCGACCGTCAGCGGGCCGATCGGCCGCTCGGGCAGCCCGAAGACGGCGTCCTCGGCGTTCACGGCGGCGGGACGCGACGCCGCCCACTCCTCCTGCTCGAGGTGGGCGCGCAGGCCCTCGCCCTCGATGTCGACGTTCGGCAGCACCCTGGCGAGCCACTTCGGCAGCCACCAGGCCGCGTTGCCGGCGAGCGCCATCGCCGCGGGCACGAGCGTCATGCGCACGAGGAAGGCGTCGAACGCGACGCCCACGGCGAGCGCGAAGGCGATGCCCTTGATCACGCCGGCACCCTCGGGCACGAAGGCGAAGAAGACGAAGAACATGATGAGGGCAGCGGCCGTGACGACGCGTGCGGCGTGCTGGAAGCCGTGCACGATCGACTTCCGTGCATCCCCGGTCTTCACGTACTCCTCGCGCATGCCCGAGACGAGGAACACCTGGTAGTCCATGGCGAGGCCGAACAGCACCGCCATGAGCAGGATCGGCAGGAAGCTCAGGATCGGCCCGGGCTCGACGTGCAGCAGCTCGGCGAGCCATCCCCATTGGAAGATCGCGACCGTGACGCCGATTGCGCCGAACGCCGAGAGCAGGAAGCCGAGGGCCGCCTTGATCGGCACGAACACCGAACGGAACACCATGAGGAGCAGCACGATCGAGAGACCCACGACGATGAGCGCGAACGGGATCAGCGCGTCGGCGAGCCGGTTCGAGATGTCGATCGCGACGGCCGTGTAGCCGGTGACGGCGATGGGCGTGCCGAAGTCGTCGGTGATCGAGGGTTCGAGCTCGCGGAGGTTCTCGACGAGCACCTTCGTCGCCGGGGCATCCGGTGCGCTCTCGGGAATGACCTGGATGATCGCCGTGTCGGCCGTCGCGTTCGGCAGCCCCTGCCCGACGAACGCGACGTCGTCGAGTTCGCCGATGCGGGCGCCGATGGCGTCGAGGTCGCCGAAGATATCGGTCGTCTGGGTGATGTCGACGGTGACGATGAGCGGGCCGTTGTAGCCCGGCCCGAAGCCGTCCTCGATCATCTCGTAGGCCTCCCGCTGGCTCGAGCCCTCGGTGCCCGAGCCGTTCGGGAGGTTGAGGTCGAGGCTGAGGGCCGGCACCGCGGCGGCGCCGAGCACGCCCACGACGAGCACGACGAACACCACGGGCGCCTTCAGCACGAGGTCGACCCAGCGGCGGCCCATCGTGCGCTTGCCGCTGTCGTCATCGGCGTTCGCACGGCGATGAGCGCGGCTGCCCGGCTTCGGCACGAGCTTGCGTCCGAAGACGCCGAGCAGGGCGGGCAGCAGCGTGACGGCGCCCGCCACGGCGATGAGCACGGCGAAGGCCGCGCCGACGCCCATGACGCTGAGGAACGGGATGCCGACCACCAGGAGCCCGAGCAGCGCGATGATGACGGTGAGGCCTGCGAAGACCACGGCACCGCCCGCGGTCGCGACCGCCTCTGCCGCCGACTCCTCGGGGTCTTGGCCGCGAGCGAGCTGGTTGCGATGCCGCGAAAGGATGAAGAGCGCGTAGTCGATGCCGACCGCGAGGCCGATCATGACGGCGAGCATGGGCGCCGTCGACGAGACCGTCGTGAACGCGGCGACGATCGAGATGCCGCCGAAGGCCGCGCCGACGCCGACGAGGGCGGTCAGCAGCGGCATGCCGGCCGCGAGGAGCGAGCCGAAGGTGATGACGAGCACGACCGCGGCGAAGAGCACGCCGAACACCTCTGTGACGGTGAGCCCGAAGCTCGTCTCCTGAAAGACGTCGCCGCCGAACGCGACGGTGAGGCCGGCGTCGACGCCGATCTCGCCCGTGGCCTCGACGGCCTCGAGCGACTCGGGGGTGACATCGGTGACCTGGCCGTCGAACTGGACCTGGATGTAGGCGGTGCGGGCGTCGCCCGAGATCTGGTCGCCCGCGTACTCGTCGAACGGTCCGAGCACGCTCGCGACCCCGTCGACCTGTTCGAGCTCGGCCTCCATCGCCTCGATCGCCGCGCGTGCGGAGGCCGCCTCGACGGTCTCGCCGTCGGGGGCCTCGACGACCGCCTTGGCCGAGGCTCCGGCGGTCTCGGGGAACACGGCGGCGAGCTGGTCGATGGCCGTCTGCGACTCGGTGCCGGGAATGGCGAAGGAGTCCTGCAGTTGACCGCCGAGGGCGAGGCCCGTGCCGAGCAGCCCGCCGAGCAGGAGCACCCACGCGACGATGACGTACCAGGCACGACGGAACGCGAAGCGGCCGATGCGGTGGAGGAGGAGAGCCATGGGGCGGTCCTATCGGGTCGGGCGGCCGTCGGCCGTCAGCAGGAGTTCGGAGAGCACGGCGACGAGGGCGTCGCGCACCTCTGCGTCGGCGAACTGCTGGTCGCCGTCGTCGAGGAACGTGGCGCCCGCCACGAGCATGTAGGTGGCGCCCGCGAGGGCGACGCCGAAGCGCATCTGCTCGGCGAGGCTCGCGTCGTCGGCGCAGATCGAGTCGGCGAGCCCCCGGATCGCGGTGTTCGCGCGTTCGATGACCGGCAGTCCGCGCAGCGACTGGCCCTGGTTCACGAAGGTGTGCACCGCGAGCCGGTTGCCGAGCAGGAAGTCGACGAAGCGCTCGATGAAGACGGCCCGGGCGGCGGCCGCCCGCCCGCCCGCGACGAAGTCGCGCAGCAGGGTCTCGAGCAGGTCGATCGCAGGGCCGATCGCGGCCTCGAGCAGCGCCTCCTTCGAGGCGTAGTGGTAGAGCACGCTCGACTTCGAGTAGCCGGCGTGGTCGGCGATCTGCTGCAGCGAGCTCGCGGCGAAGCCGACGGTCGCGAACTGCTCGAGAGCGGCTTGGCGCAGCTCGTCGCTGGCGCGCACGCGGGAGGGAACAGTGACGTCGGAGGGCATGCCTCCACGGTAATTGACCGATCGGTCAGCTCCTGCACGATCGGTCAGATTCACGGATGTCTCTCAGCCGCCGGAGTCGGCACGGTAGCGTTGCGACATGCGCAAGTACCTCTTCAGCGGCGCCGTGATCAGCGCCATCCTCAGTGGCATCGGCGTGGTGAAGACCACCGCCTCGGGGCCGCGCGATTGGCGCCTGCTGCTCATGTGGGTGTCGTGGGCGGCGAGCCTCGCGATCGCGATCGGGACGGTCGCCGAAGAGACCAAGCACGGCGAGCTCGGCGAATAACGACCCCGCGGCGGCGTTCCGCGGCGTGTCACTCGCAATCCGCACGAGCGTGCCCGAAACTGGGACGAACGACCCGAGACGAACCCACGAGAGGGGTCACCGATGTTCCGCCGCTGGCGCCGTGCACGGCTTGCCGCCCAGGCCTCCGCCCATGTTGCCGCCCCGACCCCGCGCCCTTCCGCGGCGGATCTTCGCGGCGAGCACATCTTCGAGCTGCTGAACTCGCGGCTGTCCGAATTCATCGGACCGGGTGGCGGCTGGTCGCTCGTACGCAAGTCAGACGGCGACACCGACCGCATCTTCCACGCGATGCTCACGCACCAGATCGCGGCCGAACTGACCCGCGCCATCCTCGAGGAGCGCGACTCCGTCGCGGTCGTCGTGCCCGCAGGCGAAGAGACCCTCGCACTCGGCTGGGAGCCGGCACCGCTCATCGTGTGGGCCGACCCGGTCGAGACGACCGCGCCGACCGAGGCGATGGCCGACGACGAACAGTTCGCCGAGGCATCCGCTGCAGTCGAGGCCGCAGCACTGCCGACGATCGGTGCTGCCACGGCGCTCGAGGCCCGCGCCGCCTGAGCCGCTTCCCGCTGGTTGAGGAGACGCGCCGGCGCCCTCTCGAAACCTCCGCTCGCGCAAGCGGGCCTCCCGCTCCAAAATCGGCCGCGCATTCTTGTACCGCCGATCGAGAATGCGCTCCCCCGCTCCTCGTAGCGTGATTTCCGGGCAGTCGCCCGCACGCCACGAGAGGGGAACCAGTTGAGCTCCGCCCACAGCACCAGTCAGAGCACCAGCACGACGACCACGACCGGGCCGAACGAGGCGCCTCCGCCTGCCCGCTCGCGGCGCAGCAGCGCTCGCGACCTGGCGCAGATCGCGGTCTTCGCCGCCCTCATCGCCGCGCTGGGCCTGCCCGGGGCGCTCTCGATCGGCGGCACGGCAGTGCCGATCACGTTCCAGACGCTCGGGGTGATGCTCGCCGGCGCGATCCTCGGCGCCCGCAAGGGCACCCTCTCGGTACTCCTCCTGATCGTGCTCGTCGCCGCCGGCCTGCCGCTGCTCTCCGGCGGCCGGGGCGGCCTCGGCGTGTTCATCGGCCCGTCGGTCGGCTACCTCATCGGGTGGCTGCTCGGCGCCGCCGTCATCGGCTGGGCGACGGCACGGCTGCTGCCGCGGTACCCGATCGCCCCGGCGCTCGCGTGGACCGCGCTCGGGGGCATCGTCGCCATCTACCTCGTCGGCGTGCCCGTCTTCGCCGCGATCACCGGCACCCCGCTCGGCGTCGCCATCGCAGGCTCGGCGTTCTTCCTCCCCGGCGACGTGCTCAAGGTCGTCGTGACCGTGCTCGTGGCGAAGGGCGTGCACCGGGCGTGGCCCGGGCTCATCGAGCCGAAGTCGTGGCCGTGGGCGTCGCGATCGAGCGCGGCCGCCGCTCCGACCGCAGGCTCGACCCCTTCCGACTCGTCCCCATCGACCGAACCGGCCGATACGACCACCTCGGACCGCTCGGCGTGAGCGACTGGCTGCGGGGACCGCGGGGCGGCATCGCCCTCGCGTTCGGCGGCGACGCCGTGCGCTACGGCGAGCTCGCCGACGCCGTCTCCGCGGCCGTGCTGCCGAGCGGCGACGGCCCCGTCGCGTGCCCGATCGGCACCGACCCAGTTCGGCTCGTCACCCTCGTGCTCGCCTGCCTCGAGCGCGGTCGCCCCGTGCTCGTCGGCGGTGACGCAGCGGACGCCGAGCGGATCTCGCCCGACCTGCCGCCCGGCACCGAGCTCGCGGTGCTCACCTCGGGTTCGTCCGACCCGGCCGGCACTCCTCGGGCGGTCGCCCGGACGAACGACTCCTGGCTCGCGTCGGCGGCGCCGCTCGCCGAGATCGCCGGGCTCCGAGCGAGCGACCGCATCGCCGTCACCGGGCCGCTGCACGTCTCCATGCACCTCTACGCGGCGCTGCACACGCTGTGGCTCGGCGCCTCCGTCGGCGACCGGCTCTCGGGAGCAACCACCGTGCACGCGACGCCGACGCGCCTGGCACGTCTCCTCGAGGCCGCCGACCCGCCCCTCACGGCGATCGTCGCCGGGGCGGCGATGAGCGACTCGCTGCGCGAGCGTGCGGCGGCGCGCGGCATCCGTCTGACCGAATACTACGGCGCGGCCGAACTCTCGTTCGTGGCCGTCGGCGACGGCGGCGCCCTCGCGCCGTTCCCGGGCGTCGACGTCGAACTCCGGCCGAGCGGAGCTGCCGGGGGCGGCGCCGTGGGCGAGCTCTGGGCTCGTTCGCCCTACCTCGCACTCGGCGCCGTCGGCGGCGGCATGCTCCGACGGAGTGACGACGGCTTCGCCACCGTGGGCGACCTCGCCGAACCGATCGGATCCGGCACCTTCCGCGTCGTCGGACGCGGGGACTCCGCGATCACGACCGCGGGCGCCACCGTGCTCGCGGAAGACCTCGAAGCACGACTCGCCGCATCGCCCGGCATCGCCTCGGCCGTCGTGCTCGGCGAACCGCACGAACTGCTCGGCGAGCGCATCGTCACGGTCGTCGAACTCGACGGCACGATGGATGCCGCGGCGGTCGTGGCAGCGGCACGGCAGCGCCTTCCCGCAGCCGAACGTCCGCGCCGGTGGTTCGTGAGCACGATCCCGATGACCGACTCCGGCAAACCCGCGCGAGGACTCGTCCGTGCCGCGCTCGAAACGGGGGCCCTCGGCCCGGCAGTGCCGCCGGTTCCGTCGATGCCGTCGGTTCCATCACCCGTCTCGGCTTCCGATCGGAGCGACGCATGACGCCGGGCCCTCGCACCGCGCCCGTCATCGTGGCCCCGCTGCGCTCCGCGATCGGCACGGCAGGCCGCAGCCTCGCCGCGCACACCGTCGACGCGATCGCCGCGCCGGTGCTCGCCGCGGTCGCCGCCGCCGTCGCCCCGAGCGGGCTGCCGATCGACGACGTCGTGGTCGGCAACTGCATGGGACCGGGCGGCGACCTCGCTCGCGTCGCCGCGCTGCGCGCCGGCCTCGGCACCTCGGTGCCCGGTGTCACGATCGACCGGCAATGCGGCTCGGGCCTCGACGCCGTCATGCAGGCGGCCGCCCGGGTGGGAGCCGGCACCGGCGAGTTGTTCCTCGCGGGCGGCGCGGAGTCCGCATCGACGGCGCCGCACCGGTCATGGCCGGAGTCGGGTGAGCGCTACATGCGCGCGCCCTTCGCCCCGGTCGGATTCCCCGACCCCGACATGGGCCCGGCCGCCGACCGTCTCGCGGCGGTTCGCGGCATCTCCCGTGAACGGCAGGACGCCTGGGCGGCCCGATCGCACGCCCGAGCCGCCGCCGCGCAGTCGAACGGCGTCTTCGACGGTGAGATCGTCGCGGTCGACGGCGTTGCGCGAGACGACCGGCCGCGAGCGTCGATGGACGCGACGCGGCTCGCGCGCTTCGCGCCGGCCTTCGCGGCCGACGCCAGCGCTGCAGCAGGCGCGAGCGGCACCGTCACCGCGGGCAACTCCTGCGGCTTCTCCGACGGCGCAGCGATGATGGCGGTCACGACCGATCGGGTCGCACGCGACCTCGGTCTCCCGTCACTCTCCATCGTGGCGACCGCCGTCACCGGCAGCGATCCCGCGCTGCCCGGCATCGGCGCGGCCTCCGCCGCCCGCCTCGCCCTCTCACGCGTCGGCCTGTCCCCCGCCGAACTCGGCTTCGTCGAGATCACCGAGGCGTTCGCGGCGCAGCTCCTGGCGGTCAGCGACGAGCTCGGGCTCGACGAGTCGATCATCTCGGCCGACGGCGGCGCCATCGCGCTCGGCCACCCGTGGGGCGCTTCGGGCGCCGTGCTGCTCGTGCGCCTCGCCGCCCGCATGTTCGCGTCGGATGACGCACGCCCGGGCCTCGCCGCCTGCTCGATCGGCGGCGGCCAGGGCATCGCCATGATCGTGGAACGGAACGCATGATGACCCGGATCGTCTTCGACCACGTCAGCCACGACTTCGACGCGGAGCGTGTCGTCGACGACGTCTCGCTCGTGCTCGACGAGCACCGCATCGGCATCGTCGGGGCCAACGGCTCGGGCAAGTCGACACTCGCCCGCATGATCAACGGGCTCGTCACGCCGACCAGCGGTCGCGTCTCGGTCGGCGGGCTCGACCTCGCCCGTCACGCGCGCGAGGTGCGCCGCACGGTCGGCTTCGTCTTCACGAACGCCGACAACCAGATCGTCATGCCGACGGTCCGCGAGGACGTCGCGTTCACGCTCCGGCGTCACAAGCTCGAGAAGGCGGATGCCGCGGCGCGCGTCGACGCGGCCCTGCACCGGTTCGGGCTCCACGACCTTGCCGACCGGCCGGCGCACCGCCTCTCGGGCGGTCAGAAGCAGCTGCTCGCGCTCGCCTCGGTGCTCGTCGCCGAACCGGGCGTCATCGTCGCCGACGAGCCGACCACGCTCCTCGACGCACGCAACGCGCGCCTCGTCGGCGAGCACTTCGCGGAGCTGCCCCAGCAGCTCGTCGTCGTCAGCCACCAGCTCGAGCTGCTCGACGGCTTCGACCGCGTCATCGTGATGGAGCACGGCCGGGTCGTCGCCGATGATCGGCCCGAGGTCGCGCTCGAGGCCTACCGCGAACTCATCGGCAGCCCGAGATGATCGGCGTCTTCCACCCGGGGCGCTCGCTCGTGCATCGCACTCCTGCACTCGCGAAGCTCGGCGTGCTCGCCGTACTCGTCACGGTGATCGCCCTCCAGACCTCCCTCGTCGCCCTCGCCGTGGCCTCGGGTGTCGTGGCCGCCCTGTTCGTCGTCGCGTGGCTCCCCGTCGGCCTCGTGTGGCGGCAGATCGTGCCGATCCTGTGGCTGCTCGCGTTCGCCGTGCCGGTGCAGGTGATCTTCGGCGGATGGGAGGCCGCGGCGACGATGGCCGTTCGGCTCGTGCTCGCCGTCGCCCTCGCTGCGCTCTACACGCTGACGACCCCCGTCACGGCGACCCTCGACGCCATGCAGGTGCTGCTTCGCCCGTTCCATCGCTGGATCGACGCCGATCGCGTCGGGCTCACGCTCGCCCTCACGATCCGGTGCGTGCCGCTCCTCGCCGACATCGTGCGCGAGGTGCTCGAGGCGAGGAAGGCGCGCGGTGCCGAGGGCTCGGTCGTGGCGCTCGCGGTGCCGGTCATCGTGCGGGCGCTGCAGACTGCTGAGCACCTCGGCGATGCGCTGACCGCGCGCGGCTTCGACGACTGAGCGACGTAGTCCACGACTGCACGGGCGAAGATGTCGTTGCCGAACCGGCCGGCAGCGTACGACACCGACCAACCGTGCTTGTGCACCCCGAATGCCTTCGCGCCGGCGAAGAAGGTCGGGATCGCCTTCGTCTCGATGAGCTGGTCCACGGATGCCGCGAGCGACGGGTTCTCCGCGAGCTGCTTCGCGACCTCGAGCGCCACTGCTTGATGCCTGGGCGCATCCGGCATCGCATCCGGATGGCTGGCGAGCACGGCCGGCGCTGCGGTGAAGATCTCGTGCTTCGGAGGTGCCGCATTGGTGAACGCGGGCATCGGCGGCGCTGGATCGATCGTGATGCCTTCGGGCACGTCGAGGGTGAACCGCCGCTGAAGGGCGATGGCCGCGTCGCTCGAGGACATCGCGAACGGATCAACACCCGACCCCGACGCATCCTCGGCTGGAACACAGCCGCGGACCGCTTCCGACCAAAGCTCTGGAAAGCTCACCAACCCACACAGGGATCCGCTTGCGGGACGTGCAGTGATGGACCGGGCACGCGATGGCTGATTTCCGCCGGAACCGGGCCGTCGTTGCTGGTGGACTCCGACCATGTCACTTGAGCGACGCCGTCCGCTGCCCGCCCGCTTCACCCGCATCGCCTGGTCGAGCGTCCTCACCCAGTTCGCCGAGCAGATGGCGCTCGTCGCTGCACCCCTCGCGGCAATCATGGTTCTCGGCGCCGGCGCGACGGAGACCGCCCTCCTCCAGGTCGCGCAGACGCTCCCGTTCCTCCTGCTGTCCATTCCGTTCGGATTGATCATCGATCGGTCCTCCCCGAAGCGCGTACTCCTCGCCTCCGAAGGGCTACGTGCGGCGACGCTTGCGTGCACTGTCGTGCTGATCCTCACTGACCGGCTCACCTTCGAGACGTTGTTGGTCGTGGGGTTCGTCGGCGCGATCGGAACCCTCGGTGCCGGGGTGGCGATTCCCTCAGCTGTGCCGCAGCTCGTGGCCCGCGATCGGCTGATGGACGCCAACGGATGGCTCGAGCTCGGGCGCAGCATCGCCTTCATCTCCGGGCCGGTCATCGCGGGTGCGATCGTGTCCTTCGCCGGTGCGGAGATGGCTTTCGTGGTGGCGACGGTCGCCTGCACCGCTGCGTTGGCGCTGCTGGCCAGGATCGACATCGCTCGTCCGGCACCCCAGCCGGCCCGTAGCGCCTGGCGGGAGATCGGCGACGGCCTCCGGTACGTGCTCTCGCACGAAATCCTCCGCCCGATGATCGTGACGTCAATGATCTTCAACGTCGGATGGTTCCTCATCCAATCGGTCTTCGTCGTCTACGCCCTGGAGAACCTGGGGATGACGCCCGCGACGGTCGGCACAGCAATGGGAGTGTTCGGGATCGGCATGGTCCTCGGCGCGCTGACGGCCCGGCCCCTCTCCAAGCGCATCACCCTGGGCCGGATGACGGTCATCGGACCGGTCTGCGGGTTCATCGGGGCAGGCTTGTTGGTGATGACCATGTGGATCCCGACGTCGACCCTCGCGTTCGTGTCGTTCTTCCTCTTCGGGTTCGGGCCCGTGCTCTGGTCGATCGCCACGACCACGCTGCGACAAGCGGTGACTCCGGCACGGATGATCGGTCGGGTCTCATCGCTACTGGTCGTTTCCACCTACGGGGCCCGGCCGATCGGCGCCGGACTGGGTGCACTGATCGCGGCCCTTCTCGGGATGGACTGGTGCATCGCCGTGGCTGTCGTCGTGTTCGCTGCGCAGTTGGGGGTCGTGCTCGCGTCGCGGCTTCCGGCAGTGCGGGAGCTTCCTGTCTCGGACGAGGAGGAAGCGTCGGCCCACGTTGGGTAGCCATCGAGTACAAGGCGCAGATCGGCGTGATCAACTTGCCGGCCATGGCGACGCTTAGTACCGATCCGGGATCCGCCTGCGGGCGGGGGCTAGTGTGCGATGTCCCTAGCCCGAAACAGCAACACGGCGAAGACGAGGAAGATGCCGGCGCCGATCCACCCGCTGACGGCGCCGAGGTTGGGCAGCAAGAACAGGGTCATCGCGCCGAGCGCAACGAGCACACCTGCAAGAACTGCGAACAGCCTCATGCCGTAGAGCGAGATGAACACGAGGTAATGCGCACCGACGATGATGAGCGATGCCGGGAAGAAGAGAAGAGGCTCGTACTTGCCGAGCACGATCGCAACGAGGAGTCCGAGCGGCACGGTGAACGCGGATTGCATCGCCAAAGCGGCAGAGGGATGACCCTTCGGGAGCGCAACGGGGCCACCCATGAACTTCAGGACGAGCGCTGCCAACGGGAAGATCAACATGCCACCGAAGAACAGCACAGTCATGCCGGCTGCAGGTGAAACCCCGAAGAAGACCGCAGCCCCGACGGCCCAGATGATCGCGGAGGCGAGCGGCCCGGAGAAGCCGCCACGGTAGATACGCCTCACGTCGGCTTGCGCTTGCAGAACGTCCACGTCGGTCCTCATCCAGTCGGGCCGAGTCACCTACGGCAGATGCGTCAACGCTCATCAGAACGCGCCGGACCAATCATGGCGTAGTGCCGCGCCGCGGATCCACCCCACCTCTTGTCCCAGAACTTGCCGAGCTGTTCCGAATCTCACGGACCACGGTCTGTCGCGAGCTGCAGCGCCGAGCAACCACGACGCCCGGCGGATAGCTGGTCACGTCGCGTCGCTACGATCGAAGTGGCCCAGGGTGATGCACTGACCCAATGAGACCGCCACCGATCCGACCACCGGAACGGGCGTCAGGAAAATGAAAAAGCCCCGAACCCGGCGAGAGGTTCGAGGCTTGATCGTGCACCCCCTCGGACTTGAACCGAGAACCCACTGATTAAGAGTCAGTTGCTCTGCCGATTGAGCTAGAGGTGCATATTTCGTTGTTTCGGCCCGGATTTTCAACAACCCGAACCGAGGAATCACAGTATCAGGAGAATGCACTGTTGCGCCAATCGAGGTGAGGATCGGCGGGTCGCAGGCATCGCCTGCCCCGCCCTCACCCCGCCCGCGCCCCGCCCTGGCCCCGCGATAGCCTGATCATGTGACCGCCGATTCCGTTGACCAGCTCATCTCCGACCTCGCACTCGCGCTCGAACTGGCCGAACTGGCCGACACCGTCTCGATCGGGCGATTCCGCGCGATCGACCTCGACGTGCAGACGAAGCCCGACCGCTCCCCCGTCACCGAGGCCGATCTCGCGGTCGAACGGGCGATCCGCGAGCGCATCGTGGCGGCCCGACCCGGCGACGGCATCCTCGGCGAGGAGTTCGGCACCGAGGGCGAGGGGTCGCGGCAGTGGATCATCGACCCCATCGACGGCACCGCCAACTTCCTGCGCGGCGTGCCCGTGTGGGGCACGCTCATCTCGCTCGCGATCGACGGCGTGCCGGTCATCGGCGTCGCATCCGCTCCCGCCATGGGTCGCCGCTGGTGGGGCGCGACGGGCCTCGGCGCCTGGACCACCACCTCGGCCGCAGAAGCCGGCGCGAGCGAGGCCGGCGCAGTCGACACCGGCGCGAACGGCACCGGCGCCCGTGAGGCCGCCGGCGGCGATGCATCCGTGCCCGGTGCCCGTCGCCTGCAGGTCTCGGGCGTCGCCTCGCTCGCCGACGCCTCCCTCAGCTTCCAGAGCCTCGCCCAGTGGCGCGAGGCGGGCTACCTCGACCGCCTGCTGGCGCTCTCCGAGCGCGTGTGGCGCGACCGCGCCTACGGCGACCTGTGGTCGTACATGCTGCTCGCCGAGGGGCTCATCGACGTCACGGGCGAGTTCGACGTCAAGCCGTACGACCTCGCCGCCCTGATCCCGATCGTCGAGGAGGCCGGCGGGCGCTTCACGGCGATCACGGGCGAGCGCGGGCCGTGGCACGGCAGCGCACTCGCCACGAACGGCGCCCTCCACGACGAAGTGCTCGCGGCGCTCGGCGACGCGGCATAGGGGGCGGACATGGAGGTCTGCATCTTCACCGAGCCGCAGCAGGGTGCGAGTTACGCCGAGCAGCTCGCGCAGGCGAGCGCCGCCGAGCGGCTCGGCTTCGACGGCTGGTTCCGTTCCGACCACTACCTCGCGATGGGCGACGGCGACCCCATGCCGGGCCCCACGGATGCCTGGACCACCCTCGCCGGGCTCGCCCGGGAGACCCGGCGCATCCGGCTCGGCACGCTCGTCTCCTCGGCGACGTTCCGGCACCCGTCAGTGCTCGCCATCCAGGTCGCGCAGGTCGACGACATGTCGGGCGGGCGCGTCGAGCTCGGCCTCGGCACCGGCTGGTTCGCCGAGGAGCACGAGGCCTACGGCATCCCCTTCCCGGCCAAGCGGTTCGGCATGCTCGAGGAGCAGCTCGAGGTCGTGACGGGCCTCTGGTCGACTCCGGTCGGCGAGCACTACGACTTCGCCGGCGAGCACTACCGTCTCGAGCACTCCCCCGCCCTCCCGAAGCCGGCGCAGGCAGACGTGCCGATCATCATCGGCGGGTCGGGTCCGAAGCGCACCCCGGCGATCGCCGCCCGATTCGCGAGCGAGTTCAACATCGGCTTCCGCGACGAGTCGGTCGTCGCGGACATGTTCGCCCGGGTACGAAGCGCGTGCGTCGACATCGACCGCGACCCCGACTCGATGCGCATGAGCGTCGCACTGCCCACCGTCGTGGCGACCTCCGATGCCGAGTACCGGCGGCGGCTCGCGGCGATCGGCGAGGATCCGGCGACGTTCGCCGACGTGAACATCGCCGGCACCCCCGCGGCGGCGGTCGAGAAGGTGCTCCGGCTCCGTGAGCTCGGGGCCGATCGCGTCTACCTGCAGCTCGTCGACCTGCGCGACCTCGAACACCTCGAGCTCATCGCCGCCGAGGTGTTTCCGCACCTGCGCTGACGACGTGCAGTCCGTCGCCGGCTCCCGATAGGCTGACGTCGAAATCACCGGATGGGGCGGGGGCGCCGGTCGATCGGCGTGCCCTCCTCGTTATCCGGGACTGAACCCGACCCCACTTTCGAATCGAGAGGCTCCACCTCGTGAACATCCAGAAGCGCCGCACCCTGACGCGCGCCATCGTCGCCCTCGCCGCCGTCGCCGTCGTGATCCCGCTGAGCGGCTGCAGCATCCTGCGCGACCTCGCGGGCGGGCAGGCGCCGCAGCCCGAGCGCGACGAGACGACCCAGGAGATCGTCGAGGAGGGCGACGCCGACGTCTTCGCGCTCATGGTCGGCGACTGCATGAACGAGGTCAGCGAAGAGCTCGTCTCCGAGGTGCCCGTCGTGCCGTGCGACCAGCCGCACGACGAAGAGGTGTTCTTCGACCTCACGCTCGAGGGCGCCGAGTACCCGGGCGACGACGTCATCCAGACGCAGGCCGACGAAGCCTGTCTCGCACAGTTCGAGCCCTTCGTCGGCATGGCCTACGACACGTCGACGCTCGGCTTCTACGCCTACCGCCCCTCGCAGGAGAGCTGGGAGCAGATGGACGACCGCATCGTCTCGTGCGTGATCTACGACCCCGCCGGTCAGGTCACCGGCACGCTGGCCGGCAGCGCCCGCTGACGAACGGATGCCGCGTGGCGAGCCCTCTGGGACGCCACGCGGCATTCTTTATGTCTGTCGGCCCCGTCTCACGCCGCTCGGGGCTTGCGCCGACTCCATGCCACCCCGGCGAGGCAGAGCGCCCCGCCCACCATGCCGAACACCGTCGGCAGCTCGCCGAGCAGCAGCCATGAGAGCAGCACCACGATCGCGGGAACCGCGAGCGTCGCCGAAGCCGTCGCACCCGCCGAGCTGCGCTTGAGCACATAGGCCCAGAGCAGGAACGCGACGGCCGTCGGGAAGACGCCGAGGTACACCACGCCGAGCACGGCCGGGGTCGGGGCGTCACCGAGTTCCACGACGGTCTGCGGCAGGAACGGCAACAGCACGAGCGCGCCTACCACGCAGCCGATCCAGGTCGCGCTCAGTGCATCGGCGGAACGCAGGGCGACCTTCTGCACGAGCACGCCCGCCGCGTAGAGCACTGCGGCGAGCACGCCGAGCACGATGCCGATCGGTTCGCTGTCCGCCCCGATTCCGCCCATGGCGATGATCACGACGCCGGCGAAGGCGATCGCGATGCCGACCATGAGCCGCCGCGGGAACCCCTCCTTCAGCAGTGCGCCGGCCGCGAGCGCGACGAGCAGTGGTGCGATGTTCACGAGCATCGCGACGGTTCCGGCGTCGAGGTGGCGTTCGGCGACGTTGAGCACGAGCGCGTAGCCCGCGAACCAGAGCACCCCGTATGCGGCGATGAGCAGAAGTGCACGCCCGCCTGGCAGCGGGGGCCTTCGCACAACGGCGATCGCGACGAGTACCACGGCGCCCACGAGTTGGCGGCCGAGGGCGAGCGGCCCGGGCGAGATCGATTCGCCGATCGCCCGGATCGCGATGAACGCCGACGCCCACAGCACGAGCACCACGACCATCGCGGCGAGCACCCTCCACGCGATCGGCTCTCGAGGCGTCGCGATGGAGGGCTGAGTGAGAGGGGTGGTCGAGGCCTGGTGCATGAGGCAAGCCTGCGGGCGCAGACACCTCAGCACAAGCGAACGATTCTACCGATTCATTCAGCAGCACTGTACGATCGACGTCATGGTCGATCCGCATCGCCTCCGAGTGTTCCGAGCCGTCGTGCAGTCCGGCTCGATCAATCGCGCGGCCGCCCGGCTCGGCTACACGCCATCGGCCGTCAGCCAGCACGTCAGCACACTGCAACGCGAGACGGGGCTGACGCTCATCGAACGGCGCGGCCGCGGCATCGTGCCGACCGCCGCCGGCCTCGCCGTCGCCGATCGTGCGTCGAGGGTGCTCGATCAGCTCGCCGACTTCGACTCGCTCGCCGATGACCTCCGTTCAGGCCGCAGCGGAACGCTGCGCATCAGCTGCTTCTCCTCCGCGAACCGCTCGTGGATGCCGGCGATCGCCGCCGCGGTGCTGGCCGAGTTCCCCGACCTGCGACTCGAGCTCAGCCTCGTCGAACAGCACGGGCAACTCACCGGCGAACCCGATGTCGAGCTCTACGTCGCGGAGTCGGTGCGCGGCGACCGCGACCCGGCGGTCGCCGACGGGGTCGCCGACGGTTACGACATCGAGCCCCTTCGCACCGAGGGCTACGTCGTCGTCGTTCCGCGGCGGCATCCGCTCGCTCTCCGGCGTTCGGTGAGCCTCGCCGAACTCGCCGACGAACCATGGGTGGACAACGACTACGCACGAGGGCCTTGCCGCGAGATCATCCTGTCGGCAAGCGCAGCACGGGGCTTCGTCCCTCGGTTCCGCTTGGACGCACCCGACTACGCGACCGCGTTCGACTACGTCGCAGCCGGGGTCGGCATCACGGTGCTGCCGAGACTCGGCGCCCTCGCCCTGCCCGACGGGGTCGCGCTCGTTCCCCTCGACGACGCCGATGTGCGGCGCCGCATCATGCTGCGCGTGAAGCGCTCGATGCGCACGCACCCCGCCGTGGGGCGCATGACCGCGCTGCTGCGCGACGTCGCCCGCTCCTGATCGAGTGGCAGAACGGAAATGCCCGGCCCCGTGAGTTCACGGGACCGGGCATCCGAGCCACTGTGCGACAACGACCATTGGTGGAGATGGGGGGAATTGAACCCCCGTCCATCGCTGTGATTCCACGCCTTCTCCGGGCGCAGCCTGTGTAAGCGTTCTGCTCGGCCCCGACCTTTGCCACAGGCGTCTAGGTCGACAGGCCCAGCCTGATGAAGTCCCGCGTGTCGCTCAGGCGACGACACGCAGCAAGTTCCCTAGATGACGCCAGCTACCGGGGCGGGAACAGACCCGCGGGCTGACGGACTATCGAGCTCGCTTATGCAGCGAGGGCGAAGTCAGTGCGCTTTGCATTGGCACTTATTGTTTTCCAGAGATCGTTTACGAGATAACCCTGGATCCTCGGCCCGCTTCTCGTGGGTTCGCAGACGATGTCGAAACCGATCATCCCCATGAATCGCCGTGCTGATCGCCGGTCGAAACCGGAACCAGCCTGACGGGCCGTTGTCGCACTGTGGAGTTTTCAACGGGCGGAAACCCGAACCCGGGTGCCCATCGTTGAAACGGTGGGTGCCCGGCCTTACAGTCTAGAACAGGCGCGGCCGCTCCGCCATTCCCGAGCGGCTCGAACTGGAGGTCCATGTGGCTACCGTCATCGCCGTGCGCGGCACCGCAGAAGAGCGCATCGCGCCAGAACTCGGCGCCGTCTCGCTGACGGTGAGCGCATCAGGGGCCGAACGCGACGCGACCCTCGCGCACACGTCGACCGCCCACGACGCGCTCATCGCCGAGGTACGCGCGCTCGAGGCATCCGGCGCCCTCGATACCTGGTCCGCCAAGCAGCTCCGCGTCTCCTCGCACCGCCCGTGGAGCAACGAGGGCAAGCTGCTCCCCGTCGTGCATCAGGCGAGCGCCGACCTCGAGGTCGTGTTCACCGACCTCGAACGCCTCGGCGACTGGGTCAGCACCATCTCGCTCGGCGACTCGGTCGGCATCGGAGGCATCGACTGGCGGTTGACGGATGCCACGCGCAAGCGCACCCAAGAAGCCGCGCAGCGAGGCGCTGTGGCCGACGCCGTGGCGAAGGCCGCCGTCTACGCCGCCGCCCTCGGCCTCGGAGCGCCGTCTCCCGCCGAGCTCGCCGACACCGGGCTGCTCACCGCGCAGCCGGTGCCAGCGGGCGCCCCTGCAGAGCGGATGTTCGCGATGCGCGGCTCAGCCGACATGGCGGGCGGCGGCGGGCCGTCGCAGTTCACGCCGGCCCTGCTGGTGATCACGGCGTCGGTCGAGGCGAGATTCACGGCCGACGCGGCGTGAGCGGCGGCGTGGCCACCACGAAACCCTTCTGGGTGAAGCGACTCAGGCGGGCTCGATCAGCAAGGTCTCGAGCGACGCGAGGGCGCTGAGCTCGAGACCCGACGCGAGCAGGTACTCGCGCACCGAGCCGTGGTCTCGCTCGACGAGGTCGATCACGCCCTCGATCGCCTCGCGGGGGCTGCCGCCCATGAGCGTGCGCAGCGCAGGTGTATCGGCGACCCCGTAGCTCGCGATGCGCTCGATCATGCCCTCGAGCCACTCGCCCGCGAGGTTCTCCTCGGTCGAGGCGTAGTCGGCCGCGACGGATTCGCGGTCGACGCCGACGGCGAGCAGCGCCAGAGCCACGACGATGCCGGTGCGGTCCTTGCCGGCAGTGCAATGCACGACGACGGCGCGGTCGCCGGCGGTGGAGATCTCGCGCAGGGCATCGACGACGACCGAGGCGTGCTGGGTGACGACCCGCTCGTACAGCGCCTCGAGCGAGATTCCCGCCATGCCCTGAGATGCTCCGGAGCCCTCGAAGACCGGCAGCCGCAGCACCTCGACCTCGAGTTCGCCGAGGTCGTCGGGCATCATCTGCGCCTCGTTCTCGTCGCGCAGGTCGATGACGATGCCGACGCCGAGCTCGCGCAACTTCGCCTGCCCGGCCTCGCCGAGGCGGGCGAGCCCGTCGGAACGGAACAGCACCCCGTCGCGCACGGTACCGGTCGACGCCGGCAGCCCGCCGACATCGCGGAAGTTGTAGGTGCCGGGTACCGGAATGCGCGTCGAGGTCTCCATCGAGCCGAGCCTACACGCGCCCGTCGCGCCCCGGCCGGAGCGCGGACTCGAGCCCGAATCGAGCGAGATCTCGGGCCGAACACGGGGCCCCTCAGTCGAGCCCGACGCGACGCTCAGTCGCCGAGGTTCTTGCGGCTCGCCATGGCGCGATCGGCCTCGCGCTTGTCTTGACGCTCGCGCAGTGCCTGCCGCTTGTCGTACTCGCGCTTGCCCTTCGCGACGGCGATCTCGACCTTCGCACGCCCGCCCGAGAAGTAGATCTGCAGCGGCACGAGGGTGTAGCCGCCCTGGCTCGTGCGGTGGCTGATCTTCACGATCTCCTGCTTGTGCAGCAGGAGCTTGCGCTTGCGGCGCGGCGCGTGGTTGTTCCACGTGCCCTCGGTGTACTCGGGGATGTGCACGGCGTCGAGCCACATCTCCCCGCCCTCGATGAAGGCGTAGCCGTCGACGAGCGACGCCCGCCCCTCGCGCAGCGACTTCACCTCGGTGCCGGTGAGCACGAGACCCGCCTCGTAGGTGTCCTCGATCGTGTAGTCGTGGCGTGCCTTGCGGTTGGTCGCCACGACCTTCTGACCGGTCTCCCTGGGCACGTGCGGCTCCTTGCGTCGAATGCGGATGCCCCGGGGCATCCGGAGCAGCCGTTCAGTCTAGCCGCTGCCGGCCGGGCGTGTCGAAACCAGGCCGATCAGACCTTCAGATACCTCGTGATCGCGATGCCCGCCGAGACGGCGGCGAGCACCACCCCGACGAGGATCAGGAGCGGCACGACGATCAGCGCGTCCGTGAGATCGACGAAGGTGAACGAGAGATTGTCGGCGAGATAGCCCTGCACGAAGAAGTGCACGATCGCCACGACCGCCCCGCCCGCCAGCAGGGAGCCGATGAGTCCCGCGAACACCCCCTCGAGGATGAACGGCGTCTGGATGAACCGGTTGGATGCCCCGACGAGACGCATGATGCCGAGTTCGCGCCGTCGCGAGAACGCGGAGAGCCTGATAGTCGTCGCGATGAGCAGCGCCGCAGCCACGAGCATGATCGCCGCGACCGTGATCGCGGTGTAGCTCGCGGCGTTCAGCACGTCGAAGATCTGGTCGAGGTAGCGCCGTTGGTCGACGACGCCCTCGACTCCCGCCATGCCGGCGAAGCTCTCGACGAGCACCGCGGCCTGCGAGGGGTCGACGAGGTTCACCCAGAACGTCTCATTCAGCACCTCGGGTGTCACGTAGTCGGCCGCGGGCGTGCCCTTGAACTGCTCCTGGAAGTTGGCGAACGCCTGGTCGTGGTCTTCGAAGTAGAACTCGTCGATGTACTTGGCGAGCGTGTCCGACGAGAGCTGGTCCTCGATCGCGGCCTTCTGCTCCTCGGTCGCCTCGCCGTCGGTGCACCCGGCGGTCGTCGACACGCTCGTGCAGAGGTAGACGGCGACCTGGGCGCGGTCGTACCAGTAATTCTTCATCTGGCCGATCTGCAGCTGCAGCAGGGCGGCGGTGCCGACGAAGGTGAGGGAGATGAACGTGACCAGCACGACGGAGACCACCATCGAGGCGTTGCGGCGAAGGCCGTTCGCCGCCTCGGAGAGCACGAGACCGAGCCTCATTTCGTCGGCCCCACTTCCTGGTCGTCGTCGCCTTCCCGGGGGCCTCCCGGGGCCCTGAGTCCGAGGCGTTCGGCGAGGGTCAGGTGTTCGGATGCCGCGGCGCCGCCTGACTGCTTCGGCTTCAGCTTCTCGGGGTCGAGCTGGATCGTGCCCGTCGCCGCAGCCGTGATCTCGGCGGCGGCATCGGTCACCTCGTCGGTCGCCTCGGGTTCGACGTAGAGCGGCTCGGCGTCGCGCATCACCTCGGGGGTGACCTTCGGAGCTGCGACGGCGGCCATGGCGGTCTCGGGCTTGACGGCCGACTCGCCCTCGTCGGCGGTCTCGTGCTCGGGCACGTAGTCGACGTCGCGCACGGTCTGGCCGTCGTAGCCGGCGCTGCGCTCGTCGCGCACGATGTCGCCGGCCGAGAGCTCGATGACGCGGCGGCGCATCTGGTCGACGATGCCGGCCTCGTGGGTCGCCATGATGATCGTCGTGCCGCCCGCGTTGATGCGCTCGAGCAGGGTCATGATGCCGGCACTCGTCACGGGGTCGAGGTTGCCGGTCGGCTCGTCGGCGAGCAGGATCTGCGGCTTGTTGACGATCGCGCGCGCGATCGCGACGCGCTGCTGCTCGCCGCCCGAGAGCTCGTGCGGCATGCGCTTGCCCTTGCCGTCGAGGCCGACGAGCTTCAGCGTCTCGGGCACCGCGGTCTGCACGTAGCCCCTCGACTTGCCGATGACGCGCAGCGTGAAGGCGACGTTCTCGTACACCGACTTGTTCGGCAGCAGCCGGAAGTCCTGGAAGACGACGCCGAGGTCGCGCCGGAAGTACGGCACCTTGCGCGTCGAGATCGACCCGAGGTCTTGCCCGAGCACGTGGATGGCGCCCTTCGACGGCTTCTCCTCTTTGAGGATGAGCCGGAGGAAGCTCGACTTGCCGGAGCCGGAAGCGCCCACGAGGAAGACGAACTCCCCACGGAGGATCTCGACCCCGATGTCGTTGAGGGCGGGCCTCGCCTGGCCGGGGTAGGTCTTGGTGACGGAGTCGAAGCGGATCATCGCAATCGAGCCTAAGGAAGGGCGAGGCAAAAGTGGGCAGCGACACCGGAAATCGGGGTCGCCGCCCACTGATTGAGGACGACCGGCTCTAGATGCCGGCGAATCCGACGATCAGGTAGAGCACGAGCGACGCGGCAGCAGCGATCGCCGCGTACGGCAGGATCGCCGTCATGAGGTTCAGCGGCTTGATGCCGGTCGACCGCGACGCGAGGATGATGCCGTCGCCGTAGAGGCACGTGGTCGAGCCGAGCGCGGCGCCCGAGAACACCGCGGCCCCCGCGATGATCGGGTTCACGTCCATCGCGAAGGCGAGCGGGATCACGATCGGCGTGATGACGGCCGCGAGGTCCCAGAACGAGCCGGTCGCGTACGCGTAGACGCCGCAGACGAGGAAGACCATCGCGGGCAGCAGCGCGCCGTTCATGACGGGCTGCGTCGCCTCGATCACCCAGTCGGCGAGGTGCAGGTCGATGTTCATGTGCTGCACCATGAAGGCGAGCGCCGTCAGCACGATGACGAAGAGCATGCTGCCGACGCCGTCGAACGCAGCCTCGAGCACGCCCTTGATCTTCAGGCGGCGCTGCACCGTGTACATAACGATGGCCACGATGAGCGCGGCGACCGTGCCCTTCAGCACGTCGACCTCGGTGAGGATCGTCACGGCGATCATGACCGCGATCGGCACGAGGAAGTTCCACGGGCGCGGCTTCGCGTACTCGGGCGCGCGACCCGCCGTCGCGGTTGCCGTGGCGGTCGCGGTCGTCGACGTCGTCGACGGTGCGGATGCCGCGGCGACGGCGCGGCCCGCGTCGTCGCCCGAGACGGCGAACTCGCCGACCTCGGCGTTCAGCGGCAGGCCGCCCTCGGCCTCGCGCTCCTCGGCGGTGCTGCCGGCGGGAAACACGTCGCCCGTGGCATCCGCTCGCGCGACGTCCTTCTTCAGTGCGCCGAGTTTCGGGAAGGCGCCGAACGCGACGAGCGCGGCGATCGCGATCGCGATCCAGCCGAAGAAGATGAACGGGATGGCCTGGAGGTAGGCGCCGAAACCCGAGCCGTTCGCCGTGACGCCCTGCGCCTCGAGCAGACCCGCGAAGAAGAGCGCCCACGTCGAGAACGGCACGATGACGGCGATGGGCGCCGCCGTCATCTTCATGATCGTGCCGAGCTCGGTGCGCGGCACGTTGTAGCGGTCGGTCACGGCCTTCATCGACGTGCCGACGGTCAGCACGTTCAGGTAGTCGTCGACGAAGAGCACGATGCTGAGCAGGAAGCTCAGGATGGTGGACTTCCGCCGCGAGTTCACGAAGCGCTCGGCCCAGGCCGCGAACTCCCTCACGGCGCCCGAGCGCTCGAAGAGCGTGATCAGGATGCCGAAGAGCACGACGACGAGCATGAGCCACTGCAGGGTCTCGTCGGCCATGGCGGTGCCGAAGTAGCCGATCCATGAGTCGAAGAACTCCCAGCCGCCGAGCAGCACGGCACCGGCGAGGGTGCCGCAGAGCATCGCGAAGAGCGTGCGCCGTGTGAGCACGGCCACGACGAGGATGATGACGACGGGGAGGAGCGCGAGCGCGCCGACGTCTTGCATGGTTGCCTCTGATTCGAAGGGGTCAGGCGGCGGATGCCGCGAACACGGGTTGCCCGTCGACGATCGTCGTCAGCACGGGGAGGTGCAGCAGTTCGTCCGCGTCGACGTCGAGCGGGCTGTCGGCCCAGACGACGAGGTCGGCGCGGCACCCCGGCGCGATGACGCCGAGGTCGCGGTCGCCCTGGGCCTCTGCGGCCCAGACGGTGTAGCCCTGTAGGGCCTCGTACGGCGTGAGCACCTGGTCGGGCTCGAACACCGGGGCGTCATGGTTGCCGGGCTCGCGGCGGAGCCGCGCCCAGGCGAGTCCGATGCGCGCATCGGTCTGCGCGACGGGCCAGTCGGAGCCGAGCGCCACGGGGGCGCCGGCGTCGATCATGTCACGTACCCGCCAGCCGAGGGCGGCGCGCTCGGGGCCGAGTCGTTCGGCCCAGAAGTCGGAGCCGTCGGCCTTCCGCCACTGCATGTGGAGCGGCTGCACCGACGCGGTGATGCCGGCGTGCGCCATGCGGCGGAGGTCGCGATCGGCGAGCAGCTCGAGGTGTTCGATGCGGTGGGCGGCGGTGCCGTTCGAGTGCACGCCGGCGGCGAGGTAGGCATCGATCGTCTCGCCGATGGCGCGGTCGCCGATCGCGTGGGTCGCGATCTGGAAGCCGGCCGCAGCGTAGCGGTGCACGACGCGTTCGAACTCGTCGGCGTCGGCCCAGAACGAGGTGCCGCCGTCGCCGTGGGTGTCGGGTTCGTAGAGCCACCCGGTGCCGGTGTCGATGACGCCGTCGGCGAAGAGCTTCACGAGGCCGCCGCGCCAGCGCCTGCCGCGGCGGTCGCGCTGCGCGAGGTGGTGGCGTGTGCGCTCCTCGTCGTAGCCGGGGTTGTGCGCCATCGCCGAGACGATCCGCACGGGCAGCCCGCTCGGGGCGTCGGGGTCGGCGGATGCGCCGCCGTCGAGCTCGTCGAGCAGCTCGAGCGTGCCCGGGTTGCCGTCCATGATGCATCCACCGGTGATGCCCGAGGCGGCGAGGCCGCCGAGGATGCCGCGCACGCGCTCGAGCGTCTCGGCGCGGGTGTACTCGGGCGCGGTGCGCAGCACGAGGTCGAACGCCGAGTCCTCGCGGAGGCATCCGGTCGGCCGCCCGGCGTCGTCGACGACGATCTCGGAGGTGTCGCCGAAGCGACGGGCACCGGTGATGCCCGATCGGCGCAGGGCCTCGGTGTTCGCAAGGGCGGTGTGGCCGTCGAAGAACATCAGGAACGCGGGCGCGCCCGTGGTGACCGCGTCGATCGCGGCTGCGGTCATCGGCAGGGTCGTGAACAGGTCGTAGTCGACGTTCCATCCGCGCACCCAGCCGCCGGCCGATCCGTCGGCGACGCGAGCGGTCTCGTCGGCGAGCATGCACAGGAACGTCTCGGGGTCGCGCACTCCCCCGAAGTCGATGCCCACCGCCAGCTCGATGCCCTGGATCGGATGCATGTGCGCGTCGATGAGCCCTGGGGTGACGGATGCCCCGGCGAGATTCTGCACGGCGGTGCGGGGGCCGCGGTAGTCGGCGAGGTCGGCGGCATCGCCGACCGCGAGGATTCGGCCGGCACGGATCGCGACGGCGGATGCCTCGGGCTGCCGCGGGTTCATCGTGATCACGCGCGCGCCGATGAGGATGGTGTCCGCGGCGATCCCGTGCACGTCTGCTCGCTCTCTCGGCGGCCTTCGTCGGCCGCCCTCAATTTAATATGATTAAATTCGGGCACACGCTACTCCCGAATACGCTCTTCGACAAATCCCCGCGTCGACCACTCGAAGGAGCCCTGTGAGTCCCACTCCGGCCAAGCGCAGCGCGGGCCGCCCGCGCACGCCGGTACTGAGCGCCGACCAGATCGTCGACGCGGCGTTCGCTCTCGCCCGCACGGCCGGGCCCAACGGGTTCACGATGGCGGCGCTCGCGCGTTCCCTCTCGGTGCATCCTCCGGCGCTCTACCACTACTTCGGCGGCAAGGCCGATGTCGTGAGGGCCATGCGCGGCCGGGTCGCCGAGCTGCTCGACGTCTCGGGCTTCGACACCCCCGAGACGACCCTCGCCGACGCGGTGCTGCGCTGGGCGCACTCCTACCGATCGGCGTTCGCCACGCACCCCGCCGCGATCGCGCTGCTCGCCACCACGGCGATCGACGGCCAGGAGCGCTCGGTCGCGAACTACGAGTCGATCACGCGGCGGTTCGTCGCCGAGGGATGGCCCGTCGGCGGCGCCGTCGACGCGATCGTCGCGCTCGAGTCGTTCATCATCGGCTCAGCCCTCGACACGCTCGCCCCCGACGACATCATGTCGCCCGGCACCGCCGCCCCGCTCGCGCCGACGTTCAGCCGCGCCGAAGCCCTGCGGAGCGTGAAGGCCGCGGCGCAGCGGGTGCATCCGGCCGACCGCTCGTTCGAGCTCGGGCTCACCGCCCTCGTCGGCGGCCTGCCAGCGGCACTCGCCGCGGTCGTCGAAGCCGAGCGCGTCTAAGTTCGCGGCAACACGCGGCACAACTCGCCGCGTCGCTCGCCGAGACGATCTGACCCGGCGATCAGCAGGGAGCCGGCGGCATCCGCTCGGTTCAGTGCCTCGCGGTCGCCTACTCGGTGGGGCGCTTCCGCCACCTGATGCCGGCGGCGATGAAACCGTCGATGTCGCCGTCGAAGACGTGGCTCGGGTTGCCGACCTCGTACTCGGTGCGCAGGTCTTTCACCATCTGGTACGGCGCGAGCACGTAGGAGCGCATCTGATCGCCCCAGCTCGCGGTGATGTTGCCCGCGAGCTCCTTCTTCTGGGCCGCCTCCTGCTCCTTCTGGATGAGGAGCAGTCGCGACTGCAGCACGCGCATGGCGGCCGCACGGTTCTGGATCTGCGACTTCTCGTTCTGCATCGAGACGACCGTGCCGGTCGGAAGGTGCGTGATGCGCACGGCGGAGTCGGTCGTGTTGACCGACTGGCCGCCGGGTCCGCTCGAGCGGAAGACGTCGACGCGGATGTCGTTCTCGGGGATCTCGACCTCCTGCGCCTCCTCCATGAGCGGGATGACCTCGACGGCCGCGAAGCTCGTCTGGCGCTTGCCCGCCGCGCCGAAGGGGCTCATGCGCACGAGTCGGTGCGTGCCGGCCTCGACGCTCAGGGTGCCGAACGCGTAGGGCGCGTCGATCTCGAAGGTCGCCGACTTGATGCCCGCCTCTTCGGCGTAGCTCGTGTCCATGACGCTGGCCTTGTAGCCGTGCTTCTCGGCCCATCGCAGGTACATGCGCATGAGCATCTCGGCGAAGTCGGCGGCGTCGACGCCGCCGGCGCCGGCGCGGATCGTGATGACCGCGGGGCGGTCGTCCCACTCGCCGTCGAGCAGCGTCTGCACCTCGAGGTCGCCGATCGCCTTCTGCAGCGACTCGAGCTCGGCGCGGGCCTCGGCCGCGCTGTCTTCGTCGCCCATCTCGTTGGCGAGCTCGATGAGCACTTCGAGGTCGTCGAGTCGCGAGTCGATGCTCGTGACCCGGGCGAGCTCGGACTGACGGTGGCTGAGCGCGCTCGTCACCTTCTGCGCGTTCGCGGTGTCATCCCAGAGATCGGGCGCGCCCGCCTCTTCGGAGAGCCGTTCGATGTCGGCTTTGATGGCGTCGACGTCGACGACTGCGCGAATGTCGCTGAAGGTGGAGCGCAGCGCGGCGATCTCCTGCGAGAGGTCTAGATCCAACATGGCCTCCCAGCCTACGCGAGTCGCCCGCCCCCATGGTGCACCGCGAAGTGCACCGCGTGGGCGGGTGTAGCGTCGAATCGATGACCGACTCCACGCCCCGATTCTCGTGGCGTTCGATCGTCCTCCCGGTCTACCTGCCGACCCTCGTCTTCTCGCTCGGCGAGGGCGCGATGATCCCGATCGTGCCGCTCGTGGCGACCGAGCGCGGCGCCTCGCTCGCCCTCGCCGGCCTCATCGCCGCGATGCTGATGGTCGGCGAGCTCGCCGGCGACCTTCCGGCCGGCTGGCTCGTCGCCCGCATCGGAGAGCGCAACGCGATGATCGGGGCGGCGATGCTCGCCGTCATCGGCGTGCTGATCGCGATCGTCTCCCCCACACTGCCCGCCCTCGCCATCGGTGTGTTCCTCCTCGGCCTCGCGACCGCGGTGTTCGGCCTCGCCCGGCACGCGTTCCTCACGAGCTACGTGCCGGTGCGCATACGGGCCCGAGCGCTCTCGACCCTCGGCGGGGTGTTCCGCGCGGGCTGGGCCGTCGGCCCGTTCGTCGCCGCGGCGATCATCGCCGCGACCGGTTCGAGCGAGTCCGTCTTCTGGGTGCTCGTCGGCGCCTGCTTCGCCGTCGTCGGCGTGCTCGTGCTGCTGCCCGACCCCGAGCGGGTGTTCGGTGCGGCGAGGCTCGCGCGCGAGGCATCCGCTGCTTCGGCCATTTCAGCAACGCCGACGGATGCCTCGGGCACGCCGCTCACCGCCGGCGAAGCCGAGGCGGCGGCCGGGTCGTCGCCGAGCGTGTTCCGTGCGATCCGCGAGAACCGCGGGGTGCTCGCCCGCATCGGCACCGGGGTCGGGCTGCTCGCCGCGGTGCGCGTCAGCCGCACGGTCGTGCTGCCGCTCTGGTCGGTCTCGATCGGCATGCCCGCCGAGCAGGCGGCGCTCGTGATCGGCATCTCGGGCACGATCGACTTCGCGCTGTTCTACGCGAGCGGGCAGATCATGGACCGATTCGGGCGGCTCTGGAGCGCGATCCCCGGGCTGCTCGGCATGGCCGTCGGCCACATCGCGCTCGCGTTCACCCACGACCTGCCGTCGAACGCGGTCTGGTTCACGATCATCGCCGTCTGGCTCGGCCTCGCGAACGGCGTCACGAGCGGCATCATCATGACGCTCGGCGCCGACCTCGCGCCGAAGCAGAACCCCGCACCGTTCCTCGGCGCGTTCCGCATGATCGGCGACACCGGCGGCGCAGGGGCGCCGCTCATGATCGCGGCGGTGACCTCGATCGCATCGATCATGGCTGCGAACGTCGCCGTCGGCGTGCTCGGCCTGATCGGTGCGGCGATGCTGTGGCGCTGGATTCCGCGCTACGTGCCGCACCGGCGGCGCTGAGGGGTCGTCAGGAGCCGTTCAGCCCGTCGGCGTGCCGAACGAGAGCACGACGAGAATGAGCTGGAAGACGAGCACGAACCCGCCGACCGCCGCGGCGCCGATCCACAGCCAGCCGGCCACGAGGGTCGGGTCCTTCTTCACCTCGCGCCGGCCGCGGAGCCCGAGCACCACGGCGAGCGCCGAGAGCGGCAGCGAGGCGAGCGCCGGGGTCAGCAGCGAAAGCACGGCGAGCACCACTCCGATGATCGCGATCCAGGCGTAGCGACGACCGTCGGCCCGGCCTGCGCCGCCGCTTCCGGCTCCCCGACCCGCCGCGCCGCTCATCGCCCGTTGACCTTCTCGATCGCCATGACGAGAATCACCCGGTCGGCCTTGTCGGCGGGCGCCTGCTCGTTCGGGTTGCCGTAGCGCCGGCCGAGGCGCACGTACATCGCGCCCTCGGGGTCGGGCAGCACCTCGGCGAGACGACCGCGCACCTCGACGTACTTCAGCGGGTTCTCGGGGTCGGTCATCTCGAGCGTCATGTGCGGATTCGCCTGGAGGTTCCGGAACTTCGCGCGCTTCGACGTGTGCGTGAAGCGGATCGTCTGCGTCTCGGGGTCGAACTCGAACCACATGGGGTTCACCTGCACCTCGCCGTTCGGGCGCACGGTGCCGAGGTGGGCGAACACCGGCGACGAGAGGATGCGGGTGAAGTGGTCTGAGATCTCGACGGTCATGCCTCCAGTCAATCGCACGCCGCCGGTTCAGTGGAACTCGCGCATCAACCTCGGGCCGGGAGTGCACGCAATGCGACCGCCTGGCTGGTCGCGAAGAGGGCGACGTCGACGGAGACCGCCAGGACTGCTCCCACGATCAATGCTGTCGCCGCCGTCAGCGAGACGAGACCTACCGCGAGCGCGGCGAGCACGTTGGCGATCATGACCAGGCCGAGTGCTCGTCGCAGAGGCAGTCGGGCGAGCATCCACATCACGCCCCCGGCCCAGACGACCACGGCAACGCCTGCGGCGGCGATCACGAGCGGAGGAAGGGCGACCCCTTGCGCGATCGGTTCGGCAGCCAGCGCCACCGCGGTTCCCAGTACGGCGCAGTACACGGCATCGAGGCGCAGGCTCCATCGCCCGAACACATCGCCGTCGATTCGCCGCATGATTCCGAGCCTACGGTGTGCGCGCACGAGCGGCGCCGGGAAGGAGCCGTTGCTTGAAGTCGGGGCACTCGGCCAGCGGTGAGTGCGTGCAGGTGGCGGCGTGGCGGAGGCTGTCATTCATCCGGATCAGTCTCGCGATCTCCCCCTCGAGCTCCTGAGCGCGCTGGCGTACCCATTCTCGCAACTCGTCGTCGCCGGGGGTGGCGACCAGGAATCGGCCGATCTGGGCCAGGGTGAAGCCCGCTTCCTGCGCACAGCGGATCATCACGATCCGGTCGACGACCTCGGGTGCGAAGGTGCGTCGAAGGCCGTTGCGCCCGCCGGAGGCGATGAGCCCGCACCGCTCGTAGAAGCGCAGCGCGGACGGGGTCAGCCCGGTTCGCTCAGCCACATCGGCGATATCCAGCTCGGTCGCCATCTCTCGTCCCTGCCTTTCTCGTGAATCGACTTGACTTGAATCGTAGTTCAAGTAGCACGCTCGATCGTGACAGCAGTTCACCGAGAAGACAAGGACATCCCGATGCCACTCCACCCTCAGGTCGAGGCTCATCTGGCCCGCCTCTCCGCCGCGAACCTCGCCGGGCTCCACACCGTCTCGCCGCAGCGGGCTCGCGAAGGCGCCCGCCGCCTGATCGCAGCGTCGGTCGGCGCGGCCGAGCCCGTCGCCGAGGTGGTCGATCGCCTCGCCGACACTGCCGCAGGCGAGGTGCCGATCCGGATCTACCGGCCGGCGTCAACCGCATCCGCCCCGCCTGCGCTCGTCCTCGTGTTCTTCCATGGTGGTGGCTACGTGCTCGGCGATCTCGATTCGCACGACGCCCTCGCGCGCTCCTACGCGAACGCCGCGGAGATCGTCGTGGTCGCAGTCGGCTACCCCCTCGCCCCCGAGCACAAGTACCCCGCCCAGATCGACGCGGGCTTCGCGGTCACCGACTGGGTCGCTGCGAACGCGGCCGAACTCGGCCTCGACGCCGGCCGACTTGCAGTGGCCGGCGACAGTGCGGGAGGCAACCTCGCCGCGGTCGTGGCGCTGAGGGCGCGCGATGCCGGAGCGCCGAGTATCGCCTTCCAACTCCTCATTTACCCGGACCTGGACTTCCGACGCGAGAACGACTCCATCACGCGGCTTGCAGGCTGTTACGGCAACATCGAGCGGGAAGCCCAGTTTTGGTTCATGGACCATTACCTCGACGCCCCGGAACAGCGACTCGACCCCCGGGTCTCGCCCATGCTGGAGCCTGACCTCAGCGGCCTCCCGCCTGCCTACATCATCACCGCGGAGTACGACGCGCTCCGCGACGAGGGCGAGCAGTACGGCCGGCGGCTTCGAGACGCCGGCGTCCCGACGACGGTGCGCCGCTACGACGGGATGATTCACGAGTTCCTCCGACACCCGTTCGACGACGCGACGGTCGCGATCGCCGAGTCTGCAGCGACGTTGCACGCTGCCCTTTCGGCCATCCCTCCGGCAGTCGTCGACGATGGTCGGCTCCCCAATCACCGCGAGGATCACTAACGGAGCGGCTGCCCGGCGGACGGTCAGTGGAACACCGAGCGTGCGGTGGCCGTCACCTCGATGGGCACCAAGAGCGGCACCAGCTCGGTGTGGATCGGCGCGTACCAGACCGCGCGCATGGTGATCGTGGCGCTCTGGCCGTCATCGGATGCCGCGCGCACGAGTTCGACGTCGTGCAACTCGTGCACCGCATCGCCGAGATACGCGGTCGCGGCCCGACCGACGTCGGCCGAGTCGAGTTCGAGAGAGAGATGGTCGCCCTCGACCTGCACGGCGTCGAGGCTCCACGACTCCGCCGCGGCGAGCGCGGTGCCGTCGGCGAGCGTGAAGAGGCGTTTGCGCTCGAGGTAGAGCGAGGTCGCCGACACCACGACGAGGATCAATGAGAGCCCGAGCACGCAGTAGAAGATCGTCAGCAGCAGCGTCGAGCCCTGCTCGTCGTGGTCGGCGCCGGGGCGCAGTCGATCGCGGCGCATCACGGGTCGCTCCCTGTCCCGTCGCGCCCGGCGGCGAAGCGCGAGACCGTCTGCGTCGCACTCGCTTCGAGCGGCACGCTCGCCGCCTGATGGAGCGCGAGCACATCGGGCACGAGCGGCAGGGTCACGCTCGCGGTGACCGACACGCGCACGCGCTCGCCTGGGGCCAAGCAGTCGCCCGACGGCGAGCACGACACCGAGACGGATGCCGCGTCGGCATCGACCCCGTAATCGTCGAGCGCGACCCGCACAGCGCGTTCCACCGCGACATCCGCTGCGCCGGAGTTCACCGCACGCACGGCGACCCTCGCGGCCTGACGGGCGGCGCCCTCGACGGCGAGCGCTCCGCCCTGGATCGCCGACATGGCGAGCACGAGGTAGACGAGGGGCACGAGCAGGATCATGCCGACCGACAGGAACTCGAGCGAGGCCGATCCCTCGTCACTCGAGAGTCTCGAGCGCAGCATGGCCGGTCACCTCCAGCGCACGGTCGACGCCGAGGAGTCCGACCACGGGCAGCGGGGCTCGCACCGTCACCGACACCATCGCGATGCCGTCGACCGTGGTGGTGCCCGATTCGATGTCTCGGGCGTACTCCGTCGAGACGGCCATACCGATGAGCTCACGCGTTCGCGCGATGCCTGCACCCTCGCTCGATCCGGCGAGTGCTGCGTATCGCGCCCCCTCGGCGGCTGCATCGAGCACCGTGTTGCGCACGTGGAGGGCGAGCGCGAGTTGGATGACGGCGAGCGCGAGCACCGTGATGAGGATGCCGACGAGAGTGAACTCGGCGACGGCGGACCCACCGTCCTCGTGCGCGAGCGCACGGAACCACACGCCTGGTCGTGCGCCCGCCCGGGAGCGAGACCGCTCCCCTGACGTCAGACGCCCAGCACCCGGCTGATCGCCTGATCGAAGACGCCCGACAGCGCCGGGCCGGCGAGGCCCCAGATGACGATCACGAGACCCGCCGTCATGAGCGTGATGAGCACCCAGCCGGGTACGTCGCCTCGCTCGTCCTCGAACCGCCGCTTCAGCAGATCGCGCATGTGATTCCCCTTCGTCGGAGCACGGAGCCGTGCCGTCAATGTGGAGGCGAGCCATCAGAAGCCCGCCTGGAGTACGAGGTATCCCGGGAACAGCGCGAACGCGATCGTCACCGGAAGGATCAGGAAGATGAGGGGCACGAGCATGGCGACCTCTTTGCGGCCGGCCTGCTCGATGATCGTTCGCTTGGCCTCGTCGCGGGCGTCGCCGGCCTGGGCCCTGAGTACCGATGAGAGCGGCGCACCGCGCTCGAGTGCGCCGAGCACCTGGTCGAGCGCTCGCGACAGGGCCGGATGATCGAGGTCGTCGCGGAGTCGTGCCAGCGCCTGTCCGAGGGGCACGCCCGATCCCACCGATGCGACGGTCGCGGCGAACTCTGTCGGCAGCACTCCTGCACCGTTGCCGAGACGCGCCACTCGGCGGATCGCATCGAGCATGCCCTCACCCGCGGTGAGGCTCAGCGTGAGGAACTCGAGGACCGTCGGCAACTCGGCGGAGATGCGGGCCAGTCGGCGGCGCGCGGCACGCTGCAGCACCCAGTCGCGCACGACCACGCCGAGGGCCGCCGCGAGGAACGGCATGGCGATGCGCACGATCACCGGAAGAGCGCCGAACGACGGGGCGAGGATCGCGAGCGCCGAGGCGATCGCGAAGGCACCGGCACCCCACGCGAGCTGCTCGCCTCGGAAACGCTCGACCGACGCCGTGGATCCCGACTGGCGCAGGCGCCGCGCGATCGTGTCGGCACCGCCGAGCCATTCGGAGGCGACCGTTCGCACGGCGCGCACGATCGGCCGCGCGACGAGCCCGAGCACCGGCGTCGGGTCAGAGGGACGGTGTGCAAGGAGGGACCGCGCCTCTGCCGAGATGTCGGCGATGTACGGAGCCACCCGCTCGACGAGCCTGGCACGGCCGATGCGCGGCACCGTCGACACGACGAGCCAGAGCCCGAGGCCGAGCAGTGCGCCGCAGAGCAGGCCGAGCGCGGGCACGCTGTTCAGTGGAACCATCGGCGCTCCTCGGGCAGGCGACCGAGCGCGACCATCGCCTGATAGGCCACGATCGTCACCACCACGCCCGCGATGATCAGGGCGGCGCCGGCAGCCGAGTCGTACGCCACGATGGCCTCGGGGCGGGAGGCGAGCACCAGGAGGAGCAGCCACGGCGCAGCGACGCCGAGTCGCGCGGCATTGCGGATCCATGACTGCCGGGCCACGACCTCGGCGCGGAGTGCCGCGTCTTCACGCAGATAGCCGGAGAGGCCCCGCAGCACCGCGGTCACGTCGCTGCCGCCGACCTCGCGGGCCATGCGCAGGGTCTCGAGGATGCGGTCGGCCACCGGATCGGCGAGCACGCCCTTCAGCCGGTCGAGACATGCGCCGAAGTTGCCCGTGCGCCGGTACTCGTCGTCGAACGTCGCGAACGCGGCTCTCGTCGACGAGGGGCCGAGTTCGGCGAGCGCGCCGAGGCTGTCGGGGAGCGACATGCCGGCGCGCACGGATGACACGAGATGGTCGACGACGTCGGGCCAGACCGCACGGTTGGCCGCTCGCCGCCGCGTCGCACGGGCATGCACGAGGAGCGGGACGAGCGCGGCACCGAGCACCGTGGCGACGATCGTGAGCACGGGGACCAGGAAAACGGCCTGCGCGACCGCACCCGTCACGAGGGCGAGCAGCGCTGCGACGATCACGATCACCGCGATCGGCACTCCGGCGAGGCCGGCGAGGGCGAGTTCGTCGGCGACCCGGCTCGCCGTCGCGCTGCGACGGCTCTTCGCGTCGGCCTTCGCAGGCCAGAGCACGGGGGAGACGGCGAGGAGCACACCGAGCCCGAGCAGCGCGCCGAGCACGAGACTCGTGTTCATCGGGCCGCCACCGAGAGAACGATGTCGGGGTCGAGCCCGACGGCCCGGTACTTCTCGAGTCGCACCGGCATCGCCCCGGTCGCGACGAGGGCACCGTCTCGCGTGACGAAGATCGCCTCGGCATCGACCGCCGCCCCGGTGCATCCGCCCGTCGGCGCCGTAATCTCGGCCACGCGTCGGTGGCCGTCGCGATCGATCGTGAGGTGCACCACGAGGTCGATGCAGCTCGCGACCGTGGGCACGACGAACGCGGAGTCGATGTTGCGGCCCGCGAGCAGCGGCAGGGTGCAGAGCTTCGCGAGCGCGTCACGCGCGGAATTCGCGTGGATGGTGCACATTCCCGGAACCCCGGAGTTCAGGGCGATGAGGAGGTCGAGGCTCTCGGCTTCGCGCACCTCGCCGACGATGAGGCGGTCGGGCCGCATGCGGAGCGCCTCCTTGATCAGGCGCCGCAGCGTGATCTCGCCGGTGCCCTCGAGACTCCGCTGGCGGCACTGCAACGCGACGAGGTCGCGCACGTCGAGATCGAGCTCGAACGTCTCCTCGACGGTGACCACTCGATCGCCCGTGCGCGCGCCCGAGATGAGAGCGTTCAGCATCGTCGTCTTGCCGGTGTGGGTGGCACCCGACACGAGGATGTTGGCCCCCGCGAGCACGCTCATGCGGAGGAATTCCGACGCGTGCGGAGTGAGCGAACCGAGTTCGACGAGCGCGGCGAGCGAGCGGATGCGGCGCTGGAACTTGCGGACGTTGACCGACCAGTGCGACCTCGCCACGTCGGGAATCGCGACGTGAAGTCGCGAGCCGTCGGGCAGGGTCGCGTCGACGAAGGGTGACGAGAGGTCGACGCGCCGGCCCGAGTGCTGCAGCATCCGCTCGACGAGCTCTCGCACCTCGCGATCCGACAGCACGACCGTCGTGAGCTCGGCGACCCCGCGACGCGCGACGAACACCTTCGTCGGCGCGTTGATCCAGATCTCCTCGACCTCGGGATCCTCGAAGAACGGCTGCAGCTGCCCGTAGCCCGTGATCGATGCGACGACCTCACGCGTGGTGCCGACCTCGTCGCCGAGCTGGGCGTGCGCTCCCGAGAGGGCGCGCTCGCTGTAGCGCCGCACCTCTTCGTGGGCGTACCGTGCCGCCGCCGAGTCGTCGCGGGCGAGATCGACGCCGTCGCGCAGCACCCGGGTGCGCACCCGGTCGGCGATCGTGCGCACGGGGTCGGTCATGGCACCCATCATGCGGTGCAGCGGATGCCGCGCCCCGAAGTTATCCACAACCCCGCGACGACGCGTCGCCTCTGACTGCTCCAGGGCCGGCGCGTCCGCAACGCCTAGACTGATCGGGCACTCGCGGGAGTGGTGAAATCGGCAGACACGCAGGATTTAGGTTCCTGTGCCTTCGGGCGTGTGGGTTCAAGTCCCACCTTCCGCACTCAGTTTGTCGGCGCTACTCCCCCGGAACCACGCGGAAGTTGGGCCACCTTGGCGCCTTTCTGGGCCTTCCGTGGCAACATTTTGGCAACACTCGTGGCAGCGCGTGCCTCATCGAGGGCCTCTGAGACGGCGTCGAGATCATCGTCGAACAGGTCGGCATAGACGTCCAAGGTCATCGCGGCGGAGGCGTGCCCGAGCATGCGCTGGACGGCCTTCACGTTGGCGCCGGAGCTGATCGCGAGACTCGCGGCCGTGTGCCTGAGATCGTGGATGGTCATCCGCTCGAGGCCGGCCACGGTGAGGGCGCGGAGGAACCACGAGGTGGTGTTCTCGCTCGTGTTCGGGCGCAGCAGGTGCTCGCCGTACGCGCCCGCGAAGACCAGGTCATCGCGGCCCTTCCCCTCGCAGGCGCGGGCGATCGGCTCGGCGAGGAACCGCGGGTATGGCACGGAGCGCTCCTCGTGCGACTTCGGGGTGCCGACGTGCACGACCCGTCCGACGGCGACGGCGTTCTCTGCGACCGTGAGCCGCCGTCTCAGCGCGTCGACGTGCTTCACCCGCAACCCGGTGAGCTCGCCCCATCTGAGGCCCGTGTACGCGAGCGTGTAGACGATAGTGGCGTGATCGCCGGATGCCTCGGCGAGCGCGGTCACCTGCTCGTGGGTGAGGTAGACGCGGGCCTTCTTCCCCTTGCGCGGGAGTGAGACGCCGCGGGCGACGTTCCGCGAGAGGCGTCGGTCCTTCACTGCGACGTCGAGGATCGAGGCGAGCACCCCGTACGCGCGGAGGACGGTCGTCGCGCCCTTCGTCGTGGAGAGCTGCGACACCCACGCCGCGACTTCACTGTGACGGATGCCGCCGACGTTGCGACTCCCCCAGACGGGCTCGACGTGCACGCGCCAGGCGATCTCCACCGGCCGATAGCTCGAGGGCTTCAGGTGCGTCTGCGTGGCGAGCCACTCGGCGCCGAGCGTCGCGATCGTCGTGCGCGCGTCGGCTGGGTCGACGTAGTCACCCTTCGCCTTCGACACCTCGACCTCGGCGAGGTAGAGCTCGGCGTCGCGCTTCGTCTTGAATCCGCGTTTCTGGCCCTGGGAGTGGTCGGGCTTCCGGTACAGCACTCGGTACCGCTTGCCGCCGGATGTCTCGTAGGGATGGACGCTACCCATGGCGGCGCCCCTCAGCTACGAGCCGGGTGGCTGTGCTCTGGCTAACTCCAAGCCTGGCCGCGACGGTCGCGAGCGGCGGCCAATTTCCGAGGCGAGCGATGGCGTCGATGATCATGGCGTCCTGCACAACCTCATAGCGATCCCGACCGCGCATCGGCTTTACGCGTGCCAGCATCTCCTCCCCGGAGAGCACCTCCACGTCATCCTCATGCTCACCGAGCACCACGCTGATCATGTCGCGCAGCGCAACCGAGACGATGGCCTCCTGAACGCGCACTTCACGCAGCAGCTTGGCCGTGACTTCGCCTCCAGGCTCGTCACATTCCACCCGAACCGACTTGGCTACATAGCGCCCGAGCGCTTCATCCAGAGCGATCTCGATCTCAACAGTCGCGTCTATCGAAAGATCACCGCTCGCACGCAGATGCGCCGACGGGCGTGCCCGCACCACCCCACCAAGGAGCGAGATCGCATCTGGATCGACGACAACGAGTTCGAATGCGCTTGCCATCTGCCCATCGTGCCACAAACTGAACGCCCCGTGTCATGAATGGCGCTTGACATGAGTGACTCACGGTGATTTCATGGTTCGTGAGCCAGTTAGAACATCACTGGCCCAAGGCGAGGAGGAAAGCGTGGAACAGAAGTACCTCACACCGGATCAGGTGTGCAGCCTCATCCCCGGCATGACGAAGTCGAACCTCGCGCAGCTGCGGTTCACAGGGAAGGGCCCGAAGTTCCTGAAGCCCACCCCGCGCACCGTGGTCTACCGGGAGTCCGACTGCATCGAGTGGCTCGAGGCCAGCGAGCGCACGATCACGGATCGAGCGAGCGCCTGATGAGCGTCGGCCGCGGTGAAGCGAGATTGACGCTGGAGGCCGGCTCGAGTCGGCTCGCGACGACGGTCCGTCTTCCGCGTGGGCCCGTGTCGGCGTCATCGATGCAGGAGGCGCTCCCGAACGCTGTGGCGTCGCTGCAGCGTCAGCTCGAGCGAATTAAGCAGCGGGAGGAGAACCCGCGATGAAGGACAAGAAGAATGCCCCAACCGGCCAGGGCTGGGGCGAGGACCGAAACCCCTTGGAAGGAAGAACGATCATGAACAAGAGTATCAGCGTCGACCGGCCCAGCATCGGGGACACCCCTGAACTGCGCGAGTGGTGCGCGTCGATGTGCGAGGCCCACGCTCAGGTGGGCCGCATCAAGCCCGACGACCACCGTTTCGCCGAGCTGCAGGAGACTTCCCGGTTGAGTATGAAGGCGTTCTCGCAACGCGACCTCGGTGGCTTCTACTTCAGCAAGTTCATCGCACCCGAGCTCCCCGCGCCGCCGCTACAGGCGCCGTCCTGGGCCGTCCAGACGAGCATCGACTGGCACTGGCCCACCGTCTCCGTGACGTTCCTGTCGGAGGCGATCGGCGATGTCCAGATGCGCGACATCGTGGTCGTCGACCTCCGAACCGCGGAGCTGCGAACCGCGTACGGACCGCAAATCCAGTACGAGAAGGGCATCGCCGGGGGTTTCACCAATCTTCGGTTCCTGTTCGACAAGCGGGAAGCTCTGAACTCGGCGCTCGACCTCGCGCGGCTGGTCGTCGATGGTGAAGCGGCCACGCTCGGCGAGGCAGAGACGATCCTGGCTGGGAAAGGCGGTCTCTGATGCCGACGCGGGCGGAGTGCATCGCTGAGGCTGCGGAGATCCTGCTGGACGCGGCCGAGCGCATCCTGCGCGAGGAAGCCCAGGAGGGCGGCCATGAATAGCGGGGGGACGTTCAGCGTCATCCCGAACTGGGTCATCCGCGAATCGGATCTCAACGCCCACGAGCTACTCGTGTACGTCGCCCTGCTCAACCGGGCCGACAGGCACGGGCGGGCATGGCCATCGATGGGGACGCTCGCGAAGGAAGCGCGGGCGTCCGAGCGGTCAGTACGTCGAGCGCTCGAGAGCTTGCGAGAACGCCAGCTCGTGACGTGGCAGCAGCGGATGAGGGCCGACGGAACGCACGCCAGCAACCTCTACACGATCGCGATCTTCGATCGTAGCGCACCCGAGGGAGGGTGGCACAGTGCCACCCCCACGGTGGCAGAGAGGCAGGGAGAGGGTGGCACAGTGGCCGACGAAGTAGATACACATCAAGTAGATACAGATGAAGAAGATCTGAGGTCCACTCTGGCGAGCGGACCCGCGGAGGGATTCTCTTTCCCGTCGTCATCGGCTTCTGAGAAGCAGGTCGCCTACCTGCGTGACCTGTATATCCACTACAACAACGCGGTGCCTCCTGAGAAGAAGCTCGAGGAGTGGCGTGCGTTGTCGCCGACTGAAGCGACGGATCGTATCGATCGGTATCTCGCTGCGATGCCGCGGTACCAGGAGTACGAGGGTCCGGAGTTCGGTGAGCCGACGTATGAGGCGCTGAGTGACGTGGGCAGGGTGTTCGCGGAGCAGGGGATGATCCCGTGACGGACTCGTGCGCACGTTGCGGAGATCCGATCGACCGGGCGGTGCGGCCGCGCTCGAGGTACTGCACCACACGTTGCCAGTACGCGGAGCGTGACAGTCGGCCGGCGAAGCTCGCGTACGACCGCAGCCCTGAGCGAGCGGCCCGCGATCGGGAGCGAAAGCGCGCCCGGTATCACGAACAGCATCCGAATGCCCGCTTCAACCGGAAGGGCACACCGTGACCTCGGAACTGAACTTCGACCATGAGCGGGCAGCACTCGCGCACCGGGCCGCGTTCGCGCTCATCACCACCGTGCTCTCCCAGGGCGCCGACGTCCGGGCCACGCTGCGGAGCTTCGTCGACATCCCCGCCGAACCGACGGAGGGTGACCTGCTCGGGATGCTCCGCGAGCTCGGCGACATCGTCGAGGTGCTGACTTGGCACGCCGCCGGGAATCTGCTCGCGGCGACCGGCAGCCCGGATGCCGCTCTCGCCACCATCCGCGCGGCCGCCATCGATCAGGAGATCTTCCTCCGCGATGAGCGTGGCGAAACCGGGGACTGACCGGGACTTCACCTACAATGGAATCAACGATCGCTCGCGCGACATGTGCCGCTCTTCGGACTGGCAGAGGCCCGACTGACGTCCTGGTTCCCAACCGACCCATGACTCAGAAGGGCTTTACTCATGTCCCAGTTCCCGACGTTTGAACAGCTGATCGCGCAGAAGCGGGGCCAGCTCAACGCGAAGATCGCGCTCCAGAACCAGTACGCGACTGAGCTCGACGAGCTCCGCGGCAAGGAAGGTCCGAGCTCGGAGGCCGTCGAGGCGCTCCGCTCGAAGAAGACCGGACTCGAGGCGGAGCTGCACACGCTGCGCGCCGACCTCGCAGCGTTCGAGCGTGAGGCGGAGGCTGACAAGAAGGCCACCGCCGACGCGGAGACGCGGACCCCCACGGGCGCCGGTTACACGAATCCTCGAGCGCTGGACGACGTCGACGCGCCGGACGTTCGTGCCGGTGACTGGATCGACGTCGACACCGGCAAGCGTGCCGCGCTGCGTTCGGGCGAGTCGTTCCGGGCTCACCCGCTCGCCAGGCGCACCGCGGCCGACGAGCAGACGATCGCCCAGTACGGCGGCATCGGCCAGCTCGTGCGCGCGATCACGACCACGAGCGGATCGGCGGTTGTTCCGACCGAGTGGGCGGCCGACCTGATCGACCGTGCACGTAACGCCTCCGCGATCGGGCAGGCCGGCGCGACTCTCGTGCCGATGGATGCGAAGACGGTGAACATCGGCCGGCTGACTGGCGACCCGTCGCCGGCGTTCCGCACGGAGGGTTCGGCGATCACCCCTTCCGATGTGGTGCTGGACAACGTGACTCTGACTGCGAAGACGCAGAGCGCTTTGCTGCTCGGGTCGCTCGAGTGGTTCCAGGACGCGGACAACGCCGACGAGATCGTCGCCGACGCGATCGCGAAGGCCATGGCGCAGCAGCTCGACCTGACCGGCCTGTACGGCGGCATTATCGCCGGCGCCGGCTCGATCAACCTGCCGACCCCGCCGAACCCGCGCGGCATCCTCGCGGCGCTGAACGCGACCCTCGCCGGGAACGTGCTCGGTGGCGCGGCGAACGGCACCGCGCAGACGCCGGCGACGTATTACAACGAGTTGCTGGATCTGGTGTTCAAGATCCGCGACGGCAACGAGGAGCCGACCGCGGTCATCTGGAACACGAAGCTTCGTCGGCAGTACGCGGGCGCGAACGATACGACTGGGCAGCCGCTGCGGATCCCGGGCGAGCTCGAGGACATCCCGCGGTTCACGTCGAACCAGATCCCGTCCTACACGCAGGGGACGATGGCCAGCCGCGCGACTGACGCGTTTGCTGGCGACTTCAGCAAGCTCCTGATCGGGCAGCGTCTGGGCTTCACGCTCCAGGTGCTCACTGAGCGGTACGCCGACAACGGCCAGATCGGGGTCGTGGCGCACTGGCGAGGCGACATCCAGCCGGCCAGGTCGACCGCGTTCGCCGTGTACCGCTCCCTGCAAGGAGCGGTGTGATGGGCCGCCGCCCGCACCCTCTCGCGGAGCAGCGCGAGCAGGAACGAACGCTCAAGGTCTCCGAGGCCAGCGCGTCGCCCGTGGAGGCGCGCCGGGTCGCGGCCGACTATGTGCACACGGTGCACCCGGACACGGGTCTCGACGTCGTGTTCGTGCCGGGTGAGACGTTGCCAGCCTGGGTCGAACTCGAGCCGGAGGGCTGAGCCGTGTCCGCCGACGAGCAGTCTCGGCGGGATGCGGCGTACGCTCGCCGGGGTCAAGTTGTGCAGCGACACGACCGGCCCAGGCAGCGGCGCTCCGCTCCCGACCCGACGTCCCGCGCTGAGGCGACGGTACGTGCGACCCTGCGGGCCAGCGAACCCGGATCGGGACCCGTGCACTTCACTGGCCTCGCGACGGCGTATGAGCGCCCGTACGACATGTGGGACTTCTTCGGCCCGTACACGGAAGTCATGGCGGCCGGCGCGGGCGCGGTGAGTCTGGCTCAGGCTGGCCTCGATGTGCCCCTCGTGCTCCAGCATGACCCGCTGCGACGCATCGCACGCACCACGAACGGGTCGCTGATCCTCGCCGAGACGGATGAAGGCCTCGAGGTGAACGCACCGAACCTAGACCTCGAGGATCGGGATGTCGCGTACATCGTGCCGAAGATCCGCGCCGGCCTCATCGACGAGATGTCGTTCGCGTTCCGCATCGTCCGAGGACAGTGGTCACCCGATTACACGGAGTTCCGCATCGAGGAGTACGACATCCACCGCGGCGACGTCGCGATCGTCGGCTACGGCGCCAACCCGTACACACTCAGCGATGTCCGTGCGGCACCGATCACGCTCGAGGAGACACGTCTCCTCCCGTTCGTCTGAGGAGGGCTTGAGCAATGGATGACCGGGAGATCTGGGAGGGACTCCGTGACAACGCTGAGCGCCGCCTGCTCGAGCTGCAAGAGCAGCTCGCGGATGCCCACTGCAGGAAGCGTGAGGCCCAGCGCGTGATGACCGACATCCAACGCCAACTCGCCGAGCTCGAGCAGGAGTCCATATGACCTCGCGTCAACCACACCCGACAGGTCTCCGCACTGCGAAGTCCACGAACCTGTCACACGGGAACGGATGGGAAGCCCAGTCATCTGCTGCGGCACCCAGCGCGAGACACGCAGCCCGGGCCACTCACGGCCCGGGCTGCACCCACACACGCACCCACAACGACACGCGCCGCGAGACGACACGAATCTTTAGAGATCACGGGCGCGGAAGACCCGCCAGTGTTCCGAAAACTCTCTCCCCGCGCGTGGTGCGGGCGTGTGGGTACGTGTGGTCCGCCGCTGTATCCGGAAGTTCGCCGATGAGCACGGCGAGCACTCGCGGGTGCTGAAACGATCTGGGCGGTACGCCTCGGGTGCGGCTGCAGCACGAGCTGCGTTCGAGGAAGGTCGAGACGCTACGTGAGGATGCTGCGGTTGAAGCTTTGCCGAACGTGTCTCGTTTCAAGCGGCCGGCGAAGCGCCGGAACTGAACCCGAACACGTCTTACCCGACGATCCAGTCTTCCTGCCTGATGAGATCCACCAAGCGACCGTGCTTCACGCCCCGTTGGGCGCACACGTAGGGAATCTTGGGCTTCGAAGGACCGCCGTTCACCTCGCCCGAAATCACCATGCTTCCTTCATGCTCGGCTACCGCGATCACGAAAGGGTCGGCCCCGTTCTTACGTCCCTGCTGCATCCACGTCGGGAAGTCTGCACCGATCTGACCCACGATCGCAGCCACCGAACTGTTCGTGGGGTATACACATCGCTGGCGATCACGCCCGTCTTCCTCACACCAGTCCTTCAGGAGCGAATCCACAGAGATTGCTTCGTTCCACGCTTCCTCTGAAACTCGCAGTCTGCCGGCATCGATCAGCTCATCCATGCGCGTCCAGAAGTTCGGGAAATTTCGGATCGGATAGAAGCGCTCGATCCCGTCGATAAGCCCACTTGTATCGAGCGAATAGACCAAATTGTTCACAGTCCCACCACTCCCGACAGCTGCGCCAGCTTCGGAACCTTGTCGTACGAGATCTCGAGCAGATTCGTAACATCCCGGGCACTGAGCGCTCCGTCGTCGTGCGCGCGCAAGACAGTCTGAACGAACGGGCGCCCGAGGTCTCTTACCTTCAACTGGTAGTAGATAGGGGGCGGGTCTTTGCCCTCCGCCGCCGATCGCTCGTCCTGCTTGTACTTCACATACGCTTCACGAAATACCGGCTTCATCTCGAAGTACTGCTCCCAGGTGGCAAGACCCAGGTGCACCATCCGGATTAGTGCAGCTTCTGCACTCGCCCCGAACGAAGAGGCGAGTTCGCGCAACGAACGATAATCGATCGGATCAGAGTTCATCGCCGCCTCTTTGAAGGATCCCGCCGGCATGAGGACGGCCGCGGCAACGGCATCGCAGTACCGTTCCTCGGGCTTCTTGCTTTCCCGGCTTAGGTCGCAGAGACCGCTGTGACGAAGTCCCACATGGGCCAGCTCGTGTAGGAGGGTGTAGATCTTCCCACGTGGCCAGTCCGCACCGTTCAGGGCAATAATCGGCGCGGCACCGCCGGCCAGGGAGAACCCACGCATCTCGTCTATGGGCACCCGCTGGGTCTGGATCACGAGGTAGCCGCGGCTTTCCACCGTCCGAACAAGCCATCGCAAGAGACGCTCGGGGTCGGCGAAATCTCTCGAGCGTAGACCACTAAGCCCCAACTCGTCGCGTATGCGCTTAGCTGATTTGCCGGGCGGATCCTCGATCGAGAGATTGATAATCTGGGCCGTCGGCAGTCCCAGCTCCGATCCTTCGTCGAGAACGTCCTGCAGAGCCTCTTGTTGCCGGTGCGCTCGAAGAATCGACCGTCTAAGAGCGGCTGACTCGACGCCGGCATTGCTCGGTCGCCGGAAGTCGGGGAGGTCGAAGATCTCCTCATTGTCGGGCGGGCTCTCGAGAAACATCGCACCGAAAGGGCGATCGTATGCGTCCGCGGCATTGCGCAGCTGAGTGATCGTGGGCTCGAGCGTCCCCGCCTCCCACTCATCGATTCGAAGTGGCGAGACACCTATGCGTTTGGCGGCTTCATCGACGGGGAGGCCCGCAGTACGCCGCGCCCATTCGAGCACATTCGGCTGCACCGTCATGCGGCGCAGTGTCATCGCGATCGCTCCTCGGTAGCCACATTCAGGATGTTACACACGGTCACCCACCGGAGCGCGCTGCCCTCGCCCCCGCGAGCCTGAACGACCGTCAGTACCAGCTGGCGACTAACCCAGAATCTTTTGGGAGAGTCGCCAGCTTGCGTCGTTGGCCCTCAATCGGAGAGTGACCCTCGCTTTGGGGCCCCCACGTCGCGACTGCGGCGGATAGGGTCCAGTGATCTGGGGCCAACGAAGGCTCCAGGGCAGGAGGATCCGAACGATGACGAAGACCAGCCCTTGGCACTCGGTGAACTCGGATGTTCACCACAACAACACGAGCTGCAACACCGGCAACAACATCGAGCGGGAGAACCGCCGAAGCGGTGACGGCGGCAAGCCGCTCTGTTCGGAGTGTCGTCGCCTCTGAGCGTGGCAACGAAGTGGCAACACTCATCGGCAATCCAGCTGCATTGAGCTAATCGTATCGGGGTCATGATCCGCTTGTTTAAGCGGATTGTGGCCCCGATCAGTGCATCTATGGGGGTGCGAGTAGGGTTCAAGTCCCACCTTCCGCACTGGACTGAGCAGGGCTGACTGAACAGACCGAACGGCGCGAAATCCTGTCGAAGCGTCGGCGGTCGCGATAACGTCGAACCCCAGACGTCTCAGGAGGAAGCACCATGACCGATTTCGTCGACCCGCTCGAAGAGCCGCTGAGCCTCGACCGCGACCCCAACCGTCCCGAATCGCTCGACCCCGACATCAGCGAGGAATGGGTCGAGTACGACGCCGACGGCAACGAGATCAAGAAGGACGACTCCTCGGCCTGAAACTCGGCAGCCGTCGAACAGCCGGCGCCGCGACGCGTCGTCGCTGCGGCCGCCTCGTTCCGTGGAACGGGCGAGCCCGGCGGACACCGACCTAACGGTGCCCACCGGTGCCGTGCCAGTCGTAGCCGGCGATGCGACGCGAACGTCAGCGTCCTCGGGCCTGGCCAGCCTTCTCCTGCTCGAGCTCGCCGACGATGGCGGCGATCGTCGCCGTCGACGGCCGTTCCTCGCGCTCGAGCTCGGCCTGCTCGTCGCTCGAGAGGTGGTCGTCGACGCTCATCGTGGACTCGTCGAACGGCCGCTCACCGGCGAGCACGCTGCCGAGCTGCTCGCGGTCGAGCTCCTTCGTCCACGTGCCGACGAGCAGCGTGGCCACGGCGTTGCCGGTGAAGTTCGTGAGTGCCCGCGCCTCCGACATGAATCGGTCGATTCCGACGATCACGCCGACGCCGTCGACGAGGTCGGGCCGGTGCGCGTGCAGGCCGCCGGCGAGCGTCGCGAGACCGGCGCCGGTCACGCCGGCCGCTCCCTTCGACGCCACCATCATGAAGATCAGCAGGCCGATCTGCTCGCCGAGCGAGAGCGGCGTGCCCATGGCGCTCGCGATGAAGAGCGAGGCCATCGTGAGGTAGATCGCGGTGCCGTCGAGGTTGAACGAGTAGCCCGTCGGCACCGTGATGCCGGCGACCGACTTCGAGACGCCCACGTGTTCCATCTTGGCGATGAGGCGCGGCAGCGCGACCTCGCTCGACGACGTCGAGACGATCAGCAGGTACTCCCGGCCGAGGTACTTCATCATGCGGAAGATGTTGACCCGCGCGACCGCCCAGAGCAGCGACCCGAGCACGACGACGATGAAGATCGCGCACGTGATGTAGAAGGCGATCATGAGGGTGCCGAGGCTGATGATCGCCGCGACGCCCGTGTTGCCCACGACGGCCGCGATGGCACCGAAGGCGCCGAGCGGCGCGACCCACATGATCATCGCGAGGATGCGGAACACGAGCGCCTGGATCTGCCGGATCGCCCCGAGGATGGGCGAACCCTTCGACCCCATCTTCTGCAGGGCGAAGCCGACGAGCAGCGCCACGAACAGCACCTGCAGGATGTTGCCGTCGGTCAGCGACGAGAGCATCGAGGTCGGGATGATGCCGAGGATGAACTCCGACGTCGACTTCGGCTCCAGCGTGCTCGTGTCGTAGGTGGCGTTGCCGATGTTCAGGCCCTCACCGGGGTGGATGAGGTTGCCCACCACGAGGCCGATGCCGAGCGCGAAGGTCGACATCACCATGAAGTAGAGCAGGGCCAGGCCGCCGACCTTGCCGACCGTCGCCGCCTTCGCGATCGATCCGACGCCGAGCACGATCGTGCAGAAGATGATGGGGGCGATCATCATCTTGATGAGCAGCACGAAGGCGTCGCCGATCGGCTTCAGCCCGACGGCGAACTCGGGAACGACGAGGCCCACCGTGATGCCGGCGAGCACGGCCACGATGACCGCGATGTAGAGGTAGTGCGAGGAGTCGATCCTGCGCCTGGGCTTCGTGCCCGAGGTCTGAGACTGGAGCGCCATTGCCGTCTGCCTTCCGTGGGTCGGTCATCGCCGGTCGACGATGAGTCGGTGTCGCCCCAGAATGCGATGCCGGATGCCGCGGCACCGGGTTGTGTTCATACTGTTCGCGCCGGCCTGGCTGAAGCGTGTCTAGAGTGATCACGAGCGGCGTTGCGAGGTGGGCCATGGTGCAGTGGATTCGGGGCTGGAGCATCGCCGCGAAGCTCTTCGCGCTGCAGTTGGTGATGATCGTGGCGCTCGCGGCGATCGCCGTCGCATGGATCTGGGCGGATGCTCGCGCCGACGTCGAGCGGGATGCCGCCGCGAAGAGCCTCGCCGTCGCCGAGACGCTCGCCGCCGACCCCTTCGTCGCGACCGCGCTCGGCACCAGCGACCCGTCGCGGCACCTGCAGCCGTACGCGCTCGACGTGATGCGCGAGGCCGGCATCGACTTCATCACGATCATGGCGCCCGATCGAGTGCGCTACACGCACCCCGATCCGGCGCAGATCGGTCAGCGGTTCCTGGGCAGCATCGACCGCGCCCTCGATGGCGACGCGTTCACCGAGACCTACACCGGCACGCTCGGCCCCTCGGTCCGAGCGGTGGTGCCCGTCGCGGGCGACGACGGCGAGATCGTCGCACTGGTCGCCGTCGGCGTCACCGTCTCGAACACGCAGGTCGCGCTCGGCGCGCGCATCGCGACGGTGCTGCTCGCCGCGCTCGCGATGATCGGCATCGGCGCGATCATCGCGTGGGTGCTGAGCCGCTACCTGCGGCGGGTCACGTGGGGTCGCGGGGCCGAGGAGATGAGCCGCATGTTCTCGTACTACGAGGGCGTGATGCACTCGATCGGCGAGGGCCTCGTTCTGCAGGACCGCTCGAACGCCGTCGTGCTGTACAACGATCGCGCGGCCGAACTGCTCGGGCTGCCTCGACGCGAACGCCGCGACGTCCGCGGCGACGACACGGCGCCGGTGCCGTTGGCCGACCTCGAACTCGCGCCCGCCGTGACCGAGGTGCTCGCGCGCACCGACGCCGTCGTCGACGCGATCGCCATCACCCCGACGCACGTGCTCGTGATCGACCGCGACGTCATCGTCTCTCGTGAGCGTGATCGCGGCCCAGCCGCCGGCGCCGGTCGCATCGGCTCGGTCACCACCGTCCGAGACCACACCGAGCTGCTCGCGCTCACGGGCGAGCTCGAGACGATGACGACGTTGTCCGACGCCCTGCGCTCCCAGGCGCACGAGTTCGCCAACCGGCTGCACACGATCATCGCGCTCATCGAACTCGATCGGGCTGCGGATGCCGCGGCACTCGCGAGCTCGGAACTCGCCCTCAGCCAAGCTCTCGCCGACCGGCTCCTCTCGGCGGTCGAGGAACCGGTGCTGCTGGCCCTCCTGCTCGGCAAGGCCGCGCAGGCGAGCGAACGCGGCATCGCCTTCGAGATCGAGCTGCCCGACCGACTCGAGGCGACCACGGTGCCCGCCCGGGATCTCATCACGATCGTCGGCAACCTCATCGACAACGCGCTCGACGCGGCCGCGGCCACCCCGGCGCCGCGCGTCGAGGTCGCCGTCGAGGCCGACCCCGAGGGGGGCGCGTTGCACATCGCCGTGAGCGACAGCGGCCCGGGGCCGGCTGTGGGCGAGCACGTGTTCGACTTAGGCGTCACGACCAAGCAGTCGGCCGGTCACGGCATCGGACTCGCTCTCGTGCGCCAGACGGTGTCGCGCCTCGGCGGCGACATCCGCGTGCACGGCTCGACGTTCGCCGTTCGCCTGCCGATCTCGTCGGCGCCCGCACCGTCGACGTCGGGCGCGCCGTCTCCGTCGGCGGCGCGCTCACCGTCCGCCGCGACCCGCGACGCGAGCCCCGATGACTGAGCCGCTCCGCGTCCTCGTCATCGAGGACGACCAGATCACCGCCGACGCCCACGCGGCCTACGTCGATCGGGTCGACGGATTCGTCGCGGCCGGAGTGGCGCACACCGGGCACGAAGCGTTCCGGCTGCTTCGCGCCGCACACACCGGCCGCGCCGCACCGTTCGACCTGATCCTGCTCGACATGAACCTGCCGGACACGACTGGCATCGAACTCTGCCGCGCGCTTCGGGCAGCGGGGATCGAGATCGACGTCATCGCCGTGACCGCGGTGCGGGATGCCGCCGTCGTGCGATCGGCGGTCTCCCTCGGCATCGTGCAGTACCTCATCAAGCCGTTCGGGTTCTCGACGTTTCTCGACAAGTTGCAGGCCTACCGCGACTATCACGCTCGCGTCGGCTCGACCGGCGTCACCGACCAGCAGGAGGTCGATGCGTCCTTCGCGGCACTTCGCACCTCGTCGGGTGCCGACCTACCGAAGGGCCTGACCCGCGAGACCCTCGATCGCGTGCGCTCCGCGGTGCGCGATGCTCCCACTGCTGCGCTGTCGGCCGCAGAGCTCGCCGCAATGCTCGACCTCTCGCGAGTGACGGCACGCCGCTATCTCGAGCATCTCGCCGACTCCGGCGTGGTCGAGCGCGCCGGCAGATATGGCACGCCCGGGCGACCGGAGGTCGAGTATCGGCGCCGCTGAGCTACGCCTGCGGCGGCCCCGCCGTGACGCGCGCCCGCGCATACGCCTCGATGCGTTCGGCGGGCACCGACCAGTCGGACTCGAGCCACCAGGTTGCGCCGGCGTCGGCCCACGGCTGCACGACAGCGGTATCTGCCGCGGCATCGGTGCCGGTCGTCGTGCCCTCTTGGATCACGTCGAACGGCCTGTCGGCGAGTCCCAGACGCTCGCGCTCGACCGTGATCCACGCGATCGCCTCGGCGGCGATCTCGGGGGTGAACAGACGCGCCTGTTCATCGGCACTCTCGGGAGAATTGCCCGGCGGCGCGTAGTTGGGGATCCACCCGTCGAACTGCGCGACCCGCCGCATCGATTTCATGCGCGGCCAGAGGCCGACGACCCACGTGGGAATGCGCGGCTGCTGCACGGTCGCGGGCGGCAGCATCGAGTCGGTGCGCTTCGCCCGGTAGTGCTGCCCCTCGTACTCGAACGGCTCGGCCCGCCACAGCTGCTGCATGAGCTCGAGCGACTCGTCGAGCAGTTCGGCGCGGTGCTTGCGGCCCGGGTCGTCTTCGAAGATCCAGAATCGCGGTTCGGCCTCCGAGACGCCGAGCCCGGCCGAGAGGATGACACGGCCGCCCGACAGCCGGTCGACCGTCATGGTCTGCCCCGCGAGCTCCCACGGCCGACGGCGCGGCACCGGTGTCAGCATCGTGCCGAGCCTGATGCGGTCGGTGACCATCGCAGCCGCACCGAGGGTCGACCACGGGTCGGTCGCCCAGATGCCCTCCCAGACGAAGAACCCGTGCCAGCCGGATGCCTCGGCGAGCCGGGCGAGTTCGACCGCGAGAGTTGGATCGCTGCCCGTGTAGATGAAGCCGTGTCGCATGCGACCGAGCGTACGGCCGGCCACCGACATCCGCTGTCGTCATCGGGCCGCGACACCGGACATCAGTGTCAGGACGCACCCACTCCCCCTAGGATGTAAGGTAAACCTAACCTCACTGAAGGGTCGCCCCATGACGATCGCCCCCGCCGCTCCGGCCCGCACCGACTCCGAGCCGCTCGACGTCGCCGCGCTCGTGCGCGCGGCCTCCGCCGACGACCACAAGGCAGCGGAGTCCCGCGGCTACATCGTGCAGCTCATGGGCGGCGAGCTTTCGCTCGCGGAGTACACGCGCTACCTCGCCCAATTCGGCTGGGTGTATGAGGCGCTCGAGGAGCGCGGCAGCCGTGACGGCGACCCGGCGGTCTTCGACCCCGAGCTCGCCCGACTGGCCGCGATCGAGGCCGACCTCGCGGCGCTCGGTGCCGCCGACTGGCGCACCGCGCACCCGGCGCTGCCCGCCACCGCCGAGTACGCCGCCCACCTGCGAGCCGTCTCCGACGACGACGTGCGCTACCTCGCGCACCACTACACGCGCTACCTCGGTGACCTCTCGGGCGGCCAGGCCATCGCCCGGCTCGTGGCCCGCCACTACGGGGCCACCCCCGAGCAGCTGAGCTTCTACCGCTTCGACATCGCCGAAGACGGGGTCGTCCGTTACAAGCGCGGCTACCGCGAGGCGATGAACGATCTCGCCCTCGCGCCCGAGCAGGTCGACGTGCTCATCGCCGAGGTCCGCACCTCGTTCCGCATGAACAGCGCGATCTTCGAGGCGCTCTCGGCCTGACCGCAGCGGCCACGGCTGACAGCTCCACCACTTGGTTCACTCCACGGAGTGAGCCGTCGTCATCCTCGAGTCGGATGCCGCGCGCGAACGCCGTCGGTAGACTGCAACGAAACCACGCCGCTGCTGACCCGGCAATCGCCGTGTCTCGACGACGACAGGAGATCCCCCAGTGATCCACACCTCGCTCATCCCCTGGCTCGACCCCGAGACGATCATCTCGGGCGCCGGTCCATGGGCGCTCGTCGTCGTCTGCGCGATCGTGTTCGCCGAAACGGGCCTGCTCGTCGGGTTCCTCCTGCCCGGCGACACGCTGCTCGTGATCTCAGGGCTGCTCACCCACACCGTGCTCGTCTTCGGCGTCGACATCTGGTGGGTGTGCCTCGCGATCGGCTTCGCCGCGTTCCTCGGCGGCGAGGTGGGCTACCTGATCGGGCACAAATTCGGCCCGAGCGTCTTCGAACGCAAGGAGTCGGGGCTCTTCAGCGTCAGGAACGTCGAGCGTACGAACGCGTTCTTCGAGCGCTTCGGCGCGCTCGCGATCATCCTCGCCCGCTTCGTGCCGATCGTGCGCACCTTCGCTCCCGTCGCCGCCGGCGTCGGCCACATGAACTACAAGAAGTACACCCTCTACAACTTCATCGGCGCGATCATCTGGGGTGTCGGCCTCACGTACTTCGGCTTCCTCATCGGCTACATCCCGCCGGTCGCCGAGTTCGTGCAGGAGTACATCGACGTCATCCTCATCGGCGCCGTCGTCCTCACCCTCATCCCGACGCTCTGGCACTACTTCGCCTCGGCCCGCAAGGCGAGGAAGGCCGAGCAGGCTGGCGCCGACGTCATCACCGACGAAGACGAGGCAGCCCAGCTCGTACTCGACCCCGAGGTCTTCGAGCGCGGCCCCGAAGAGAAGTAGCGGCGGCAGCGAAGAGCCCCGAAGAAGTCGACCGGCCGCGAGCATCGCTCGCCGGTCGCACCGAATCACGGATGCTGCGAATGCTCCTGCTCTGCCCGGCCCGCCGGCTCGAGCTGGAACGTCGAGTGCCCGACATCGAAGTGATCGCTGAGGCATCCGCCAAGCTCGTCGAGCAGTTCGCCCGTGCGACCCGACGCGAAGACCTCGGGCTCGACCTCGACATGCGCGCTGAACACGTGGGATCCCGAGGTGATCGCCCACACGTGCACGTCGTGCACGGCGACGACACCGGCGGTCCGCAGGATGTGCGTGCGGATCTCGGCGACATCGGTGTCGGCGGGCGCCGACTCGAAGAGCACCCGGGCGACGTCGCGGAGCAGTGACAGCGCTCGCGGCACGATGAGCGCGGCGATCGCGAGCGATGCGATCGGGTCCGCGGCATCCCAGCCCGTGAACACGATCACGAGCGCCGCGGCGATGACGAGTGCGGAACCGATCATGTCGCCGAGCACCTCGAGATACGCGCCGCGGAGGTTGATCGACTCCTTCGCCCCGCCGCGCAGCACGAGCATCGCCGCGATGTTCGCGACGAGGCCGATCGCCGCGACGACGAGCATGGGCACGCCCTGCACCTCGTGCGCCTCGCCCTCGGCGCCGCTCATGAGCCGGCCGATCGCGCCGATCGCGACCGAGACGGCGACGACCACGAGGATCACGCCGTTCACGAGCGCGCCGAAGACCTCGGCCCGCCGGTACCCGTAGGTCTGACGATCGGTCGCCGGCCGAGCCGCCACGAAGGCGGCGATGAGCGCGATGACGAGCCCGATGAGGTCGCTCGCCATGTGGCCCGCATCGGCGAGCAGCGCGAGCGAGCCGCTGAAGACGGCGCCGACCACCTGCACGACGAGGAAGGCGCCGATGATCGCGATCGCGATCCAGAGCCGGGTGCGGTTCGCGGTCGCTGCGTGATCGTGATCGTGTGCCATGTCACGTCCAGCGTAGGCCGGGAATCGGCGATGGGCTCAAGATAGGAATGAGTCGCGTTCTCAGGGGCTGCATCGGCGTCGGGCGGTGGGCGCCGGGCGGCTCCGTCGGACACTCAGCCGAGCCCGCTGCGGAATCCCTCCCGCCAGCTCGGCCAGATCGGGGTCCACTCCAGTTCGCGCTTGGCCTTCGCGTTCGACGCGCCCCGCACCTTCGTCATCATCGAGACACCGTGTTCGCCGATGAGCGGCTTCGCGACCCAGGCCGGCATGTGCATCGGCGGCTTCGCGCCGATCGCCTCGGCGAGTGCCGGCAGCCACTCCGAGACCGGAGCCGGCTCATCATCCACGATGTTGTACACGCCGGCGGGGCCGCGACGCACCGCTGCAGCGGTCGCGGATGCCGCATCGTCGACGTGGCAGAACGAGGTGACGCCGGTGCCGCCGCCGACGAGGGGAAGTCTGCCCGCCTCGAGCATCGTCACCATCTCGCCGCCGTGCCCGAGTGCCTGCCCCGGACCGTACAGCGCGCCGTAGCGCAGCGCGAGGCCCCCGGCGGCCGTCGTCACCTCCTCCACGTACCGGATCGCCGCGAGCGTCTCCCGCGAGGCATCCGTCGGGTGAGGATCCAGCGGATCCTCCTCAGTCTTCACGGCGCCGCCGGTGCGTTCGCTCGGCCAGCCCGCGTAGCTCTGCGCGATGAATCGCACCGCGCCGACCTCAGCGCCCGCCGCCAGCAGATGATCGGTGCCGCGCGTGCGCAGCTCGTTCGTCGTGGCGAAGGTGCGATCGAAGTGCTTGAGGTCGGAGACGCCGCCCGAGAGCGCGGTCAGTTCGTGCACGATCACGTCGGGCCGCGCCTCGAGCACGGCGGCGCGTACGGATGCCTCGTCGAGGCCGTCCATGACGAGCCCACGCGCGCCGGCCGCGTCGATGCCGGCGACCCGCTCGGACCTCGTCGTCGTGCCGAACACCTCATGGCCGTCGGCCAGGAGCAGCGGCACGAGCCTCCTTCCGATGGCGCCCGTGGCGCCCGCGATGAACACTCGCATCTCGGTCTCCTTCTCTCTCACCACCTCCGACGAGGATGCCACCGCGTCTGTGACACCGCATCTGTGACGCCGAGGCCGGGCCGCCCGCATGTGCCATCCTCGAAGCATGGCGATCACCGGCGAGAGGCATGAAGCGCTTCGACCCCTCATGTTCTCCGTCGCCTATCGCATGCTCGGGAGCGTCGTCGAGGCGGAGGACGTCGTGCAGGACGCCTACCTGCGACTGCATGAACGCGAGCTCGCCGGCGACGAGATCCGGAACCTGGATGCCTTCGTCGTCACGGTCACGACGCGTCTCGCCATCGACGTGCTGCGATCCGCGCGGCGCACTCGCGAGGTCTACGTCGGCCCCTGGATTCCGGAGCCCCTGCCCGACGACGACGCCGATCCCGCCCACCGCATCGAGCGCGACGAAACCCTGTCGTTCGCCTTCCTCGCGGTGCTCGAACGGCTCGGCCCGGTGGAGCGTGCCGTGTTCCTCCTTCGGGAGGTGTTCGCCTACGACTATCGGGCGATCGGCGAGGTCGTCGGCCGTGACGAGGTGGCCTGCCGCCAGATCCTGCACCGTGCGAAAACGCGCATCGCCGAGCGGCGGCCGCGATTCGACGGCGTCGACGAACGGGATTCCGCCCTCGCCGATGCGTTCTTCGCCGCACTCGAGGCCGGCGACGTCGACGGTCTCGTCGGTCGCCTCGCCGACGACGTGGTGTTCTACGGCGACGGTGGCGGCAAGGCACCCGCCATCCAGCACCCGATGCACGGCGCGGTCGCGGTAGCTCGGTTCCTCGGCGGGCTCGTTCGACGTGGGGCACGCGTCGGCGTGCGATTCGAGCGGCGCTCTGTCAACGGCACCCCTGCCGTGTGGGTGCGGGGTCCCGATGGCGCGCTGCTGAGCGTGCTCATGGTGGAGTTCGCCGACGGCTCGGCGCAGGTGATCGCGAACCAGCTGAACCCGGAGAAGCTGGCTCACCTCGGAGCGGTCGGCGACACGGCTGCGCTGTTCGGCGGCCGCGAGGGCTGAGACGCTCCGTTTCCGTCCGACACGGCGGCCCGCGGCATCCGCTCGATCAGGCCGGGGCTATCCAGCGGAGCGGCACCTCGATCGTGACCTCGGTGCCGCGCCCCACGATCGTGTGCCAGTCGATCGTGCCGCTCAACTCGCCCTGGATGAGCGTGCGCACGATCTGCGTGCCGAGCCCCTCGCCGACCTTGCCCTCGGGCATGCCCGACCCGGTGTCGCGCACCGTCACGCTGAGCGTCGTCTGCGAGCGGTCAGCCGAGATCTCGACGTCGCCCTCCTGACCGGCGAGTCCGTGCTCGACGGCGTTCGTGACGAGCTCGGTGAGCGCGAGGGCGAGCGGCGTCGCGTACGCGCTCGGCAGCACGCCGAACGAACCCGAGCGCTTCGGGTGGGCCGTCGTGTTGTGAGCCGCGGCGACCTCGGCGACCAGCAGCAGCGTGCGGTCGAACACCGCATCGAAGTCGACGTTCTGCGAGAGCCCCTCTGAGAGGGTGTCGTGTACGACGGCGATCGCGCCGACGCGGCGCATGGCCTGCGTGAGCGCCTCGCGAGCCTCGTCGGAGTGGGTGCGGCGGGCCTGGATGCGCAGCAGCGACGCCACGGTCTGCAGGTTGTTCTTCACCCGGTGGTGGATCTCGCGGATCGTCGCGTCCTTGGTGATGAGCTCCTGCTCCTGGTGACGCAGCTCGGTGACGTCGCGGCTCAGCACGATCGCGCCGATGCGCTCACCGCGGTGCCGGATCGGGATCGCCCGGAGCGACACCGTGACCCCGCGCGATTCGACGTCGGTGCGCCAGGGTGCGCGTCCGGTCACGACGAGCGGGAGCGACTCGTCGACCACGAGCTTGCCGGCGAGGAGGCGCGTGGTCACCTCGGCGAGCGACTCGCCCTCGAGCTCGTCGTCGAAGCCCATGCGATTGAACGCGGAGAGCGCGTTGGGGCTCGCGAACGTCGTGATGCCGTCGACGTCGAGCCTGATGAGGCCGTCTGAGGCGCGCGGAGCGCCGCGCCGCGGCCCGGTCGGGGCACCGAGGTCGGGGAAGTCTCCCGACGCGATCATCTGGAAGAGCTCTTCGGCGCACTCGTTGAACGTGAGCTCCTGCCGGCTCGGCGTGCGCGTGGCCCCGAGGTTCGTGTGGCGGGTGATCACCGCGACGGGCTCGGGCGCGACGCTCGTGCCGTTCGTCGTGAGACGGCGCATGACGGGAACGGCGCGCACCCGGGTCGGCATCTCCTCGTACCAGTCGGGCGCCGAGGAGTCCACGATGCGAGCGGTCGAGTAGGCCTGGCCCACGAGCTCGCGCCACTGGGGCTTGATCTCCTGGCCGACGAAGTCGCGATAGAAGAGGGTCGCGGCGCTCGACGGCCGTGAATGGGCGACGGCGACGAACGCGTCGTCACCGGAGGGCACCCACAGCACGATGTCGGCGAACGCGAGATCGGCGAGCAGCTGCAGGTCGCCGACGAGCATGTGCAGCCAGTCGACATCGGCCTGACTGCTGCGGCCCTGGGCGAGGACGAGATCACTGAGGGTCGACACCGTTCAAGCGTACTGCCCGCGCGGTGTCTCAGCCGGTCGCCGCTCGCCGCAGTGCCGGAAGCGCGAAGCCGCGACGACGTACCGGCTCGGGCACGGGGAGCAGCGCCCCGAGCGCGTAGTCGCGAATGGCCGTGCGCAGCGGCGACCTCGGCGCGGCGTCACGCAGCGTGCGGGCGGTGAGGATCGCGGCATCCGTCGCCTTGGAATCGTGCGGCAGGAGCAACGCGTCGCCGAGCCCGCCGAACCGGCGCAGCGTCTGGCGCACCTGCGCGTGCGCGTCGATGCCGAGCGCACTCGTTCGCACGCGGTTCACGACGACGTCGACCCGCTCGGGATCGACGAGGTCGACGAGCTCGAGGTGCCCGCGAAGCAGTCGCGAAAGCCCCACCGGGTCGGCGAGGCCCACCGCGACGATGCGGTCGGCGGCCGCCAGCGCGGCGAAGGTCGCGGCGTTGCGACGCGGCGCGAATTGGTCGCTCGTCAGCTCTTCGTCGCGCTCGAGGCTGAAGCCGGTGTCGACCACCACGTACTCGACCCACTCCCGCATCGCACCGATCGCGGCGGTGACCCGGTCGCGCGACAGTTCGGGCCACCGGCTCGGCCCGACGAGCCCGGTGAACACGTTGAAGGCCGCCCGCGGCGCGGAGTACCGCTGCGCGATGCGCTCGAGCTCGACCCGGTCGAGGGCGTCGGCGCCCGCGAGCCGGCAGGCCGACGCGAATCCCGGCGCCTCGTCGAGCAGGCCCAGGGCCGGCGCGATCGCGCCACCGTACGGATCGCCGTCGACGAGCGCGACGGTGTGGCCCGCGGCCGCGATCTCGGCGGCGAGGTTCACGGCGAGGGTGCTGCGGCCAGGTGCTCCGCTCGGCCCCCAGACGGCGATGACGGATGCCGCGCGCTCCTGTCGCGCGAGCAGGTCACCCACCCGCGAGGGCACCGGCACGCCGCCGCTCACGAGCACTTCGATCTCGGCCCACGGCGCTTCGTGGTCGACCACCTCGTGCAGCCCGAGCTGCGAGGCGTGGGCGCGCTCGGCGTCGCTCGCCGCGAGCGCGATCAGGCGGATGCCCCGTTCGTCGCAGCCGGCGAGCAGCTCCGCACTCAGCGTGGTGCGTGCTGCTCCGACCACCGCGACGTCGGGACCGAGCACGTCGAGGTTCTCGAGCACGACACGCCAGCTCTCCAGCCGGGCGACGATCGTGTGCCCGTGCTCGACGATGTCGGCGAGGAGGCGGTCTTCGGTGATGCCGTCGAGCGCGAGGGCGAGTCGTGCCATCTCATTCCCCCGACGACCGTGCCGGCACGAGGTCGATCGCGTCGCCGGATGCCAGCGCGCCGAGCAGCGCCGCGACCTTCTCGCGAGGCACCAGCAGCTCGACGGACGTGCCGCCGGTCGAGACCATGCCCTCGCTCTCGATGACGCCGGCGATCTCAGCACCCGAGACGAGCACGGTGGGCGGCTCGAAGCCACCCTCACCCTCCTTCGCAGTCCAGACGTCGACCCGGGTGCCGGCGGCGACATCAGCCGGCAACGGGCCCCTGCTCGCCACCACGACCGTGGCGAGGCCGCTGCGGTCGACGTCGTCGACCGAGGCATCGGGCACGAGTTCGCCCGCCTCGATCGTGCGCGCCACCACGAGGCCGCCCTCGGGCAGGTCGCCGGCGACCAGGTAGCGCGACGCGCTCGACCCGAGCCGCACCGATTCGCTCGAGAGGTCTTCGGCAGTGATGCGCGTGCCCGGGGTGAGGGTGTCACGCGCGACGAAGACCTCGACACCGTCGTCGAGACCCGACACCAGCGACCAGACGCCGAACGTGGACGCCCCGATGAGCACGAGGCCGATGACGAGGCGCGGATCGAGTCGGAGTGCGCCCCGCTCACCGCGCAGCGGGCGGCGTGAGGTCATGTGGGTTCCCTTCGGAATGGCGCCGGGTCGCGCCGTCGTCCATCGTCGCCTGAAGCCGCGACACGGGTCCGAAGTTATCCACAATCGCCTTCGCCGCGCCCCCGCCGGTCGATAATCGAGACATGACCTCTCCAGGTTCGGGCGACGAGATCGGCCGGTTCCTCACGCTCGCAGACGCGGCCGAGATCCTCGCCGTCGACGTCGCGGCGGTCGACGAGCTGATCCGCTCCGGCGAGCTGCCGGCGATCCGCGTGGGCTCGACCGGGCCGTGGCGCATCGAACGGGTGCAGCTCGAGGTCTGGATCGAGCTGCAATACGAAGAGACCCGCAAGCACGCGGCCTGGAACCAGGGCGAGTTCTCCAACATCGTCGAGCTCTCCGGCGCCCGCAGTGGGCGGCTCCGCCCCGTCGACTAACCCCGCTCGTCAGCGGAAGTCGACGACGAGCAGTCGCGCGAGCGGCACGATGCGGTAGCCGTGCACGGCGTTCTCGCGGCGAGGCCGGTCGGTGTCGTGCAGTGCCAGGTCGAGATGGTCGCGCGCGACGCGGTCGATGGTGCCGTGCACCTCGCCGTCGATCGTACTGACCCGCACGGGAGTCCGGCGCCGGCAGAGGTCGCGCAGCACGAAGGGCAGGCCGATGCGTTCGGCGATGCGAGCGGATGCCTCGGGGACCGACTCGAGGCTCGGGTCGATCTGGGCGCGCGTGGGCAGCACGGCCGCGATCGCCGTGATCGGCACCACGCACTGCGCCTCTCGCTGCGATGCTTCGACCGACCGGCCGCTGACCCAGTCGCGGCCGAACACCTGCGGCCGAAGCGAGAGCTGACGACCGCCGTGGAACTCGATGAGCACGGAGGCGCCTGCCCCGTCGGAACCCGACCGGGTGATCGCCGAGATGCGGTCGCGCAGCGTCAGCCGGCCGAGCCGCAGGCGCTCCTCCTCGACCGCGAGCGCGCGCTCCTCATCGCGCTGTTCCTGGTCGATCTGCGACTCGAGGTCGTCGAACAACAGGTCCCATCGCATGCAGCGACGCTACCTCCCGCCAACCCGACTCGGAAACGTTATCCACAGGCATCGAATTCTCTTGACACTGATCCGGAGGCTCATCTACGGTTCACTCAGGAATCACCCATGTCCCCCACACGGGGGTGATCCTGTCGTACGGTCGAAAGGCCTTGCGAGCCACTCCTCCCCCATGGAGCACAGATGACCGCACGCGACACGCTCGGTGTCCGAACCGCCGTGAATCGCAGCTCTACGGCGCGCCTCCTGAGCGATGACGACGAGTTCTTCGCCCGCCAGCCGGCCCGCCGCACCGAGCTGCCCGACCCCGAGCCGCTGCTGCGCAGCCTGACCCACTGCATCATCGAGGCACTCGCGGGAGCACGTGACCTCGAGCAGCTCGCGAGATGGGTCGACGACGACGTCTACCGAAACCTGTCGAAGCGCGTCGTGCTCGCCGCCCGCGCGCGTCGGGCCAAGGGCCAGGCACCGCAGCGGCCGGCGTTCACCGTCGGCCGCGTGCATCTGCACGAACCCGCCGACGGCGTGATCGAGGCCGTGGTCATGGTGCACCAGCGAGCCCGATCCCGAGCGGTCGCGATCCGCATCGAGGGATTCGACCAGCGCTGGCGCGCGAGCGCCATCGGCGTGCTCTGAGCCGCTCCCGCTCCCGCACCAGCACCGCGAGTCGATGAAGCACGCCCGGTCCTGTGGCGCGCCGGGACGCATGCAGGCGGGTTGACGCGCGAGGTCCTCAGCACACGAAAGACCCCGGCCGGTGCCACGCACCGACCGGGGTCTCGAGCGTCGTGTCAGTTGCCCTTGCGGTCCTGCGCCCGGCGCTCGGCACGGTTCTGCGGAGCGACCTCGCCCCCCGTGCGCTGCCCGAAGGCGCCGCGCGACTCTTCGGCGGCGGGTGCCTGGCTCTCGGCGACAGCACGGCGCGCGCGCTGCGTCGCAGCCTGCTGCACCTGGCCACGCTGGTTGCGCACCTCGACGCCGCCGGCGTCGCTCGGCGCCGAGTAGCTGAGCTTGTCGTCGGACGCGCCCTGTCGGCCGAGCCCCTTCGCCTCGATCTTCGCTCCGGCGGCACCGGCCTGCGGCGCCACCTCGACCTCGAGGTTGAAGAGGAAGCCGACGGTCTCTTCACGGATCGAGCCCATCATCTGCTGGAACATCGCGTAGCCCTCGCGCTGGTACTCGACCAGCGGGTCGCGCTGCGCCATGGCTCGCAGGCCGATGCCGTCCTTCAGGTAGTCCATCTCGTAGAGGTGGTCGCGCCAGCGACGGTCGATGACCGAGAGCACGACGCGGCGCTCGAGCTCGCGCATGGCGGGCGAACCGAGCTGCTCCTCGCGACGTGCATACGCGACCTTCGCGTCGGAGAGGATCTCGCGGCGGATGAAGTCGCGGTTGACCCGGCCCTTCTCTCCGGCCTCGGCGACGACCTCGTCGATCGTGATGCCGATCGGGTAGAGCGTCTTCAGCTCGGTCCAAAGCGCGTCGAAGTCCCACTCGTCGGGGTTGCCCTCTGCGGTGTGCGAGTCGAGCACCTCGTCGATGACGTCTTCGAGGAACTTCTGCGTGCGCTCGTGCAGGTCGTCGCCCTCGAGGATGTGGCGGCGGTCGCTGTAGATCGCCTCGCGCTGACGGTTCAGCACGTCGTCGTACTTCAGCACGTTCTTGCGGATCTCGGCGTTGCGGGCCTCCACCTGCGACTGCGCCGAGCGGATGGCGCGCGAGACCACCTTCGACTCGATGGCGACGTCGTCGGGCACGCCGCGCGACATGAGGCTCTCCGCCGCGCCTGCGTTGAAGAGGCGCATGAGGTCGTCGGTGAGCGAGAGGTAGAACCGGCTCTCGCCGGGGTCACCCTGACGGCCGGAACGACCGCGCAGCTGGTTGTCGATGCGCCGCGACTCGTGGCGCTCGGTGCCGAGCACGTAGAGTCCGCCGGCGCTGAGCACCTTCTCGGCCTCGACGGCGACCTCGGCCTTGACCTTCTCGAACACCTCGTCCCACGCGGCCTCGTACTCCTCGGGAGTGTCGACCGGGCTGAGTCCGCGTTCGTGCATGAGCTGCACGGCGATGAACTCGGCGTTGCCGCCCAGCATGACGTCGGTACCACGACCGGCCATGTTCGTCGCGACCGTGACCGCGCCGTGGCGGCCGGCCTGTGCGACGATCGCCGCTTCACGGGCGTGGTTCTTCGCGTTCAGCACCTCGTGGCGCACGCCCTTCTTGGCGAGCAGGCGTGACAGGTACTCGCTCTTCTCGACGCTCGTGGTGCCGACGAGCACGGGCTGGCCGTTCTTGTGGCGCTCCACGATGTCTTCGACGACCTGGGCGAACTTCGCCTCCTCGTTCTTGTAGACGAGGTCGGGCTGGTCGATGCGCACCATCGGCTTGTTCGTGGGAATCGAGACCACGCCGAGCTTGTAGGTCGACTGGAACTCGGCCGCCTCGGTCTCGGCGGTACCCGTCATGCCCGAGAGCTTCGAATAGAGGCGGAAGTAGTTCTGCAGCGTGACGGTCGCGAGGGTCTGGTTCTCGGCCTTGACCTGCACGCCCTCCTTCGCCTCGATCGCCTGGTGGATGCCCTCGTTGTAGCGGCGACCGACGAGAATTCGGCCGGTGTGCTCGTCGACGATGAGCACCTCGCCGTTCATGACGACGTAGTCCTTGTCGCGCTTGAACAGTGCGTTCGCCTTGATCGAGTTGTTGAGGAACGAGATCAGCGGGGTGTTCGCCGACTCGTAGAGGTTGTCGATGCCGAGGTAGTCTTCGACCTTCTCGATGCCGGGCTCGAGCACGCCCACGGTGCGCTTCTTCTCGTCGACCTCGAAGTCGACGTCGGGCACGAGGCGCTTCGCGAGGTTCGCGAACTCGGTGAACCAGCGGTTCGCCTCGCCCGAGGCCGGGCCCGAGATGATGAGCGGCGTGCGGGCCTCGTCGATGAGGATCGAGTCGACCTCGTCGACGATCGCGAAGTGGTGGCCGCGCTGCACCATGTCGCTCGCCTGCCACGCCATGTTGTCGCGCAGGTAGTCGAAGCCGAACTCGTTGTTCGTGCCGTAGGTGATGTCGGCGGCGTACTGCTCACGGCGCACCTGCGGGTTCTGGCCCGCGACGATGCATCCGGTGGTCATGCCGAGGGCGCGGAAGACGCGTCCCATGAGTTCCGACTGGTAGCTCGCGAGGAAGTCGTTGACCGTGATGACGTGCACGCCGCGGCTCGTGAGCGCGTTGAGGTACGCAGCGGTCGTGGCGACGAGCGTCTTGCCCTCACCGGTCTTCATCTCGGCGATGTTGCCGAGGTGCAGCGCCGCGCCGCCCATGAGCTGCACGTCGAAGTGGCGGAGGCCCAGTGTGCGATTGCTCGCCTCGCGCACCGCGGCGAACGCCTCGGGCAGCAGGTCGTCGAGCGACTCGCCGTTCGCGTAGCGCTCGCGGAGCTCGACGGTCTCGTTCCGCAACTCGTCGTCGCTGAGCGCCTGGAATCCGTCTTCGAGGGCGTTGATCGCCGCTGCGTAGTTCTCCAGCCGCTTGAGGGTGCGGCCCTCACCGACGCGGAGGACCCTTTCCAGAATCGAAGCCACGAATGTTCTCCTGTTGTCGTTGGGCGCACGGCCGCGGATGGAGTCCGGGCACGCCCGCTGCCGCCTTGCAGACGGCTATCTTAGCCATGCTAGCGGTGAACGAGCTGCGCCCTGAGCCTGCCGAAGGGCCGCCGAGGGGCGGCGCGCTTCGACAGGCTCAGCGATCTTTCGCGCTCAGCGAGCGGAGGTCACGCGGTGGCGCGCTGCAACTCCGCCGGCGAGGTCGCCGGGGAGCTGCCCTCCTCACGCCCATCGATGCCGATCAGCCCGTAGTCCCAGCCCTTCCGGCGGTAGACGACGCTCGGCCGGCCTGTCTCGGCGTCGACGAAGAGGTAGAAGTCGTGCCCCACGAGCTCCATGAAGTACAGCGCGTCGTCGACCGTCATGGGCGTCGCCGAGAACACCTTCCGACGGATCACGACCGGCGTGTACACCTCGTCGTCGTCGACGTGCGGTTCGAACTCGTCGATGACGGGAGTGCTGCCGGTGCGCACCTGCGCGAGCACCTCGGAGGCTGCGGCGTGCACGCCGACATCGGAGAATCCGGCGTCGGTCGCCTCGCGGAGGGAGGTCGGCCGTCGGGATCCCCCGCGGTGGACCTTCCGGCGATCCTTGGCCCGCCGGATGCGCTCGAGCAATCGCCCGAGTGCGACGTCGAACGCCGCGTACTTGTCGGAGCCATCGGCTTCGGCGCGGACCAGCGGGCCCTTGCCGACGAGGGTGAGCTCGACGCGGTCGGGCCCTGGGTTTCCGTTCTTCTCGTTGTGCCTGCTGAGCTTCACGTCGAGAGAGATCGCGCGCTCTGCCAGATGCGACACCTTCTCGGACTTCTCCGCCACGTAGGCGCGGAATCGGTCCGTGATCCCCAGGTTTCGTCCGACGATGTTCAGTTCCATGACGACCTCCGTTCACCGACGTGTCACCCGGTTCTGAAGGGTGGATCGACCACGCCTGTCCTGCCACCGTAGCCCCCTTGCGGGACGATGTCACGGAGTGTTTCCCGTGAGCTCCCTGCATGTCGCGGGAACCTGCGAGGCGTCTCGGCGAGCACCGCGATCGCCACCGTCTCACCGCCTGCTGCGGCGAGCGCGCGCACCGCCTCCGCGAGGGTCGACCCCGTGGTGGCGATGTCGTCGACCACGAGGAACCGGCGGCCGGCGAGTGTGGCGCGTTGTTCGGCGTGCGGCCTGCGAGGCGGCCCGAGCGGGCGGGTGACGGGCCCGGCGACGAGCCCGCCGGCGGCATTCCGGCGCCGTTCCGCTTCGCCGAGCCCCGCCTGGTCGACGCGCTCCCTCGCGAGGGCGAGCACGGGCGTCGAGCGGATGCCGCACCGCCGGAGCAGCACCTCGACGGGCACGTATCCGCGCGCTCGGCGGGCCGCAGGCGTCGACGGGATCGTGCACACCTCGATCGGCGCACCGGCGGGGACGCCGGCGAGCGCGGCGAGCAACGCGGCCCGCAGCGCCGGCACGAGAGCCGCGGCGGCATCCGTTCGCGCCCCGTCCTTGAAGGCGCCGATGACCGAGGCGACCGTGCCCGCGTACTCGAGGCCCGCCCAGATGGAGAGGCTCGCGCGATCGATGCGCCGCGGCGTCGGCGCGAGCGCGCCGCGGCAGGTCGGGCAGACGGCGTGGTCGGGCGCGCCGCAGCCCGAGCACACCACGGGGACGAGCACCGCGAGCGCTTCGCGGACGGACTCACGCAGGGCAGGGAGCAACCGACCTGCTGCGCGGAGCGCGACGGCTCCACGATGGTGGGCGCGGCCTTCGGACATTCCCCCAGCCTCGCGGGCGGCGCGGCCGCGAACCCGCCATAGAACACGCTGTGCACGACGAAGGCGGCACCGAGGCGTTGTGGAGGGCGAGTGGTCAGTCGGGCTGCTGGGAGGCGAGCAGGCGGATGCCGCTCGCCCGCGCCTGCCAGCTGACTCCGCTCGGCGCCTCGAGATCGCCGGCGGCGGTCAGGAGCCGGAGATCCCGGACGCTGTTGCCGCCGTCGATCGCGATGCCGTCGTCGGGCCCTGACCTGCTCTCGGCGAACCCGCCGAGTTCCTGCGTGATGACGCGGGTACCACCGGCCGGCAGTGCAGTGAGCGAGGCGACGGTGCGGGCGTCGAGCCAGGTGACGTCGAGCGGGGTGCCCGCGACATCCGCGAGCCCGAGCGTCACCGGGCTCAGCGCGACCGGCGTGCCCGCGGCATCCCGCTCGATCGATGCGGCCACGAAATGGGTCGTGGCACCCTCGCCGAGCAGCGCCACGAGCCGCGTGGAGTCGCGCGAGATCTCGAGCGCCGCGATCGAGGAACCGGTCCACGGCACGGGGAGCTGGATCGCCTCGAGCGAGCGGTCGGCGGGATACACGACGAGTTGCCCGGGGAGACCGGCGGGCACGGACCAGACCGCGCCGGTGCCGTCGATCGCCGGCACGATGAGGCCGTCCCGGGGGTCGAGGACCTCGGGTTCCTCGCCGGCCCGGACGACCGAGACGCCGTCGGCCGCCAGCACGGCCGCGACCTCGCCACCCGCGCCGAGCGCGGCCCCCGTCGGCGCCATCGCGGCGACCTGCGGCGAGAGGTCGGGGATCTGCTCGATGCTCTCACCGGAGGCGGCGAGGTACCCGAACGTCGTGCCGTCGAAGACGACGGGGCGCGGGTCGACCGGCGGATTCTTCAGCGGCGCGGGCGAGAGTTCGGGCACATCCTGCTCGATGCCGTTCAGCGAGAGCGCGACCGAGTCGACGTTCCGCACTCCGTCGAGGCTCTCCTGCAACTGGTACTGCATGCGCTGCACGCTCGTGACGTCGTCGTCGGTGGCTCCGGAGAGATCAACGCTCGCGACCCGCCCCTCGACCGGCACCGAGGCTGACTCGAGGCGGGTCCCCTCGGGGAACGCGGTCTCGACACCCGCGTCGAGCCACTGCGACGGGCCGACGAGGAGCGCCCGAACGATGCTCGTCTGGGCGGACTCCCGGCCTGCGAACCAGCGCAGGTCGGGCACGAGGTAGTCGTAATCGGCCGAGTAGAAATAGAGGGGATAACTGCGGAAGACCTGCGCGAAGGTCGTCTCGTCGAGCAGCAGTCCCGACGGCGCGAGCGAGATGCGCCACTGGCCGTCGTCGTTCTGCTCGAGTTCGTAGCCGAGTTCGATCCGCGTGCTCGACGCCGAGATGTCGTACTGGCCCGTCTCCGAGAGCTGTGCGGCTGGAGTCACGTCGACGACGAAGGACGTCTCGCCGAGCTCCGTGAACACGCGGGCACCTGGCACGTCGATCGTGGCGCCGGCATTGGCACTCCACTCGTCGGCGAATGCCGGCGTCAGGTACTCCCGGGCGGCCTGGTAGTTGTTGCGCGGGCTCTGCGCGGCGTCGATGAACCCCTCGATGATCTGCTGCTGGGTGGCGTCCTTCGCCGGGGGCGGCACGATCGTGTCGAGCTCGAGCGATTCCTCCACGAGCGACGGCGATCCGGCGTTCACCCCGCCCGAGCTCGGAATCGACACGCAGCCGGCGAGCAGCGTCGCCAACGCGACGGCGACGGATGTCGCGACCACACCTCTTCTACGCATCGTGCGCCTCCCGACCGGTGTTCGCGGCCCGCTCGGCCGCGGCGGCGCGCCCTGCGGCATCCGTCTCGACCGTCGCCTCGGTGTCGATCGCACCGACCACACCCGTCGGTGGCGGCCCGGTCGCCTCGATGTCGTCGGGCTCGAGCGGCAGCGGCGAAGAGATCGCCTCATCGGCGGGGACGCCCGAGCGCGGCAGCGTGAGACGGAACACCGTGCCGGAGCCGCGACGAGACCACACCTCGAGCGTGCCGCCGTGGGCGACGGCGTCTTCGAGTGCGATGGCAAGGCCGAGGCCGGTGCCGCCGATCGTGCGCATGCGGCTCGGATCCGCCCGCCAGAACCGGTCGAAGACGCGGGCCGCCTCCTCGGCGGTCATGCCGAGACCGTAGTCGCGCACCGAGAGGGCGATGGCGGTCTCGTTGCTGTCGACGGCGACGACGATCGGGCGCCCCTCGCCGTGCTCGATCGCGTTGCCGAGCAGGTTCCGCACGATCCTGCGGATGCGCCGGGGGTCGACATTCGCGTCGAGGTGGCCGCCGGGAGCCTCGAGCCGCAGTTCGCTGCCCCGGCTGTGCGCGAGCTCGTGCATCGACTCGATCGCGTCGCCTGCGAGGTGCACGAGGTTCGTCGGCTCCGTCGCGAGCTCGACGGAGCCGGCGTCGTACCGGCTGATCTCGAGCAGGTCGGAGAGCAGCGTCTCGAATCGCTCGGTCTGCGTGTGCAGCAGTTCGACGGTGCGCGAGGTGGGTCCGGGGAAGTCGTCGCGCTGTCCGTAGAGCACGTCGCCGGCGAGTCGGATGGTCGTGAGCGGGGTGCGCAGCTCGTGCGAGACATCTGAGACGAAGCGCTGCTGCATGACCGAGAGCTCGGCGAGTTCGCGGATGCGCGCCTGCAGGCTGTCGGCCATGCCGTTGAACGAGGCGGCGAGCGTCGCGAGTTCGTCTTCGCCCTTCTCGGGCATGCGCACGCCGAGATCGCCAGCGGCGAGCCGTCGACTCGTCATCGCCGCCGAGCGGATGGGTTCGATCACCCAGCGCACCACGAGCAGCGTGATGGCACTCAGCAGCGCGAGCAGCGCCACCGCGCCGATCGTTCCGACGAGTTGCATGAACGCGAGCGTCTCTTGAGCGTCGGCGAAGTTGTAGCCGATGTAGAGCTCGTACTCCCCGGCGCCGGGCACCCCGATCGAGCTGCCCACGACGATGCCGGGGTCGTCAGCGCCGTCGTCGCCCTCGAGCGCAACCGATTGCCAGTACTGGCCTTCGGGGTCGGAGCGAACGTGCTCATGGAGTTCGGGCGTGATGACCCCAGCGAGGGTCGGCGCGATGCGGGTGGGCGGTGCGCTCGAGCTCAAGACGTCGGCAGGCTGGAAATAGGCGATCGCAGAACTGCCGGAGACCGTGCGCACCGTGGTCGCGACACCCGCCATGACGGTCTGCAATGACGCAGGGTCTTCGGCGACGGTGCCGTCGAGGATCCGCTGCGCGGCGTTCGTCGCGTTGTTCGCGTCGTCGAGGGAGTTCTCGAGCTGCGTGTTGAAGAGTCCCGACGCGATGCTGAACGAGATGTACAACCCGATCACGAAGATCGCGAGCGACGACAGGGCGAACGTGATGACGACGGTGCGGAACTGCAGGGAGCGTCGCCACAGCTCGAGGGCGTGGCGCGGCAGCGCGGCGAGGGCGCGGCGGATCTCGCGCCACCAACCGACCCCGAGACGGGCCGGGGCCTCCGCCTGCGACATCCGCTGCCCCTAGGTGGTCGCGCCGGCCCGATACCCGACGCCGCGCACGGTCATGACGATGCGGGGATTGTCGGGGTCGTGCTCGACCTTGGCGCGGAGCCGCTGCACGTGCACGTTCACGAGCCGGGTGTCGGCCTTGTAGTGGTAGCCCCAGACCTGCTCGAGCAGCATCTCGCGGGTGAAGACCTGCTGCGGCTTCGACGCGAGGGTCAGGAGCAGGTCGAACTCGAGCGGAGTGAGGTTGATGCGGGTGTCGCCGCGGCGCACCTCGTGGCCGGCCGCGTCGATCGTGAGGTCGCCGACGCCGAGCGTCGAGACCGCTTGGTCGGGCGTGGGGCGCAGGCGCGTGCGGATGCGCGCGACGAGCTCCTTCGGGTTGAAGGGCTTGACCATGTAGTCGTCGGCACCCGATTCGAGGCCCTTGACCACATCGGTCGTGTCGGTCTTCGCGGTGAGCATGATGATGGGTGTGCCCGACTCGGCGCGGATGCGCCCGCACACCTCTATGCCGTCGATGCCCGGCAGCATGAGGTCGAGCAGCACGAGGTCGGGCTTCGACTCGCGGAAGGCGGCGAGGGCTCCCGTGCCGTCGGCGCAGAAGAAGGGCTCGAACCCCTCGGTGCGCAGCACGATGCCGATCATCTCGGCCAGGGCCGTGTCGTCATCGACGACGAGTACGCGTGGGTTCATCCTTCATTCCTGTCAGCACCGCCGGGACACGGCCGAAACCAGTGGGTCAAGCGTAGTCGGTCGAGGCCGGAAGACCACCCGAAGGGCGCTCGACGAGTGCCCGGCGGGTCCGCGAAATGTGCGAGCATGGTGGGAATCCGCCGGAAGGAGCCTCACAGGTGTCAGACCACGATTGGCAGGCGCCCGGCGGCAGCCCTGCTCCTGGGCCGGCTCCGGATGCCTCGGGCGCCCCTCGATTCGATCCGACGGCCTTCCCGCCGCCCGTGGCCCCTCCGGCTGCGCCTGCGCCTCCCTCCTACGGCACCGCCCCCGCACCCATCCCGCAGCTCGGCTGGACTCCCCCGCCGAAGCCCGGCCTGCTGCCGCTGCATCCGCTCGGATTCGGCACCGTGCTGTGGGCGCCGTTCAAGGTGCTGCGCCGCAACCCGGCTGCGACGTTCGGCACCGGCCTCGTGGTGCAGCTCGTCTCGGTCGTCGCGATGCTGGCGGTGTTCGTGCCCTTCATGGTGTTCGTCGTCACCCGGGTCGAGAGCGCGAGCACCTCCGCCGATGCCGACGCGCTCATGTCGGGCGCCGTCGGCGGATTCCTGCTGCTGATGCTCGTTCCAGTCGCGCTCTCGCTCATCGCGGGCGCGTTCCTGCAGGGCGTCATGGTCGTCGAGGTCGCGAGCGGCACCCTCGGTGATCGACTCCGGTTCGGCGCACTGTGGAAGCGCGCGGCGAAGCGCTTCTGGCCGCTCCTCGGGTGGACCGCGATGGTCACCGGTGCGATCCTCGCGGCCTTCGCCGTCTTCATCGCGATCATCGTCGTCGCGACCTTCTTCGATCCCGTGACCGTCATCGTGACGATCCTCGTCGTGATCCTCGCTGCGCTCGGCGTGGCGGTCGTCGCCGCGTGGCTCGGCACGAAGCTCTCGCTCGTGCCGAGCGTCATCGTGCTCGAGGGCGCCGGCATCGGTACGGCGATGAAGCGCTCGTGGCGCCTCACCGACGGCTACTTCTGGCGAACCTTCGGCACCTTGCTGCTCGTCGGGTTCATCCTGAACCTCGCGGCCCAGGTCGTCGTGCAGCCGGTCTCCCTCATCGGCACGATCCTCGCGGCGATCATCGATCCGACCGGCACGGGCGCCGCCGTCGCGATCACCATCGTGACGATGGTCGTGACCGTCATCCTCTCCCTGCTGATCGGTGCGATCACGGCCGTCGTGCAGGCGGCCCTCGTCGCCGTCATCTACATCGATCTGCGCATGCGCACCGAGGCGCTCGACCTCGAGCTCGTGCGGCACATCGAGCAGCGCGACGCCGGAATGCCGGTGGACGATCCCTACCGTGCCCCCGCGGCCGCGACGGCGTATCCCGGCGCGGCCTCCGCTCCCGCATGGCCGTGACCGGGTTGCGCGGCACCCCGCTCGATCCCGATGCGCCCGAGGCGCGTCGGTGGCTCGAAGACGAACTGACCGGGCCCGAATACCAGGCCGCGAAGCCGAGTCCGTTCGATGTGGCGATGCAGGCGATCCGCGATTGGTTCCTCAGCCTCTTCGACGGCGCCACCGGCCTCCCCGGCCCTCTGCTGACGATGCTGCTCGTACTGCTCGTCGTCGCGCTGGTGGTCGTCGGCCTCCTCGTCTTCGGGCTGCCGCGTCTCCGGCGACGCCGCCGCAGCATCGTGCCGCTCTTCGACGACCACGACCTCCGCGATCTCGAGACCCTCCGCCGGGCCGCGACCGCAGCGGCGGCCGCGGGCGACTGGCCGCTCGCCATCGAGGAGCGGTTCCGCGCCGTCGTGCGCGGGCTCGTCGAGCGCGAGGTCGTCACGGTGCACCCCGGCACGACGGCGCGCGGCTTCGCGGATGCCGCGGCGAGCTCGTTCCCCGCTCTGGCCGCCGAACTGCACGCCGCAGCGGGCGGCTTCGACGGCGTGCGCTATCTCGGCGGGGCCGGGTCCCCCGAGGAGTACGCCCGGGTGACCGAGTTGGAACAGCGCGTCGCCGACGCGCGTCCGGCGGCACGGGGCGACCATGAGGCATCCGCTGCCGACCGCGATGCCGCCCAGGCCACTGAGGCCGCTCGATGACCGCGACGGTCGAGTCCCGCGATGGAGGCTCCGGCTCGTCGGCAGGCGCGGACGCTGCGGGCACCGGCACTGGCACCACGGCCGCCCCCTCCGTCACGCCCACGGTACGGGCGTTTCTGAAGCGGCGACGCGCCTGGATCGTGATCGCCGCGGTGCTCGTGCTCGGCGCGTTCATCGTGATGGCGATCCAGGGCGGCGCCCGCACACCCGGGCCGCCGCTCGCAGCGGACAATCCCGCCCCGGGCGGTGCGAAGGCACTCGTCGAGGTGCTTCGCGATCACGGGGTCGACGTCACCGAGGCGCGTTCGTTCGACGCCGCGCTCGGCGCTGCCGACGGCACGGCGACCGTTCTGCTCTACGACGAGTACGGGATCCTCGACGAGCGTCGGTTGACCGAAATCTCCGAGGCGGCCGAGCGGCTCGTCGTCGTCGAGCCCGGATTCACGGCGCTCGAGACGCTCGCTCCCGGAGTTCGCTTCGCCGGCGCCGCCAGCGGCCCGATCGACGACGTCGCGTGCGACCTGGGGCCTGCCGAGCGGGCCGGCTCGCTCTCCGACGGTCAACGACTCGTGACCGTCGACGACTCGGCGATCGACGCCGGCTGGCACGGATGCTTCCGCGACGGCGACTTCGGCTTCGCGGTCGCAGCGGGCCAATCCCCGAGCGGCGGCGACGTCACGATCGTGGGTTCGACGACCGTGTTCGCGAACGAGTCGATCACCGAGGCCGGCAATGCCGCGCTCGCGATCGGCCTCACGGGCGCGAGCGACCGGCTCGTCTGGTACCTGCCGGGCCCCGGCGACGCCGATGCCGCCGACGCCCCGACGCTGGCCGAGCTCACGCCGGGCTGGGTGAGCCCCGTGATGGTGCTCGCGATCATCGTCGTCATCGTCGCGGGTGTCTGGCAGGGTCGCCGGTTCGGGCCGCTCGTCGCCGAACGTCTCCCGGTGAACGTGCCCGCTGGTGAGACGAGCACGGGCCGCGCCCGGCTCTACGCACGCACCGCGGCGCGCACGCACGCCCTCGACCAGCTCCGGATCGCCACGGTGATCCGCATCGCGCGGACGCTCCGGCTCCCCCGCTCGGCGGGCGTCGACGAGGTCACGGAGGCCGCGGCGCGGGCGACCGGCCGCGACGGCGCAGCCGTGCACCGACTGCTCGCAGACGACCTGCCCGCCGACGACCGTGCCCTCGTCGACCTCGCCGCCGCGCTCGCGGAGCTCGAGGCCGCGGTGCAGCGCTCGCTCGACCCGCGGAGTGCGCAACTCGACGATCGTGACGACCCCACAGGAAGGCGACCATGACCGACCCCATCCCCGCTCCGGCGATCGCTGCCACCGACGACGAGCTGCGCGCCGCGCTCAACCGCGTGCGCACCGAGGTCGGCAAGGCCGTCGTCGGCCAGGACGGCGCCGTCACCGGCCTCATCATCGCGCTGCTGACGCGCGGGCACGTGCTGCTCGAGGGCGTGCCCGGCGTCGCGAAGACGCTGCTCGTGCGCACGCTCAGCCGCACCCTGCAGCTCGACACCCGCCGCCTGCAGTTCACGCCCGACCTGATGCCGGGCGACGTGACCGGGTCGCTCGCCTACGATCCCCGCTCGGGCGAGTTCGCGTTCCGCGAGGGGCCGGTGTTCACGAACATCCTGCTCGCCGACGAGATCAACCGCACGCCGCCGAAGACGCAGTCGGCCCTGCTCGAGGCGATGGAGGAACGCCAGGTCTCCGCCGACGGCGTCACGCGGCCACTCCCCGACCCGTTCATGGTTGCGGCGACGCAGAACCCGATCGAGTACGAGGGCACGTACTCGCTGCCCGAGGCCCAGCTCGACCGGTTCCTGCTGAAGCTCGTGCTCGACGTGCCCGAACGTGACGCCGAGCTCTCGCTCCTGCGTCGCCACGCCGACGGATTCGACCCGCACGATCTCGCCGCCGCCGGTGTCACGCCCGTGCTCGGGGCGACCGAACTCGCGGCGGCGCGCGCCGCGGCATCCGCTGTTCGGGTGGAAGACGACGTGCTCGGCTACGTCGTCGACCTGGCGCGAGCGACGCGCCGCAGCCCGTCGATGCGGCTCGGGGTGAGCCCTCGCGGCACCACCGGGCTGCTCGCCGCGGCGAAGGCATGGGCGTGGCTCACGGACTACGAGTCGCTCACGCCCGACCACGTGCAGGCGATGCTGCTGCCCGTCTGGCGCCACCGGGTGCAGCTCCGGCCGGAGGCCGAGCTCGAGGGCGTCTCGATCGACGCGGTGCTGCAGTCGATCATGCAACAGGTGCAGGTGCCCCTCTGAGATGACCCGGATCCTCTGATGGCCATCACCGGTCGGCTCGTCCTCCTCGTCGCACTCGGCGTCGTTCCCGTGGTCGTGGCGGGCGGCGCCGGTGCGCCCGAAGCATGGATCGCACTCGTCGGCTGGCTCGTGCTGGTGGTGGGGGCAGGTGTGCTCGACCTCTCGCTCGCCGCGTCACCCCGAAAGGTGGCGCTTCGGCGAGAGCTGCCCGACCGGGTGCGACTCGGTGAGCCGGTGACGTCGGCGCTGACGGTCGAGAACCTCGGGCAACGGATGCTCCGCGCCACCGTTCGCGACGGTTGGGAGCCGTCGGCCGGGGTCGCCGGCCGGAATCGCACGCCGCTCAAGGTACCCCCGTTCGAACGCCGCCGCGTCACGCTGCAGCTCACGCCGTGGCGGCGCGGCGACCGACGCAGCGATCAGGTCACGATCCGCTCCACCGGGCCGCTCGGGCTGTGGCCCCGGCAGGCGACGCTCTCCGCACCCGGCCGGATCCGCGTGCTCCCGCCCTTCCACTCGCGCGTGCACCTGCCGTCGCGCCTGACCCGCCTCCGCGAGCTCGACGGACGCACCCCGCTCCTCATCCGCGGTCAGGGCACCGAGTTCGACTCCATCCGGGAGTACGTGCGCGGCGACGACGTGCGCTCGATCGACTGGCGCGCGACGGCGCGGCACGCCGACCCCGAGGTGCCGGGGAGCACCCGGCTCATGGTGCGCACCTGGCGTCCCGAGCGCGATCGCCGCATCGTGATCGTGACCGATACCTCGCGCACCGCGGCGGCGCGTATCGCCGACGAGCCTCGCCTCGACACGGCGTTCGAGGCGTCCCTCCTGCTCGCCGCGCTCGCCTCGCATGCCGGCGACAAGGTCGACTTCCTCGCATGGGACCGCCGGCTCAGGGGCCGCGTGCACGGGGCGAGCGGCCCGGCACTGCTCGCGCGCATGGTCGACGCGATGGCCGGCATCGAGGCCGAGCTCATCGAGGCCGACTGGGCCGCCGTTCCGGCTCAGGTGCGGCGGATCACCAGTCGGCACGCGCTCGTCGTGCTGCTCACGGCCGCCGACTCGCCCGGCACGGCACGCGGGCTCCTCTCGGTGCTCCCGCAGCTGACCGCGCGGCACACGGTGGTCGTGGCGTCCGTCGCCGACCCGGCACTCATCGACACTTCGCGTGCCCGTGACGACCTCGAGCAGGTCTACGCCGCCGCCGCGGCGGAACGGGGACTCATCGACGGCGAACGCGTCGGCGCGGCAGTGCGACGACTCGGCGGCCTCACCGTCACCGCGGCTCCCCACGAGCTGCCGCCGGCGCTCGCCGACCTCTATCTCGAGCTCAAGGCGAGCGGCCGGCTCTGACGACGCCGCCGCGAGGTCGGCCGCCCATGTGGCGGCCCCTGACCTCTCGCGACGGCAGATTTGCGGCGTGGCGTCGATGCCCAGTGGATTCACAACATTCGCTCGCAGTTCCCACGCCGCGGCGGCGCTGGTCGATAGGTTCGCATCAGGCGCCAGGGGGTTGGTGCCGATTCCGTCTTGTCTCCCCTACGAAAGGACCACCGTGTCTGACGCAACACTCGCCGTCGAGGCTCCCTCGACCGCGCAGAAGCTCACCGCCGAGTTCATCGGCACGTTCATCCTCGTCTTCGGGGTCATCGGCACCGTGCTGTTCGCGGCCGGATTCAACGACGGCGAAGGCGGACTGAACGTCGGCTTCCTCGGCGTCTCGCTCGCCCTCGGCCTCACGGTCGTCGTCGGTGCGTACGCGTTCGGCCCGGTCTCGGGCGGGCACTTCAATCCCGCGGTGAGCATCGGCCTCGCCGTCGCAGGCAAGTTCTCGTGGCGCGAGGTCGGCCCGTACATCGCGGTGCAGATCCTCGGCGGCATCCTCGCCACGACCGTGCTCCTCGGCATCCTCTCGGCGGGCCCGCTGTTCGACATCGTCGTCTTCACCGGCGCATCGACCGGATACGACGAGCTCTCCCCCGGCGGCTACGGTCTCGGCTCGGTGTTCCTCATCGAGACGGTCACGACGGCGATCTTCCTCTTCGTGATCCTCGGCGTCACGAGCGCCCGCGCGGCCGTCGGGTTCGCCCCGCTCGCGATCGGCCTCACGCTGACGCTGCTCGCACTCATCGCGATCCCCGTGTCGAACGCCTCGTTCAACCCGGCCCGATCGATCGCCACCGCCCTCTACGGCGGCGGCATCGCCTGGACCCAGCTCTGGGTGTCGATCGTCGCCCCGATCCTCGGCGCCGTCATCGCGGCACTCATCTACAAGCTCGTCTTCGACCGCACGAAGCAGCTCGCCGCGTAACCCGCAGTCGACGATGGCGGATGTCCCACGGGGCATCCGCCATCGTCGTCTCGGCGGCCGTGGAAGACGCGACCGTCAGCCGGCGACGATGCGTTGCGACCCGGCGTCGAACTCGACGAGGTCGCCCGTCTCGCCCGCGCGACTCGCGCGGCCGCCGAGCACGAGCATGTAGGCGAGGAACCCGCCGAACGCCGCCACGCCGATGCCGATCTTCACGGGCCACGGCCAGGGCGCCGGCGTGACGAACCCCTCGATGATGCCCGACACGAAGAGGAAGAACACGAGACCGATCGCGACGCTGAAGAGGGCACGAGCGTCTTCGGCGAGGGCCACGCCGCGCGACCGTGCACCGGGCGCCACCCAGGCCCAGAAGATGCGAAGACCGGCCGCGGCGGCCACGAACACGCACGTGAGCTCGAGGAGCCCGTGCGGTGCGATGTAGAGGAAGAAGGTGTCGGCCTCGTCGTAGGCGAACATGACCGCGGCGTTCACGCCGAGGTTCTGCGCATTCTGCAGGATCACCCACGGCACCCAGACGCCGAGGATCCCGAACGCGACGCACTGCGCCGCGATCCACGCGTTGTTCGTCCAGACGGCGCCGGCGAACGACGCGGCCGGGTTCTCCGAGTAGTAGGCGACGAAGCCCTCCTCGGCGAGCTGGCGAAGCTCTTCCTCGCTGCCGATCGCCGCGAGCACCCGCGGATCGGCGCTGATCCACCACGCGTAGAGGGCCGCCACGACAACCGTGACGACCGCCACGGCGAGGGTCAGCCACCGCAGCCGGTAGAACGCCGCGGGCAGGCTCACGACGGCGAACCGCGTGAACTGTCGCAGCGGGTTCTCAGGAGCGCCGGTGAACGCGAGCCGGGCACGCGCGAGGGTGACCGAGAGCCGGTCGCCGAGCGGCGTCGAACCCGCGGTCGCCTGCACGAGCGAGAGGTCGGATGCCGCGCTCTGATAGCGCTCGATGAGCTCGTCCGCCTCTGCGCCGTCAAGCCGCCGACGGCGTGCGAGCGCGTCGAGCCGCTGCCAGTCGTCATGACGGGCGGAGGCGAGCGCATCGAGGTCCATCTGCTTGAATACTACCCATGGCAGATGCCCCCGCCGTCGCCCAGCGCGCCGCCCGATTCGACGACGAGGGCGTGGTCACCGGCGAGGCCGTGACGCTCGACGTGCGTCCGGCGAGCGCGATCATCCGTGCCGGCGGCGCGATCATCGACGTGCTCGTGTCGGTGCTCCTCATCCTCGGCCTGCTGCTGGCCCTCTCGGGACTCGGCATCGACGAGAAGGGCTTCCAGGCGATCCTGATCGCCGGCATCGTGACGTGCATCGTGATCGTGCCCACCGCGGTCGAGACGGCCTCGCACGGTCGTTCGCTCGGCAAGCTCGCGCTGGGGCTCCGGGTGGTGCGCGACGACGGCGGAGCCATCGGCTTCCGGCACGCGTTCATCCGCGCACTCACCGGGGTCATCGAGATCTACCTGACCTTCGGCGGTCTCGCCGTGCTCGTCGGCTTCCTGAACCCGTCGTCGAAGCGACTCGGCGACCTCCTCGCCGGCACGCACGGCCAGGTCGAGCGGGTGCCGAAGCTGCCGTCGGCCGCGTTCGGCGTGCCGCCCCAGCTCGTCTCGTGGGCTGCCATCGCCGATGTCGCGCGCCTGCCCGACCCGCTCGCGCGCCGGGTCGCCGCGTTCTTCACGAACGCCGCGCACCTCGTGCCCGAGAGCCGCGCGCGCGTGGCGGCATCGCTCGCCGCCGAAGTCGCGCCGTTCGTGTCGCCGCTGCCCGATGCGCCGCCCGAGCTCTTCCTCGCGGGCGTGGCGGCGCTCCGGCGCGAGCGCGACGCCGTGGCGCTCTCACTCGTGGACGCCCGCATGGCATCGCTCGCGCCCGTGCTCACCGCGACGCCGCCGGGCTTCCCCGAGCGCTGACGGCCGGCCGACGGATGCCGCGAGCCGCGGCATCCGCCCGACGCCTCAGTAGCGGTAGTGGTCGACCTTGTACGGACCCTCGACCGGCACACCGATATAGGCCGCCTGCTCGGGCGAGAGCTCGGTGAGCTCGACGCCGAGCGCGTCGAGGTGCAGTCGCGCGACCTTCTCGTCGAGGTGCTTCGGCAGCACGTAGACGCCGACCGGGTACTGCTCGGGCCGGGTCCAGAGCTCGATCTGCGCGAGCACCTGGTTCGTGAACGAGTTCGACATGACGAACGACGGATGTCCCGTGGCGTTGCCGAGGTTCATGAGGCGACCCTCGGAGAGCACGAGGATCGAGCGCCCGGTCGGCAACCGCCACTCGTGCACCTGCGGCTTGATCTCGACGCGCTCGGCGCCCGCGAGCGACTCGAGCCCGGCCATGTCGATCTCGTTGTCGAAGTGGCCGACGTTCGCGACGATCGCGAGGTGCTTCATGGCGAGCATGTGCTCGACCCGGATGACGTCTTTGTTGCCGGTGCAGGTGACGAAGATGTCGACGTCGCCGAGGACGTCGTCGAGCCGGGCGACCTGGTAGCCGTCCATCGCGGCCTGCAGCGCGCAGATCGGGTCGACCTCCGAGACGATGACGCGAGCGCCCTGCCCGCGCAGCGCCTCGGCGGCGCCCTTGCCGACGTCGCCGTAGCCGACCACGAAGGCGACCTTGCCGCCCATCAGCACGTCGGTGGCGCGGTTGAGGCCGTCGGGCAGCGAGTGGCGGATGCCGTACTTGTTGTCGAACTTCGACTTCGTGACCGAGTCGTTGACGTTGATGGCCGGGAAGAGCAGCTCGCCCTTCGCGTGCAGCTCGTACAGGCGGTGCACGCCGGTCGTGGTCTCTTCGGTGACGCCCTGGAGCTCGGCCGCGATGCGGGTCCAGCGGTCGGAACTGAGCTCGAGCGAACGGCGGAGCGTGTCGAGCACGACCCGGAACTCGTGGCTGGCGTCATCGGCGGCGGCTGGCACGGCGCCTGCCGCCTCGAAGTCACGGCCGTGGTGCACGAGCATCGTGGCGTCGCCGCCGTCGTCGAGGATCATGTTGGGCCCGATCCACTCGGCACCGGATGCCGCGGCCTCCGCCGACCAGTCGAAGATGCGGTCGGTGCACCACCAGTACTCCTCGAGCGACTCGCCCTTCCACGCATAGACCGGCACGCCGGCGGGTGTGTCGACGGTGCCCTCGGGGCCGACCACGATCGCGGCGGCCGCCTCGTCTTGGGTCGAGAAGATGTTGCAGCTCGCCCAGCGCACCTGCGCGCCGAGCGCGACGAGGGTCTCGATGAGCACGGCGGTCTGCACCGTCATGTGCAGGCTGCCGGCGATGCGGGCGCCCGCGAGCGGCTTGGACGCCCCGAACTCCGCACGGAGGGCCATGAGGCCCGGCATCTCGTTCTCGGCGAGCCGCAGTTGGTGCCGACCTGCCTCGGCGAGCGAGAGGTCGGCGACCTTGTACGGGAGGGCGGTGGTCGCGGGCAGCATGGTCATGCGCCCATTCTGCCAGCTCGCGTCGGAGTGCTGAGCGCGTGCGTGCGCACGGCTTCGACGGGAGTCAGGCGCGAATGAGTGCCAGGACCTCGTCGCGGACGGCCGCCATCGTCGCGGCATCCGCGCCCTCGGCATTCAGGCGCAGCAGCGGCTCGGTGTTCGAGGGCCGCACGTTGAACCACCAGAACGCCTCGTCGCCCGACGTCACGCCCGTCACTGTGAGCCCGTCGAGCTCGTCGAACTCGGCGCGATCGGTGAAGGCCTCCACGATGCGCGTGTACGCGGCGGGCACATCGTCGACGACCGAGTTGATCTCGCCCGAGAGCGCATACGGGGTGAACCGCCTCGACATCTCGGAGAGCGGAGCCAGCTGCGCGCCGAACTCGGCGAGCACGTGCATCGCCGCGAGCATGCCGTTGTCGGCGCCCCAGAAGTCGCGGAAATAGTAGTGCGCCGAGTGCTCGCCGCCGAAGACGGCGCCCGTGGCCTTCATCTGGTCCTTGATGAGCGAGTGACCGACGCGGGTACGAACGGGTGTCGCGCCGGCGGCCTCGATCGCTTCGGGCACGAAACGCGAGGTGATGAGGTTGTGGATGACCGCGACATCCGCTTCGCCCATCGCCTGTACGCGGGCGATCTCGCGGAGTGCCACGATGGCCGCCACAGCCGAAGGGTCGACCGCGCCGCCCTGCTCGTCGACGACGAAGCAGCGGTCGGCGTCGCCGTCGAAGGCGAGCCCGAGGTCGGCGCCGTGCTCGACGACTGCACGCTGCAGGTCGACGAGATTCGCGGGTTCGAGCGGGTTCGCCTCGTGGTTCGGAAACGTGCCGTCGAGTTCGAAGTAGAGGGGCACGATCTCGAGGGGCAGCGCGGCGAGCCCGGCTGCGGTGCCGAGCACGGCCGGCACGGTGAGCCCGCCCATGCCATTGCCGGCGTCGACGACGATCTTGAGCGGGCGGACGCCGCTGAGGTCGACGAGCGAGCGCAGGTAGGCCGCATAGTCGGCGAGCACGTCGACGGTCGAGACCATGCCTGGCTCGGCGACGGGCGCGATGCCCTGCTCGAGGTAGTCGGCCGCGCGATCGCGGATCGCGGCGAGGCCCGTGTCGAGGGAGATGCCCTGGGCACCCGCGCGCGAGAACTTGATGCCGTTGTAGGCGGCGGGGTTGTGACTCGCCGTGAACATCGCGGCCGGAGCATTCAGCGACCCAGAGGCGAAGTAGCTCTCATCGGTCGAGCAGAGCCCGATCGAGACGACGTCGGCGCCGCGGGCGACCGCTCCACGCGCGAAGGCCTCGGCGAAGCCCGGTGAGGAGTCGCGCATGTCGTGCCCGACGACGACCTGACCGCCGCCCGCGCCGACCTCGTCGACGAACGCTGCGGCGAGGGCTTCGACCGTCTCGGAGGTCAGCCCGTCACCCACGATTCCGCGGACGTCGTAGGCCTTCACGATCGCGTCGAGGCGCGTTCGGGCCTCGGATGATGCTGCGGAACTCATGCCTTGAAACCTACCTCACCGATGCTGACGTGCCGCACGACCTGCCACCCGACGGGCGCCGACGTGCGCTCGGCGTGACGCGCGCAGAGGTCGTAGCCGTGGGGCTCTCGGGTCGTGGCGAGCGGACCGAGCACGGCCATCGAATCGGCATAGTCGAACGTCAGCGTGGCAACCGCTTCGGCAGCGCAGGCAGTGCGCGAACAACGTCTCATGGCTCCACCAGAGTAGCGACCATCGGCGCCGCTCGGCGGGCACGACTCAGTACGATGAGAGCATGCCCCGATCACGTCGTGCCGTCTCAGAGCCGCGATCGCCCCGGCGCCTCGCGCGCGACCGCCACGGCCGCGGGCTCCGCTCGGCCGTGACCGGGCCGCACCTGCCGATGCTGCACAACCGGCTCGACGAGTTCGACGTGACCGTCGGCACGACCGCGGCGTACCTCCGCGGGCTCTGGCCAGAGCTCGAGGGCGTCGTGTTCGAGGTCGCCCAGGGCCCGGCCGAAGCGATCCACGACGACCACGTCGACCGGTGGAAGGTCTTCCACGACGAGCGGCGCATCGTCTTCTACCGGTTGCCGATCGTGCGGTTCCTTCGCCTGCAGGAGGGCGAGGAGCGCGAGGAGAAGCTCCTCATCGAGAGCTGCGTGTTCCGCGCCATCGCCGACCTGCTCGGCAAGGACCCGTGGGAACTCGCACCGGGGCGCTACCGCCACCTCTGAGCTCGCTCGCTACCGCTGAGTTCGCTCGCTACCGCGGGAATACGAGGATCGGCGCGTCGAGCGGCCCCGGCGGCTGCACGCCGAACGAAGTGAGCCCCACCTCATCGGCGAACGACACCGAAGCATGCACCCCGGCGACTCCCGCGAGCAGCACGGTCGAGCCTGCGTCCACCTCGACGGATGCCGCCGAGCCCGCGTCGATCGTGACGGCGCGCGTCTGGCCGTCTATGGTGAGCTGCACCTCGGCCTCATCCTCGCCCTCGTTCGCGAGATGGAGGACCGGCGACGGCCCTTCAGGCACGGCGACGACCGCATCCTCGAGGAGCGGCGAGGTCGACACGGTCCAGGCGAAGTCGCCCGCGGCCGCGGCATCCGCCGATCCCGGCGCCTGGGTGTCCGTCGTTGCGGTGATCGAGGCCCTGGCGGCCGCCAGGATGGGGCCGTCGGCCTCGATCCGCAGGGTGTAGGTGCCGGCGTCGAGCACCCCCAACGGCACGTCCGTCGCGCGGCCGGGCTGCAGGGTCGCCTCGATCGTGGAGCCGGCGGAGCCACCGCTTTCGGGTACGAGCCCGATCGTCACGTCGACGGGGTCGTCGCCCGTGGCGAACAACCGCACGGCCGGAAACGCGTCGCCCTCGGCGTGGTCGTCGGCTGGGTCGACGCCGCCGGCCTCCGCCACGACGAACCCGGGGATGATCTGCGTGTTCGCGGGCATCGCGGAGGGGCCGGTGAACTCGACCCCGGCGGGGGCGAGTCCGTCGACGGAGGACTGCTCGATCGCCGCGGCGATCGAGCCGCCGGTGCTCGTGACGTGCACGACCGGTGAGGTCAGGTTCGGGGCGAGCCCGGCGAGCGAGACGACGCGCTGGCTGCCGGCCGGCACGATGAGGCCGAGTGCCGAACCCGCCTCGATCGCGCCGGTCTCTCCCGACACGCGAACGTCGACCGTCGCCGCGACGTCGGTGGGGTTCGCGAGCGTCACGAGGCTCGTGCGGCCGAGCGTCGTCGCTCCTGCGACGAGCCACGACTCGGCGGTCGCCTCAGCGCAGGCCGAGGCAGCGAAGCCCGCGACCGTCTCGGTGTCGGCCGTCTGCGACTGGGCTCCGGCGATCATGCCGGCATCCACCGTGCCGGGCTCGACCTCGATCACGACGGGCGTGCCGTCGCGGTCGGCGCGGGGGTTGTCCGGTGACTCCAGCGGGGTCTCGGCGATCTCGGCGTCGTCGGGGTCGGCGGCGACGGTCACGTCGGCCTCGCCGATCGAGGACGCGGTCGTCGCGGCGGCGGCGTCATCGGCGAGCGTGAGCAACGGCCCCGGGCAGACGCGCTGCTGGCGGCTCTCCGCGGGCTGCACCTCCAGCGACGGCGGCGTCACGCGGTGCTCCGGCCACGGCACGAGGGCGGCGGCGCCCAGCACCGCCACGGCGAGGGCGGCCGCGACGAGGAATCCGGCCGCGCGTCCGCCGATGCGGGCCAGGGTGCGTGCACGATCAGCGGACATCGCTGTCTCCCTTCGTCACGGTCGGTTCTTCGTCATCGGATGCCGCGGGCGGAGGCTCCTCGTCGGACGGCGGTGTCTCCGCGGCATCCGTCACGGTGTCGTCGGGCCCGTCGGGGCCGTCGGGGCCGTCGGGGCCGTCGGGTGACGGTGCCTCCGCGGCATCCGGCACGGTGTCGTCGGGAGCGTCGAACGGAATCGCCTCCGCCGCATCCGTCACCGTCTCGTCGTCCGCGGCTGTGGCGGCGGGCGCCTTCTTCACCTTCGAGGACTTGCGCGGGCGGCGCTGCACGGGGCGCCGGTCGGCCTCGCGTCCGGCTCCCGTCGGAATCGAGAGCAGGAGCGTCGCGCCGAGCACGATGACCTGCACGGCCGTGATGAGTCCGGCCAGCGCGCCGCCGGCGTTCGGCGGGATCTGGGCCGCCGGCGCGTCGGGCTCGGCTGCGGCGAACCGCCACAGCGTGCCGAAATCGGTCTCGCCGACCGAGATCAGCGCCGAGTTGCCGTCGAGCGCCGTGCGTGCCCGGTTCGCGGTCGCCTCGGCCTCTCGATCGTCTCCGGCGGGTGCCGCGAGCAGCACGAACGAGACGCCGAACTCGCGGATCGCGGCATCCGGATCGAATCCGCTGCGGGAGGCGAGGTTGCCCGCGATCTCGGCGAGCTGCTCCTCCGACTCGCTCATCTCCTCGAGGGTCTGCTCGAGCGTCGACTGCTCGTCGAGCGTCGTTCCCATGCCATGTTCGAGGGTCGACCTGATGCTGCCGTCAGCCTCGGGCTGGATGCGGAGCGTGGTCACGCGAGGGTCGGTTTCGGCCTCGGCGCCGACGAATGCCGGCAGCGTGCGCTCGGCGGCCGGTGCGATCGCGGTCGACGCGGTCGCGATGGCGAACCCGGTCGGCACCACGGCGACGATCGTCGTGACGGCGACGATCCACGCGAGCACCGCACCGCCTCGATGCACCGCGCTCAGCGCGATGACCGCGGCGAGCACGAGCCCGAGCCAGGCGAGGCTCAGCCCGCCGCCCGTCCAGAGTTGAACAGCAACGGGTCCGGCGACGGCGACCGCGACCTGTCCCGCCGCGACCGCGGTGGCGAAGCCGAGCGCGGCGACGCCGAGGCTGAGCGCCGCCCCGCGGATGCCGGGCGCGAGCACCGCGGCGAGTGCGGCGACGATCAGCGGCACGACGAGCAGGGTCACGACGAGCTTCGGATCGATCGCGGAACCGCTGCCGAGCAACTCGGGCCAGCTTCCCCACGACGCACCGGGGAACCCGAGCGCGAGCTGCCACGTCGACGGCACGACGCTCTGAAGCGGCAGGCCCGGATCGGCGAGCAGCGCGATCGGGGTGCCGCGACCGAATTGGGCGAACACGAGCGGCGCGAACAGCACGAGGGCCGGCAGCGGCAGCCCCGCGAGGCGCACCGCGGCGCGCCCACTGACGGCGAGGCCGACGAGCCACGCCACGAGCAGTGCCGGCGCGAGACTCGGCGCCGCGGCGATCACGGCCGCGAACAGCAGGGAGGCCGTCGCCGCCGCGGCCCACGAGGTCGCCGCGCCGAACACGGCGAACGCGAGCCAGCCGAGCAGCATGTGGGCGAGCACGGCGCCGGGGCGACCGTCGCCGAGGGCGACCAGCAGCGGCGGCGCCAGGCCCCAGACGAGCGCCGCGACGGCGCGGACCGAGCCCCGCTCGGTGAGGCGGGACGCAGCGAACCACGCGCCGAGCGTCGCGACGGGCACGGCGACGAGCCAGAGCAGCACGAGCGCGAACGAGGGCGCCCAGAAGGCGATCGACCCGAGCACGGCGAGCACGCCCGCGAACGGATCGGCGGCACCGACGAAGCCGGCGCCGATGTCGCGCCAGCCGTAGGCGGCGTTGTGCCACAGCTCGACGAGTCCGCTGGAGAGCGGGAGGATACCTCCGCCGCTGAGTCCGCCGGCGCCGAGGAGCCAGGAGAAGAGAGCGACGCTCGCCACGACGGAGACGAGCAGCACCCAGCCGCCGCCGGTGCCGATGAACTGCAGTTCGTGCTTCCGGCCCCTGACGCGAGCGCGTCGTTCTTCGGTGGCGTGCTGTCGACGCCGGCGCACCTCGTCGGGCTGCATCCGGAGCGGAGCGATCGCCGACCAGCCGGTCGTTCGCGCGGCCTTCAACTGCCGACGGGCGCGCGCGACGCGCATGCCCGAGAACATCGTGCCGAGCGCCGCCGCGAACTCGCCGATGATCGCACCGGGCGACTTGACGAGCAGCAACCGGATGGATCGAATGATCGCGAGCGGCAGGAAGCTCAGCCAATGCACGGGAACGGCGACCGCGGGCGCGTACACGAGTCGGCGGTGGAGCGCCGCGGCACGTGCCGCGCGAGTGCGCCGCCTCGCGGCCTTGGAGCGCGGGTCGGCGGGCGGCCCGACGACGCCGTCGCCGGCGAACAGCACGTGGGCGTCCGGCACCACGGAGACACGGTGGCCGGCCAGCCGCGCCCGGATCGAGAAGTCGAGGGCGTCATCGACCGTGGGCAGCCCCGGGTCGAATCCGTCGAGCGCACGCCAGACGGCATGGCGGACGAGGATCGCGGCGGGATCGAGGCCGAGCACGTCGCTGAGCCCGTCGTGCTGGCCCTGGTCGAGCTCGCCCGACACCAGTGCGACGCTACGCCCGAAGCGGGTGATCGTCCGGCCGAACGTCGCGATGCGATCGGGGTCGTCCCATTCGCGGAGCTTGGGTCCGGCGATGGCCACGGACTTCGCCGTCTCGAGGGTCGCGACCAGGCGCTCCAGCGCTTCGGGGGCCGGCGCGGTGTCCTCCGCGAGGAGCCACAGCGCATCCGCGTCCGACGCCGGGGCGTCGAGCACCCGATCCGCGGCGCGCACCGCCTCGCCGAAGGAGAGTCGCTGCGAGAGCTCCACGATGTGGGTCGGCGATGACGCTGCGGCGATCTCGCGCGCTTCGGCGTCGGCCTCGGTCAGCACGATGACGAGGGCATCGGGAGCCCGGCGCTGGGCCCGAATCGCTTCGAGGGAATGCCTGAGGTGGTCGCCACCGTGATGTGCGACGAGGACGGCGGTGACTCTGGGGAACATCGGGGTCAGCCTAGGCGGCTCGCCACGCGACATCCGTCACCGCCCCGGGCGCGCCACGAAAATCGCGACGAATATCGAGCGGCCTTCTCGAAACGCATCGTGGGAATGCCGGCGGGCGCGGGCGCGGAGCTCGCCGTGGCGAGCTCCGCGACTCAGACCGCTCGTTTGCGGAGCTTGCGCCGCTCCCGCTCGCTCAGCCCGCCCCAGATGCCGAACCGCTCGTCATTGCCGAGCGCGTACTCGAGGCACTGATTGCGCACCTCGCATCCGGTGCAGATCTTCTTCGCGTCCCGCGTCGATCCGCCCTTTTCGGGGAAGAACGCCTCGGGATCGGTTTGCGCGCACAGCGCGTCGCTCTGCCAGGCCAACGGATTGTCATCGTCTGATACCGCGCGAACCCCCGGAACGCCCAGCCTGACAGGATCGATGAACCAATCGTCAGGTACTCCAGAACGATATTCAGGATTGCTCATATCGTCTCCCACCCAGTTGTACCGACCACCCAGAGGGTGTGTCACGACCAATTACACCGGTGTAATTCCCGTGAGTCAAGTCGCAGATCGTAAACCCTCATGCAGCCGTCGAGGCTTGATGACCGTCTCGACACGCCGGGACGTTGAGCAGACGTTATGAATCGGATGCCGCGCGGCGAGCCTGCCATGCACTCTCGACCATCGCGGTGAGCGTGTGCCGCATCCGCCAGTCGAGGTCGCGAGCGGCCAGTTCACCCGAGGCGACGATGCGGGCGGGGTCACCGCCGCGGCGCGGCCCGACCTCGGGCGTGAACGCGATGCCCGTCACCTCGGCGACGGCGCTCATGATCTCGCCGACCGAGACGCCGTCACCGGAGCCGAGGTTGTAGACGGGCTCGAGGGGGTCACCGGCGTCGAGGCGACGCGCTGCGACGACGTGGGCCGCTGCGAGATCGGCGACATGGATGTAGTCGCGGACGCAGGTGCCGTCAGGGGTCGGGTAGTCGCCGCCGTTGATGCGCGGTGTACGCCCGGCAAGCAGCGCGTCGAAGACGAGCGGGAAGAGGTTGTGCGGGCTCACGTCGTAGACCTCGGGCGTGCCGGAGCCGACGACGTTGAAGTAGCGCAGGCTCGTGTGGCGCAGGCCCGCGGCCTTCGCCTGGTCGGCCAGCAGCCACTCGCCGATGAGCTTGGACTCGCCGTACGGCGACTCGGGGTGCTTGGCCGTCGCCTCGGTCACGAGGTCGACGTCGGGCGTGCCGTAGACGGCCGCACTCGACGAGAAGACGACGCGATCGACGCCCTTCGATTCCATCGCCGCGAGCAGCGTCGTGGTGCCGGTCACGTTCTGACGGTAGGTGTGCAGCGGGCGCTCGACCGAGACCCCCGCGTACTTGAAGCCGGCGAGGTGCACGACGCCCGTGACCCCGTGCTCTTCGATGGTGCGCTCGATCGCGGCGCCGTCGAGGATGCTGCCGTGGACGAACGGAGTCCCGTTGGGAACGAAGTCGGTCTTTCCCGAGGACAGGTCGTCGAGCACGACCGCCCCGATGCCCTGGGCCTCGAATGCGCGCACGACGTGCGCGCCGATGTAGCCCGCTCCCCCGGTGACCAGCCAGCTCATGTTCCCACCTTCCGGCAGGGTGCCTCCCCGCCGGAGTCGATCGTATCCGGGTCGCGAGGTCGACCGCGTTCCCAGCGATCAGCTGCTTAGGCGGTGCGCGTGGGCTGGTGCTCGGCGTGACGGGTGCGGTCGCGGATCTCGGGACGACCGTAGCCATCCGTGTCGAGGCGGAGCACGGTGGCGAGCACGCCCCAGATGGCGAGTCCCGCGAGGACGAGGAAGATGATCGTGGTCATGGCAGTAAATCTATGACTTGAGAGATCCTGCCGGAAGTGGCAGAGTGGACATCAAACGATCGATTCCTGCCAATGGAGGCCGCCGTGCTCAAGACCATCGCCTGCGTCGCCCTGCCGCAGATGGCGCCGTTCGAGTTCGGCGTGCTCTGCGAGGTGTTCGGCATCGACCGCAGCGACACCGGCGGCCCGACCTTCGACTTCCACGTCGTCGCGGCCGACCCCGGTCCCATCCCCACGAAGCTCGGCTTCGACATCATCGTGCACGAGGGCCTCGACTTCGCCCGCACCGCCGACCTCGTCGCCGTGCCGGCCGCGCTCATCGACGAGCCCGTCGACGAACGGGTCTCCGAGGTGCTCCGCGACGCCGTCGCACGCGGCGCCTGGGTGCTCTCCGTATGCTCCGGGGCCTTCACGCTCGGGCGGGCCGGCGTCCTCGACGGCCGCCGCGCCACGACGCACTGGATGTACACGGAGCGGCTCGCCGCGATGTTCCCGAAGGCCGACGTCGACGCCGACGTGCTCTTCGTGCAGGACGACAAGGTCGTCACGGGCGCGGGCACCGCCGCCGGCATCGACGCGGCCCTCCACATCGTGCGCACCGAACTCGGCGCGAGTGCCGCCAACATGATCGCGCGGCGCATGGTCGTGCCGCCGCAGCGCGACGGCGGTCAGTCCCAGTTCATCCAGACCCCGGTCGCGGAGTGCCGGAGCGACTCGTTCGCCAAGATCACCGAGTGGATGGTCGAGCACCTCGACGAAGACCTCACGGTCGACCTCCTCGCTCGCAAGGCCCTCATGTCGCCGCGCACCTTCGCACGCCGGTTCCGGGCCGAGACCGGCACGACGCCGAACGCGTGGCTCAACCGCCAGCGGCTGCTGCGCGCTCAGCAGCTGCTCGAGGAGACCTCGTACACGCTCGAGGAGATCGCCCGCGACACGGGCTTCGGCGCCGCCGCCGTCATGCGGCACCACTTCGTGAAGGTGCTGCAGACGACGCCGACCGCCTATCGCCGGCTCTTCGGCATGCGGGTCGCCTCGTAGACGGCGCCTCGTCGACGAGTTCAGGGAGAGGAAGTCCCCGTCGTCGCGATCCAGGCGACTCCGGGGCCCGAGACGTCGAGTTCGCCTTCGTCGGGCGTGATGTACGCGGATTCTCCGCGACCGAGTGCGACGGATGCTCCTGAGCTCCCGCCGATCGTGACGCCGTCGCCTTCGACGACCACGATCGCCGGCCCGGTGAGCGCGACATGCGCGGTTCCGATTCCGCCGCCTCTCGGCTCAACGCGGTACAACTCGAAGTCGGGCACGTCGGGACGGAAGACCGCGACCCCTGGCGACATCTCGACCGGCGCGAGGTACGGCGCAGCGATCGGCGTGAAGTCGAGCACGTCGAGGAGCTCGGTGACATCGATGTGCTTCGGCGTGAGACCGCCCCGCAGCACGTTGTCGCTCGCGGCCATGAGCTCGATGCCGAGGCCGTCGAGGTAGGCGTGGATGTTGCCGGCGGCGAGGTAGAGCGCCTCGCCGCGCACGAGGCGCACACGGTTGAGCAGCAGCGAGATGACGACCCCCGGATCGCCGGGGTACGACTCGGCGAGCTCGCCGACGGTCTCGAGCGAGAGCGCAAAGGGCGAGTCGAGAGCCGTACGCGATGCGGCGAGCGCCGTGACCCGATCGACCACCCACGATGCTTCGCCGGTGTCGCCGCCACGGCCGTCGCGCAACAGCCATTCGACGGTGTCACGAAGTGGCTGTTCTCCCGACAGGTGGGATTCGAGCAGGTCGAGGGCTCCCGGGTCGGGCTCGGGCGCCGCGGCATCCGCTGCCCGAAGCACCTCGAGTACGCCGCGCACCTCTTCCAGCGGGCGGAAGCCCGAGAGCGCGTCGAAGGTGTCGCTCACGGCGACGATGAGCTCTGGCTTGTGGAACTCGTCCTTGAAGTTGCGGTCGTATGCCGTGAGCGGCACGCCGTCGGCCTCTTCGCGGGCGAACCCGGCGCGCGCCTGCTCGGGCGTGGGGTGCGCCTGAAGCGACAGGGGCGCGGCCGCAGCCAGCACCTTCAAGAGAAACGGCAGTCGTGCGCCCTGTGCGGCGAGTTCGGCGCCGAGCGCCTGCTCGGGGGCGGCCTCGATCCACGATGCGAGGTCGGCATGACCGACGGATGACGCGTCGAGCACCTTCGCCGGAGAACCCGGGTGGGCGCCGAGCCACAGCTCGGCCTCGGGCGCACCGGATGCCGCGGACCCGCGGAACGTCGCGATCGCCGTCGTGGAGCCCCACGCGTAGTCGCGCGGGGTGTTGCCGATGGCTACGAACATGCTCGGGAGGTCCTCTCGACGGTGTGCCTCAAAGCTACCAACGCGCGTCGAGATGTTCTTCGGGACCGGTCTCCGGTGCATCGACATCTGTCATCTGTTCGCAACGACGCCCGCGATAGCCTGTACCCCATGAGCATCGATCGACGACGCTGGATCACGGCGTACGCGACGTTCGCGTTGTTCACGGTGCTCGCGGGCCAGTTCTGGCGCAATCTCCTCGGCTGGTGGGGGTTCGGCATCATCGCGGCCGTCGTGCTGATCGGCGCCATCGCCTTGGTCGTGCAGGTCAGGCCGACGTGGATCTGGCGCCGCGTGCCGAAGTCGACCCTCGTCTTCGTATTGCTCGCGACGGCCTCGATCGCGTGGTCGTTCTACCCCGGGGCATCCGCTCTCGGTGTGGCCATCACCCTCGCGACGACCTTCACCGCCGTCGCCCTCGTGCTGTGCCTGAACTGGACCCAGATCGTGCGCTGTCTCGGCGGCGCGCTCAAGTGGGTGCTCGGCCTGTCCCTCGCCTTCGAGCTCTGGGTCGCGATCTTCGTCGGCGGGCCGGTGCTGCCGAACTTCCCCGATTTCGAGGTCACCGGCGAGAAGCTGCCGATGGCCTTCTACTGGTCGCGCGGCCTGCTCTTCGACGGGGGGCCGATCGAGGGCATCGTCGCGAGCCGCAACCTGCTCGCGATGGCGGCCCTGCTCGGCCTCATCGTGTTCGGCGCCATGCTCGCGGCCGGCAGCGTACGGCGCGCCTCGGGCATCACCTGGATCGTCGTCGCCGGCGTCGTCTTCGCACTCACCCGGTCGGCGACCGTCATCCTCGTCGCAGTCATCGTGCTCGTCGCCCTCGGCTTCGCGCTCTGGGCTCGAAGGGTCGGACCCGACCGTCGCCGCGGCGTGTACTGGACGGCCGGCGCGGCGCTCGTGACATCCGTCGCCCTGCTGATCGGTCTGTGGGACCGACTCCTCGACCTCTTCGGCAAGAGCGAAGACCTCACCGGCCGGTTCGACATCTGGAACTCGGTCATCGGACTCGCGTCCGAACGGCCGTGGTTCGGGTGGGGCTGGGTGGGCTACTGGGTGCCGTGGGTCGAGCCCTTCGAGGGGCTGGCCGTGCGCAAGGGCGTCACGTATCTGCAGGCGCACAACGCCTGGCTCGACGTCTGGATGCAACTCGGCATCATCGGGGTGATCGCGTTCGCCTCGATCGTGATCGGCGCACTCTGGCGCTCGTGGTTCCTCGCCGTCGACCGGCCGATGGATGCCGCGGGGCGCCCGCTCCCCCATTCCGCGGCAGCGCTCGTGCCGCTCCTCCTGCTCGTCGCACTCATCGGGCAGAGCTTCGCCGAGAGTCGGCTCCTGATCGAGAGCGGATGGCTCCTGCTCATCGCGATCGCCTGGTCGACCAAGCGCCGCCAGTGGGAGCACGAACCGCTGCCTGCCGAGCCCGTGCCGGTGCCGGCATCGCGGATGCCGCCACCCGGGGTCGCTCGATGAGCTTGAGCGTCGCGCTCCGCGCGTTCGCCGGTTCTGCACGCTTCGCCCAGGCCCTGACGCTGCTCGCGGTGGGACTCGCGTTCTCGACGCATGCCGTGCGCAGCATCATCGGCACGGCGGGTCTCATCGCCGCCATCGCCGGACTCGTCGTGCTCTGCGCCCTGTCACTCGTCGCGCGCTGGCGCGCCGTCGAGTGGTACGGCATCCTGCCTCTCACGATCCTCGTGTTCATCGGCTGGTGCGCGGCCTCGGTGCTCTGGAGCAGCCTCCCTGCGCTGACGGCGGTCGCTCGCGTCGGCTACCTCATCGCGTTCGCCTTCATCGGCGTGTACATCGCGCTGATGCGCGACACCATCCAGATCGTGCGGGCGTTCGGCGACGTGATGCGTGCCCTGCTCGGTGCCTCGCTCGCGCTCGAAGTGCTGTCGGGCATCATCCTCGACGTGCCGATCCGCGTGCTCGGCATCCAGGGCGCCATCGCCCAGCTGGGGCCGATCCAGGGCATCTTCGGTTCGCGCAACATGCTGGGCTTCGTCGCCCTCATCGCGCTGCTCACGTTCCTCGTGGAATGGCGAATGAAGATCGTGCAACGCACCCGCGCCGTCCTGTCGCTCACGCTCGCCGGCTTGTGCCTCGTGCTCTCCGGGTCGCCCACGACCTGGTTCGCCCTCGGCGCGGCGCTCGTGGCACTTCTCGCGCTGTACGGACTCCGCCGGGCCTCGGCGCCTACCAGGTGGCGGTGGCAGATCGCGTTGCTCGTCACCGGCGTCGTAGCGATCGTCACAGCCTGGATCTTCCGCATCCGCATCATCGAGCTCATCGATGCGCGCGACGAGTTCGACGTTCGCCTCGAGCTCTGGCGCGAGATGTCGCGCTATCTGAACCTCAACCCGTTGCAGGGCTGGGGCTGGGTTGGACCGTGGCCCGACGCGCCCCCGTACACGTGGATCGAACTCGCGACAGGCCGGGCCCACGGCTCCGGTCTGAACGCGTACATCGACGCCTACTTCCAGGTCGGCGTGATCGGAGCCCTGCTCTTCGTCGCCCTGCTCGGGGTCGCCCTGGTGCGCGCATGGCTGCTCGCCTCGACCCGGCGGAGCGTGGTGTATGTCTGGCCGGCCCTCATGCTCGTCGCGATCGCGGTGACCTCGTTCGCCGAGAGCTTCGCGCTCGTGGAGGGCGGTTGGATGCTGCTCGTGGTGTGCGCGGTGAAGGCGGCGCGGGATATGAGCTGGCGGGACGCGCTCGAGCGAGCTCGGGTCTGACCGCGAACACTCTCTGTCACCTGCCGATCCGCGACTGGCCCGGTACCGGCGACCGCGTCGCCGCCCGGACGGTAAGCTACGTCAGGCTACCCACCCATCGGAACGATTGTACGAGGATGACCACCACCCAGCGGAACACCGGCGCGCAATTGCCGGCCAAGCGACCTGACGAAGGCATCGTGAGCGGAGAAGCTGGCGGTCGACCGGAGCCGATCCCCGCCTTGACGGGGCTCAGGATCGTCGGTGCCGCGTGGGTCGTCCTCTTCCATTTCCAGGCGACGCTCTACGAGGCCTGGCCGGGATTGCGTGTCTTGGAACCTGTCCTCGGCGTCGGCTCGTACGGCGTGCCCCTCTTCTTCATCCTCTCGGGCTACATCATCTGGCACAACTACGGTTCGCCGCGGTTGCTGGCAGGGCCGCGTCCGCCGATCCGCTTCCTCTGGAGGCGATACGCCCGGCTCTGGCCCGTGAACGTCCTGAGCCTGATTCTCGTCACGCCTGCCATCTGGTGGGGAATGAGCGCGAACGGCAACTGGGGCGCCCCGATTCCTGATTGGTACTCGGCCGGCGGTTGGTTCAAGAGCGCCTTCATGGTGTCGGGACTCGACGGCGCGCACGTGACGTACGGCTGGAACAACCCTGCATGGTCCCTCCCCGCGGAGATGGCGGCGTATGTCGCGTTCCCCATTCTGCTCGCCATCCTCCTCGCCGCCCGCATCCCGCAGTCGGCCGCTCGCGTGCTGTGCCTCGTCCCCGCGATCGGCCTCGCCATCTTCATCGACGTCTCCGTCATCGAATTTCCGTACCGGTGGCTGGTCGATCTGCTCCTGACGTTCACGGCGGGCATGCTGCTCCGCATCGCCGGGCGCCCCAAGCGGTGGCTCCCCCTCGCCTACTCGGTGCAGGTCCTCGCTCCGATACTCGTCATCGTGGCCTGCTACACGGGATTCGTCGACTACATCACCGTGCTCCTCCTCGTCTGGGTCTGGGCGCTCGCCGCCCCCCGTGGACCGATCGTCCGACTGTTCTCGACCCGAAGTTTCCAAGTGGCGGGTTACGCGTCGTACTCCCTGTACATGCTGCACTTCCCACTCTTCGCGTACGGGTTCATGATGCTGTACTTCTACCCTTCGATTCGCAGCGATTGGCTTCCGGTGTACGCCGTCGGCGCGCTCGTCGGTGTCTACGCGGCGTCGTGGGTCACCTGGAAATGGTTCGAGACTCCCGCGCGTGAGGCGATGAACCGCTTCTTCGAGAGGCGGTGGCCGAAGGCACGATCAAGGTCGAGCGAACCCGTCGCCCAGCCGGCACCGCCCATCGACGCTGCTGAGCGGCGCGGGTCCGTGCCCCTGCCGTCGGCGAGCGATCCCACTGCCTGAAGCACCCCACCCCGGTCCGACCACGTTGATAGAGTGACCGTCGGGACCGCGGAGGCCGACGTCGGAGTGGTCTGCAGCCCGAAGCCCGAGCACCAACACCCCACCAGAACAGAAGGAGCGAGAATGCCACGCGCACTCGTCACAGGAATCACCGGCCAGGACGGCTTGTACTTGGCCGAGCTCCTCCTCGCCAAGGGGTACGAGGTCTTCGGGCTCATCCGAGGACAGAACAACCCGAAGCTCGATCTCGTTCGATCCACGGTTCCCGGCGTCACGCTGCTGACCGGAGACCTGACTGATGTGTCGAGCCTCGTACGGGTGCTGTCGATCGCGCAGCCCGACGAGGTCTACAATCTCGGTGCGATCTCCTTCGTCGCATACTCCTGGGAGAACGCCGCTCTGACGACCGACGTCACCGGCAAGGGAGTGCTGAACATCCTCGAAGCCACCAGGCTCTACGCGGGTGACGACATCGAACGCGTGCGCTTCTACCAAGCCTCCTCATCCGAGATGTTCGGAAAGGTGCAGCACGTCCCCCAGAGCGAGTCCACTCTGCTCTGGCCGCGGTCTCCCTACGGCGTCGCGAAGACCTACGGGCATTACATGACCATCAACTACCGTGAGTCGTACGGCATGCACGCCTCCAGCGGCGTGCTTTTCAACCACGAATCGCCGCGGCGCGGACCAGAGTTCGTCACTCGCAAGGTCTCGCAGGCCGTCGCTCGAATCAAGCTCGGCCTGCAGCAGGAACTCGTGATGGGCAACCTCGATGCCAAGCGGGACTGGGGCTTCGCTGGCGACTACGTCGAGGCGATGTGGCTCATGCTGCAGCAGCCGGTGGGCGATGACTTCGTCATCTCAACCGGGGAGACCCACTCGATCGGCGAACTGCTCGATGTCGCATTCGCCGCCGGAGGCATCGACGACTGGACTCCCTACGTGCGACAGGATCCGCAGTTCATGCGCCCGGCCGAGGTCGATCTGCTGATCGGAGACTCCACCAAGGCTCGCGAGACGCTCGGGTGGAAGCCGACGGTCACCTTCGAGCAACTCGTCACCATGATGGTCGAATCCGATCTGGCCGAGCAGTCCCGAGCCCGCTGACATCATGGTTCGCGCATTCGTCACCGGCGCGACCGGGCAGGATGGCAGCTACCTCGTCGAGCGCCTCCTCGCCGACGGCGTCGAGGTCCACGCCCTGGTTCGCCGTCAGACCGAGCCCGAGACCACGGCGATCCCCGCCGCAGTCGTCGAGCACGTCGGGGACCTCGCTGACCCGGCGACACTGCACCGGGCGATCGACGCGGCCGCACCCCAGATCATCTACAACCTCGGCGGGATCAGCTCGGTCGCGGCCTCGTGGTCAGATCCACTCGCCACGTCCGCCGTCACCGGCACCGCCGTCGGTGTCATCCTCGAAGCCGCTTGGCGGCTCCGTGAGGCGGGTGCCGGCGACGTTCGAGTCGTGCAGGCCTCGAGCGCCGAGATCTTCGCCGGCACGGCGGTGGTCCCGCAGGACGAGCGGACCCCGATCGCTCCTATCAACCCCTACGGGGCGGCAAAGTCCTATGCTGCCCACCTCGTCGACGTCTATCGGCGTCGCGGCCTGCACGCCGCATCCGCGATTCTCTACAACCACGAGTCGCCACGGCGGCCGGTCGGCTTCGTGACTCGCAAGATCACGTATTCGGCCGCCGCGATCGCAGCAGGCACACAGGACCGACTCGTGCTCGGTGACCTGTCCGTTCGACGCGACTGGGGGTGGGCACCCGACTATGTCGACGCGCTCGTCCGCATCGCCGAAGCGGACCGACCAGATGACTACGTCGTGGCCACCGGGACCTCGCACTCGATCGAGGACTTCCTCAACGTCGCCTTCGACGAAGCGGGCATCGGCGATTGGCGTCCCTTCGTCGAGACCGACCCCCGGTTCATCCGACCGACCGATGCGGCCGAGCTGCGAGGGGATCCCGCCAGGATCGCCCGCAAACTCGGGTGGAGGCCGACTGTCGGATTCGACGAACTCGTGCGCCGGATGGTTCGTCACGACCTCGAACTCGCGCGAATCGATCTCCCGACCGGGAGTTAACCGGCCGGCGTGGCCTCGTGCGTGGAACGGGCGAGGCGTTCGTACAGTGCACGGTGCACGTCGCTGCAGTGCTCCCAAGTGAAGGTCGCGGCTCGCTCGACACCACGTGCGCCGAGCTCCGAACCGAGTCGAAGTGCTTCATCGACGCCGTCGGCGATCGACGTCGGGTCTTCCGGATCGAAGTACACGGCGGCGTCTGCGCATATCTCCGGAATTGATCCGGATGCCGACGCCGCGACCGGGCACCCTGCTGCCATGGCCTCGAGGGGCGGCAGCCCGAACCCTTCGTACAGGCTCGGGAACACAAGCGCCGCCGCGCTGCGATACAGTACGCCGAGTTCCTCCCGTGAGACGTGACCGGCCCACTCCACTCCTTGCGGCAGATCACCGAGCTTGTCGAGGTCGCCACCGCTGAGCACGAGCCGCATGTCAGGATGCCGCTCCCGCACGAGCGCGAACGCAGCGAAGAGTCGCTCGTGGTTCTTGTGGCGCCACGCGCGCGCGGGGTAGAAGAGGAAGTCCCCGCGTTCGCCGAGGTTCGGTGCGAAATCGACGGGGTCGTAGCCGAGGTGCGCGACGGTGATCCGGTCTGGAGCGATTCCGAGATGGTGCACGAGACGCGCCTTGGTGAACTCGCTGATCGTCACGACGGCGTCGGCGCGTCGCGCCGCACGGTCGTAGGCGAATCTGCGGAACAGCCGCTCGAACGGGTGGAAGAGTTCGGGGAGGTCGAGGTGCTGGGTGTCGGCGATGGAGACGATACTCGTCTGCGAGCGGAGCGATGACGGGATCGGTACCGTCAACGGATAGTGCACGATGCTCGCTCCGCGCATCGATCGCCGAAGCGCAGACGACTGGAGCACGACACGCGCCATGCCGAGGAGTCGTCGCAGACCCGAGGCGCTCGAGGTGACGGGAGCGAGCTCTTCCGCTACGCCGCCATTCCAGCCTGCGGCGTTGCGAGGCAGATGCACACGCACATCGACCCGGGGGTCGCGCGCGAGTCGCGCGACCGTCTCCTTGGCGTACACCTCGCCGCCCCCATGACCCCCTGGATACAACGTCAGCAGGGCGATGGCCACGCGAGGGCGAAGGGATGCGTTGGTCGGCGAAGGAGTCACATCGTTCATTGTCTCAACTCCTCCACCCCGGTCGCGCACACTCCCCCGCCCGGATCGCCCCGGCGAACGCCTAGACTCGGTCGGTGATCATCTGGCCCGCATACCTCGACGCCCCCGCACCCGGACTGGCCCGCACGCGATGACGAGCGTCGAGGAGTTCACCGCTCCCCCCTCCGATCATGGTGCCGGTTTCACCCGGGTCCTGGTGGCGACCGTCGTCATCGGCATCGCCGGATATGCCATCACCTGGCTCGTCCCCCGGGTCGTCGGCGTCGGCGAGTACACGACATTCGCACTCTTCTGGTCGTTCGTCTTCCTCGTGGTCGCCGGCCTGTCCGGGGTGCAGCAGGAGATCACCAGGGCCACCCGCCCCGCCGGCGCGCCGCGCGTCGACCGTGCCGCACACGCCGGACGGTTTGCGCTCATCGCCGCCGGGCTCGTCGGCGTCGTCGTCATCGCGTCCGCGTTCCTCTGGGCCGAGAGCCTGTTCCCCGGGCTGGGTTGGGCGATGGTCCCGCCGCTCGCCGTCGCGTCAGCCTCGTACACGCTGGTCGCGGTGCTCTCCGGCACGCTGTACGGCGTCGCGGCGTGGACGGCCGTCGCCTGGTGCATCGCGCTCGACGGCACCATACGCCTCGTGCTCATCGCCGTCACGTTGCTCTTCACGCACGATCCGGTCATGCTGGCGTGGGCGATCTCGTTGCCATTCCTCATCACATTCGTCGTGATCTGGCTGTCGATTCGACGTTCCCTCGTCGGCCGCACGCATCTCGATGTCACGTATCGCGACCTGACGTGGAACTCCGCACGGACCATCGTCGCCTCGATCTCGATGGGTGCGCTGGTCAGCGGATTCCCTCTCCTGCTCGGCCTGACGTCGCCGAACGCGCCCGAGGTCGAGCTCGGCGTGCTGATCCTCCTCTCCACGCTCGTCCGCGCGCCGCTCATCGTGGTCGGCATGGCCCTCCAGAGCTTCCTCGTCGTCCTGTTCAAGGAGCGGAGCGATCGTTGGCGTCTACTGCTCGCGATCGAGACAGCGGTCGTCGTCGCCGGCCTCGTGATAGCCGGGCTGGGATGGTGGCTCGGACCGGCCGTATTCGAGATCCTCTTCCCGGGCGAACCGGTTCCGTCCGGCGGACTCATCGCAGTGCTCGCCCTGTCGTCGGCACTCGTCGGCGCGCTGTGCGTGACCGCCCCCGCCGCACTCGCCCTCTCGATGCACGGCCTGTACACCGGGGGATGGGTGGTCGCCGCCCTCACGACGCTCCTCTGCCTGCTCGCACCGCTTCCGTTGGAGACACGCACGATCGTGGCGCTCCTCGTCGGTCCCGCCTGCGGCCTCGCCGTCCACGCCGTCGGGCTGATCCATGGCGCACGACGGGGCCGGTCGAAGTAGGCTCGAACCACCTCAGGATCGGAGACCGATGTCACCGGATGACGCCGCAGAAGGCTACGCGGATTGGAAGGGTTGGACCACCGAGACCTTCGGCCACTTGTCGCGCGGAGACACCGACTATTACTCGCGTGAGGTACGCGACGTCGTGAGGCGGAACTCGGTCGGCCGTGTCCTCGAGATCGGATTCGGCAACGGCGCATTCCTCGCCTTCTGCCGACGTCAGGGCTGGGATGTCACGGGCGTCGAGCTGCTCCCCGAGCTGGTCGACGCCGCCAACGCCGCAGGATTCAGCGCGTACCCGAGCGATCGGCTGGCTGACGTCCCGAATGGATCGTTCGATGCGGTCTTCGCCTTCGATGTCTTCGAACACATCGCGCCGGAAGCGAGCATCGACTTCCTCCGCGCACTCAGGGCAAAACTCCGACCGGGTGGGGTGCTCATGCTCCGCTATCCGAACGTCGACTCATGGATCGGCAATCCGTTCCAGTACGGAGACGTCACGCACGTGAACGCGATCGGCGCCCTCAAGATGGGCTACTACGCTGACACCGTCGGCTTCGACGTGATCGCGCTTCGAGCCACGAAGCGCCGCGGATTCGCAGTGTCGCCCATCCACGGCATCCACGCCCTCACCGCTGGTGTGCTCGCGAAGATCGTCGCGGGCGTGGCGAAGGCGGTGTATTTCCCCGACATCCGGGTCGTGCTCTCGTCGTCATCGGTGATCACGATTCTGACTCCTCGGGAGTAATGCCGCCGCACGCGGCGCGCTCCCCCCCTCTCAGGCTCCGCTAGGGCGCCTCACGCCCGAGCAGTTCTTCCTCCAGAGCCCGGATTCGCAGGTCCTGGAGCGCGGACTGCTCGGCAAGCACCCGGGTCTTGCTCTCGAGCGTCGTCAGCTCGGCACTCGCCTGGATGCAGACCAGGAACAGGATCGCAATACTCACGAAGAACACGAGATTGACCGGCACCGCGATGCCGATCGCCTGCGCGGCCCAGTCGAGGGTGATGGGAAAGATGCCCACGATGAGTGCGAGCACCCCTGCGAGCAGCCACCAGAAGGCGTGCCGTTCCCGCAGCCTGCGCCGCCTGAGCATCTCGACGACGACGACGAGGGTGCCCAGCGCGGCGAGAATGCCGAAGATGTAACTCGTGACACTCACTATTCGGATACTCCCGTTCTGAACGTCGACGCCGGGCGCATGAGGGCGAAGACCATGGCGAGCATCGCACGCCCGAGGTAGACCGCTGACTTGAACGGGTTGTGCGACGGCACACCGGCCGCGCGTTCCCGCATCGCCGTCGGCACCTGCCGTACCACGCAACCCGCGCGGAGCGCGATCACGAGGGCCTCGATGGTATCGCCGAGGTATTCGGCGGGATAGTGCTCGGCGAAGAGTACGAGGGCCTTCGGTCCGGAGGCGCGGAATCCCGAGGTGGTGTCGGTCAGCCGAGTGCCTGCGAGCCGACTCAAGGACGTTGCGAGCAGTTTCATCGCCCACCAGCGCGGACCGGCCGATTGGTAATCGCCTTCGCCGGCGAAGCGGGCGCCGAGAACCACGTCCGCCTCGGCGAGCTTGTCGAGCAGTGCGGGTACCCCCGCCGGGTCGTGTTGGCCGTCGGCGTCGATCTGCACGGCGATCGAGTAGCCGTTCGCGACGGCGTACCGGAATCCGGCACGCATCGCACCGCCGACACCGAGGTTGAACGGCAGCCTCAGGACTCGCGCACCCGCGGCCGTCGCCACTTCTGCAGTGGAGTCAGACGAGCCATCGTCGACGACGAGGACGTGGACGCCGGGAAGTTCGCGGAGGACCTCACCTACAGTGCGACCCACGGATGCCTCTTCGTTGAACGCCGGCATGACGATGAGAGTTCGGTCGAGGGCGTCTGGCACGAACCGATCCTAGCAAGCGCCCTGAGATAGGATCTCGGAGGGCGAACGAGCCACCGCCGAAACGCTGATCGCGCCCATCCGATCGAGCAGAAAGCGAAGTCATGTCACGGATCGCCGTCTCCGGAGCCAACGGATTCCTGGGCTGGCATACGCGCTGCGCGATCGAGGGCCTCGGGTCCTCGTCCACCCCCGTTCGCCTCGGAGACCTCAACTCGCCTTCGGCGACCGTGTCCGCGCTGGACGGAGCGGACCGCCTGATCCACCTCGCCGGTGTCAACCGGGGCAGCGATTCGGAGGTCGACGACGGCAACGAGCTATTCGCTCGCCAGATCGCAGCGGCGCTACGACTCGCCGATCAGCCACCCCCCGTCGTCGTCTTCGCCAACTCGATCCAGGCGGGCCTCGGAAACGTCTATGGCGAAGCGAAGCGCCGGGCAGCCGGCATCCTCAGCGACGTGTGCGCCGAGATCGGAGTCGAATTCATCGACGTCCGGCTGCCGAACATCTTCGGCGAGCACGGTCGCCCGTTCTACAACTCCTTCGTCGCGACCTTCTGCGACCTCCTCTCGCACGGCGAGTCACCCACCGTCGAAATCGACCGAGAAGTACCGCTCCTGCATGCCCAGGCTGCCGCGGCCGCCCTGTTGGGCACGGGCGATGTCGAGGGGCGCACGGTTCCCATGTCGGTCTCGAACGTGCTCTCCGAACTCGCGCGATTCGCCGAGCAGTACTCGCGCGGCGAGATCCCCGCGCTCGACACGTCGTTCCAGCGCGATCTGTTCAACACCTACCGCTCATACAGCTTCGGCGTGCGGCAGGTCATCCCCCTGACGAGGAACGCCGACGCCCGTGGCTCGTTCTTCGAGATCACGAGGGCGCACGGCGGCGCAGGCCAGTCGTCGTTCTCGACGACGCATCCGGGCGTGACACGCGGCGATCACTATCACGCACGCAAGATCGAACGGTTCACCGTCGTACGCGGCTCCGCCGTCATACGGCTCCAACGGCTGTTCTCCGACGAGATCGTCCGGCTTCGAGTCAACGGCGATGAGCCGGTCGCCGTGGACATGCCGACCTTCTGGTCCCACAACATCACGAACACGGGAACCGACGAGTTGTACACGAGTTTCTGGATCAACGAGATCTACGACCCCGCAGACCCCGACACCTACCCGAAAGCCATCCCCGCATGAGTAGTCGCCTGAAAGTCATGACCGTCGTCGGAACGCGACCCGAGATCATTCGACTCGCCGCGACGATCAAACGCCTCGACGCCACGACCGAACACCTCCTCGTCCACACGGGCCAGAACTACGACTACGAACTGAACGAGGTCTTCTTCGAGGATCTCGGTCTCCGACGGCCCGACTACTTCCTCGGTGCCGACGTGTCATCGCTCGGCGCCGTGCTCGGATCGATCCTGGCCTCTGTCGAGCGCGTCCTCATCGCCGAACGGCCGGACGCGGTCGTCGTGCTCGGTGACACCAACAGCTGCATCTCCGCGCTCATGGCACGTCGTATGAAGATCCCCGTGTACCACCTCGAGGCCGGCAATCGATGCTTCGACGAGAACGTGCCAGAAGAGGTCAACCGGAAGCTCGTAGACCACGTCTCCGACTACAATCTGGTGTACACGGAGCACGCTCGCCGGAACCTCCTCTCCGAAGGCATTCATCCATCTCGGATCCTGCTGACGGGCTCGCCGATGCGCGAGGTGCTCGATGCGAATAGCGCCGCCATCGAGTCGAGTGACGTCCTCGAGCGCGAGGAGCTCGTCGACGGCGGGTACTTCCTCGTGAGTCTTCACCGTGAGGAGAACGTCGACGACCCGGAGCGCCTCGCCTCGCTGCTCGCCGCCCTCAACGCGCTCGCCGACGCGTACGGGCTGCCGGTGCTCGTCTCCACGCACCCGCGCACGCGGAAGCGCCTCGAGACCCAGGATCCCTCGCTCACGGCGCCCCTCGTCTTCCATGCACCGTTCGGCTTCCACGACTACGTGCACCTCCAACAGCATGCGCGTCTCGTCTTGTCGGACAGCGGAACCATCAGCGAGGAGTCCGCGATCCTCCAGTTCCCGGCGGTGTCCCTGCGCGATGCCATCGAGCGTCCTGAAGCGATCGACACGGGTGTGACGATCACGACCGGCGTCGGCACCGACAGCGTCCTCGACGCCGTCGCGGTAACGCTCAGCCAGTGCGCCGTCGAAGGCGTGGGCGCGGCGCCGTGGGAGTACGAGATCGCCGACGCCTCGCGTCGTGCCGTGAACTTCATCCTCTCGACGGTACGCACCCACCATCAGCGCGCGGGCATCCGTGTCGTGCCCGGCGTCGAGCGCCCGTGAACACCATCTCGATCTGGGAAGCCGCGCTCGCGCGATGAAGATCCTCTTCATCCATGAGGTGAACTACACGGAGAAGGTCATCTTCGAGATGCACGAGTTCCCGGAGCTCCTCTCGCTGCGCGGTCACGACGTCTCGTTCTTCCATTTCCCCGAACACCCGCGAGTGCCTCGACGGTCGCTGCGCAGCTCCATCCGCGTCATCCCCGGCCGGGTGCACCCCGAAGCGCGGATCCGGCTCATCACGCCTCCCACGTTGGGCGGCGGTTCGCTTGACCGGTACCTGGCACCACTTCTCGGCCTCCCCGCGCTGCGGCGGGAGATCGTGCACGGCGGCTACGATCTGATCGTCCTCTATGCCGTACCCACCACCGGATGGCAGACCGTGTCCATCGCGCGACGTCATGACGTGCCGGTCGTGTTCCGGGCGCTCGACGTCTCCCACGGCATCCGAGACACCCCTGTGACCGCGCTGATCAAGCTCGCGGAACGCCACGTGTATCGCACTGCCGACTCGCTCTCGGCGAACAATCCGGCCATGGCCCGGTATTGCGTCGAGGCGTCGGGCCGCACGGGGCCCACTCGTGTCGACATCGCCCCCGTCGACCTCAGTCATTTCGAGCGCGAAGCGCAGAGCGACATCCGGCCGGAACTCGGCCTCTCCGCAAGCGACCGCGTACTCCTGTACATGGGCACCTTCTTCCCGTTCTCTGGTCTCGACACCGTCATACGCGCCCTTCCGTCGCTCATCGCGCGCGACCCCGCCGTCCGGCTGCTCCTCGTCGGCGGCGGCGAGCTCGAGGGAACGCTACGCGCAACGGTCGAGGAGCTCTCGCTCGAACACCACGTGATCTTCACCGGTGTGGTGCCGTACTCCGTGCTGCCCGAGTATCTCGCGGTCGGCGATGTCGGGCTCAATCCGTTCGAGCCCGGCCTCGTGACCGATATCGCGATCCCACACAAGGTGCTGCAGTACATGGCGGCGGGCCTGCCTGTCGTCTCCACCGACCTCGAGGGCCTGCATGGCGTCCTCGGCGACGAATCCGGCGTCACGTTCGTCACCCGGCCCGGCGAAGTCGCAGATGCGGCCTACTTGATCGCCGCGAGCGACGACGCGGCACGGGCCGCCATCGCGGACCGTCAGCGCGAGTTCGCCGACGTCACCTTCTCCGAAGAGGCAGCCGTCGCCGCCTTCGAGGAGCATCTCCGCACGGTGGGATAACATGACGGAGGCCGAACCGGCCCGTCACCACCTCGACCAGAATTGCAGGGCATGAGCAGTCAGATCACGGATTCCATCGTCACGATCACGGGAGGAACCGGGTCCTTCGGCTCGACCATGGCGAAATCGCTGCTCGCGGAAGGCGCGGCGGAGGTGCGCATCTTCAGTCGCGACGAAGCGAAGCAGGATGCGATGCGCCACGCGATCGCGGACCCCCGACTTCGCTTCCACATCGGGGATGTCCGCAACGAGCAGAGCGTGCGGCAGGTGATCCGCGGCACCGACCTGGTCTTCCACGCCGCCGCGCTCAAGCAGGTCCCCTCGTGTGAGTTCTTCCCCCTCGAGGCGGTGGCCACGAACATCCAGGGCAGCGCGAACGTGCTCCACGCTTCGATCGATGCCGGCGTGAAGTCGGTCGTCTGCCTCAGCACCGACAAGGCCGTCTACCCGATCAACGCGATGGGCATGTCGAAGGCGCTCATGGAGAAGACGGCGATGTCGATCGCGCGCGCCAATCAGGATTCCGACACGGTCATCTCCGTGACGCGGTACGGCAACGTGATGTACTCCCGTGGCTCGGTGATCCCTCTCTTCCTCGAACAGCTCCGCTCCGGGCGTCCGCTCACCGTCACGGACCCCAATATGACGCGTTTCCTCATGTCCCTCGCCGAATCAGTCGACCTCGTCAAGTACGCGTTCACCGAGGCGATCACCGGCGACCTGTTCGTCAGGAAGGCGCCCGCCTCAACGGTCGGAGCCCTCCTCTCGGCCGTCGCCCGCGTGGCTGGAGTCGCCGATCCCGAGGTGAACGTCATCGGAGTGCGACACGGCGAGAAGCTGTACGAGTCGCTCCTGAGCTCCGAGGAACGCGCCCACGCCGAAGACCGCGGCGGCTACTTCCGCGTCCCGCTCGACACGCGTTCGCTCGACTACACGCCGTACTTCGAAGAAGGCGAAGGCGAGAATGCGCCCGACGAGGCCTACACCTCACACAACACCGAACGGCTCGACGTCGACGGCGTGGTCGCGCTGCTCGAGACGCTTCCCGAGATCCAGGCACTCGCGGTCAGCCGCGCCTGATCACCCGCACGACACGGCCGCCCGTGCGGCTGCGTCGTGCGGGGGTCGCGCCCGGCGGCGACACCGCCCGCCGTCAGTCGTACCCGATGGTCAGGGCTGGACGACCTCGTAGAGGTGCATCTGCGTGCCGGCCCACTGGGTGGTTCCGTTGTCGCTCAGGCAGGCGGCGTCGAGCTCCGTCGTCGACGCGATGTGTCCGAGCTCGGGAAAGCGTTCGGCGAGGTCGCACGGATCGACCGACACGTAGGTGACGTCGAAGCCGTTCGTCTCGATCTTGAGCTGCTCGCCCGGCGTGAAGATGAATGGCACGTAGCCGCCTGCGCGATTCCATGCGACTTCGAACTCGTGATCGGGGTCCAGCCGCTCCCATTTCTCGACGTCGGGGCCGGTGCGCTGGAAGCCCGAGAGCGACGGCACGCCGTTTGCCAATGCGACCGAATCGAACGTCGAGGAGTCCGACGCCCAGAGGGTCCCGTCTTCCCGTGCCTCAGCGCCTCGCTCCTGCAAGAGCTGCGCGGTCTCGGAGTCGGCGAGATCGGCGAGCCCGAAGAGCACGGGCTGTGAACGCACGACCGTCATGAGCGCGAGAAGCGCCACGAACACGATCGGCCAGATCTTGCGCGGGTATGCCGTCACGACGTAGACGCCTGCTGCGACGCCGAGCCCCGACAGCAGGACCATGAGGGTGGGCATCGAGGGCATCGCATTCGTCTGGAACAGGGATACGGCGAACATCGTCACCGCGCCGCTGAAGAGCCCCGCCAGGGCCGCAACCCACTTGTCCCCCTGAGCCGGGCCCCGTGCGAGCACGATCGCGACGACGATCGACCCCAGGATTCCGACGACTTGGCCCGTGCGGTACGGCGGCACGAGATTCAGGAGCGGGATCATCTCGCCGACTGAGCCGAGGTTCACCGTCGACCAGAACAGCCAGAGCGCCAGCGCAGCTGAGAGCACGAGGAGCGGGACGTTCGCACGCCAAGCGCCGAAACGCCGATATCCGATGACGAGGAGGAACGCCCAGACCGCGGTGATGGTGAACGCAGTCGAGACCTCGCTCGCATTCGAGATGATCGTCGACGAGGAGTTCATCGTTCCGAGCCCGGGTGCTGAGAACAACACCTCGAACGGCTGCGCCGTGGCACCCGACCGGCGTTGTCCGGGGTATACGGTGCCGAGCAGCGCCTGGGCGCTCGCGGAGTTCTCCATGAACGTGCCCGCGACGAACACGAGCGCCACCACACCCGAGATCACGACCGGGATGATGCGCGCTCGCCACGTCGCATCGGCGATCACGATCGCGGAGAGCGTCGCCAGGAGCATGGGGACCCCGATGACGATCGACCATGGCGCGTAGACCGTCGGAATCGCGGTCAGGAGCAACCCGGAGAGCACAGCGAGCAGCACTCCTCGAACGAGGTTGCGTGCCACGAATCGATCGAACGCCAGGCTGAGGACCGCGCAGCCGGCGACGGTGTAGCCGACGGTGTTCAGCGGCCCGAGCGACCACCACGCGACCGCCGGGGAGAGCGCGATGAGCAGCGCTGCCAACCACCCCATCCGACGGCTCCCGCCAACACGTTCGACGAAGATCGGCATTCCAAGGAAGAGGAGGATCATCGGGAGCCACCAGTACAGCGAGAACACCATCTGGTGAGGAAGGACGCCGCCGACAGCCAGGAGGGTCCCTGGGTAGAAGACGACCGTCTCGAAGAATCCACCCGAGGAGAACCGGTGAGCGAGGTCGGCCGGCGTCGACAGCGGGGTCAACGTCGGCGCTCCCCCCGTCTCCATGATCGAGAGGGCGATCGGGGTGCCGACGTTGTACTCGTCCGAGCGGATCCACTGAGGCGTGCCGAACTGCACGGCAAGCGGATTGGACGGATCCTGTGCGAGGTGCGCGATGCCGATCGACGACGTCGTCATGCCGGTCAGGATGAACACCGCGAACACCGCGAGCATCAGCACCGTCGCCCAGCGGTCGTTCACCATCGCCCATGTCGCGAGACGACGACTCGCCGTACGCGCTCGCGCGCTCAGCCCTGACCTTGTCACTGGCGGCACCAATCCTCCGGGTTCGTCGACGAGCCGATGCTCCAGCGACGCCTGATCATATCTCGGGGTTCCAGCGACGCCCGGTCGCGAACCATCAATCCTGGTCGACGAAGACCTTCGCCCATTCCTGCTGCGAGGTGATCTCAGGAAGCGCCGCTCGATAGCGGGCACTCAGGGAAGCCCAGTTCGAACGGTAGCGGAGGTTCAACCGCACCGCGTCCCGGAGCATCGTGCGGAAGAGCTTCGGATTCCGGAGGTGCCAGCGCGCCCCCGAACCCTCGGCGTTCGAGATGAGCACGCTGTCGTGCATGGGCACCTCGAACCAACGCGCGTCCTGGAACGGCAGGTGCGTCAACGGTCGCTCGGTCGCCGGAGCGGCAGGGTTGGAGAAGGCGTGTTTCAGGAACCGCCGCGAGAGCCAGATACCGAGTTTCGCCCCGTGCGGGCCCGTCTCGACGCGCCCGCTGACCACCGATTCGACCTCACGTGCCGGGAAATGCGGCACCTCGGTGGCCCGAACGAGAGTCGCGGACTCGGTGAACTCCTTGCCCAACGCGCGAAGTCGCGGCAGGCGGTCGACCATGTCCTCGTGAAGCTGATCGGGTCCCTCGAGCACATTCCGGATGGCCGCGTGCCGCATGGCCACGGTGTAGTAGTCCATCGTGAGGAGGTTCTTGATGTCGCCCGCCAAGTTTGCTCTCCAGAGCTGTCCGCCTCGTTTCAGAGGGGAATGCAGCAGCGCCGCGACCAGCCGGTTCCGTGCGTGGAAGAACGCCTGCCAATCGTGCGAATCATCCTTGTCTACCCAAGAGACGTGCCACACCGCGGCTCCCGGCAGACTTACCGTCGGATACCCGTGTGCCCGCGCCCGAAGCGCGTATTCGGCGTCGTCCCATTTGATGAACACCGGGAGCGAGAGACCGATCTCGCGAAGCGTCTCGACGGGGATGAGCGACATCCACCAGCCGTTGTAGTCGACGTCGTAGCGGCGGTGCAACCACGGAGTCTGCCGCAGGTTCGAATCGGCGAAGTCGTGTCGCGAGGGGGTGAACGGACCCCAGATGAACGGAGACCACTTAATGCCCTCGGCGTAGGCGTGCAGCTTCGATTTGTCGTACATGTCCAGCATGTGCCCGCCGACGATCGTCGGGGTGCGACACCAGTTCGCGAAGGTCACCGCACGGCGGAGGCTCTCGGCCTCGATCTCCACGTCATCGTCGAGCAGGATGATGTACTCCGACTCGCCCGCCTGGATCGTCTCGTGCATGCCCCGCGAAAACCCGCCGGAACCGCCGAGGTTTCGCTGTTCGATCAGGCGCAGTCGCCCGTCGAGACTCGTGACCGCAGCCGCGTATCCGATGTTCTCGCGGATCGGCTGCGACCCCTGGTCGACGACGAGCACCCGGTCGAGGACAGCACTGGTCTCGGCGTCATCACCGATCTCGCGAAGGAGCTTCGTGCAGTAGTCGCCGCGATTGAGCGTCGTGATGGAGACGGTCGCAGTGCCGGTGCTGCGCGGCGATGCACCGTCTGGCGCGACCCAGTCGGCCTGGATGAGCTCGAACGACTCGTCGCCGGCGATGAGGTCGAACCAGAGCCAGCCGCCGTCGAGATAGGACTCGAGCGGGAGTTCGAACTCGCTCGTCTCATCACCGGAGACCTCGATGCCGTCGACGCGCTGGACGACACCGCGTGCGTTCGAACGGAAGACGATGATGTGGCCGGCGCCTGCCGTTCGTACGCGCAGCCGTACCGATTCCAGCGAAGTCCACGCCGCCCAGTAGCTCGCGGGGAACGCGTTGAAGTAGCTCGCGAGCGAGACCGTCGCCGCCGGCGGAAGGCGGAGGGAGCGCCGACCTGTCAGCCAGGAGAGCCCGTTGTTGTTCGTGAGACGCAACGCGTACCGCGCCTGATCATCGGGCGAGAATCCGCGGGCGCGCGCCAACTGCAGCGCAGCGTCGTCTCCGCTTCGTTCGAAGGTCCAGACCTCCGGATCGAGATAGAGCGGGAGTGACTGCGGATCGCCGTGCTCGGGAAAGATGACCCGTTGGATGACGGCGGGCGCTGACGTCGCGGCCGAATCGTCGTTCACGCGAAGGCCGGCTTCAGCTTGTTCTCGTACATGGACAGCGCGGATCCGATCGCCATGTGCATGTCGAGGTATTGGTACGTGCCGAGACGACCGCCGAAGTACACCGCCTCCTCCTGCTTCCCGAGCTCGCGATACGCCATGAGCATCGCCCGATCGTCGGGCGTGTTCACCGGGTAGTAGGGCTCGTCACCGCGCTCCGCGAAGCGCGAGAACTCGCGCATGACGATGGTCTTGTCGGCGGGGTACTCGCGTTCGGGATGGAAGTGCCGGAACTCGTGGATGCGCGTGTACGGCACTTCACGATCGGCGTAGTTCATGACCGACGTTCCCTGGAAGTCTCCGATCGGCAGGACCTCGCGTTCGAAATCGAGCGTCCGCCATCCCAGCTCACCCTTCGCATACTCGAAGTAGCGGTCGATCGGGCCGGTGTAGACGATCGGTACACGGCCTGCCAACTCGGTCTTGTTGATCGGCTGGGAGGTGTCGAAGAAGTCGGTGGACAGACGCACCTCGATGCCTGGATGATCGGCCATGCGCTCGATCCACGCCGTGTAGCCGTCGGTGGGCAGCCCCTCCCAGGTGTCGTTGAAGTATCGATTGTCGTAGGTGTAGCGGACCGGAAGCCGGCTGATCACTTCTGCGGGCAAGGCGGTGGGATCGGTCTGCCACTGCTTGGCCGTGTAATCGCGCACGAAGGCCTCGTAGAGCGGGCGGCCGATGAGCGAGATCGCCTTCTCCTCGAGGTTGCGCACCTCGCCAGAGGCGAGTTCCGCAGCCTGCTCTGCGATCAACGCCCGCGCCGAGTCCGGGCCATGCGCCGAACGGAAGAATTGGTTGATGGTTCCGAGGTTGAAGGGCAGCGGGTAGACCTCATCGCGATGATTGGTGTACACCCGGTGCACGTAGTCGGTGAACGACGTGAAGCGGTTGACGTACTCCCACACGCCGGGGTTCGAAGTGTGGAAGAGATGCGCGCCGTAGCGATGCACCTCGATGCCCGTCTCCGGGTCGGCCTCGCTATACGCGTTGCCGCCGATGTGGTCGCGGCGATCGATGACGAGGACTCGCTTGCCGAGTTCGTCCGCCACCCGCTCCGCGATGGTGAGGCCGAAGAACCCCGAGCCGACGACGACCAGATCGTATTCCGTCATGTACACCTACTCCGTTTCCGCACAGCTCGCGTCGGATCGTCGGATCCGGAGCGGCCAAAGGTCGATTCTAGCCCGATGAGTCCGAACGTGGGATCCGAGCCGTTGGGCCGGTGACGGCCCGCAACTCCGATCGCCAGGCACCCAGCCGTCGGCGCCCCCGCACGTGGCGGAGCAGGCTCCACCCGGCGAGCACGAGTACGATCGCGATTCCAGCGACGACCTGCAGCACCCAACCCGGACTCCAGTAGGAGACGACGATCGTGCTCCCGTCGGACGAGGGGTCGAGCGCGACGGTCAGCAGCAGACCGTTCGTCGGGCCCCCTTCGACGATGGTTCCGCCATCGACGGCGTATCCGGGCCACGGCAGCCGGGACAGTGCGAACATCCCGCCGTTGGATGGAACGGCGTCGACCTGGAGCGTGAGACCCATCGCGTCCTGCTCGAGAACCGTGACCTCGGTTCCATCCGATGTCCAGGCCAGCCCACCCGCACCGGGGATTGGGTCGTCGCGGACGATGGTGCGGGTCAGCGTGGTGTCGTCGGTGACGTGCCAGCCGTCGGGCACGTCCGACCAGGATGACTTGGGGATGGTCGACTTGATCGACTGCACCGTGCTGACACCGAAGAGATCGACGAACGTGCGGCCGGTCGCCGGATCGGTCTCGAACACGCGATTGTAGGCCTCGGCGCAGGTTCCGCCGTTGTACAGCATGCAGAGGCGCGACTGGTACGGCGGGTAGTAGACCGCCGAGTACGCGTTCTGAACCGACTCGGGGTTCAGGTAGAACATGTTGCCCGTGAGCGTCTCATCCCAGTACTCCGGTTTCTGGAGACCATCGTCGACCGCCCCGAGCACGAGGACGTCGCCCTGCGCCGACTTGAACTGGTCCTGGTAGTCGGCGATCGCGGTCGGGTTGCCGTAGTCCCGGAGTGGAGACATCGGCGCGACGATGTGCTGCGGAACCAGCATCGCCAGCCCGATGCCGATGACGATCAGGGCTCCGAGAGCCGGCCGCACTGCAGACGCGTCGTCGGCGACGCGACCGCGACGAAGTGGGCTGCCACCGCTCACGAGGTACAGCGCGACGATCCCCACGAGTGCGATCACCGAGACGACGCCCTGCCACTTCCAGTGATCGGGCGAGGTGGTGAACGCGAAGAAAGCCGACCCGAGCCAGGCAGCGATGGCGACGCCGAGGCGTGCACGGGAGACCGGATGCCGCAGCGCGAGCGCCACTCCGACGCCGACGACCACCAGCAGACTGACGGTGACGTACGGCATCACGCGGACCGGGAAGCGCAACGGTCCGAAATCACTCGGCAGGAATACGAGCACCAGCGACGCCCCGAGCACGAGCACGAGACTGAGACGCCGACGAAGGAGCGACACGAGCCGCCGCCAGTCGATGAAGGCGAGGACCGGGAGGAACCAGGCGATGTAGAGCAGCGGCGCGTTCGGGAAGTTCGTGCCGAAGAACCCCATCTGCGGCCCGCCGACCGGGACCGCTGAGGCCGCGAGGCCATTCAGGTTTACCGTCAGCAGCCCAGAGTTCACGACCCCCGTTGAGCGCCCGGTGTTCGGGGAGATCAGGAGACTCGGCAGATGCACGATCACGGCGAACGCACCGGCGACCACGGCGGCGAGGAACGCACGGATGATCTCGGGCCGCTCGCGCCGCATGATTGCTTCGATCAGGGTCGCGACGATCGCGGCCGCGAGCATGAGCGTACCGTGGACGTATCCGATGCCGATGAGGCTGATGCACGCGGCTGCCGCGAGTATCGGCGACTTCGCCTCGAAGACGGTGCGCCGGACAAGCGCCCAGGACAGGGCCCACAGCGACCATGCGAAGAAGCCGTTCACCCAGGACGCCGCGTCGATGTAAAGCGTGAACCCGCTCAGCGACGCCGCGACGCCGATCGCCGCCGCCCAGGCCGGACTCACCCCGAATGTACGCGCGAGCAGCCACCCACCGAACGCCGCGACACCGAAGAAGCACAGCTTCACGATCGTGATGTAGACCATCGCATCGGCCGCGGCGTGCATGGCGAGGCCGATGAGCCAGAGCAACGGACTGAAGATGCCCCAAGCGCCTTCCGCGAGGTAGTGGCCCGATTGCCACACCGTCGGGTTGATGATCGACCAATCGCCGGCGAGAACGCGGTTGCCGATCTCCCACCACTGTCCGAGCGCACCCGATTGCGTGTCGTCGACGAAGTAAAACTCCGCATTGAATACGAGTGGCACCGAGGCGCCGAGGATCGCCACCACGACGGTCGCGACCGCCCACATCACCCTGCTGCGCATTCGAGAATTATCCCCTACCCGCCCGGCGCGCTCGCGCGCGAGTTCGAACGCGAGTCGATGATGCCGGGCCATGCGAGAGAATGGATGCATGCCCTCACTGGTTTCGATCGTCATTCCGGCGTACAACAACGCCGACTACCTCGCCGAGACTCTCGAATCCGTGCTCGCGCAGACGTACCAACGGCTCGAGGTGATCGTCGCCGACCATGCCTCCACCGATCGCACCTGGGAGGTCATGGAGGGCTACGCCGGTGATCCGCGGATCACCTTGCTTCGAACGGAGGCGGGCGGCGGCGCTCTGCGCAATTGGAACCGTGTGAGCCAAGCAGCAACGGGCACCTACCTCAAGCTCGTCTGCGGCGACGACCTCATCGCCCCCGAGTCCGTGGCGAAGCAAGTGGCAGCACTCGAATCGAACCCGGGCGCGGTGCTCGCGGCATCCGCTCGCGACCTCATCGATGCGTCGGGTCGCCCCTTCGTCCGCGCACGCGGCCTCGCCGGTCTCCTCGGTCGTCACGGCGGAGGAGACGCCATCCGCCGTTCCGTGCGGCGCGGCACGAACATCTTCGGAGAGCCGGGATGCGTGATGATGCGCCGGGACGTGCTCGAACGTGTCGGCTGGTGGGACTCCCGGTTCCCCTATCTCATCGATCAGGCGACGTACTCACGCGTGCTCCTCGAGGGAGACTTCGTCGGCGTTGACGGCTCTTTGGCCGCGTTCCGCGTGTCCTCCAGCCAGTGGAGCGTGCGCCTGGTGCGCGAGCAGGCGGAACAGACGGTCGGGTACAACGCATGGCTGGCCGACGAGCACCCTGAGGTGATCAGTCGCAGCGACCAGCGCATCGGCGATGTCCGTGCACGGCTGATGGCTCGCACCCGCCAGCTCGCATACGCCTACCTCGGAAGACGGATGTCGCGCGCGGTCGTCGACGCGCCGGCCGAGGCCTCATGAACAACGCACGGCAGCAGGGCCGCCCTGTGGTAGATTCCCGTTCCGTGAGCCCCGACACGGACGCGTCTGCACCCGAGGCGCACACGATCTCGATCGTGATCCCCGTCTATCAAGGCGAACGCACTCTCGCGGCACTTCTGGCCGAGATTCTTCCGCTCACGTCACGGCAGCACAGCGCCGATGGCCACCTGCACGTCGTGAGCGAAGTGCTGCTCGTCAACGACAACGGTCCCGACGGCTCCGACGCCGTGATCCGGGAGCTCGAGGCACGGTACCCGGTGGTCCGCGGCGTCTGGTTGAGCCGGAACTTCGGACAGCACGCCGCCACGCTCGCAGGCATGGCCTCCGCCGGATCCGATTGGATCGTCACGCTCGACGAGGACGGCCAGCACGATCCGACCGACATCGCCGGCCTCCTCGACACTGCGATGCGGGAGCGGGCCTCGGTGGTCTACGCGAAGCCGACGAACGAAGCGCCGCACGGTGCGCTCAGGAACAACGCCTCGCGCATGGCGAAGCGCACGCTCGAGCGGCTCACCGGCACGAAGGGCGCCACCGACTACCAGAGCTTCCGGCTCGTCCTCGGCAACGTCGGGCGCAGCGTGGCCGCCTTCGCAGGGTCGGGGGTCTACCTCGATGTCGCCCTGGGTTGGGTCGCCGGGAGAGTCGTGACCTCCCCGGTCCTCCTGCGAGAGGAAGGCGATCGTCGATCCGGTTACTCGAAACGGCGTCTGTTCGCGCATTTCGCCCGGATGGTGCTCACCAGCGGCACTCGAGGCCTTCGCGCGGTCGGGCTCCTCGGCATCATCGTCGCGCTCCTCGGAGTCGTGTTCGCGATCGTCGTCCTGATCCAACGGCTCGTCGGCGACATCGCGATCGAAGGGTGGGCGTCGACGGTCATCCTCATCCTGCTGAGCTCCGGAGCGATCCTGTTCTCACTCGGCGTCGTCGCCGAGTACATCGGCGTCAGCGTCAACATGGCGATGGGGCGCCCGTCCTATCTCATTCTGAGCGACCCCGCCGATGGTCCACTTGGTCGATCACCGCATCGGGCGCCGACCGAATCCCCATGACCGTCGTCTGGATCGTCGGGGCCGGCGGCCTGCTCGGCAGGGCGGTCGTCACCGCCGTTGACAAGCGGCAGGGGTGGCGGCGTCTCCCTGTCGCCTCGCTCCCCTGGCATGATGCCGACGACTTCGAGCACGTCACCCGCAGCAACATCCGCGGGCTGCTCGCCGCGCGCCACGCCGACGAGCGCTGGGCGGTGGTGTGGGCCGCCGGCGCCGCAGTCACCTCCACGCCGCAGTCGGAGATCGACCGCGAGCTCGACCAATTCCGACGGTTCCTCGCCGTCGTCGCCGAGGAGTCGGAGGCCGCCGCGCCATCGGGCGCCGTGTTCTACGCATCCTCCGCGGGCGGGATCTACTCGGGGTCGAAGAACCCGCCGTTCGACGAGTCGAGCGACGTGGCGCCGATCTCACCGTACGGTCGGTTCAAGCTCGACGCCGAGCGGGTGCTCGCCGAGTTCTCCCTTCATACCGGCATCCGGTCCGTCTCGGGGCGCATCGCGAACCTGTACGGACCCGGTCAGAGCCTCGACAAGATGCAAGGCCTCATCTCGCACCTCGCCCGTGCGCAAGTGTCGCCCGCCGTGGTCTCGGTCTACGTCTCGCTCGATACCATGCGCGACTACCTCTTCGTCACCGACGCTGCAGAACTCGTGCTCGACGTCGTCACCCGCTCCTTCGACGTCCCGGCCGCCTTCACGATCAAGAACCTCGCCTCCGGGCGGTCAGTCACGATCGCAGAGCTGATCGGACATCTCCGGGTCATCCTCAAACGCCGGCCGACCGTGCTGCTCGGCACCTCGGCAGCCGCCGCACTGCAGGCGCATGATCTCCGAGTGCGCTCAACGGTATGGACGGACCTCGACGCGCGAGACCTCACTCCACTCGTCGTCGGAATCCGAGCAACGCTCGACGACGTGATGCGAAGCGTGCAGTCCGGTGGTCAGCCGTCTGCGAGCAGGCGCATCAAGTAGTCGCCGTATCCGCTCTTCACCAGCGGATGCGCGATCGACGCGAGCTGTTCGTCATCGATCCATCCGGCTCGCCAGGCGATCTCCTCGATGCATCCGATCTTGAAGCCTTGCCGCTCCTCGATCACTCGCACGTAATCGCTCGCCTGCATCATGGACTCGAACGTGCCCGTATCCAGCCAGGCGGTGCCACGATCGAGTACCTGCACCCCCAACCGGCCGTCCTCCAGATACCGTGCGTTGACGGTCGAGATCTCCAGTTCGCCGCGGGCGCTCGGCTCGATCGACTTCGCGATGCCCACGACGTCGTTGTCGTAGAAGTAGAGCCCGGGGACGGCGTAATTGCTCTTTGGATGCTCCGGCTTCTCCTCGATCGAGCGCACCGTGCCTTCGGCATCGAACTCGACCACGCCGTAGGCGGCCGGATTCGATACGTGGTACGCGAAGATCCGCGCACCGTCGATGTCGGTGTTCGCTCGCAGTGAGCGGCCGAGTCCTGCGCCGTGGAAGATATTGTCGCCCAGCACGAGCGCCACGGAGTCGTCACCGATGAAGTCCTCGCCGATGACGAATGCCTGCGCCAGTCCGTCAGGAGACGGCTGCACGGCGTACTCGAGCCTGATCCCGAGATGGTGTCCGTCGCCGAACAGTGCACGGAATCGCTCCTCGTATTCCGGCGTCGTGATGATCAGGATGTCGCGGATGTCAGCCATCATCAGGGTCGACAACGGGTAGTAGATCATCGGCTTGTCGAAGATCGGCATGAGCTGCTTCGAAATGCCTTTGGTGATCGGCCACAAGCGGGTACCCGAACCTCCGGCGAGGATGATGCCCTTCATCACTCACGCTCCTTCTTCGCGGCCGGCGCCGCTTCGTGTCTTGGAGCGGACCACGCCGGCAGGATTCCCGCGGCGAGCGCTTCCGCGAGGCTCGGCGCCTCTTCGTCCTTCGGCGAGAGCAGGACATCGTCGACATCGATCGGCAGCTTCAAACCGATCTCGGGATCCAGCGCATTGACGCCGTGCTCGCGTTCCGGGCGATAGACATCGGAGACCAGATAAGTGACAACCGCGTCATCCGAGAGCGCCAGGAACGCATGCCCGAGCCCTTCGCTGAGGTACACGGCACGTCGATCGACTTCGTCGAGCAGCACCGAATCCCACTGGCCGAAGGTCGGCGAGCCGACCCTGACGTCGACGACGAAATCGAGGACTGCGCCCCGCACCGCAGTTACGTACTTCGCCTGCCCCGGGGGGACATCGGCGAAGTGGATGCCGCGGAGCACGCCCCGCTTCGACACCGACATGTTCGCCTGACGAAGATCGAGCGCTGTGCCGACCGCTTGCTCGAGCGCGTCGAAGCGATACCACTCTGCGAACATTCCGCGATCGTCGCCGAACTGCCTCGGGGTGATTTCAAAACTCCCGGACACACCGAGCTCACGGATCTGCACGCCCGCCAGCATATCGCGCGCCGCCGGATAGAATCTCGGGGTCCCCCAAAGAACGGAGCCCACCGATGAAGCTACTCGTGACCGGCGGCGCCGGATTCATAGGCTCGAACTTCGTGCACCACGCGCTCGAGCACTCGTCGCACGAGATCACCGTGCTGGACAAGCTCACCTACGCGGGCAACCTCGCCTCCCTCGACGGTCTGCCGGCCGATCGCTTCCGCTTCGTCAAGGGGGACATCACCGACTCGGAGCTCGTGGATTCGCTATTCGCCGACCACGACGCCGTCGTGCACTACGCCGCCGAGAGTCACAACGACAACTCGCTCGACGATCCGCGTCCGTTCCTCGAGACCAACATCATCGGGACCTATACCCTCCTCGAGGCCGCGCGCCGGCACGGAACGCGGTTCCACCACATCTCGACCGATGAGGTCTACGGCGACCTCGCGCTCGATGACCCGTCGCGATTCACGGAGGATACTCCGTACAACCCGTCGAGCCCGTACTCCTCCACCAAGGCGGGCAGCGATCTTCTCGTCCGCGCATGGGTGCGCTCGTTCGGCGTGCAGGCGACCATCTCCAACTGCTCCAACAACTACGGGCCGTACCAGCACGTCGAGAAGTTCATTCCCCGCCAGATCACCAACGTGCTCGGCGGCGTCCGGCCGAAGCTCTACGGCACCGGTGAGAACGTCCGCGATTGGATCCATGCAGACGATCACTCGGCGGCTGTGCTCACCATTCTCGAGCGAGGCGTCCTCGGGGAGACCTACCTGATCGGCGCCGACGGCGAGAAGAGCAACAAAGACGTCGTCGAGCTCATCCTGACCGAGCTCGGCCGAGCGGCCGACGACTACGACCTCGTCACCGACCGCCCCGGCCACGACCTTCGCTATGCGATCGACTCGACGAGGCTGCGGAACGAACTCGGTTGGGCGCCCCGCTTCGCCGACTTCGAAGCAGGTCTGCGGTCCACGATCGCGTGGTACAAAGGCAACCAGTCATGGTGGGCGCCACAGAAGGCCGACACGGAAGCGCGATACCAAGCGCAGGGGCAATGAGCGGGCTCCGCTACCTCATCACCGGGGCGAACGGAATGCTCGGGCGCGACCTGCGAATCGCGCTCGCCGATCGCGATGTCACTTCGCCCGGCCGTTCAGACCTCGACATCACCGACGAGTCGGCCGTGCTCGAGGCGGTGCGGGGTCATGACGTCGTGATCAACGCCGCCGCGTACACGGCGGTGGATCAGGCGGAGTCCGATGAGGCTGCCGCCTACGCGGTGAATGCGATCGGCGCACGGAACCTCGCGCGCGGGTGTTCTCGCGCGGGCGCGAGGCTCGTGCAGATCTCGACCGATTACGTGTTCGACGGGCTCAGCACAGTCCCGTATCCCGAGTCAGCGCCGCGCAATCCGGTCTCCGCCTACGGCCGAACGAAGGCAGCGGGCGAAGAGTTCGTGCTCGCCGAACTGCCGGACCGCTCGTACGTCGTCCGCACCGCGTGGCTGTACGGCGCACACGGCAAGAACTTCGCTTCGACGATGCTCGAGCTGGCGGCCTCTCGGCCGACCTGGTCGGTCGTCGACGACCAGCGGGGTCAACCGACGTGGACGGTCGATCTCGCAACCAGCATCGTCCGAATGCTCGACGCAGATGTGCCTTCGGGTATCTTCCACGGCACGAGCTCGGGCGAGACGACCTGGTACGGCTTCGCGCGCGCAATTCTCGAGACGGTGGGGCTCGATCCTGATCGAATCGAGCCGACGGACAGCTCGAACTTCATCCGACCCGCACCGCGCCCGGCCTTCTCAGTGCTCGGTCATACCGGTTGGGAAGCCGTCGGTCTGCCCGTCATACGTGACTGGCGGATCGCCCTCGATGCGGCCGCCGAACATGGCGGCCTCGACACGCGTTGACCAGACGAGACCCGCCTGAAGCAGGTCAGAAGCTCGCGACACCGCCAGCGACGCGGACGACTCCGCCCTGAAACGACTGCGTGTAGTTCCCGCTCTCGGGATTCGCCGTCGGTGCGCCGTTCGGGAAACCGAGGGCACCCCGTTCTTGCCCGTGGCTGAGCCAGAAACCAAGCACTGTGGTCGGCACGGCGTACGCTCCGGCCGGGCTCTGAACCATCCAACCGCCCGCGAACTCCTGCCGGCACGCCCCGCCCAAGAGGTCACAGAGCTGCGAGCTCCTCGCCTGACCGAGCCAGGGGCTCGCCAGCACCGCGCTGAACCACGGGTCAGTCGTGCTCGAAAGCCTCGCGACCCCGCCGGACACGGTCACGACACCACCCTGGAACGACTGCGTGTACTCGCCGGACGACGGATCAGCCGAAGGCGCACTCGTCGGGAAGCCGATGATCCCACGCTCTCGCCCCCAGTTGTTCCACAACGAGATCACCGCGCCGGGTACCGCATACGCTCCGGCCGGGCTCTGAACCATCCAACCGCCCGCGAATGCCTGTCGGCACGCCCCGCCCTTGAGATCGCAGAGCTGCGAGCTCTTCGCCGGACCGAGCCAGGGGCTCGCCAGCACCGCGCTGAACCACGGATCGGTCGTGCTCGAGAGCCTGCCGACCCCGCCCGAGACGGTCACGACACCGCCCTGGAACGACTGCGTGTACTCGCCGGACGACGGATCAGCCGAAGGCGCACTCGTCGGGAAGCCGATGATCCCACG
>NZ_JAZHYX010000007.1:0-85258 GCF_036576125.1 Agromyces sp. CCNWLW203 | reverse complement strand
CTCTCGCCCCCAATTGTTCCACAACGAGATCACCGCGCCGGGTACCGCATACGCTCCGGCCGGGCTCTGCACCACCCAACCGCCCGCGAACTCCTGTCGGCACGCCCCGCCATTGAGGTCGCAGAGCTGCGACGTCACCTGCTGTCCGAGCCACGGACTCGTGAGGACCGCGTTGAACCACGGATCGGTCGAACTCGTGACTTTGGCGACGCCGGCGGTGACGGTGATGACACCGCCTTGGAAGCTCTGCGTGAAGGTCCCGCCCGCGGGATCGGCGGAGGGCGCACTCGCCGGGAACCCGAGCATCCCCCATTCGCGGCCCCAGTCGAACCACCGCGCGAGGACGCTCCGCGGTACCGCCGCGACCCCCGCCGGACTCTGCACGATCCAGCCGCCGGCGAACTCCTGCCTGCAGGCGCCGCCCTTCAGATCGCAGAGCCGGGACGTGACTTGTTCTCCCAGCCACGGAGACGTCACACGAGCGTTGGCCCACGGGTCAGTCGATGAGACGAGAGCGGCGACGCCGTTCCTGACCTCCACCGTGCCCCCGGAGAACTGCTGGGTGTAGTTCGAGGAGGCCGTCAGTGGCGGGTCGCCACTCGGGAATCCCATGACGCCACGTTCACGGCCCCAGTTGTTCCAGAGTTTCAGCACTTCGGGCCGCACCGCGCGGATGCCACTGGCCGAGCTCGTGGAAACGGCACCACCCTGGAAGAGCTGTACGCATCCGGCCCCTGAACCGCAATCCCCGGCAGCCAACGGATAGCCGAGGAATCCGTTCTCGTTACCGTAGTACCACCAGGACCCGCGGACTGCATTCGTCACCGGAACGATGGGGGTCGACGCGCTGTGCACGATCCAGCCGCCCTCGAACGTCTGGTAGCACCCGCCAGCGGCGATTCCGCAGACGCGGTCGGCTGTCGGATACCCGAGATAGCCGTTCTCGTTGCCCGTCGCCCACCACGCCCAGCGATAGTCCAATGTCACGATCTGAGGCTGCGTCGCTGCACTGTCGACGATCCAGCCGTTGGTGAACACCTGATAGCACCCACCGCGGGTCAGCCCGCAGGTATAGGGCCAGGTCGCGTAGCCGAGGGATCCGGCACTTGCGTTGTACAGGGGTTGGAACGGTGCACCGACCGAGTAGCCGCGGACGGATCCGAACCAGTCGACGAAGTACTGGTAGAAATTCCGATTTCCGTAGGCGGAGCACCCGTCACCGGTGCCGTATCCCGCCGCGAGCGCCGCCCGATTCGGCTGATACGGCGTGTAGTAGTACAGGTTCGCGGTGGCCTGGTTGCGAATGTACACCGGCGAAGAGCCGCACGCGGCGTTCGGGTGGTATCGCACGTTCCAGGTGTGGCCAGGCGCGTACCAAGTGAAGTAATTGCTCGTTCCGGGCGGATTTGCATATCGCTTGAACTGCGCGGCCGCGCTGTACACCTGGTTGAAGAACCCGAAGTACTGGGAGTCGCAGGCCGCCGTGTCCGGGCAGCCCATTCCCATGGCGATTCGATACTGGGAGGTCGTCGGCCAGGTATCGGTGACGAGCCCCTGCTCCTTCTGCAAGGTGACCAGGAGCACTTTCGGACTGATGCCGCAGCTCTGGCCGACCTTCGAGATGATGTCCGCCGCACTCTCGTACGGTCCGGCGACGTATCCGTTGCACAAGGGACCCGGCGCGATGTTGCGCGTGGCCTCGCGGTAGTCCTTCAGGCAGGTGTATCCCGAGCGACAGGGCCCCACCTTCGATTCGAGGAAGTTCTGAACGTCGCGAGGCGACATGGACGTGCCGTCGAAGAATACGGAGTCGTCGATGATGTTGCCTGGGTCGAACTGGCTGAGATCCGCGGCCTGCGCGGGCTCTGGTGGTCGCGCCGCGACGTCAATGACGGTCAAGAATGCGGCGACAAGCGCCATGCACAGCACCGCCACGGCGAATGATCGCCGTCGATGCCCTCGTCCCCCGAGATCCCCCACGGCCCCATCGTAGGGCGCAGCACACCATCACTGCGAGAACCTCGCGGTGCGCGTCGCCAGCATGTCGCACACGGAGCGGCCGGTACTCGACCGTCAGAACCGGCGCGCGGCAGCCTCGGCGAGGTATCGATCGACCGACCACTCCGCGTCGAACCCCAGTTCCCGACGAGCGCGATCCACGCGTGCAACGCAGTAGGACGGCGCCGACGGGGATGTCGCGACCGAATACGACCCGGGGGCGGCGAAGCGCGACAGCATGACGTTGTCGGTCGCTATCCCGGTTCCGATGTTGAGGATTCGGAACCCCGGACTCGTGGCCTCGGTTGCGATCGCCATCGCTCTCGCGACATCATCGCCGTGGATGTAGTCGCGCACGAAGGAGTCCGAGACCTGCAGGACTGCACGCGGTTCGCCGGTTGCGAGCCGCGTGATGAGCGATCGGGAGAAGCCAGGACCGTAGATGTTGAAGATACGAAGCGAGATTGCGGACAGCGGCGTGCTCCCGGCGACCTCGCGGAGCACCTCCTCGCTTCGGCGCTTGAGCGAGGCGTACATGCCCGGGCCGAGCGCCACGTCCTCTTCGGCGACCGGTTCCGTCCATGTTGTGCCGTAGACCGCCGCACTCGAGGCGAAGACGATCCGCTCGACGCCGTGACGCGCGGCGTCGAGGGCGAAGCGTCGGATGTGGTCGACGTTCGCGACCACCACCGCCTCCTCGAGGTCCTCGACTCCCGGGTTGGCCAGGTAGATGACCGTCCGCGGCCGGATCGACCGCAGGGCGGAAACGACGTCGCCACGCTTGGAGATGTCGAGGGCGTCTCGTCCGGTCCGCCGCGTCACCGCTGCAGGAAGCCGTCGCGAGGCGAGCTCCGCCGCAACCGCAGCGCCGAGTGGCCCGCCACCGCCCACGACGAGCGCGTGGGTGGCGGTCATTGCAGCGCGTTGAATCCGAAGTCGCGCATGGCATCGGTCAATTGCTCGGCAGTGATGTCGTAGTGGCGCGTTCGATCGAGCATCGAACCGACCCATTCGGTCGTCTCGCCACGAGCTTGGGCGTCCTCGTCGGTGACGATGAAGATCTTCGGATGCGTCGTGGAGTCCACGGAGCTCGAAGAGTGCGAGAGCTCTTCGTACATCTTCTCGCCTGGCCGAAGGCCGATGATATCGACATCGAGGCTCGGATCCACCGCCTCGATGAGCCCTCGGGCGAGGTCGTAGACGCGGATCGGCTCACCCATGTCGAGCACGAAGAGGTCGCCCGGCTTACCGGCCGTGGCCGTCTGGATCACCAGCTGGGCCGCCTCGTCGATCGTCATGAAGTAGCGTGTGATCTCCGCGTGGGTCACGGTGAGGTTCCGTCGCTGGTGGAGCTGCTGACGGAAGGTCTGCATCACGCTCCCCTCGCTCTCCAGCACGTTGCCGAAGCGCACGCCCGAGAACCTGGTCGACGGCGATGCTGCAGCGAGATCGCGGAGGAGGAGCTCGCCGAGACGCTTGGTAGCACCCATCACGTTGGTGGGATTGACCGCCTTATCGGACGAGACGTACACGACGTTGGCGACGCCATGCTCTGCTGCCCGCGAGAAGACGTTCAGCGTTCCCCAGACGTTGTTGTTGAACGCCTCGACCGGATTGTGCTGCATGAGCGGAACATGTTTGTATGCCGCGACGTGGAACAGGAAGTCGGGCTGATACTCAGCCATGAGTTGACCCATGCGCGCCTCGGACTGGACGTCGCCGATCTCGAGACGAGCGTTCGATGCATCGTTGAGCGAGTTCCCGAGGCGGAACATCCCGCTCTCGGATCGATCCACGCAGACGATCAGCTCGGGCTCGAGCATGTTGAGCTGAGCCACGATCCTCGAGCCGATGGACCCAGCGGCACCCGTGACCATGACGCGACGGCCACGGATCACCTCACGTGCGTGCACCATGTCATGTTTGACCGGAGCGCGTCCCACGAGGTCGAGGATGTCGACATCGGTGAGGTCCGACACCGAAACCCGCTCGCGCGAGACGATCCGATACGTGCGGGGAACGATCGCGAGTTCGACCGACGCGCGATGTACCTGGGTCACGAAATCGCGGAGCGTTTCGCCGGACACCGATGGGATCGCGAAGTAGACGACGTCGACAGCCTCGTGAACGCACACCTCGGCGACACTCGCGAGCGGCCCGAGCACGTCGTCCCCGCTCGCATGGTCATCGAGGAAGCCCACGAGGACGTCACCACCTGCGACGACCTCCTTCGACAGGCTCAGGCCCGCCACGCCACGCCCGGCGATGAGCACTCGCTTCGGCACGCGACGAGGTCGCGGCTCTCTCAGTTCCGACACAGGCGATCGCGCTCCTTACGACTGGGGTGGGCCCGGAACAGTTTACGTGCCCCTTGCTGACACGAGTGAGCCCAACGCCGTTTATGCTGGGATGTCGCAGCACGAACGGCGACTCGCACGGAACACGAACAGAGAAGCGACTCGTATGAAATACAGAACGGATCGACGTGAAGCCTGAGCGACCCCTCGTCGTCGATCTCGACGGTTCACTCCTCCGAGGCGACACGCTTCACGAATCGGTCGTCGCGAACCTTCGCCATCCGGCGGCTGTGGTCTCTGCCGCGTGGGCTTTGGCCGCCCATGGAAAGGCGCCGATGAAGCGCCGGCTCGCGGAGACCAACCGACTCGACGTCACTCTTCTGCCCACGAATTCCGCCGTCGTCTCGCTCATGAAGGGTCACGCAGAACAGGGCGGTCTCATCTACCTTGCGACCGGCGCCGACCGATCCGTCGCCGATGCCGTCGCCGTGCGATTCGACATGTTCGACGCGGTGTTCGCGAGTGATGGGTTGGCCAACCTCACGAGTCAGGCGAAGGCCGACATGCTGACCACCACCTTCGGTGAACGGGGGTTCGACTACGTCGGCAACTCGCCCGAAGACGCCGCCGTCTGGTCTCGTGCCGAGCGCGCATACCTGGCGACGACCGAGGCTCGGCCGCGCGTGCCGAGATGGGCCGGCCGTGAGGTGGAACTGCTGTCCGACCCTGGCCCCACTCGCCTCCGAGCATGGCTGAAGGAACTCCGGGTCCACCAGAGCCTGAAGAACACGTTGCTCTTCCTCCCGTTGATCGCGGCCCACGAATTCACCAACCCGACCGCACTACTCCTGACGATCGCAGGCTTCATCGCGTTCACCTTCATGGCGTCCTCGGTCTACCTGCTGAACGACCTGCTCGACGTCAATCTCGACCGCGCACACCGCACCAAGCGCGACCGACCGATTGCCGCGGGGTGGATCCGCCCGATGCACGCCCTCTACGCAAGTGCCGGTCTCGCCATTGCCGCGCTGGTTCTCGGGATTCTCATCGGCTTGAGCTTCGCGGTGGTCCTCGTCCTGTACGCAGCACTCACCTTCTCCTACAGCTACTGGCTGAAGCGAATCACACTGGTCGACGTCATCACGCTCGCCATGCTCTACATGATCCGCATCGTCGCCGGCGCGGTGGTCACGGGCATCGCGCTGTCCTTCTGGTTCACGGGCGTCACCCTCTTCCTCTTCCTCTGCCTCGCGTTCGTGAAGCGCTACGCCGAACTGCACTCGTCGCAGGGTTCACCCGTCCCCGGGCGCGGATATCACGGCGACGACGTGCACACCATCCTCGCGCTCGGCGTCGGGTCAGGACTGGCCTCCACGCTCCTACTCGCGATCTACATCCAGAGTCCCGCCGTCAGCTTGCTCTACCCTGCCGCGGTCGTACTGTGGCTCGTCATCCCGACCGTGTTCTATTGGATCGGGAATCTCTGGATCAAGGCGGGACGTGGTGAGATGCACGACGACCCGGTGATCTTCGCGCTTCGCGACCGCGCCAGTCTCGTCGCCGCCGCGATCGTGCTCGCCCTCTTCGTCGCGGCATCACTGCCGGCGACCGCCGACCTCGTCGAACGGATGACCAGTGCTGTCTGAATCGAGCATTGCCACGCCGCGCATCGACGTCTTCCTCCAGTACTACAAGCCGCACGTCAGCGGGCTCACCAACATGGCGGCAGATCTCGCCGAGGCCGCCGTGGCCGATGGGTACGACGTGCATGTCCATTGCGTCACGAAGTCAGGACCGACGACGGTCGAGAACGTCGACGGCGTCACCGTGCACGCCTACCGCCGCACGTTCTCGCTCGGCCGCGGGAACTTCTCGGTCGCCATGCTGAACGCCGCACGGCGCCTCCGGCGCCGCTCGGGGATCGCGCACTTCCACCTCCCCCTCCCAGAGTCCGCCGCCTTCAGTTGGCTCCTCGGCCCGAAGTGGCGGTCCGTCGTGACGTACCAGTGCGACGCTCCCCTCGGCTCCTTCGGTGACACGGCTATCGCGCGAGCCTTGGATGTGTCGCACCGGGTCCTCATCCGCCGCGCCGACGTGGTCTGCACGTCGAGCGCCGACTACGCCGAGCATTCCCGGCTCAGCCAGCTGTTCAATGAACGAGTTTCCGTCCCGATCCCCGCCACCAGCATCGACCGCGCCGGTGGCACTCGTCGATTCGCCGTCGAAGGGCGTCGGCAGATCGGATTCCTCGGTCGACCGACGACCGAGAAGGGCATCGACGTATTGATGGACGCGCTCGAATCGCTCTCCGACGACGTGCTGCTCACCCTCGCCGGTCCGCTCGACGGGCTGACCGATCGCGTGGGCTACGACCGGCAGCGGCTCGAACGACTCATCGCGGAAGGCCGCGTGCGGTCGCTCGGGTTCCTCGACGAATCCGACATCGCCGACTTCCACGCATCGCTCGACGTCTTCGTACTCCCCTCGACGAACTCCTTCGAGGCTTTCGGGATCGTGCAGGTCGAGGCGATGTCGGCTGGTACCCCGGTCGTGGCATCTGCGCTCCCCGGCGTTCGCACCATCGTGCAGTCGACGGGGTTCGGGGAGATCGCAGCCGTCGGCGACGCCGTCGACCTCGCGATGGCGATCTCGCGTGCCCTCGAGCGCACCTACGACGCGGCACATGCCCGCGAGGTCCTGGAGCAGCGATACCTTCCGCCGGTGCCGCAGAACGCGTACCTCGAGATCTACCGCCGTCTCAGCCGCTGACCAGCAGTCCGATCCGTCGCGGCCGCCGACCAGGCGACCCGTTCAGTCGCAGGTATTGCGCACCACGATGGCGGCCTCGGTGTACGTAGGGTTCGACTCGATCGTGCCAACCGTGACCCAGCAGTCCGGCCCGCCCGGAAGCGCGTCCTGCCAGTCCTCGGCATCGCTCTCGTAGATCACCATGAAGTCCGTGACGGGCAGGTCGCCCTCGTTGGCACCGGTCTCGCGAGCGGTACCGTCGTCGAGCGTGACGGGAAGCAGGACGTTGCACAGCCGATCGCCGTACAGACCGTAGGGCAACGTGCCGAATCGGGAGAATTCGTTCATCCCCGATGCGGTGAGACCGCCAAGCGTCTGCACGCCGAGCGTGAAGCACTCGTCATCGCTCGAGGGGAGCCAGTCGATCGCGTCGGGGGTTCCCCACGGGTTGCCGGGCGTGTCGGGCTGCCAACGGCTGTCGAGGTTGCGCATCTGCAGGATCGAAGCGGCACCGGGATAGACGTTCCGCTCGTTCCAGATCATCTGGCCACCCGCGAGCAGAAGCGCCAGGCTCACCGCCAGCACGTCGACGAGCCGCGGCGGCGGAACCAGGAACTGCGTCATCAGGAGCGCCACCATGATCGCGACGGTCGGGCCGATCACGTAGCGCGCGTCGAACGTCGACGGCTGGATGACGAGAATGGCCACCGACAATCCGAGGATCCACAACTGCGGCACCCACTGACCGGCTGTGAGCACCGCGGTGCCGGACCTGCGCCGGAGCATGAAGACCACGAGCTGCCCCGCGAGCACGATGACGACGATCCCGAGCACCATGAGCGGGACATGGCCAAAGCCGCCGACACGCGGATCGTAGTCGAGCTTGGTGACCCCGTCGCGAATGCCCGCGACGATCGAATCGAGGTAGATCGCGATGCGCCCCGGGTCGACGAGTCCGGTGCCGCGTTCTCCGGAGGTGAAGACGCTGAGGTCGACGATTCCCGGAAAACGCACGGGACCCATCGACACCTGCACGGGGAATACCGGGTTGCTGAACGAGATGAAATTGCGCACGTAGAACGACAGCGCTGCGAACGCGGGAATGCCGATCCCGAGCGCCGCAACGCCGAGTGCCTTCCAGAAACGCTCTCCTGCCCTGATGCGGCGCCAGATCACGACACCGGCGAGCACGGCCGCGAGCAACAGGCTCGTGAGGATGCCGGTCGGCTTCGTCGCGAGGATCGCACTGATCGCGACGCCGGACACGATGATGTCGATCGCGCCGAACCGACGAGTGAGCGCGATCAGGAGGATGCTGACCGCAACCGCAGTGCCGTAGGCGAGATCGACGTACAGAATCCGCGGCTGCATCCAGATCACGGGTGCCGACACGACGAGGCAGGCCAGGCCGATGCGCATCCAGGCTCGCGGGAATCGGGATGCGAGGGCGAAGTTGATCGCCAGCGCGAGGACGACGAGGTGCGGTACCTGCAGCGCGTCATCGAACCGCGCCTCTCCGGTGAAGGAGGCGAGGTTGACTCCCCCCGCCATAGTGAGGTCAGTGTAATAGGTGAACTCGTTCAGCGGCGTCCAGCCCCAGAGGCTCCCCGACTGCACGAGCAGTGCGAGGACGGGACCGTGGTATAGCTCGCCGTCGACGGAGAGCTCGGGCTTCACGACAGCCACCGCGACATGGAACACGACCACGATGGTGAGGATGAGGATCGCGGCCCAGCCAATGCGCGCGGCCGCCGCGAAGCCGTGCCAGCCCTCGGCCAGGTTGCGCCGGATGCGCGCAGAGCTGAGCGCGAGCCCGAGTCCGATCGCGAGCGCGACGTTGACCACCGCCCATGGCAGTGCGAGCAGGAGCCCCACCGAGATGATGAGCGCGTACCCGTATACGGCGATGAGCGCGCCATAGAGCAACCCGCGGGCGTGGCCTCGAGTGGGGAACACGAGGAAGTAGACGCCGACGAAGAGGGCGATCTGGACAAGGATACCGAGCGATCCGGCGACGGCGTGCAGCACAGGCTGAGACTAGTCGACCCCGATGCGGAACCGGAAACCGCGCCATCTTCGGGGCTGCCGATGCGTCGCGGTAGGCTCGATGAGTGTCAGATCCATCTCCGGCCACCGACCGCCCGACTCCTCCTGTCGCCCTCACCATCGTCGTCACGACGCACGGCGAAGGCCGGCTGCTGCGGCCGACGATCCACTCGATCGCACGCGCGATCGATGCGGTCACCACCCTGGATGAGTCCGTCGAGCTGCTGCTCGTCTGCGATCGCGTCGACGACCGGACCCGCCATGAAGTGCACCACTGGCTGAATCGTGACGGACTGAGTTTTGCGGTACGAAGTCTCGACGTGGACCTCGGCGAGTCAGGAGCCGCACGCAACGCCGGGGCTCAGGCGTCCCTGGGCGAGTACATCGCCTTCGTCGACGGTGACGATCTCGTCTCGTCCGACTACTTCCGCGAGTCCCTTCGGATGCTGCGCGCTGCGCCCCGACGCACGATCGTCCATCCGCATCGCGTGATCAGTTTCGGGGCGCGCTCGCTCGTCTGGGAGACGCTCGCGACCGTGAACGGCGACGTCGACTACAAGTCGATCATCCGGCACAACCCATGGCCGTCTTCCTCAGTCGCACCCGCTGAGGTCTACCGCGAGATCCCATACCGTTCTCTTCCGCCCGGTGCCGGGTATGGGCCAGAGGACTGGATCTGGAACATCGATACCGCGGCCGCCGGCATTCCCCACGACGTGGTCACCGACAGCATGTTCTTCTATCGCGTGCGAGAGCGTGGAGGCGTCAACAACCGCCACGGTGCTTCGATTCTTCCCCGCTTCGACTTCGACGCGCTCCGGTCCGCGCTTCCAGTCCGCGTACCGGATGCCAGTGCCCAGGGAGCACGTTCCTTCTCGGTGCGGGAGCTCGGGCGGCGCGCCTACGTGACCGCACGACCGCTCGTGCGTCGGATCACGAGCAGACTGACACCCGAGGAACGCGAGCGCATCTATCGCGGCGCACGACGCGTCCACCACACTGTGCTTCGGATCCCCACCGAGGATTCTCGCGCCGCCGCGCACATCCAGAATGCACTTCGTGAGGCGACGGAGATCGAGCCGGCTATTTCCTGGACGGCTCACCACTACGACAAGCTCGCTCGCTGGCACACGGATGACGATGGATACACCGACGCGCTCGAATACGTGCTCGACGCGATCGGCGACCGGTCCGACGCGATCGTCGCAGTCCCATGGGTTGGGATCGGCGGCGCCGACCTCGTGTCACGCAATTATGCGACCGCGATCCAGTCCTCGGCACGCTTCCGGGGAAAGACGACCCTCCTCGCGACGCACCTACCCGAACGCACGGTCCACGAGCTAATCCCTGAAGGCGTGAACTTCGTCCAGGTACCGAAGACGCTCGACAAGATGTGGCCGGATCTCCAGCGACGCTTCATCGCGCAGATCGTGGTCATGACCCGACCCGAGCTCCTCGTCTCGGTGAATTGCTTCCACCTCGCGAACGCCTTGCAGCTCTACGGTCGGCAGATCGCAGACGGGACCGACGTCTTCGCCACCCTGTTCGCGTTCGACCGCATCGAGCCGGGCTACCCGGTGAATCCGATCACCGACGACAGTCAACGCGCCTACCTCGACGACATCGCGGGCATCATCACGGACAACTCGAACACTGCGGCTCTCATCGAGGAGATCCTCGCAGTGGAGCCACCGGTCCTCCAAGTACACCGGCAGCCGGCGCTCGACACGGTTCCGGCGCTCGCACGCGACACACAGGCCTACAACGATGTGCGGTTCACCCACGAGGACCCGCTTCGGGTCATCTGGCCGCACCGCATCGACACCGAGAAGCGGCCCGATACGGTCGCAGCGATCGCCCGGATGATCCAGGAGCGCAACCTCCCGGTGCAGATCGATGTCTGGGGCTCGCCAGTGCTCTCCTCCGACGCGAAGCAAAGGATGCGCGACCTGGCCGACGCGGGCGTCCACTACCGAGGCCCGTACTCCGGGGGGCTGACGGCGCTGCCGATCGGCGAATACCACGCCCTGCTGCTGACCAGCCAGTCCGAAGGATTGCCTTTGGTGCTCGTCCAGGCACTCCTCTGCGGGCTCCCTGTCGTGGCATCCGGTGTCGGCGGCGTGCCCGACATCATCGTCGATGGCCGAACCGGACTGCTCACGGAGGGCCCCAACGACATCGAGGGTTTCGTCACATCGCTCGAGCGCCTGATGGAGTCGATCGAACTTCGCCGGAGTCTGATCGAGGAGGGCTACGCCTTCGCTGCGGCCCAGCACTCGTGGGAAGCCTTCCAGACCACGGTGAACGAGACGCTCATCGGCGATGGATCATCCGTTAGACCCTGACTCCTGCTTGAACGGCCTCGAGGAGGTCGGCCTTCGACGCCCAGGGCTCGCATGCGTTCCGCGCCTATCATGGTGATGGCCGCATGGTGATCGCCGAGCCACCGGCAAGCAAGGTACGACCTGCACGACCGCCAGTAGGGTCGAACCCGGTTACGAACGAAAGACAGGTCGAGATGACAACGAAGCCATCCCACAAAGTCGGTGTGTTCATGCCGTGCTTCAACCTCGGCGAATACGTCGAAGAAGCCGTTGAATCCCTCTACGCGCAGACCTTTCAGGACTTCCATCTCCTGCTCGCGGATGACGCTTCGACGGACGCTCGCACTGTCGAGGTCGTCGAGCGCATCTCCCGCCCTCGTTGCGATGTGCACTTCGAGACCGACAATCTCGGACTCGTCGAGATCTCCAACAAGTACATGCAGCGCCTCGACGCCGAGTACATCGTCCTGTTCAATGCCGATGACCGCCTCCACCCGGAGTTCCTTGATGCGCAGGTCGCGTATCTCGACGCTCATCCCGAGATCGCTGCCGTCAGCGTCTCGGTACAGGAGTTCGGCGATTCGGATAATCTCATCGAGTACGACGACTCCCGGTCGGATCTCCCGTTCATGCTCGTCGAGAACCGCTTCTCTGGTGCCGCTCTGATGCGGAAGAACGCCTGGCTCGCCGCAGGTATGCACGATCCCGACCCCGATCTCTACCCGAATCTCGATTACGACCTGTGGCTGTCGATGCTCGCGAAGGGAATGAAGCTCGGAACGATCCCGCAGGCGTTGTTCTACTGGCGGGTGCGCAAGTCATCTCTGAGCCACGACATGGACGCGGAACGGATGAGGGTGTTTCGGCGTGCCCTGCTGCGAAAGTACTCGGATCTTTATCGCGAGCACGCAGAGTTCGTCACAGGGTTTCTGCTCGATGAGCTCGCTCGGTTCGAGCAGTTCTATCTTGATACCACGGAAGCGAAGGCCTGGTTGGTCGACCAGTACGAGACACACCTTGCGCTCAGTCAGACCCTTTCCGAGGAGGTCGAAGTCCTGAAACTGCAACTCGCGGCGACACGGCCGTCATTGCTCGCCAAAGTCGCGACGAGGTTGAGGGGCTGATCCGGCCGAGATTCTCGTCTACCCGACCGCGGACCGCGGCTCGATCGCTACGCATCGCCGCGGAGGTACCCGCGGGTCGAGGCCAGTCGCGCGTCGAAGGTGTCTACCGAATAGTCCGACAGAATGCTGCTTCGCGCCGAGGTCGCTCGTCGCGCCGCGTCGTCGGGATGCTCGAGGATTTCGGCGATCGTCGACACGTAGGCATCGATGTCGTCGAAGCGGGCGATCGGATACCCGATCTCGCTCGTGAGCACTTCGCCGATGCCACCGACTGTCGGAGCGATGACGGGAAGACCGGCGGCCAGGGCTTCGAGCATCATGTTGGGCACCCCCTCCCACTCGGAGGTCATGAGAAACGCGTCGTACTGCTCGATCGGCAGATTTGAGAACCCACCCGTGAATGGCGGGTGTCGGTGGGCGCCCGCAGCCTCTAGCGCGCGAAGATGATCGGGAAGGGCCGGGTCGCCCATCACCTCTTCGCCGTAGAAATGCACCTCAACGGGAAGCCGGAGTCGCTCGATCTCGACCGCGATAGCCGCGAGTACGTCGACCCGTTTCTGCACGTCGAAGCGACCTGCCCAGAGGACCCGGAATGGGCGCACCCCGCGCACCGGTCCGCCGCGGGTGCCGAACGTAGTGTCCACGATGTTCCTCTGCACGAGGAACTTCGCGGGATCGAAGCCGAACTCGTTCGACATCGTCTGCACGAATGCCTCGCTGTCGACGAGCACCGCGGTGACTGGGTCGAGAAAGCCATCACGGCGGTAGAAGAGCACTGACGTGCGCTCCCCGTCGGGCGTGCGGTCGATGACGTAGGTGGAAAGGAACAGGGCCGACGTGGGGGCCAGCGCCGCTCCATGGCGTTCGATCACGTCGAATGCGACGGTGGAATTGAACGCATGGACCGTCGAGGGCTGCAGCTGAGCGATCAGCTGGGGTATCAGGTGTTCGACGCACCACTCACGATCGACAGACGCTGACGCGATGCTGCTCAACTCGAACAGATCAACGCCGTCGGGAAGGAGATCCAGTCGAGTCGACGTCGAGAATTCCGTCGTGATGAGGGCGACGCTGGCATCTGGATCGAGGCGACGGACGGCTCCGATGTAGTGCGCGAGCATGAGATCGCCACCGCCGGTGCGCACCCACGGCGCGAAGAACAGGTAGTCGACGGAGTCCGGGAGGGCGGCACGGAGACGCCAGTACGCTGCGGCGCGTTCGCCTTCTCGCCCGCCGGCCGCGACCATCCGGTATTCGCCGAGCGCTGACGCGCGGGGGAACGGCACCGCTGGTTCGAAGCGGTTCTGCTCCCGCAGCTCCGCCGCGAGCCACTCCGGCACGGCGGATCCGTGCTGGGAGGACCTGGCTCGCCGCAGCGCATCGCGTGCGGGGCGGACGGTGTCGATCGCGAGACGCGCAGCTGCGGCGACCGGGCGCGGGAGTCTCTCGACCCGCTCCCGTGGACTGGTTCGTCGCACCGGCGCCGCCGCGAGCGACGCGGATTTCGCGAAATCGCGATCGGCGAGCAAGGCCGAAGGCAGCATCAACGAATGAGCGATCGAACCGTTGATGTCCGCGTCGGCAGCCGCACGCACGAGCAAGGCCGTCCTGCTCACGATCGCCCGCTCGACGCCGGCCGCAGCGATTCTGGCGTTCCAGAGCCATCCGGCATCGGGGAGCGACGAGGCGGGTGTCTCGTGCACGATGCGCCGAAGGGTCGCGGCAGTTGCGGCGAACCTCCACCCCCACGGGTCCACGACCGCCAGAGCTTCGATCGCCTCTCGATCGTCGCCTCTCGGCCGAGCCGTCACCTCTCGGGTGGATCCGAACGTCACGAGCAACTCGGCGTCGGCCACTGACGTGCCGTCGAGCCCGGCAATCGCCTCGAACGCAGCCGCAAACCAGCTCGACGTCACGAGCGCATCGGCATCGAGCAGCGCGATCACCTGCCCGGATGCCGCCTCGATTCCGTTGACGACCGCAGCAGCTGCCGACTCATCCGCGGGTCCGTCGAGGTGCAGCACGGTGGACGAGTCGGAGAATGCGTTCACGGCACGCTTTCCGCCGGGGCCGACCAGGATAACGTCGATCCGAAGCCCCTTCGACGCGCCTTCGACGATGGCGTGCTCGAGCGATCGGATCGGAGGAACGGCGAGGCGTCCCTGATCACCGACGTGGAACACGACGGTGAGGTCGGCTCCCCGTTCCATCAACCTCGCCCCAGCGCCCGCTTGACCCGCGACTTAGCCCGTCGGAACGCGGTGTCCCCTGCGACCGCCTCGAGTCGATCCAGTCGCCGCGCCAGCTCGTCGAATCGGTCGTCGAGGAGCCGGGTGAGATAGAGCGGGAGCCCGGCTCCCTCGGACGCGACGTATTCGCGCAACGCGCGATCACGAACGAGGCGGTCGAAGCGACCGTGGTCGTCGCGAAGTGCGACGACGGAGTTACCGGCATCTCCATGCTCGTTCGGGCGCTGATGCCAAAAGGCGAGGGCTGGGCCGGAAAGGAATCCGATCTCGCCTCGCGCGGCGAGTCTGAGATTCGCCTCCCAATCACCGGTTACCGGCAGGCTTCCGTCGAAGAGCCCGACCTCGATCAGCGGTGCACGCCGATACAGCATGGAAATGGGCACGCACGTGTTGAAGCGCATGAGATCGAACAGCGTCACTTGGACGAGAGCGGGAAGGAAGGTCTCGCGGCCCTGTTCCCGGACGCTCGCGCCGTCGATCGACTCCCAGATGATCTCCGTTCGCACCGCAACCGCCACCGCAGATGGCTGCGCCTGCAGCCAAGCACCAGTGATGCTCAGGAAGTCCGCGTGCCACGTGTCGTCATCGTCGTGTATCGCCACGAATGTGCTCTCAACTGCGCGCACACCGATGTTGGATGCCTCTTCCATGCCGACCGACGCGTCATGGTGGATCACCCGTACACGACCGCCGAATCGCTCGGCACGCTCGTTGACGAGTGCGTCGACCAGGCCTGCGCTACCGCCGTCATTGACGACCGTCAGCACCCAGTCTGAGACGCTCTGTGCGAGCACGTCATCGAGCGCACGCTGCAGAAGCAACGGACGATTCTTCGTTCGCATGACGATATTGAACCGTGCCGGAGCGACGGTACCTTCTGCAGCCACTCGACCTCCCGGCGGAATTCCTCCCTGCATCCTATCCGGGAGCCGCTGCATTCTCGGACCGGGGAGCGAGCAGCTCGGTCGCCGGCTCGACAGGTAGTATGAGGAAGTTGTGCGCCGATCCGGCGCGGGATCGACTGAACCCGAAGGAACCGAATGACAGGCGGAGACCCTCACGCCGGAATCGGGCTGGAGCGCCCAGGGGTGAGTCGCGGACTCATCGATGTTTTCCAGCACCGCTACCTGCTCTCGCTCATCGTGCGAAAGGAGGTGCAGATCCGTTACCGCGGTTCTGTGCTCGGCTGGCTCTGGTCATACGTGAAGCCGCTCGTCCAGTTTGCCGTGTTCTTCGTGGCGCTCGGCGTCTTCCTCCGACTGAGCAGCTCGATCGACGCCTACCCGCTGTACCTGCTGGCAGGCATGACCGTGATCGGTTTCTTCACCGAAGCGTTCGGGAACGGGACCCGCAGTCTCGTCGACAACGCACCGCTCATCAAGAAGATCTACGTGCCTCGTGAGATGTTCCCGGTGTCGAGCATGATCGTCGCGGCGATCAACACCTTCCCCCAGATGATCGTCGTCGCAGTCATCGCCGCATTCCTCGGCTGGCGGCCGACGCCACTCGGGATCGCCGCGATCCTCCTCGGCGTCGTGATCGTCGCCGTGCTGTCGACGGCGCTGGGAATGCTGTTCGGTGCCGTCAACGTCTCATTCCGAGATGCGCAGAGCTTCGTGGACATCATCGTGATGTGCGCCGTCTGGGCGTCACCCGTCATGTACCAGCTGAGCATGGTCCGAGCGGCGTTCCCCGATTGGGCTTTCACCCTCTACCTGCTCAACCCGCTGACTCCCGCGGTGGAGTTGTTCCATTACGGTTTCTGGGCTCCACTCGACACATCAGGTACCAACCAGCTGCCGGAGCTCTGGCTGTTCGCCGGGATCGCCCTGCTCACGTCCGTCATCCTGCTTTTCATCGGGCAGCTTGTTTTCCGCCGGCTGGAGGGCCGCTTTGCCCAGGTACTCTGACTCCGTGGCCCTGCCGAGCGTCGTCGTCGACGATGTGCACAAGACGTTCAAGCTCCGTCACACCCACTCCGTAAAAGAGACGTTTCTCGCTGCGATCAAGCGCAAGCAGCTCACGACCGACTTCAACGCGCTCGACGGTATCTCGTTCACGATCGAGGAAGGCGAGGCCGTCGCCCTCATGGGCTTCAACGGCTCCGGCAAGTCGACGATGCTCAAGCTCATCTCCGGGGTGATCGTCCCCGATCGCGGCAGCGTTATGACTCGCGGTCGAATCGCCGGCCTCATCGAGGTCGGAGCAGGATTCCACCCCGATCTGTCTGGCCGCGAGAACATCTACTTGAACGCAGCGATCCTCGGCATGTCGAAGAAGGAGATCGACGAGCGCTACGACGACATCGTCGCCTTCAGCGAAATCGAGCAATTCATCGACACCGAGGTCAAGCATTACTCCTCCGGCATGTTCCTCAGGCTCGCCTTCTCGGTCGCGATCCACACCGAAGTCGACGTTCTACTCATCGACGAGATCCTCTCAGTCGGCGACGAGCCCTTTCAGGAGAAGTGCCTGGCCCGAATCCGAGAACTCCATGATGCCGGTAAGACGCTCGTCGTGGTCAGTCACGACCTCGACATGGTCTCTCGCCTTTGCCGGAGAGGGATCGTGCTCCGCGGAGGGAACGTCGTGTTCGACGGTGACAGCACGGACGCTGTGGCCTTGATGCGGGCCTGACGACCGATCGGGGGGCGCTCGCGCGAGCGAGCCGACTGCCGCCTAGTTTTCGGCAGCGGTACCCTTCGGAGATTGCGCGATGAGACGTTTGTAGGCGACCTTGCGAACCGGTTCGGGCACGAAACGATACGCACCGCGCACTACGAGGTTCCGGACGAACTCGGCTCGCGTGGTGAATCCGATGCCACGCATCGCGCGCTGGATCGCCAGCTCGCTCCGCCATTGCTGATAGCCGCCCCGCCGCGCGTAGGCGCCTGCACCGACTCGATACATCACGAGCGGCTCCGGCACGTTGCCGACGTCAGCGCCCGAGGAGATCATCCGTACAAAGAGCCAGTAATCCTCCATGAGGCCCAAAGGCTGGTACCCACCCGCATGTAGAACGGCGCTTCGCCGGTACACGACGGTCGGGTGACTGAACGGGTCGTGGAACCGGGCGTAGCGTTCGATCTCGGTCTGTCCTTGGCGCGGCACTCGTCGGCCGGTGATCGATCCGACGTCATCGAGGAACTCGAACATGCCGCTCCCCACCAGGTCGAGGCCGCCCTCGACCAAGGGAACCTGTTTGGCGAACCGCTCGGGCAACGAGATGTCGTCGGCATCCATGCGGGCCACGATGTCGTGCGCGCACCGCTCGAGGCCTTCTGATAATGCGTGCGCGAGTCCGACGTTCTTCGAGATTCGGTGATGCACGACGGGTACGGGCGATCCTGCGATGGCGGCGGCGATCGCGTCGTCGAGCTCCGCGTCGACAGGGCCGTCCTGCACGAGCACGACCTCATCCGGCCGACGCGTCTGCGCGGTCACACTCGACGAGAACGCCTTCGTGAAGTGCGCCGCGTCGTCGCCTCGATACACCGGCATCAGAAGCGTGAACTTCTCGCTCACGACGGGTCCACCCGTCCGACCGCCTCGCTCGCCGATCCGAGTCCCGCGAGCGCCATCGAGTTCGGGCGAGGACGGGTGCGAGTGCCGTCACGGTACCCGCGCCGCCAACCGTCGCGCAGGATCGCGCGGTCCGACGAACGCACGAAGGTCTTGATCCACCGCCGCACGCTGGACCCGCCGTACACGGCCTTCTCGAACACCGAGAGGCTCTGCGACCGCCGGAACATCCAGAGCTTGTTGCGCACCTCGTAGTAGAAGCGGGGCCCGGGGTCGGCGTCGGTCGCACCCAGCACCTTCGTCTTGTGCACGACGACGGATGCGGGAACGTGCAGTCCGCGTCGACCGCGCAGCACTCGCGTCGAGTACTCGAAGTCGTCGTTCCAGATGAAGTAGTCGGCGATCGGCAGCCCGACCTGGCGCACGACGTCGGCTCGCACGAGCATGGAGACGAACGAGGTGCTGCGCACGGCGACACCGCCTCGGCGCGCCGCAGCGACACGCTCGGACTTCGACACGAACGGCTTCGCCCTCGGCGTGTTCATCGGGTGCTCGGTGCCGTCCGTCCAGACGACCCGGGAACCCGCCGCGGCGATGTCGGTCCCGTCGACGGCCGTCAGCAGCGCCGCGAGCGCGTCGGGGGTCGGCACGGTGTCGTCGTCCATGAGCCACAACCAGTCGGGCTCGTGTCGATCGAGCGCGACGGCCATCCCAGCTGCGAACCCGCCGGCACCTCCGGTGTTGCGCGGGAGCGACACGAGGTCGACGAGTTCGCCCGCTGCCCGAGCGACGTCAGCCGAGTCATCCGTCGACGCGTTGTCGACGACCACGACTCGCGCGAGCGGATGCCGCTGGGCTGCGAGTGCCTCGAGCACCTCGACGAGAAGATCGCGCCGGTTGTAGGCGACGACGACCGCGACCACGCGCGGGCTGACAGCTGACGAACTCATTGACTCTTCGGGCTCGAGGACGGGGGACACTCCATCTTGCCCTGTCGACGTGCTCGTTCCCTCCACAGGAGGCGCTTTCCCCCGGTTTCATCAGGGGCGCGACGCTAGATTGGTGACGGTGCCCGCGCACCGATCGAGTGAAGGAGCCCCATGCCCACGACCCTGCGAGTGATCGTCGATCAGGTCATCGCACCGGTCCCCGGACCGCACGGCGCCTACGCCGAGGCGCTCGCTCGCGCCCTGATCCAGGCCACTCCCCCCGGCTGCGAGGTCGAGGGCATCGTCTCCTCGTCGCCGCCCGCCGACTACGAGCGCCTGGAAGCGTGCTTGCCCGGGCTCTCCGGTCTCTACAAGACCACCCTCGCCCGTCGAGAGCTCGCGGCGGCGTGGCAGCTCGGACTGACCACCTCGCCGGGCGGCGGCATGATCCACGCTCCGGGGCTCTTCGCTCCGCTCAGGCGTCACGATCGCACCGTCTCGGGCGACCAGGTCGTGGTCACCGTCCACGATCTCCTGGCCTGGACCCACCCCGAGTCGCTCACGACCGCATCCGTCGCGTGGCAGAAGGGCATGCTGAAGCGCGCACGCAAGCACGCCGATGCCGTCGTCGTGCCCACGCACGCGCTCGCGGAGCGGCTCGCGAACGTCGCCGACTTCGGAGACCGCGTTCGCGTCATCGGCACGGCTCCGAGGCCCGGTCTCATCCGGCCGACGGACGCCGCCGACACCGCTGCCCGTGCCGCACGACTCGGTCTGCCCCCCGCCTACCTCGTCGCGACCGGCACGCTCGAACCGCGCAAGGGCATCGTCGACCTGCTCGAGGCACTCGGCCGGCCCGGTATGCCCGACATCGACCTCGTCGTGATCGGCCCTCCGACCTGGGGTGAGCTGCACCTCGCGACGGTCGCCGAGGAGTCCGGAGTCGATCCGCGTCGGGTCCACGCCATCGATGCCCCCGACGCCGCCGATCTCTCCGTGATCCTGGCCGGTGCCACCGCGTTCATCGCGCCCAGCCACGACGAGGGCTCCGGCACGTCGCTCATCGAGGCGTTCACGTTCGGGCTGCCGGTGATCCATTCCGACACCCCGGCCTACGTCGAGGTCGCGGCCGAGGGCGGGCTCCCCGTGCCGATCGGCATCGGGGGCGGCTACACCGAACGGCTCGCAGCCGCGATCAGCACCGTGGTCGAGTCACCGGCGCTCGCCGAGCGGCTCTCCGTGACGGCGGGCGACCGCGCGCACGCGTTCAGCTGGCGCGACTCCGCAGAGCGCGTCTGGCAGCTGCACGCCGACCTCTGAATCGGCGGCGAGAACGGATGCCGCGGCATCCGTTCCCCTATTCAGTCGCCGGTTCCTCGGTCGCGGGCGCGACGGCCGGCTCGATGAGCGAGCGGATGTAGTCCCAATCGGGATCGGTCGGGTCGACGCCGTTCGCCGGTACGAGCTCGACCGTCGTGATCGGCAGCTCTTTGGTCTTCATCGAGAGGTCGACGAAGTAGCCGAGCATGGACTGCGGGATGTCGGTCTTCACGGTGTCCGCACCCGCGGCCGCGACCTCCTGGAACTTCGAGAGCACGTTCGTCGGCGTGAACTGGTGCAGCACGGCCTCCTGCAGCACTCGCTGGCGCGCCATCCGCTCGTAGTCGCCTCCGGCGGTGCCGTAGCGCGCCCGGCCGAACCAGAGGGCGTGGTAGCCGTCGAGGTGCTGCTGGCCGGGCTCGATCCATCCGTCGACGCCCTCGTTGTTCTCGTCGCCGCCGATGGGGATGCGCACGTCGACGTTGATGTCGACCCCGCCGAGCGCATCGATGAGCTGCTGGAAGCCCTGCATGTCGATGAGCGCGTAGTACTGGATCTCGAGCCCGGTGATGCCCTCTGCGGCATCCCGGATGCCCTCGATGCCGGGTTCGCTGCCCTCGGCGACGGCGTTCGGGTACATCTCGGGGCTCTTCAGCTCGACCTCGGTGTAGATCGAGTTGAGCTGGCAGACGTCGACCTCGCATCCGTCGATCGCACCGTAGCCCTCGGGGTAGACGGCCGCGAGCGGCGAGTCCTCGGGGAACGGCACGTACTCGAGGTCGCGGGGCAGGCCGATGGTGACGGCCTGGCCGGTCTCGGCGTCGATCGAGACCACGGTCATGCTGTCGGGCCGCATGCCCTCACGGTCGGGGCCGGAGTCGCCGCCGAGGAGCAGAATGTTGTACCGGCCGTCGACGGGCGGCTCGCTCGGACCGGCGGCGAAGACCGAGGCGATGAACCCGCTCGCCGTGGTGGCGACGTAGGCGCCGTAGGCTGCGGTGCCCGACAGCCCGGCCATGAGGAGTACCGAGAACGCCGCCACCCAGGCCCGGGCGGAGGGCGCTGTCTTCACGAGCCGCACGAGTCGCAGCGTGTCGAACGTCAGGATCACCCAGAGCACCGCGTAGAACGCGAGCACGATCGCGACGATCCAGAGCGTGATCGACATCGAGAAGACCGTGTAGAGCGTCGCCGGCCATAAGAGGTAGACGATGAGGGCGACGACGGCCAAGGTCCACAGCACGAGCGTCGACCCGAGTCCGAACCTGCCGAGCCTGCGACTGCCGGCGAGCACCTGCGGGGCGCCGGGGATCAGGAAGTTGAGCACGACGAGCCACCACGCACGGCGGGTCATGACCGTGCGCGAGGCGACGTCCGGGTAGCGGATCGGGCTTGCGGCGAGCGTCATCGGTTCTGCTTGAGCCGTTCGTTCTTCTCCTCGACGAGCGCCGCGAGGTCGGTCGCGTACGCGTCGAGGGCTGTGGAGAGGTCGGGGTCGGATGCAGCGAGCACACGTACCGCGAAGAGACCCGCGTTCTTCGCACCGCCGATGGCCATGGTGGCGACGGGGATGCCGCCGGGCATCTGCACGATCGAGAGCAGCGAGTCGAGGCCGTCGAGGCGCGAGAGCGGCACGGGCACGCCCACGACGGGCAGCGTCGTGACCGAGGCGAGCATTCCGGGCAGGTGGGCCGCGCCGCCGGCGCCGGCGATGATGACCTTGAGGCCGCGAGCAGCTGCCTGCTTGCCGTAGGCGATCATCTTCTCGGGCGTGCGGTGCGCTGAGACGACCTCGACCTCGTGGGCGACGCCGAATTCGTCGAGCAGCGCGGATGCCTCGCTCATGACGTTCCAGTCGGAGTCGGAACCCATCACGACGCCGACGAGGGGTGCGGTGTTCGTCTCAATCACTTGATCGAGTGTAGGGCCGCGTGCTGTGAGATGACCGCAGGGCACGCGGCCGGCCGGCGCGACGCCCGACGCGTCAGTCCTGGAAGAACGCCGCCGTGGCCCGCGCCTCGTAGACGACGGCGTCGAGATCGTCGCCCGTCGCCGTGACGTGGCCGATCTTGCGCCCGGGTCGCGGAGCCTTGCCGTAGTTGTGCACCTTGACGGTGGGGTGGCCCGCGAGCGCCTCGGCGTAGCGGTCGGCGAGCGAGCCCTCGGCCGGCCCGCCGAGCACGTTGACCATGACCGACCAGTCGTCGCGACTGCCGGTGGCGCCGAGCGGAAGGTCGAGCACTGCGCGCAGGTGCTGTTCGAACTGGCTCGTGGTCGAACCGTCCATCGACCAGTGGCCGCTGTTGTGCGGCCTCATCGCGAGTTCGTTGACGAGGATCCGCTCGTCGCTCGTCTCGAAGAGCTCGACGGCGAGCACACCGGTGACTCCGAGACCCTCGGCGATCGTGATGGCGACGTCGGCCGCGACATCCGCGAGCCTGCCGGCCGACCGCGGTGCCGGCGCGATGACCTCGCTGCAGACGCCGCCGACCTGCACGGTCTCGACGAGCGGCCAGGCGACGACCTCGCCGGAGGGGCGGCGTGCGACGAGTTGGGCCAGCTCGCGACGGAAGTCGACGAGCTCCTCGACGAGCAGGGCGCCAGGGGTGCCGTCTTCGGCGATCGTGGCGAACCACTCCGCGACCTCTGCGGCGCTGCGCACCACCCGCACGCCCTTGCCGTCGTAGCCGCCGCGCGGGGTCTTGACGACGGCGACGCCGCCGTGGTCGGCGATGAAGTCGTCGAGTTCGGCGGGGGTCTCGACGCGGGCCCAGTCGGGCACGGGCAGGCCGAGTTCGGAGAGGCGCTCGCGCATGACGAGCTTGTCTTGCGCGATGCGGAGGGCGTCGGGGCCAGGGTGCACGGCAACGCCGGCGTCGACGAGCGCGCGCAGCACGTCTTGCGGCACGTGCTCGTGGTCGAAGGTGATGACGTCGACGTCACGGGCGAACTCGAGCACGGTCGCCGCGTCGGTGTAGTCGCCGACCCGATCGGCCGCGATGGCCGCCGACATGCCATCGGCCTCGGCGAGCACTCGGATGTCGACTCCGAGCTCGATCGCCGCGGGGATCATCATCCGGGCGAGCTGCCCTCCACCGATCACTCCGACCCGCACGCCTGCACTCCGTTCACCGCCGCCGTCGGCACCCGCACGGGCGCCCAGTTCAGTCTAGGCCGCGCCCGACCGCATAGGATGTGCCGGTGTCCACCCGCCTCGCGAGCGCCCTCCGCCGCCTCTGGGACAGCCTGCTCGCCTACGCGGTGAAGTTCGGGGTCGTCGGCCTCATCGGCCTCGTGATCGACGTCGCCCTCTTCAACGCGCTGCGGCTCGGCGTCTTCGGTGAGGGTCACTGGGCGCAATCGGCGATCGGCGCCAAGACGATCTCGACGAGCGTCGCGATCGTGTTCAACTGGCTGGGCAACCGCTACTGGACGTTCCGCAAGCACCGTCGACGCAACTACCTGCGCGAGTTCGTCGAGTACGCGATCGTCTCGCTCGGCGGCATGGCGATCGCCCTCGGATGTCTCTGGGTCAGCCATCACTGGCTCGGCTACACGAGTCTCGTGGCCGACAACATCGCGACCAACGTGGTCGGCCTGGCGCTCGGCACCGCGTTCCGTTTCGTGCTCTACCGGTACTGGGTGTTCGGGCACCACCGCGCCGACGGCCTCTCGAACCTCTCGCGTGTCGAAGAGGCGCAGCGGACCCTGTTCGAGGAGCCCGAGGGGGCACCGCCGCTTGAGAACCCCGAGGGGACGTCGCCGACGGCGAACGCCCCCTGAGCCCTCGCTACTCCGCCGGCTCGGCGGTCGGCTGGAACCAGGGCGGGTAGACGGCGACGCGGGCTCGCACGCCGGCAGCGGCGAGTTCGGCTCGCACGCGGTCGCGCACGGGCTCGTTGGCCACCGCGATGAGCGCGACGTCGTCGAGCGGCAGGCACTCGCGCACGAGCAGCTCTGCGCCGTCGAGGCCTGCGCCGTCTTCTTCGCGGTGCAGGCGCTGCAGCAGGCGCTGCACGTCGGTCCACTCGCTCGCGACGGCGGCGCCCGTGACCGCGGCATCCGCTTCGCTCACGACGATGGTGCCGGCCACCTCGGCCTTGCCGGCCTGCGCGCTCGTGAGCGAGCTGACGAAGATGACGAAGTCGGTCGGTGCGCGCTTCACGGCCTCCTCGCCGAGGCGAGGGTCGGGCGTCGCGGTGCGCACCGCGTTCCACACGTGCGCATCGGTCGTGAGCAGGAACGGCACGTAGTCGGCGACCACGGCGTCGGTGCCGTCGATCGCAGCACCGCGGCGGTACTCGCGGGCGTGAGGAGCAGCGAGGTCGACGACCGGCACCGCACCCGCGGCGTCGGCGAGCAGGGCGCCGGCATCGAGGATCGGCGGGAGGTTGTCGATGTGCGTCACGTGGTAGATGCGCATCGCCTTCAGGTCGAGACGCGGCGCGTCCGATGCGATGGTCGGCCGCGAGGCGCCGGGCACGCGCGCCGGGGGCCGACCGCTGCGGGTCGTCGTCGACCGTGCGGATCGGGCCACGGGAGCGGGCGCAGGCTTCGCCTCGGGCTCGGGCGGGGGGAAGCAGATGGCGCAGAGGCCGTCATCGAAACCGTGTTTGCATTCGTCGGCCAAGAGAAACCCTTCATCGTGCGGCTCGCGCTCGGGCGACGCGAGACCACCTGTCCACGTTACGTCCTTAATCGACGTCCCGCTGCACGATCGCTCAGGTTCAGCGTCCGCCCCAGGCGACGGTGTCGCCGTCGATCATGTTCTGCTCGGCCCGCCGGCGCTCGGCGGCCCGCGCCTGCTCCTCGCCCATGAGCTCCTGCAATGCACCCTGCACGAGGGCCGGCTTCGGCACGTCCTTCAGCACGAGGGGCTTCTCGTGACCCGTGTCGATCTGCACGTCACCCGATCCGAAGGCGCTCTGAGCCCACGTGCGGCGCACCGTGACGTCGTTGCCGCGGCTCAGCAGCATCTCCTGCCGCACCCGCACCCAGATGCCGCTGCGGGCGATGACCCGCCTGGTCGTGATCGTCGTGCGGCGAGTGAGCCACGCGAGGAACGGCAGGAACGAGCCGAGCAGCAGGGCGACCACGCCGCCGCCGACGACGGCGAGCACCTGCCAGGTCTCGGGCACGATGGCGACGCCGTAGGCCGTCGCCCCTGCGACGACGATCAGCAGGATCGAGGGGAGGACCAGCATGCGGGCGTGCCTGCGCACGCGCGCGACGACTCGCTCGGGCGGCTGCGACGCCGGCACGACCGACTCGGGTGTCACGGCAGGCCTCATACGCCATTAATACCGCAGGTGGGTCACGTCTCCTGCGGCGACAGACCACGGCTCGCCGTTCTCGCGGTCGATCACGACGAGCCGGCCGTCGGCGTCGAGCCGCTCGGCATGCCCGAGGAGTTCGCGGTCGCCCGGCAGCTCCACGCGCACCTCGCTGCCGATCGTGCCGCAGAGTTCGGCGACGCGCGCCGCGATACCGCTCGCCGCGGCATCAGCCCCCGATCGCACGAAGTGGTCGAACATCTCGAGGAACGTGCCGAGGTAGTCGGCCAGCACCGCATCGGCATCGGGCTGCTCGCCCGTGACGAGCAGCAGCGACGTCGAGGTCAGGGTGGGCAGGTCGTGCTCGTCGAGCGTGAGGTTGAGCCCGGCGCCGACGATGACCGCACCCGTGTCGGGCAGCAGCTCCGAGAGGATGCCGCAGATCTTGTAGCCCGAGACGAGCACGTCGTTCGGCCACTTGAGCTCGACCTCGACCCCGCCGCTGTCGTCCTGCGCCTCGATCTCCTCGATCCGGTTGCGACGACGACTCCGACGAGCGGATGCCTCGGGCTCACCGCCATCGAGCGCCGACGCCGACGGCAGCGACCCCACCCCCGTGGCAGGCGGCACGTGCGGCTCGACGGCACGACGCACAGCCTCGGTCATGGCCGCTCCTGCGATGAGCGGGATCCAGCCGTAGGCGTCGGACGGCAGCGGCGCACCGCCGTCGAGTTCGGGGCGCAGCAGCACCGAGATCGCGAGGGTCTTGCCCGTCGGAGCCATCCAGACCCGGCCGAGGCGGCCCCGCCCCCGCGTCTGGTTGTCGGTGACGAGCACGGCGCCATGGCCCCACTCCGCTGCATCCGGCCCGCTCGCAGCAGAGCGCATCTCGTCGTTCGTCGACCCGACCTCGTCGCGGAACTCGAACCGCGGCACCGCCGCTCGCGATCGCTCCCAATCCATGCGATCACCCTACCCAGCCGCGTGCGCCCGTCGCGCACTCCCCCGACTCGCCCGGCTTTGTACGAAGTCGGGCAACTCGGGGGTCGATTTGTAGGAGATCGTCAACGAAGTCGGCGACTTGCACAGCGGTAGAGTGAACGGCGTGACCGAAGCGACTGACGGCCCCGACCTCTCCACGACCGCCGGCAAGCTCGCCGACCTCAAGCTCCGCTACCACGAAGCCGTGACGGCATCGGGTGAGGCGGCGATCGAGAAGCAGCACGCCAAAGGCAAGATGACGGCGCGCGAGCGCATCGCCGAACTGCTCGACCCGGGCTCGTTCGTCGAGCTCGACGAGTTCGTGCGCCACCGCACGCACGCCTTCGGCATGGAGGTCAAGCGCCCTTACGGCGACGCCGTCGTCACCGGCACGGGAACCATCCACGGCCGCCAGGTCGCCGTGTACTCGCAGGACTTCACGATCTTCGGCGGCTCCCTCGGCGAAGTCGCGGGCGAGAAGATCATCAAGGTCATGGAACTCGCCCTGAAGACCGGCGTGCCGATCATCGGCATCCTCGACTCGGGCGGAGCGCGCATTCAAGAGGGCGTCGTCGCCCTCGGCAAGTACGGCGAGATCTTCCGCCGCAACACCCAGGCCTCCGGCGTCATCCCGCAGATCTCGATCGTGTGCGGCCCGGCGGCGGGCGGCGCGGTCTACTCCCCCGCCCTCACCGACTTCGTGATCATGGTCGACAAGACGAGCCAGATGTTCGTCACCGGCCCCGATGTCATCAAGACCGTCACGGGCGAAGACGTCGGCATGGAGGAGCTCGGCGGCGCTCTCACGCACAACTCGGTCTCGGGTGTCGCCCACTACCTCGCGAGCGACGAGTCCGATGCGCTCGACTACGCCCGCACGCTGATCTCGTTCCTGCCCGACAACAACATGACGGATGCCCCGGTGTACGACGCCGAGGCCGAGCTCGAGATCACCGACGACGACCGGCGACTGAACACCGTCATCCCCGATTCGCCGAACCAGCCCTACGACATGCACTCGGTCATCGAGGGCATCGTCGATCACGGCGACTTCCTCGAGGTGCAGCCGCTGTTCGCGCCGAACATCATCGTCGGCTTCGCCCGGGTCGACGGGCGAACGGTCGGCATCATCGCCAACCAGCCGAGCCAGATGGCCGGCACCCTGAACATCGCGGCCGGCGAGAAGGCCTCTCGCTTCGTGCGGTTCTGCGACGCGTTCTCGATCCCCATCCTGACCCTCGTCGACGTACCGGGCTACCTGCCCGGCACCGAGCAGGAGTGGACCGGCGTCATCCGCCGAGGCGCCAAGCTGCTGTACGCCTACGCCGAGGCCACCGTTCCCCTCGTCACGATCATCACCCGCAAGGCCTACGGCGGCGCCTACATCGTCATGGGGTCCAAGCAGCTCGGCGCCGACATCAACCTCGCCTGGCCCACCGCCGAGATCGCCGTCATGGGCGGGCAGGGCGCGGTGAACATCCTCTACCGGGCCGAGATCAAGGCCGCCGAGCTGGCCGGTGAAGACGTCGCGGCCGTGCGCACGCAGCTTGCGAACGAGTACACGTACAACGTGGCCTCCCCGTTCCTCGCCGCGGAGCGCGGCGAGCTCGACGGCGTGATCGAGCCCGCAGCGACCCGGGTCGCTGTCGTGAAGGCACTGCGCGCCCTCCGCACGAAGCGCGCGAGCCTCCCGGCCAAGAAGCACGGGAACATCCCGCTGTAGGGTGAGCAAGATGAGCGACGAGAACGACGAACGCGCGGCCGCGCTGCGCTTCGAGACCCGCCTGGTCACCCCCGAAGACGCCGCTGCGGTGACCGCGGTGCTGCTCGCCGCCCTCGACGAGCAGTCGGGCGAAGCGGCATCCGTCGACCCGGGTCGCAACGCGTGGGTGCGCGGCGGCGGTGCGATGCGACGACCGTTCGAGGTGGGCCCCGGACGCTGGGTGCGCTCCGGCAACTGAAGCGGATGTCCCCCGAAATCCGCGGCGCGGCCGTCGCGGGGCGACGGTCTCCGCACGAATCCTCGCGGAATCGGAGAAAGGGGGACACATCGTGTCCCCCGAAATGATGACTTTGCGAACCTCGGATCGTGCACCAATATTGTCAGTGCAGGCTCCACAGGAGTCGCCACCGTCATCGGTCGGGTAACCGATGGCAGTTGGGGGCGAGTCAGTGCGACATTCGGGTTGTCGCGGTGACTCGGGCTTGATGGGGGGTCGATCTCAGATCGGCCCCCCACCTTCATGTCCGGCGCCGGCCGCGCAGGTCGATGCCGGTGCGCTCGTCCGATCGCGACGGATCAGAGGATCCGCGGGATCTCCAGCCAGAGCTCGACCTCGGCCTCGTCGGAATCCGACGATGAGTGCACGGAGTCGCGCAGCCCGACGACCGTGACCGCCACCGGCGACGCCTCGGCCGCCGTGCGAACGATGACGCGATCGGCCGTCGATCCGGCGAGCGCATCGGCGAGCCGCGACAGAACCCGATTCCGCGTCGCCTCGTCGAGGTCGTCGATGCCGCCCTCGTCGAGCAGGGTCACCGTGATGCCACGGGCCCGAGCACGCTGCACCTCGAACCGCACGGCGTCGGTCAGCAGCATCCGCCCCCGGATCTCGTCGCGGATGGCCGCCTCGAGTATGCGGCACTCGGCCTGCTGCGCCTCGGTGAGGGCGCCGCCCCGATCCGCTATTCGACGCAGCATCGGCGCTGCGAGCCGATTGGTGTGGGCGAGGCGCATCCGGCCCTCGAACAGGTGAGCGTCCTGCGCCGCCTGCCAGGCGGCGGCCTCCCGTTCGGCCTGCGCGTAGCGACGCGTCTCTCGTGCCGCACTCGTCAGCGCGCTCGTCAACATGTGCGCGATGCCGACCCAGACGATGCTGCCGATGACGCCGAGCCCGCCGAGCGAGAACGGCCCGGCCCACACGACGCTCTGCACGGCGAGAGCGATGACGCCGAGCCACGCCGCCGTCAGCTGGCGCCGGGCCGCCGTGATCGTCATGAGCGTTCCCACGGCGGCGACGTACCACGTGGCGTAGCCGTTCTCGGCGTCGGGGTCGAGCTGGCTCGTCACGAGCAGCGGCAGCACGATCGACACCGCGAGATCGAACGCGGCGAGCCAATCGGGCATGCGCACCCGCTTCGTCGGCCAGAGGCTCAACGTCGTCGCGGTCGTGTAGAGGAGCAATGCGACGACGGCGGGCCACGGCGACGCAGCCTGACCGAGCGAGTAGATGCCGAGCACGACGTGATAGGTCGAGAACAGGGCGCCGAGCACGAGCAGGAGCCAGCGGGGAATGGCGATCATGCGCCGCCTCCTGCTCCCTGCGGCCACGCGACCGTCACCGTCGTACCGTGTCCGATCCTCGACTCGATGTGGGCCATGCCGCCCGCGTTGGCCATGCGCTCCTCGATCGAGACGCGAAGGCCGAGTCGCTCGGCGGGCACCCGGTCGATCGCGAACCCGCGGCCGTTGTCAGCGATCTCGATCACGCAGCCGCCCGCGCGCACTCCCCTGATACGAAGCTCCCGCCGCGTCGACAGGCCCGGCTCATCGGCGTGCTGGAGGCTGTTGACCATCGCCTGCACCGCGGCCGCATAGAGGGCTTCGACCGCCTCGACCGGCAGCTCCACGCCGCCCGCGTTCACCACCCGCACCGTGAAGGGCGTGGTGAACGTCGTGAGCGCCGCCCGCAGCCGCCGCACGAGCACCGGCAGGCCGACCCGGTCGAGCGCGCGCGGCCCCGTCGCTCCCGCCTCGTCGAGGCGCTGCACGGCGTCGCGGGCCATTCGTGCGGCGAGCTGCTGCTGCTGCTCAGGCGTCGTCGCAGCCGCCGCGGAGAGCAACGTCGTGAGCACGCTGTCGTGCACGAGCGCGTCGATCTTGACCCGCTCGATCTCGTTGGCGTGGAGGCGCGCTGCGACGTCGTACCGCTCGAGGGCCGCCTCCTGCGCGGCGTCGACGGCTTCGGCGGTCTGGCGCAGCATGGTGACGATCACGAGCACGACGACGCCGAGCACGATCGCGTACAGCGCGTCGAGCACCGCGAGCAATGGCCCGGCGTCGCCACCCGCCGGGAAGAGGCGGATCACCCCGTACACGGTCGGGACGACGAGCGTGTACACCGCGGCCCACACCGGGGTCACGGCCATGACGGCAGCCGTGGTCGCGACGGTGCACAGGTAGTACAGCCACGGCGTCGAGCCGTCGAGGGCGGCCGGGTCGTCGACCAGGAACGGCCACGCCACGAGCGCGGTCACGTACAGCAGCGCGAAGGCGAGGCTCGCGGTGCGCACAGCGACCTTCGTCACGGTCGCGACGGCGAGACCGACGATCGCGCCGTACAGCACGGCCATGAGCGCGGCCCCCGCCCCGGGCAGGAGTGCGCCGGCCTGCTCCAGTGCAGCGGGTATCGTCTGCGCACCGAACACGAGACCGAAGAGGCCGAGGGCGCGCCCCGTGACGGTCTCGACCTGTGCCCGGGTGACCGTGGAGCGGCGACGCGCGGGACGCGTCACCCGCCAATCAACGGCGGGCATCTCCGCCATCGTCGAGTCCGGGCAGGATCCCGTCTTCGACGGCACGGCGCAGCAGGTCGACCTTCGTCGGCGCAGGGCGCCCGACCTCGATGTACTTGGCCCGGATGCGGTCGAGATACTCGCGCGCCGTCGAGTGCGCGATGCCGAGCTGGGCCGCGACGAGCTTCAACGGCAGCCCCGAGGCGTACAGGTGCAGCACGTCGTGCTCACGCCGACCGAGCTGCGCCTTCGCGAAGTCGCGATCGGCCTCGATCGCGCTCGCCCACTCGACGTTGTTGAGTACCTCGCCCCGAGCGACCGTGGCGATCGCCCCGATCACCGCCGACATCGGTGAAGCCTTCGGGATCACGCCCGCGGCGCCCGCCGCGAGCGACTCGCGCACCGCGGCGACGCGATCGGCGATCGAGTGCACGAGCACGGCGCTGCCGGTCGCGAGCACCGCCCGAACGTTGTCGGTCACCGAGCTGCCGTCGCCGAGCGACAGGTCGAGCACGACGACGTCGCACGCACGACCGGCGAGGCCGTCGAGCAACTCGGGCACGCTCGCCGCGTCGATCACGACGTCGTAGCCCGCGTCGCGGCACGCCGCCCGCAGGCCGAGGCGCACCGCTTCATGGTCGTCGACGATCGCGACGGTCGCCGCGGCATCCGATTCTCGTGTCGGCGCTGCGCCGTGCCCCTCATTCACGATTCACACGATAGCGCGGAGGCGGGCGACCGCTTCGACGTGATGCGTGTTCGGGAACAGGTCGTAGGCGCGCAGTTCATCGAGCTCGTAGCCGCGTTCGCGGAAGAGGCCGACGTCGCGGGCGAACGCGACCGGGTCGCAGGCCACGTAGACGAGCTGTCGCGGACGCAGCTCGACGAGCCGCTCGACGACCTCTCGACCGGCTCCGGCGCGCGGCGGGTCGAGCACGATCGTCGCGTCGCGGAGGCGCGCGCGCTCGGCCGGGCCCGTCTCCGCCTCGAGTTCTGCGAGGTACCGGTCGACGCGGGCGGTGACGGCGCGGGCACCGAGCCACTCGGAGAGGTTCGCCCCCGCGTGCTCGGTCGCGCGCGCATCGGACTCGACCGTCGTGATGCGCACCGTCTCGCCGAACCGGTCGCCGACAGCCGCAGCGAGCAGCCCGACGCCACCGTAGAGGTCGTGGTTGGCCGCACGGGGATCGAAGAGGTCGCCGTCGATGAGCTCCTGCACGGCACGCGTCAGGGTTGCGGCGGCACCGCGATGCACCTGCCAGAAGCCGTCGCGATCGAGCCGGAAGCTGCGATCACCCACACGCTCCTCGATCGTCGGGCGCACCCCTCTGGCAGGGCGGTCGCCCTCGACCATGACGATCGCCGGGTCGCCGACGCTCGGCGCGACGAGGTCGATCGCGGTGGCACCGGGGAACCGGTCGCCGAGCGGGGCGAGCGCGGCCAGTTCGGGCACGGCGAGTGGAACAGACGTCACGGGCACCACGGAGTGACTGCGCGCCGCGTACGGTCCGACCCGGCCGTCGGCACCGACGTGGAGGCGCATCCGCGTCCGCCACCCGGTGCCGTGCTCGACCGAGACGCCCTCGGCGAGCGCGGGATCGACCGCCGAGACCTCGACCGCGACCTCGATGCCGCCCATGCGGGAGAGCGCGTCGCGGAGCACCTCGCCCTTCAGTGCACGCTGCCGCTCCATGCGGATGTGGCCGAACTCGGCACCGCCGGGCCGCAGCTCGGGCGCACGGTCGACGGATGCCTCGGCCCACACATGAGCTCGACGGTCGGGTGACGCCTCGAGCACCTCCACCGTCTCGGCGCGCCAGAACTTCTCCTTGCCCTGGTCGCTGACCCGGGCGGCGACCCGCTCCCCCGGGATCGCGTCAGCGACGAACACGACGCGCCCCTCGTGACGGGCGACGAAGACGCCGCCGTGCGCGACGCGCTCGACCTCGAGCTCGATGACCGGTCCGTCGGTGGCGGGCGGCTTCGGGGCTGGGCGGGGCGATCGCGAGGGCTTCCGCCCACCGCTTCGACGTGGGCGTCGGTTCTCTGGCATGCATCGAGCATTCCACAGCACGATGCGGACCGGCAGGATGGACGCATGCGCCTCTACCTCGCCTCGACGTCGCCCGCCCGGTTACAGACTCTTCGCTCGGCGGGCGTCGAGCCGATCGCAGCGCCGCCAGGCGTCGACGAGGAGGCGGTCGTCGCCGCACGCGAGGCCGAGACCGGACCGCTGGCCGCTCGCGAGATGGTGCAACTGCTCGCGCAGGCGAAGGCCGAGGCGCTCGTCGGCGCCGAACCGGGCGGCGAGCCCATCGACGGCCTCATCCTCGGCGGTGACTCGGCGTTCCTCACCGGCGGGTCGATCCACGGCAAGCCGCACCTGCCCGAGGTCGCGAGGCAGCGCTGGCTCGCCCAGAACGGCGGGCACGGCGAGCTCTGGTCGGGCCACTGGCTGATCGACCACCGTGGCGGCCGGGTGAACGGCGCGGTCGGGCGAGCGGATGTCGCCACGGTGCGCTTCGCGGCGCTCGACGAGGCCGAGATCGACGCCTACATCGCGACCGGCGAGCCGCTGCTCGTGGCGGGTGCGTTCACGATCGACAGTCTGGGCGGCCCGTTCATTCGCCGCGTCGAGGGCGATCCGTCGACGGTCGTCGGGCTCTCGCTCTCGACGCTCCGCGACCTCGTGCGCGAGCTCGGCGTCGCCTGGCCGTCGCTCTGGAATCGCGGAGATTCCGTGGGGTGAGGACACGTGCGATTGTCGGTGCCCGCAAGAGACATCCGCTCTTTTTGTGGAAGACGCCCAAAGGGCGGACCCCCATGCGCAATAGGCTTGAGCATTATGCCGCGCATTTCCAAGGTCCTCATCGCCAACCGTGGCGAGATCGCCGTCCGCGTCATCCGGGCCGCCCGTGATGCCGGTCTCGGTTCCGTCGCCGTCTACGCCGATCAAGACCGCGACGCGCGGCACGTGAAGCTCGCCGACGAGGCGTACGCCCTCGATGGCACCACGAGCGCCGACACGTACCTCGTGATCGACAAGATCCTCTCGATCGCCCGGCGCTCGGGCGCCGACGCCGTGCACCCCGGCTACGGATTCCTCGCCGAGAACCCCGACTTCGCCCGTGCCGTGATCGGCGCCGGCCTCATCTGGATCGGCCCGTCGCCCGAGGCCATCGAGCGACTCGGAGACAAGGTCTCCGCACGCCACGTCGCCGAGAAGGTCGGCGCCCCGCTCGCGCCCGGCACCCTCAACCCCGTCGCGGATGCCTCGGAGGTGCTCGACTTCGTCGACGTGCACGGCCTGCCAGTGGCGATCAAGGCCGCCTTCGGCGGCGGCGGCCGCGGCCTGAAGGTCGCCCGCACCCGCGAAGAGGTGCCCGAGCTCTTCGAGTCGGCCACCCGCGAGGCCGTCGCCGCGTTCGGCCGTGGCGAGTGCTTCGTCGAGAAGTACCTCGACAAGCCGCGTCACGTCGAGACCCAGTGCCTCGCCGACGAGCACGGCAACGTCGTCGTCGTCTCGACCCGCGACTGCTCGCTGCAGCGCCGCCACCAGAAGCTCGTCGAGGAGGCGCCCGCGCCGTTCCTCACCGAGGCGCAGACCACGCTGCTCTACGAATCGTCGAAGGCCATCCTCCGCGAGGTGGGCTACGTCGGCGCCGGCACCTGCGAGTTCCTCATCGGCCAAGACGGCACCATCTCGTTCCTCGAGGTCAACACGCGCCTGCAGGTCGAGCACCCGGTCTCCGAAGAGGTCACCGGCCTCGACCTCGTCCGCGAGCAGTTCCGGCTCGCCGAGGGCGGCGTGCTCGACTACGCCGACCCCGTCACCACGGGCCACTCGATCGAGTTCCGCATCAACGGCGAAGATCCCGGCCGCGGCTTCCTGCCCGCGCCCGGCCCCGTGCACCAGCTGCGCTTCCCGGGTGGCCCCGGCATCCGCATCGACTCCGGCGTCACCTCCGGCGACGAGATCTCCGGCGCGTTCGACTCGCTCCTCGCCAAGCTCATCGTCACCGGCCGCGACCGCAAGGACGCGCTCGAGCGCGCCCGCCGCGCACTCGACGAGTTCGAGGTCGCCGGCCTGCCGACCGTGCTGCCGTTCCACCGCGACATCGTGCGCAACCCGGCCTTCGCCCCCGACGGCGACGAGCCCTTCTCGATCTACACGCGCTGGATCGAGACCGAGTACGACAACCAGCTCGAGCCGTGGACGGGCGAACTCGCCGAGCACGCCGGCCCCGCCGAGCGCACGAGCGTCGTCGTCGAGGTCGCCGGCCGCCGGGTCGAGGTGACGCTGCCGAAGAAGATCATGGGCGGCGGGGCATCCGGCGCTGCCTCACGCACCGCCGGTGCCGCACCTCGCCGCCGCGCCGCTTCGCACGCGGTCGACACCGGCACGGGCGACGCCGTGAAGGCGCCCATGCAGGCGACCATCGTGAAGGTCGCCGTCGTCGAGGGCGACAAGGTCGTCAAGGGCGACCTCGTGCTCGTGCTCGAGGCGATGAAGATGGAGCAGCCGATCCTCGCCCACAAGGACGGCGTCATCGGCACCGTCAACGCCGAGGCCGGCGCAACGGTCTCGAGCGGGCACCTGCTGCTCTCGATCGCCGACGCGTAGGCCGCGACGACCCCTCGAACGAACAGAACCGCCGTGCGGTGCCGACCGGCACTGCACGGCGGTTCTGTATTCCGAGGACTCAGCGCAGCGCCAGCGCGGCGAGCGCAGCGTTCGCTGCTCCGACACCGGAGTTCCGCGACGAATGGATGGTGCTCGTCACCATGCCCGCCCAGAAGATCGTGTCGTCGATGGGGGCATTCAGGCCGTTGCGCCGGGAGAACGGCCCAGGGTAAGCGCCTCGGGCGAACTCGTCGTTCGACCAGTCGTAGGTCGAGGCGTTGACGTACTGGAGTCCTTGGTCGCCGACGGCGGTGCGAACGTTGTCGAGCGCTGCCTGGAACCGTTCGGCCTCAGGCAGGTCGAGGAGTTCCTGCGCCTTGCCGCCCGTCATCCACGCGACGACGACCTCGCCGCCGTAGCCCGGCGTCCCCACCGAGCCGTTCCAGAGGCTCGGCGGGTTCTTCGAGAACGTCGTCATGATGTCCCAGGCTCGCGGCACCGGGTGGCGGGGCGGCAGTACCGGCTGGGCGAACTCGAGGATCCCCTTGAAGACCGGCAGGTACTCGATCTCCTGGAAGCCGTCGCGCTTGTCGGCGGGCAGCGGCGGGTCGAAGACGATGTCGCCGTGCTTCAACACGCCACCCGGAAGGGCGACCACGAGCGTCTTGGCCTTGAACGAGCCGATGCTCGAATGCACGTCCACTCTGCCCGGCCGGTGCTCGACCGTCTGCACCCGAGCGCCGTGCAGCAGCGGCAGTCCTGCCGCGAGGGGCTGCAACACCTGGTTGTACCCGCCGATGACCCGATAGTCGCCGTACTCCTCAGGCGGCATCGGCCCCGAGAGCTCCTGCATCTCGAGACAGGCCGCCACGGTGTCGACGACGAACCAGGCCGGGAGCACGTCGAACTGCTCCGAGTCGACCTCGATCGCCGCCAGCGCCGTCGGATAGTTCTCGGACGGGATGCCGACTCGCGCCAGCCAGGCCAGTGCGGTCTCGCCGTCGATCGGGTCAGGCAATCCGCCCGGGTACGAGGGTGCTCCGAGCGGGAAATGGAGGCCCTCGAAGTCGAACGCGTTCCTCCACGGTGTTTCGGGGCGCAGCCGGGAGAAGATCGACGTCTGCCGTCGTGTCGAGAGACCGAGTTCGTTGATGAGACCCCAGGTCGACACGGTGGTGCCGTGCACGAGTTCGGCGCCGCGTTCGATCGGGATCGACATCGAGGTCGTATCGGTCCACATGCGGCCCCCGATGCGATCACGTGCCTCGAGCACGAGCACGCGCTTGCCGGCGTCGGCCAGCACGCGAGCCGCGCCGAGGCCGGATGCACCGGCGCCGATCACGATCGCGTCCCACATGCGGTTGTACGAGCTCGGGATGCCGAGTCGCGGGTGAGCACCCGCTGTGAGGAGCAACCCGGCGGCGCCGGCCGCGCCGACGCCGAGCAGGGCACGACGTGTGAGTCCTCGCGGGCTGCTCGTGATCGGGGTCGCGTGTTCGTCGTACATCGTGCCTCCTGGAACGTCGTTGTCGAGGGACGCCGATGGTCCTCGAGACGCGGAACCGGCGGCGAACGGATGCTGCGTTCGGACCGTATCGCGATCGACGGTGGTTCGCAACGGTGTTGACAACATTGTTGGGGCGAACCGCGGCGGGGCTCAAACGTGCCCGATGCCGAAGTTCCATGGCGCGCGGACCACGCTCGTCACGGTGGGATCCTCCTCCCGGCTCCAATGGCTCACGGCGACGGCGTTCGCGTTCGCCGGCCCGTACGTGCCATCCCACTCGGAGTACCAGCGTTCTCCGATGTCCGGACCCGTCTCCGCAGGGAACTCGTCGTAGCCGCTTCCATGCCAGATCTCTCCCAGATCGGCTGCGAGTGCTTGTGCGTCGTCTCCGGGGCGGAAGCCCTGCACCGTGGCGACCGAGATGCCGTCGCCGACGATCGGATGCGTGAACTCGATCGCCACATTCATGTCGGAGGAGATGCCGTCGGGCTCGTGGTCGTCGATGACCGTCGCACCGGGCCAGGTGTACTTCGTCCACGGGAACCACTCGTGGCCGCCGGGCCGTTCCTCCACGACGGGTGGGCCGCCGAGCACGCTCGAGACCGTGTCCACGAAGGCCACCGCCTCGGCGTCGTACGACAACTCATCGACGACGATGCCCGCGGCGTTCACCAGCTCGAGGTGTTCGGGTCGAACGACGATGCGGGCGACGACCGGATCCGCCCCATCCGGAGTGTCGGTCGGAGGCACTGACGCGATCGGCGCAGCGGTGGTCGGCGGGGTCGGCGTCGGGGTCGGCGGAGGCTTCGGCGACGGGACGCAGGCAGCCAGCACCAGCGCTGCAGCGAGGAACATCGTTGCGAGCCCGGTCGAGCGGTGGTTCATATGGGTCGCCTCCGTCTCATCCGGAATCCCGGCGAGACGAATCTACTGGCGCGCCGACAGCCGAACCTGATACTCCGGATCACGTTTCGGCAACGCCTGCGAACGGATCCGTCCAGCGCGTCAGCGGCCGGTCGGCGGCTCCGCGCCCTGCACCGTCGGCAGCTCGACCTCGCTCACGCGCAGCTCGAGGCCGAGCCGCGAGCGGCGACGCCCGTAGAGCAGGTAGATGGCGATGCCGATCGCGAGCCAGACGATGAAGCGCACCCAGGTCAGCGTCGTCAGGTTGAACATGAGCCAGACGCAGAGCGCCGCCGAGAGGATCGGCAGCACGGGCGACCACGGCACGCGGAAGCCGCGCTGCAGGTCGGGGCGCGTGCGGCGCAGCACCACGACGCCGATGCTGACGAGCACGAAGGCCGAGAGCGTGCCGATGTTGATCATCTCCTCGAGGAGGCCGACATCGGTGAACGCGGCGACGAACGCCACGACCGTGCCCGCGATGACCTGGATGCGGGCGGGGGTCTTCGTGTGCTCGGTGGTCTTCGACAACCAGCGCGGCAGCAGCCCGTCGCGGCTCAGTGCGAAGACGATGCGCGAGAGGCCGAGGAGGATGATCATGATCACCGTCGTGAGACCCGCGAGCGCGCCGAGCGAGATCACTGCCGACGCCCAGTCCTGCCCCACGAGCCGGAAGGCGGTCGCGAGCGACGGCGTCTCCTCCTCGGCGAGTTCGGTGTACGAGACCATGCCCGTCATGACGATCGACACGAGCACGTAGAGCAGCGTCACGATGCCGAGTCCGAGGAAGATGCCGCGCGGCAGCCGCTTCTGCGGTTCGCGCACCTCTTCAGCACTCGTGGCGACGACGTCGAAGCCGATGAAGGCGAAGAAGACGAGCGCCGCGGCCGAGAGCATTCCGAAGACGCCGTACTGCGCGGGCGCGGCACCCGTCATCCACGAGAACAGCGACTGCGTCCAGACATCCGTCGCGCCGCCCTCGGTGGGCACCGACTCGGGGATGAACGGCGTGAAGTTCGCCGCCTTCACGAAGAAGAAGCCGACGACGATGACGAACAGCACGATCGCGACCTTGATGATCGTGAACACCGCGCCGACCCGAGCCGTGAGCTTCGTGCCCGCGACGAGCAGCGCCGTGAACACCGCGACGATGAGGAACGCCGGCCAGCTGACCTCGATGCCGCCGAGCTGGAACGTCGACGGGAATGGCAGCCCGAACGCGAGCAGCGCCTCACTCAGGTAGACGCCCCAGTACTTCGCGAGCACCGCAGCAGCGGTGAAGAGCTCGAGGATCAGGTCCCAGCCGATGATCCAGGCGAGGAGCTCGCCCATGGTCGCGTAGGTGAACGTGTAGGCGCTGCCGGCGACCGGCACGGTCGAGGCGAACTCCGCGTAGCACATGATCGCGAGCCCGCACGTGACGGCGGCGAGCACGAACGAGAGGATGACGCTCGGTCCGGCGAAGTTCGCCGCGGCCTGCGCGCCGACCGAGAAGATGCCGGCACCGACGGCGACCGCGATGCCCATGAGGGCGAGGTCGAAGGTGCCGAGCGAACGCTTGAGGCTCCGCTCCTCGTCGTGTGAGTCGGCGATCGAAGATTCGACCGATTTCACTCGCAGGTTCATCGCTACCCCCAGGGCGCGGCGCCGCCCCCTGCGGCGCTGCACCCCTCAGCGTACGACGTCAGCGAACGACGTGCATGGCCCGCGCGGCATCCGTCAGAGAACCGCTGAGCGACGGATAGACCGGGAACGCCTCGGCGAACTGGTCGACCGTGAGCCGGTGCTCGACGGCGAGCGCGAGCGGGAAGATGAGCTCGGAGGCCTTCGGCGCCACGATGACGCCGCCGATGATCGCCCCCGAACCGTTCGACGCGAAGAGCTTCACGAAGCCGTCGCGGATACCCATCATCTTCGCGCGCGGGTTCGACGACAGCGGCAGCTTGTAGACGACACCCGGTACGACGCCTTCTTCGATCTCCTTCTCGGTCCAGCCGACCGTGGCGATCTCGGGCTGGGTGAAGATGTTCGACGTGATGTTGCGCAGCTCGGGCGGGTTCACGACGTCGCCCATCGCGTGGAACACCGCGGTGCGGCCCTGCATCGAGGCGACGGAGGCGAGCGGCAGGAACGTCGTGCAGTCGCCCGCCGCGTAGATGTTCGGCATCGAGGTGCGCGCGACGCGGTTCACGCGGATGTGGCCGCTCTCGGCGAGCTGCACCCCGGCGTCTTCGAGACCGATATCGACGGTGTTCGGCACCGAGCCGACCGCCATGAGGCAGTGGCTGCCGCGCACCTCGCGCCCGTCGGTCAGGGTCGCCACGACGCTGTCGCCGTCGCGCACGACGGACTCGGCGCGCGACTTGTTCATGACCTTCATGCCGTTGCGCTTGAAGACCTTCTCGATGACGGATGCCGCGTCGGCATCTTCACCCGGGAGCACCTGGTCGCGGCTCGAGATGAGCGTGACCTTCGCACCAAAGGCCCGGTACGCCGAGGCGAACTCGGCACCGGTGACGCCGGAACCGACCACGATGAGGTGCTCGGGCACCTGCTGCAGGTGGTAGAGCTGGGTCCAGGTGAGGATGCGCTCGCCGTCGGGAACCGCCGTCGGAAGCACCCGGGGCGTCGCCCCGACCGAGATCACGAGCGTGTCGGCCTCGATGCGATCGAAGTCGGTGCCGCCCTTCGCGGTCGACACGATCACCGCGTTCGGACCGTCGAGGCGCCCCTCGCCCTGCACGAGGTGCACGCCGGCCTCGATGAGGTTCGTGCGCATGTCGTCGGACTGCTGGGCGGCGAGGCCGAGCAGCCGCTTGTTGACGGCGGCGAGGTTGATTGCGACGTTCGGCTTCACGGCCTTCTCTGAGTCGCCCTTCGCGAAGAACTGCACGCCGAGGTCGGCGGCCTCCTTCACGGCGTTCGAGGCCTCGGCCGTCGCGATGAGGGACTTCGAAGGCACCACGTCGGTGAGCACCGCGGCGCCGCCGACGCCGGCGCGCTCGATGAGCGTGACCTCGGCGCCGAGCTGCGCGCCGGCGAGTGCAGCCTCGTAGCCGCCTGGCCCTCCTCCGAGTACGGCAATACGTTGGGTGCGCTCGAACTCATAGGCCATGCTCACATTCTGCCAGTTGTCGCCGCCCGGCCAGCAAACGAGCACGCTCTCGCCGCGGCATCCGCTGCTCATTAGAGTGGGATGATGCACGCTGCCAATCCGCTCGACGACCCCACTGCCGACCCGTTCGCGATCGCCGCCCTCGCGGCCGAGCGCATCGCGGAACTCACCGGGGTAGAGCACCACGACGTCGCGCTCACCCTTGGCAGCGGCTGGGGCCGCGCCGCCGAGCTCATCGGCGAGACGACGCACACGATCGCCGCGACCGAGGTGCCCGGGTTCTCGAAGCCGGCGCTCGAGGGTCACGTCGGCACGTTGCGCTCGGTGCTGCTGCCGAGCGGCAAGCGCGCCCTCGTCATCGGCGCCCGCACCCACTACTACGAAGACCACGGGGTCCGCCGCGTCGTGCACTCGGTGCGCACTGCGGCCGCGACGGGCGCGAAGACCATGATCCTGACGAACGGCGCCGGCGGCATCAAGGAGACGTGGACGCCCGGTACCCCCGTGCTCATCAGCGATCACATCAACCTCACGGCCGACTCTCCGCTCGAGGGCGCGACCTTCATCGATCTCACCGACCTCTACTCGCAGCGCCTCCGCGACCTCGCGCACTCGATCGACCCGACGCTCGACGAGGGCGTCTATTGCCAGTTCCGCGGGCCGCACTACGAGACGCCTGCCGAGGTGCAGATGGCGAAGATCATCGGCGGCCACATCGTGGGCATGTCGACGGCGCTCGAGGCCATCGCCGCACGTCAGGCCGGCATGGAGGTGCTCGGCATGTCGCTCATCACGAACCTCGCAGCCGGCATCCAGACGACGCCGCTGAGCCACGAAGAGGTCATCGAGGCCGGGCGCATGGCCGAACCGGTGATCTCGAGCCTGCTCGCCAAGATCGTCGCAGAGCTCTAGGGGGCAGCGGATGTCGCAGACCGACGATTCCCGCGACGCGGAACGCATCGCCCTCGCCGAGGCGTGGCTGGCGCAAGACCCAGACCCCGAGACGGTCGCCGAGCTGACGTCGATCGTCGAAGCCGTACGGAGCGGCGACTCCGCGGCATCCGCCGAGCTCGCCGATCGCTTCGACCAGCGACTCGCCTTCGGCACCGCCGGGCTCCGCGGTGAGATCGCCGCCGGACCGAACCGCATGAACCGGGTGCTCGTCGCCCAGGCCGCGGCGGGCCTCGCCGTCCACCTCGTCGAGCACGCCACGCTCGGGCAGACGCCCTCGATCGTGATCGGCTACGACGGCCGCAAGAACTCCGCCGTCTTCGCTCGCGACACGGCCGAGATCATGGCCGGCGCCGGCGTTCGCGCGATCCTGCTGCCACGCCTCCTGCCGACGCCCGTGCTCGCGTTCGCGGTGCGTCACTTCGACGTCTCGGCGGGCGTCATGGTGACCGCCTCGCACAACCCGCCGAACGACAACGGCTACAAGGTCTATCTCGGCGGCGACGATCACGGATCGCAGATCGTCGCGCCCGTCGATGCCGAGATCGCCGCGCAGATCCAGCGCATCGCCGACACCGCGCTCGTCACCGACCTGCCTCGCGGCGTGTTCGAGACGGCCTCCGAGACGGTCGTCGACGAGTACATCCGTCAGACCGCCGAGGTCGCCGCTCCCCCGGCAGCGCAGCCGCGCGTCGTGTACACCGCGATGCACGGCGTCGGATGGCAGACCATGGCGAGCGTGCTCGCCGCGGCCGGATTCGAGGCGCCGCAACTCGTCCAGGCGCAGATCGAGCCCGACCCCGCGTTCCCGACGGTGTCGTTCCCGAACCCCGAAGAGCCCGGGGCGATGGATCTCTCCTTCGCCCGCGCCCGCGAGGTCGGTGCCGAGCTCATCGTCGCGAACGACCCCGACGCCGACCGGCTCGCGATCGCGATCCCCGACCCCGACGCCGAATCAGGGTACCGACGCCTCTCGGGCAACGAGGTGGGTCTCGTGCTCGGCTGGCAGGCCGCCGAACGGGCTGCCGCCGTCGCCGGCGACTCGGGCCCGAACGGCGCACTCGCGTGCTCGATCGTCTCCTCCCCCGGCCTCGAGGCCATCGCGAAGGCGTACGACCTCGACTTCGAGGCGACGCTCACCGGGTTCAAGTGGATCTCCCGCGCGCCCGCACTCATCTTCGGCTTCGAAGAAGCGCTCGGCTACCTCGTGAACCCCGGCACCGTGCGCGATAAAGACGGCATCTCCGCCGGTCTCGCCTTCCTGTCGCTCGCCGCGCAACTGAAGGCCGACGGGCGCACGGTCGCCGATCACCTCGACGACTTCGTCGAGCGGTTCGGATGCCACGCCTCCGGCCAGATCTCGATCCGGGTGACCGAGCTCTCGCGCATCGGCGAGGTCATGGCGCGGCTCCGTGCGGAGCCGCCCGCGACGATCGGCGGCATCCGCGTCGAGCGCATCGAGGACCTCGCCGAGGGATTCGGTGAGCTTCCGCCGTCCGATGTGCTGCGCATCGTGCTCGAGGGTGGCGGGCGCGTCATGGTTCGGCCGAGCGGCACCGAGCCGAAGCTCAAGGTCTACCTCGACGCCGTCTCAGACACGGGCACCGTCGCCGAACGTCGCGCCGCGGCATCCGCTGCGGTGGCGGCGCTCGATGCCGGCATGCGGGAGCTCGTGGCGTAGGCGGTGCATCGCTCGCTGAGCCGGTCGAAGCGCGAAGCTGCTTCGACCGGGCTCAGCAAGCGGTCGGCTCAGCCGAGCGACGTCTCGAGCTTCGCGCCGATCTCCTCGACGTCGAAGTAGTTCGACACCTCGACGATCTCGGCGAAGCTGCGGCCGATCGCGGCGCGCACCGCATCGGCGAGCTCGGTCGAGGTCAGGATGACCTGGGCGTCGGCGGCGGCGACGGCGATGCCGGCGAGGTCGCTGGCGTCGACGTCGGCCGTGAGCCCAAGCCGGTCGAGGGCTCGCTCGGCGTTGACCTTCAGGATCGCGGACGTGCCGATGCCCAGGCCGCAGACGGCGATGATCTTCACGCTTGCACCTCTTCGTCGAAGCCGAGGAGCGCGCGCAGTTCGTCGGCCGACTCGGCCCTCGCCATACGGCCGACGATGCCGCTGTCGTTGAACGCGTTCGCGAGCTGGGCGACGGAGGCGACATGCTCCTCGGCGTTCGACACGGCGAGGCCGACGACCACCCGCACGGGGTCGTTGTGCGGATGGCCGAACGGCACCGGCTCGGCGAGGGTGACCACGGCGAGCCCCTCGCGTCGAACGTCGGGCCCCGGCCTGGCATGCGCGAGCGCGAGACCCGGAGCGATCACGACGTAGGCGCCGAACTCCTCGATGACCGCGATCATGCGGTCGGCGTACTCCGAACGGGTCGAGCCCGAGCGCACGAGTGCGCGGCCCGCCTCGCGCACGGCGGCGCGCCAGTCGTCGACGTGCGCACGGAGGACGATCGCTTCGTCGGGGAGCGGCGGGAGGGTCATCGGGGTCCGTTCAGGATGAAGCAGGCGGGTGCTCGGTGCTCGGCGGCATCCGAGTCAGGCGTCGTCGAAGCCGTTCTGGATCTGCTCGGCGAGCTCTTCGCGGTCGTCGAGCGGCAGGAAGGCCGCCGCCGCCGCGTTCAACTGGAACGTCTCGAAGTCCTCGAGGTCGTAGCCGAAGGCGTCGCTCAGCAGGGCGAGTTCGCGCGTGAGCGTCGTGCCCGACTGCAGTCGGTTGTCGGTGTTCACCGTCACACGGAACCCGAGTTGGTAGAGCAGGTCGAACGGGTGGTCGATGAGCTCATCGCCCCACGCCGCGATCGCACCGGTCTGCAGGTTCGACGACGGGCTCGTCTCGAGGGCGATCTCACGGTCGCGCACCCACTGCGCGACCGGGCCCAGCGAGACGTACGTGTTCTCGTCGTCTTGGCGGTCGATGATGAGGTCTTCGGCGATGCGCACGCCGTGGCCGAGCCGCAGGGCCCGACCGTCGAAGAGTGCGCTGCGGATCGACTCGAGCCCGTCTGCCTCACCGGCGTGCACGGTGACCGGCAAGTACCGGCTCGCGAGGTAGTCGAACGCCGTGCGGTGACGGCTCGGCAGGAAGCCGGCCTCCGCACCGGCGATGTCGAAGCCGACGACACCGCGATCGCGGTGCCGCACCGCGAGTTCGGCGATCTCGAGGGCACGGTCGGCATGGCGCATGGCCGTGACGAGCTGGCCGACCCGGATGCCGCGGCCCTGGCCGCGCACGTCGTCGATGCCCTGCTCGATGCCCGACTGCACGGCCTCGACGGTCTCGTCGAGGCTGAGGCCGCGCGTGAGGTGCTGTTCGGGGGCCCAGCGGATCTCGCCGTAGATGACGCCGTCGGCCGCGAGGTCTTGCACGAACTCGCGGGCGACGCGAGCGAGCCCGTCTCGGGTCTGCATGACGGCCGTCGTGAGGTCGAAGGTCTTCAGGTACTCGACGAGCGAGCCGGAGTTCGACTGCACGGCGAACCACTGGTCGAGGCCCTCGGCGTCGGCCGCCGGCACGTCGTGACCGATCTCGTCGGCGAGCTCGATGAGCGTCTGCGCACGCAGGCCGCCGTCGAGGTGGTCATGCAGCGAGATCTTCGGCAGGGCCTGGATGTTCGTGCCGTCGCCTTCGAGGCGGTACTCCGTCGGAATCGTGTTCACGAGTCAACGATAGCGACAGGGCGCCCGCGAAGTCTCGGCAATCTCGAAGCAAGACGGTCAGCGACCGATGCGGTCGGCGATCAGCGGACCGCCGTCGAGCACCGCGTCACCGGCGTCGCCGATGCGCCACGCGCCCTCGACGGCCTCGAGCGCTCGCGAGAACCGGGCCGGCTCGTCGGCGTGCAGGGTGAACAGCGGCTCTCCCGCGCGAACGGTGTCGCCGGGTTTCGCGTGCAGCTCGATGCCGGCGGCGTGCTGCACGGGGTCCTGCTTGCGGGCACGGCCCGCGCCGAGGCGCCAGGCGGCGATGCCGAACGGCAGGGCCACCTGCTCGACGAGCACCCCGTCGCGCTCGGCCGTCACGACGTGTTGCTCCCGTGCGACCGGGAGGGCCGCATCGGGGTCGCCACCCTGCGCACGGATGGCTCGCCGCCACGTGTCCATGGCACGGCCGTCGTCGAGCGCGGCCTCCACATCGGCATCGGGCTGCCCCGCGAGAGCGAGCATCTCGCGCGCGAGGGCGATCGTGAGCTCACGGACATCCGCTGGGCCGCCGCCGGCGAGCACCTCGACCGACTCGCGCACCTCGTTGGCGTTGCCGATCGTGAGGCCGAGGGGCACGTTCATGTTCGTGATGAGGGCTGAGGTCGCCACGCCCGCGTCTTCGCCGAGCTCGACCATGGTGCGCGCGAGCTCGCGCGAGCGGTCGATGTCGGTGAGGAAGGCGCCCGAGCCGAACTTGACGTCGAGCACGAGCGCGCCGGTGCCCTCGGCGATCTTCTTCGACATGATCGACGAGGCGATGAGCGGGATCGCCTCGACCGTGCCGGTGATGTCGCGCAGCGCATAGAGCTTCTTGTCGGCCGGGGCGAGGCCGGCGCCGGCAGCGCAGATGACGCCGCCGACGTCGCGGAGCTGCGCGAACATCTCGTCGTTCGTGAGGTCGGCGCGCCAACCGGGAATCGACTCGAGCTTGTCGAGTGTGCCACCCGTGTGCCCGAGCCCGCGGCCCGACAGCTGCGGCACCGCGACGCCGAAGGTCGCGACGAGCGGCATGAGGGGCAGCGTGATCTTGTCGCCGACGCCGCCCGTCGAGTGCTTGTCGCTCGTGGGCTTGCCGAGCCCTGAGAAGTCCATGCGCTCGCCGCTCGCGATCATCGCCATCGTGAGGTCGCGGATCTCGCGGCGCGTCATGCCGTTGAGGAAGATCGCCATCGTCATCGCCGACATCTGCTCGTCGGCGACGTAGCCGCGCGTGTACGCGTCGACGAGCCAGTCGATCTCGAGGGTGTCGAGCTCGTGCCCGTCGCGCTTCGCACGGATCAGGTCGACAGCGTCGAACGGTTCAACGGTGCTCACGACGTCACTCCCTTGAATTCGGCGAGCTGTCGCGGACCGAACGCGTCGGGCAGCACCTCGTCGATGGTCTTGATCCCCGAAACGGTGTCGAGCAGCATGCCCTCGGCCGAGTGCTCGTACAACAGCTGCCGGCATCGCCCGCAGGGCATGAGGGCAGCTCCGTGACCGTCGACGCAGGCGAAGGCCACGAGCTTGCCGCCGCCCGACATCACGAGCGCCGAGACGAGCGAGCACTCGGCGCAGAGCGTCACGCCGTACGAGGCGTTCTCGACGTTGCAGCCGCTCACGATGCGGCCGTCGTCGACGATCGCCGCTGCCCCCACCGGGAATTCCGAGTACGGCACGTACGCCTTCGCCATCGCCTCGCGGGCGCGCCCGCGGAGCTCGTTCCAATCGATCGCATCCGTTGCGGTCATGGTGCTCCCCCGTTTCAGGATCGTTCGGTCGGATTGCCCCGTCGCGGGGGCCATCGCATCAGGATTTGATGTACGGCTTGCCGTCGGCCGCCGGTGCCCGCGAGCGGCCGACGAACCCGGCAACCGCGAAGATCGTGACGACGTACGGCAGCATGAGCATGAACTCGCTCGGCACCGGCGATCCGATCACCGAGAGCGTGTTCTGCAGGTTCGAGGCGAAGCCGAACAGCAGTGCCGCAAGTGTCGCCTTGATCGGGTCCCACTGCCCGAAGATCACCGCCGCGAGGGCGATGAAGCCCGCGCCCGCGGTCATCTCCTTATTGAAGGCGATGCCGGAGCCGATCGTGTAGAACGTGCCGCCGAGACCGGCGATCGCACCGGCGAGCGCCACGTTCCAGAAGCGCGTGCGGTTGACGTTGATGCCGACGGTGTCGGCGGCCTGCGGGTGCTCGCCCACGGCGCGGACCCGAAGACCCCACCGCGTGTAGAACAGACCGAAGAACACGAGCGCGACGGCGATGTACATGAGGTAGACGATGACCGTCTGCCGGAAGAACACCGGACCGATGATCGGGATTTCGCTGAGCAGCGGGATCGGGAACCGGTCGAACCGGGGCGGAGTGTTCAGCGTCGCGGCGTTCGGCGCGAGCACCTGCGAGAAGAAGAAGCTCGTGAGGCCCGTGACGAGCACGTTCAGCACGACACCGACGATGATCTGGTCGACGAAGTACTTGATGGAGAACACCGCGAGCACCATGCCGACGAGCATGCCCGCCACCATCGCCGCGATGAGCCCGAGCCACGGCTGACCCGTGACCGAGGCGACGACGGCCGCCGTGAAGGCGCCCGCCAGCAGCTGGCCCTCGATCGCGATGTTCACGACACCGGCCCGCTCGCCGATCACGCCGGCCAGGGAGCCGAAGATGAGCGGAACCGCGAGGCTCAGCGACCCGAACAGGAGGCCGATCATCGGCAGCGAAGAGCCGGCCCCCGCCCAGGTGAGGAACCCGAACATGAAGAGCACGGCGAACACGACCACGAGCCACAGGGGGATGCGACGCTTCGACCGCACGCGCAGCACCGAGTACAGCGTCGCGACGGCGAGGAGCGCCACCACCGCCCACAGCGCCTGCTCGGCCGGGACGACGAGGTCGGGCACCTGAATGACGTCGGACGCCGTCGACCAGCGGTAGGTCGTGTCGCCGGAACGCGGAGCGAACACCGCGAGCGCCAACGCGATGAGCGTGAAGATGCCGAAGGCGATGGGCGCCTTCCAGCTGGTCACGACGGTCGTGTCGAGTGAGATCGCCCCGGGCGATGCCTGGGGTCGTTCGGCAATCGTGGTCACTTCGCCACCTCCTTCGCGGCCTTGCGTCGTTTCGGCTGCTTGCTCGGGTCGGGCAGGCCGAAGATGGTGCGAACGAGCGGCGGTGCCGCGATGAAGAGCACGATGAGCGACTGCACGACGAGCACGATCTCGATCGGCACGCCCTCGGCGGCCTGCATCGAGAAGCCGCCCGCCTTGAATGCCCCGAACAGGATGCCGGCCGCGAAGGTGCCCCACGGCGTCGAGCGACCGAGCAGGGCCACCGTGATCGCGTCGAAGCCGATGCCCGCGTCGATGCCGGCGGTGAATCCCGTCGTCACGGTGCCGAGCACCTGGTTGACTCCGGCGAGGCCGAGCAGGGCGCCGCTGATGAGCATCGCGTAGACGTACATGCCCTTGACGTTGATGCCGGCGACCCGTGCGGCGTTGGGGTTGATGCCGACCGCGCGGAACTTGAATCCGAGGCTCGAGCGGTTGAGGATCCACCAGACGAGCACGGTCGCGGCGACCGCGATGACGAACCCGAGGTGCAGGTTGTACCCGGGTGCCAACCAGTCGAGCAGCCCGGGGAAGGTCGCGTTCTCCTTCATGGCCGGGGTCTTGGGGTTCGACGACCCGGGCGCCTGCAGCAGGCCGGGCGTGCGCAGCATCCACGAGACGAGGTAGAACGCGACGTAGTTCAGCATGATCGTGACGATCACCTCGTGCGCGCCGGTGCGCGCCTTCAGCACGCCCGCGATGGCCGCCCAGAGGGCGCCGCCCACGAGGCCGCCCACGAGGGCGACGAGCATGTGCAGCCCCCAGGGCAGGTCGACGGCGAAGCCGATCCAGCCGGCGATGGATGCCGCGATGAGCATCTGGCCGCGGCCGCCGATGTTGAACATGCCGACGCGGAACGCGAGCGCCACGCCGAGGCCGCCCGCGATGAGCGGGGTGGCGAAGGTCAGCGTCTCGGTGAGCGGCCGGATGCCGGCGGCGAAGGTGTCGCGCCGGAAGTTGTAGATCGAGCCCTGGAAGAGCGCCGAGTACGCGCCGGCAACCGAGTCCCAGACCGCGAAGAGCATGTCGCCGGGCCGCGCGAAGAAGTACCCGGCCGTCTCCTGCACGCGCTCGTCGGTGAAGGCGATCATGATCGCGCCGACGAGGAGTGCGAGCACGACCGAGAGCACTGAGATGAGCGCGTTGCCCGTCGCGATCTGGCGGAGCATCGTGTGCCACTTCGACGGCGGCGGAACGTCGTCGTCGGGCGCCTTCGACGCAGCACTCGCCGACGGGACGGGCTCGGGAGCGATCGCGCCGGGTTCGACGATCGCCACGTCGGGATCGAGGTCGCCGCCGGCGGAGGCGTCGCCCCGCGGCTCGGTGGGGTCGCTCATGCGGCGGCTCCTTCTGCAGGGGTTTCCCCGGCCATCATGAGGCCGAGAACGTCACGGGGCGTGTCGCCGGGCACGATGCCGACGATCCTGCCGCGGTACATCACCATGATGCGGTCGGCGAGCGCCGCGACCTCGTCGAGCTCGGTGGAGACCACGACGACCGGCACGCCGGAGTCGCGTGCCGCGACGATGCGCTTGTGGATGAACTCGATCGAGCCCACGTCGACGCCGCGCGTCGGCTGGGCGGCGACGAGCAGGCGCAGTTCGCGGCTCAGCTCGCGCGCGAGCACGACCTTCTGCTGGTTGCCGCCGGAGAGGTTCTGCACGTACTCGTCGATGCCCTGAGTGCGGATGTCGAACTCATCGACCATCTTGCGTGCGAAGTCGGCGAGCACACCGCGCTGCACGTTGCCGAAGCGCACGAACGGCGGTGCTTCGCTGCGGTCGAGCATGAGGTTCTCGGCGATCGTGAACTCGCCCACGAGTCCGTCTTCATTGCGGTCTTCGGGCACGAAGCCGACGCCCGACTCGAGTACGGTGCGCACGCGTTCGCCGACGAGCTCTTTCCCGTCGAGCATGATCGAACCCTGCACGTGGTGCTGGAGGCCGAGGAGCGCTTCGGTGAGTTCGGTCTGGCCGTTGCCCTGCACACCGGCGACGGCGAGGATCTCGCCCCGGCGCACGGTGAAGCTGACGTCGTTGACGACGAGCTGGCCGATCGGGTCGACGACCGTGAGGTGCTCGACGACGAGCGCGTCGTCGCCGATCGTCGGCTCTTCCTTCTGCACGGTGAGCTCGACGGCCCGGCCGACCATGAGCGAGGCGAGTTCGGCGTTGGACGCCGTGGGCTCCGCTTCGCCGACGACCTTGCCGAGCCGGATGACGGTGATGCGGTCGGCGACCTCGCGCACCTCCCGCAGCTTGTGGGTGATGAAGACGATCGACGTGCCCGATTCCTTGAGCTGGCGCATCATGCCCATCAGCTCGTCGGTCTCCTGCGGCGTGAGCACCGCGGTCGGCTCGTCGAACACGAGCACGCGGGCGTCGCGCGAGAGCGCCTTGATGATCTCGACGCGCTGCTGCACGCCGACGGGGAGGTCTTCGACCAGGGCGTCGGGGTCGACGTGGAACCCGAATCGGGACGAGATCTCGGCGACCTTCGCACGGGCCGCGGCGAGGTCGAGCCGGCCGAGGGCCTTCGTCGACTCGTTGCCGAGCATGACGTTCTCGGCGACCGTGAAGACGGGGATCAGCATGAAGTGCTGGTGCACCATGCCGATGCCAGCGGCCATGGCATCGCCAGGGCCTGCGAAGTGCTGCACCTCGTCGTCGAGGAGCACCTCGCCGTCGTCGGCCTGATAGAGACCGTAGAGCACGTTCATGAGCGTCGACTTGCCTGCACCGTTCTCGCCGAGCAGGGCGTGGATCTCTCCGGCCTCCACGGTGAGGTCGATGTGGTCGTTGGCGACCAAGCTGCCGAATCGCTTCGTGATGCCGCGAAGTTCGAGCTTCATGTCCCCGATCCTAGTGATTGGCTGCATCCGTTGGTGATGCCGCGCGAAAGTTGAGAGCACCGGATGCTCCGTGCTCAGATGTTGCACGATGAGCGCTGACGCGCACCGTGACGCGGAACGGGGAGGCCGGCGTGCGCCGACCTCCCCGAGCCGTGTGGTTCGCCTATTCGGCGAGGTAGGACGTGACCTCGACGTCGCCCGCGATGATCGCTTCCTTCAGCGCGTCGAGCTCGCCCTGGAGCTCGGCCGGGATCTTCGACTCGAAGTCGTGGAACGGCGCGATGCCCACGCCGTCGTTCTCGAGCGTGCCGACGAACGGGGTGTTGTCGAACTCGTCGTTGCCGGCTGCGAGCACTGCCTCTTCGACACCCACGGCGATGCCCTTGAGGATCGACGTGAGGATGAGGTCGGCGACCGACGGGTCGGTCTCGGTGAGGTCGGCGTCGACGCCGAGCATGGCGATCTCACGACCGGAGTCGCGGATGGCCGCAGCGGCCGACTGGTAGATCGGGCCGCCGACGGGCAGGAGCACGTCGACGTTCTGGTCGATGAGGCTCTGTGCGGTCTGGCGTGCGGTGTCGTTGGCCTCGAAGCCGCCGGTGAAGAGACCGTCGGTGCCGTCCCAGCCGAGGACCTGCACGTTGGTGCCCTTCTCGGTGTTGTGGTAGTCGACGCCCTGCTTGAAGCCGTCCATGAAGATCGAGACGGTCGGGAAGTTCATGCCGCCGAAGGTGCCGACGACGCCGGTCTTCGTGTACGCCGCCGAGGCGTAGCCCGCGAGGAACGCCGCCTGCGCCGTGTCGAAGATGATCGGCTTGATGTTCTCCGAGTCGGTCGTGCCGTCGAAGTCGTTGTCGACCACGTCGTCGATCGAGACGTACTCGATGTCGGGGTTGGCCGCAGCGGACTCACCGGCGGCGGCGGCGAGCGCGAAGCCGACGGTGACGATCAGGTCGCAGCCCTGGTCGACCAGGTTGGTCAGGTTGGGGGCGTAGTCGGTCTCGGCATCGGACTGGACCGTGATCGGCTTGACGCCGAGTTCTTCGGAGGCAGCCTCGAGCCCCTCGAAGCCGGACTGGTTGAACGACTTGTCGTCGAAGCCGCCCGCGTCGGAGACCATGCAGGGAAGGAAGTCGCTGGCGGTTCCCCCGTCGCCGTTGTCGGTCTCTTCAGGAGCCGCTGCGCAACCGGCGAGCAGCACGGCTGCACCGAGCATCGCGAGGCCGCTGAACGCGGCCTTCTTGGTCGTGACCTTCACTGTGTCCTCCAAAGACTGTCGCCCCGACCGTTCCGAGGCTCGTGCAGTCACGTTACCGAATGTTGCGCCGACCGAGCGGTCCGGTCGATCCAATGGTTATCAAGACGCGATGTTGTGCTCATATGAGCAGAACCTGTGCCCCACAACCGGGGGGATCAGAACCCGCTCGGCGACTCCACGACGATCTCGCCGGCGATGATCGCCTGGCGCAGCCCCTCGATCTCCCCGTCGAGCCCGGGCGTCACGAGGGCCGCGAGGTCGTGATACGGCGCGATCTCGACTCCGCCGTTCTCGAGCGTGCCCACGAACGGCTCGTTCGTGAAGGTGTCGTCGAGCACTGCGCCGACGATCTCGACCATCGCGTCCTGCGTGTTCTTCAGCACGCTCGTGAGGATCACGGGGCGGTATTGCGCGGCGAGCGACTCGTAGCCGTCACTGTCGACCCAGATGATCGACACGCCGCCGCGTTCGAGCGCGGCGGAAGCCGCACCCTCCCCCACCTGCCCTGCGACCGGCAGCACGACGTCGGCACCCTGGTCGATGAAGCTCTCGGTCAGGGTCTTGCCCTTGTTGACGTCTTCGAAGTCGCCCGTGAACGCGCCGTCTTGGGCAGCCTTGTCCCAGCCGAGCACGCGCACCTGCGTGCCGTGCACCTCGTTGTACTTCGCGACGCCGTCGACGAAGCCGTCCATGAAGAGGGTCACCGGCGGCTGGTTGCCGCCGCCGAAGGTCGCGACGACGCCGGTCTTGGAGACGCCGGCCGCGAGGTAACCGGCCAGGTAGGAGGCCTGCGCGGTGTCGAAGACGACGGGCTTGACGTTGTCGGCCTCGACCGTCTCGTCGACGATCGCGAACGCGAGCTCGGGGTTCTTGCCGGCCTGGTCGAGCGTGGACTCCGCGAGCTCCCAGCCGACGGTCACGATGAGTTCGCAGCCCGACTCGACGGCCTGCGCGACGTTCGGGGCGAGGTCGGTCTCACCCGTCGAGACGATCGCCTCGGCTTCGACGTCGTACTCGTCTTCGGCCTGCTGCAGCCCCTCCCAGCTCGCCTGGTTGAACGAGCGATCCTCGAGGCCGCCCGAATTCGTCACCATGCGCACGCACGACTCGCTCGCTTCGTCGCCGCCGCCAGATTCGGGCGCGGGAGCGCAGGCGACGAGCGCGACGGATGCCGCGGCCAGCGCGGCCGCGACGGAGACGCCTCGGCGTATGCGACGACCTGCACCTCGGCGGAGCGAACCTCGACCCTGAGACATCCGATACCCCTTCTCCTGTGCCCTACAGCACGTCGTTCGATCCGCCGAGCCGAAGGGCGTCGACGACGGCCTTGACCCGCTGGGCGTGCTCGCTCGTGGTGACGAGCAGCGCGTCGGGCGTGTCGACGACGACGATGTCGTGCACGCCGATCAGGCTGATGACCCGCTTCGACCGACTGACGACGATGCCGCTCGACGCGTCGGAGAGCACGCGGGCGTTCTCGCCGAGGATCGCGAGCTCGCCCGAGCGGCCCGCGGTGTTGAGCTTGGCGAGCGAGGCGAAGTCGCCCACGTCGTCCCAGGCGAAGTGACCGCGGATGACGGCGAGGCGACCGGCCGCGGCAGCCGGCTCGGCGACCGAGTAGTCGATGGCGATCTTCTCGAGGCGCGGCCAGATGCGGTCGACCGCCGGGCCGCGCGTCGCGGGGTCGTCCCATGCCTCGGCCAGCTCGATCAGGCCCGCGTGGAGCTCGGGCTTGTTCGTGGCGATCTCGGCGAGCAGCGCGTCGGCGCGGGCGATGAACATGCCGGCGTTCCAGAGGTGCTTGCCGCCCGCGAGGTAGCGCTTGGCCGTCGCGAGGTCGGGCTTCTCGACGAAGCTCGCGACCGACTCGGCGTGCGCGGCACCCTCGACGTCGAGCGGGGCGCCGCACTCGATGTAGCCGAAGCCGACGGCGGGCTCGGTCGGAGTGATGCCGATCGTCGCGATGTAGCCAGCCCGCGCCGCCGCGACGGCGTCGGCGACCGCTGCGCGGAAGAGCCCGCTCCCCGAGATCACGTGGTCGGCGGCGAAGGAGCCGATGATCACGCCCGGCTCGCGGCGTTCGAGAATCGCGGCTGCGAGGCCGATCGCGGCCGTCGAGTCGCGCGGCTCGCTCTCGAGCACGACGTTGTGGTCGGCGAGCCCAGGCAACTGGGCCTCGACGGCGGCGCGGTGGGCTCGGCCGGTGACGACCATGATGCGCTCGTCGCCCGAGAGCGGCGCGAGCCGGTCCCACGTGTCCTTCAGGAGCGTCTGGCCGGATCCCGTCAGGTCGTGCAGGAACTTGGGCGCGTCGGCACGGGAGAGCGGCCACAGCCGCGAGCCCACGCCGCCGGCGGGGATGACGCTGTAGAAGCCGTCGATCGGGGATTCGTCCATCCGCACAGCTTAACGCGAGCGACCGGCGACGACACGGGCTCCGGATGCCGCGGCATCCGATATCTCGACGTCGAGAGAGTTAGGCCGCCCTAAGCGGCGGGCGAAGCAGCCCGGGTCTACACTCGAATCGGGCCGTGTGCCCGTCATGCCCCGGCATCTTCGGGGCGCGTCACACAGTCGGCGAGGGTAGTTCATGCCGGCGATGTATTCCGCCAGGGAGGGTTGTTCATGCCAGAGACTTCGGCAGGAACCCTGACCGCACCCGCGAAGCCTGCGAAACAGAAGCCTGGTGGCACGCTGTACCGCGGCCGTGAGGGAATGTGGTCATGGGTGCTGCACCGCATCACGGGTGTGGCGATCTTCTTCTTCCTCCTCGTGCACATCCTCGACACGGCGCTCGTGCGAGTCAGCCCTGAGGCGTACAACGCCGTCATCGGCACCTACCAGACGCCCATCATGGGCCTCGGGGAGGTCGCCCTGGTCGGCGCGATCGTGTTCCACGCGTTCAACGGACTGCGCATCATCCTCGTGGACTTCTGGGCCTGGGCAACGCGCCACCAGAAGCTCCTCTTCTGGATCGTCATCGCCCTCTGGGTCGTGACGATGCTCGCGTTCACGCCGCGCCACCTCATCAACGTCTTCAGTCACTAGGGAGCCGCGGACTTATGACTGCCATGGAATTCTCGGCACGCCCGCCCCGTCGCGGCCTCAACCTCGAGAAGTGGGGCTGGATCTACATGCGCGCCTCGGGCGTCGTGCTGATCGTGCTCATCTTCGGACACCTCTTCGTGAACCTGTTGGTCGGCGAAGGCGTCAAGGCCATCGATTTCGGCTTCGTCGGCGGCAAGTGGGCCGACCCGTTCTGGCAGTGGTGGGACGTGCTGATGCTCTGGCTCGCCCTCATCCACGGCGCCAACGGCATGCGCACGATCGTCAACGACTACACGAGCCCGGGCCTCGTGCAGAAGGTGCTGAAGGGCGCCCTCTTCGCCGCCGCCGCCGTGCTCATCATCCTCGGCACGCTCGTCGTCTTCACCTTCGAGCCCTGCCCCGTCGGCGCACCCGCCGACCTGCTTCCCTCGTTCTGCGCCGCTTAGGAGATCCGTGAACACCCAGAGCGCCGACGCCGAGACCACGGTCATCGACGGCGTCCACTACCACCAGTTCGACATCGTCATCGTGGGCGCCGGCGGCGCCGGCATGCGTGCGGCGATCGAGGCCGGCCCCGGCGCGAAGACCGCGGTCATCTCGAAGCTCTACCCGACGCGCTCCCACACGGGTGCGGCGCAGGGCGGCATGGCCGCGGCGCTTGCGAACGTCGAGGAGGACAGCTGGGAGTGGCACACCTTCGACACCGTCAAGGGCGGCGACTACCTCGTCGACCAGGACGCGGCGGAGATCCTCGCGAAAGAGGCGATCGACGCGGTCATCGACCTCGAGAACATGGGCCTGCCGTTCAACCGCACGCCAGAGGGCAAGATCGACCAGCGGCGCTTCGGCGGCCACACCCGCGACCACGGCAAGGCGCCCGTTCGCCGTGCCTGCTACGCCGCCGACCGCACGGGCCACATGATCCTGCAGACGCTGTTCCAGAACTGCGTGCGCCTCGGCATCAACTTCTTCAACGAGTACTACGTGCTCGACCTCGTCATGACCGAGGTCGACGGCGTCCAGAAGCCGTCGGGCGTCGTCGCCTACGACCTCGCCTCGGGCGAGCTGCACGTCTTCCAGGCCAAGGCCGTGATCTTCGCGACCGGCGGCTTCGGCAAGATCTACAAGACGACCTCGAACGCGCACACGCTCACGGGCGACGGCGTCGGCATCATCTGGCGCAAGGGCCTGCCGTTGGAAGACATGGAGTTCTTCCAGTTCCACCCGACCGGTCTCGCCGGCCTCGGCATCCTCCTCACCGAGGGTGCACGCGGTGAGGGCGCGATCCTGCGCAACGCTTCGGGCGAGCGCTTCATGGAGCGCTACGCGCCGACCATCAAAGACCTGGCACCGCGCGACATCGTCGCCCGCTGCATGGTGCAGGAGGTCGCGGAGGGCCGCGGCGCCGGCCCCCACAAGGACTACGTGCTGCTCGACTGCACTCACCTCGGCGCAGAAGTGCTCGAGACGAAGCTGCCCGACATCACCGAGTTCGCGCGCACCTACCTCGGCGTCGACCCCGTGTTCGAGCCCGTGCCCGTCATGCCGACCGCGCACTACGCGATGGGCGGCATCCCGACGAACGTCGCGGCAGAGGTGCTCTCCGACAACGACACCGTCGTACCGGGCCTTTACGCCGCGGGCGAGTGCGCCTGCGTCTCGGTGCACGGCTCGAACCGCCTCGGCACGAACTCCCTCCTCGACATCAACGTGTTCGGCAAGCGGGCAGGCCGCAACGCGGTCGAGTACGTGAAGACCGTCGACTTCACTCCCCTGCCCTCCGACCCGGCCGCGGACGTGCGCGGCATGCTGGAGCAGCTCCGCGACTCCGACGGCACCGAGCGCATCGCCGCGATCCGCAAGGAACTGCAGGACGAGATGGACAAGAACGCCCAGGTGTTCCGCACCGACGAGTCGCTCGAGCACGTGACGAAGGTCATCGCGGGCCTCCGCGACCGATACCGCAACGTCGCCGTGCACGACAAGGGCAAGCGCTTCAACACCGACCTGCTCGAGGCCGTCGAGCTCGGCTTCCTCCTCGACCTCGCCGAGGTCGTCGTCTTCTCGGCCCGCAACCGCAAGGAGAGCCGCGGCGGCCACATGCGCGACGACTTCCCGAACCGCGACGACGAGAACTACATGCAGCACACGATGGCCTACCTTTCGGGTGACGCGCACTCCTCGCTCGCCGACGACCACATCCGGCTCGACTGGAAACCGGTCACGATCACCCGTTACCAGCCGATGGAGAGGAAGTACTGACGTGAGCACCACGACGCTCGAGCAGCCGCCCGCCGCTGAGGCGGCCATCCAGTCCTTCACCGTCACGTTCCTGATCCGCCGCTTCGACCCCGATGTCGACACCGAGCCGCGCTGGCAGGACTTCGACGTCGAGATGTACGCGACCGACCGCGTGCTCGACGCCCTGCATAAGATCAAGTGGGAGCAGGACGGCTCGCTCACGTTCCGCCGCTCCTGCGCACACGGCATCTGCGGCTCCGATGCGATGCGCATCAACGGCCGCAACCGCCTGGCCTGCAAGACGCTCATCAAGGACCTCGACATCTCCAAGCCCATCTACGTGGAGGCCATCAAGGGCCTGCCGCTCGAGAAGGACCTGATCGTCGACATGGAGCCGTTCTTCGCGAGCTTCCGCGAAGTGCAGCCGTTCCTGATCGCCGGCTCTGCCCCCGTCGCGGGCAAGGAGCGGGTGCAGTCGGTCGCCGAGCGCGCCATCTTCGACGACACCACGAAGTGCATCCTCTGCGCGGCGTGCACCTCGTCGTGCCCCGTCTTCTGGACCGACGGCCAGTACTTCGGCCCGGCGGCGATCGTGAACGCCCACCGCTTCATCTTCGACTCGCGCGACGAGGGCTCGCAGACGCGCCTCGACATCCTCAACGACAAAGAGGGCGTGTGGCGTTGCCGCACGACCTTCAACTGCACCGAGGCCTGCCCCCGCGGCATCGAGGTCACGAAGGCCATCGCCGAGGTCAAGCAGGCGATCATGCGCGGCAAGCCGTAGAGGCAGCAACACTGCAGGTCGAGCCTGTCGGATCCCGCTGAAGCGCGGCATCCGGCAGGCTCTTCCGTTGTCGGCGTGGTTCGGGCACGAGAGAGGGCCGGGTCTTCGACCCGGCCCTTCCCGTTCGCGGTGGCAGAGCCGCTACTCGGCGGGCTCCCCCGCACGGCGACGACGAATCATCATCGCGGCGATCAGGAGCGCACCGGCGACGAGCAAGCCGCCCGCACCCCACAGGAGTGGTGCTCCCGCGAACCCGGTCGAGGCGATCGCACCGGCCTGCGGGATCTTGACGGTGACCGTCGAGTCGTCGCAGATGACCGGCAGCTCGGGGTCGATGGCCGAGAGCGCCGCGACATCCTGCGGTGCCTCCTGAGGAACCGGCGGTGCCGCCAGGTCGTTCCAGCAGACCTCGCCCGTGTTGTCGATGCTCGACTTCTTCGAGGCCGGGTTCAGCGTCACGCTCAGGACCACATCGGGGGCATCGGGCTCGGTGCCGCCGATCATGCCGTTCAGCACGCAGTGGAGCGTACCGCCGTAGCCGGCCGAATCCTTGCCGGTGACCTCGCAGTCATCCCAGCGCGGGAAGGCGGGAGCGGGATCGGTCGTGATCGCGGTGACCTTGAGGTCGCCGGGGATCTCGTCGAACAGCTCCATGGCCTCGATCGCGCCGAGCCCCGAGTTGGTGACCGACAGCGTGTAGTCGAACGAGCTGCCGGGCTTCGCCTCGGTCACGCTCGAGGTCTTCTCGATCGCGACGCTCGGATCACGGACGACCTCGCAGGCCGGTGTGGCCTGCGGGTAGACCGCGAGCACCGACTGGCTCGGGTTGACCTCGAAGGTGACGGTCATCGGGTTGAACTGGTCGGCGAACGCGTAGCTCTCGAGCTTCGAGTCCTTCACCATGTTCTCCCACATGTCGACGATGCCGTTCTCGCCGACGACGTCGCCCTCTTCGATCAGGCGCCAGCCGGGCCATCCGATCGAGACGCCCTCGTCGTTGACCACGCCGTACGGCCACAGGGTGCGACCGTTCCGCTCCTCCCAGGGGACCTCCATGACGATCGGAGTCGCGTCTGGGTAGACGCTCGCGTCCGGTGTCCACGTGATCGTGATCGGCCCGGGCTCGACGTGCTCGGACACTGCGACGTTGTGATAGAGGTACGGCACGTCGGCCACGCAGCGCGTGTAGGCCGACGGGTCGAGCGCCTTCGTGGGCACGTCGACGTCGTCGCAGTCGTTGCCGGGCACCAGGTCGGGCACGGCCGCCGCCACGGCCAGCTCGGCCGTGTCGGGTGCGGGGATCGCGACGCACGCCTCGTTGTGGATGTCGTCGAGGTCGATCACCGGCAGCACGGGCGGCGGGTCGTTCGGCCCGACGGGCGGCACGGGCGGCAGCGGCGCGGGCACGGCGACCTGCACCGGGATGGTGATGGTGGTCACCGCGCCGGACGGGTACGAACCCGAGTAGCTGGCCGAGAACGCGTTGTCGGTGTCGGCCGAGTTCTGCGTCCAGGTGCCGGGCTGCGCCGGGTCGGCCGCGGGGCTGAACGTCGCCGCCCCCGTGACCACGAGGTCATCGGGAAGGAGATCGGTCACCTCGAGGCCCGGCACGTCGAGGGTGCCGTTGTTCGTCACGGTGAGCTCGTACTCGAAGGCGTCGCCCGCTTCGACGGCGGTCACGCCGTCGGGCAGCAGGTACGTCTTCTCGATGCCCACGTCGATCGAATCGGCGACGTTCTTCAACGTGCAGTCGGCGACCCCTCCGGGTTGCACCTGCGCGTGCGTCACCGCAGCCCCGCCGCAGAGCCATGCCTCCGCCGAGTAGTAGTCGGCGAACTCGTGCTCCTCTTGCGCGGTCTTCAGCTTCTCACCGAGCAGGTAGGAACCGATCGGGACGACCAGTTCGATTCCGCCTCCGCTCAGGTACTGCACGAGGGTCGCTGCCGAGGCACCCGTGAGGTCCCAGTCGGTCGCGGCGAGCAGTTGCCCGGGCGTGAAGCCGAGGTCGAGCAGCGCCGTGTTGTCGACGGTCTTCGTGAGCCTCAGCTTGCCGACGGGAATGTCGGTGCAGCCTTCGAGCGGCGTCGTGACGGTGCCGTTCACCATCTCGGCGGTGTTGAGGAAGCCGCCGCCCTGCTCCGTGGCCTCGCACTGCACGAGGTCGATCGACTCGATCGAGGCGACGTTCGCACGAACGGTGATGGTCCAGACGTGGGTGTCACCCGCCGTGATCGGATGCGCCGTCGCGAGCGTCGTCGCATCCTCGCCGTTCCAACCGGCGACCGGGCCGCCGTCGGGGTTCACGGCCGTGGCCTCCTCGATGGTCACGCCATCGGGGAACGCGAGAGTGTCGGCGAGGTCGTAGAGCAGGTCGTGGTCGCCGACCGTGCCGACGGTGATGTCGTAGGTCACCTCCCAGTCGCCGAGGCCGAGGTTCGTCGCAGGGTGCGCGAACTTGACCGCGGTCGTGCGGCCGGGCTCGTCGCACGCCTCGGCGTCGGTCGGAAGCCCGTCGACGGTCAGCGTCGCGGAGTTCGCGAATCCGCCCTGCTCGCCCGGCACGCAGCCGGTCGAACCGTCGCCCTCGTTCTCGCCCACGTCCCAGACCGCGTCGCCCGTCACGGTGGCGTGCACCGTCACGAGGTACTCGTGGCTGCCGGTGGCGGCGCTGAGCACGACGTCGTTCGCGAGTTCCTCGATCGGCTGGGCCGTCGGGTCCTCCCAAGCATCGCCCGAGCCGCCGGGACCGGTCCAGGAGGCCTCGTCGATCTCGATACCCTCGCCGAAACCGGCGAGGGAGTCGACCAGGTCGTAGGTGACGGGCGAGACGTTGCTCTCGTTCGTCACGGTGACGGTGTAGTCGATCGTCCAGGTGCCGTCGTCCTCCTGCACGACGCCGGCGACCTCCTTTTCGAACAGGTAGGTGGCGGGCTCGGCGGTGTTGACGATCGTGCAGGTCACGTCGTCGCCCGGGTCGAGCGTCGCCGTGTCACCGGTGAGCACGCCGGCCACGTCGCAGCTCCAGGCGCCGGCCTCGAACTCGTCGGCACCCTCGAAGTCGCTCGCGAGCTCTTCAAGCAGGTAGTCGACGTTCGACTCGACCGATCCGGTCGCCGTTCCGGCTCCGGTAACGATCGCGGGCTCGCCGTCTGCGGTCGCAGAGACGGTCCACAGCGTGGGCGGGAAGGCCTCCTCCACCGAGTCGGGGGCGACATCCTTCACAAGGGTGAGCGTCGGCGCGAGGTCGGTGTTCACGATCTCGCACTCCACGATCGCGCCGAGCTCGTTCACAGTGAGGGTCGCGCTCGTCGCGCCTGCGGCGGTCACGAGGGTGAAGGCGTCCTCCCCCTGATCGGAGCTGCAGCTCCAGGTCGCGGCGACGTCGTACTCGACGCCGTCCTCCCAGACTGTCGACACCTCGTTGAGCAGGTAGCCGACGCCCAGCTCGACCGCGCCGCTCGCGGCGCCGTCGCCCTGGAAGGTCTCGGTGTCGTCGCCGATGTTGGTGCCCGAGAGCGTCCAGTCGGATGCCGCGGCGTCGCCGCCGTGCTGGTTGTCGACGATCTTCGTGAGGTTCACCGTCTGCTCGCAGTCGACCTCGTTCGTGATGAGGTACGTGTTGACGGTGGCATCGAGCGTGTACTCGCCGGTGCCGTTGTCGACCGCGTCCACGATCTCGCAGTTCTCGGGCACGGTCACGTCGGTCTCACCGATCGCGACCTCGTCGCCGAGTGTGTACGGGCCAGTCTCCGCAGCCCAGTCCACGTCTTCGCCGTCGAGCTGTGCCTGGGCGCTGAACCCGTCGGGCAGCTCGTCGCTGTCCCACGCGATCGGTTCGCCGCCGTCGATCACCCACACCTTGTCGAGGATGACGACGACCGGAACGTCGACGCAGTCCTCGTCGGTCCAGGTACCGCCAGAGGTGACCGCGGCGCCGTTCAGGAGTCCCTTGCCGTCGTCGCCGTCGCAGAGCAGCGCCGGCGAGCCCTCGACGTCGTCGACGGTGAACGAGACCGTCACGGTGAAGGTGTGCGTGGCACCTCCGTCGAGCGTCTCGTCCTCGACGACCACGTCGGTCGCCGGGCTCTCGCCGCTCCATGCGGGGTTCACCGTGACATCCGTGCTCTCGACGGTGCGGTCGGTGATCGTGACGCCCTCTGCGAAGTCGGGTGCGTCCGAGAGGTCGTAGACGAGCGCCTGGCTCGCGCTGAGGTTCTCGACGGTGATCTCGTACGAGACCTCCCAGTGGTCGTCGACCTTCACTGCCTCGGACCCGATGGCGGTCTTCGAGATCTCGGGCTCGGCCGGCAGTCCGCACCCGTTGTCGGACTGCTGGGCTCCGTCGCTCGTGAGCGTCGCCCTGTTCAGGAATCCGACGTTGGGCTCCTCGTCGCTCGGGTCGCAGGTGTTGGTCGTCGGGTCGGCGAACGCGACTTCGTCGACGGTCGCAGTGACGGTGACGGTGTAGTGGTGCACAGCGTCGATTCCGATCACCTGAGGCGTGCCGACGATCGTCTCGGTCGGGTTCGCCGCGGGGTCGTCCCAGTCTCCGGATTCCCCTTCGCCCGACCACTCCGCCGTGAGCACGTCGACCGAGGGGCCGAAGTGCAGCGTGTCGTCGAGCGTGTACGTCGAGATGAAGTCCGGGTTGCCGGTCACCGTCACGTCGTACTCGATCGTCCAGACGCCGTCGCCGTTCTGGGTGACGGTCGGGTCGCCCTTGTCGACGGTGGGCCGGCCGGCCTCTTCAACAGGGACGCAGTCATCGGACGTGTCGACGATCTCGCCGCTCGTCAGCTGCACCTCGTTGAAGAAGCCGACACCCGACTGCCCGTCGGCGCAGAGCCGCTGGTTCTCGGGCAGCCCCGCCGGCACAGCCGCGTTGAGCGTGATGCGGTAGACGTGCGTCTCACCGACCGCGATGGACACATCGGCGACCACCGGAATGCTCGCCGGAACGGGCGTCACGTCGGTCGCGATGGCACCGGGCGTCGGGGAGACCTCTTCGACGGTGTACGAGTTCAGCGTCACCGCACCGGGGAAGCCGGGCAGGTCGTCGAGCGAGTAGTGGCTCGACCGCGCACCCGGGGCCGTGTTCGACACGGTCAGCAGGTAGCTCACGTTCCACGTGGCATCCGGCTGCTGCACGGCGGTCGCGCCGCTCTTCAGCACGTCGGGGGCGCTGGGGGCGTCGCAGGCCGTCTCGGTCTCGGTGGCACCGCCGACGGTGAGGGCTGCGGCGTTGTTGAACGCCCCGTCTCCGTCGTCTTGCGGGCACGCCGTCTGCGCCGGCGTGAGCGTGGGCCCGTCGACCGCGATGCCCGCCACGGTGATGATCCAGATCTCGGATGCCCCGCCCGCGAGGTAGGCGTCGGTGACGAGTTCACCCGTGCCGGCCCAGCCTGCGGCCGCCGGGGCCCCGTTGCGCGTCACCGCGTAGGTGGCTGCTGCGAGGTCGATGCCCGCCCCGAACTGGAGTTCGTCGGCGAGCGAGTAGGCGCCACCCGCTGCTCCCGTGTTCTCCACGTCGATCTGGTATTGGATCGTCCAGAATCCGTCGGCGTTCTGGTTGACTGAACCCGGCACGACGGTCTTGTCGTGCACGATGACCGGCGGGTCGACCGTCACGCAGCCGGTGTCGTCGTCGCTCTGGTTGCCCGAGATGAGCGTGGCGACGTTGTTCAGGCCACCGTCGCTCGGGCAGCGGAAGCCACCCTGATCGGCGCCGATCTCGACGACCACCTGCACCTGGTACACGTGCTGATCGACTCCTGCCGTGCCCGGCAGGGTGATGTCGTCGGCGAGGAGGGTGTTCGGGGCAGTGCCCGTCCATCCGGCGACCGTGACGACCGGTGCGGAGACGACCGCCGCGGAGCCGGCGGCGGTGACGCCGCTGGGCAGGTCGAGCTCGTCCTCGAGGTCGTAGACGACGGCCGTCGTCGCCGACGGGTTCGTCACGGTGATCGTGTAGGGCAGCGTCCAGGTGCCGTCGCCGTTGTCGACGGCGGTGCCGCCCGTCTTCGCGATGCTCGGCTTCACGGGCAGCGCGCAGTCGGATGCCTCGTACGATGCCTGCCCGACGAGCATCGTCGCGGTGTTGAGGAAGCCGACGGTGCCGGGCTCCTCATTGTCGCAAGCAGCGTGTGTGGTGCCGGTGAAGTCTGCATCGGCGTCGACGGTCGCGACGACCGTCACTCGCCAGGTGTGCGCGGTGCCGGCAGCGAGCACCGGTTCACCGTCGAACGGTTGCACGGCGTCGAACGCAACGGTCCAGGGGTTCGTCGGGCCGGCGGGCTGCAGTTGGTAGCTCGCACTGCCCACGGTCACCTCGGTCCCGAACTCCAGCTGGTCGGAGAGCACGTAGTCGAGCGACTGGAAGGCGCTCGGGTTCGTGACCACGATGTCGTAGGCGATGGTCCACGAGCCGTCGGCGTTCGGCGTGGGCACGGCCGCCGTCTTCGTGATCGACGGGCTGAACGGCTTCAGCGTGTTCGTGACGGCGCACTCGACCTCGTCGCCGGCGCCGAGCGCTGCGATGTTCGGGCCGGCGACGTTCGCGCCGCCGTTGAGCGAGCAGAGCCACGTTCCGTCGGCGAACTGTTCGGCGTTCGGGAGATCGGTGGTCTCGGTGAGACTGAGCGCGACTCCGGCCGGCACGTCCACGAATCCGGTGGTGCCTCCGGCACCGCTCGCGACGACCGTGTCGTCGTCGTCGCGAGTGGCGCTGAGCACCCACTCCTCGGCGGGGGCGACGTCATCGGTCACGAGCTTCGTGAGCTTCAGCTTCGGGGCGATCGGGTCGTTGAAGACGACGCAGGTGCCTTGTCCGACTGCGGGCAGTGTGATCTGGTCGGTCTCGACGAACGGGCCGTTCGGCGTGGTTCGGCACATGATCGACGTCTGGGTCCAGCCTGCAGGGCCGCCGGTCTCCGAGATCGTGTACGACTGTCCGGGGCGAACGAGGACCGTCTCACCGGAGGTGGCCTCCACGGCGCCGAGCCCGACGGGAGCCGGCGCGTTCGGGGTGGCGACCAGAGTCCAGTCGCTCGGGTCCGCATCGATGTCGAGCTCGTTGTCGACGTTCTTGATGAGGGTGAGCGATGCCGTCTGGTTGACCGCGGTGCACTGCACTCGGAAGCCGAGTGGCACCGTCACGCCGCCGTTCAGGCCGTCGGCGAACCCGGGCACGACGACACCCTGGGCATTCACCTGCACGCAGTCCCAACTGCCGGTTGACGGCGGCACGGGTTCGGCGTTCAGCCCGAGCGTCTGCACATAACGCGGGTCGCCGGCCTCGGTGAGCGGGTATCGTACGTTCGCCGTCACCGGGGCGGTCGCACCGGGGCTTCCGGTCGCGCCGCTCGGGCCGGCGAGCGCGCCGCCCGGAGCCACGGCATCGAGGTTCCAGGAGGTCGCGGCGACTCCGCCGTTCGCCACCGTCTTCTTGAGCGTCAGTTGTGTGTCACAGGTGACGGTGTTCGTGATGGTGTAACTGTTGTCACCGGATTGGAGCGTCGGGCTGAACGGCAGGGCGCCGTTCGCCGGCACCTGGCCGTTCGCGAGAGTGACCTTCCGGTCGGTGATGGTGCAGAGGTCGCGCGAGCCGATACCGGTGGTCTCGTTGAGCGTGACGACGGTGTTCGCCGGACGGGGGCCCTGAGCGTTCACCCATGGGGCGTTGGCACCATCGACCGTCAACTGCGCGGTGAGTCCGCTCGGCTGGTTGCCGTGTTGGTACGTGGTGCCGTTGACCACCCAGACCTTGTTGACGCTGAAGTTCGACTGAGGCAACGGCGGCCGGTTCCAGACGTTGCAGGTGACGGCTTGCGTCGAAGCCACCGGGATCGAGAAGCCGTCGGCCTCGTTGGACACCGTGATGGCGTTGCCAGTGGCCTGATCGGTGCAGACCGCGTTCTTACCGCCCGTCTGCACGATGCTGTGGCCCTGCGGGTCTTCGGTGACCTTCACCGTGCCGCTCGTCGTGCCGCCTGCGAACGTGAGGGGCAGGTTGACGGCACCGGTACCGGCAGCCGTCGTGCCCTCCTGGGTGGGCGGGGTGATGCCGGGGGTCATCGGCTCCGCCGTGAACTCCCAGCCACCGGCCGGTGTCTGACCGGTCTTCTGCTCGCCGGTGCTCGTGTTGGAGACGACCTGCTTGACGACCGAGATCGATCCCTGGCAGGCGCCGAGTGCGAGGTCGCGGAGGATCTGGCCGGCCTGGTCGTAGCTCGACGACTGGAAGTAGTCGGAGTTCACCTGGTTGCCCGAGATGGCGATGAGGTTGTCAGGCGAGCCGCCGACGCCGCTGCCGACGCCGAAGGCGATGACCCGCGTGCCGAGCGCCTTCACCGCGTTCGCCGAGAACACGCCGTTCTCGACCTCGCGGAAGCGGGTCCGGTTGCCCGGGCCCTCGTCGTTCGCGTACACGGTCGGGTTGCCGTCGGTGAGCACGAGGGCGATGTCGTACTCCGTGCCGCTCGACGCGACCTGCGAGATGCCGCGATCCCAGTTGGTCGCCTCGGTCGGCGTCGTGAAGGTGTCGATGTGGTTGCGCACGATGTTCGCGCCGGCCACTGTCGACACCGGCGTGATGCCGAGGTTTCCGCCGGCGGTCGCGGGGGCGACGTTGTTGAAGGTGAAGATGCCGACCTGCGAGGGCGTGCCCTGCAGCGCGGTGACGAAGCCCTTGGCCGCGTTCTTCAGGTCGGTGAAGTTCGGAGCCACGGAGCCCGAGAGGTCGATGACGAGCGCGATGCGCACACCGCACATCTGAGCCTGCGGCGGGTTGGCCAGCGAATTCTGCCAGATGCCGCCCGAGGCGTTGTTCGAGGTGTTGCCGGTCGCGATCATGAAGTCGCTGAGCGAACTCAGCGTCTCGCCGGCGTCGACATCCGCGATACGGAATCGGTACGGCGCGGACCCGGGGGTCTCGCCGACAGCGAGCGAGTCGTTCGCGAACCAGCCGGCGGGAACTCCGGGCGTCGCCTGGGCGACCCAGAAGTTCGAGTTGTTGGCGTTCGGCACGTTGAAGCTGCAGACACCGGCGGCACTCGACACGCAGGTGGCCCACGGCTGGTTGATCACCGAGCCGAAGCTGCCGTTGTTGTCGGTGTAGAGCTGGAGGGTCACTCCCCCGAGACCGCTGACGCTCGAGATGCCGGTGCGAGTTCCGCCGACCTGCACGTTGATGGTGGCCGGTCCGCTGTACGTGTGGGTGAACGTGCACTCGGCCCACTTGCCGGCGTTGCCTCCATACGTGACGGTGCGGTTGGCTTCGTTGTAGGTCGGATCCCCGCCACCGCTTCCGCCGCTGTCGCACTGGAAGTCGGTCAACGTGTAGTTCGCAGGGCTCGCGTCCGCGTAGAGCGTGTAGGTCGTGGAGCGAGGCACCGGGCGCGTGTCGCCGGAATCGAAGTTGTAGTTGTTGCTGGTCACGGACTGGACCGCGCGGAGGTCCCAGTCGTCGGGCGTTGCCGAGCCGCCGTTGACGACGTTGTTGATCGTGAGATCCCCGCAGTTGCTCGTACAGTCCGGAGTGTCGGCTGCCAGCGCCATCGGCAAAGCGTCCATCGGCGTGGTGAGGTCCTGGGCCGGCGGCGCCTGGGCGGGCGGGTCGGCCGGCGCCTCCGTGGCGGGCTCTTCAGTCGGAGCCTCGGAGGGCTCGTCACTCGCGGGTGCTTCACTCGCGGGTGCCTCACTCGCCGGCGCCTCGCTCACGGGCGCTTCGCTCGCGGGCGCTTCGCTCGTCGTGTCGTCGCTCGATGTCGCCTCCTGCGTCTCGCTCGTCGTCGCGGCATCCGATGCCGGTTCGGTCGTCTGCTCCGCGAACGCCGTCATCGGCAGCCCGATCGCCAGCAGCGCGCCGACCGAGAGCGAAGCGATGAGCGCGGTGGCTCGGCGCTTCCTCGTCTCCACTCGCTGTCGGCGCGACCGGCGGGGGCGAGTGTCGTCGTGGGAAGTGTTGCCGAACCAGCTGTTCATGATCGCCTTCTTGTGCTCGGGTGTGAGAACGCAGAACGAGACTGTTGCGCAGTCGGGGCGAGTCAATCAGAGAAAATGGGGGACATGAAAGAGGAGAGCTGGCACCAGTCCGGGGGACACTGAGCTCGGTGAATAGGGGCTTGATCAGGGAGTTTCACTTTCATGTCACCCGAAAGCGGGGTACGCGAGATTTGCTCACACTCCCCCCAATGGGGGACACGCAAGAAGCGGACCAGGCCTGAGACCTGGTCCGCTTCTCGTCTGCGCTGTGCGCTGCGGTGCTACTCGCTCACACCGGTTCGGCGTCGCCGGATCACGTACGTGCCGCCGACGAAGGCGCCGCCGAGCAGCAACAGCAACGCCCCGATCCAGAGGTACGACCCACCGGCGAACCCGGTCACCGCCATCGGCTGCGGGATCTGAACCGTAACCGTGGAGTCGTCGCAGAGCACCGCGGGCTCCGGTGACGTGTCGTCGGCGTTCTGCCAGCAGACCTCACCCGTGTTGACGATGCTCGACGCCTTGGTGTTCGCGTTCACGTGCACGTCGAGCACGATCGGCGGTGCAGTCGGGTAGTTCGGCCCGAGGACTCCGAGCAGTTCGCAGTGCAGCGTGCCGCCGTAGCCGCCCGAATCCGTGCCGGTGACCTCGCAGTTCTCCCATCGGGGGAACGCGGGCGAGGGGGCCGTCGTGATGTCGTCGACCCGCAGGTGCGACGGGATCTCGTCGAACACCTCGACAGGATCGGCCGAACCGGTGCCGGTGGTCGATACCGCGAACGTGTAGTCGAAGTTCGTGCCGGGCTTCGCCTGCTGCACGCTCGCCGTCTTCACGATGTCGACCGAGGGTTCGCGTTCGATCGCGCAGGCGGGCAGTGCCTGCGGGTACACCGCGAGCACCGACTGCGAGGGGTTCACCGAGAACGTGATCGTCGCCGGGTTCACCATGTCGCGCCACGGGTAGGTGGGCACGTTCTCATCGAGGATGAGGTCGCCGAACCTGGTGCCGGGCACCGGCGGGTTCGTCAGGTCCTCCTCGGTGATCGGGCGCCAACCCGGGAACTCGTACGGCACTCCGTTCTCGTCGACCGCAGCACCCGGCCAGAGCAGCCGGCCGTCGCGGTCGTCCCACGGCACGGTCTCGACCTTGGTGAGGGGCTCGAGCGGGCCGTCGCCGTCGGGATCCGCGGACGTCCAGGTGACGGTGATGTCACCCGTTTCCACGTGCTCGCTGGCCGCGACGTTGAAGTACAGCCACGGCACATCCGCGATGCAGCGCACGTAGGCGGCCGGGTCGATCGCCTTGCGCGGCACCTCGACCTCGTCGCAGTTGTTCGCCTCGATCAAGTCGCCGAGCACACCCTCGCCGGAGGTGATCGCGACGCACGCCGTGTTCGGCACGTCTTCGATGTCGATCTCGGGCAGCGGCGGGATCGGGTCGTCGGGGTCGACGATGTCGGCCTCGACGGGCTCAGGCAGCGGGAGCATCACCGGGATCGTGATGGTCGTCACCGAGCCGGGAGCGAACGGTCCGTCGCCGTGGGCGGCGAAGGCGTTGTCGCCGATGGTCGGCTGCTCGGTCCAGGTTCCCGCCCCGGAGAAGATCGCCGGGCCGGTGACCTCGAGCTCGGGATCGACGATGTCGGTCACGTCGAGATCCTCGACCGGCACGCTGCTGTTGTTCGTCACGGTGAGCACGTAGTCGAACTCGTCACCGCCCTCGATCGCGTCATCGGGAAGTCCACTGAGGTCGTAGTTCTTCTCGATGCCGACGTCGACGAGCACGGCACGGTTGGTGAGTTCGCAGCTCGTGAGCTCACCGAGTTCGACGCTCGCGAGCTCCGTCAGTTCGCGTTCGTCGTCACCGACGATGCAACCCCAGCCGTCGAGGCCCACGCTGCGGAAGTACGCGAGCAACGGGTGAGCGGATGCCTCGGCGGTCGGCGCCTCAGCGAGGCCGTAGTCACCCGTGGGAACGGTGAACACGGTGCCCGCGTGACCGAGCAGTCCGAGGTTCACCGGGCCGGCGGCCGAGAGGGTCCAGTCCTTCGCCGCGAGGTGCTGGAGCGTTGCGAGCTGCTCCGGCGTGAGGCCGAGGTCGAGGTCAGCCAGGTCGATGCCCTCGAAGGCCGACAGGTCGACGTTCTTCGCGAGTGTCAGCTGCCCGACCGGGATGGTGCCGCAGTCGTCGGCCGGCGTGACGACCGTGCCGTTGAGCAGTTCGGCTTCGTTGAAGAACCCTCGGCCGCTCGTCGAGGCCAGGCAGGTGACGTCATCGATGTCGGTGATCTCGTCGACGTCGGCGACCACCTCGATGTCGAAGGCGTGCACGCCGCCGACGAGCAGCTGCTCGTCGTCGACGAGTTCGGTCACCGTGTCACCGTTCCATGCGGAGAGGTCGGTCGCCACGTCGGCGGACGACGCGGTCGCCGATACGATCTCGACACCGGCCGGGAACCCGAGGTCGTCGCTGAGATCGTAGAACAGCGGCTGCGGGCCGACGTTCGTCACCGTCACGGTGTAGTCGACCGTCCAGTTGCCCGTGACGCCGTCGCGGACGGCGCCGTCGAACGTCTTGGTGATCAGCGCACGACCGGGCTCCTCGCAATCGGTCGCCGGCTGCGGGTCGCCCTCCCCCACGATGAGGAATGCGGTGTTGCGGAATCCGCCGGCGTCGAGCGCATCGTCGGGCGAGCACAGGTCCTGGCTGGTGTCGAACACCACCTCGGGCACCGTCGCGTTGATCGCGATCGTGTAGACATCCTCGAGGCCGGCGCCGAGGGACAGTCCCTCAGCGAGGTCGTAGATGCCCGCCACCGGATCCCAGTCATCGGCGAGGCTGCCGACCGGACCGGTCGCGTGGCCTTCGTTGATCACGATGCCCACGCCGAACTGCGGCACGTCCGTGAGGTCGTAGACGAGTGGCAGCACGTCGCTCTGGTTCTCGACCGACACCGTGTAGGTGATGTCCCAGGTTCCGTCGATGCGCTGTGCGATTGAGGAGACGTTCTTCTCGATCAGGCCGGTCGGCGGTGCGATCACGTTCGTGACCGCGCAATCGAGCTGGAGGCCCGGTGTGGCGACGAACTGGTACCCGGCGTCGCCCGAGAGATCCTCGAGCCCGGCGCACACGAACACCTCGCCGGTCCACTCGGCCGGCAGCGTCTCGGTCAGGGTGTAGATCGTGCCCACTTCGAGGTCGCTCCAGCCGACGGTCGGGTCGACGTTCGTGACCGCCTGCGTGGCGTCCTGGCCGTCGGGCACCGGTGCGATGGTGACGTCGAAGCTCCACGGCGCGTCGCCGATCGGACCCTCGACGATCTTCGTCACCTCGACCTCGCCCGGCACCGCGGTGTTCGTCACGGTGCAGCTGAGCGACAGGCCCGGGGTCACGTCGAACTGGAAGCCGTCGGCCTCGACATCGGCATCGGCCAGGCCGATGCAGACGATGTCACCCTCGTTCCAGCCCTCCTCGTCACCCTCGGTGAGGGTGTACGTCTCACCGACCACGAGGCCGGTCCAGGTGACGCTCGCGTCGGCCTGGGTGACGTGCTGCGTGGCGTCCTGGCCCGCGACCATCGGCGAGATCGAGATCTCGAAATCGAACGCGTAGCCCTGCGGCACGTCCTCGACGATCTTTCGCACGGTGACGTCACCGGTGTCGGGGGCGTTCAGGTAGGTGCACGTGACGACCTCGCCCGCGAGGAGCTCGATCGTCGCGAGACCGCCCTCGTAGGAGACGCCTTCGGAGCCGACGCAGCTGAGGTTCGCCAGGTCCCAGTTCAGTTCGCCGAGCTCTTCGACCGTGTAGGTCCCGGGCTCGATGAGTCCGGACTCCCACGGGGTCGCGTCGCCGGTGAGTGCGAACGGTGTCGTGTCGTCGCCGTCGGAGTACTCGAAGTCGAACGACTGGTCGCTGTCGAACGTCACGTTCTTGTCGACGATGATCTTGCCGAGCTGGGTGTTCGAGTAGGTGCAGGTCACCGTCTCACCGGGGTCGAGCTCGATCGATCCGACGAGGCCGTCGACCGTCGAGGCGGTGCCGTTCGGCATCGAGTCGGTGCACGAGAGTTCGCCCACATGGGCGTTCGTGAGCAGTTCCTCGACGGTGTAGCTGCCGGCCTCGACATCCGTGTACGCGACCTGGCCGGTTCCATCGGTGGTCTCGATCTCGAACGCAGGCGGGTCGAGCCAGGTGCCGGTGAAGTCGAAGGTGTCGTCGGCACCGTCGATGTTCTTGACGATGACGATGGTCGACTTCGCGGTATTGGTGATCGCGCAGGTGATCGAGTCATCCGCTTCGACGATGAATCCCGTCTCGTCGAGCGGGCCGCTCGTCTCGTCGGCGTGCTCGACGGTGCAGGCCAGGCTGCCCGCGATCCAGCCGTCGCCTGGGTCGACCTCGGCGAGCGAGTACTCCGTGCCGGGCACCAGCCCGGTGAAGCTCGTCGTGCCGGTGCCGCCGACGGTGTTGATGACCTGCTGCACCGGGGGCCCTGCCGGAGCGAGGGGCGTGAGCACGAAGGTGAAGCTGCCGTCGCCGCCGACTGAGGTCTTCGTGATCTCGGCGTCGCCGGGTTCGACGCGGTTGGTCACGTCGCAGACGAGCGACTGACCGGGCATCGCCTCGAACTGGAAGCCGGGCGTCTGCCCGTCGAGGTCGGCGAGGCCCTCGCAGGTGATGGCGCCGCCGACCCAGCCATCGGGAACCGACTCGGTCAGGGTGTAGACGGTACCGATCTCGAGGTCGCTCCAGTCGACTGTGGGGTCGAGGTGGGTCGCGGCCTTCGTTCCGGTCTCGCCGTCGGGCACCGGTGCGAGCGTGAAGTCGAAGCTCCAAGCCGTGCCATCGGCGAGGCCTGAAACGTGCTTCTCGACCTCGACCTCGGCGGGCTCCGGCGTGTTCGTGATCTCGCAGCTCAGCACGAGGCCGGGCGTGACGGTGAACTGGAAGCCAGCGGCATCCGATTCGTCGTCGATGCCGGTGCAGGTGATCGCGCCCTCGACCCACCCGGGAAGGCCGGTCTCGGTCAGCGTGTACTGCGTGCCGACATCGAGGTCCGTCCATTCGGCGGTCGGATCCTCATCGGTCACCGCGATCGTGCCGACCTGCCCCATGGGAGCGGGGTCGATCGAGATGTCGAACGACCAGTCGTAGCCCTCGGGCACGCCCTCGACGGTCTTCTCGACGGTCACGCCGCCCTTCGTCGCCGTGTTGAGCACGGTGCAGTCGACGGTCTCACCCGGCGAAAGCGTGATCGCGATGGGCGAGTCCGTCGTCGGATCCTCATCCGAGCACGTCATGCTCGTGACATCCCAGCCGGCCTTCGCGAGTTCGGCCAGGGTGTACTGGCCCGGGACGATGTTCAGGAACGACTTCGCCTGGTCGTCGGTGAGCGCGAAGCCGGACTGCCCGGTCAGCGTGAAGTCGAACGACTCGGCCGACTCGTCGGGGTTGGTCTGCTTCATGACGATGATGTTGCCGCGCTGCGTGTTGGTGTAGGTGCAGGTGACGAGTTCGCCTGGCTGCACGGTGATCGTCACCTTGCCATCGACGAGGGCGACGACCGAGTCACCGGTGACGTCTTCGACGCACGAGAGGCCCGTCAGGTCGTAGAACGGGACCGGGGTTGTCTCGGTCACGGTGTAGACGCCCGGGGCGACGCTGTCGAAGAGCTTCGTCGCGGTACCGCCGACGGTCGTGAGCTCGAACCCTGAGAGGTCGGCACCCGTGGTCGTGAATTCGAAGATGCCGTTGGAGCCCGCGACGTTCTTGATGATCCTGATCTGACCGTCCTGCACGTTCGTGTACGTGCAGTCGACGACCAAGCCGGCGACCGTCAGCACTGAAGCGGTCGCGGTCGCAACGTCGGTCTGCGCATTGCCCGGCGGCGTGCAGCCGACGCCCGTGAGGTTCCACTGCGGGTTGCCCGCCTCGACCTGCTCGACGATGTTCACGACCGAGCCTGGCGTGTACCAGAACACCTGCGAACTCGTGTTGCCCGCCACGACGACGGGTGCACCGTTGACGGTGAAGTCGAAGTCGGCGGCATCTCCCTGCGCGACCTTCGTGATCTGCACGCCGGAGGTGACGTTCGTGATCGTGCACGTCGTGGTCGCGCCGACGTAGAGCTTGAACGAGCCGTTCGTCGTGACTTCCTGCTGGTTCGTCGCCGGGTTCGTCACAGCGCAGGAGTAGCCCTGCAGCGCCCATGGTGCGGGCGGTGCGCTCTCGACGATCTGGTAGTCGTTGCCTGCGAAGACGTTGCTCCAGCTGTGTGTATCGCCGATGCCGATCACCGCACCGAGGCCGTTGTTGCCGGCGACGGTGTCGGCCGGTCCCGTCAACGTTCCGTCATGCACGACACCGCCACCGGATCGGGTGACTGCGTAGTTGAAGTTCGCGTCCGGCGCACCGTCGGTGCCCACCTTCTCCACGACGAGACCGCCGCAGTTCGACAGCGTGATGGGACTATCGGACTTCAGGATGTCCTTCAGTGTTGCCGGCCCGCCCTCGCCGGTCTTCGTGACGAACCCTGCATCGAGGAAGCTTCGACAGCTACCGTCGGTCGGCAGCAGTCCCGATGCCGTGAGGTCGACAGCCATCTCGCCGAACGTTGCCGCATTTCCGGTCGTGTTCGTGTCGGTGTTCGTGCCGACCGCCGCCTGGTAGACGACGGTACCCCCGACCGGGCTCCAGCCGGAGCCCGTCCAGCCGAGCACTTGGACGCTGGTGGATCCGCCGCCGCCCGCGTTGTAGTTGAACTCGATGAGATAGTCGTCGGCGCGCCCTGCGGCCGGGCCTTGGAAGACCTCGTAGGAACTCATGTCGCCGCTGCCGGAGTACCGGGTCCAGTAGGCGTAGAAGATCGTGTGCTGCACGCCGTTGACCGTGACCACTTCGTACGCCGAACCGCCGGTGCAGGCATCACCCTTGTCGTTGGCCGTGCCCACCTGCTCGGGCCAGGTCGCGTCGTCGAGCGAGGTGCTCGGCGTGATGATGTCGTCGGTGCCGAGGTTCGCTCCACAAGTTCCCGGATTGCCGACGGTCGTGCCTTCGTCCCAGCTCTTCTGTGCTGCGACGATTCCGCCGGACTGATGCCCGGAAGCGGTCAGGTAGGGCGGTTTCGGCGTCGATCCGACGACGCCGACCCAGTCGTTCGCGCCGGCCGTGTTGCCGTCGATCTCGAACGAGGTCTGAATGCCGTTCGAGAGTGTCGCCGCGGCCGCCCCCTGTGCGGGCGCGACCGCCATCGCGACGGCGCCTCCCGACGCGACGAGCGCGCTCGCCACCACGAAGGACACGAGCCTCCGTCTGGCTCGACTCGCCTGCAGTCGGAGGGACCGAGTGCCGAAGCCCTCGATCGCCGGGTCGGTGGAACGGTTACGCAGACGTCGCTGGACGTTCATCATCAGCCTTCGGGTTTCGAATGCGAACGTCACCGCCGCACTCGGCTGTGCTTCCGACCCGGGCGACCGGGCCACGGAGGACGCGGGTACGACCTCCGAGAATCCGTGGGTAATCGGACTCGTCGCCAGTCTGGCACCGCGGCTGTTCGCGAGGAACCCTCGGGATGACACCAAAACAGGGGGTGAACGGGACGTTCGTTCGGCGGTTCGGCTGCTCTTCGGCGATGCGATGACAGACGGATGCCGCGACTCACGCGAGCCGCGGCATCCGTCTGTCGATCGCTGCGAGGTCGGATCGACCTCAGGCCCGGAGCCGGCGCCGAGCGCCGAATCCGAGTGCCGTTCCGCCCACCAGCAGGAGGAGCACGGCCGCCGGCATCATGGCGAGCGCGTCACTGCCCGACGAGGCGAGTGCGGCCGGAGATGCGCCGGCCGGCCTGCTGCCCGGCGGAGTGGCCGGCGGGTTCTGCGGCGGCGCCGCGTTGCAGTTCGGCGTCGGCGGCGGGTAGACCGCGATCGTGTCGTTCGTCGGGTTGATGCGGATCTCGACGACGGCCTCGGAGCGCAGGTCGTAGAACGGAGCGCTCGGGTCGAGGACCCACGTGCCGTCGGGCAGCAGCGTCCACCCGGGCCAATCGGTCGGGTTCCCTTCGGAGTCGACCGCCGCACCGGGCCAGAGCCGCTCACCCGAGATCGTCTCGCCGCTCGACCACCCGTCGGGGTAGGCGATCGGATCGACCTGGGAGGCTCCGTCGGCGAGGATGGCCGCGATGTCATCCGCCGGGATCGACGGGTCGCGCGCGGCGAAGGCCTCCGGCGTCCACCAGATCAGCACGATCGGGTTGGCGGCGGGGTCGTCGATGTTGTACGGCGTGATGGCGTAGCTGAACAACGGGGTGTCGTTGACGCAGATCGCCTGCCCATCGAGACCGATCGACTTCACGGGATGGTCGACGACGCACGAGCCGTTCTCATCCTCTGAAGGCGGGCATTCGCCGCCTTCCGAGGGCTCGACCACGTTGTGGAGCAACTCACCCACGACGTCCTCGTCGACCTGCACCGTGTACCAAGCCTGGGCCGTCTCGCCCGGATCCAGTGCCGGCAGCGTCCACGTCAGCGTGTTCCCGTCCTGCTCGAGGCCCGGACCGAGTTCGAGCAGCGTCGCGTTGTCGAGCACGTCGGTGATGTCGTCGAACGCCTGAGCACCGGTGACCTCGACCTCCGAGGTGTTCTCCGCGTCGAGGTAATACGTGATCACGTCGCCGCCCTCGACGGTCTCGCCGTCAGCAGGGTCGGAGCTCTTCTCAAGCTCCCATCCAGGCTCCGGCGGGGGCGGGCACGCTCCGAGCACGACCGTCGCCTCGACGTCGGTCGACGGGTCGGCGCCCACAAGGTGCAGCACGACGTCGTAGCTTCCCGGCGGCAGCGGTTCGAACTCGCCCTCGAAGGTGCCGGACCCGGCCGTGAAGGTCAGGTCGGCTACGACGTCATCGGTACCGGAGACGTAGACCGTCAGTTCGTAGTCCTCGCCGACCACGATGCCGGTGGCCGTGGCCTCGAGGTCGCGGGTCGCGGCTCCACCGGGCGGGCAGGCAACGGGCTCGAGGAACAGGGTCGGCGGGGGCGGGGGTTCGTTGTCGTAGCAGAAGGTGAGGTGGCTGATGTCCTGATCGTCGACATCATCGTGCGAACCCGACGTGCCGCCGGGGAGCACGATGTAGCCGCCACCCGTCTTCACGAGGATTCCGTCGACCGACGGGTCTGCCACGAAGGAGAACGACTTCATGTCATCTTCGATCGTCACTTCGAGCTCGAGCGGCAGGTCGTCCGGCTCCCATGGCCCGTCATCGTAGACGTAGGTGCCCGGAGACCCGGTGTCGAGCTTCACACCGAAGTCGAAGCCCGCGCTCGTGCACTCTGTCAGCGCGTTCCCGGACTCGATGTTCGGGTCGAACACGGCGGCACTCACCGGCGCGCTGGCCGCCGCAGCGACCGGCCCCTCGGCGGCCGGCGCTGCGGCCGCTGCCTCGGGGGCGGGCGGCGGGGCCGATTCGGGCTCGACCGCGGGCTCGGGCTCGGCTGCCGGCTCGGGCTCGACGACCGGTTCCGGGGCGGGCTCGGGCGCCGGAACCGGTTCTTCAGCCGGTGCGGGCTCTTCGGCGGGTGCAGGTTCGGGCGCGGCTGGCTCGGCCGCAGGCGCCTCAGCGACGGCCGCGACGGCGACCTCGGGCGACGCCGTCTCCTCTGCGGCGGCCATCGACGGCGCCCCGAAGGCGACCATCGCGGCGGCGAGGAGCACGGCGATCGGCCCCATCCGAACGCGTCGAGTGAGATCGCGACGCGGGACTCGGTTGGGAGCGGGCAGGTCAGTGCTGTGTCGGTTCATGACAGCTCCAGATTCGGGTTTGGGAGCCGGCTCGGGAATCGGGTCGGGTTCGTGCCTGCCGCCGCGTGGCATCGGGATGCCCGCTCGCGTCAGTTGGCGCCAGTTTGCGCCGCCGCCGACCGTCAAGGCAAGTATTCCTCATGAAATGCCCCCCGAACGTGGCGCACCGGCTCAGCTGCGGCTGGGCAGTGCGCCAATCCGCTTCGACGCCGGTGCTCGGGCCGCCGTCGCTAGGGTTGGAGCGTGAACGAGCGCGGGTCGGGATCCCCACACCACCATCGGGAGACGCTCGACGAGCACGCCGCCCGCGACCCGCTCGACCTCGACAACCCCTCCCCCTCGGCCAGAGAGCGGTTCGAGGCGATGAGCCAGCCGATCCGCGACCGGTTCGAGCAGCCGATCAGCACCGTCAGCACGCTCACTCAGAAGACGCTCGCCCTGTTTCCGGTGCGCGTCTGGCGGCACTTCCTCGACCGCAACGGCTTCATCCTCTCGTCGGGCATGAGCTACCAGGGCCTCTTCGCGCTCTTCGCCGCGATCTACGTCGTGTTCGCCGTCTTCGGCATCTGGCTCACGGGCAACGATGCGACCCTCACGGCATTCGTGGCCCTGCTCAACACCTACGCGCCGGGCCTCATCGGCGACAACGGCATCATCTCGACCGAGGACCTCGTGCAGATCGCTTCGGCGAGCACGAGCCTCTTCGGCTGGACGGGCGCGATCGCCCTCGCGGGCTTGATCTGGACGGCGATCGGATGGATCACCTACTCGCGCATGGCGGTGCGCAGCATCTTCGGACTTCCGAAGGACCGCCGCGCCTACGCCCTCCTCAAGGCCCGCGACTTCCTCGCCGGCTTCGGCTTCGGCGCGATCCTGCTGCTCGCCACAGTGCTCTCGGTCGCGACCACGTCGTTCCTCACGTGGGTGTTCGATCTGATGGGCCTGCCGACGACGTCGGGTTGGTCGGGATTCCTCGTGCAGGGCGGCACGCTCCTCGTCGTCTTCGTCATCGACACGCTCGCCCTCGCCGTGATGTTCCGCTTCCTCTCCGGAGCGGCCATGCCGTGGCATCGCATGTGGGTCGGCTCGCTGCTCGGCTCCGCCGCGCTCTCCGTGCTCCAGGTGCTCGGCGGCACCCTGCTGTCGCACTCGACCACGAATCCCCTACTCGCGACCTTCACGGTTTTCATCGGTCTGCTCCTCTGGTTCCGGCTCACGAGCATCGTGATCCTGGTCGCCGCGAGCTGGATCGCCGTCGAGGCATCCGATGCTCATGAATCGCTTCGCATGGTGACGCCCGAGCAGCTCGCCGCCGAGCAGCGCGAGCGTGAGGAGCGCGCGCTCGTGACGGCCGCGCAGGTGCGGGTGCGCGAGGCCCGGCACGAGTTCGAGAACGCGAACTGGATCGGGCGGATCTCGGCCAGGCGCCGACTCGCCAAGGCCGAACTCGAACTCGCCGATCTCGAGGCGACGACGGCGCCGATCGCGCGGTGAGGCGGTGCCGGAGCCTCGATCGAACCGATCGATCCAGGCCGGCGAGACCGTGTCCGAGGGCTCCCGTAGGATCGATCCATGCCCTCAGCGAAGCCCCTCCGTCTGGCCAGCGTCAACGTCAACGGAGTGCGTGCAGCATTCCGAAAGGGCATGGGCGACTGGCTCGCCGCACGTGATGTCGACATCCTCGCGCTGCAAGAGGTGCGCGCCTCGACCGAAGACCTGCAGGGTCTCCTCGGCGACGAGTGGGACATCCTGCACGACCCGGCCACGGCCAAGGGGCGGGCGGGGGTCGCGATCGCGAGCCGCAACCGCGCGAGCATCCACCGGGTCGAGCTCGGCGCCGCCGACTTCGACAGTGCGGGCCGCTGGCTCGAAGCCGACTACGAGGTCGGCGATCGCATCGTCACGGTCGTCTCGGCGTACGTGCACTCGGGTGTGGTCGACACCCCGAAGCAGGTCGAGAAGTACAAATTCCTCGACGCGATGATCGAGCGGATGCCGCGGCTCGCCGAGCACTCCGAGCTCGCGGTGATCGTGGGCGACCTCAACGTCGGCCACCGCACCCTCGACATCAAGAACTGGAAGGGCAACGTGAAGCGCGCCGGCTTCCTGCCAGAGGAGCGCGCCTACTTCGATCGCTTCGTCGGCGCCGAGGGCGACGCCGATTACAACGCCGGCGCCGGACTCGGCTGGGTCGATCTCGGCCGCCGCTTCGCCGGCGAGGTCGACGGCCCGTACACGTGGTGGTCGCAACGAGGCAAGGCGTTCGACACCGACACCGGCTGGCGCATCGACTACCAGCTCGCGACTCCCGCCCTGGCCGATGCCGCGGTCGCGTACGTGATCGATCGCGCCGACTCCTGGGACACGCGATGGTCCGACCACGCTCCCGTGGTCGTCGACTACGCCATCTGACCTGCCGCCCTGCGGCCGCAACTCTTCGAAGGAACTCCCAAATGACGCAGAAGCCCCGCCTCTACTCGGGCATGCAGCCCTCCGCCGACTCACTCCACGCGGGCAATTACATCGGAGCCCTCCTCCAGTGGAAGGAACTGCAGTCGACGCACGACGCCTTCTTCTCGGTCGTCGACATGCACGCCATCACCGTGGCGCAAGACCCCGCCGAGCTGCGTGAGAAGACCCGCCGCACGGCGGCGCAGTACATCGCGGCGGGCATCGACCCGTCGAGCTCGACGCTCTACGTGCAGTCGCACGTGCCCGCGCACGCCGAGCTCGCGTGGGTGCTCAACACCATCACCGGCTTCGGCGAAGCCGGGCGCATGACGCAGTTCAAGGACAAGTCGCAGAAGCAGGGCGCCGACGCCACGAGCGTCGGTCTCTTCGCCTACCCCGTGCTCATGGCCGCCGACATCCTGCTGTACCAGACCGAGATCGTGCCCGTCGGCGACGACCAGAAGCAGCACGTCGAGCTCACCCGCGACCTCGCGACCCGCTTCAACGCACGGTTCGGGGCCGACACCTTCGTGCTGCCCGAACCGGCCATTCAGCGCGAGACGGCGCGCATCTACGACCTCCAGAACCCGACGTCGAAGATGTCGAAGTCGGGTGAGACGCCGGCCGGCATCCTGTGGCTGCTCGACGAGCCCGCGGTCACCGCGAAGAAGATCATGCGCGCCGTGACCGACACCGACGGCGAGGTGCGCTTCGATCGCGAGCACAAGCCGGGCGTCTCGAACCTGCTGACGATCTTCTCCGTGCTCTCGGGTCGCACCATCGGCGACATCGAGCAGGAGTTCGCGGGCCGCGGCTACGGCGACTTCAAGAAGGCGCTGGCCGAGGTCGTCGTGAGCGAGTTCGAGCCGATCCGTACCCGGGTCCTCGAGCTGCTCGACGACCCGGCCGAGCTCGACCGACTGCTCGCCGTCAACGCCGACCGTGCGAGTGCGGTCGCCGAGGCCACGCTCGCGACGGTCTACGACCGCATCGGGTTCCTCCGGCGCGCACGCTGACCATGCTGCCCGTCGCGCTCCGCACTGAACGCCTCGTGCTCGACCTGCCCACCGGGGCCGATGCCGAGCTCGTGGCGCACTATTGCGCCGACCCGTTGTTCCTCAAGTACCTGACGACCCCGTGGCCATACACGATGGAGCATGCGCGAGCATTCCTCACGGAGTATGTACCAGCCGCGTGGGAGTCTGAAGACGAATTGGCCTGGGCGATCCGCCGTTCCGAGGGTGCTCCGCTCCTCGGCGTCATCGGCCTCCGCCGCGGCAACGAGATCGGGTTCTGGCTCGGCGCAGAGCACCGCGGCGAGGCGCTCATGGCCGAGGCGTTGACGGCGGTCAGCGAGTGGGCGCTCGGCGGCGGCGTGCGCGGTGCCGAGTCATTGCTCTGGCGTGCGAACGAGGGCAACCGTGCGTCGGCGCATGTCGCGCGCGCCGCGGGATTCCGGCGCATCACTCCCCGCATCGCCACCGTGCCTGGTCGCGACGGACGAACGCTGCCGGCGTGGCACGCCGAGCGGCGTTCCCCCATCGAGACCGACGCGTTCGCCAGTTGGGACCCGATCCTCGGCAGCGAGGCATGAGCGGCTCCACTGCCTCGGAGGCGACCGGGCCGGTCGTGCTGTTCGACCTCGACGACACCCTCATGGCACACCGCGCGGCGGTCATCGCCGGCATCACTCTGCACATGCGCGAGCTGGCATACGTGGGCGATGTCGCCGCGGCGTCGGGGCTCTGGCACGACCTTGAAGAGGAGCACTACCACTCCTACCTCGCGGGTCGGCTGACCTTCGAGGGCCAACGCAGGGCGCGTGCCCGCGACTTCGCGATCGCCCACGGTGATGAGCTCGACGAACTCGCCGCCGGTGCCTGGTTCGATCGCTACTTCGAGCGTTACCGGGAGTCGTGGTCGCTGCACGACGACGCGCTGCCCGCACTCGACGCCCTTGCACGAGCGCTGCCGCACGCGCGGTTCGGCGTCATCACGAACGGCGAACTCGATTTCCAGCTCGCCAAGCTCGAGCGGCTCGGCATTCGCGATCGCTTCGAGCACGTCATCGCCTCGGGCGACGTCGGCGTGACGAAGCCCGATGCCGAGATCTTCCGCCTCGCGCTCGAGCGATTCGGTGCGGGTACCGTCGCCGGCCGAGCCGCGTACATCGGTGACCGCTTCGAGACCGACGCGGTCGGTGCGGTCGACGCCGGCCTCGTCGGGGTGTGGCTGAACCGCACCGGCGATGCCCGCTCACCCGGCACCGCGACATCCGCTGTGCTCGAGATCACCACGCTCGCCGAGCTGCCCGGCCTGCTCGGGCCGCTCCTCGTCGACTGACCGATTCGTCGGCGCGAGTGCGCGCGGGCCGCGATCCTCTGGGGAACGAGATGGGGCCGGGCGCACCCCCATGCGCCCGGCCCCGCTCCTCAACCGTACTTCGGCACGGTCGATCGTGCCGCCATCGGGTCGCCGTGTGTCCGCGAGCTCCTCAGCTCGCGGACACCCGGCCGACCATCAGACGACGTCGTCGTCGACCCAGTCGAGGGTCTTCGTGACGGCCTTCTTCCAGTTCCGGTCGAGGCGTGCGCGCTCGGCCTCGTCCATCGACGGGGTCCAGCGCTTGTCCTCCTGCCAGTTGGCCCGCAGCTCGTCGAGGCTCGACCAGAAGCCGACCGCGAGACCTGCCGCATACGCCGCACCGAGCGCGGTGGTCTCGGCGACGACCGGGCGCACGACCGGAACACCGAGGATGTCGGCCTGGAACTGCAGCAGCGTGTCGTTGGCGGTGGCTCCGCCGTCGACGCGGAGCTCGGTGAGGTCGACCCCGGCGTCGGCGTTCACGGCCTCGATGACGTCGCGGGTCTGGAACGCGATGGCTTCGAGGGCCGCTCGGGCGATGTGTCCCTTGTTCACGTAGCGGGTCAGGCCGACGAGCGCGCCGCGGGCGTCGGGGCGCCAGTACGGCGCGAAGAGGCCCGAGAATGCGGGGACGAAGTAGGCGCCGCCGTTGTCGTCGACCGACTTCGCGAGCTCTTCGACCTCTGCGGCCAAGGAGATGAGGCCGAGGTTGTCGCGCAGCCACTGGATGAGCGAACCGGTGACCGCGATCGAGCCCTCGAGCGCGTAGTGCACCGGCTGGTCGCCGAGCTTGTAGCCGACGGTCGTGAGCAGGCCGTTCTTCGAGTGGACGATCTCCTCGCCCGTGTTGAAGATCAGGAAGTTGCCCGTGCCGTACGTGTTCTTCGCCTCGCCGGTCTCGAACGCGGCCTGGCCGAACGTCGCGGCCTGCTGGTCGCCGAGGATGCCCGAGATGGGGGTCTCGCGGAGCAGCGAGTGCTCGTTCGCCATGCCGTAGATCTCGGAGGACGACTTGATCTCGGGCAGCATCGACTTCGGCACGCCGAACGCGGCCAGGATGTCGTCGTCCCAGTTGAGCGTCTCGAGGTCCATGAACATGGTGCGCGAGGCGTTCGTGACATCCGTCGCGTGCACGCCCCCATCCACGCCGCCCGTGAGGTTCCACAGCACCCAGGAGTCGGTCGTGCCGAACAGCAGGTCGCCGGCCTCGGCCTTCGCGCGCGCACCCTCGACGTTCTCGAGGATCCACACGA
>NZ_JAZHYX010000006.1:0-353396 GCF_036576125.1 Agromyces sp. CCNWLW203 | reverse complement strand
GGAAGCTAAGACTCGCAGCGCCGATGGTACTGCAGGGGGGACCCTGTGGGAGAGTAGGACACCGCCGGACAAACATTGAGGAGAGAGGCCACCCGAAGACGGGTGGCCTTTCTTCGTTAACGGGGTACTTCACAAGGTGCCCCATTACGGTTGAGTCCCATGAGGACTCCACACACGACGGGACTATCGTGAGCGACTCCAAGCACGGCTCGGCTGACCAGGGACGACCTGAGCGACGCGAACAGCGCAGCGGCGGCAACGGAGCCGACCGGCCCTCGGGCGCGCGTTCCGGCTCGACCGCTCGAGATGGCGCTCCGACGAAGAAGCCGTATGGCGACCGTGACGCGAAGAAGCCGTATGGCGACCGTGACGCGAAGAAGCCGTATGGCGACCGTGACGCGAAGAAGCCGTATGGCGACCGTGACGCGAAGAAGCCGTATGGCGACCGCGACGCGAAGAAGCCGTATGGCGACCGCGATGCGAAGAAGCCGTATGGCGACCGCGATGCGAAGAAGCCTTATGGCGACCGGGGTGCGTCGAAGCCGTATGGTGACCGCGACAACCGCAAGCCGTATGGCGATCGTGACGCGAAGCCCTACGGGGACCGGGGTGCGTCGAAGCCGTATGGTGACCGCGACAACCGCAAGCCCTACGGTGATCGCGATGCGAAGAAGCCGTACGGCGATCGCGACAACCGGAAGCCCTATGGTGACCGTGACGCGAAGCCCTACGGGGACCGCGGTGCGTCGAAGCCGTACGGAGATCGTGACAACCGGAAGCCCTATGGCGACCGTGACGCGAAGCCGTATGGCGATCGCGGCGCCAAGCCCTACGGTGACCGCGACAACCGGAAGCCGTATGGGGACCGTGACGCGAAGAAGCCCTACGGTGACCGCGACAACCGCAAGCCCTATGGCGACCGTGACGCGAAGCCCTACGGGGACCGGGGTGCGTCGAAGCCGTATGGTGACCGCGACAACCGCAAGCCCTACGGTGACCGTGACGCGAAGAAGCCCTACGGTGACCGCGACAACCGCAAGCCCTATGGCGATGCTGCGCCCCGAGGCGGACGCCCGGGTGGACGCGACGACCAGCGCGATGCACCTCCCCGTGAGAACTACGGCGCGGCCGAGCTGCAGGTGCGCCCGCGCCACGACGACCCGTTCATTCCCGAGTCGATCGAGGCACGCGACCTCGACAAGGGCGCTCGCGCCGAGCTGAAGACGCTGAGCAAGGAGAACGCCGACTGGGTCGCGCGGCATCTCGTGGCGGCATCCGAACTGCTCGAGGACGACCCCGAGCTCGCCCACCAGCACGCACTGTCGGCGGGGCGCCGGGCCGGCCGTATCGCGGTCGTGCGCGAGACGCTCGCGATCACCGCTTACGCGACCGGGGACTTCGCACTCGCGCTCCGCGAACTGCGCACGTATCGCCGCATCTCGGGCAGCAACGACCAGCTGCCCCTGTTGGTCGACAGCGAGCGCGGTGTCGGACGCCCCGATCGCGCCCTCGAGGTCGGCCGTGCGGTCGATCGCTCGACGCTTGCTCCGGCCGTGCAGGTCGGACTCGCCATCGCGATGTCGGGAGCCCGGCTCGACCTGGGGCAGCCCGAGATCGCCCTCGCCGAGCTCGAGATTCCGCAGCTCGATCCCGACCGCGCCTTCTCGTACAGCCCGGCGCTCTTCTCGGCGTACGCCGAGGTGCTCGAAGAACTGGGTCGCACCGATGAGGCTTCGAAGTGGCGGGCTCGTGCCGATCGCGCCGAAGCCGCACTCGGCGGCCCCGCAGAGGCGGAGTCCATCGAGATCTTCGAGGTGGAGCTCGAGGAGTCAGCAGGCGACGCCGAGGAGGCCGCGCCGGTGGAAGACGCCGAGGAGGCAGTTTCGGTCGACGAGGCCGACGAGTCCGAGGCATCCGTCGCACCTGAAGCGGATGCCGCGGCCCACGAAGACGCCGAAGAGGAGACCGAGGCCGAGGCATCCGTCGAGCCTGAAGCGGACGCCGTCGCCCACGACGACACCGGGGACGAGGCCTTCGATGGTCACCCGGGCGACGTGCTCGAAGACGACGTGCGCGAGGTGCTCGCCGCGATCGAGGCCGACGAGAGCGAGGGCACGTCCGGTGGGACTGTTCCGCGCGAAGACTGAGCACCCGACGCCGCTCGACGGCGTCGACGCGGTGCTCGCCGACCTCGACGGCGTCGTGTATGCGGGCGCGCACGCGATTCCGCGTGCGGTCGAGAGCCTGAACCTCGCCAAGCGCGACCGCGCGGTCGGGTACATCACGAACAACGCGTCGCGCAGTGATGCATCCGTCGCTGGCCACCTCGCCGAGCTCGGCCTCGACGTCGTTCCGCACGACGTCGTGACGTCGCCGCAGGCCGCGATGGCGCTGCTCGCCGAGCAGGTGGCGCCGGGAGCGCTCGTGTTCGTCGTCGGCGGCGAGGGCATCACGACCGAGCTCGAGAAGCGCGGCTACCGCATCACGCGCTCCGCCGACGACGCGCCCGAGGCCGTCGTGCAGGGCTTCAGCCCCGAGATCGGATGGCGCGATCTCGCCGAGGCGACCTTCGCACTGTCCGCCGGCGGTGGCGTGGACGGTGCGACCCCGATTCCGTGGATCGCGACCAACATGGACTGGACGATCCCGGTCGCGCGCGGCATCGCGCCGGGCAACGGCACGCTGGTCTCAGCCGTGCACACGGCGGTCGGGCGGTTCCCGCTCGTCGCCGGCAAGCCCGAGACCCCGATCTTCGACGAGGCTCGTCGCCGGTTCGACACCGATCGGCCGCTCATGATCGGGGATCGTCTCGACACCGACATCCTCGGCGCCCGGCGTGCGGGCATGCTGAGCGCCCTCGTGCTCACGGGCATCGACACGGCGAAGCAGGTGCTCGCGGCTCCCGAGTCGAGTCGGCCCGACTTCATCCTCGCCGACCTCGACGGCCTCCACACGCCGTACCCGGTGACGGAGACCGTGCGCGGCGGTGTCACTCGTGTCGGCTCGGCCCGGGTGCGCGTCTCGGGCAATCGGGTGGAGATCGTCGACGACGGCGACGACCGCCTCGACCTGCTGCGCGCGGCATGCGCTGCGATCTGGGGCTCGGGCATGGGCATCCACGTGCTCGACGTTCCGGCTCGGCTCTACAGCTGATCGGTCGGTCGTCGGCCCGGCGTCGTCGGCTCGGGGTAGCGTTGACTCGTGAGCACTGAACCCGATCGAGCAGCAGCGGCCGAGACGATCCCGCCCGCATCCGACGCGTCGTCGGTGTCGGCCGTGCTCGCCGAGGTCGAGTCCCGACCGCTCGCGGAGCGTGCGGAGGCCTATCAGGCCCTCGCCGAGGAGTTGCGGAGCCAGCTCGAGCAGTCCGACCCGTCGCTGCGCACCTGACGCATGACCGATCAACGACTCGACGCGGCCCTTGCGGCGCGCGGTCTCGCTCGCTCGCGCACGCATGCCGCGACGCTCATCGCCGCTGGCGTCGTGACGGTCGACGGCCGCCCGGTGGTCAAGGCTTCCGCCAAGGTGGGCGATGACGCGGTGCTCGAGGTCGCGGCATCCGATCACTATGTGAGTCGTGCTGCGCACAAGCTCATCGCGGGCCTCGACGGGTTCGGCGTCGAGGCCGAGGGCCGCATCGCGCTCGACGCCGGCGCCTCGACGGGCGGGTTCAGCCAGGTGCTCCTCGAGCGGGGCGCCCGACAGGTGCTCGCCGTCGACGTCGGGCACGGCCAGCTCGCGCCCGAACTCGCGAACGCCCAGGGCCTCGTGCTCGTCGAGGGCTGCAACGTGCGCCATCTCGATGCCGCGCTCCTCGCCGAACTGACCGGCGTCGCCGAGCCGCCGTCGCTCGTCGTCGCCGATCTGTCGTTCATCTCGCTCACCGTTGTACTGCCAGCGCTCCGCGCGAGCGCGACGGATGACGCGGACTTCGTGCTGCTCGTCAAGCCGCAGTTCGAGGTGGGGCGCGGGGGAGTGCGCGAGGGCGTCGTGCGCGACGCGGGGCTTCGTTCCGAGGCGGTCTCGACCGTGCTGTGGGCGGCGTTCGACGCGGGCCTCGGCACCGCCGGCGTCCTGTCCTCCCCAATCGCCGGTGGCCACGGAAACCTCGAATACCTCGTGCATCTGAGCGCGGTGCGCGGGTCGAATCCGACAGAATGGTCAGGTCGGGTCGACGAAGTGACGGGGAGGACCAAGGGGTGAGTGACGCACGGCGCTTCCTGGTGGTCTCCCACACGGGTCGGCAGTCCGCCCTCGAGGCGACGAGCGAGGTCTGCGCGCAGCTGCTCGCCGCCGGTGCGGTGCCGGTCATCGCGGCCGAGCACTGGGACGAGGTGCACGACTTCGTGCCCGAGCTGAACGGCTCGGTCGAGCGGTTCGAAGAGACCGACCCGGCGGCCATCGAACTCGTCATCGTGCTCGGCGGCGACGGCACGATCCTGCGTGCCGCCGAGATCATGCGCGACCACCCCGTGCCGCTCCTCGGCGTGAACCTCGGCCATGTCGGGTTCCTCGCCGAGAGCGAGCGCGACGACCTCGGCTACACGGTCGGCCGTGCATTGGCGCGCGACTACACCGTCGAAGAGCGCATGACGCTCTCGGTGCGCGCGAAGGTCGGCGAGAGCGTCGTCTACGAGAGCTGGGCGCTCAACGAGGTCACCGTCGAGAAGGCCGAGCGCGAGCGCATGCTCGAGGTCGTCATCGAGGTCGATCGGCGCCCGCTCTCCTCGTTCGGCTGCGACGGCGTCGTGATGTCGACGCCGACCGGCTCGACGGCGTACTCGTTCTCAGCCGGCGGCCCGGTCGTCTGGCCGAGCCTCGAAGCTCTGCTGCTCGTACCGCTCAGCGCGCACGCCCTCTTCGCGCGCCCGCTCGTCGTCGGCCCCGAGTCGTCGCTCGCCGTCGAGATCCTGCAGCGCACCGAGGCATCCGCCGTCATCTGGTGCGACGGTCGGCGCACCTTCGATCTTCCGCCGGGTGCTCGCGTGATCGTGCGCCGGTCGCCCGTGCCGGTGCGCCTCGCCCGGCTGCACGAGGCGCCGTTCACCGATCGGCTCGTCAACAAGTTCCAGCTCCCGGTCACCGGGTGGAGGGGGCCGGTCGGGCGTGAGTGAGGGCAGGAAATGATCGAAGAGCTCGGCATCCGCGATCTCGGTGTCATCGCCGAGGCGACGCTGCCGCTCGGCGCCGGCTTCACGGCCGTGACCGGTGAGACCGGTGCGGGCAAGACCATGGTCGTGACCGCGCTCGGGCTGCTGCTTGGCTCTCGTGCCGACGCCGGCGCTGTGCGGGCCGGCGCGAAGCAGGCATGGGTCGAGGGTCGTTGGCTCGTTGCCGATGACGGGGTCGTCGCCGAACGCGTCGCCGAGACCGGCGGCGAGATCGAGGCCGGCGAGCTGCTGCTCGGCAGGTCCGTCTCCTCCGAGGGGCGCAGCCGGGCCGTCGTCGGCGGTCGCAGTGCCCCCGTCGGGGTGCTCTCCGACCTCGGGGCCGAACTCGTCGTCGTGCACGGGCAGGCCGATCAGCAGCGACTCCGTTCGGCGGTCGCGCAGCGCGAGGCGCTCGATCGCTTCGCCGGCTCGAAGCTGCAGACCGTGCTCGACGAGTACCGTACGGCGTTCAACGCCTGGCGAACGGATGCCGCGGAGCTCGAGCGCCTGCGAACCGACCACGAATCGCGACTGCGTGAAGCCGAACAGCTTCGGGCGGCACTCGATGAGGTCGAGGCCGCCGACCCGCAGCCCGGTGAAGACGTCGAACTCCAGGAGCGGGCCGACCGGCTCTCGAACCTCGAAGAGCTGCGACTCGCCGCCGCTCAGGCTCGCGCGTTGATCTCGGCCGAAGACGTCGTCGACGACGTTCCCGACGCCGTCGCGCTCGTCGACGGTGCCCGGCGGCAGCTCGAACGCGTCGCCGAGCACGATGCCGCACTGCAGCCGATCGGCGAGATGCTGACGAACGCGGGCTTCCTGCTCGCCGACGCGGCTGCCGAGCTGTCGGGGTACCTCGCAGGGCTCGACGCCGACGGCGCGCGCGAACTCGAGATCGTGCAAGAACGTCGGGCCGTGCTCGGCGCGCTCATCCGCCGTCACGGCGGTGGCCTCGAAGAGGTGCTCGAGTTCCGTCGCAACGGTGGTCTCAGGCTCGTCGAGCTCGACAGCGATGATGAGCGCATCGAGGGGCTCGAGGCATCCGTCGCGGCGCTCGAAGCCGAGGTCGATCGGCTCGCCGCCTCGCTCACCGAACTGCGCACCGACGCGGCCGGGCGACTCGCGGCTGCCGTCACGACCGAACTCGCGGCGCTCGCGATGCCCGACGCGCAGCTCGCCGTCATGATCGAGCCGACGGCCGAAGCGACGACGCACGGGCGTGATGCCGTGTCGATCCTGCTGCGGCCGCACCCCGGAGCTGAACCGCGGCCGGTGTCGCGCGGGGCCTCGGGCGGTGAACTCTCGCGGGTGATGCTCGCGATCGAGGTCGTCATCGCGGGCAGCGACCCCGTGCCGACGTTCGTCTTCGACGAGGTCGACGCGGGTGTCGGCGGTGCCGCCGCGATCGAGATCGGACGACGACTGGCGCGGCTCGCGGAGCGCTCGCAGGTCATCGTCGTGACGCACCTCGCGCAGGTCGCCGCCTTCGCGACGAACCATCTGAGCGTGGTCAAGGGCACCGACGGGCAGGTGACCTCCTCGAGCGTGCGTCAGCTCGCGGGCGCCGAGCGGGAGGCCGAGATGGCGCGCCTGCTGTCGGGGCTCGCCGACTCGCAGAGTGGGCTCGCGCACGCGCGAGAACTGCTGGAGATCGCCGCCGACCGGGCCGCATGACGCGCGCACGCCGGGCGGAACGAACGGGATCGAGTGGATCCCGAGAAAATGGGGGAGCGCGTGGGGCATGTCGGGTCGAACGATCAGGAACGTGAGTTAGGCTATAAGCCCGTGGTGGATGAACGCGGAACAGACAATCAGAACGCTGAACTTTCGAACGGCGAGACCAAGCACATCTTCGTGACCGGTGGTGTCGTCTCCTCGTTGGGCAAGGGGCTCACGGCGGCGAGTCTCGGTAATCTCCTGACTGCCAGGGGCCTGCGAGTCGTCATGCAGAAGCTCGATCCATATCTGAACGTGGATCCCGGCACGATGAACCCCTTCCAGCACGGCGAGGTCTTCGTGACCGACGACGGCGCTGAGACCGACCTCGACATCGGTCACTACGAGCGGTTCCTCGACATCAACCTGAGCCAGGCGGCGAACGTCACCACCGGCCAGATCTATTCGACGGTGATCGCCAAGGAGCGCCGCGGCGAGTACCTCGGCGACACGGTGCAGGTCATCCCGCACATCACCGACGAGATCAAGCGCCGCATGCGGCTGCAGGCCTCCGAATCGCCGAAGCCCGACGTCATCATCACCGAGATCGGCGGCACCGTCGGCGACATCGAGTCGCAGCCGTTCATCGAGTCGGCCCGTCAGGTTCGCCACGAGCTCGGCCGCAAGAACGTCTTCTTCGTGCACGTCTCGCTCGTGCCCTTCATGGGTGCGTCGGGCGAGCAGAAGACGAAGCCCACGCAGCACTCGGTCGCAGCCCTCCGCTCCATCGGCATCCAGCCCGACGCGCTCGTGCTCCGCAGCGACCGCCCCGTCACCGAGTCGAACAAGCGCAAGATCGCGCTCATGTGCGACGTCGACGAGCAGGCCGTCGTGAATGCGGTCGACGTGCCGTCGATCTACGACATCCCGACGATGCTGCACGACCAGGGCCTCGACGCCTACATCATCGACACCCTCGGTCTCGGCGAGAAGGCGGCCGACGTCGACTGGTCGGGCTGGAGCGGCCTGCTCGACGTCGTGCACGACCCCAAGCACGAGGTCACGATCGGGCTCGTCGGCAAGTACATCGACCTGCCCGACGCCTACCTCTCGGTCACCGAGGCGCTTCGCGCCGGCGGGTTCGCGAACGACGCGAAGGTCAAGATCGAGTGGATCCCGTCGGACGAGTGCCAGACGCCCGAGGGCGCGCAGAAGCACCTCGCGCACCTCGACGGCATCTGCGTGCCCGGCGGCTTCGGCGTGCGCGGCATCGAGGGCAAGCTCGGCGCGCTGCTCTTCGCACGTGAGAACGCCATTCCCGTGCTCGGCCTCTGCCTCGGCCTGCAGTGCATGGTCATCGAGTACTCGCGCAACGTCGCCGGCCTGCCCGGCGCCTCGTCGAGCGAGTTCGACCCCGACACGCAGTACCCGGTCATCGCGACCATGGAGGAGCAGGTCGAGATCATCGCGGGCGGCGACCTCGGCGGCACCATGCGACTCGGCCTCTACCCGGCCAAGCTCGCAGAGGGCTCGATCGCGGCCGAGCTCTACGGCTCGACCGAGGTCTCCGAGCGCCACCGTCACCGCTACGAGGTCAACAACTCCTACCGCGATCGCATCGCCGAGGCGGGGCTCTCGTTCTCGGGCATGTCGCCCGACCGCCACCTCGTCGAATTCGTCGAGCTGCCGCGCGACGTGCACCCGTTCTATGTCGGCACGCAGGCGCACCCCGAGCTGCGCAGCCGCCCGAACGACCCGCACCCCCTGTTCCGCGGCCTCGTCGGCGCGGCACTCGAGCGCCAGCAGGCGAGCCTGCTGTTCGACGACGTCAGCAATGGCTGAGCACCTCGACGCGGCCATCGGTGGGCGGCTCGAGCCGCTCGCCGATGAACGCGTCGACGTGCCGGTCGTCTCGAGCGAGCGGGTCTTCGACGGCCGTGTGTGGGACATCCGCCGCGATGCCTTCGAGTTCGGCGGCGAGACCATCGTGCGCGAGTACATGGACCACAGCGGCGCCGTCGGCGTGCTCGCGATCGACGATGACGACAATGTGCTGCTGATCAAGCAGTACCGGCATCCGGTGCGCATGCGCGACTGGGAGATCCCCGCCGGCCTCCTCGACGTCGACGGCGAGCCGCCCCTGGCCGCCGCGAAGCGCGAACTCGCCGAAGAGGCCGACCTCGAGGCATCCGACTGGGCCGTGCTCAGCGACATCGCGACCTCGCCCGGCGGCAGCGATGAGCTGATCAGGGTGTACCTCGCGCGCGGGCTCTCGGTCACGGCCGAGGCGTTCGCGCGCGAGGGCGAAGAGGCCGACATGGAGACCCGCTGGGTGCCGCTCGACGAGTGCGTCGACGCGGTGCTCGAGCGACGCATCCACAACGCCCCGCTCGCGGTCGCGGTGCTCGCTGCGGCAGCGGCGCGGGCACGCGGCTGGTCGAGCCTCGGCGAAACGGATGCCCCGTGGCCCGGGCAGGCCATCGGTCGCACGGAGCCGCCGCGCCGATGACCAGAACCCCCGTCGACGACTACCTGCGGCATCTCGCCGTGGAGCGGGGGCTCGCGCAGAACACGATCTCGTCGTACCGACGCGACCTCGCGATCTACGCCGACTGGCTCGCCTCGCGCGGCATCGCCGGGCCTTCGGCGGCGACTGAGCAGGACCTCGGCGACTTCGTGCGCTTCCTCGGCGCCGACCGCGTGCCGCCGCTCGCGACGTCGTCGATCGCCCGCGTGCTGTCGGCCGTGCGAGGGCTGCACCGATTCCTCGCCGAGGAGGGGCTCGTGGCAGCGGATGTCTCGCGAGAGCTGCGACCGCCGAAGCTGCCGATGCGGCTGCCCAAGGCGATCCCGGTCGACGACGTCGAGGCGCTCATCGCAGCCGCGGGCGGTGACGAGCCGATCGACCTGCGCGACACCGCCCTGCTCGAGGTGCTCTATGCGACCGGGGCCCGCGTCTCCGAGGCCGTGTCGCTGAACGTCGACGACCTCGTCGACCAAGAGGTCGTGCGGCTCTTCGGCAAGGGCGGCAAGCAGCGCATCGTGCCGCTCGGCAGCTATGCGCGTCGCGCGGTCGACGCCTACCTCGTGCGTGCCCGGCCGCTGCTCTCCGCACGCGGCACGGCGACGCCGGCGCTCTTCCTCGGCGCGCGCGGCAAGCGCATGTCGCGGCAGGCCGCCTGGGAGGCGATCCGCGATGCCGCCGAGACGGCGGGGCTCGCGACATCCGTCTCGCCGCACACGCTGCGGCACTCGTTCGCGACCCACCTGCTCGAGGGCGGTGCCGACGTGCGCGTCGTGCAGGAGCTCCTCGGCCACTCCTCGGTCGCCACGACCCAGATCTACACGCTCGTCACAGCGGACACACTCCGGGAGATGTACACCGCAGCCCACCCGCGTGCTCGCTAGAATCGACCAAGCACCCGCCCGGCCCCAGGAGAGAAGACGAGACGTGACGCACCAGACGAACCACTCAGCGGACGGAATCGCAACTCCGCCAGAGCTCGGTCCCACTGGTCGCCCGAATCGCGAGTTCCCCGAGCCCGTCACGCTCACTTCGCACGGCCCTGCTCGCATCATCGCCCTCTGCAACCAGAAGGGCGGCGTCGGCAAGACGACCACCACGATCAACCTCGGCGCGACGCTCGCCGAGTACGGGCGCCGGGTGCTCGCGATCGACTTCGACCCGCAGGGCGCGCTCTCGGCAGGCCTCGGCGTGCCGACGCACGACGTGCCGACGATCTACGACCTGCTGCTCTCGCGCACGCTCGACCCGGCCGACGTGATCCAGAAGACGAGCGTCGAGGGGCTCGACGTGATTCCCGCGAACATCGACCTCTCGGCCGCTGAGGTGCACCTCGTCACCGAGGTCGCCCGCGAGCAGATCCTCGCGAGCGTGCTGCGCCGCGTCTCGGCCGACTACGACGTGATCCTCATCGACTGCCAGCCGTCGCTCGGGCTCCTGACCGTGAACGCCCTCACGGCCAGCCACGGCGTCGTCATCCCGCTCGAGTGCGAGTACTTCGCGCTGCGCGGCGTTGCGCTGCTCATCGAGACGATCGACAAGGTGCGCGACCGGCTGAACCCGGCCATCCAGCTCGACGGCATCCTCGCGACGATGTACGACTCCCGTACGCTGCACTCCCGTGAAGTGCTCGAGCGCGTCGTCGACGCGTTCGGCGATGAGGTGCTCGAGACGGTCATCACCCGCACGGTGAAGTTCCCCGACGCGAGCGTCGCGGGCACGCCCATCACCGAGTTCGCACCCGAGCACCAGGCGTCGCGGGCGTACCGCCAGCTCGCCAGGGAGCTGGTCTTCCGTGGCGCGGTCGCCTGAGGCGGCGTCGGCCCCCGAACAGCACGCGTCCGACGCGAGGGTGTCGGCCGAAGGTGATAACGCGCACGCGCGGTCGGATGACTCGTCGACCGCGGTGCCCGACACTGTCGAGCCCGGCGTACCCGCGGCCGACGAGGGCGGCTTCCGCGTCGCACTCACGAACTTCGAGGGCCCGTTCGACCTGCTGCTCTCGCTCATCACGAAGCACGAGCTCGACATCACCGAGGTCTCGCTGTCGGCGGTCACCGACGAGTTCATCTCGTACCTGCGCGGCCTCGACTCCGAGGAGGAGCTCGATCGCGCCTCCGAGTTCCTCGTCGTCGCGGCGACCCTGCTCGACCTGAAGGTCGCGGGGCTCCTGCCGCAGGGCGAGCTCGTCGACGCCGAAGACGTCGCCCTGCTCGAGGCCCGCGACCTGCTGTTCGCCCGCCTGCTGCAGTACCGCGCCTTCAAGGAGGCGGCACGCTGGTTCTCGGGCAATCTCGAGCGCGAGTCGCTGCGGCACGCACGCAATGTGCGCCTCGAGGAGAAGTTCCGCAGGCGCGCGCCCGAGCTCGTCTGGACCCTATCGGCCGAAGACTTCGCCGCACTCGCGACACTGGCGCTGACGCCGCGCGAGATCCCGGTCGTCGGCCTCGATCACCTGCACGCGCCGCTCGTCTCGATCCGCGAGCAGGCGGCGCACGTCGTCGCCGTGCTCCGCCGCGGCGACCCCGTGACCTTCCGCCAGCTCATCGCCGGGGTCGGCCAGTCGGGCGTCGTCGTCGCGCGCTTCCTCGCCGTGCTCGAGCTCTACCGGCATGCCGCGATCGGGTTCGAGCAGCTCGAACCGCTCGGCGAGCTGACGCTGCGCTGGTCGGCCGAGAACTGGTCGGACGAGAACCTCGAGAGCCTGGGGGCTGACTATGACGAATGAGACGAACGTGCAGGCCGAGGCGCCCGACGATCTCGGCGAAGCGACGAAGGGTTTCGAGACGCCTCCTTCGTCGGCTCCTCAACCCGCGGAGGAGTCGTCTCCTCGATCCGCGGATGTTTCGGCTCCCCGATCCGCGGAGGAGACGTCGGCCCCTCACGCCGCGGAGCGCGGGCCCGAGCTCTCGATCGTGACCCCGCTCGACGTGCCCGGCCAGCCGCGCCTCGACCTCGACCGCGCCCTCGAGGCGATCCTCTTCATCGCCGATGAGCCGCAGAGCGTCGTCTCCCTCGCGGCCGCCGTTGCGCGGCCCGTCGCCGAGGTGCGCGCGTCGATCGCCCGCTTGCGGGCCGACTACGACGGCGACGGCGCGTCGGGCGAGCCGCGAACGGATGTCGCGGGGGAGCCCGAGCCGCGAAGCATCCGTCGCGGGTTCGAACTTCGCGAGGTCGGCGGCGGCTGGCGCTTCTATGTCAGAGCCGAGTACGACACCCTCGTGGCCGACTTCGTGCTGACGCAGTCGTCGACGAGGCTCTCGCAGGCAGCGCTCGAGACGCTCTCGGTGATCGCCTACAAGCAGCCCATCTCGCGTTCGCAGGTCGCGTCGATCCGTGCGGTGAACGTCGACTCGGTCGTGCGCACGCTGCTCGGGCGCGGCCTCGTCACCGAGGTCGACACCGACCCCGAGACCGGCGCGATCCTCTACGGCACGACCGAACTGCTGCTCACGAACCTCGGCATCAACTCGCTCGACGAGCTGCCCCACATCTCGCCGTTGCTCGACGACGGCCAGGAAGGATTCGACTTTGACTGACGCAACCGGCTGGGGCGGCGAACCCGCCCCTGAGGGCGTACGACTGCAGAAGGTGCTCGCCGCCGCGGGTGTCGCGAGCAGGCGGGTCTCGGAGCAGTACATCGCCGAGGGCCGCGTCGAGGTGAACGGCGAGATCGTCACCGAGCTCGGCCGCCGCATCGATCCAGAGACCGACCTCGTCGCGGTCGACGGCGTCGCCGTGCAGCTCGACCCCGCGAAGCGGTACTACATGCTGAACAAGCCGCGCGGCGTGGTCTCGTCGATGCGCGACGAGCAGGGGCGACCCGACCTCACGCGCTTCACCGACGACCTCGAGGAGCGGGTGTTCAACGTCGGCCGCCTCGACGCCGAGACGAGCGGGCTGCTGCTGCTCACGAACGACGGCGACCTCGCGCACGTGCTCGCGCACCCGTCGTTCGGCGTCTCGAAGACGTACATCGCGAAGGTCACGGGCCGAGTCTCCCCGCAGGTGATCCAGCAGCTGAAGAACGGCATCGAGCTCGAAGACGGCCCCATCAAGGCCGACAAGGCGCGCATCCTGCAGCAGCAGGGCGATGACCGTCACTCGATGGTCGAACTCACGCTCCACTCGGGCCGCAACCGCATCGTGCGCCGCATGCTCGACGCCGTGGGGCATCCGGTCGTCGATCTCGTGCGACGCAGCTTCGGGCCCCTGAATCTCGGCACACTGCGCTCGGGCCAGATGCGCGAGCTGACGAAGGAGGAGCGGGGCCAGCTGCTCACCATCTCCCGCGCCGCCGACGCCGACCAGCACGACGGCGCAGCCGGGAACGAAGGCGAATCGTGACCGAATCCCGCCTGACCGGCCCGGTTCGCGTGGTCGGCGTGGGACTGCTCGGTGCGAGCATCGGCCTCGGGCTGCGTGCGAAGGGCGTCGAGGTGATCCTCGCCGACGCCTCGCCGACGCACCTCGCGATCGCGGTCGACTACGGTGCCGGTCGGCCTGCCACACCCGGTGACCGTCCGCAGCTCGTCGTCGTGTGCGTGCCGCCCGACGTCACGGCCGACGTCGTCGCGGCCGAACTCGAGGCCCACCCCGAGGCGATCGTCACGGATGTCGCGAGCGTGAAGCTCGCCGTCTACGAGAACCTGCAGGCGCGCGGCGCCGACCTCTCGCGCTACATCGGCACGCACCCGATGGCCGGGCGCGAGCGCGGCGGCCCCATGTCGGGCCGTGCCGACCTCTTCGTCGGTCGCCCGTGGGTCGTCGCCGCCCACGGCGGTATCTCGTACCAGGACGGATCGGCGATCGACGACCTCATCCTCGACCTCGGTGCCACGCTCGTCGAGCTCACGCCCGAACAGCACGACGCCGCCGTCGCCCTCGTCTCCCACGTGCCGCAGGTCGTCTCGAGCCTCATGGCGCGGCGCCTCATCGACGCGCCCCACGCCTCGGTCAACCTCGCGGGGCAGGGCCTCCGCGACGTCACGCGCGTCGCTGCCAGCGACCCCGAACTCTGGGTGCAGATCCTCGGGCAGAATGCCGAGCCCGTCGCCGAGATCCTCCGCGGCTACCGCGACGACCTCGACCGCTTCATCGACGCGCTCGACAACATGGACGCGCCCGGCGCCCGGCGCCGCGTCGCCGAGGAGCTCTTCGGCGGCAACACCGGCGTCGAGCGGCTGCCCGGCAAGCACGGCGTCGATCGCCGCTACTCGAGTCTCATCGTCATGATCGACGACCGGCCCGGTCAACTCGCCCGGCTCTTCAACGACGTCGGCGAGGCCGGCGCGAACATCGAAGACCTGCGCCTCGAGCACTCGCCGGGCGCGCAGATCGGCCTCGCCGAGATCTCCGTGCTCCCCGAGGTGCAGCAGCACCTCACCGATGAGCTGGCCGCACGCGGCTGGCGGATTGCAGGTTGAACGTGTCACCCGTCATCCCGTTCGTCGTGGCCGTCGACGGTCCGGCCGGCAGCGGCAAGTCGAGCGTCTCGAAGGAGGTCGCGCGCCGGCTCGACTTCGGCTTCCTCGACACGGGGGCCGCGTATCGCGCGCTGGCATGGCACGCGGAGGCATCCGGGGTCGACACCGACGACGCGGCATCCGTGGTCTCATGCCTCGATTCCTTCGATTACCGCATCGGCACCGACCCGACCGGCTACGCCGTGCACGTCGGCGCCGTCGACGTGACCGAGGCGATCCGCGATCCGCAGATCTCCGCCGTCGTGAGCGCCGTCGCCCGGGTGCCAGAGGTGCGCCGTCACCTCATCGAGCTGTTCCGGTCGATCATGGCCGCGGTCGATGCGCCCGGCATCATCGTCGAGGGGCGCGACATCACGACCGTCGTGGCGCCCGATGCCCCCGTTCGCATCCTCCTCACAGCATCCGAAGCGGTTAGAATGGGCAGGCGCTCCGCTGAGCTGACCGGATCGTCGGTCGAAGTTGTGGGGGAGCAGTTGCGCAAGCGCGACGCGGCGGACTCCAAGGTCGTGGACTTCATGACTGCGGCAGACGGCGTCACCACCGTCGATTCGACGGAGCTCGACTTCGACCAGACGGTCGAGGCGGTGATCGGCGTGATCCGCGCGGCGGGCCCGACGCTCACCCGTGAGTACGACGCCACGGGTGCACAGATTTCAGAGGAGACACCATGACCGACCAGAGCGAAGAGTACGACGCTCCCGACGACGACCTCGTCGAGCGCCTCGCCGGCGTCGACGACGAGCTCGCCGAGCAGCGCGCAGCGACCCTGCGTTCCGGGCTCGCCGATTACGCCCTCGATGACGACGACCTCGACGTGCTCGAGCTGTCGGAGGAGGGCGAGGAGGCCATCCGCTACCTCCCCGCGCTGCCGGTCATCGCGATCGTCGGCCGGCCGAACGTCGGCAAGTCGGCGCTCGTGAACCGCATCCTCGGCCGGCGTGAGGCCGTCGTCGAAGACACCCCCGGTGTCACGCGCGACCGCGTCTCGTACAAGGGCGAGTACCTCGACCGTCGCTTCACGCTCGTCGACACCGGCGGCTGGGAGCCCGACGCGAAGGGCATCGACGCCTCGGTCGCCCTGCAGGCCGAGGTCGCCATCGAACTCTGCGACGTCGTGCTGTTCGTCGTCGACGCCACGGTCGGTGCCACCTCGACCGACGAGCACGTCGTGCGGCTGCTGCGCAAGACGAAGAAGCCCGTGTTCCTCCTCGCCAACAAGGTCGACGATGCTCGCCAGGAGCCCGAGGCCGCTGCGCTCTGGAACCTCGGTCTCGGCGAGCCCCACCCCGTCTCGGCGCTGCACGGCCGCGGTGTCGCCGACATGCTCGAAGCCGTCTTCAAGGTGCTGCCGCAGGTCTCGGCCGTTGCGAAGGACGAGTTCGGCGGCCCCCGCCGCGTCGCGATCCTCGGTCGCCCGAACGTCGGCAAGTCGAGCCTGCTCAACAAGACCGCCGGTGAAGAGCGCGTCGTCGTCAACGAGCTCGCGGGCACGACTCGCGACCCCGTCGACGAGCAGATCGAGCTCGGCGGCAAGATCTGGCGATTCGTCGACACCGCCGGCATCCGTCGTCGCGTGCACCTGCAGCAGGGCGCCGATTTCTACGCCTCGCTCCGCACGCAGGCCGCGCTCGAGAAGGCCGAGGTCGCCGTCGTGCTGCTCGACGTCTCGCAGGAGCTCTCCGAGCAGGACGTGCGCATCATCGACCTCGTGCTCGAGTCGGGCCGCGCGCTCGTGCTCGCCTTCAACAAGTGGGACCTGCTGGACGACGAGCGCCGTCGCTACCTCGAGCGCGAGATCGAGCAGGACCTCCACCACGTGGCCTGGGCGCCGCGCGTCAACATCTCGGCCAAGACCGGGCGTCACCTCGAGAAGCTCGTGCCCGCACTCGAGACGGCACTCGAGTCGTGGGACACCCGCATTCCGACGGGCAAGTTCAACGCGTTCCTCACGGAGCTGACGCAGGAGCACCCCCACCCGGTGCGCGGCGGCAAGCAGCCGCGCGTGCTGTTCGGCACCCAGGCGGCCAGCCGACCGCCGACATTCGTGCTCTTCACGACCGGGTTCCTCGACCCTGGGTACCGGCGGTTCATCCAGCGGCGCCTGCGCGAGATCTACGGTTTCGAGGGTTCGCCCATCGTCATCAACATGCGGGTGCGCGAGAAGCGCGACCGTTCGAAGTAGGCAACGGATGTCGCGGCGCCTGAGTCGTTCCCGCGAGGGACGCGACTCGGGCGTTCGCGGTCTCTCTGGCGACAGGTTGTGATGGACGTCACGATCAGGGTCAAGCCCGGGAGCCGCAAAGGGCCACTCGTCGAGACCCTCGTCGATGACCCTGCGGCCTCATTCACGGTGTTCGTGCGGGAGCGAGCGGTCGACGGCGCCGCGAACGCCGGGGTCATCGCTGCGCTCGCCGCCCACTACGGTGTACCGCGCAGCCGTGTTCACATTCTGCGAGGGGAGTCCTCGCGCGTGAAGCGCGTGCGGGTCGACGACTGACCCCTGGAGGTCGCGGGTTCAAGCCCCGTTACTCACTCAGTTCGACGGCTCGGCCAGCTCGACCTGCATGATCGCGCGGTCTGGTCGGGGGCGCGCGACCTCGGTGAAGCCCGCGTGGGTGAACATCGAGACCGTGCCGTGGAAGAGCGCGTCGGCCGAGACCTTCGCCCGGATCTTCGGGTCGACCGCGTAGGCCTCGACGATTCGGGCGCCTCCGGCGCGGGCGAATCCGACCGCGGCTTCGGCGAGGGCGCGGGCGACGCCCCGGCCGCGATGGTCGCGTGGCACGACGAAGCAGGAGACTGCCCAGACAGCGGCGTCGTCGAGGTCGGGGTGGGCGGTGCCGCCCTTGACGATCGTGCTCCGGCTGAGCCGGGGGAGTTCGTTGCGCGGCTCGACGGCGCACCAGCCGACCGGCGTCTCGCCGTCGTATGCGATGAGCCCGCGCCCGATGCCGGGAGCGCGCAATTGATCTCTCAATCGGTCGTGCAGGCCGTCGTCGCCGAACCTGCGCCAGTCGCTGCCGGGGATCTTGTACCACTGGCACCAGCAGTGGGCCGGGTCGCCTCGCGTGCCGAAGACGGCTTCGACGTCGGTGAAAGGCACGTCGCTCGCGGGAGCGACCCGGAGCCGCAACGGCTCGAGGTCTTCGGTCACGTCGGTGATCACCATTCGAATGTAGCGCCGGCCACCGACATCCGCTGCCGTGGCGGAGGCGACGACGACGACGCTCGCGACGCGATCGCCCGTCGAATAGTGAATGTAGGTAACAATGCAGTATCATCATGATATGACTCCCGAGATCACCGTGCTCGACCGACTACTCGAGGTCAGCGAGCTCTTCCAGAAGGACATGGCCAACGCCTTCGCCGGCACCCCGCTGACGCCGTCGCGCACAAGGCTGCTCTGGGAGCTCGCGGCGACCGGTCCGTCGACGCAGCACGCGCTCGCGGCCCGCCTCGAGGTGAGCCCGCGCAACATCACGGGTCTCGTCGACGCGCTCGAGGCAGGTGGCTACGTCGTGCGCTCGCCCCACCCGAGCGATCGGCGGGCGATCATCGTGTCGCTCGCGGCATCCGCTGAGGAATTCATGCGCGACATGCAGCGCGACCATGCCGAGCTCTCGGCCGAACTGCTCGGCGCCGTCGCTCCCGCGGACCGCGATGCACTGCTGCGCGGCGTCGAAGCGATCGCCGGGCGCCTGCGCGAGCTCATCGAGGCCGACGAGCAGCGGCGGGCCGCTCAACAGCAGAAGGCGGCGGGGGAGTGAGCACCGCGACCTCGACGCGCGCCGAGGCATCCGTCTGGCGCCGAACCGGATGGTTCTTGAAGCGCGCGCTGCTCATGGAACTCAGTATCTACGCGAGCATCGGGCGGTTCGTCGCGCGCCGCCCGGCCGTGCCGCGCGGGGCGAAGGGGTTCAGCTTCCACAAGCCCGTGATGACGATCCTCATGATCTTCATCGTGCTCTCGGCCGTTGAGATCCCGATCTTCGACCTCATCGTGCATCGCTGGCCCGCCGTGCGCATCACGCTGCTCGTGCTCGGCATCTGGGGACTCACCTGGATGTTCGGGCTGCTGTGCGCCTACCTCATGAAGCCGCACACCGTCGGTCCCGACGGCATTCGCGTGCGCGGCGGGCTCGAGCTCGACATCGCGCTGCGCTGGGACGACATCGCGTCGGTCGCGCGCAACCTTCGCGTCGACGAGCCGAAGTCGCCGAAGATCGTCGAGACCGATGCCTCGCGCACCCTCATGCTGCGCATGACCGACGAGACCAATCTTGAGATCGAGCTCGAGGGGCCGACCCTCGTCACGTTGCCCGGACACGGCAAGGCCGGCGGCGAGCAGTCGTTGACGGCGCTGCGCATCTGGGTCGACGACCCGGTCGCCTTCATGGATGAGGTGCGGAAGTACATCTGAGCGGCGTCGAGTGCGCCGGTTCGGCGGCCGCATTTCGAACCGAGCGGATGCCTCGTGGTCGCCCCTGTGTCACGAGCACCCCCTCGGATGCCGCTATGATGGTCAAGTTGTCTTCGGAGAAATCCGGTGGCATCGGGCTGTGGCGCAGCTTGGTAGCGCACTTGACTGGGGGTCAAGGGGTCGCAGGTTCAAATCCTGTCAGCCCGACCAGAAAGTCCCGGAAACTCTAGGGTTTCCGGGACTTTTGCGGTTAAGAGATTTGATCCTCCCATCGAAAACCCATCACTTTCACCTCTGCAGCACCTCTGATCCGGACTTCTCGTCCGAGACGGCCGTGTCGTCACCGGTCGGTTCCTATCGCTCTGGGGCGCAATCCGCACCTGACCGGCATGAACACGCACGAGGATCTGCGGATCAGTCTTACCGCCCGGTGAACGATCGTCGGCCCGCCGATCGATGACCTCAGCAGCTCGGTTCTGTGACTTCTTCTCGGTGAGCTCCTGAACTGGAGTCGACCCGACTGAACTCTCGGAAGTAGGTCGGCGCATCCGGGTCGCCCGCCATGAACTGGAGGTATGTCGAACCTGTCGCACCTTCCACCGCGTCCGCGAGGAGGGTAATCGGCTGCCCGCTGTCGCAGGTGAGTTTCACCCGGATATGCGAGCTGACATCCCATGTTCCTTCACCTGAAAGCAACGGCGGGAGCCCGAGGTCATCGGCACCGAATCCGACCTCCCACGCCGCAGCCGACGGAATACCATTCACGAATGCGGAGCCATCGGATCGTAGGCCGATCGTAGCCGTCCCCTCAGATGATTCGTTCGTCCAAGTGCCGGTCAGCCCGCTCGCGGAGGCCGAAACCGGCGAACGTCCGAAAGCGAAGTTGTAGGCGCCGCCTGCAAGAACGATGAGCAGTCCGGCGAGAGTCCACATTCCGACAGTCTTGAGAACCTGCGCCGCGCCTCGCTTGCGAGCACGATTGATTGTCCAGATCACCAGGAAGATCACCGTTCCGGTCATCAAGATCAGGAAGAGGACGATGAACGGCGCCACGAACATTCACGCAGGATATCGTCTGGCGACGTGCCGACATGGACCGCGCCTTCCGTAGACGCACAGCACAGCACGCGATACGCGCTGCGATCCAATTGCGGGCGCCCGCTCATGGCCGCCGTGGGGTCGTCTACCTATGGCTTCTGTCCGTACGGCGAGTGTCGGCCGGTCGCCGCGCGGCTACGAACCCGCGCCCAGAAGGCAGCATCCCATTTCTGTGGGTCAGCATCGTACGCGTGGGCAGCCGCCTGATAGTCGTTGAATCGAGCCTGCGCAGTTTCGGCGTCCCAGGGCCGAATGGTGGAGTCGTTCAAGAGCTGCGCTCCGTAGTGAACGATCTCGTCACGGTAAGAGGAGAGAGCCATGGTGATCCACCGTTCGTGGTCATCCGCGGCTTCGCACGTTGACAGGTACTTCTCCCACCGGAAGTCCAACTGGGCCCGGAAGGGGTCGGCTTGCCTGTCCGGGCCCTCGATCATGCGTGGAGCGTATCGGATCCGCAAACGCGCGGTGCGCGGGCGCTAGCTTTGCGGCTCCACCTGCGCTTCTGGGAGGCATACTGACCTGCATGGTGAGCGTTCGGTTCTTCTTCGATGCGGGGTCATGTACGACCCTTTGGGTCGACGATGCGTCAGTGGCCGACCGCGAGTGCTACGGGTATCCGTTTGTCGACCACCAGCGTCTGCCAGTTAGCCAAAATCTACGTGACGAGCTCGATTCACTCGCCCATTCCTATGATTCTGCGGTCGACTGGGAGGACCCGGCCGGCGAATGGCTTTGGAGCCAGGCTGAGCTCTACAGATTCAACACCGCAGTCCGCGCCACCGTGGCCCGGTTGAGAGAAGAACTGCCCAGTGGGTGGCGGGTCACGGATCACTTCGAGCCCCTGCAGTTGCGATCTGCAAGCTCGGACTGAATCTCAGCCCGTACTGGGCCTGAATTTGACCCGAGGGCTGGTCGCTACCGGGCAGGTCAGATGCGTGATCGTGAATCAGAAGGTGTGATCATGTGAGGCGGCTTATGCACAGGAGGATTTCGATGGACGAGTTGAACGTTGCACGCGCGTTAGCGACCGTGATCGCGGAGGAGATCGATGCTCAACTCGGCGTACATCGGAGGCTGGAAGACATGTCACCGCTGATTGCGGACGCCGTCCTTGACGCATTCACCGTGCAGCTTCGCGATGGCGTCTCGGTCTAGACCACTGGGCTCGAACGCCCGTCACTGATCGTTGTGAGCAACATCGCAACGGCGGCGTTTCCGCCGTCAAGTCAATGCGGTGCGCGGTGGACCTTCTAGGATCCAGGCGACGCTATCGGACCAGTCATCCCACGCCGCCGGGTCCGTGGGCCCGCCATCCGATTCGATGCCGGCGTCGCCAATCAACGTAAGCAGATCATCGCCAGCCGACTGGGCACAACGCCAGATGAACTCTGTCATGGTTAGGAACGCCTGCCGAGAGGTGAGCGTAAGACATGAGGGGTCTTCGAGCGAATCCATCAATGCCTCCGTTGGTACCTGCTCGTGTGCATCTGCCCATTCTCATCCCGACCGGGGTGATTGTGGTCACCCGTGCGAGCTGTCTTAGGTCGCCTGCCCGCAAGCCGGTCGCTTAGACGCTGATGTAGAACGCGAGCGCCGGTGGGGGACCGGCCTGCGGTGCTCACCCGGCGAACACCTTGTCGCCGGCCGCCGTCAATATCGGCGCCGAGTCCATCGCAGGGGCCAGACGAAGTGGGCGATCGAGAACGCGAACAGCGACCACGCGATGAGGAGGGCCCAGCCATTCACGTCGCGCGCTTCGTACGATCCGAACTCATCCACCACCGTCGCGACGGGCGCTGCGGCAATAACGATCCCGATGACCACGAACCCGAGAGCAATGCCCGCGACCGTCAGCTCGCCGTTCGCAAGCCACCGCGACCGGAGCCTGGGCACGAGCCGGAGAGGCAGGCCGACCAGGAGCGCGACGACCATCGAGATCACGGCGATCGAGACAGCGCCCACGATCCATCCGATCAACGAGGTAGCGCCGTCGTACCAGGTCGCCCACCCGACCATGAGCCCAATGGCAGTACCGAAGAGCACGAACCCACCCAGGAAGAACTGCATCACCGTGAGCCGTCCGATGGCCTCTCCCCAAGGCGGCAGGCGTCTCATCCCTAGCGTCGATCTCGCAGTGTTCGGGTCCACCCAGCGATCCCTACGGGCACGTTGACGCAGTACGCCGATCTCCACACAAGGCCGATGCGGTCCGTCGGTGAGGGAGCCTGCCACGCGCGTTTGCGACCGACTTCGGCTGTTGACTTCGCCGGCTCTCTTCGCAAGTATTCGCGAATGAGTGACAAGTCCGATTCCGAGCAGATCGACGACATCATCGCGCAGCAGAGCGGCTGGAAACAGGACGTGCTCGTTGCGCTTCGAGCCGCGATCACAGCCGCCGACCCAGCTGCCGTCGAGGTGGTCAAGTACAAGAAACCCTCCAAACCTGAGGGAGTTCCGTTTTGGACGCATGACGGAGACGTCTGCTTCGTTGACGTGCTGAAGAGCGCCGTAAGGCTGACGTTCGCGAAGGGAGCCAGCATGGAAAGCAGCGATCTCTTCAACACGCGGCTGGACAGCAAAGTCGTCCGAGCCATCGACTACTTCGACGGAGACCGCGTGGACGACGCGGCGGTCAAGGCACTCGTGACTGAGGCCGTGGAACTCAACGTCGCAGCCAGGTGACAGTGGTGACGGAAGAGCCGAACCGGTCACCCACGTCAGGCAATCGATCGCGACCTTCGCATTGCCTGACCCATGCGAGGACTGCGCGTGAATCCGAGTCAGGCAGCGGCTACTCATGGGCGATCATGCCGGGCCTCTGGAATTCCCATCATTTACCCATCAGATTGAACCGTGAGGGACTCCAATCGGCCGGAGAGAATCGGAGACAGCGAACCGCCCGGTTCCCTGTAAACGCAAGGGAATCCGCGGGTTTCCGGACATTTCCGGAGGTGACCGGCATACGCCCGAATCCTCCAAGGGGTCGCAGGTTCAAATCCTGTCAGCCCGACCAGAAAGTCCCGGAAACCTCAGGGTTTCCGGGACTTTTGAGGTTAAGAGGTTCCTGGACCAGTCGTTCGTCGCGAGGGAGGCATGGCCTCGGGAGCTCGGACAGCTGCCGCGCAGACACAACTGCGCTGCTGGCAGCGGCCCGCGCGCATGGTCGCGGCGTACCGCGACTGGAACGGCGCCAGCGGCACGACGGCGCTCAGACCCGAACGGACGAAGCTCGGCAAATGCCTGTGGCCCACAGGACCGCGTTCCCGGTTGCGGATAGCATCGCACCGAGGCGCGATCTCGCCGCGCCGAGGGAGGGATTGTGGCGGAGTCGATCTCACGAACCGATCGCGTGACCCCGGTCGCGCCGGTCACGACTACAACATGAACGCCCCACGTCAACGGAACAGCGTTCGCCAGGGATGGCCGGTCGCCGCATACAACCGGATGGTCGCCCGGACACCGACACTCGCGATGGTGCCTCCGCGGACGCATCCGGCAATCTCGCCCTACATCAGCCGGATCGGCATTCTCACCGCCGGAATCGTTGCCCAAGGCGCCGCCCAGCTCGCCGCGTTCTTCGTCGCCTATTTCGGTGCGATCCCTTCGCTCGTGAATGCCGTGATCCATCCATACGAAGAAGCGGCGACGCCTGACGCGATCTTTTGGGCTGTCGTCTGGTGCGTGCTGCTGCTCTTCTTCATCGCGCTGGTCGCCGTGATGAATCGGTACGCGCGTTATATGCACCAATGGTGGCTCGGGGAAGTCGCCACGAGAGTCATTGAGTCCTATGAGGTCCCGTTGCACCTCGTCGCCAAGGCAACACGATACAAGCCGATTGCGACGCCATTCTGGCCGGCGCCGAATAGGGTGCTGCGACTCCACGACAAGAGCGGATGGTTCTCGGGCGAAGCCACGATCGAGATTCTGGTGCCAGCGAAAGCCGGCCGGCCGATCATCGTGGCCATGAGAGATCGCTCGACGCCCGCTTCAGCCGCATCCGTGGCACCGGTAGGGCAACCAAACAACGAGTAGTCGGACTGGGACAAGCGAAAGCGGGTCATGGATCACCCGGAACTGGACTCGAGCGGTGCGTCCGGCCGTCACGCGAGCGGATAACTGGCTAGCATTCCCACCAGACGCGCCGTCTCCTGGCGGTGCCGACGGGAGTGATCATGTCAACCTCGATCTCGCGTCCTGGGAGCGTGACGCTTGTTGCGGTGCTCGCCTGGATCTCCGGCGTTCTGGACATCATCGGCGGCAGCGTACTGCTGTTCCAGTCAGGTGTTGACGCGATAGTGGACAAGCTCGGCGGCGCCGCTCCGTTGATCGGTTCCGGCCTGATCACGATCATTGTCGGCGTGGCCGTCATCGTTCTCGCGATCGGACTGTTGCGTGGCAGCAATGCCGCCAGGGTGGCGATCACGGTGCTCGAGGCCATATCGATCGCCGGCTCGGCGTTCTTGGCGATCGCCTATCCGGGAGGCGCCATCGGCGAGTACCTCAGTATCGCGGCAGCGCTCATCGTCATCGCACTCCTGTGGACAGGCCGAGCGAACGCCTTCTTCAGGAGCTGAGCCGCGAGCTGGACCGACGACCAAGGGGGCAACATGGACGGCATCGAAGACGATTGGCTGCTGTTCTGGGTCGAACTCGGGATCGGGCTGCTTGTCGCGATCGTCATCGTCGTGACAGTCGGGGTCGGACTTCGCGTCGTCGGGCGACGAAGCCAGTTCGCGGAAGCGCTCCGCCGCCGCATCCGGTGGCCCCTGGCACTGACAGCGCCGCTCGCGGCGGTGGCGTTCGCCGTCATGTATCTCCCGGACCCTGCGTGGGCTGACGCGCTCGGGCACATGTTCGGCATCGTGGTGATCGCCACAGGCGCCTGGCTGGCCGCTGCGGCGTTCTCCGTCGTCATCGACTTCGGTGTCTCGCGATCACGCCTGGCGGAGTCGGACACCCGCGAAGGACGCCGACTTCGGACGCAAGTCCAAGTCATTCGGCGTCTCGTCATCGCGGTGATCGTGATCGTCGCGTTGGGCGCAATCCTGATGACCTTCGAGACAGTGCGCGCACTCGGCGCCAGCCTGCTCGCCTCCGCCGGCATCTTCTCGGTGGTTGTCGGCTTGGCAGCGCAATCGGTGCTCGGCAACGTCTTCGCCGGCATGCAGCTCGCGTTCAGTGAAGCTATCCGCGTCGGCGATGCAGTCGTCGTCGACCAGCAATGGGGCCGTGTGCATGAGATCACGCTCAGCTACGTGGTCGTGGTCACCTGGGACCGCCGCGTACTGGTGCTGCCGTGCACCCGATTCACGACACTGCCGTTCGAGAACTGGACCAAGCTCGGCAACGACCTGTCGGGGACGGTCGAGATGATCCTGGATTGGCGAACATCCGTGCCGATACTGCGCGAGTACCTCGACGGCATCCTCGCCCAGACTGATCTCTGGGATGGTGAGGTCGTGCGAGTCCACGTGACCGACACGAGTGCCGGGCACGTCCTGGTTCGGGTGCTCGTCAGTGCGAAGGATGCGCCGACGCTGTGGGAGCTGCGCTGCCATGTTCGCGAAACGCTTGCCGCGTGGGTGCGCGATGAGCACCCGGATTGGGTCCCGCTGCAACGAGTCGGCTTCGATCCCCGACCGAGTGGGCTGGATCTGAAGGAAACGCCACACGACGCCCGCGGCTCTCTATGAGGCGGCCCCGATCGGTCGAGCCCTGCGAGGCAGCGTGCCGATCTCGAGGGGGCGCGCCCGAGGTGTCTACTGGGTAGCGCGCGTTCGGGCGGCAAGGCGGCGCGATGTAAACGTTTCACGAAGCTCTCGACAATGACCGATGCACCTGCGTAGATTCGCCACAAGGAGTCCAACCGGGGGGACGTGTCTTGGCAAAGGTACGAGCGACGCCGCGCGCGATCCGTGCGCCGTCGCTCTTCGACGCCCTGATCCCGCTGTTCGCGTTGGCGGCGCTGCTGGGCGGGTCGCTGGCCGTGTTCGGGCTGGACGCGCTCGACGGTCCGATCCAGGTTGCGTTGATCCTGTGCGCGATGATCGCCGCCCTCGTCGCGGTGAAGAACGGCCACCCGTGGTCGTCGGTGCAAGAGGCCGGCCAAGAAGCGCTGTCGTCGATCACGAGCGCGATCTTCATCCTGCTCGCCGTGGGTGCGTTGATCGGCACGTGGAACCTGTCCGGAACGATCCCGACGCTCGTCTACTACGGCATCCAGGTGCTCCAGCCGTCCTGGTACTACGCGGCCGCTGCGCTGATCTGCGGGCTCATCGCATTGAGCATCGGCAGCTCGTGGACGACGACGGCGACGATCGGTGTCGGCCTCGTCGGGATCGCGCTGATGCTGGGTGTGTCGCCGGCGATCACCGCCGGTGCCGTGATCTCCGGCGCGTACCTCGGCGACAAGCTCTCGCCGCTCTCCGAGACGTCGGTTCTCGCCTCGCAACTTGTGAAAGCCGACATCTACGAGCACATCAAACGTCAGGCGTGGACCTCGATCCCGGCGTTCGTGCTCGCGTTGGCCGGGTTCCTCGTTCTCGGTTTCATCGGCGCGCCCGACGTCGAGAATCCGGTCGGCGTCGACACCGAATTGAGCAGTCTCAGTTCGATCTACCAGATCACGCCGTGGAACCTGTTGCCATTGGCTCTGCTGATCGTGCTCTCGATCCGCAAGGTGCCGGCGTCGCTCGCGCTCACCTTCTCGGCGCTTTTCGCTGGACTACTCGCCCCGTTCCTGCAACCCGACGTCGTTCGAGAATTCGCCGGGGACACTGGGACGACGGTACTCGATGGGATTCGCGCCGCGTGGATCGCCATGGCGAACGGATTCTCCATCGAAACGGGTATTCCGGAGATCGACCAGCTCGTCTCGCGGGGCGGCATGGACAGCATGCTTCCGACCTTGTGGCTGATTCTCGGTGCGGTGACGTTCGGTGCCGTGCTGGAGAAGTTCGGCCTGATCTCACGTCTCATCGACCCCCTCATCCATCGGGCGAAGACCACCGGCCGACTGTACCTGACGGTGTTCGGTTGCGCGCTCGGCCTCAACCTGGTCGCCGGTGACCAGTACATCGCCCTGGTGCTCCCGACGCGCGTGTTCCGCGCCGAGTTCGAGACCCGCGGGCTGGCGCCGACGATGCTCTCTCGTCTCGCAGCCGACAGCGGCACCGTCACGTCTCCACTGGTGCCGTGGAACTCGTGCGGTGCATTCATGGCGGCTGTCCTCGGCGTCCCGACGCTCACCTACCTGCCGTACTGCTTCTTCAACATCCTCAGTCCCATCCTGAGCGTCCTGTACGGCTTCACCGGCTTCAGGATCGAGCGGGCCGACCAGCATCCGGCATCGAGTACCGACGGTGGAACAACCAGCGAGGAGAACCACTGATGAGCACAGCGACGACGACCACGACCGCACCGGACAAGCTCAGCGTCCCGGCACTGACCGCCATGGTCGTCGGCTCGATGGTCGGAGCGGGCGTCTTCACCCTGCCGCAGCGGTTCGCAAGCGAGACCGGCGTCTACGGCGCGGTCATCGCCTGGGCGATCGCGGGCGCCGGCATGCTCATGCTGGCGTTCGTATTCCAGAGTCTCGCGGTGCGCAAACCCAATCTCGACAACGGCGTGTACGTCTACGCCCGAACCGGGTTCGGAGTGTATCCGGGCTTCCTCTCAGCATTCGGATTCTGGGCGAGCTCCTGCGCGGGGAACACGTTCTACTGGGTGCTCATCACCTCGACGCTCAAGCCCTTGATCCCGGCGTTCGGCGACGGCGACACCATCTGGGCGGTCGCCGTCTCATCCGTGTTCGTCTGGGGTTTCTACCTCCTCATCATGCGCGGCGTGAAAGAGGCCGCGGGAATCAACGCGATCGTCACTGCCGCAAAGATCGTCCCGCTCCTGCTGTTCGTCGTCGTGGTCGTCTTCGCATTCGACCCCGCGGTGTTCATCGGAAACCTCACCGGCGGCTACGACCTCGGCGGTGAGAGCCTCTTCGGCCAGGTGCAGGGCACCATGCTCGTCACGGTGTTCGTGTTCCTCGGAATCGAGGGCGCGAGCGTCTACTCGAGGTACGCGAAGAAGCGTGAGGATGTCGGCAGGGCCACCGTGCTCGGCTTCCTCTCCGTGCTCGCCCTGTTCGCGACGATCTCGATCATCTCCTACGGCATCCTCCCGCAGTCCGAGCTTGCGGAACTACGCCAGCCGTCGGTCGGCAGCGTGCTGGAGGCCGTGGTCGGTCCGTGGGGCGCATGGTTCATCAGTGCCGGCCTCATCATCTCCGTGCTCGGCGCCTACCTCGCGTGGAGCCTCATGGCTGCGGAAGTGCTCTTCGCGGCGGCGAAGGACAAGGACATGCCGGCCTTCCTCGCCAAGGCGACTCCGAAGGGAGTCCCTGGCAACGCGTTGCTCATCTCGACGCTGTTCATCCAGCTGCTTCTCGTCGTGGTGCTCTTCGCCGAGGGCGCCTTGGACTTCATGCTCGACCTCACGGCCGCCCTGGCACTCATGCCGTTCGCTCTTGCTGCCGGGTACGCCTTGAAGATCGCGATCACCCGCGACGGATACTCGGAACTCCCGCGATCCATTCGTACCCGCGACCTCATCGTCGGAGCGATCGCCGTCGTCTACACGCTGTTCCTGGTCTTCGCTGCAGGGCTGCAGTTCTTGCTGCTCGCGTGCCTGCTCCTGGCTCCAGCGACGCTGCTGTACGGGTTCGCGCGTCGCGAGCAGAGGCAGCGCCTGTTCACCACCCCCGGGTGGGTGGTGTTCATCGTCGTGCTGATCGGCGCAGTGATCTGCGTCGTGGGCCTCATCACCGGTTTCGTCAGCATCTAGTAGTCAGGAAGGCAATTCAATGAACACGACGTCCGCCGCCTATGGCGTCCACTCCGAAGTCGGTACCCTGCGCAAGGTACTGGTCTGTGCACCCGGTCTCGCGCACCGTCGCCTCACACCCACGAATGCGGACTCGCTCCTGTTCGACGACGTGCTGTGGGTCGAGAACGCGCAGCGCGACCACGCCGACTTCGTCGCGAGCCTGCGTTCACACGGAGTCGATGTCGTCGAGTTACACGAGCTTCTGGCCGAGACGATAGCGATCCCGGAGGCACGCAACTGGCTCCTCGACCGGAAGATCACCGCCAACGAGGTTGGCCTCGGACTCATCGACGCAACACGGGGATTCCTCGAGACCCTCCAACCCGCTGAGCTCGCGGAATATCTGATCGGCGGCCTGGCGACCTCGGACGTGCCCGACGAGTTCCGCTCCGACTATGCAGCCCTCGCACGTGAGTCGACCGGGGTGCGCGAGTACCTGATGCCGCCCCTTCCGAACACGCTCTACACCCGAGACACGACCTGCTGGCTGTATGGCGGTGTGACCCTTAACCCTCTCTACTGGCCCGCGCGACATGACGAGACCCTGCTCATGAAGGCGGTCTACACGTTCCACCCCGATTTCGTCGGCTCCACCATCTGGTGGGGAGATCCCGAGCAGGACTGGGGACAGGCCACGTTCGAGGGCGGTGACATCATGCCCGTCGGCAACGGCGTCGTCCTGATGGGCATGAGCGAACGTACTTCCCGTCAAGCGATCACGCAGGTCGCCTCCGCCCTGTTCGCGCAGGGTGCTGCCGAGCAGGTGATCGTGGCCGGTATGCCGAAGCTTCGCGCGGCGATGCACCTCGATACCGTCTTCACGTTCGCGGATCGCGACATCGTCACCCTGTTCCCGAACATCGTGGACAGCATCCACTCGTTCTCGCTTCGGCCAGGCGGTAACGGAAAACCGGTTCACCTCACTGACGAAGGCACCACCCCGTTCGTCGATGTCGTAGCCAATGGGCTCGGGCTTCCCAAGCTCCAGGTCATCCAGACGGGCGGCGACGTCTACGCCTCAGAGCGCCAGCAATGGGACAGTGGCAACAACGCCGTCGCACTGAAGCCCGGCGTCGTCTACACCTACGATCGCAACACCCAGACGAACGACCTGCTCAGCAAGGCCGGTATCGAGGTCATCACCATCGTGGGCGGCGAGCTCGGCCGCGGCCGAGGGGGCGGGCACTGCATGACCTCGCCCATCATCCGCGAACCTGTCGACTATTGACAGCTCGCCGTCACCGACCACCCCAGCCACCGAGAATCCAGCTTCAGTCCGACATGCGGAGATCCAAAGCGAAGGGGAGGTGACGTGACGTCCACTCCTGAGACGATGACGGCCGGAGTACGCGAAACGGCGGCGCCTGGCGACGACGGTGACCGGGAGCCGAATCGCGGCCGTCGCTGGTGGCATCTCGACTTCGGCGGCATCGTGGGCGGACTGCTTCTCGCGGCCGTTGCGATGACCCCGTCACTCATGCCCCGCACCGACCTGGCGCAGGGCATCGTCTCCGGCATCGCATTCCTGGCCGGGTACTCGATCGGGGCCGGACTCTCGGCGGTCATTGCCCGCATCCGGCCGTGGGCGCTCAGTCGTCGACGCCGAGCCACCTTCCGGATCGTGGCGGCCTTGATCGTCGGTGGTCTGGTGGTCGCGTTCGCAGTCGCGTCACTGAATTGGCAGAACGACGTGCGGCGCGCGGTCGAGGTGCCCACCGTTGACGCGTTCGACGTCGTGCTGTTCCTTGCAGCCTTCGTGCCTACCATCGCAGTCGGGATCGCGATCGGTCGCGGCATCCGTCGCCTCTACCGTGTGCTGGCTCGCCGCCTCGGCACAGGGTGGGGCGCAATCATCACCGTGGTCGGCCTTGTCGTCGTGATCGTCGGGGTGCTCGCCCTGGCGTTCATGGCGTTGGATCGGTTGTATCTCTCCACGAACGGCCCGGTCGCCGAGGGTGTCGTCGAACCCGGAAGTGAGTTCCGGTCGGCCGGCCCCGACTCCGAGATGCACTGGGACCAGGTCGGTCGCCACGGCAGCACCTTCCTCTCAGGTGGCCCGACCGTCGACGACATCGAAGCGATCACGGGCGCAGACGCCCTCGAGCCCGTCAGGGTCTACGTCGGCGTCGCGAGCGCACCGACGGTCGAAGAGCGTGCCGCGATCGCTGTTCGCGAGCTCGAACGAACCGGCGGCTTCGAACGCGACGTGCTTGTTCTCGCGACCACGACCGGGTCGGGATGGCTGGAGCCGCAGGCTGTCGACGCGATCGAATACCTCCACGGCGGCGACACCGCCATCGTCGCCATCCAGTATTCGCACCAACCGAGCTTCGTGTCGTTCCTGCTCAACCCCGATGCGCCCGTTCCGTCATCGATCGAGTTGTACCGGGCCGTCCACGAGCGGTGGGCTGCACTGGCGGCCTCTGACCGGCCGGACCTGTACCTGTACGGTCTCAGCCTCGGATCCCATGGAGCGCAAGCCACCTTTCCCGATCTGGAAGAGCTTCGTGCCGGCACCTCGGGCGCCCTCTTCGCGGGCAGCCCGAACCATTCGACGATGTGGCGCGACCTGACCGACCGCCGCGACGCCGGAAGCCCTGCCTGGAAACCCATCGTGGACGGAGGCCGCGAAGTCCGGTGGCTGTCGGAGTTCGGTGACTTCGACGCCATCGAGGGCCGATGGGACGAACCGCGTATCGCCTACTTGCAGCACGGCACGGACCCCGTCACCTGGCTGGGGCCGGAACTGATCTGGTCGAGCCCCGAATGGCTGGAACCCGGGCAACGGGCGCCCGACGTGAGCGATTCGATGGTCTGGATCCCGCTCGTGACGGCGGTGCAGCTCGTGGTCGACAAGTTCGCCAGTGACCACGTCCCGGCAAGTCACGGTCACAATTACGGCGACGTCTACGTCGACGGCTGGCGCTCGGTCTCGGGCGACGCCGGTCTGTCGCAGGACGTCATCGATCGCATCCAAGCCAGGATCGAGGCGTACGCCCCGACACAACCCATCGGCCGCTACCTCGAGTAGGCGCGTGACCGACCGTTGCACGACCAAGGAGTGAGTCCTATGAACGATCCGAAGGTTACCGGCTGGGTTGGATGGGGAGTGTTCGCCGCGATCATGCTGATGCTCGCCGGCGGCTTCGACGTGCTGTATGGCTTCATCGCGCTCGCCATGCCCGACAGCGCCTACTTGACGGCGCCGAAGGGGGCACTGCTCGTCTTCGACGTGGAGGGCTGGGGCTGGTGGCACGTGGTCAGCGGCGTCCTGCTCGTCCTGATCGGCGCCGCGCTGTTCTCCGGGGCCACGTGGGCAAGAGTGGTCGCCGTGATTCTCGTGACGCTCAACGCCATCGGCCAGCTCGCCCTACTCCCTGTGCAGCCGTGGTGGTCGCTGATCGTGCTCACGCTCGACATCCTCGTGATCTACGCGATAACGGTGCACGGACGAGAGCTGACCGCCGCCCGGTCTGATCGTCGACCCAGCTGAAACCTGTCAGCCCGACCAGAAGTCCCGAAAACGCTTGGGTTTCCGGGACCTTTGCGGTGTCACGATTCGATCCTCGTCTTGCCGGGCCTTGTCCGCATCGTGAGGCGGCGTTCGTGCTCGATGGCCCGGGTACCGTCCACTTGACCCCAGAAGGGGTGACACGGACACGAGTCACTCGATAGCATCCGCGGGAACGGTCACAACGGCCGGTGTGCGACAAGGAGGTCGACATGACACACGGAATCGGCAGGAGGTCGTTGATCACGGCCGCCGCCGTCATCGGGATGCTGGGATTCGCGGTGACCCCGGCCGCGGCCGCAGGCCCGGGGCACTCGGACGACGCTCCGTTCCGCGGGCGCATCGTGAGCATGCTCCAGCACATGAGCGTCGAGGAGAAGGTGGGTCAGCTCTTCGTCGTCGAGGTGTACGGGCGAGACGCCACGGCCGTGAGCGACACCGCTGCCGCGAACAACCGACGGCTGTACGGCGTCGATACTCCGGCCCAGGTCATCGACAAGTACAAGCCCGGCGGGGTCATCTACTTCACGACGCGCGGGCCCGACAACTTCGGCACGCCGACCCAGGTCGCGACGCTCTCGAACGGGCTGCAGACGGCGGCGACCGACCAGCCGGCCGGCATCCCGCTGCTCATCTCGACCGACCAGGAGGGCGGCGCCCTCGTCGCCCGCTTCGGCGCTCCGGCGACGCAGATGCCCGGGCAGATGCCCCTCGGCGCGAGCCGCTCGGCGGAGCACGCGCACCGCTCGGCCGAGGTGATCGGCACCGAGCTCGCCGCGGTCGGCATCAACCAGGACTATGCGCCGGTCGCCGACGTCAACGTCAACCCGGCCAACCCGGTCATCGGCATCCGCTCGATCGGCGAAGACCCGCAGCTCGTTGCCGAGCTCGTCGCCGCCGAGGTCGACGGCTTCCACGACGGCGGCATCGCGGCCGCCGCGAAGCACTTCCCGGGCCACGGCGACACGGCGACCGACAGCCACTTCGGACTCCCCGAGGTGACGCACACGCGCGAGCAGCTCGAGGCCATCGACCTGCCGCCGTTCCAGGCCGCGATCGCCGAAGGCGTCGACACGATCATGACCGCCCACGTCGTGCTGCGCTCGATCGACCCGAGCGGCGCTCCCGCCACGATGTCGGAGCCGATCCTCACGGGCCTCCTGCGCGACGAGCTCGGCTATGACGGCCTCATCGTCACCGACGCGCTCGACATGCAGGGTGCGACGAGTACGTATCCGCCGAACGTCGCGCCCGTCGAGGCGTTCAAGGCGGGCGCCGACATGCTCGTGCTCGCGCCCCAGATGGATGTCGCCTACAACGCCGTGCTCGACGCGGTGCTGAGCGGTGAGATCTCCGAGCAGCGGCTCGACGAGTCGGTGTACCGCATCCTGCGGCTCAAGATGCAGCGCGGCATCTTCGAGGACCCGTTCGTCGATGCCGCATCCGCGGCATCGATCGTCGGCGCACCCGCTCATGTCGCCGACGCGCAGACGATCACCGACGACACGACCACGCTCCTCAAGAACGACGCCGGCGTGCTGCCGCTCTCGAGCGAGCCGCGCGACGTGCTCGTCACCGGTTGGGGCGTCACGACGACGTCGACCCTCGGAGCCGCGATCGCCGCGCGCGGGCAGGGCGTCACGGTGCGCGAAACGGGGCTCACGCCGAGTGCGGCCGTGATCGCCGAGGTCGCCGCGGCGGCTGCGAACCACGACCTCGTCGTAGTCTCGACGAACAATGCGTCGAACGTCTCGGCGACGACCGGGCTGCCGACCGCGTCGGCCGCAGCCCAGCAGGCCTTCGTGCAGGCGCTGCTGGCGAGCGGCACGCCCGTCGTCGTGTCGGCGATGCGCAACCCGTACGACATCTCGGTCATGACGAACGTGCCGACGGCCCTCGCGACGTACGGTTACACGGCGGCGTCGCTCGAGTCGCTCACGCGTGTGCTCTACGGCGAGAACGACCCGGTCGGCACATTGCCGGTCACGATTCCGACGGCCGACCGCACCGGCGTGCTCTACCCGTTCGGCCACGGTCTCGGGTTCGACTGACGCGCTGACGTGCCGACGCGCTGACGCGCGAGGGGTGAGCGGATGCCGCGGCATCCGCTCACTCTGGTGGGCCACGACTCGGCAACGCTCGTGCGACCGCGTTGCGAGGTATGCCGATTGCTCCACCTGACGGCGGCCTCCTTTAGGCTCTGATCCATGCGCAGTACGCCGAACGGCCGGCTCCAGGTGGTCTGCGGCCCGATGTTCGCCGGCAAGTCCGAGGAGCTGCTGCGGCGAGTGCGTCGTGCGCAACTCGCCGGACTCGCCGTCGAGGTCGTCAACCACGCGCTCGACGATCGGCACGCCGCGGGCCGAGTGGCCTCGCATTCGGGGCTCAGCATCGCGTCTCGATCAGTGCCCGACGTCGGCTCGCTGGTGGAGCTGGTGGGCGATCGCGAGCTGGACCTGCTGGCGATCGATGAGGCCCAGTTCTTCGGGACGGAGCTCGTGCCGGCGGTGAGCAGGCTCGTGCTCACTGGAATGTCGGTCGTCGTCGCCGGTCTCTGCGTGACGTTCGACGGCCGCCCCTTCGAGCCGCTTCCATCGCTCATGGCGCTCGCCGAGGACGTGACGAAGCTCACGGCCGTCTGCGCCGTCTGCGGGCAGGATGCCGCGTTCCATCAGCGGGTCCGCGCCGACGACGTCGCGGACGCTCGCGCCGCGACTGCCGAGCACGTGGGCGGGATCGAGTCGTACCAGGCGCGCTGTCGGCAGCACTTCGGCGAACGAGGCCGTCGCTCAGCGTGATGCGCGCCAGTCACGGCGGGTAGGGCCGGGCGACCGGCGACCCCGTCCCTTGTCGGCGAGAGGCAGTGCGGTCATCACGACGCGGCCGAGGTCGCGCACCGCGCGACGAATTGTTGGGAATGAAGACGATTCAACGGTTGCGAGGATCAGTGCGCTGATACCGCCCTGCAGTACCGGCGTGTCGGGCGTAAAGCATATTTTGCTTGACAAACAACAAAAGCCCTCCATAACATCGGCCACAGCGCTGTCAATGTCGACGATGTCTGGTCGATGCCCGGGCGCGCGAGTGACCGACGACCTCAGGAGCAATGGTGCACAGAGCAGTCCCCATTCCAGGAACCAGACGCCGGCTCGCGGCGTTCGCGACCGCGTTCGCGGTCATGGCCGGCCTCGCAGTGCCGGCCATCTCGAGCCCACCCGCAGCAGAAGCTGCTGAGGTCGAAGCGGCAGCGGACTTCCGCGTGCTCGTCTTCTCCGAGACGGCCGGCTTCCGCCACGGGTCGATCGCTCCGGCGAACACCCTCATCGCCGATCTCGCCGAGGAGAACGGATTCGAAGCCGTCTTCACCGAGGACTCGAGCGTCTTCGCCCCTGCGAATGCGAGCGACCTCGCGCTCTTCGACGCCGTCGTCTTCAACTCGACGACGGGCGACGTGCTCACCGCCGACGAGCAGACCACCTTCGAGGAGTACATCCGCGGCGGCGGCGGCTACGCCGGCATCCATTCCGCGAGCGACACCGAGTACGACTGGCCCTTCTACGGCGCACTCGTCGGCGGCTATTTCAACGGCCACCCGGCGCCCCAGGAGGCGACGGTCAAGATCGAGGACAAGGTCAACCCGTCGACCGCGCACCTCGAGGGCGACACGTGGACGCTGAGCGACGAGTGGTACAACTACCGCAACTTCACGCGCGACGACGTGCACGTGCTGCTGTCGCTCGACGAATCGAGCTACACGGGCGGCACCCAGGGCGCCGATCACCCCATCGCCTGGTGCCAGAGCGACTACGAGGGAGGCCGCTCGTGGTACACGGGCCTCGGCCACATCGAGTCGAACTACGAGATCCCGGCATTCCGGCAGCACATCCTCGGCGGCCTCGAAATCGCGGCCGGCGTCGTGCCGGCAGGCTGCTCGGCCACGCAGAGCGCGAACTACGAGAAGGTCACGCTCGACGACAACACGCAGAACCCCATGGCGATGGATGTCGCGCCTGACGGCAAGGTGTTCTACGCCGAGCGCAACGGACGACTGCAGCAGATCGATCCCGAGACCAAGTCGACGTCGACCGCGCTGACGCTCTCCGTCACCCAGGCCAACGAAGACGGACTGCTCGGTGTCGTGCTCGACCCCGCCTTCGCCGAGAACGGCTGGGTGTACCTCTACTACGCACCCAACAGCCTCGGCGGCGACGGCCCGCACAACCGTGTCTCGCGATTCACCTACGACTTCGACACGAAGACCGCAGCGCTCGATTCCGAGAAGATCCTCCTGAAGGTGACGACGCAGCGCAACACCTGCTGCCACGCCGGTGGGGACATGCTCTTCGACAACGACGGCAACCTCGTCCTCGCCACCGGCGACAACACCAACCCGTTCGAGTCCGACGGCTACGCGCCGATCGACGAGCGCACGGGCCGGTCCGACTACGACGCGCAGAAGTCGTCGGCGAACACGAACGACCTTCGCGGCAAGGTGCTCAGGATCACGCCGCAGGCCGACGGCACGTACACGATCCCCGACGGCAACCTGTTCGACGAAGCGGATGACGCGACGAACAAGACCCGCCCCGAGGTCTACGCCATGGGCTTCCGCAACCCGTTCCGGATCGGCCTCGACCCGCAGACGAACAAGCTGTTCGTCGCCGACTACGGCCCCGACGCCGGGTCCGCGAACGCGAACCGCGGCCCCGGCGGCACCGTCGAGTGGAACATCGTCGACGAACCCGGCAACTACGGATGGCCGCTCTGCGTGGGCATCAAGTGCTACCGCGACTGGAACTTCGCCACCTCGACCGCGGGAGCTGCCTTCGACCCGGCCGCACCGATCAACAACAGCCCGAACAACACCGGACTGACCACCCTCCCGCCCGTGATCCAGCCGGAGTGGTGGACGGAGAACGGCACCTCGGCGATCTACCCCGAGATCGGCAACAGCGGTGCGCCCATGGGCGGACCCGTGTACCGATTCGACCCCGCTCTCGAGTCCGAGACCAAGTGGCCCGAGTACTGGGACGGCAAGGCGATCTTCGGCGAGTGGAACCAGGGTCGGCAGTACTCGATCCAGCTCGACGAGGCGACGGGTTCGGAGATCGTCGACATCAACCGCATGCTGCCCGGCATCTTCGACGGCGGCGGCGACTGGCACCGCTCGATGGACTTCGAGTTCGGCCCCGACGGTGCGCTCTACGTCATCGACTGGGGTTCGGACTTCAGCGGCTCGACGACCGACTCGGGTGTCTACCGCATCGACTACGTCGAGGGCAGCCCCTCGCCGATCGCCCGCGCCTCGGCCGACGTCACGAACGGGCCGAACGAGACGCTGACGGTCAACTTCAGTTCCGAGGGCACGCGGCACCCGCTCGCGCTCGACTACACGATCGAGTGGAACTTCGGTGACGGTACGCCGACCTCGACCGAGGCCAACCCGACCCACACCTATGCAGGGGCCGGCGCGTACACGGCGCAACTCGCCGTGACCGACGAACTCGGCAGCTCGGCCGTCGCCAACGTGCAGATCGTCGTCGGCAACGCGGTTCCCACGGTGGAGATCAGCTTCCCCGAGCAGGGCGGCTTCTTCGAGTGGGGCGACCAGGTGCGCTACGAGGTCACGGTGAACGATCCGGATGCCTCGGGGCCGGTCGACTGCTCGAACGTCACGGTCGTCGCGGCGCTCGGCCACGACTCCCACAACCACGACTTCGGAGAACAGCACGGTTGCGAAGGCAGCATCCAGACGATCCGCGACGCGGGCCACGGCCTCGAGGCGAACCTGTTCTGGGTGATCAACGTGAACTACGCCGACGACGGTGGCGCGGCCGGCGTGCCGCTCACCGGATTCGGGACCAACATCCTGAACCCGAAGTACTTCCAGGCGGAGTACTTCGACGAGACGGGCCGCGTCGGCGGCACCGGCGGAGCCGATGACGGCGTGCGCACCGAGACCACCGGTGACACGGCGGGCGGCGGGAAGAACGTCAGCCACATCGAGACGAACGACTGGTGGGCGTACGAGCCGATCAACCTGAAGGGCATCGACTCGGTGTCGATGCGCATCGCCAAGGGATTCGCTGGCGACGGCACGATCGAGGCGCGGTGGAACTCGCCGACCGGCCCGACGCTCGGCACGGTGACCTTCCAGCCCACCAACGGGTCCGACGGCCAGCCCGCCTGGCAGACGTACAGCGACTTCCCGATGACGTTGAACGCGGAGGCGACGAACGGTGAGACCGGCACGTTGTACTTCGTGCTCACCTCGGGTGGCGCCAACGTCAACAACCTCGTGTTCGAGGGCGACGGCGTCGACACGAACGCATCGCCGACGGGTGAGCTCACGGTCGACACGACCAACGGTGAGCCTCCGCTGACGGTGAACGCCTCGGTCGAGGCGACCGACCCCGACGGCGACTCCGGCCTCCTCACGTACCAGTGGGATGCCGGGACCGGTGGCGGCTTCGTCGCCGGAACCTCGGAGTTCACGTACGAGTACACCGAGCCGGGCGCCTACACCCTCACGGTGCGGGCGACCGACGAGGGCGGCGCGTACCGCGACTTCAAGGAGACGATCACGGTCGAGTCGCCGCCGATCGGCATGTGCTTCAGCGGGCGGTCCGACGGGTTCGACGGCACGTCGCTCGACACGAGCGGCCGATGGAACCGCTCGGTGAGAATCGATCAGTTCGCCCAGGTGGCGAACGGCGAGCTCACGATCCCGGCCTCGCTGACGGACATCCACGCCGCCGGCACCGGCACGTCCAACATCGTCCTGCAGGACATCCCAGATGGTGCGTTCTCGATGACCGCGAAGCTGAGCTTCCCGGCGCGGGTGCAGTACCAGCAGGCCGGCCTCACGATCTACGGCGACGACGACAACTACCTCAAGTTCGTGCTCCAGGCACGTGGCGGGTCGTCCGACGCCGCGAATCGTATCTTCCAGTTCCTGAAGGAAGATGACGCGACGCCGGTCGAACGCAACACGGCGACGCTCGGAGCGGACTTCCCCGACACGTACTACGTGCGGCTGACGAGCGACGGTACGACGGTCAGCGCCTCGTACTCGGCGAACGGCACCGACTTCACGACGATGACGGACACGTTCACCCTCGCGGGCATCTCGAACCCGAAGATCGGTCTGCTCGCGCTCGGCTCCAACAGTGCGGCTTCGCAGGCGTACGGCGTCGTCGACGCGACGTACGACTGGTTCCAGGTGACGCCCGACGACACGGCGACGGCCGCATCGCCGAACGACGAGTTCGACGGCACCTCGCTCGAGGCCTGCCGATGGGAGGTCGTGAACGAGGACGCCGACAGCTACCGCGTCGCAGACGGGAAGCTGCAGATCGACACCTCGCCGTTCGACATCTACAGCGAGGAGACAGGCGCGACGAACTTCGTGCTGCAGCCTCAGCCGGGTGCCGACTGGGTCGTGGAGACGCAGGTCGACGCCTCGCAGCTCGACCGGAGCTACCAGCAGGGCGGCCTGATCCTCTTCAAGGATGAAGCCAACTACGTGAAGCTCGACATCCTCGCCACGAATGGGGCCGATCAGCCGGTCGCCCGCAACATCGAGATGCGCAGCGAAGTCGGCAACGTCGTGCAGAGCCCGCAGCCGAACGCTCCGGCGCCGGCGGACGGACTGGTGCGACTGCGGCTGGAGAAGGTCGGCACGACCTTCACCGGGTACTCCAGCACCGACGGCATCACGTGGACCCCGATGGCGGAGCCGGTGCAGAACGCCGCGCTCGCCGACGCCGAGGTGGGTCTGTACGCGCTCGGCAACCCGTCGCAGGGCGAGGTGTCCAACACCGTGTTCTTCGATTCCTTCACCGTCGTCGAGGATCCGCTGCAGGTCGCGGCATCCGTGACACCGGAATCGCCGACCGGCGCGAACGGGTGGTACTCCGGTGACGTGACGGTCACGGTCGACGCACAGGGCGGCAGCGGCACGGTGTACCGGGAGGTCAACCTCGACGGCGCGGGATGGGTCGAGTACACGACGCCCGTCGTCGTGGCCGAAGACGGCGAGCACGAGCTGCAGTACCGTGCCTCGACGTCGTCGGGGGGCTCGACCGAGACGGCATCGGTCTCCTTCAAGATCGACGCCACGGCGCCGGTGCCGACCGCAGCGGTCACCACCGACGAGAACGATCCCAACGTGCGCGTACTCGGCCTCGAGGCCGTGGACGCAACGAGCGGGGTCGAGTCGATCGAGTACCGCATCGCCGAAGCCGAGTGGACCGCCTTCGTCGGCCCGGTCGCGCTGCCGAGCGGCGCGGTGACGGTCGAGTACCGAGCAGCGGATGCCGCGGGCAACACGAGCGAGGTCGGACGCCTCGACGTGCCGGACGGAGGCACCCCGCTCGACGTGACCGTCGTGGCGGGTGCCCGATGCATCGCGGGCAAGGCACTGCTCACGGTGCAGACGACGAACAACGAGGGCGTGCCGCTGACGATCGGCTACACGTCGGTGTACGGCACGAAGTCGTTCGCCGCCGTCGCGCCGGGCAAGAACGCGTTCCACGCGTTCACGACCCGCCTCGCGCAGCTGCCCGCCGGAACCGTCTCGGTCTCCGTGACGGGCGTCGTCGACGGAGAGACCGTGACGAGCACCGTCGAAACCGGATACGCCGCGCACCCCTGCGGCTGATTCCAACGGGCGGCCCGCCCTCGGCGGGCCGCCCCTTACCCCGGCTTCCGGCGTCGATGACACCGGCCCACGAGAAGGAGAAGACCATGCGGAGAAGAGAACTGCTCGCCCGATGCGCGCTGGTCGCGGCTGGAGCGGTCGTGCTCGGCAGCGTCGCGACCACGGCGTCCGCCGAGGAGCAGCACGGCGGCGAAGACATCGACGTGTCCGTCGAGATCGCCCGGATCGACGAGCCCGGCGTGCTCGCCCTCACGGTCGCTGGCGGATACGCCGCACTGAGCGAGTCGGGATCCACCCCATCGGTCCGCCAGTTCACGGGGGCTCTGCCCACCGTGACGGTGACCGACACTCGCACCGCCGACGAGATACCCGACGACGCGTACTGGTACGTACTGGGCAGCGCGACTGATTTCGCGGGCGCCGCCGGGCAGCCCTCGATCCCGGCCTCGTTGCTGGGCTGGGTGCCCGCATTGATCGACGGCGGCGATTCCGGCCTGGTGGGCGCCGGCGATCCGGTCGATGGCGAGCTCGATGCCGGACCGGGGTTGGTCGACGTCGAACTCCTCGCGATGGCGGCGGCGTCCGAGGCCATCGTCGACGAGGGCAGTTGGACCGCGACCGCCGACCTGTCGCTGCGTACGCCTGCGACGGTCGAGCCCGGCAACTACACCTCGACGCTGACCCTCTCCCTCTTCGAGTGATGGGCACGGGTTCGACACCGGTCGTGGCGGTCGCCGCGCCCGCCTCGCACCGGAGGGTCGGGGCGATGTTCGTCATGCTGCTCGCGATGGCCTCCGCCATGCTGCTCGGGCTCGGTGTCAGTCCGGCACAGGCGCACGGCGGCCCCATCGAGGGCCAGATCGCCCAAGACGGTGAGGGCGGCATCTACGTCTCGTTCAGTTATGTCGAGGACTCCCACCCCGTCGAGGCGCTCGTCGTCGCGACGGTCGAAGGGCGGTCGGCGAGCGGCGAGGTGCTCGATCCCGTCGTGCTCGTCTCCGCGAGTCAGGGTTCGGGCATCTGGGGAGCGCCCCCCGGCACCTTCCCCGAGGGGGAGTGGGAGGTCACGGTTCGGGTCACCGAGCCGATCGCCTACGAGACGAGCGCACCGCTCGAGATCGTCATGGCCGACGTCGTGGCAGACGACCACGTCGCACCGGCGGCCCAGTCCGACGGCGGGGCGGGGGCTGCGTTCAGCTCCTGGCTCGGTCTGGGGCTCGGCGGCGCCGCGGTCGTGGCGGTCGTCGTGCTCGTGGCGTTGATCGTGCTCCGGAGGTCGCGCGTGTCGGTGTGACGCAGACGGAACCGAGACCGAATCGAAGAGGACGGGGATGCCGCGGCATCCCCGTCCTCTTGCGCGCCGGCACCCTCTCACACACAGTCGTCCCGATCCGTCAGGCGCGAACGGATGCTTCGGCCTCCACGGATCCCGGGCGGCAGGCCAGCACGCCGCCGTAGACGGTGATGGCGAGCGTTGCGATCAGGCCGACGTACACCGGCAGCCAGCTGTCGGTGGCGGTCAGCACCCACCCGACGAAGAGCGGGCCGACGCACGCGACGCCGTAGCCGATTCCCTGCATCGCCCCGGAGAGGAACGTGCCGCCCTCGGGCGTGGTCGAACGTCGATGCACGAGGGCGAGGCAGAGCGGGAAGGTGCTGACCCCGAGCCCGAGGGCCGCGGTCGCCAGCCATGCGAAGGCGGTCGCGTCGACCGCCAGTAGGAGATAGCCGCACGCGAGCAGGGCGGCGCAGACGACCACCACGCTGAACGGGTTGCGCATGCGGAGGGTGAGCCCGGGAACCACGAAGCCGGCGGCGATGCCGAAGGCCGAGAAGAACGCGAGGAGGGCGGCCCCGCCGCCCTCGCCGAGTCCGGCATCGATCGCGATGTTCGGGAGCCACGTGACGATCGTGTAGGTGTGCAGCGCCGTCATGGAGAAGAGGAGGATGAGTCCGCGCACCGGACGGGTTCGCCAGTACCGTCGTCGAGTCCTGGCATCGAGGCGAGCCGGGACGGCGGGGGAGCCTGCGGATGCGCCGGCCCTGAGCGCCGGCATCGCCCACAGGGCGGCCGCGACGGCCAGCGGGGCGGCCCAGATGGCCAGGGCCCATCGCCAGCCGAGGGGCTCCGCGACGGCCACCGAGATGACGGGGGCGACCACCTGGCCGACCTGGAGCAGCACGGCGTACACGCTGCTCAGGGTGCCGAGCTTGGCGGGGAACCAGCGCTTGATCAAGGGGATGGTCAGCACGTTGGCCATTCCGATGCCCGCGAACAGCAGCACGCTCGAGCCGATCAGGAACTCGGTCGACGACGATGCCGATCGCAGGAGCGTGCCGAGCGTCGACAGGGCCAGCGCGAGCACCATCGCGCGCTCGAGACCGATCCGGCGTGCGACGGCCGGGGAGACCAGTCCGAAGACGGCGAAGCAGGCCGTGACGATGGTTCCGATCGCGCCGATCGTCGGTGCGCCGAAGCCGAGCTCGTCGCCGATGCGATCCGCGAGCGGGCTGAAGCCGGTGACACCGGTTCGGAGGTTGAAGGCCGTGAGCGCTACGGCCCCCACGATGAGCCCGACGCGCAACGGCGTGGCAGGCGGGGCGAGCGGGGTGGGGGTCATGGCGATCCTGTTCGTAGGGTCGATCGGTCTGGACGACGCCGAGACGCATGCGTTCTGCTTCGAAGCGCGGTCGGCTTCATCGCGGACCGGCGTGGTTCGCCGTCTCAAGCAGCGTATGGTCATATGGCTGGAGTCACAACATATATACCTGTCCGGCACTCGAGCGCCTTCGGCGCTCCCTCGGGCAATCCGAGTAGCATCGAAGTTCAACCACGTCCTGCCGAATAGTGCCGCAGGCGATCACCTACCTGGAGGTGGGATGAAGGATCCGATCGGAGGCACCTCGCGTGTCGGGTCCCAGGGCAGGAACCTTGAGGACCTGCGTCGGCAGAACCTCAGCGCCGTGCTCTCGCTGCTGCACGCGAATCGCTCGTTGACCCGCGCGGATCTCACGCATGCGACGGGCCTCAACAGATCCACGGTGGCGACGATCGTCACCGAGCTGGACTCGTTGCAACTCGTCACCGTGTCGCAGCCGCTCGATACGAAGCGAGTCGGCCGCCCGAGCACGGTCGTTCGTCCTTCGCAGCGCCACATCGCGGTCGCGGTGTACCCCGATACCGACGCGATCGCCATCGGTGTGGTCGCCCTGGGTGGTGAGGTGCTCCGGGAGTTCCGCTTCGACGTCGAGAGCGCACCGACCGCCGTGCACACCGTCAACACGCTCCAGGCACTGCTCCGCGGACTCGAGCTCTCCGACGGCGGAACCGTCCTGGGCATCGGTATCGGCGTTCCCGGGCTGGTCGACGCACGTGACGGGGTCGTGCGGGTCGCGCCCCACCTGGACTGGCACGACGAACCGCTCGTCGACATGGTCGCCACCGCGACCGGGCTTCCCACGTGGGCGGCGAACGACGCCACATGCGCCGTCGTCGCCGAGGGGCGGTTCGGACAGGGCGTCGACGAAGACAACTTGGTGTACCTGAACGGCGGCGCAGGCGGCATCGGCGGCGGAGCGATCGTCGGTGGGCAGTTGCTCTCGGGTGTCAACGGCTACAGCGGCGAACTCGGTCACATGCTCGTCAACTCCGATGGCGTGCACTGCCATTGCGGTGCGGTCGGATGCCTCGAGACCGAGGTGAACCGCCACGACCTGCTTCGCGTCGTCGGACTTGCCGACGCCGAGGCCGGATTGCTGGAGCAGCGTCTGCGCGACACCTACGGCACGGATCCCGCGGTGACCGCCGCCGTCGATCGGCAACTCGACTTCCTCGGCGTGGGGTTGCGCAACATCGTGAACATCTTCAACCCGGGCACGATCGTGCTCGGCGGGTTCCTGGCCGCGGTGCGGAACGTCACGCAGGAGCGACTGCAGGAGACGGTCGAGCGCTCGGCATTGGCCGGACCCTCGTCAGAGGTGAGGATCGTGTCGTCGAGCCTCGACGACAACGTGCTCATCGGCGCGGGCGAGCTCGTCTTCCGCACGATCCTCCGCGACCCGGCGTCGGTGTCGACCTCGGTGTCGTCGGCCGGCTCCGAGTCCGACAGCGAGGCGCGGCGGGTCGCCGCGAGCTGACGCGCCCCTGCCGTCCGATTCGCAGGAACCGGACGGCAGGAATGGGCGGGGCGACGGCGCTGAGACGCGCTATTCCCGGCTCCCGGCCGGCTTCGCGAACCGCTGCTGCAGCAGCACGGCGACGACGATGATGACGCCCTTCGCGACGGCCTGGACCGACGACGAGAGGTTGTTCTGCACGAACACGTTGGTCAACGTGGCGAAGATCAGCACACCGAACACGGTTCCGGTGATCGTGCCTCGGCCGCCGATGAGCAGCGTGCCGCCGACCACGACGGCGGCGATCGCGTCGAGTTCGTAGAGCGTGCCGTGCGTCGACGTTCCGGCGGTCGTGCGGCCGATCATCATGACGGCGGCGATGCCGGCGCACAGGCCGGCGATGGCGTACAGCCACATCGTGTGGCGCTTCACGTCGATGCCGGCCAGGCGTGCTGCCTCGCCGTTGCCGCCGATGGCGACCGTGCGGCGACCGAACGTGGTGCGGTTCAGGATCAGCCACCCGGCCACGGCGACGACGGCGAAGATCCAGATGAGGATGTCGACGCCGAGGAGGTCCGCGTTCATGAAGTCGATGAAGTCGCGGCTCCCGATCACGAGCGTGCGCCGCTCGGCCAGGATCTCGGCGAGCCCTCGAGCAGCGACGAGCATCGCGAGCGTCGCCATGAAGGCGACGACCTTGCCGTATGCGATCACGATGCCGTTCATGAGGCCGGCCACGAGTCCGACGGCGAGGGCGATCGCGATCATCACGACCCAGTGCGACTGGTCGGCGAGGTTCTGCACCGCGGCCAGCGTCGCAGCGATCGAGGCGAGGCCCATCACCGAGCCGACCGAGAGGTCGATGCCGCCGGCGATGATGACGAGCGTCATGCCGACGCTGATGACGCCGATGATCGAGGCCTGGCGCAGGATGGTCAGCATGTTCGAGACCTGGAAGAAGTCGTCACCGGCGGTGATCGCGCCGACGACGATGATGAGCGCCAGCGCGAGCACGAGCCCGGCGTTGCGACCCACCGGGCCGCCGAGCAGGCGCCTGGCCGACGAGGGCGGTTCTGTCACGACGACCGAACTGGTGGTGCCGGTGGGGTCGGAGGGGGCGATGACTTCAGCGCCGGGGGTGATCTGCTCGCTCACGCGGCAGCTCCTTTCATGACCAGTTCGAGCACGCCGTGCTCGTCGATTTCGGAGGCGGGGAGGGTGTCGAGCACGCGGCCGTCGGCGATGACGAGCACGGTGTCGGCGAGGCCGAGCACCTCCTCGATCTCACTGGAGACGACGACGATGGCGTTGCCCGCGGCTGCGAGGCGGCGGATGAGGGCGTAGATCTCGGCGCGGGCGCCGACGTCGACGCCCCGTGTGGGTTCGTCCAGCAGGAGCACGCGGGTGCCGTGCACGAGCCAGCGGGCGAGCAGGATCTTCTGCTGGTTTCCGCCGGAAAGGGTGGCTGCCGCCCGGTCGGGGTCGGCAGGCCGCAGTTCGAGCGCCTCGATCTGCTCCGAAGCCGCCTTGCGCTCGGCGCGCGTATCGAGCCATCCGGCACGGGAGAAGCGCGAGATCGACGAGAGCGTCACGTTGACGTAGATCGGCTCCTCGAGCACGAGCCCCTGGCTCTTGCGCTCCTCGGGCGAGAGGCCCATGCCCGCTGCGACAGCGGCGACGACGGATCCGCGGCGGAGCGGCGCGCCCGCGACAGCCACGCTGCCCCGCGAAGACTTGCGCGCGCCGTAGACGGTCTCGAGGATCTCGGACCGCCCGGAGCCCACGAGGCCTGCGAGGCCGACGATCTCGCCCGCCCGCACCGAGAAGGAGACGTCGGAGAAGACGCCCGGCAACTCGAGGCTCTCGACCTCGAGCATGACCGGTGCATCGGCCGGGAACGGAACCGCCGGCGGGAAGACGTTCTCGACGTTCCGGCCCGTCATGAGCCGGATGAGCTCGGTCGTCGGCGTTTCCGCGACCGCGAGCCCGTGAGCCATGCTGCGGCCGTCCTTGATGACGGTGATCCGGTCGCCGATCTGGCGGATCTCCTCCAGACGGTGGGTGATGTAGACCACCGCGATGCCGGCGTTCGTGAGTTCGCGAACCACGGCGAAGAGGTTCTTCACCTCCTCGGAGTCGAGCACGGCGCTCGGCTCGTCCATGATGATCAACTTGATGTCGTGCGAGAGGGCACGCGCCATGCTCACGATCTGCTTGTTGGCTGCGCTGAGCGATCCGACCTCGGTGTTCGGCGAGATCGATCCGTGCCCCAGTCGTTCCATGAGCTCGCGGGCGCGCCGGTGCGTCTGGCCCCGGCGCGTGAACCCGGCCTTGGCGAACTCGTGGCCCAGGAAGATGTTCTCGGCGACCGTGAGCCCGTCGACGACATCGAGTTCCTGGTACATGGTCGCGATGCCGAGTTCGAGGGCCGCCTGCGGGTCGGGGATCGAGACGGAGCTGCCGAGCCAGAGGATCTCGCCCCCGTCGGGCTGGTGGACGCCAGCGAGGGTCTTGATGAGCGTGGACTTGCCCGCACCGTTCTGGCCGAGGATGCAGTGGACCTCGCCGGCCCGGATCTCCAGCGTCACGTCTTTCAGGGCGCGCACGCCGCCGAAGGACTTCTGCAGGCCGCGGGCGTCGAGCAACACGGGATGGTCGACTTTGATCATGGTCGCAACATATCAGACGGTGCGCACCACCGAAATCCCCCAAAACGCGCACCGACGCGGACCGCGCGCGAGGACTGACTGGCGTCGAAATTACTTGTGGACAGCAAAAGAGCAGGTTGGTATGGTGCGAACGGCGTTATTTGATGTGACTCAGAACAAACGTCGAATCGGCGATGCCGATCCCGCATCGTCGCGCGATCACAGAGCAATGCACCTCAAAGGAGAGAACTCATGGCACGGAAACACACGCTCGCGAAGCGCGCGCTGTTCGGTGTGGGGGCGTCCGTCCTCGCCATCGGACTCCTCGCGTCCTGCACCGGCGGAGGCGTCGACGAGAACGTCACCGAGCAGGGCACCAGCAGCGAGGAGAACGCGGCCTCGGGCGACAGCGTCGTCATCGGATTCTCGGGTCCGGCCGCCGACCACGGCTGGCTCGGAGCGATCAACTCCGGGGCGCAGGCAGCGGCGGAGGGCTTCGACGACGTCGAGCTGCAGATGGCCGAGGGCACGAACGACGCCAACGCGCAGATCGCCGCCGTCGAGACCTTCATCAACGAGGGCGTCGACGCCATCGTGCTGCTCCCGAGCGACGGGGCGGCACTCACCGAGGTCGCGATCAAGGCGATGGATGCCGGGATCCCGGTCATCAACGTCGACCGCGAGTTCTCGAGCCCCTTCGCCGCACGAACCACGGTGCTCGGCGACAACTACGGCATGGGCGTCTCCGCGGGCACCTACATCTGCGAGCAGCTCGCAGGCAACGACGATGCGGTCGTCGCGGAGATCGCCGGCATCGACTCGCTGCCGCTCACCCAGGACCGTTCGGAGGGCTTCGCCGACGCGCTCGACGACTGCGGCCTCGAGGTCTCGGCCCGCGTGGCCGCGGACTTCACCGTGCAGGGCGGGGAATCCGCGACCTCGCAGCTGCTCTCGGCGAACCCGAAGATCGATGCCATCTGGAACCACGACGACGACCAGGGCATCGGCGTGCTCGCGGCGATCGACGCGGCCGGTCGTGACGAGTTCTTCATGGTCGGCGGCGCCGGTTCGAAGAACGCGATGGAGGCCATCAAAGCCGACGACGGCGTGCTGAAGGCGACCATCATCTACCCGTCGACGCAGGCCGCCGACGGCATCGCGCTCGCCCGCCTGATCGCGCAGGGCAAGACGATGAGCGACCTGATCACGCCCAGCGTGCCCACCCGCATCGTCCTCGATGCCCCCGTGGTCACGAAGGACAACGTCGACGAGTACATCGATCTCGCGTTCGACTCGTGATCCGATGACCGGGGTGCCCGGCTTCCACGCCGGGCACTCCGGCACCCGATTCGGCAGACCAGAGAAAGGGGCGACATGCCCGACACACTCCGCGTAGCGATGATCGGCGCGGGATTCATGGGCGCCGCGCATTCCCAAGGATGGCGCGTCGCCCCCAGATTCTTCGATCTCCCCGTGCAGCCCACCATGCAGGTCCTGGCCGGGCGCGACCTCGCGTCGGTCGAGCGAACCGCTCAGAAGTGGGGATGGGCCGAGGCCTCCGACGACTGGCGCGAGGTGATCGCCCGTGACGACATCGACCTCGTCGACATCGTCACCCCGGGCGACACGCACGCCGAGATCGCGATCGCCGCGCTCGAGGCCGGCAAGCACGTGCTCTGCGAGAAGCCCCTCGCGAACACCGTCGACGAGGCGCAGGCGATGGCCGACGCCGCCGCTCGAGCGGCTGAGCGCGGCATCCGGGCCATGGTCGGCTTCACCTACCGGCGAGTGCCCGCCGTGACGCTGGCACGCGATCTCGTCGCAGCCGGCCGCATCGGCGACGTGCGCCAAGTGCGCGCCGCCTACCGTCAGGACTGGCTCCGCGACGAGAGCGGGCCCATGACCTGGAGGCTCGAGAAGCACCGCGCCGGCTCGGGGGCGCTCGGTGACATCGGCGCCCACGCCGTCGACCTCGCCGAGTACATCACCGGGCTGCGACTCGAGCGGGTCTCGGGCGTCCTGGAGACCGTCGTCGCCGAGCGACCGCTGCTCGGGGAGCGCATCGGGCTCTCGGGCACGGCCTCGGAGGAGGTCGGCACCGTGACGGTCGACGACGTCGCGATCTTCACCGGAAGATTCAGCTCAGCGGCAGGCTTCGCACCCATCGGCACGTTCGAGGCGACCCGATTCGCAACCGGGCGCAAGAACTCGCTGACGATCGAGGTCTCCGGATCCCGCGGCGCGATCGCCTTCGACATCGAGCGACTCAACGAGCTCGAGTTCTACGACGCGGGCGACCCCGACCTCGAACAGGGATTCCGCACCATCCTGGCCACCGAGCCCGGACACCCCTACATGGCGGCGTGGTGGCCCGCCGGGCACATGCTCGGATACGAGCACGGCTTCTCGCACCAGGTCGTCGAACTGGTCACGTCGATCGCGGACGGGGTGGCGCCGAGCCCCTCGTTCTCTGACGGCCTGCACCTCCAACGCGTGCTCGACGCCGTCGAGCGCAGTTCGGCGGGCGACGCGGCCTGGACGACGGTCGAGCGATGACGAGCACCAGCACACCCACGCACTGAAACAAGGAGCAAGCGCAATGACGCGACCGATCACGTTGTTCACCGGCCAGTGGGCCGACCTGCCGTTCGAGGACGTCGCCCGCATGGCGGGCGAATGGGGGTACGACGGCCTGGAGATCGCCTGTTGGGGCGATCACCTCGATGTCTCGAGGTGGGACGACGACGCCTACGTCCAGAGCCGCAAGGACATCCTCGAGCGGAACGGACTGACCGTCTTCGCGATCTCGAACCACCTCACCGGGCAGGCCGTCTGCGATGATCCGATCGATGAGCGTCACCGCGACATCCTCAGCGACCGGGTCTGGGGCGACGGCGACCCGGAGGGCGTGCGCCAGCGCGCTGCGGAGGACATGAAGGACACCGCGCGCTTCGCCGCGAAGCTCGGAGTGCGCACCGTCAACGGGTTCACCGGGTCGTCCATCTGGAAGGGCGTGGCCATGTTCCCGCCCGCATCCGACGAGTGGATCGACGCCGGCTACCGCGACTTCGCCGACCGCTGGAACCCGATCCTCGACGTCTTCGAGGAGGTCGGCGTGCGATTCGCGCTCGAGGTGCATCCCTCCGAGATCGCCTACGACTACTGGACCGCGAAGCGCGCACTCGAGGCGATCGGCGATCGGCCGAGCTTCGGGTTCAACTTCGATCCGTCGCACTTCGTGTGGCAGCAGCTCGACAGCGTCGCGTTCGTGCTCGACTTCGCCGACCACATCTTCCACGTGCACGTCAAGGAGTCGGTGACCAACCTCGACGGCCGCAACGGCGTGCTCGGGTCGCACCTGCCATGGGCGAACCCCCGGCGAGGATGGACCTTCGTGTCCACCGGGCACGGGGCAGTGCCGTGGGAGCCCGTGTTCCGTGCGTTGAACGCGATCGGCTACGACGGCCCGACCAGCGTGGAATGGGAGGACGCGGGCATGGACCGGTTGCAGGGCGCTCCGGAGGCGCTCGCCTTCGTGCGTCGGCTCAACGCGATCACGCCACCGGCCGCCGCCTTCGATGCGGCCTTCGCCAGCAACTGATTCGCCGGGGCGAGAGGCTCCGCCGTGACGGTGTGAGCCTCCGCCGCGGCGCGCCGCAGCTCACTTCGCCGGGATGCGCGCCGCTTCGCCGCGAGAGGAAAGGGAGGTCATGGACGGATCGAGCACGCCCGGAACGAGTTCGACGCTCGGATCGACGATCGACGACCTCCGGCGACAGAACCTGGCACAGGTGCTCAGGCTGGTGCACCGGGACGGCCCCATGTCGCGGTCCGAGATCACGAGGGCGACCGGGCTGAACCGGTCGACGATCGGCGGGCTGGTGACCGACCTCTCCCATCGAGGGCTCGTGGTCGAGAATGCCGCGCCGACGGCTCGCAAGGTCGGGCGTCCGAGTCCATCGGTCGCGGCGTCCGACCAGGCGACCGCCATCGCCGTCAACCCCGAGGTGGATGCCATCGACATGGCGCTCGTCGGCCTCAGCGGCCGCGTGCTGCACCGGGTCAGGTACCAGAACGAGCGCACCCCGACGGTGGGGGAGTTCATCAACGTCGTCAGCGCGATCATCGAGGGGATGCGTCCCGCGTTCGGCGACGTCACGGTGCTGGGCATCGGCGTCGCGCTGCCGGGCCTCGTCCGCGAGGTCGACGGGTCGGTCATCCTGGCGCCGCACCTCGGCTGGCGGGACGCGCCGATCGCACAGCTCGTCGAGGAGGCGACCGGAATGCGGGCGATCGTCGGCAACGACGCGAACTGCGGCGTCGTCGCCGAGAGCACCTTCGGCGCCGGGCGCGGCGAGGGCGTGATCGTCTACCTCAACGGCGGCGCGAGCGGTATCGGCGGCGGCATCGTCATCAACGGCAGGCTCGTCGTCGGTGAGGGAGGGAACGCGGGCGAATTCGGGCACACGGCGGTCTCGACCCAGGGGCGACGGTGCCACTGCGGGGCGACCGGATGCCTCGAGACCGAGGTGCGCCGCGACCGGTTCGTCGAGGCCGCAGGGCTCGGCGACGTCGAACTCGGCGCCCTGCAGGCGGCGATGGCCGTGGCGTGGCTCGACCCCGACAGTGCGGGGGCGAGGGAGATCGACCGCCAGGTGAGCCGCCTGGCCGTCGCGCTCCGATCGATCGTCAACATCTTCAACCCGCGCACCGTCATCCTCGGCGGACACCTCGCTCACCTCCTCGCCGTCGTCGGCGAGCACGAGTTCCATCGACGGATCGCCCCGACCCTGCCGGGTGAGGGGAGCGAGCCCGAGATCATCGGCGCGCAGCTCGACGACGAACTCCTCCTCATCGGCGCGGCGGAGCTGGTCTTCGCTGAGGCGCTCGGCGACCCGACCGTGATGCCGACGCGGGCCGTTGCGCCGGCGCTCGTGCAGTGATCCTTCGCAGGTCTGCCGTTCGCAGCCGAGGAACGATGTCGCAGCGGTGACCGTGCGCGGAACACCGGTGCGTCGACGTCTGCTGCGATCTCGCGCCCCATATGATGCGACGGTGATTGAGGGGAATCCGGAGTCGGTTGCGTCACGACTCGATCTGCAGCAACTCCTGCTCAGGGGAAAGATCCGCGTACCGACGCGGGCCGGCGGAGGCGTGAGCCGGCGCGAGCTCATCGAGAACGCGCGCGCGAGCGATGCACGTGTGGTGGGAGTCACCGCGCCTGCCGGGTACGGCAAGTCCACGATGCTCGCGGAATGGGCGGAGATCGAGGATCGCCCCGTCGCGTGGGCCTCGATCGACCGGCTCGATGACGAACCCGCGACGCTGCTGTCGCTCCTGGCATCGGCGTGTTCGACGATCTCCACGCACGCGGCGGCGGTCATGCTCGAGATGCGAGGGGTCGGAGCATCAACGCTCGGAAGATCGGCACCGCTGCTGGCCGCCGCCCTCAGGAACACCCCCGATCCGTTCGTCCTGCTCGTCGACGATCTCCACCTCGCGATTTCGCTGAGCTGTCAGGACGCCTTGGAGATCGTGCTGACCGGCGTCCCGGAGGGCTCCCAGATCGTGCTGGCGAGCCGGCACGAACAACCGCATCTCGCCCGCTTGCGGGCGAACGGGGATGCCGTCGAGATCGGAGCCGCTGAACTCAGAATCGGAGTCGAGGGTGCGCGCACCATCTTCGAACGAGTTCGCATCGACGTGGATGAGGAACGACTCGCCGACGTCGTGGAGCGATGCGAGGGCTGGCCGACCGGGGTGTTCCTCTGCGCGTTGGTGGCGCGATCAGGCGGCGAGGCGCTTGCAATCACCGGCGATGATCGGTTCATCGCCGACTACCTCTACCGCGAGTGCGTCGGGCAGCTGTCCGATGAGTTGCAGCGATTCCTGCGCCGGACGGCGGTGCTCGAGCAGCTCTCGGGTGCCGTCTGCGACGCGGTGCTCGAGACGACGAACTCCGCCGCGGTCCTCCGCGAACTGGAGTCCCTCAACCTCTTCCTCATCCCGCTCGATCGCCGACGAGGTTGGTATCGGTACCACGCGCTGTTCCGCGAATTCCTCCTCGCCGAGTTGCAGGTGGTCGAGGCATCCGAGGTCGATGGCCTGCATCTGCGCGCAGCCAGCTGGCTCGAGACCAACGGGCTCCCAGCTCACGCCATCGAGCATCTGCTGGCGGGAGGGGATCGTGATCGTTCTGCGCGTCTCGTCGCACGGCTCGCCCTGCCGATGTACCAGTCGGGGCAGGTAGCGGTGGTGGAGCGATGGATCTCGGCACTCGGCGATGCCGTGGTCGAGACGTATCCTCCGTTGGTCGTCATGGCGGCGTGGAAGAGCGTCCTGCTGGGTGCGACGGCAGATGCGGAACGCTGGATGCAGACACTGGAGCGGATCGACTGGGTCGACGCGTCGGATGACGAACGACGGACGCTGGATTCCTCTCGCGCGATGCTGCGTGCCGCGATCTGCGCAGACGGGCCCGAGCGGGCGTTGGCGGATGCCGCGTTCGCGGTGGCGAACGAGCCGTCATGGGGGCCGTGGCGTGCGTTGGCGCTGCAGCTCCACGGGTCGATCTGTCTGCTCGTCGGCGACGTGGAGTCCGCCCGCGACGCCTTCGCGGAGACATCCGCTCTCGCACCGACCTCGGGCAATACCGGTGCGCTGCTCATCGCCGAGGCGGAGTCGGCGATCCTCGCGGTCGAAGCCGGACATTGGCGGGTCGCGGACGAGCGCGCTCGGGTCGCGTTGGATGCGATCGACGCGAACCACATGGAGGGCTACTCCACGTCTGCCCTGGCCCTCGCCGTTGCGGCCCGGATCGCGATCCACGTCGGCGAGCGGGCTCGGGCGGAACGATATCTGGCACGTGCGATGCGCGCGCGAGTCCAGTGCACCTTCGTGCTCCCGTTCATCTCGCTGAAGGTGCGTCTGCAGCTCGCGAAGGCGTTCGTCGAGATCGGCGATCACGTCACCGCGCGGCACCTGATGCGCGAGATGCAGGAGTTGCTTCGCAGGCGCCCGAACCTCGGAGTCCTCGGTGAGGAGATCGAAGCGTTGCAGCTTCGGCTCGATCGCATGTCGGGCTGGAGCGGCGCGATCCCGCTCACACCGGCCGAACTCCGACTGCTGCCGTACCTGCAGACGCACCTGACGATCGGAGAGATCGGTACCCGACTGTTCATCTCGAGGAACACGGTCAGCTCCGAGGTCGGCTCGATCTATCGAAAGTTGAACGCGACCACGAGGAGTGCGGCCGTCGACCGCGCGATCGCCGTCGGCCTGCTCGGCGACTGACCGTCGCCGACCGCCGCCCCGAGCACGGTCGACCCGCAGCTGCTCGTCATGACTGCCGGATGCCGCGGGCCGCCGTCATGGCCGTGCCCGCACGAACTCCGGCAGCTGCCACGACAGGTCGAACCACGTCTCGAGCGGGCCATACAGGCGAAGCAGCGGCCACCACGACTTGCCCGGCAACGTGGGGATCCAGTTGGACTCCTTGCCCGCGGGCACGGTCGGGGCGAACCACAGCACATACGACCCGTCGGCCTCGACCTGCAGGTCTCCGGTCAGGCTCGACACCGCGGGATACTCGGCTGACTGCAGGAGCGATCGCGTCTGGGTGTCGTAGATGTCGATCGACCAGAAGTTCTTGGCCGGCGGGTTCGCGGGAATCGTCAGCGAGTAGGTGGCGGCACCGTCGAGCGGAGCGCCCTCGGAGTCCTCCGCAGTGTAGATGTAGGCGGACCCGGCCCCGACCTGCGCATGCGCCATGGCGGGCGTGATGACCGTCGCCGCGTAGTGGAAGAGCGTGCGAGCGTCGAGGTTGCGCGCGCCGTCGTTCAGGAACTCGTAGCTGCCGCCCACGAAGCCGTTCTTCCACGACGAACCCTCCCAGCGGAAGGAATCGGCGTTGCGGGCAGCGTAGAGATTGGCACGTGCCATCGCCGCACCGGTGCGCGCCGCGTCGTCGAGGATGCCGCGGAGCCGCTCGTCGGGAGCGAAGGGCCTCGCATGAGCGATGCCGAGTGAGGCGAGGGCGCCGGCCCGCTCGGGGTCGAGTGCGTCGGTCGGTTCTTCGGCGACGAGTTCGGCGATCTCTTCGAAGAACGAGAAATCGTTGGAGTGGACGGTGTTGAACGACTGCTCGCCGATGTTCACGAAGGTGTTCTCGGGAGCGGCCTCGGCATCACCGAGCCGGTAGATGCGCGACTGCTTGATGGCGGCGACGCCGCCGAGCGCTCGGATCACGACGAAGTTCGTGAAGGTCGGGCTCTCGTACGTGTGGTAGCCGTCGGGCCGTTCACCGTCGTATCCCGGCGGCAGGAAGAGGTAGCTGCCGCCGGCGCCCTGATCGGGTCCCGCGATCCCCATGTCGGCGACATAGCGGAACCAGAAGTCGTCGACGACGCAGAGCGACTGCGGCGGCACCTCGATGACCGTAGGCCCCCATGTCTTCAGGTCGAGGAACGTCAGGCCGTACGTGGTCTCGGTGTTCGGCGTGAGGAAGATGGGCGTCGACGTGCACCTCGGGTCGGTGTAGCCGATCTTGTCGGGGGAGTCGACACCTGCGGCACGCAGCCCGCGTCGCATGGCGACGAGCGATGCGCCGGGAACCGTGTCGAGGAACGCGGTGATGCCGCGAACGAGGTCGAGGCCGTCGAAGATGGGCTGGACCGACTCGGGCTTCGGCACGCCGTCGAAGAACTCGAACTCGCCGAACGGCGTCGACAGTCGGTCGGGCGTCGAGACGTGCGCCACCTCCTCAGCGAGTTGTTCCGTCGTCAGTCCGGCTCGGATTGTGTGTTCGATCGTCATGTTCAGCCCCCATCGTCGTTCGTTACCAGACGATCGTCGCAGCGGAGAGGGAGGAGCCCATCATGCGGATCGCATGAGCCTCATGAATTGCTCCAGCCCTTCGCCAGACCCTTCGGAGCCGCACCGGACTTCAATCCGACGGGGTCGAAACCCGGTCAGGCGTTGAGCGCTGCTGTTCCGCATACTGCGTGCCCCAGCGTGTCAGCTCGCCGAGCAGCGGGGTCGCGCTGACTCCGAGTTCGCTCAGCCGGTACTCGACCTTCGGCGGCACTTGTCGGTACACCGTGCGCGTGATGAGGCCGTCCTCCTCGAGCTCGCGCAGCTGGCGGGTGAGCACGCGCGACGTCGGATCCTGAAGGAGCCGGCCGAGTTCGCCGAATCGCAGAACCTCGTGCTCGTCGAGGAGGGTGAGGATGCTCGGCTTCCAGGCCCCGCCGAGCACGGCGATCGACACCTCGGCGTCACATGAATCGGACCACTCGCGGACGATCCGTTCCGTCTTCTCCCTCATGGAGAGCTCCCTCCTGTCGGCCGTTGACAGTATCCAATTGGTAAGTACGTGACAATTCTGTCGGTACTTGCACCTTCTGTCTGTACTTTACAGACTCGTGATGTGACCTCACCAACCGCCATCATCGATTCGCGCTCGACCCTCCGCCTCTGGCTCGCGATGGTCCCATTGCTTCTCGGAATCCTCATCGGCGCGCTCGCGATCAGCAGCGTCTCCACCGCTCTTCCCCGAATACGTGCCGATCTGGCCTTCACCGATACCGAGGGGCTCTGGTTCGTCGACATCTACTCGCTCTCGCTGGCCGCAACCCTCATCGTCGCCGCGCGGATCGGCGACGCGTTCGGTCGGAAGCGGATCGTCCTCGTCGGCCTCGCGGGATTCGCGGTGCTCAACGCGGTCGGAGGCCTCGCCGACAACGGGACCCTGCTCATCGTCATCCGCGGGCTGCTCGGAGTCGCCGAAGCGTTCGTCGTCGCCGGAGTGGTCGCCACGATCGGCGCCAACTACCAGGCCAGGGAGCGCGTGCTCGCGTACGGACTGTGGACGGCGACCTTCGGCGTCGGAAGCGCACTCGGTCCCGTCCTCGGCGGGCTGCTCTCGGACGGACCGGGGTGGCGCTGGCTGCTGCTGGGGAGCGTGCCGCTTGCGGTGCTCGCCGGGGTTCTCACGTTCTGGTTGGTCCCGGACTCGCGCAGTTCCCGACCGCAGTCCTGGGACATCCCGAGCATCGTCTCCTCGATCGTCGCGCTCGGCGCCCTCACTTTCGCGCTGCACGAGGCACTCGCGGCGCCGGTGTCCGCCGCGGTCGCCGGTGCGATCGCCGTCGTGAGTCTCGTCTTCTTCGTCGCCAGGCAACGACGGCTGAGCGAACCGCTCATCGACATGAGACTGTTCGGGCTGCCGGGGTTCAGCCCTGCCATCGTTCGAGTGCTCATCGCCAGCGGCGTCGCGTCCGCGTCCGTCCTGCTCGTGAGCCTGCATCTGCAGGACACGAGGGGCCAGAGCGCCGCGGATGCCGGACTCGCGATCCTGCCCCAGGCGGCGGCGATCGCGATCGGAGGGGTGGTCGCGCCGATCGCGCTTCGCTGGTTGCGCGCACAGACACTCACCGTCGTAGCGCTTCTCCTGCAGGCCGTCGGTATGGGATGGCTCGTCATGGACCCGGAGCTCGTCGCCGTGCCACTGGCGTGCGTCGGCCTCGGATTCGGCATCGCGGGAACGCTTGCGGCGACGGCGTTGTTCGACGCGACCACCGAGGACGACGCCGGCCAGGTCGGCGCGATCCAGGAGGTCGGCTTCGCGCTCGGCGGCGGGCTCGGCATCGCCATCCTCGGGACGATCGCTGCGGTCTCGGGCGGCGGATTCGCCGCCGCTGTTCTCGTCGCGGCGATCGCGCTCGTCGCCGCGGCGATCCTCCCACTCGTTCGCCGCCGGACAGCGAGCGGTGCGCCGGCAACGCCAGGGGACTCCTGACCACGCGCGCCGGTTCCTCGCACGGCCGCGTTCGGGCGTGCGATGGGTTGAGTTGGCGCGCCGGATGTGGTCGGCTGGGGTCGGGGGAAGGGGTGCGACATGAATGACGACCCGTCGTGGACGAAAGTCGTGCAGGTCGCCGAGCCGGAGCGTCCCGAACTCAAACGGGTGCTGGGGCCGGGACTCCTGCTCCTGTTCATCGTCGGCGACATCCTGGGCACGGGCATCTACGCCCTCACGGGTCAGGTCGCCGCGGAGGTCGGCGGGGCCGCGTGGCTGCCGTTCCTCCTCGCGTTCGCGGTGGCGACCGTGACCGCGTTCTCCTACCTCGAACTCGTCACGAAGTACCCGCAGGCCGCCGGCGCAGCGCTCTACACGCACAAGGCGTTCGGCATCCACTTCTTCACGTTCATCGTGTGCTTCATCGTGATGACCTCGGGCATCACCTCGGCATCGACGGCCTCGCGCGCATTCGCCGCGAATCTCCTGGTCGCCTTCGGTATTCCGGATGCCGCGGTGACGACGATGCTCATCGCGCTCGCGTTCATCGTGCTCATCATGCTCGTGAACCTGCGCGGCGTGAGTGAGAGCGTATGGCTGAACGTCTTCCTGACGCTCGTCGAGCTGTCGGGTCTGCTGCTCGTGATCCTCATCGGCATGTGGGCGATCGCCGGCGGCAACGCCGACTGGTCGCGCGTCGTCGCCTTCGAGACGCCGGAGGACAAGGGTGTGCTGCTCGCGGTCAGCACCGCGACATCCCTCGCGTTCTTCGCCATGGTCGGCTTCGAGGATTCGGTGAACATGGCCGAGGAGACGAAGGACCCGAGCCGCATCTTCCCGAAGATGATGCTGAGCGGGCTCGGCATCGCCGCGGTGATCTACGTGCTGGTGTCGATCACCGTGGTCGCGCTCGTGCCGATCGGCGATCTCGTCGGCAGCGAGACGCCGCTCGTGACCGCGGTCGAGGCCGCAGCGCCCGGGTTCCCGATCAACGACCTGCTGCCGTTCATCTCCATGTTCGCGGTCGCCAACACCGCACTGATCAACATGATGATGGCGAGCCGCCTGCTCTACGGCATGAGTCGGCAGCAGGTGCTGCCGCCGTTCCTCGGCAAGGTCGCCCCGAAACGGCAGACGCCCTGGGCGGCGATCCTCTTCACGAGTGCGCTCGCCATCGGCCTCATCGTGTACGTCTCGCTCGACGCCGAGGGCTCGATCGTCGCGCTGCTCGGCGGTACGACGTCGCTCCTGCTGCTGACGGTGTTCGCGATCGTCAACGTCACGGTGCTGGTGCTGCGGCGGCAGCCGGTCGAGCACGGGCACTTCCGCACTCCCACCGTCCTGCCGATCATCGGCGCCATCACCTGCCTGTACCTGGTGTTCCCGTGGACGTCGGGCCGGCCCGCCGGCCAGTACGGCATCGCGCTCGCGCTGCTCGCGATCGGTGTCGTGCTGTGGATCGTGGAGCGCGTGTACACGGCTTCGCGACGCCGTCGCGTCTGACGCCTCTCTCGCCGAGCTCGGGTCGGCCGAGCGATGTGCGAACCTGCGTCCTGCGCGACTGCGGGCTGCAATAAATTTCAGTCTCTGAAATCTCTTGCGGAACGCCACCATGCTTGGCAGTATCGAGCCACCTTCACCATTCACAACTGATAGGGGCATCAATGAAGATCACCCGTATCGCCGCCGTGCTCGGCGCGATGATCGCAGCAACTGCCTTGGCCGGCTGCACCATGCCGGCTGCCGAAACCCCCAAGACCGACGCCGCAGGCGGCTTCCAGTGCGAAGAGGGCGAGACCTATGTGATGAACGTCATGGTCTCGGCCCACCCGTACTGGGTGCCGGTGTACCAGGGCTTCAAGCAGGCGGCCGAGGCGATGGGGTGCGAGACCGCGTTCTCGGGCACCCCCGAATACGACATCAGCAAGCAGATCGCCTCGTTCGAGCAGGACCTCGTCGAGAACCCGGCCGGTGTGCTGCTGCACCCCATGCAGTCCGACCCCTTCATCGAGCCGATCAACGCGGCCATCGACGGCGGCATCGAGGTCGTCACCTTCGCCGCCGACTCGCCGGAGTCGAACCGCACCTCGTACGTCACCTCCGACAACCGTGCCGAAGCCGCGTTCGCGGCCGAGGAGATCATCAAGGTCGTCGGCGAGGAGGGCGAGTACGCCGTGCTCGAGAACCCCGGCCAGAGCAACCACGACCTGCGCGTGACGGCGTTCATCGACTACATGGCCGCGAACTACCCCGGGATGCAACTGGTCGGTCGCCAGGCGACGAACCAAGACAGCAACAAGGCGTACCAGGCGACCGGCTCCATCCTGCAGGCCAATCCCGAGCTCGACGCGATGTGGATTCCCGAGGCCGGCTCGGCCGAGGGCGCCGCCGCCGCGGTGGTCGAGGCCGGTTCCGACGTGCTGATCCTGCACGCCGACGTCACGCCGACCGCGCTCGACCTCATCAAGGACGGCACCATCCACATGTCGCTGAACCCGAACCAGGGGATCCAGGGATACATGGGATTCATGACGCTCTTCATGGCGGCGCACCCCGAACTGATCGATCCGTTCAACGACTACAAGGCGTCGGGCTTCAACCCGGCCCAGGTTCCGTTCATCGACAACGGATTCTCCGTCATCACGAAGGAGAACGCCGACTCCTTCGACCTCGAGGCGTACATGGAGGGTCGCAGCACGGAGTAGCGGCTCGGCTGCCACCTCCCCATCTACACCTGTGCTCGAACTCGACGGCTGGAAGAACCATGGAACCCGCGAAGATCCTCGACCTCACGAACGTCAGCAAGTCGTTCGGCCCGGTCCAGGCACTGAAGTCCGTCAACTTCGACTTACGCCGAGGGGAAGTGCACGCCGTCGCCGGCGAGAACGGCGCAGGCAAGTCCACGCTGATGAACGTCATCGACGGGATCGTGCGGCCCGACAGCGGCACGATCCTGCTCGACGGCGAGCCGGTCGAGATCACCTCGCCGGCCGTCGCGCAGAAGCTCGGCATCGGTTTCGTCCACCAGGAGATCGAGCTCTGCCCCGACGTGACGGTGGCGGAGAACATGTTCATGGCCGCCACCAACGCCAGCAAGTCCTGGCTGATGGATCCGGACTCGCTCGAGCGGCGGGCGGGCGAGGTCCTGCGACAACTCGGCGACATCGACCCGAAGGCGCTCGTGCGCGACCTGTCGATCTCCAACCAGCAGCTCGTCGAGATCGCGAAGGCGTTGACCCTCGACTGCCGGGTGCTGATCCTCGACGAACCGACGGCCGCCCTCACCGAGGTCGAAGCGGAGACGCTGTTCGGCATCATGCGCGGCCTCACGGCCCGCGGCATCTCGATCATCTACATTTCGCACCGGCTGGTCGAGATCTTCGGCAATTGCGACCGGGTCTCCGTGTTCCGCGACGGCGAGCACATCATGACGAGTCGTGTCGCCGACACGACGCCGTCGGAGCTGGTCAAGTCGATGGTCGGTCGAGTGCTCGACCGTCAGTATCCCGAGAAGCAGCATGCCGGGGAGCGCTCCGACGAGGTGATCCTCGCGGTGCAGGGACTGACGGAGCGCCGACGCTTCCGCGACATCTCCTTCGAGGTGAAGCGAGGTGAGATTCTCGGGTTCGCCGGGCTCATCGGCGCCGGTCGCAGCGAGATCGCCAAGGGCGTCTGCCGGCTCGAGGGGGAGGTAACGGGTGGGGTGAGCCTGAAGGGGCGACGACTCGACCTGCGCCACTACCAGGACTGCATCGCGAACGGCATCGTGTACCTCTCCGAGGACCGGAAGGGCGACGGCGTGTTCCTCGACATGTCGATCGCCGCGAACACCTCGGCGATGTCGCTGCGCAAGGTCTCGCGATTCGGTGTCATCAACCGGCGCCGGGAACGGCGCCTGGCGGAACGCACCGGTCGCGACCTGCGACTGAAGTTCGGCCACCTGGACGACGACGTGTCCACGCTCTCGGGCGGCAACCAGCAGAAGGTCGCTCTGGCCAAGCTGCTCGCGGTCAACCCGCAGGTGATCTTCCTCGACGAGCCGACGCGCGGCGTCGACGTCGGAGCGAAGGCAGAGATCCACACCCTCTTGCGCGATCTCGCGCGAGAGGGAATCGGCATCGTCGTGATCTCCTCCGAGATGCCGGAACTCATCGGCGTCTGCGATCGAGTGATCGTCATCCGCGAGGGCGAGGTCGCCGGCGAGGTCGTCGGCGACGCGATGACCGAAGAGAACATCATGAATCTGGCCTCGATGGCCGACCGGAAGCAGGAGCTGGTGTGATGACCCAACTACAGACCGTACTGACCGAACCACCGGCGCTCCCGGATCCGATCGAGCGCCGCGGGCCGAAGTACTACGCCGGGCGACTGCTCCGAATGCGCGAGACCGGCCTGCTCCTGATCCTGCTCGCTCTCATCATCGTCATGTCGTTCGCCTCGCCGTACTTCCTGACCCTGGCCAACATCGAGGCGATGGCGATGGCCTTCGCCGTCGAGGGCATCGTCGTCGTCGGCATGACGATCCTCCTCATCTCGGGCGGCATCGACCTCTCGGTGGGGTCGGTGACCGCGTTGTCCATGGTGATCGCCGGCTGGCTGTTCCTCGCCGGCATCGACCCATGGCTCGCGTCGGGCGTCGCCCTGCTCGCCAGCATCGCCATCGGCGCCTCGATGGGCTTCCTCGTCACGAAGGTCGGGTTGAACCACTTCGTCGTGACGCTCGCCGTGATGGTGATCGCTCGCGGTTTCTGCCTCCTCCTGACGGGTGGCCGCCCGCTGGGGCTGTACTCGCTTCCCGACAGCTTCAAGTTCATCGGCCAGGGCTCCATCGGCCCGATCCCCGTCGTCATCATCCTGTTCCTCGCGGTGGTCATCGCCTTCGACTTCATGCTGCGCCGCACGACGGCGTTCCGGAAGGTCTTCTACACCGGCAGCAACGAGCGGGCGGCCGCGTACTCGGGAATCCGCACGAAGCGCGCCATCTTCCTGACGACGACCCTCTGCTCGGCGCTCTGCGGCGTCGCCGGCATCATCTACATGGCCCGCTTCGGGTCGGCGCAGCCGACGTTCGGCATCGGCATGGAACTGAACGTGATCGCCGCCGCCGTGATCGGCGGCGCCAGCCTCAAGGGCGGTTCCGGCACGATCCTCGGTGCCACGCTCGGCGTGATCCTGCTCTCGGTCGTGTCGAGCTCGCTCGCGCTCCTCGACGTCTCGGTCTACTGGCAGGAGATCGTTCGCGGCTCCATCCTGCTCGCGGCGCTCCTGATCGACCACTACCTGACTCGGGGAAGGACGGTGCAGCGATGAGCATCGCCGACGGCAACGACGAGACCGCCACGATCCGCAAGATCCACACCGTGCTGACCCTCCACTTCATCGAAGGCATGAAGCAGTCGGAGATCGCTGCACGGCTGAACCTCTCGACCTCGAAGGTGAATCGCCTGATCAGGCAGGGGCGCGAACTCGGCATGGTCAGGATCTCGATCGACGCCGGTCCCTTCCAGCGACTGGTCGACATGGAGCGTGCGCTCGCACTGACGACGGGTCTCGGCAAGGTCGTCGTGACGCCGTCGCTGCCCGGCAACCCCGACACCAACCTGCAGGTCGTGGGTCGTGCAGCGGCCAACGAACTACTGGAGACGATCCGAGACGGAGACGTGATCGCGATCACCGGCGGCAAGGCGGTGAGCGCCATCGTGGAGAACATCGCGCCGGATCGCGCCTTCGACGTCACCGTCGTGCCGCTGACCGGGGGAGTGCAGGGCAAGTACTACACCGACGTCAACCACCTGGCGACCCAGCTCGCCGACAAGCTCGGCGGCTCGGCGGTGTTGCTGCACGCGCCGCTGTTCGCGGAGAGCCGCGAGCAACGGGACACGCTCATGGAGGTCGGCTCGATCCGTCAGGTGCTCGACCTCGCTCGCCGCGCGCAGGTCGCCCTCGTCGGCATCGGCTCGATCGCGACCGAGGGCTCCAGCTACTACGACCTCGTGCCGAACTCGGAGCGCGAGCTGCTGCTGAACGGCGACGCCGGCGGCGAGTTCCTCGCCCACCTCATTCGAGACGACGGGTCGGTGGCGGACTCTCCGCTGAACTCGAGGCTCGTCGCGCTGAACCCGGCCGAGCTGGCCACATGTCCGAAGACGATCGGCGTCGCGGTCGGGCCCGAGAAGGTGCGGCCGATCCGCGCCGCCCTCGCGGGCGGCCTCATCTCCTCCCTCATCGTCGATGAGGAGACCGCATCGTCGGTGCAGGCTTCGACCGAGGCGACATCCGGGGCGCCATTCGAGGCATCGACCGAACAGGAAGTGAAATGACCGAGATGCGCACACGCACCCTTGGTGCCTCGACGATCGAGGCATCCGTCGTCGGGCTCGGCACCTGGGCCATCGGGGGCTGGATGTGGGGCGGGACCGACGAGGCCGAGTCCGTCGCCGCGATCCGGGCCTCACTCGACGAGGGCGTCTCGCTGATCGACACGGCACCCGCGTACGGGCAGGGCCGCGCCGAGGAGATCGTGGGCACGGCCATTCGCGGCCGGCGTGATGAGGTCGTGCTCGCGACGAAGTGCGGGCTCGTCTGGCACACGCAGCAGGGCGATCACTTCTTCGACGTCGACGATCGACCGGTGCACCGATACCTCGGCAGAGACTCGATCGTGCACGAGGTCGAGCAGAGCCTCCGGCGTCTCGGCACCGACTACCTCGATCTCTACCTCACGCACTGGCAGGACCGCACGACGCCCATCGAGGAGACGATGGAGACGCTCGTGCTGCTGCGAGACCAGGGCAAGATCCGGTCGATCGGCGCGAGCAACGTGTCGGTCGACGACCTCCGGTCGTACGCGGCGACGGGAGCGCTCGACGCGATCCAGGAGGAGTACTCCATGGTCGCGCGCGACATCGAGTCGACGCTGCTGCCGATCGCCGCCGACGCCGGCATCTCGACCCTCAGCTACTCGTCGCTCGCCCTCGGCCTACTGTCGGGGCGCATGGGACCCGAGCGCACCTTCTCGGGCGACGATCAGCGCAGGGACAACCCCCGGTTCTCGCTCGCGAATCGAGCGAAGGTGGCCCGGCTCATGGACGCGATCGAGCCCGTCGCCGAAGCGCATGCCGCCACCAAGGCGCAGGTGGTGATCGCCTGGACGCTGGAACAGCCCGGCATCACCTACTCGCTGTGCGGGGCGCGCAACCCCCAGCAGGCGCGCGAGAACGCGAGGGCCGGATGCATCCGACTGACGCCCGACGATCTGCGCGTGATCGACGCGGCCGTCGCCCTCGAACTGACCGACCTCGCCGCATGAGTCCCGACCCGACCACCGACCGACAGCCCGCCCGTTCAGAACCGTCTCGAGGCGCAGCCATGTCCGATCCCAGAGCCGCGCGATTCGGTGCGCTCCGCACCGATGGCGCATTCGACGTGATCGTCGTCGGCGGCGGCATCAACGGCGCAGGCGTCTTCCGCGAGCTGGCGATGCAGGGCCTTCGCGTGCTGCTCGTGGAACGCGCCGACTTCTGCTCCGGGTGCAGCTCAGCGCCGTCGCGCATGATCCACGGCGGTCTGCGCTACCTCGAGAACGGCGAGTTCGATCTCGTGCGCGAGTCGCTGCGGGAGCGCGACGCACTGCTGCGCAACGCCCCGCACATGGTGCGGCCCCTGCCGACCGTGGTACCCATCATGTCGGTGTTCTCGGGGCTGCTGAATTCCGCGGCGAGCTTCTTCCACGTCTCCAGCCGGCCCGCCCGGCGAGGCGCGGTGCCGGTGCGCATCGGGCTCGGGATCTACGACTGGGTCAGTCGCACGCGGCGGATGCTGCCGCGCCATCGGTTCCTCGGCGGGCGCGCGGCCTTCCGAAGCTGGCCGAAGCTCACGCCGCGCATGCGGTACGCCGCCGTCTACCACGATGCGTGGATCAGCTATCCGGAGCGGCTCGGGGTCGAGCTCATCCTCGATGCCTGCCGCTCGTCACCCGCCTCCGTCGCGCTCAACTACTCCGAGATCGCGGTCGCCGGCTCCGGCTTCGTCGTGACCGACGGCGAGACCGGCGTGCGATACCCGGTGACGGCACGTGCGGTGGTCAACGCGACCGGCGCCTGGCTCGACGAGTCGCTGGCCGAGCTGCTTCCTGCAGCCGACGTGCCGGAGCAACTGGTCGAGGGCACCAAAGGCTCGCACCTCGTGCTGGACAGTCCCGAGCTCTTCGAGGCCCTCAACGGGCACATGGTCTACTTCGACAACTCCGACGGCCGGGTCTGCGTCGTGTTCGGCTACCTCGGGCGGGTGCTCGCCGGCTCCACCGACATCAAGGTGGAACGAGCGGAACGGGTGCGCTGCGAAGACGACGAGCGCGACTACATCCTCGGTTCGCTGCGGCTCGTCTTCCCGGGCATCGAGCTCTCCGCCGACCAGATCGTCTACTCCTTCAGCGGCATCCGCCCGTTGCTGAAGAGCGCGCACAACTTCACCGGGCGGATCACGCGCGGACACGACCTGCGACGCGTCGACGGCGAAGTGCCGACGTTCTGCATGATCGGCGGCAAGTGGACGACGTTCCGCGCCTTCGCCGAGGATGCGACCGATGAGGTGCTGGCGGAGCTCGGGCGGCCGCGCACGGTCTCGACCGTCGAGCTCGGGATCGGCGGCGGCCTGGGGTTCATCGACGCGGCCGAGCTCGAGCACGAACTGGTTCGAGCGTGGGGCGTCTCGCGGGAACGCGCCGCGCACCTGGTCGACGCCTACGGAACCAGGGCCGGCGAGGTCATGGCGTTCTGCGCCGAACGGCCGGACGACGAGCCGATCGGCATCGGCATCGAACTGACCGCCGCCGAGATCGCCTTCTTCGTGCAGCACGAGCACGCCACCCGGCTCAGCGACCTCATCATGCGCCGCACGGCGGTCGTGATCACCGGCACCGTCGACGGCGAACTGATCGAGGCCATCGCAGCCGCCGCGGCCGCGGAACTCGGCTGGAGCGACGAGCGACGTCGCGCCGAGATCGACGGACTCGTCGAGGACCTCGAGAACTACCACGGCGTCGACCGCGACGTCCTGGACCGACGCATCAAGGAAAGGACTGCAGTCTGATGCGCATGAGCACACTTGCGAGGATGAATCGCCTCTTCACCGACGGAGGTTGCCTCGACGTCGCCATCGACCACGGCGTGTGCAACGAGCCGAGCTTCCTCGTCGGCCTCGAGGACATGGAGGGCGTCGTCACGACCCTGATCGGTGCCAAGCCCGATGCGATCCAGATGGCGTACGGCCAGGCCGACCTGCTGCAGCGTCATTCCGCGAAGGACAAGCCGGCACTCGTCATGCGCATCGACATGGGCAACCCCTACAACAGCGAGCGCCACCGGGTGATGTGGTCGATGCTGCAGAACCACGAGGAGCCGATCATCGGCGCGCTCGAGATGGACGCCGCCTGCGTGGTGGTGAACCTGTTCATGCTGCCGGGCGAACCCGAACTGTTCCGTCAGTGCGTCGAGAACATCAGCCGGGTTCGCGCCTCGTGCAGCAAGTACGGCATGCCGCTCATGATCGAGCCGTTGGTGATGCTGCCGAACGAGGTGCGGGGCGGCTACCAGGTCGACGGCGATGCCGAGAAGATCGTGACGCTCGTGCGCCTCGCGAGCGAGATGGGCGCCGACATCATCAAGGCCGATCCGACCGACGACGCCGAGGAGTTCCACCGCGTCGTCGAGGCGGCGCGGGTGCCGGTGCTCGTGCGCGGCGGCGGCAAGGAGGATCTCGAGTCGGTGCTGGCGAGGTCGGCGGCGTTGATGGCGCAGGGCGCGTCGGGGCTGGTCTACGGCCGCAACATCTACCAGCACGAGAGCCCGAACGCGGTGGTCGACGCCCTGATGGCGATCGTGCACCGCGGAGCCTCGGGCGGCGAAGCATGGGAGATCTACAATGGCGGATGACGCGGCGCGCTACCTGCTCGGAATCGACGTCGGCAACACCGTGATCAAGGCGGTGCTCTTCGATCTCGAGGGGCGCCAGGTCGGGTCGCACGCGATCGACGGGCAATCGACCCGCCCGGAACCCGGGCACGTCGAACGGGATCTCGAGGAGCTGTGGCGTAACGCCAGCGAGGCGTTCCGACGCTGCGTCGCCGACGCCGGCATCGAGCCCGGCCAGATCGTCGCCGCCGGTTGCGCCGGCCACGGCAACGGCCTCTACCTGCTCGACGGCGACGATCGGCCCCTCGTCGGGATCCAGTCCCTCGACACGAGGGCCGCAGCGCTCGCCGAGGAGCTCGCCGCCGAACACGGAGCGGCGCTCCACGCGGCGACGCTCCAGGAGCCGTGGCCATCGCAGACCCCGGTGCTCCTGTCGTGGATGCGCCGACACCGCCCGGAGGTGCTCGAGCAGGCCGGCACGCTCGTCATGTGCAAGGACTACATCACCTTCAAGCTCACGGGGCGCAAGGTCTCCGACATCTCCGACATGTCGGGCGCCGGGCTGCTGCGCATGCCCGAGTGCGGGTACGACGACGAACTGCTCGCCCTCTACGGGCTGCAGGGGCTCGGCCATCTTCTGCCGGACCTGATCGATCCGACCGATGTCGCAGGCACGGTCACCGCCGAGGCCGCAGCCGCGACCGGACTGGCCGAGGGCATGCCGGTCGTCGGCGGGCTCTTCGACGTCATCGCGAGTGCGCTCGGCTCGGGCGTGGTCGAGGCGGGCGCCACGTCGATCATCGCCGGAACCTGGTCGGTCAACCAGTACGTGTCGAGCGAGCCGGTGATCGACCGCGACCTGCTCATGGTGTCGGCGTTCGGACCCGACCGGTTCATGATCATGGACAACAGCGCGACATCCGCCTCTCACCTGGAGTGGTACGTGCGGGAGTTCGTCGAGCGCGGCGGCCACCACGACGACCCCTTCGGCTTCTGCCACCGACGGCTCGCCGAGGTCGAACCCCGGCTCGACGACCCCTATTTCCACCCCTTCCTCTACGGATCGCGTCTGGGTGCCGAGCACCGGGCGGGATTCAACGGCGTCGCTGGATGGCACGGTGAGGGGCACCTGATCCGGGCCGTGTTCGAAGGCGTCGTCTTCGAGCACCGCCGGCACGTCGAGCGGCTCCGCGCCGCCGGCGCGGTGATCGACCACGCGACACTCTCGGGGGGCGGGGCTCGCAGTGAGGTCTGGGCGCAGATGCTCGCCGACTGCCTCGGCGTGCCGATCAGCGTCGCCGACGGCGAGGAGACCGGCGCGCTCGGTGCGGCGCTGAGCGCCGGTGTCGGCGTCGGCGTCTTCGCCGGCTACGAGGAAGCCGTCTCCGGCATGACCCGGATCCGACGCGAGTTCGAACCGGACCCTGACATGTGGGCCCATTACGACCACCGCTACAGCACGTCGCGCGACCTCGCGGAGGCGCTCCAGGGATTCTGGAGCAGCCAGTACCGCGATGCCCGGCGCGAGAACAACGGAGAAGAGGAAGCGAAATGAACAGCGACGCTCGAACGCTCGAAGGGCGCTACGACTACATCATCGTCGGCGCGGGCACGGCGGGGTGCGTGCTGGCGAACCGATTGAGCGAGGACCCGCGAACCCGCGTGCTGCTGATCGAGGCCGGCGGGAACGACCGCTACCACTGGGTCCAGATCCCCGTCGGTTACCTCTACTGCATCGACAACCCGCGCACGGACTGGCGGATGAAGACCGTCGCGGAGCCCGGTCTGAACGGGCGAGCACTGGCCTACCCGCTGGGCAAGCTGCTCGGCGGATGCACCTCGGTCAACGGCATGATCTACATGCGCGGTCAGTCGGGCGACTACGACGAGTGGCGAGATCTCGGCAACGCCGGCTGGGGATGGGACGACGTGCTGCCCTACTTCAAGAAGTCCGAGGACTACCACGGCGGTGAAACCGAGTTCCACGGCGCGGGCGGCGAGTGGAAGGTGTCGCCCCAGCGGTTGACCTGGGATGTGTTGCGCGCGGTGCAGAGCGGCGCGGAGGAACTCGGCATCATGCCGAGCGCGGATTTCAACACGGGCGAGAACGAAGGCTCGGGATTCTTCGACGTCAACCAGCGGAACGGCTGGCGCTGGAACGCAGCGAAGGCGTTCCTGGCGCCGGCGAGCAAGCGCCCGAACCTTCGGGTGCTGACGAAGGCCCCGGCCGAGCGGATCCTGTTCGAGGGAACGCGGGCAACCGGCATCCGCTTCCGCCAGGGCGGCGCGCTCTTCGATGCGTTCGCCGACGCCGAGGTGCTGCTCACCGCCGGCGCGATCAACTCGCCGCGACTGCTCGAATTGTCGGGCATCGGGTCGCCGTCGATCCTGGCTGAGCACGGCATCCCCGTCGTGCACGCGAACGCGGCCGTCGGCGAGAACCTGCAGGATCACCTGCAGGTGCGCACCGTGTTCAAGGTGCACGGCGCGAAGACGCTCAACACGATCGTCAACTCGCCCATCGGCCTCGCGCGCATCGGCCTCGAGTACGCGCTGAAGCGCACCGGGCCGATGTCGATGGCGCCGAGCCAGTTCGGCATGTTCACCAAGTCCGACCCGTCGATGGACCGGCCCGATCTCGAGTACCACGTGCAGCCGCTGTCGACCGACAAGCTGGGCGAGCCGCTGCACCGGTTCCCGGCGATCACGGTGTCGGTCGTGAACCTCCGGCCCGACAGTGTCGGCTCGACCCACCTCGTCAGTCGCGACCTCGCGGTTCAGCCCGAGATCCGGCTGAACTACCTGACCACCGAGCGTGACCGGGCGGTCGCGGTCGCCTCGATAAAGCAGGCGCGGCGGATCATGGCGACGTCTGCGCTGCGCAGGTACCGCCCAGAAGAGGTGCGACCCGGCCCCGCCGTGGTCACCGACGAGGACCTGGCGCGCGAGGCGGGCAACGTCGGCACGACGATCTTCCACCCGGTCGGCACCTGCAGGATGGGCGACGACGAGCGCTCGGTGGTGGGAACGGACCTGCGGGTGCACGGAGTCGAGCGGCTGCGGGTGATCGACGCGTCGATCATGCCGAAGATCGTCTCGGGCAACACCGCGTCGCCGGTCGTCATGATCGCCGAGAAGGCGGCCGACATGATCCTGCACCCGAGCCGTCGCGGAGCCGGCGTGGCATAGGCGACCCGACCGGCCGGAATCCGCTCCGCCGCAGCCTCGTCCACAGCTTTCGAGCCAGAGGTCACCGTGTGCCCTATGGTCGTCTCCATGGGCTCGACTGCGACGGCGTACCTCACGGGTTTCGGCCGGTATCTTCCCGGCGATCCGGTCGACAACGACGGCATCGCGGCGCGACTCGGCGGCACCGATGCGGTCACCGAACGCATCCGCCGCCGCATCCTCGACGCGAACGGCATCCGGCAGCGGCACTACGCGCTCGATGAGCACGGCGAGCCCACCGAGCTGAACGAGGAGCTCGCCGTCAAGGCACTTCGCGCGGCGTTCGACGACCGGGGCATCGACGCGGCCGACGTGCGGATGCTCGCCTGCGCGACGACGATGGGCGACGTGCTCGTGCCTGGCTTCGCGTCGATGGTGCACGGCCGCCTCGGCGGTGGCCCGATGCAGCTGCTGTCGGCATCGGGGGTCTGCGCCTCGGGCCTCGCGGCGCTCGACGCGGCGGTGAGCAAGGTCAGGCTCGGCGACCACCCGCTCGTCGCCGTCGTGGGGTCGGAGCTTTCGAGCCGGAGTCTCCGCCAGCGCCGCTTCGACGACATCCGCGCCGGCATGGACTCGCATTTCCTGCGCTGGATGCTCTCCGACGGCGCGGGCGCCGTCGTCGTCGAGTTCCAGCCGCACCCGACCCGGCCGTCGCTCCGGGTCGACTGGGTGCGCCAGGTCTCGCTCGCGCACGAGCACGAGGTGTGCATGCGGGCCGGCATGGACGGCACCGAGCCCGTCGTCGGCAGCACCTGGCAGGATGTCGGCGTCGCCGACGCCGAAGCAGAGGGCATGTTCGTGCTGCGGCAGGACGTGACCGTGCTCGACGACCTCGCCGAAGCCGGCATCCGCCAGTTCGAGGAACTCGTCGACATCGGCCTCGTCGACGTCACCCACCTCGACCACGTCGTCTGCCACTACAGCACGAACGCGTTCCGGGATGCCGCGTTCGACGGCCTGCGCCGGCGCATCCCGACGCTCGACACCGACAAGTGGTACTCGAACCTCGAGACTCGCGGCAACACCGGCTCGGCCAGCATCTTCATCGCCCTCGAAGAAGCCTGGAGCACCGGCCGCTTCAGTCCCGGCGAGACGATCCTGCTGGCCGTGCCCGAGTCGGGTCGATTCTCGTTCGCCTTCGCCCACCTCACCGTGGTCGCCCCGCCTCAGCAGCAAGGAGCCTCGACATGACCATCGATACGACGCCCGCCACCGACGACGTGAATTCAGCGGATGTCGCCACGCTCTTCGAGCGGCTCGGCGAGGTCTGGGCGGAGCTCGAGGAACAGCTCGAGCGCGTACCCGTGCTCAGCCGACTCGACGACGGCACGGTGACGATCGACGACTACCGGCGGCTGCTCTTCAACCTCCGCCAGCAGGTCGTCGACGGGTCGCCGTGGATCTCCCGCGCCGCATCGAACTTCGACATCGACCACTTCGAGCTGCGAGCAGCGGCGATCAAGCACGCCGAAGAGGAGCACCGCGACTACCTCATGCTCGAACGGGACTACGTCGCGATCGGCGGCTCGCTCGAAGAACTGCGCGCCGGCCGCAAGAACATCGGCTCCGAGGCGCTCTCGGGCTACATGTTCCACTACGCCGACCAGCCGAACCCGGTGGGCCTGCTCGGAGCGATGTTCATCATCGAGGGGCTCGGTGCGAAGCGAGCCGCGGGTTGGGCCGGCCGGTTCCAGGAGGTGCTGGGGCTCGCCGACAGTCAAGTGCACTTCATGCAGTACCACCAGGAGGCCGACGGAGCGCACACCGGTGACCTCGAGGCGATCCTCACGTCGGGTCTCATCGATGACGTCGCCGCCGACGAGATCGTGCGCTGCGCGCAAGTGGTCGCCCGGCTCTACGCGCTGCAGCTCGAAGAACTGGATCGCTGACGTGGCGGAGTTCGTCCGTTCGGACCCGAGCATGTGGGAGGCGGTGTACGCCGATCCATCCGTGCCCCTCGACCGGGCGCTCGTGCGGCTGATCATCGACGACCAGCGGCGCCTCTCGCGGCGCTGGCTCTACCCGATCGCGCGGGTCCTGTCGCGAGTGCTGGTGGCGCTCATCTCGATCGTGAAGCGCGTGCTGCCGTTCCGCTGGATGCCGCTGCACACCATGGACGTGCTGTGCGTCTGGTTCCTGCGGCGGTTCGTGTCGCCCGACGCCGTGGAGCTCCTCATCCGGCACTTCGTCGTCGAGACGAATCTCGTCAACTTCATCATCCGCAACACGCCCGTCGACATGGAACCGGTGACGCTCCGCCCCGAAGCGCTCTCAGGGCTCGGCGATCAGGCCGTCGTCGAGCACGACGTCAACGTCTACGACGTGCTCATCGCGCTCGACGCGGTGCAGCTGACGAAGCCCGAGCGGCTCGATTTCACGCAGCTCGACATCCCGCCGCTCGATGCCGAACGGCAGCGCCGCCGATTCATCCGCCTCGACATCCAGACCGCGCTCTGCTTCATGAACATCCCGTTCTCGATGGCGCTCACGGTCGAGGAGTACCGACGTGCGGTGCACTCCATCCGGTTCGACGACTCGTTCCTCGAGATCCTCGCCCTCGTCACCGACGACGACACGTTCCGCCACTGGAAGCTGGCAGGCATGAGCCTCTGGATGGACTCCAACGTCGACGTGCCGCGGATGGTCTACCGGCACGCCCTCGTCTGCGAGTACGCGCACGCGCGACTCGTGAAGTTGGCCGGGGGAGAGTACCCCCGCCAGACCGCCGCCGCCTTCGACTGACGCGAAGCGGCACGCTAGCACTGCGGGTCGCGCAGTTCCCGGTGCATCCGATCGCGCTCACTGGCCGGCATGACCTGGGCCGTTCGCGGGTCGCCCGGCGTGCCGACCCAGACATCCTGTTGCGGGCCGAAGCTCAACGGCGACGCGACGAACGCTGCAGTCGCGACGAGGAGGAGCACGGTCACGACCGCGCAGACTCGCATCATCACCTGCGCGGCGCGCACGCCGAGCCGCCGGTGCGCGATGGCGAGGAGGACGAGCCCGATCAGGCCGCCCACGGTGTTGGTGATGACATCGGTGAGGTCGGAGCTGCCGACCGCCAGCGCGAACTGGGCGACTTCGAGGGCCAGGCTCGCGCCGATGATCGCGATCATCGCCTGCCACCACGGCCGCGCGGGGGCGAGCAGCCCGAGGTACATGCCGAACGGAATGAAGAGCACGACGTTCACGACGACCTCCGACGGCGCGCTCGCCCCGTTGCAGGCATCGGAGATGAATGGCGTGAGCTTGACCTGACGCAGCTCGCCGGTGCCGACGTACGGGAGTTCGAGCTTCCAGATCACGATCCAGACGAGCAGCACGAGGTAGAGCGCGAAGAGGGCGGGCAGTACGAAGCGCCGCGCGCCGCGAGCCGGTTCGCGGTTAGCTCCGCCGTCTGCCGCCGATGACCGCGGCAGCTCCTTGACGCTCATCGAGCCGCCTCCGTCGGCATCGCGGGCAGTTGCACCGTCACGCGCATACCGCCCTCGGGTCGGGCCACGATCGTGAGCCTGCCGTCGTGCGCCTGGGTGATGCTCTTGACGATCGCGAGACCGAGACCCACGCCGCCGTGGTCACCGCGAATGCGTTCAGTGCCGCGTTGGAACGGTTCGGTCAGCGTGGCGACGAGGCTCGGTGAGAGCGGTTCGCCGGTGTTCTCGACCGTCAGCGAGGCCCGGCCGTCTTCGACGGTGGTGGTGATCGACGCGGTGCCGCCCTCGGGCAGGTTGTGCACGATGGCGTTGTGCAGCAGGTTCGTGGTCGCCTGCAGTAGGAGCGGGCGCGAACCTGCGGTGAGGGCGAGGTCACCGGATGTCTCGAGGGTGATGCCGCGACGCTCCGCCATCGGCAGCAGCATCTCCGCGGCCTCCTCGGCCATCAGCGACAGATCGACCTCCTCTCGGGCGAAGGACCGCTGGTCGGCGCGGCTGAGCACGAGCAGCGCCTCGGTGAGGTCGATGGCTCGAGTGTTGATCGCACCGAGGCGTTCGATGAGTGCCGGGCTGACGTGGCTCGGGTCGTTGCGCGCGACCTCGAGCATGGTCTGCGTGATCGCGAGCGGGGTGCGCAGCTCGTGGGAGGCGTTGGCCGCGAAACGCTGCTGTTCGGCGACGAGCGCCTCGAGTCGTGCGAGCATGGCGTCGAAGCTGTCGGCGAGTTCGCGGAACTCGTCGCTCCGGCCCTCCAGCTCGATGCGGTACGACAGCGACCCGTTGGCCGCCTTGCGCGTGGCCTCGGTGATGCGATCGAGCGGAACGAGCATGCGGCCGGCGAGGAACCAGCCGCCGAGCAGCCCGAAGGCCAGCAGGAACACCAGCACCACCGCCACGACCGGGCCGAAGGCGCGCACCAGGTCGTCGCGCCCGGGCACGAAGCCCTCCATCGTCTGGATCGCGCGCGCGGGCACGTAGCGCAGGAGGAAGAGCCAGACCGCTGCGAGCAGCAGCACGCTCGCGACCATCAGGAATCCCGCGTAGCTGACCGCGAGCTTCCACCGGACGCTCATTCCGGGCGCCCTACTCATGTCGCTCCGGCGCGGCCTCGGAGGGAGCCCCGACATCGATGCGATAGCCGACGCCGGGCACCGTGGCGATGACCCAGGGTTCGCCGAGGCGCTTCCGCAGCGCGGAGACGGTGATGCGCACGGCGTTGGTGAACGGGTCGGCGTTCACGTCCCACGCCCGCTCGAGCAGCTCCTCGGCGCTGATGACCCCGCCCTCGGCAGCGATGAGCACTTCGAGCACGGCGAACTGCTTGCGGGTCAGGGCGACGTAGCGGCCGTCGCGGTAGACCTCGCGGCGGAACGGGTCGAGACGGAGCCCGGCGATCTCGCGCACGGGCGGCCGGCTGTGCGCCCGCCGCCGGTCGAGCGCACGGAGACGCAGCACGAGCTCCTGCAGCTCGAACGGCTTGGTCAGGTAGTCGTCGGCCCCGAGGCCGAACCCCGAGGCCTTGTCGTCGAGCCGGTCGGCGGCGGTGAGCATCAGGATCGGGATCCCGCTGCCCGAGGCGACGATGGTCTCGGCGATCTCGTCACCCGAAGGGCCCGGGATGTCGCGGTCGAGCACGGCGATGTCGTACGAATTGATACTCAGCAGTTCCAGGGCAGTGTCGCCGTCGCCGGCGATGTCGGCCGCGATCGCCTCGAGGCGCAGTCCATCGCGAATGGCCTCCGCCATGAAGGGTTCGTCTTCAACCACCAGCACACGCATGCTGGCAATGCTAGGAGCCTCCGCATATCGCCGGCGTATCCGAATCCGGATACGGGCCGGCAACACCCGGCCGCCTTGACTGGGCGGCATGAGTCACCATGCACCGACCCGAGCACGGAGCCGCAGGATCGTCTGGGCCGCTGTGGTCCTGATCGCGATCATCGCCGCAGTGACGATGATGGTCGGATCCCTCGCCCGATCGTTGGGCGCGACATCCGCCGACGCGTTCGACGGAGGCGCGCCGAACGGACGCGACACGTCGACGCTCTCGCCCACGGCCGACGGCGCGATCACCGAGGCCGACGGCGCGATGCCGAACGGGGTGTCCGCCTTCGACGACCAGCACCCCGGTGTGGCGAACCTCGACCCCGAGTTGCTGCAGGCGTTGCGTGACGCGGCGTCGGATGCGCGCGAGGAGGGCATCGAGTTCGTCGTCAACAGCGGCTGGCGCTCGCCGGAGTACCAGGAGCAGCTGCTCCGCGATGCCGTGCACGACTACGGGTCGGAGGAGGAGGCCGCTCGATGGGTTGCGACCGCCGACACCTCGGCGCACGTCGCCGGGAACGCGGTCGACGTCGGGTCGTACGACGCGACCGACTGGTTGTCGGAACACGGTGCCCGCTACGGGCTCTGCCCGATCTACGACAACGAGCCCTGGCATTTCGAGCTGCACCCCGAGGCGGTCGATCAGGGATGCCCATCGAAGTACTTCGACCCGACGGAGGACCCGCGGATGCAGCAGTGACGGCAGCCGGCCGTCAGTCGGCCCACACCTCGTCGATCGCGATCTCCCGACCCAGGACGGCCGCTGCCGCCCGGTGACCGGAGTACATGGCGGCGGGCACGGTCGCGGGGTCGTCGGTCCAGGTCGCCTCACCGGCGAGGTGGAGTACGCCACCGATGGGGGTCGCGAGATCGTCGTGATCCGCGGTCGTCGAGCCGACGGTCATGTAGGCGTACGAGCCTCGGGCGAACGGGTCGCGCTGCCAGGCGGTGACGCGCGCACTGCTCGGCTGTTCCACGCGCTCGCCGTAGAGCCGGCGCAGTTGCGCGAGCACGGAATCGACGACCTGCTGGTCGCTCCACCCGCTCGTCTCCTTCGCGGTCGGCCCGGCGGCGAAGGTGAGGAGTGTCGGCGTGCCGTGCAGGGGCGTGAGGTCGTACCAGGAGTGCCAGCGCCGGCTCTCGGGCCCCTGCTGGCGGATCGCGTACACCCCGTCGTCCCAGAACTTCGTCGGAAATCGCAGCACGACCTTCTCGAACGCGTTCATCGTCAGCCGGCCGAGGGCACCCGCGACCGGTTCGGGCAGAGGCGGCTCGATGACGAACTCGTCGGACTGCAGAACGCCCACCGGCACGGTCACGACGGCGGTCGCCGCTGTGAACGCCCCGCGGTCGGTCGTGACGGTGACACCGCCAGGCGACCAGTGCACACGCGCGACGACGTGCTCGAGCCGGATGTCGAGCCCGCCCGCGAGTCTTTCGGGCAGGCGGTCGTAGCCGCCCGGGAACACCACCTCGTCGCCGTCGATGGAGTCGTCGTCGAGGCCGTGGGCGGCGAGGTCCTCGATCCACGCGCCGTACTGCTCCTCGGCCCGGTGCTCGAGGAACTCGCGCACGCGTTGCGCGCGTTCGATGCCCCAGCCCTGCCGCGTGAGCGCCCGTTCGGTCACGTCACGGTACGAGGCATCCGGTTCGGAGGCGGCGATCACCTCGACGAGGGCGGCGTCGACCGAGCGGATGTCGCGCGCGAAACCCTGCGCCGCGGCATCCGTCAGTCGCTCGCCGTCGGGACCGTAATACGCGATCGGGCGGCTGTCGGGCTGGTACCCGCCGACGGTGAACTCGATCATGCGCATGCCGAACGCCTCAGCCGCCTCTGCGACCGGGCTGCCGGCGACGCCGTGGATCCACGAGGCGCCGAGGTCGGTGACGAGTCCGTCGCCCCGGTCGGTCCAGACCCTGCCGCCGACTCGGTCGCGCGCCTCGAGCACGATGACACGTCGGCCGGCCCTCGCCAGCAGCCGGGCGGTGGTCAGCCCCGCCACTCCTGCCCCGATCACGATCGTGTCCACCTGGTCTCTCACCGATTCTCCTTCGAGCGGATGCCGCATGCCCTCCGACGCTATCGGTCGGCGACGCCGTGAGTGGCACGCGATGGAGCGCTGTCGGGTGTCCGGGTGAGGATGGAACCATGGACTTCATGGAGATCCGCTTCGACCGCCCGCTTCCGATCGACCGGGACGACGTCGAAGACGAAGTGAACGAGGCACTCACGGGCATCGGCGAGGTGAGCGGTGCGGGGTCCGGCGCATTCGGGGCGCACCTCGACGTCGACATCGATCCAACGGCAGCGCGCGACGAGGTGGTGCGCCGCGTGCTGGGAGTGCTCGTCGGGCTCGGCCTGACGGGAATGGCCCGGATCCGCCCGGGCGATGGCACGGAGTGGATCGACGCCTGATGGCCGACGACGCGAACGTCGCATGGGTCACCACCGGAGGCGGGCCGCTCATCGCCGTGGCCGAGTCGGCGCTGGATGCGTGGAACGGGGCGGGTGACGAGGACGACGAGGACGACTTCGGCGAGCACGCCGATGATTACGGCCGTGCCTGCGCCATGGAGGGCTATGCCGGAGTGATCGACGTCGGCGGCACGCCCGCGCTCGTGCTCGGTGACGATCCGGCCCCGACGACCTTCCTGCCGCGTCACTCCCTCTTCGTCCGCAAGCTGGCCGCCGACAGCGGTGAGGCCGTGGTGGGCGCGCTCGAGCGGGCGATGGAGACGGCCAGCTGGGAGCGGGCGACGGCGTGGGACGTACCGGGACCCGTCGTGCTCTTCGACTCGGCCTTCGCCGCGGAGGATCTCAGCAGCACCACGTCGCTCCGCATCGATCTCGTGCCCGGCCGTTACCTGGTCGAGTCCGCGTACGTCGAGCCCGACGACGACACCTGGCTCGTCCTCGTCAGGCTCGCCCCCGTGGTGACCGGTATGACAGGGTGAAGTGCATGATCATCGACATCGTTCCCCCCGAGGCCGTGGGCCCGGTCCGTCTCGGCATGACCATGGGCGAGGCGCAGCGGGCCCTCGCCTCGATCGACGGTCACGACCAGCAGTCGGGGTTGCCGGCCGTCTACGGCAGCGGCATGTCGATCGAACTCGAACCCGCCCCTGGCGGAACGGTGGCGGCGATCGAGGTGTCCCGCCCCCACGGTCCGGTGCGCATCGAGTACCGCGGCATCGATCTGCTGGGCACGCCGGCCGCACGGGTCGTGGAGCAGCTCTCCGAGTTCACGGAGCTGGAGGAGGACGAGGGCGGTCGCAGCTACGTGGCGCCGTCGCTCCTGCTGTCGCTGTGGCGGCCGTTCGTCGACGACGAGAACTCCGACGAAGAGCAGGGCCACTACTTCCAGTCGGTCCTGGTCGCGCGGCCCGGCTACTACGACGGCCCGAATGGCTGAGCGTCGATCGATCGTGGCGCTCGCATGACGGCCGACCGACGAACGACGGCCCGATCTGCCGCGCAGTGGCGGTCAGCCGACGAGGTCTGGCTCGATCATGTCTCGCTCGGGTCGGCGGATGCCGAGTGGCTCTCCGAAGTCCGGCGTCTGACGCTCTGGGCGGTGAAGGTGCCGACGGGCTTGCTCGCCGCGCTGCCCCGACTGCAGTGGCTGGACATTCGCGGGGGATCAGGGGCATCCATCGACACGGTCGACGGCTGTACCAGCCTGACCTACCTCGCTGTCAACCAGATTCGCGGAGTGAACGACCTGTCGGCGCTCGGCCGCCAGACCAACCTCCGGCTGCTGAGCCTCTACGGTCTGCCGCAGGTGCGGGAGGTTCCCTCATTGGCCGAACTCACGCACCTGGAGCGCGTGGAGATCGGCTCGATGAAGGGACTCTCGGGCCTCCGCCCGGTTCTTGAAGCCCCGTTCCTCGAGGAGCTGGTGCTCATGAACGCCGTGGGCCTGTCGGGCACGGATCCCGAGGCGATCGCCGCCCACCCGACGATGCGAGCGTTCGAGTGGTTCGCCGAGGACGTGCCGGACAGCACGTGGGTACCCGTGATGGATCGGGTGGGGCTGCCGAGAGCGCGCGCCATGACTGCGTCGGACTGGTTCGACCGGAATCCGTGACCTGGCGCCGCTCCGGCGGAGCGGCCTCAGTCGACGAGCCGCCGCGCAGCGTCGAGGCTGCCCAGCGCCGCCTCGACATCGACACGGGTGAGCGCGAATGTCGCAACGATGAGGGCCGTGCAGGTCTCGGCGAGACGATCGATCTCGTCGGCGGTTCGTTCGGGATGCCGCGCTGCGATGCCGTTCCGCATGGCCGAGTGCAGCTCGGCGCGGTATTCGGCCACGGTCTCGCGCACGGCGTCGTCGTGGGCGATCGGTCCGCCGGCGGCGTTGATCAGCAGGCAACCGTTCTCAGCGGTGAAGGAATCGACTCGCTCGAGTGCGGAACGCAGGCCCGTGAAGTACTCGACGACCGCCTCGGGGGAGATGTGCGCGGCCGTGAGCGGACTGAGCCGCGGGCGGACGACCTCGTCGAGATAGCTGTTCACGGCGGCGTCGAAGAGCCCGCGCTTGCTGTCGAAGGCGTGGTAGATGCTCGACCGCTTGAGGCCCGTCGCGGCTTCGAGGTCGGGGATCGAGGCGTCTTCGTACCCGTGCTGCCAGAACACGGTTCTCGCGGCGCGAACGACCTCCGCGGTGTCGAACGACTGCACGCGACCCATATGTCGACTCCTTTTGCGTAACGGTCGGTCCAGTATATATTAGAACGGTCGGTACACAATTGCACCGTCGACGAACGCCCACGGGCAGTAGGGAATCACCAATGGTCATCGCAGCACTCGTGCTCGCGGGCGTCGCCGCGCTCATCCACGTCTACATCTTCTTCTTGGAGTCGATCGCCTGGACGGGGGAACGCGCCCGCAGGACCTTCGGGTTCACGGCCGACGAAGCGGCCACGACGAAGCTCCTCGCCTTCAACCAGGGCTTCTACAACCTGTTTCTCGCGATCACGACGATCGCCGGCATCGTCTTCGTCGCCGCTGGGGCGGTGCCGATCGGTGCGACCCTCGTGTTCGTCGGAGTCGGCTCGATGGCAGCCGCTGCGCTCGTCCTCCTCCTCTCCGCGCCGGCGAAGCGCGCCGCAGCCCTCAAGCAGGGCACCGTGCCGCTGCTCGCCGTGATCGCGCTCGTCATCGGCCTCTCGATCTAGCCGCGCCCCGCGGCATCCGCTCACCCTCTCAACACGACATCGGCTTACGAGGCCGAGAAAGCGAAGCACCACCTTGTCGAACACGACCAGCACGCACATCCAGCTCATCGCCCGCCCCGAGGGATGGCCGACGCCGGCCGACTTCCGCATCGCGACCGTGGAATACGGTGACCTGCAGCCGGGCCAGGTCCGCGTGCAGAACGAGTTCGTCTCGGTCGACCCGTACATGCGTGGCCGAATGAACGACGTGCGCAGCTACGTCGCTCCGTACGCCCTCGGCGAGACCATCGCCGGCGGCGCGATCGGCCGTGTCGTGGCATCAGAGGCCGAATCGATCCCGGTCGGCAGCGTGGTGCTGCACCAGCACGGATGGTCCGACCTCGTGCAGGGCGAGGCGACGACGTTCCGCGTCGTTCCCGAGCTCCCGGGGGTACCGCTGTCGCTCTATCTCGGCACGCTCGGAATGACGGGGCTGACAGGCTACGTCGGCCTCACCGCCATCGCGAACATGAAGCCCGGCGACACGGTCTTCATCTCGGGTGCCGCCGGCGCCGTCGGCACCGCCGCCGGCCAGATCGCGAAGCTCCTCGGGGCCGGCCGCGTGATCGGCTCGGCCGGCTCAGCCGAGAAGGTGCGCCTGCTGACCGAGAAGTACGGCTACGACGCCGCGTTCAACTACAAGGATGCCCCGGTGCGGGAGCAGCTCGCCGAACTCGCCCCCGACGGCGTCGACGTGTTCTTCGACAATGTCGGCGGCGACCACCTCGAGGCCGCGCTCGACGTCATGAACGACGGCGGCCGGATCGCCCTCTGCGGCGCGATCACGAGCTACAACACGACCGAGAAGGCCGTGGGGCCCGACAACCTGGCCAACATCATCACTCGCGGCCTGTCGATGAAGGGGTTCACGCTCGCGGCGTACCTCCACCTGGCGCCGGACTTCAACCGTCACATGACCGGATGGTTCTCGGAAGGGCGCATCGCCTACGACGAGACCATCGTCGACGGCATCGACAGCACGGTCGATGCGTTCCTCGACATGATGCGCGGCGCCAACACCGGCAAGATGCTCGTGCGTGTGGGTGGCGGTTCGGCGCGGGCTTGAGCCGGGCCGGGGGAGTCCGACCCGTCGGGCTCGCGCACTTGTTCAGAGCAGCAGGGCGACGCCGGTGACGGCCAGCCAGAGCGACCAGGCGATGTACGTCACAGGTGTGAGCACGGCGGCGAGTCTCCAGCCGCGCGGTTCGAACGGGCCGACGAACTCGAGGGAGCACAACGCGAGCACGGCGCCGATCACGATGCCGGCGATGCCGATGACCGGGTGCACGGCGTGGCTCTGCAGCAGCGCGGCGCCCGACAGGACGCTCCACACGCCGGTCAGCAGGAAACCCAGGTGTTCTCCGACGGCCACGCCGAGGTACCGGTTGAAGGACTGGAAGACGATGTCGATCGCCGCCCGGCGAGCGTCGGTCGCGTCGGGTTCGGCATCGGCGCGTGCAAGGTACGGCACGAGGAACGGCCAGCGGATGAGACCCAGGAACTGCACGACCGCTGCGAGCACACCGACCGTCGCGGCGACCGCGAGCAGCACCGGATCGGCGCCGTCGAGCCGAAATGCGAGCAGCACCGCGAGCGGCGCGAAGAGCACGGCCGTCATCGCGAACCCCCACCAGAGCAGCACGAGGCCGGGGCCGCCCGCGCGGAAGCGCGCGAGGACCTCCCGTGTCGGCCGGCGAAGGATGTCGGGGTAGTCGAAGACCTTCGCGAGCGCGGCGAACGCGAGGTTGAACGCGATCGGCAGCACGATCAGGAGAATGCTCGCGACCGGAGACGTCGTCATCACGGGCCTCCTCTCGTCGCTGAGGGGTCCGTGCCCACGAGCTCGGCGCTCACCCGCCAGAGGCGCTCGGCATCGGCTCGGTCCTCGCTGCGCCTGGACGGTCGGACGCGCCTGCTGTTCGAGAAGAATCCGCCCGTGACCCGTGCGAGGTCGGGGTCCGTGGCCAGGTGGATGGATGTGGCCGCGCCCTGGGCGGGTGTCTTCATGAAGGGCTTGAGCACGGGCACGACGAAACGCTGCACCGCTGCCGGATCCTCTGAACCGAACGAGGTGCGCACCACCCCGGGGTGCAGGGCGTTCGAGGTGACCCCGGTGCCGCGGAGGCGCCTCGCCAGTTCGAAGGCGAACAGCACGTTCGCGAGTTTCGATTGGTCGTAGGCGCGAGCCCCGGAGTAGTTCTGCTGGCCCTGGAGGTCGTCGAAGTCGATGCGACCGGTGCGATGCGCGTTCGACGAGACCGTGACGACCCGCGCCGGGGCGCTCTGCTCCAGCCGCCCGAGCAGGAGGTTCGTCAGCAGGAACGGCGCGAGATGGTTCACCGCGAAGGTGCGCTCGAGCCCGTCGGCCGTGACATGCCGGGTCTGCCAGAATCCGCCGACGTTGTTGACGAGCACGTCGATGCGCGGCAATTCTTGCAGCGCCTCGTCGGCCACTCGCCGCACTTCGGCCTGCGATGAGAGATCCGCGACGAGGACGTGCACTGCACCCGCGCCGGCGTCGCGGATCTCGAGCGCCGCAGCCTCGGTGCGCTGTCGATCCCGACCGACGACGGCGACATGCATGCCCGCACGGGCGAGTCCGAGTGCGGTCGCCTTGCCGATGCCTCCGCTCGCGCCGGTGATGAGCGCGACGCGGGGGCGTGGGTCCTCGGATGGTCGCGCCATGGCGTCCTCCCTCCGGTGGCACCTCCAGTATGGTCCGGATGCCTCGCGCCCGCCCGTGACCGACTTCGTTCCGTCACCTCGCCCGGGTCACGGTCGCGCGAACGATCGCTCCAGGCGGCGCAGCCCCTCGCGGATCGTGGCCGGTTCGTACGTCGTGAAGGAGAGCCGCATCGTGGAGGCGTCCGGCCGATCGGGATAGAACGGCGCCCCGGGCACGTAGGCGACGGACTGCTCGATCGCTGCTGTGAGCTGCCGGGTACTGTCGTACTGCGACGGCATCGTGGCCCAGACGAACATCCCGCCGTCCGGGGTGCTCCACGTGCTCCCGGCCGGGAGAGTGCTCGGCAGGGCCGCGAGCATCGCGTCGCGACGCTCGCCGTACGCCGCACGGATGCGGTCGAGTGCCGTCTCGAGTCCGCCGCTCGACAGGTAGTGCGCCGCGGCGGCCTGGTCGACGGTCGAGGTGTGCAGGTCGGCGGCCTGCTTCGTCACCACCACCGTCGAGTGGATGTCTCCTCGAGTCCGGATCCACCCGAGCCGGAGCCCCGGAGCGAGCACCTTCGAGAAGCTGCCGACCGTGATGACGTGCTCGTTCGAGAACGCTGCCAAGTAGGGCAGGGGATCGCCCGAGTAGCGCAGTTCGCGGTACGGCTCGTCTTCGACGATACGGAAGCCGTAGGCGGTCGCGAGCGCGGCGAGGCCCTCGCGGTTCGCGACATCGAGACTCGTGCCCGTGGGGTTCTGGAACGTCGGCACGGTGTACATGAGTTTCGGGCGGTGCTCTTCGGCCAGAACGCGGAGTGCGTGGAGGTCGACGCCGTCGACCCCCATGGGCACGCTGACGATGCGCGCCCCGGCGAGGGTGAAGGCCTGGAGCGCGGCGAGGTAGCTCGGACGCTCGACGAAGACCGTGTCACCGGGATCGAGCAGGGTCATCGCCAGAAGGCTCAGCGCCTGCTGCGACCCGGTCGTGACGAGGATCTCGTCACGAGTCGTCGGCAGGCCGTGTGCCGTGTACCGGTCGGCGATGAACTCGCGGAGTGCCGGGTTGCCTTCGCTGGTCGAGTACTGCAGGCCGGCAGGTTCGCGCAGCGCAGCGTCGAACGAACGTCGAAGGCCGTCGAGGTCGAAGAGCTCGGGAGCCGGCAGGCCGCCGGCGAATGAGATGACGTCGGGATTCTCGGTGAGGGCGAGGAGATCGCGCACCGGTGACCGGGTCGTGCCGCCTGAGCGTCGGGACGGGCGGGGGAGCAGGGCTAAGACGGACACGGGTACCTCACCGGGCGATGTCGGGGAACGAACGGGATCAGGTGGCCGTCTCGATCGTGTCCCCGGCCGGGCGAGGCCGCCGAATGGTGGATGGCGGACTCGTTGCCTTACGGTACAGAATGTATCGTATGGCGGCAACCACCTTGGGAAGACCCCGGCACGAGAGCATCGATCGAGCGATCCTCGACGCGGCGGCACGGGTCATCGAGGTCGAGAACTATCGGGCGCTCACGATCGGACGCGTGGCGCAGGACGCCGCGACGACGCGTGCCGCGGTGTACCGGCGGTTCCGGACCACCGCCGAACTCGCGATCGCGGTGCTCGGCGATCGGTTCGGCACGGATCCGGGCGTCGATACCGGCGATCTCGAGACGGACCTGCGGATGATCCAGCAGCATCGCCTCGGGCTCTTCACCCATCCGCTCATCGTGCGCGGGCTGCCCGGACTGATCGACGACCTCTCACTGCAGCCGGAGGCCGCGCGGCACTTCTCCGAGCAGTTCCTCGCGCCTCGACGGACGGCGACGACGCGAGCCGTTCAGCGGGCGATCGATCGCGGGGAGGTCGAGGCATCCGTCGACGTGGAGTGGATCAGCGACCTCCTGACCGGACCGCTCCTCATGCGAGCGCTGCTTCCCGGACTCCAGACGATCGACGCGGCGCTCATCGAGCACACGATCGGCGTGGCGCTGGCCGAACTCCGCCGGTAGCCCGGAACGCGGGCGCTCAGCGTCGCGAGCGCTCGGCGAGCTTCACGTCGAGGGCGGCGGAATCGGGCACGAACCAGGCGGCGTCGCCGCGGTTCGACTCCCACACGAACGCGTCGAACGCATCGCTCGCCGACATGTGCTCCGAGACGTCGCCCACGATCGCGACGCGAATGCGGTAGTTGCCGAGCTTGCCCAGGACCTCGCCGGCGAACCCGCTCGAGAGGTCGAAGAATCGCTCGTCGAGTCGTTCGACGGGGATCGCGATGAGCGTCGCCCGATTCGACCAGGCGCCGCCGATCAGGTCTGACGTGTCGTCGTCGGTCGCGATGGCGGGGCCGTCGACCTCGAGGCGATCGACGCGCACTCCGTGCAGTTCTTCGATGGGCATGACGCCACGCTAGCCCCATCGTGCGCCGGGCGGTGTGCGGAGAACGGCGGGTCGAAACGAGCGGATGCCGTGGGCGACATGCGCCCGCGGCATCCGCTCGATCTTTCGGCTCAGCCGAACGGCACCGCTTCGAGCACCGTGACCTGCACGGTGCGGTTCGGTGCCTCGTAGGTGACGGCGTCGCCGACGTAGCGGCCCGTGATCGCAGAACCGAGCGGGGAGGTGGGCGAGTAGACGTCGAGTTCGAGGCTCTCGTCGAGATCTGCGAGCTCACGGCTGCCGAGGAGGAAGCTCGTGGGTTCGGCGTCGTCGTCGAACCGCACGGTGATGCGCATGCCGGGTTCGACGAGCCCATCGTCGGGCTTCAGGCCGACCTCGGCGTTGCGCACCATCGCGCGGAGCTCGGTGGCTCGAGCCTGCTCGGTGTCGGTCAGCGTTCGGCCGGGCCGCGAGAGCTCGGCGAGCTCGGCTTCGAGCCGCTCCAGTGCGGCGGGGGTCATCCATACGGATTCGGTGGTCATCGGGGAGTTCCTCCCTCTCGGCGGCCCCGCGGGGTCGTCTGGCAAAGAACTTCCCAGCTTAGTCGAGGTGGCGGTGTCGGCGGCATCGGGAACGGCACGCTCCCGCAGACTACGCCTACTGCGCCAGCCAGGCGATCAACGTGCCGATCGCGGTGAGCAGGATCAGGGCGAGGAGCCCCCAGCGTCGGAGCTGCACCGCGAGGAGCGCGACCGACGGGCGCCGGCGGGGTCTCCGCCGGCGCCGCGGCGCGCGAGAGGGTTCGGGCGGCGTGCTCAGTTGGCCCTCGGCACGATGAGGCCGTTGGTGGCGGTGCTCGCGGCCGCGAAGCGCGCCCGCACGTCGGCCCAGTTCACGATCTCCCAGAAGGCCTTCACGTAGTCGGCTCGCACGTTGCGGTAGTCGAGGTAGTACGCGTGCTCCCACACGTCGAGCTGCAGCAGTGGCGTCACGCCGAGCGGCGCGTTGCCCTGCTGGTCGAAGAGCTGGAAGATCACGGGGCGGGTGCCCACGCTGTCCCAGGCGAGCACTGCCCAGCCCGAGCCCTGGACGCCGAGCGCCGTCGCCGTGAAGTGCGCGCGGAAGGCGTCGAACGAGCCGAAGCCGTCGTCGATCGCCGCTGCGAGCTCGCCGTCAGGGGAACCGCCACCGTCGGGCGACATGTTCTGCCAGAAGACGCTGTGGTTGATGTGGCCGCCGAGGTTGAACGCGAGATCCTTCTCGAGCTTGTTGACGTTCGCGAGGTTGCCGCTCTCGCGGGCTTCTGCGAGCTGCTCGAGCGCGGTGTTCGCGCCCGTGACGTAGGCCTGGTGGTGCTTCGAGTGGTGCAGCTCCATGATCGTCGCCGAGATGTGCGGCTCGAGCGCGGAGTAGTCGTACGGCAGTTCGGGCAGTGAATAGGCGGGCATGCGGGTGCTTCCTTTCTCGTGCCGATCGCTCGTGCGATGCGGCGGGTGGCGGGAGTCAGAGTTCGCGGGCGGTGTGGTCGAGGCGGTGGAACCGGCGATCGCGGTACACGAGCGACGGCGACTGGTCGCCGAGGAACACGTCGAGCACCTCGGCGACGACGAGCGACGAACCGCCGACCTGCACCACGTGCAGCGTACGGCAGCGCAGTGCTGCGGGGGAGTCGGCGAGCCACGGCTCACCCGTCTCGAGCCGCGACCAGCCCTGCTCGAGCGTGAACCGAGGCTGGCCCGAACGGGCGAAGGCGCGTGCGACGTCGACGTGCTGGGCGCCGAGGAAGTGCACGAGCACGCTGTCGGCGGCGAGCAGGCCGCCGGCGGAACCAGTGGCCCGCGTCACCGAGAACGACAGGGCGGCAGGCTCGGCCGAGACCGACGCGACGCTCGACGCCGTGAGCCCGACGGGCCCGTCGGGCGTGATGCCCGTGATGAGCGCGACTCCGGCGGGGTGGTCGCGGAACGCGACCTTGAACGCGTCGGCGGTCGCGGGGACGGCGGGGGTGGCGGTTGCGCGGCGCGCGGTCGCGGCATCCGTCATGCGTGCGCCTCCTGCGGCGGCAGGACGGCGACGATCGGGTGGTCGAAGTCGAGCATGCCGGTCTTCGCGGCACCGCCGGGCGAGCCGAGCGGCGATCGCGCCCCGGCCGAGATCTCGAAGAACTCGACGTTCGCCTTGTAGTAGTCGGCCCAGGTGTCGGGCAGGTCGTCTTCGTAGTAGATGGCCTCGACGGGGCAGACCGGCTCGCAGGCACCGCAGTCGACGCATTCGTCGGGGTGGATGTAGAGCGAGCGTTCACCCTCGTAGATGCAGTCGACGGGGCACTCGTCGATGCAGGCCTTGTCTTTCACGTCGACGCAGGGCAGCGCGATCACATACGTCACGGGGTAACCACCGACTTCACGATTCGCATGCCTCCACCGTAAAACCTCAAGTACCCTTGAAGTCAAAACGAGGGGTGCGGATGTCGCAGCACGACGAAATGGAGATCGAGGCCGAGCCGGCCCCGATCGGCAAGCACGCGCCCGACGAACTGCTCACCGTCGGCGAGATGAGCCGCCGCACCGGGGTGGCGCCGTCGGCGCTGCGCTTCTACGAAGACCTCGGGCTCATCGCCTCGCACCGCACGGGCGGCAACCAGCGACGCTACCCGCGCCACATGCTGCGCCGCGTCTCGCTCATCTCGGTCGCGAAGCGGCTCGGCATCCCGCTCTCCGACGTGCAGACGGCGTTCGAGAACGTGCCGCTCGACACCACCCCCAGCCACGAGGACTGGCAGGCGGCGTCGCGCCGCTGGAAGCGACAGCTCGAACTGCGCCGCCTCGGCATCGAACGGCTCGAGCGAGAGCTCACCGGGTGCATCGGCTGCGGGTGCCTCTCGATGAAGGCGTGCCGACTGCTGAATCCCGACGACGAGCTCGGCGAGCAGGGGTCGGGGCCGCAGCGGCTCCCGGAGTAGCTCCGGCGCGTGCGCCGAGATCGCCCGGCGCCGTCAACCCGATTCGCGCACCGCACGGCAGGCGAGGTGCAGCGCGAGCCGCGCCTCGGGGTCGGCCATGTCGACGCCGAGGAGCTGCTGAGCGCGCTGGACGCGCGTCGAGACGGTATTGCGGTGCAGGCCCAGCGCGGCCGCAGTCGCGGCGATACCGGACTCGTGGTCGAGGTAGGCCGACAGCGTCTCGAACAGCTCATCGCCGCCCTCCTGCAGCGGGGCGAGCAGCGACCTCGCGGCAGGAACGAAGGTGTCATTGCCGGTCCACGCGAGCAGCAGTTGCTCGAGCCCCAGACCGTCGACGCGCACGAACCATCCCGTCGCCGAACGATCGACCGCGATGCGCGCGGCGTCCGCTGCCTCGCTGAGCGACTCGGTGAGCCCCGCCGACCCGCTCTCGAGCGAGCCGACCCCCGTCGCGACGTTGAAGTCGCGACGTGCAGCGACGTGGAGAGATCGGAGTGCCGTGATGTGCGCCTCGACCTGCTGAGCCGGGGGAGGCTCGGCGAAGGTGAGCCAGCCGGTGACCCCGCGGCCGCTCGTCGTGGCGTGCGAGTCGGCCGGGATCGCGCCGAGTTCACGCGTCACGAAACGCAGCAGTTGGAAGGTATCGAGCCGGGCGCGGCCGATGACGCGGAACGCGAGGTGGTAGCCGGCCGTGCGCCAGCCTCGTTCGAGCATGCGGCGTTCCACGTCGGTGTCGGGCGCACCGCGCAGGTCCATGAAGTCCCGCAGCACCGCAGATGACACCGACGCGTCGCTCACCTCGGCGACCTCGTCGATGAGGATGCGCGCGGCCACTGCTGGCATCGCGACCTCGGCGGCGACCGCGAGCGCGCTCAATTGCGGGTCGCTGAGACCATCGCCGAAGAAGGCGATACGCAGCCCCTCACGGCTCGGGCTGTCGACCCGCACGGATGCCGCGGTGCCCGTGTCGGCTCTGGCGAGGTCCACCCACGGAGCGAAGTCGATCGCCGCGTGCACCGCGGACTCGAGGTGGCCGCCCGCTTCGAGCAGCACGCCCTCCGAGTCGACGAGTGCGATGCCGTGTCCGACGCTCGAGCTCAGGTGTCGCAAGAGGTCGGGCAAGCCGTCCGCGTGGTACTCGATCGACTGCGCGACCTTGCGCACGTAGCCGAGGGTGAGTGCGTCGCGCGCCTCGAGCAGGTGCCAGCAGGCCTTGGCGAGTTGCATGGGCTTGTCGACGTGCAGGAGCGACAGCCCGAGCCGCGCGGCGAGGCTGCGCGTGCCGCTGCCGAATCCGTCGGCGCCCGGTACCGCGAGCGCCAGAAATCCTCGATCGCGCGTGCGCCGAACCAGTGCATCCTGCTGCCAGGGTGTCGACGGTGGAGGAGCGGTGAGGATCGCGATGCGCCGCTCGCCGCGGCCGGGCAGTTCGGCCTCCGTCGTCTCGATCACGACGTCGGCCCATGATGCATCCGTCGGGCCTGCGACGACTCGCAGGCCGCCGTTCGAGGGATGGGCCAGCAGTGCGCTCAGCCGGAGCTCGTCGCTCATGCGGCGCCGTCGAGATCTGCCAGGCCGTACGCCGAGGGCACGACGTGGCGCAGGCGCTCGGGCCGCTGCGTCCACCAGGCCGGTGCAGGCAGTTCGAGCACGGCGACGTTGCGAGCCAGCGTGAGATCGGTGACCTCGAGGATGTCGCGGGAGACGGTGTCGAGCGCGACGATGATCGTGGGAGCGGATGCCTCGACCCGACCGTCGGTCATGAACGCGAGCGTCTCGGAGCGGGTGATGATGCGGTGCACCCGGCCACCCTCGCCGTCGATGCCGATGGCGTTCACGTGCGGGTCGCGGGCGTCGGGCTCGACGGCGGAGATGCGGCCATGACCGAGCAGCCGGCCGCCGAGCGCCGTCGCGAGTTCGCCGAGCGGAGCGGATGCCGCGTGAAGGAACGCCGTGCCGAGCTCGAGGGCCCGCAGCGTGCCGCCGTGCACCGAGTGCTCGACGAGGTCGCCGACCGTGAAGCCGGCGAACACGGTGCCGCCGACGCCGCCGGCCTGGATCGTCGCCGCGCGGATCACACGTTCGAGGTCGATGGGCCGGCCCGTCTCCGCGAGCATCACGCCGCCAGCTCCGGTATCGCATGCGGCGACGACGCCGGGCACCCGATCGACGAGCAGCGACATCTGGTCGAGGCCCGGCACTGCCCGCCCGGTGAGGTCGGCGTCGACGACGAGACGGTCGGCGGCGAGCGTGAAGGGAGTGAGCCCGTTCAGGCCGCCGCCCTCGAGCGAGCACACGACGGGCACCGGATGCCCGAGCCAGCGTTCGGCGGCGGCGATCAACCGCGCGAACGGAGCCTCGCCGGGAAGACGCTCGCCGAGCAGCATCGTCGAGCCGACGAAGGCGGCACCGAGGCACGGCAGCGCCGGATCGAGGTCGTCGAGCTCGTGCAGGGTGAGCGGCCAGTGCTCGTCGCCGGCCAGCGCCAACTCGAGCATCGTGGTCGATCCGCCGCCACCGGACCCGAGCAGCGAGAACCCCCGCGCGAGCGCAGGCAACTGCGTGTGCTCGAGTACCGTCGCCATGCCGTCAAGCCTAGGCGCGCGACTCCACCGGCACGAAGGGTTCGACGAGGCCGAACGCCGACGGTCCGAACGCGCGCAGCGCCGCGGCGGTGCGCATCATCTCGGGCGTCGAGATGCCGAGCACGCGGACCCGCTGACCGTAGCGCAGGCCCTCGGTCGTGATCGGCTCGGCCGACTCGTGATCGACGACGCAGATCAGGTCGGGCACGATGGCGACGACCTCGCCGTTCCGGCGTGCGACGAGGTTCTCGTTCTGGAACGAGATCTCGAACGTCTCCGAACTCGCCGGATCGAGCGGCGAGATCACCGCGCGTCCCTTCGCGAACCCGTCGGTCGTGCGTCGCTCGACATCGCTCACCTTGCCGACGAAGAGCTCCCGCACGTGCGAATAGAGCGTCGGCGCGAGCGTGTCGACGATCGCCCCGAACGGCGAACGATGCGATTCGCGGGCGAGACGGATGGCCCTGCCGAGCGCGAGTGCCATCGAGATCGTGCGCGGCACCGCCGTGCGCTTCACATCGGCACCGGTCATCGAATACTCGGCGATGTGCCCGACACCGCCGAGTCGGATCGTGATGCCACGGGCGAGCCACTCCATCTGCCGGTCGTCGTCGCCCGTGTCGATGACGACCTGCTCACCGCGTTCGCCCGCGAGGGCGAGCGGGGAGCCGTGCACGCCGTACACGGCGAACGTCTCCATCGAGAGCTCGGGGAACGCACGGCCCATGCCGTCGGCGTCGACGACCGGGAGCCCGGTCTCGGCCGCGACGACCAGCGGGATCATCGAGTTGATGCCGCCGCACTCGATCGGCATCGTGGCATCCGCTCGCCTGCCGAGGTGCTCCTCGAGGGTGCGCAGTGCGAGTGTCGGCTCGGTGCCCGCGGGGATCTTCTCGATCATCACCGTCGGTGCGCCCATCTGGGCGGTGGGGATGACGAAGAGGTCGTCGTCGAGCTCGTCGGGATCGAGGATCGTGATCGACCCGTCGCCGAGCACACGCTCCACGAGCATCTTGCCGATGTACGGGTCGCCGCCGCCGCCCGTGCCGAGCAGGGTCGCGCCGCGGGCGAGGTCGGGCAGGTCGGCCGCCGTCAGCTGCCAGCTCATGCCGCCGCCTCGACGGATGCCGCGACCGGCGTCTCGACCGTGCCGTCGAAGCGGTGCGCGGGCAGGTCGTAGCCGAAGTAGCCGGGGCCCACCATCGCGAGCGCTTCGGCCGAGTGCCAGCGCTCGTCGCTCGGCGCACTGATGACGCGCACCCGTTGCCCGTATCGGAGGGCCTCGGTCGTGATCGGCTCGCCCGAGTCGTGGTCGAGCACCATGATGAGGTCGGGCGTCGTCGCGAGGATCGTGCCCTCGGACTCCGCGATCAGGTGCTCGTTCTGGAACGACAGGGTCACCGCGGCATCCGCGCCCTCGATTCGTGCGCTGCCCCGCGCGAAGCCCGTCGTCGTCGCTCGCTGCACGTCGACGACCTTGCCGGCGAAGAGCTCCCGCCCGCCGAGGAGTCGTACGGCGGCCTCGACGGGGTCGGCCTTGTCGCCCCGTGCGGCAGTGATCGTGCGGCCGATCTCGGCGCAGAGCGAGAGCGAGCCGGGCACGAGCGCCTCACGAGCCTTCCCGCCCGACATCGAGAAGCCCGAGATCATGACCGAGCAACCCATCTCGACGCACGCGACGCGGGCGATGCGCTCCGTCCAGCTGTTGTCGACGGTCTGCAGCACGCCGATGTTGCCCTTCTCGTCGCTGAACGCGAGCGGCGAAGCGGTGACGCCGTAGAGCGTCGGCAGCACCATCTGCAGCTCGGGGAACGCACGGCCCATGCCGTCGGCGTCGAGGAGCGGCAACCCGAGGGCGGCCGCAGCCGCGATCGGGATCGTCGAGTTCACGCCGCCGACCTCGGCGCACGCGATGTGCGTCACCGGTCGCCCGAGGTAGGCGCCGAGCGCATGCACGGGCGCCGTGACCTCGTCGAGGCTCGGGAGCTTCTCGACCATGACGGTCGGCGCGCCCATCATCGCGACAGTCAGCACGACGGCCTCGTCGGGCACCTCATCGAGGGAGACGACTGTGACCTCGCCGTGCTCGCGCAACGCCTGGGTCGCGAGCAGCGCACCGATGTAGGGGTCGCCGCCGCCGCCGGTGCCGAGCACCGCAGCGCCACGCGCGAGGTCGGGGATCTGGTCAGCGGTGATCGTCCAGCTCATGTCACGCCCCCATGTCGAGGTCGCCGACCGCCTTCACGCGGATGCGCGTGGCGTTGCCGGGAAGGTACGGGATCGGAACTTCGTCGAAGTCGACGATCGCGACCGACCGGGGCGCCGCCCCGGCGGCGATCGCCTTGTCGACCGCCTCGGCGCGCACGGCGGCGAGCGCCTCGTCGCGGCGGCCGGGCTCGATGGCGTAGACCTTGTCGATCTCGCCGCCGACCTGGGCGATCGAGGCGCCGATCGCATTGGCGACTGCGTAGTTCTCGGGCCGGTGCACCTCGCCGAAGAGCGGCAGCGCGTCGGGCAGCAGGATGGAGCCGCCGCCGACGGCGACCACCGGGATCGGTTCGGGCGAGGTGCGCATGCGGTCGACGGCCTCCGCGACGCGCTCGGCGATGCGCGCGAGCACGCGTTCGACGAGCGCCGGGTCGAGGTGCGCCACTTTCGACGCGTCGCCGATGTCGGCGCGGCCCGCGGCGACCGCGATGTCGGTCGCGGTGAGGGTCGAACCGCCGAAGACGAGCGCCTCGGTCGTGAGCCGGTAGCCGACCGACTCGGGGCCGACCTCGCCCGTCTCCTCGTCGACGATGCTGCCGCCGCCGATGCCGAGCGAGAGCACGTCGGGCATGCGGAAGTTCGTGCGGATGCCGGCGACCTTCACCTCGTTCGACGTCTCGCGGGGGAATCCGTTGATGAGCAGGCCGATGTCGGCGGTCGTGCCGCCCACATCGACGACCGCGCAGGTCTCGAGGCCGCTCGTGAGCGCGGCGCCGCGCATGGAGTTCGTCGGCCCCGACGCGAACGTCGCCACGGGGTAGAGGCGCACGTAGTCCTCGTCCATCAGGGTGCCGTCGTTCTGGCTGAGGAAGATGGGCGCCTCGATGCCCTGCTTGCGCACCGCGGCGGTGAGGCCGTCGACGATCTCCGACGCGAGCTCGCGCAGCGCCGCGTTGATGATCGTCGCGTTCTCGCGCTCGAGCAGGCCGATGCGGCCGATCTCGTGCGAGAGTGAGATCGCGACCTCGGGTCCGAGCTCCTCCTCGACGATGCGACCGGCCTCGACCTCGAGGTCGTGGTTGACCGGGCTGAACACCGACGAGATCGCGACCGAGCGGATGCCGCTCGCCTTCATGTCGGCGGCGTGGCGGCGCAGCTCGTCGGGGTCGAGTGGGGAGATCGGACGGCCGTCGAACTCGTACCCGCCGTGTGCGAGATAGCTCTTCGCGCTGATCGCCTCGACAAGGGGCGCCGGCCAGTCGACGAGCGGCGGCAGGGCCTTCGTCGCGGGCAGGCCGAGCCGGAGAGCCGCAGTCGGCGCGAGGCGCTTGGCCTGCACGAGTGCGTTGATGAAGTGCGTCGTGCCGATCATGACGGCGTCGATGTCGGCGCCGTCGAACGCGTGCCCCGAACGAAGGTCTTCGATCGCCTGCACGATGCCGCTCGTGACATCCGGAGTGGTGGAGTGCTTGACGCCCGCGAGTACTCGCGTGCCGTCCATGAGCACTGCATCGGTGTTGGTGCCGCCGACGTCGATGCCGATATGCATGGTTCTCGCTTTCTGGGTGGTGCGTGTGATGCGGAGTACGGCTGTGCCGGCGGCCTAGGACTCGACCGGGACCTGCTCGACGGGTGCCTCGGCCTGGTGGGTGCGAGCGGTGCCGATGCCCTTCACCCAGCCGAGCTTGCCGGCGATGATGTACAGCACCATCGACACGATGAGGGAGAGCACCGGCGGGATGCCCCACGTGACGAAGTAGCCGACGAGTGCCGAGACGATCCAGATGATGATCGTCGCAGGCACGATTCGCGGAGCGGTCGAGGGGAGCTTGCCCGCTTCGCGAGTCTCGTCGAGGTCGCGGCGCCAGCGCTTCACCACGAAGTACTCGGCGACCATGATGCCCGCGATCGGCGGGAAGGCGACGCCGAGGATGATGAGGAATTCGGTGAACTGGCCGAGGATGCCGACGGCGGCGAGCACGGAACCGACGATGCCGAGCACGATCGTGGTCGTCACGCGGTGCAGGTTCTTGTTGAACGCCGTCGAGATGAAGTTCACGAGTCCGAGGGTCGAGGAGTAGAGGTTCCAGTCGTTGATCTTCAGGGTGCCCGTGATCACGATGATGAGGCCGACGAAGCCGATCGACGAGGTGACGATCGCGACGATGTTGCCCGAGGCCGCTGCGTGCGCGAGCAGCACGCCCGCGAGGCCGATCACGAACTCGCCGAGGCTGACGCCCACGACGGTCTGCTTGATCACGTCGGCCTTCGAGCGGTTGAAGCGCGTCATGTCGGCGGTGATGATCGCGCCGACGATGAGGCCGCCGGCGACGACGCCGGTGCCGGTCCACACGCTCATCGCGGGGCCGGGGGCGGGGCCGGTGAGCAGCTCCATGATGTCGTGCTGCGCGAGCTCGCTGATGACCGACCAGCCGACGAGAATCAGGAAGAGGGGCACCGTGATGTTCGCGAGCCACTGCATGCCCTTGAATCCGAACGCGACGATCGCCGTCACGGCGAGGCCGAAGATGAGACTCCAGGCCCACGCGGGCATCACGCCCGGCATGAGCACGTCGAGCGACTCGGCCGAGATCGCGCTCTGGATGCCGAACCAGCCGATCAGGCTGATGCCGATCGCAAGGCCGACGAGCGAGGCGCCGATCTCGCCGAAGCCGGTCCAGCGGGCGAGGAGCGCGGTGTTCAGCCCTTCCTTCTGGCCGATGATGCCGACGATGCACATGATCACCTCGAGGATGATCGAGCCGAGCAGCAGGGCGAGCGCCGCCTCGCCGAAGGTCATGCTGTAGCCGAGCGTGGCGCCGAGCAGGAACTGCGAGAGTGCCGAGACCTGCCCGAACCGCTGCACGGCGATGCCGAACCACGGCTTCTGTGCCGAGGGGGTGACGCGGGAGAGGGCGAAGTCGTCTGCGTGAGCCAAGCGAGCCATGAGCGTCCTTCAGGGGTGGGGGAACGTTTGCGCCTACGCTAGCCAGCGGAAAGCCCCCATCCCATGTGCAGAGTGCACGAGATCACGGACGGATTCGACGTTCTGCACAGATCGCCCGCGATGGTCAGGCCGTGACGATGAGCCGTGTGACGTCGGCGAGCACGTCGTGATTGCTCGGTGCGTCGGCGCGGTCGGTGCGGGTGAGGATCGCGAGCGTCAGCGCCTGCTCTCCCGGGCGCCAGATGACGCCGGCATCGTTGACGACGCCGTACCCGCCGAGCCCCGTCTTGTCCGCCAGCTCGAACGGCGGCGTCAGGCCCGCGAGGATGCGCTTGCCCGAGGTCGTGTTCCGCAGCATCCATTCCTGCAGTCGAGCCGTGGTGAGGGCGCCTGCTCCCTGGTCGATGAGCAGCTTCTGGAAGAGGAACGCGATGTCGTCGGGCGTCGACGTGTCGCGCTCGTCGCCAGGCGTCGCCTCGTTGACCTCGGGTTCTGGTCGATCGAGCCGCGTTCGGGTCGCACCGTGCGCGCGGGCGAACGCCGTGACGGCCTGCGGCCCGCCGAGCTCCCTGAGCAGTAGGTTGCCTGCGGTGTTGTCGCTGAATCGCAGTGCGGCATCGGCCATCTGCTCCGGGGTCGCCGTCCAGGTCGTGGTGTCGAGCTTCGTCGATCCGCCGACGACATCGGCCGAGGCGAACGGGATGGGACGCGTCCAGTAGGCCTCGTCGTAGCCCCGCGCCTGCACGAGGGCGCCGGCCGCAAGGGTCTTGAACACGGAGCACATCGGGAAGCGCTGGTCACCGCGGTACCGGAACGTGCGTCGCGAGTCGTGCCAGATGGCGGTGACACCGATGGTGACGGATGTCGCGCGCTCGAGTTCCGCTATGGCGTCGGTCAGACGCCGGTGGCCGCCGACGGCCGGGGCGGACGGCGCCGCGAAAGCGGGTGCCGACGAGAACGCCGTGGCCGCCGCACCGGCCGTGGTGAGGCCGCCGATCGCGAGGAGCGATCGTCGGGAGAGCTGACTGGAAGTCGGTCGATTGGTCATATCGGGAGTCTGTCGGCGACCCGTCGATGCGTGCAAAGGCCGAATCGATCCGACCGATGCAAGAATCGAATGCATGGCGCGACACCTCGACCTGCGTGCCGCGTGCGAGGCCTTCGTGTCCGTCGCCGAACGCGAGAGCTTCACCGCGGGCGCCGTGGGCGCCGGAGTCACCCAATCCGTCGCGAGCCGGCGCATCGCGGCGCTCGAGAAGCACCTCGGGGCGCGCCTGTTCGAACGGACCTCGCGTCGCGTCGAGCTGACCGAGTTCGGGCGCGGCGTGCTGCCGAGTGCGATCAAGCTCGTCGACGCGGCGCTCGAACTCTCCGAGGACGCGGAGCGATCGCATCGACTGCCCGTGACGCTCGGCGTGCCCCTTGCCCACGATCCGGCCGCGGCCGCCGAGATCGCGGCGGCCGGGTCGGGTCGGTCGATGAACGTCGAGTTCGTTCCAGGGCTCCCGCACGAGCGGGAGGCGGCGTTCGGAGCAGGACGACTCTCGCTCAATCTCGAGCCGGTCGCGCCGGATCGGGCCCGGTGGGCGGCGCCGCTCGGGGTCGGCAGTGGTGGCCGTCGCGGGCCGGACGGCGACTTCTACTTCACCGAGCTCCGCCCGCCCCGCGGCATCCGCTCGGTCGTCAGGTTGTGGCTCGCGCCCGAGGACGACGTGCCGCATGTGCGCGACCGGCTCGAACTCGTGCGGAACGGCGCCGGACTCGCGCCGACCCAGCTCCGCCCGGCTGCATCACTCACGACCGCGATGGCTGCGGCACTGGGCGGTGACGATCTGGTGCTCTGCACGGGCGCGGAAGCAGCCGTGTTCGGTCTGCGGTGGCGTGCGCTCGGCGATCTGCGTCTGGTGCGCGGCTATGCCCTCGCCTCGCGCGAACGGGACCTTGCGTCCCGGTTCCTCGAGGTCGCCGGCCCCCGACTCGTCGAGCTGCTGCAGTCTGCACCGGTCACCGGCATCTCGACGGAGGCGCGATCCGCGCAGGGCGGCACTGATGCAGACTGACCGCGCCGTCATCCGCGACGCCGCCGAAGTCCTCCGCTCGGCGGGCCTGCGCGCCTCCATCGTGGTGCGCGACCTCGGAAGCGGACGCCAGTTGTCGATCGCGGCCGACGACGCGTACCCGCTCGCCTCGGTCGTCAAGCTGCCCCTCGCGCTCGCCGTGCTGCAGGCCATCGACGACAACCGGCTCGATCCTGCCCAGACGATGACGCTCCGACCCGACGTTCGAACGCCCGGACTGGTCGGCTACTGTCGCTTCCAGCACCCGACCACCGTTGCCGTCGAGGATCTGCTCTACATGGCCGTCTGCCTCAGCGACGACACTGCGGCCGACGCCCTGTTCGACCTCTGCCCGCCTGCCTCGGTCACGGCGTCGCTGCGGCAGGCGGGAATCACCGGCATCACCGTGCGGCACTCGATCCGCGAGCTGCACCGCACCCTTGCGAGCGTGCTGCCGCCCGAGCAGATGCCGCAGGCACTCGCGCTCGCCATCCGCGCGTCCACCCGGGGCGGCGGTCACCTCATTCCCCAACTCGACGTCTCGAGCGCGAACGCAGGTACCGCGAACGCGTGCGTCGAGCTCCTCGACCGCATCTGGCGCTCACCGGTCCTCGCCCCCCAGCGGGAGCGGCTCCGCGGGCTCCTGGCGATGAACGTCATGCGGCAGCGTCTCGCTCCCGACCTGGAATCCGACGACGCGGCATGGCATTCGAAGACCGGCACGTTCCTGCACCTGCGCCATGAGATCGGCGTGCTCGAGCACGCCGACGGGCGCGCCATGGCGGTCGCAGTGCTCAGCGAGTCATCCGTTCCGGCACAGCGTCAACCTGCCGCCGAGCAGGCGCTTGGCCTCGCCGCGAAGCTGCTGCACGACCGGGTCCGCTCGGCGGCCGCCTGACGAGGCCGCCTGACGCGGCGGCCTGGCAGCACCGCGTCGGGTGAGCGCGGTCGGCACGATAGCCGCGCGATCGTGGCAGGTCCATCCCTTGCCGCAAGCAGGCGGCCGGCGTTCACTGGACCGGTGGAGCGATCCGGTGCTCCGCAGCAGGGGAGGAATGAGACCGATGACCGATGCCACGGGGATGCCCGAAGACGAAGAGACCTGGCAGGAGACCGTGACCAACGACGCCGTCGCCGGTGAGACCATCCTCGACGGCCCAGGAGATGGAAACAGCGGCCCCACCGGAGGAGCGGCGCGCGAGCAGGAACCCGAGTACGCCGAGAACGACCTCGCCGATGAGGCGGTCGATCTCGACGACGAGGAGGGCGAGGAATTCGGGCCGGACGACGAGGCGTGAGGAACGAACGTCGCTGGCCCGGACGCAGTCGAGCCCCGGCGATCGACCGATCGCCGGGGCTCGAGTGATGGGCGGACTACGCCGCCGGCTCGCTGTCGCGCTTCGGCAGCTTCCAGCCCGGCCGCACGAAGTGGCAGGTGTAGCCGTTCGGGTACTTCTCCAGGTAGTCCTGGTGCTCGGGCTCGGCCTCCCAGAACGGGCCGGCGGGCGTGACCTCGGTCGTCGCCGGGCCCGGCCAGAGGCCCGAGGCGTCGACGTCGGCGATCGTCTCGTACGCGACGACCTCCTGCTCGTCGCTCGTCGGGAAGATCGCGGAACGATAGCTCGTGCCGATGTCGTTGCCCTGACGGTTCTTCGTCGACGGGTCGTGGATCTGGAAGAAGAACTCGAGCAGGTCGCGGAACGACTCCGTCTCGGGGTCGAAGACGATCTCGATGGCCTCGGCGTGCGTGCCGTGATTGCGGTACGTCGCGTTCGGCACGTCGCCGCCCGTGTAACCGACGCGGGTGCTGATCACCCCGGGGCGCTTGCGGATCAGGTCTTCCATGCCCCAGAAACAGCCGCCGGCGAGGATCGCGGTCTCGGTTCGTGCAGTCATCGTGCGTTCTCCTGGTTCTCGAACAGTGCGCGGTATCGACCGTAGCCCGCCTCGTCCAGCTCGGCGAGCGGAACGAAACGCAGGGCCGCGGAGTTCATGCAGTAGCGAAGCCCGCCGGCCTCGCGAGGGCCGTCGTCGAAGACGTGGCCGAGGTGGCTGTCGGCACCACTCGACCGCACCTCGACGCGCTTCATGAGGAGCGAGCGATCGGTCTTCTCCGTCACCGCGTCGGGCTCGATCGGCTTCGTGAAGCTCGGCCATCCCGAACGGCTGTCGTACTTGTCGGTCGAGGCGAACAGCGGCTGCCCCGAGACGACGTCGACGTAGAGGCCGGGCTCGTGATTGTCCCAGTACTCGTTGCGGAAGGCGGGTTCTGTGCCGTCCTCCTGCGTGACCGAGTACTGCTTCGGGGTGAGGCGGGCGATGGCCTCGGGAGTCTTCCGGTAGTCCTGTGACACGTGGTCCTCCTGTTCGGCGCCGCCGGCTGCGACGCCCACTGAGAAGAACAGTGGGGGAGGCGGTGCTGTTCCGCTCGCACGGGCTATCAGCTGTGGGTTTCCTGTGAGCGGATGCCTCGTCCGACGCGCATACGGTTGTGAACCTCACGGTGGGGGCATGTCAGCCCACACGGTGGCGGTATGTCAGCCGCGGGGATCGTGAACGCTGCCGAGGAAGAGCACGGCGCCGGTCTCGCGGTCGCTGACGGTGAACGCGAACGGCCGGTCGACCCGGAACGGCGGCGGCCCTGCGGAAGACTGCGCCATGAATCCGCCCGTGACCGCCGCGGCCTCGGTGCCGTTCTCGTCGACCTGGAGGTAGGTCTTCTGCACGACGGTGTCGAGGAACGGTTCGGCCGGCGACATCGGGGTGAAGTCCCCGCCGTCGAACGCAGACACCATCCCGAGCGACCGCAGGACTTCGGTGAGGTTCGCGTCCCACTCGAGCTCGAAGCGCGGCAGTGCGATCTCGGAGAAGGTGGCCGTCTCGAGGTCGTCGACCGCCGTCTGCCAGACCTCGGCGTCGAGGTCGTCGAGCAGCTCGTCGAGGGCCACGTCCTCGTCGGGCAGCAGCACCTCCATGCCGAAGCGCTCGTCGTCGCCATAGGGAAGCCGGAGCATCTGGAAGCCATCACCGAACGAGGCTTCCACTTCGGCTGCGCTGCGATGCATGGTGGGCACCATCACCTCGTCGCCGCCGGTCAGGGCGAATGGCGCTTCCCGGGTGTCGTCCTCGTCGAATGCGGTGGTCCACGTGCCCAGGAAATACACGGTGTTGAGCAGCACGAGCACTGCCTGCGGGTCGGGCAGGTCGAGGTCCGCGGCGATCTCATCGATCAGCCCCTCGGTGCGTTCGTCGACCCAGTCGTCGATAGCGTCGGCGGCATCCTGCGAGCCGAGGTCGACCTTATCGAGCGTCGCCCCGTACGTGGCCTGCACGAACGAGACGTAGTCGTCCTCGAACGGGTGGCCTTCGGCCGCCCACAGCGAGTTCGCGATCGACAGCGTGACGTCATCGGTACCGACCAGATCGGCGAGGAGCGCCGCATACCGTGTGTCCCGCGGGCCGTCGAGGCGCAGGAGTTCGACCATCTCCTCAGCGTTGTCCCCACCGGCACCGGCGGCCACCATCGCCAGCAGCACCGACGCCGACAGCGGCGAGGTGACCGTGTTGGCGCCATCATGTGCGACGGCGGTGTGCAGATCGAAGCCGAAGGCGTTGACGCCGTCGGCCGCCGTGGCAGCGGCTTCGGCCGACAGGTCGCCCGCGAGATCGGCGTTCACGGCGTCTCGCGCGCCGCCGCCCGGCTGGCCGACGACCCCGCCACAGGCGGCGAGGGCGAGCGTGACCGCCACGACGAGTCCGGCCCGCAACGTGAGCCTGTGTCCAGGTACGCGGGACTCTGCGGCAGCCGGTGCATCTCGGGTCATACACAGAGTGTGTCTGGAAGTCGGTGCTTCTTGCAGTTCTCCGGCCGGCGACCACACGGCGCCGAACTCCGCACATGACGGCGGCGCCGTCACAGGAGGCGCGGCGAGAGCCCGGATCGTTACGATTGCCGGGTGACTCAGGCCCCAGCGCAGACGGACCCCGCCTCGACCGACATCGAGGGCGCCGTGCGACCCGAGAGATCGGTGCACCTGCTCGAGGCGCTCGCCTCGCGAGTCGTCATCGCCGACGGGGCGATGGGCACGATGCTGCAGGAGCACGACCCGAGCCTCGACGACTACCAGCAGCTCGAGGGCTGCAACGAGATCCTGAACGTCAGCCGCCCCGACATCATCGGGCGGATCCACGACGCCTACTTCGAGACGGGCATCGACGCCGTCGAGACGAACACCTTCGGCGCGAACTGGTCGAACCTGTCCGACTACGGCATCGACGACCGCATCGAGGAGCTCGCGGCGGCCGGCGCCGCGATCGCCCGTGAGCGCGCCGAGGCGTGGCAGGCCCGTGACGGGCGCGAGCGCTGGGTGCTCGGCTCCATGGGGCCGGGCACGAAGCTGCCGAGCCTCGGTCACACGAGCTACGCGCACCTCAAGTCGACCTTCGCACTGCAGGCCGAGGGCCTCATCCGCGGCGGCGCCGACGCCTTCCTCGTCGAGACCTCGCAGGACCTGCTGCAGACCAAGAGCGCCGTCAACGGCTGCAAGCAGGCGATCGCCGCGACCGGGGTGCGGTTGCCGATCTTCGTCGAGGTCACCGTCGAGACGACCGGCACCATGCTCATGGGCTCCGAGATCGGCGCGGCCCTCACGGCGCTCGAACCGCTCGGCGTCGATGCGATCGGCCTGAACTGCGCGACCGGGCCCGACGAGATGAGCGAGCACCTGCGTCACCTCTCGAAGTTCTCGAACGTTCCCGTCATGTGCATGCCGAACGCCGGCCTGCCGGTGCTCGGCGCGAACGGCGCGAGCTACCCGCTCACCCCGGATGAGCTCGCGACCGCGCACGAGCAGTTCGTGCGCGAGTTCGGCCTCGGCCTGGTCGGCGGATGCTGCGGCACCACGCCCGCGCACATGAGCGCCGTCGTCGCGAGGCTGCGGGGCGCCGAGGCATCCGCTCGCCGTGTCGAGGCCGACCCCGGTGTCGCGAGCCTCTATCAGCACGTCAGCTTCGAGCAGGAGAGCTCGTACCTCGCGATCGGCGAGCGCACCAACGCCAACGGGTCGAAGGCGTTCCGCGAGGCGATGCTCGACGAGCGGTGGGACGACTGCGTCGACATCGCCCGCAACCAGGTGCGCGACGGCGCCAACCTGCTCGACGTCTGCGTCGACTACGTCGGCCGCGACGGGGTGGCCGACATCCGCGAAGTGGTCTCACGGCTCGCGAGCGCCTCGACGCTGCCGCTCGTCGTCGACTCCACGGAACCCGCGGTGCTGCAGGCCGGGCTCGAGCTCATCGGCGGGCGCCCGGTCGTCAACTCGGTGAACTTCGAGGACGGCGAGGGCGGCACCAGCCGCTTCGCCCGCATCATGCCGCTCGTCAAGGAGCACGGCGCCGCCGTCATCGCCCTGACGATCGACGAGGAGGGGCAGGCTCGTACCGCCGAGAACAAGGTGCGCATCGCCTCGCGGCTCGTCGACACGCTCGTGGGCGAATGGGGCATGCGTGTCGACGACATCATCGTCGATGCGCTGACCTTCCCGATCGCGACCGGGCAGGAGGAGACGCGGCGCGACGCCATCGAGACGATCGACGCGATCCGCCAGATCACGGCGAAGTACCCGGGCATCAACACGACGCTCGGTGTGTCGAACGTGTCGTTCGGGCTGAACCCCGCTGCGCGGTCGGTGTTGAACTCGGTGTTCCTGCACGAGGCCGTCGAGGCCGGTCTCACGAGCGCGATCGTCGACGCGGCGAAGATCGTGCCGCTCGCCTCGGTGCCCGAGGATCGCCGCAAGGTCGCGCTCGACCTCGTGTGGGACCGCCGCGAGTACGACGCCGACGGCACGTTGACCTACGACCCGCTCGTCGCGATGCTCGACCTCTTCGCGGGTGTCGACATGGCCGCGATCCGTGACGCGCGAGCCGCGGAACTCGCAGCACTGCCCGTCGGCGAGCGCCTCGAGCGCCGCATCATCGACGGCGAGGCGAAGGGGCTCGAAGCAGATCTCGACCTCGCGCGCGCCGGCGGCCTCAGCGCGATCGACATCATCAACGTGCACCTGCTCGAGGGCATGAAGGTCGTCGGCGAGCGCTTCGGCTCGGGTGAGATGCAGCTGCCGTTCGTGCTGCAGTCGGCCGAGGTGATGAAGAGCGCGGTGGCCCTGCTCGAACCGCACATGGAGAAGTCGGCCGCCGGCGGCAAGGGCAAGATGGTCATCGCCACGGTGCGGGGCGACGTGCACGACATCGGCAAGAACCTCGTCGACATCATCCTCTCGAACAACGGCTACGAGGTGATCAACCTCGGCATCAAGCAGCCCATCGCCGACATCATCAAGGCGGCGGAAGAGCACGATGCCGACGTCATCGGCATGTCGGGACTGCTCGTGAAGTCGACCGTGGTGATGAAGGAGAATCTGCTCGAACTCAATTCACGCGGGCTCGCGAAGCGCTGGCCCGTCATCCTCGGCGGCGCGGCCCTCACCCGCACCTATGTCGAAGACGACCTCGCCGGCATCTTCGACGGCCAGGTGCGTTACGCCCGCGACGCCTTCGAGGGGCTCGCGCTCATGGAGCCGCTCGTGGCCATCTCCCGTGGCGCCGACCCGGCGACCGTCGGGCTTCCGGCGCTCAAGAAGCGCATCCACCGGCCCGGACTGCTCACCGTCACCGAGCCCGAGCAGACGCCGGCACGATCGGATGTCGCGGCCGACAACGCCGTGCCGACACCGCCGTTCTGGGGCACCCGCATCGTCAAGGGCATCGCGCTCGCCGAGTACTCCGCGTTCCTCGACGAGCGCGCCACGTTCATGGGGCAGTGGGGCCTGAAGCCGAGCCGGGCCGACGACGGCGCGAGCTACGATGAGCTCGTCGAGACCGAGGGTCGGCCGCGACTGCGGTACTGGCTCGACCGCATCCTCGCCGAGGGACTGCTCGATGCGTCGGTCGCCTACGGCTACTTCCCGGTCGTCGCCGACGGCGACGACATGGTCGTGCTCCACCACGGCGACGACCCCGACGGGATCCTCGGCGCAGCGGGCCTGCTCGCTCCCGACGGCGGCTCGGGCGGCATGATCGGCACCGACCGGCTGCGCTTCAACTTCCCGCGGCAGCGCCGCGACCGCCACCTCTGCCTCGCCGACTTCGTTCGCGGGCGCGACTCCGGTCAGGTCGACGTCGTCGCTGTGCAGCTCGTGACGGCCGGCCAGCGGGTCAGCGAAGCGACGGCGAAGATCTTCGCCGAGAACCGGTATCGCGACTACCTCGAGCTCAACGGCCTCGCCATGCAGCTCACCGAGGCACTCGCCGAGTACTGGCACTCGCGCGTGCGCGACGAACTCGGTCTCGGAGGTGAGGACCCCGACGACGTCGCCGGGCTCTTCAAGCTGCACTACCGCGGTGCCCGGTTCTCACTCGGCTACCCCGCCTGCCCCGACATGGAGGACCGTCGGAAGGTCGTCGAACTGCTGAAGCCCGAGCGCATGGGCGTCGTGCTTTCCGAGGAGCTGCAGCTGCACCCCGAGCAGTCGACCGACGCCTTCGTCTTCCACCACCCCGAGGCGAAGTACTTCTCCGTCTAGGGGTGACGGGCCGGCTCGTGCTGCGTGCGTTGCTGCGACGGCAGCTTCGCTCGCCGGAGGGCGGCGAGCACGGCCGGACCGATCAGCGCGATGCCGAGCACGGTCGTGACCGCGCGCACCGTGTCCCAGGTGAGCGTCGAGGTCACGAGCGAGTACAGCGCGAACGAGGCGAGGTTCTCACCGATCGGCGCCGCGCCGTCGTAGGAGATGCCGGTGCCCGTGCCGACGGCGAACGGCCAGAACCAGAGGTTCATCACGAGCCCGAAGGCATACGCCGCGACCACGCCGTACGCGGCGAGCATTCCGATCTCGAGCGCGGTCGCGCGGCGCACGGCCGAGGTGGTCGCCGCCCGCGGGCGGATGGCCGGCAGCAGGCCGGCCCCCGCGGCGACCCAGGCGCACGCGAACATCTGGAACGGCGTCCATGGGCCGATGCCGCCCCAGAGCACCGACGACACGGCGATCGTGAGCATGCCGAGGAGGAACCCGAAGCGGGCGCCGAATACCCGCCCCGCGAGGATCAGCAGGACGAACACGGCCTCGATGCCGCCCACCCCCGCCCCCGCGATGCGGATGCCGGCGCCGATCGCCGCGAGCACCCCGAGGAGCGCCACCGCCTTCGCCGAGTGCATCTGCCGATCGAGTGCGGCGAGCACGACGGCGATGATCGCGGGCAGCACCGCGAAGGCCACGAACGGCGCGGCGCGCTGCGCATCGGCAGGCACTGCGGTCGCGACGAGCGGCCAGCCGAACGCGGCGAGTGCGAGGGTGCTGCCGGCGAGGAGTGCGACCGTGGTCAGACGCTCGCGTCGTCGCACCGCGGGCACCTCGACGGCGGTCATGCGATCACCTCGGCGGCGACGGCGACGCGCGTCGACGCCGACACCCTGCCGTGCTCGAGCGTGAACTCGCGCATCGCGTAGCGGGCGGCGAACTCGCGATCGTGGGTGGCGAACAGGACGACCCGCCCGGTCGCCGCGGCGGCGACGATCGCCGCACCCACCTGGCGCCTCGCCGCCGCGTCGAGCCCCCGGGCGGGCTCGTCGATGAGCAGCACTGCGGGCGAGGAGGCGAGCTGGATCGCGATCGCGAGGCACAGCCGCTCACCCGCCGAGAGGTCGCGCGGATGCCGCAGGAGCAGACCCTCATCGAGGTCACGGCCGAGCAGCGCTCCGAAGGTCTCGGCGGTCGGCGCCGACGGCCGGTTCCGGCGATCCGCCCGGTGGCACTCCGCGGCGACGGTCGTCGCGAAGAAGAGGTCGTCGAACTGCTCGGGCACGAGCGAGATCGCACGTCGCCGTGTTGCAGGGGCGAGCGAGGCGACGTCGACGCCGTCGACCCGGACCGTGCCCGCGGCACCCGGCACCGCCATGGCACCCAGCAGACTGGACTTGCCGGCGCCGTTCGCTCCCGTGACCGCGACGACCTCGCCCGCATGCAGCGCGAGCCGCGCATCGCGGACCGCGACGACGTCGGCGTGCCGAACGTCGAGGCCCAGTACCGAGACGAGGGGATGCCGCGGCGTCCGCGTCACCCGGTCGCTGTCGCCTGCTTCGTCGCCGTCCGGAACTGGCCACGCAACCTCTGGCGCAACCACCGGGGTGGGCGCCGGCGCTTCGACGCTCGAGACCCGCCCGTCGCCGATCGCGAGCCAGGCGTCGGCGACGCCGCGCCACTCGGCGGTGCGATGCTCGGCGACGACGACGCAGGCGCCCGACTCGTGCGCGACCCGGTCGAGCACCTCGCACACGCGATGTCGCGCTGCCGCATCGAGCTCGGCGAGCGGCTCGTCGACGAGCAACAGGGTCGGGCGGCCGACGAGCGCTGCGGCGATCGCGACGAGCGTCGCCTCGCCGGCGGAGAGTGCGGTGACGGGCCGCTCGAGCAGCCCGGTGATGTCGAGTTCGCCGGCGATCCGCTGCACGCGCTCGTCGATGATCGCGCCGTCGATGCCCTGCGTCGTGAGTGCGAAGCCGATCTCGTCGTGCACCGTCTCGGCGACGAACGACAGTCGTACCTGCTGGGCGACGACGCCGACGGCTCCCGCCGTCTCACGCGGAGGGTGTCGGAGCCGATCGAGCCCGCTGATCTCGATCCGTCCGTTCTGATGACCGCCCTCGAAGTGCTGGAAGAGCCCGCTCATGGCACCCAGCAGGCTCGACTTGCCCGACCCGGTCGCGCCCGAGACGATCGCGAGGCTCCCGGGCATGAGCGCCAGGTCGATGCCGTCGAGGCGCCACGCGCCGCCCAGGTCGAGTGAGGCCGCGGCGAACCTCACCGGGCGTTGGGCATCGCCGACGGGTCGAGCGGATGCCGCGAACCCGCGTACCTCCATCGAGGCGGCGAGGGCGAGCGCCCGCTCGATCGTGTGCTCGAACACCGGCACCAGGAGGGCCGCGGGCCCCCGTTCACCCCTGAGGGCGGCGGCGCGGCGCATCCGTCGAACCGATTGGGCGAGTGCCGGCGCGGTGGCCCAGGCGATGACGAGCGAACGGGAGACGGCGCGGATCGGCCCGCGGGTCGATCCCCGCACGAAGAGCCGCTGCACGTCGACGAGTGCGTTGAGCACGCCGAACGCGAGGATGACGGCCGCGAACGGCAACGCACTGACCGCAGCGTTCCAGATGCCGCCGGTCGTGACCGGTCCGAACAGGGCGACGTGCGCGAACGGCCCGTCGAGGGGGATACGTGGCAGGTCGAGAAGCAGTACTCCGCCGCCGGACGCCCCGCCGAAGACGATCCGGTAGGCGACGCGCGACGCCACGAACACCGCCGCGACGATCGCCGCCGCCCGCAGAGGTGCCGCGCGGAACCGCATCATCCAGCCGGGGTCGGGGTCTCCGTGCCGGTGGTGTAGACGAGGCCGACGCTCTGCCCGGGCTCGAGCTCGAGGGTACCGAGGCCTTCCTGCGCGTACTCCCACTCGGCGCCGGCCGAGGGCTTCACCCAGAGCGCCCAGTAGGCGTAGGCCGGGGGCATCGACTGGCAGGACTCGACGAACGAGGCCTCGCCCGCGACCTCGACGGTCTCATCGGGTCCTGGCCGGTCGTTCACCCGGCAGACGATCGCATCGCCCCACTCGACCGACCCCTCGGTCGTGACGCCGGCCTCGTCGAGCGCGTCGGCCGCTGCGGTCGCGGATGTCGCATCGACGCATTCCGACGCGGCATCCTCGTCGAGCGTGCCGAAGTCGACGATCACGGCGATGCCCTCGCAGTCCGCACCGGCGCCCGCGTCGGAGCTCGCCTCCGTGGTCGCGGCCGCGGTCGGATCGGCTTCGGGCGACGGCGTCGCGGCGGCGCAGCCGCTCAATGCGAGGGCGCCGACGAGGAGGAGGGAGATGAGGGGGGATCGCACGACGACCACCCTACCGACGCGCGGTCCAGCTGAGCCGTGGCGCGAAACACCGCGACATGAACGAGCGGGACACCTGTCACGATCGGCTTGCGAACCCGAGGAACCCTTCGGTTAGTCTGTGCGAATCGGCAACTTCCAGCGAGCGGAAGGCGCTCGCGGATCTCGCACGATGGGGGATCGGCCGCAGCGTCGCGTCCCCACTGGGGAGAAGCATGAGCGACGTGTCCGGAGTCTCGACCACCGCACGACCCTCGACGGGCGGACCGACCGGACCAGGGCTCCCACGCACCCGGCCACGACCCCGGCGCTGGCGTGCGGTCCTCTCCGGAGCGGCCGTGGTGGCGCTGGCCGCCGTCGCGGGCACCGGCGTGATCTCGACCGACACGGTGGCGGAGCGCGCGCAACTCGCTGCGGAACAGGTCGCCGAGACCGCCCAGCTCTCGGCGGCCACCGATCTCGACGCGAGTCAGCTGGGCACGCACGAGGGGATCCTCACTGCGCGGGCCACGCAGGACGCGGTGGCTGCGCTGACCGAGGCCGAGGCCGTGATCGCCGCAGCCGGCGGCAAATCGGACGCCTCCGACCTCGCGGCATCCGTCGCCGCGCTGCGGTCGTACGAACTCCTCGCACCCGAGCGCGTCTTCGAGCTCGCCGACGACGCGCGCGCCCACGCGGTGACCGTGCAGGCGGCGGTCGCCGAGTTCGATCGCCTCGCCGCGGAGCAGGCGGCCGCAGCCGCGCAGGCCGCAGCCGAACGCGCGGCTGCAGAACGCGCAGCGGCCGAGCGCGACGCCGCGACGCCGCCCGCGGGCGGCGGACCGGCACCGGCGGTACCCGCGAACCCGAGCGAGGCGCAGGTCATCGCCCGCGACATGATGATCGCCCGCTACGGGTGGGGCGACGACCAGTTCGGCTGCATCGTGGCGCTCTGGAACAAGGAATCCGGGTGGAATGTCACCGCTGGCAGTCCCGGCGGTGCCTACGGGATTCCGCAGGCGCTGCCCGGGAGCAAGATGGCCTCGGCGGGCGCCGATTGGCAGACGAATGCCGCCACGCAGATCAGCTGGGGGCTCGGCTACGTGGCCGGAAGGTACGGCACGCCCTGCGGTGCATGGGCGCACTTCCAGGCGAACAACTGGTACTGAAATCCGGTCGACTGGCACTACCTCAGCGATGAGGATCCGGTCTCCGCTTCGGATGACTTTCACAGGAGAAGCTGAGGTTCTGTCCAGAAGGCCTCGGCAGACTGGCCACTTCGCCCGGGCGCCCCCGCTCGTGGAACGTCGAACAAGGGTCGTCCAGCGCAGTGCGCCGATCGATCCGCCGTGTGAAAGTCATGCAGAACCAGCCTTCATCTTCTGAGAACACCCCGTCCGAAGCCCGCGAGACCGAAGCCCTTCGCCCCCGGTCGCACCGAAACCGCCCTCTCTGGCGCAGCGCTCCCATGCTCGCAGCCGGCGCCGTCGTCGCCATCGGTGCGATGGTCGGCACCGGGTTCGCCGTGCAGTCTGCCGTCGCCGCCACGAACGACAGCGTCGCCGCGACCGACGCCCTGCGCGACGCCGCGAACCTCGATGTCGAGCAGCTCGGCTCGCACGCCGGCATCCTCGAGGCCCGCGCGGTCAAGACGGCGAACGATGCGCTCGCCGCCGCGAACGACACGATCGTCGCCGCCCAGGGCAAGGCGGATGCCTCGCAGCTCGCCTCGTCGACGGCAGCGCTCGGCAACTACCGCCTGCTGGCCCCCGAGCGGGTCTTCGAACTCGCCGACCGCATCGAGGCGCACGCGGCGCCGGTGCGCGCCGCCGTGGCCGAGGCCGATCGCATCGCGGCCGAACAGGCCGCTGCCGCTGCCGCTGCGGCTGCTGCGGCTGCCGCCGCCGAGGCCGAGAAGTCGGCGGCGCCGTCGACGGGCTCGCGTCCGAGCGGACCGGCGAACCCGAGCGGCGCCCAGGCGATCGCCCGCGACCTCATGGCTGCCCAGTACGGCTGGGGCGACGACCAGTTCGGTTGCCTCGTCTCCCTCTGGGACAGGGAGTCGGGCTGGAACGTCTACGCCGAGAACACGTCGAGCGGCGCCTACGGCATCCCGCAGGCCCTGCCCGGCAGCAAGATGGGCACCGCCGGCAGCGACTGGCAGACGAACCCCGCCACCCAGATCACCTGGGGCCTCGGGTACATCGCCGGCCGCTATGGAACTCCGTGCGCCGCGTGGGACAAGTCGGAGTCGTCCGGCTGGTACTGATTCCCGCGAGATCGACCGAACGGCGGCGACACGGGCTCCTCGCCCGCGTCGTCGCCGTTTCGCGTGAAGGACGGGTTCGGCGCGTGTCAACCACTGCGCGGAGGCCGGTCGCCTCGATAGCCTGACGGCATGACCGAGCACGGGGCAGCGACCGGCAAGGCCGCGAAACACGGGCCCTTCGCCCGAATCGTGGCGTTCGGAACCCGGGTGACCGCATGGGCGCTCACGTTGAAGCCCGTGCGGGCATTCCTGCTCTATCTCGAGCGGCACGGCGCGATGCTCGCCGACAGCGTCACCTACCGGGTGCTGTTCTCGATCTTCGCGGGCGTCTTCCTCGGCTTCGCGGTCGCGGGTGTGTGGCTCTCGGGCAATCCCGACGCGCTCGAGGCGCTCGTCCAGTCGATCGACGCGGCGATCCCGGGCCTGGTCGGCGAGGGCGGCCTCATCGCCCCGAGCGACCTCGTGCAGCCGCTCACGCTCAGCATCGCCGGCATCCTCGCGCTCGTGGGTCTCGTCGGTGCCGCGATCGGCGCGATCGGTTCGCTCCGCACCGCCTTCCGCCGGCTGGGCTCGCAACCCGACGACCAGACGTTCTTCATCTGGGTCATGCTCCGCGACCTGCTCCTCGCGATCGGGTTCGGCGTCGCGTTCGCGGCAGCGGCGACGGTCACGGTGTTCAGCACGAGCGCCCTCGGCACCATGCTCGGCTGGCTCGGCATCTCGAGCGGCGACGCGGTGCTCGACGCGTCCTCCCGGTTCATCACGATCGCGGTGACCTTCGTGATCGACGCACTGCTGATCGCGGTCATGTTCCGCGTGCTCTCGGGCATGCGGCCGAGCGCCCGCTCGCTGTGGAGCGGCGCGCTCCTCGGCGCCGTCGGCCTCTCGGTGCTGCAGGTGCTCTCCGGCCTCTTCGTCGGCGGCGCCACGAGCAATCCGCTGCTCGCCTCGTTCGGCTCGCTCATCGCGTTGCTCATCTGGCTGAACCTGTCGAGCCAGGTCATCCTCATCGCCGGCGCCTACATCGTGACCGGCGTCGACGACGAGCACGATCGGGTGCGTGCGCGCTACGGCGCGCCGACGGTGGCGATCCGGCGCATGCAGCGCGCCGAGCGACGGGCGACGGATGCCGCGGCAGAACTCGTCGCCGCGCGCGAAGCGGTCGAGCAGGAGCGTGCCCAGACGACGCGTTCCGAGAAGCCGCCTGCCGTGGGCGCGTGACGCCGACCGTGCTCACGCACCAGAATGGGCGGATGCCGTCCGTGCTGCTGCTCGTCCGTTCCGTGGTGTCGCCGCTGACCCGTACCCGGGTCTTCCGCTGGTGCGCCCCGCGTGCTCTTCCACCGATCGAGCGAGTGATCGCCGCACTCTCGGGCGGGCGGGTGCAGCTGAGCGCCCTGCTCGTGCCGTCGCTCGTGCTGCACACGACGGGAGCGAAGTCGGGCGAGCCGCGCGACTCCGCACTGATGTACACGCCCGACGGGCACGGCCGCGCGATCGTCGCCGGCACGAGCTTCGCTCGCGACCGCCACCCCGGCTGGACATACAACCTGATGGCACACCCCGATGCCGCGATCACGGTACGAGGCAGGCGGATGTCGGTGCGGGCGAGCCGCATCGACGACGCCGAGCGCGACGCCGCATGGGCGCGCATCGAGGCGCAGTGGCCCGGGTACCGGGCCTACGAACGGGAGTCGGGGCGGGTCGTGCGGCTCTTCCTCCTGCAACCCGTCGCCGACACGCATCACGCATCGATGTGACGCTCCGGCCTGCGCGGACGCAGGCCACGCTCAGCGCCACGGCCTACGCTGGGAGCATGACGAGACGCCCGAGTGAACCGGTCTACAGCACGGCGATCGTCGCCGGGCGAGGGCTGTTCGGCTTCTGGGGCCTGAAGCGCCGGGTGACGGGTGCCGAGCACATGCCCGCGACCGGCGGCGCGGTGGTGGCCATGACGCACTTCGGCTACTTCGAGTTCGCGCTGGTCGAGTGGGCGACGTGGCTCGCGAACCGTCGGCGCATCCGGTTCATGGCGAAGCAGAGCGTGTTCGACAAGCCCGTCGTGGGGTCGCTCCTGCGCAGCATGAAGCACATCCCGGTCGACATGAAGGCCGGGGCCGCGGCGTACGCGAAAGCGGTCTCGGCGCTCCGCGACGGCGAACTCCTCGGCGTGTTCCCCGAGGCGGGAGTCAGCGCATCCTTCACCGTGCGCGAACTGAAGACCGGTGCAGCCCGACTCGCCGCTGAGGCCGGGGTCCCGATCATCCCCGTCGCGGTATGGGGCGGTCACCGCCTCATGACCAAGGGTCGCAAGGTCGGGTTCTTCGAGCGGTTCGGGGTGCCGGTGAGCTTCGCGTTCGGCGAACCGATCACGGTCGCCCCCGGCGAAGACCCGCACACCGTCACCCAGCGACTGCGCGAGACACTGCAGCGAATGGTCGATCGACTCCAGGCCGAGTACCCGGTCGACGGCACGGGCAAGTGGTGGCAGCCCCGTTCGCTCGGCGGCACCGCCCCGACGCCGGCAGAGGCCGCCGCCGCCGACACGGCTCGGGATGCCGCCCGCGACGCGGCCCGGGAAGCTCGCGACGAGCAGCGCTGAACCGAGACATCCTCGAACTCGCGGGTTAGGCTCGTGGTATGTGCAGGAACATCCACACCCTCCACAATTTCGAGCCCGCGACGACCGATGACGAGGTGCACGCCGCGGCGCTGCAGTTCGTGCGCAAGGTGAGCGGCTCGACGAAGCCCTCGAAGGCCAACGCCGAAGCGTTCGACCGCGCCGTGGCCGAGATCGCGCACGTGACCCGTCACCTGCTCGACGACCTCGTGACCACCGCGCCGCCGAAGAACCGCGACGAGGAGGCTGCCAAGGCCAGGGAACGCGCGGCGCGGCGATACGCGACGCAGGCGACCGCGCAGATCGCGTGACGCGCCGCCGCGCCTGGGCTCGGAGACGGCGAGGGGAGTAGCGTCTCGTTCATGGCTGATGCCGTCACTCTCACCGTCCCCGGTCCGCACGGCGATCGCGACGTGCGGATCTCGAGTCCGTCGCGCGTGATCTGGCCCGAGGCCGGCGTCACCAAGCTCGAGCTCGCCGAGTACTTCATCGCCGTGGGCGTGCCGTTCGTCGAGGCGAACGGCGATCGCCCCGTGTCGCTGCAGCGGTTCCCAGGAGGCGTCGACGGCGAGCAGTTCTTCTCCAAGAATCCGCCGAAGGGTGCACCCGACTGGGTGAGATCGGTGCCGGTCACCTACCCCAGCGGACGCACGCACCCGCAGCTCGTCATCGACGAACCCGCCGGGGCCGTCTGGGCGGCGCAGATGAACACGATCGTCTTCCACCCGTGGGCGTCTCGAGCCGGTGACCCCGACAATCCCGACCAGTTGCGCATCGACCTCGACCCGCAGCCCGGCACGGGGTTCGCCGAGGCGGTACCCGTCGCGGTCGAGCTCCGGAAGCTGCTCGGCGAGGTCGGGCTGACCGCGTTCGTGAAGAGCTCGGGCAGCCGCGGCATCCACGTCTTCGCTCCCATCGAGCCCGAGCACGAGTTCCTCGACGTGCGCCACGCCGTCATCGCGCTCGGCCGCGAACTCGAACGCCGCATGCCCGACCGGGTCACCACCAACTGGTGGAAGGAGGAGCGGGGCGACCGCATCTTCATCGACTACAACCAGGCGAACCGCGACCGCACGATGGCGGGCGCGTACTGCCCGCGGCCGCTGCCGAGCGCCTCCGTGTCGTGCCCGCTCGAGTGGGACGAACTCGATTCGACCGACCCGGCCGATCACACGGTGCGCACGGTGCCCGCACGACTGGAGCGGTCCGGCGATCCGTGGCACGGCATGCACGATGCGCCGGGGCGCATCGACACCCTTCTGGAGTGGTGGCAGCGCGACCTCGACGACGGTCTCGGCGAACTGCCCTTCCCTCCCGATTTCCCGAAGATGCCGGGCGAGCCCATGCGCGTGCAGCCGAGCCGGGCCAAGCAACAGCCCTGACTCAGGGGGTGGCGAGGGGCAGTGCGGCGACCTCGGCATACGACGGCACCGCGGGCCGCGCACCGACCGGCGGGCTCGTCGTGTCGCGGCCGGCGAGGAGAGCCTCGACGGCGGCAGTCGCGGAGCCGAGCGCGATGCGGAACAGCAGCGAGCCCGTGCTCACGCGGGCGACCCCGAGTTCGGCGAGTCGCGCGAGCGGCAGCTCGGGCTGCACGAGCACGTTGAGCGGCGCCTCGATCGCGCTCACGAGCGCGGAGATCGTCTTCGGGTCCAGCACGCCGGGCACGAAGACACCGGATGCCCCCGCCGCAAGATAGCGCCCGGCCCGGGTCACCGCCTCGTCGAAGCGGTCGGCGGGCTCGTCTTCGTCGAGGCGGCCGTCACCGGCGAGCCAGTATCCGTCGGTGCGCGCGTTCACGTAGAGCGCCGGTGCCGCGGCGGCGATGGCGGCGACCTTCGCTGCCGCGAGCTCGACGTCGGCGAGCTCGCCGTCTGCAGTGGAGTCCTCGATGTTCACCCCGACGCATCCGATCGCCGCGAGTTCGGCGGCGAATCGGCCGACCTCGTCGGGATCGTCGGAGAAGCCGGCCTCGAGGTCGACGCTGAGGGCGATGCCGTGCCGCGCAGCCTCGACCGTGAGCGCGAACGACTCGGCGGCGATCCCACCGGCGCCGTCGGGCTTGCCGGCGCCCACGGCGACGCCGAGGCTCGTGGTGCCGATCGCGCGGTGGCCGCGTGCGGCGAACCATCGTGCGGAAGCGAGATCCCAGGCATTCGGCAGCAGCATCGGAGCCCCCGGCCGGTGGAGCGAACGGAATTCAGCGGGGGTCAGCATCGCGGGAGCTCTCCTCGTCTCGTGGCCGGCCGGTTCGCAGGGTGTCGACGATCGCGGCGGCGATCGCGAGCGCGTGGTGGGGCGCCGGACAGGCTCGCGCGCCCGCGCCGAACGCGAGGATCCGAGCCGGGCGGTCGGCGGTCGCCTCCCGGTCGGGGCCGTCGAGGCGCAGCACGACCGGTGCACCGCCTCCCGGCACCAACCGCCGCGTCGCCGGCACGGGCGAGTCGTCGCGGAGCACGGACTCGAGCAGCGACCGAGTCGACACCATGGCGTCACTCGACCCGGCCAGGGCGACGGCTCGTTCGACGAGGGCCACGGTCGCCGCGTGCGCCTGCACGAGCAGCTGCACGCGCAGCACGCGCTCGTCGGCGTCGAGGGCAGCGGATGCCTCGAGCAGCGCCGTCACCGCGGCATCCGCTTCATCGGGGTCGGCCGCTTCGCCGAAGGGGTAGGCGGCCGCGACGACCTCGACGAGCGCTGGGAGGGCGTCGGGTCGGGCGAAGCCGAGTGCGTGCGCGAGCACGGCGACCGGAAGGTCGCGGATGGGCGTTGCGGCGCGGGTACGCGCGGCGGCGTCGGCGGCGAGAGCCGCGTGGTCGAGCCCGTCGAGCAGTGCGTCGAGCCTCGTCCGCCTGACGTCGTGCTCGGCCCCGTTCACGAAGCGCGAGACGCCGGCGCGGAAGGATGCCAGCGGCGACGGAACGGGGGCCGCCGCGATGGCGGCGGGGGGCACGCGCGATGCGGGATCCGAGAGGATCCGCTCGACCTCGGCCCGCTCGGTGATCTCGATCATGGCTCGACGCTACGTCGGGAACGCTTCGATGACCGGCGAAGTGTCATCGACGTATCGTGGGGGCATGCACGGAGACGCCGATCTCGCAGAACCCGCCCGGCTCATGGGCGAGCCCGCCCGCGCCGCGATGCTCGTGGCACTGCTCGACGGCAGGTCGCTGCCGGCGAGCGAACTCGCCGGGGTGGCCGGTGTGAGCGCCTCGACGGCGAGCACGCACCTCGCGCAACTGCTCGCCGGCCGGCTGGTGACCGATCGGCGACTCGGCCGGCATCGGTACTTCACGCTCGCGAGCGCCGAGGTGGCGAACGCCGTCGAGGCGCTGCAGCTGATCGCGCCGCGCCGCGAGGTCTCCTCGTACTCGCAGTCGGCCACCGCGGAGCGACTCGCGCTCGCGCGCTCGTGCTACGACCACCTCGCGGGCCGGCTCGCCCTCGACCTCGCCGATGCGCTCGTGCGCGACGGTGCGATCGCGCCGCTCGTCGCGGGGGAGCCCGGGCGGGTGCTCGACCCGGCGACCCCGCTTGCACGGCGGTTCGGCATCACCGGAGGAGTCGGCGCGGCTGGCGGCTCCACGCGGCGGCCCTTGCTGCGCGGATGCCTCGACTGGACCGAGCGCCGCCCGCACATCGCCGGGCGGCTCGGCGCCCATGTGCTCGAGCACGTGATCACCGAGGGGTGGATCGAGCGGCGCCGGGGCGACCGCTCGCTGCGGGTGACCGAGGCCGGGTCGCGGAAGTTCGCCGAACTCGCTCGCGACTGAAGCTGGCCCTCAGACCTTGGTGCCCGGCCGCCCAGCAACGGGGTGCACGTCGGCGCCGATGGGCGGTCGCGGTGCCCCGTGCACCTCGCGATGCAGGCGCTCCATGCGCGTGTCGAGCTCGGCGGCGGTGTGCGCGGCGTCCGTCAGGCCGTCGAGCAGTTCCTGCGGCACCTGGCGGTCGTACTTGTAGTAGATCTTGTGCTCGAGGCTCGCCCAGAAGTCCATCGCGATCGTGCGGATCTGCACCTCGACGGCGACCGGGTGCGCGCCGGTCGAGAGGAACACCGGCACCTCGACGATGACGTGCAGGCTCTGGTAGCCGTTGGACTTCGGCTCGGCGATGTAGTCCTTGACCCGCAGCACCCGGATGTCGCGCTGCGCGGTGAGCAGTTCGAAGATGCGGTACGCGTCGGAGACGAAGCTGCACGTCACCCGCACGCCGGCGATGTCGGTGACCGTCTCCCTGATCGTGTCGAACGTCGGGTCGATTCCCTTGCGCTGCATCTTCTCGATGACGCTCTCGAGGCTCTTCAGCCGGCTCGAGATGTGCTCGATGGGGTTGTAGTCGTGCGTCTGGTTGAACTCCTCGCGGAGGATCGAGAGCTTCGTGATCACCTCGTCCATGCCGAACTTGTAGCGCAGCATGAAGCGCTCGGTCTCGTCGCGGAGGGCGCGCATCTCGTCGAGCGTCTGCCCGTCGATCGTCTCGAGCGTGCGTTGGGCGCGCGCCGTGAGCATGGGCGGCGTGCCGTGCCGGGTGGGCGGGGTACCGTCGAGCGGAGTCACGGATGCCACGCTACGACGTGATCCTCTGCATTTGCTTTGATCTGCGCCTGAATCGCGCTGCGTTCGCCGCAGGCGCAGCGTCCCAGCGTCGGACGCGTCGCTACGCTCGAGGCATGACTCGATGGCTCACCGTGGCGCCCGGCATCCACCAGCGCCGGTACGACCCGTTCGACATCTCGATCGTCGTGATCGAGGGCTCCGACGGCCTGTTGCTCGTCGACACGCGAGTGCAACCGAGCGAGGCGCGTGAGCTCGCCGATGACCTCGCGTCACGGTTCGACCGCCCGGTGCGCTGGGTCGTGAACACCCATGCGCACTTCGACCACACGTTCGGCAACCAGGTCTTCGGGCCGGGCACGGCGACGGATGCCGCGATCTACGGCCATGCGAACATCGCCGCCCACTTCGCGGAGTTCGAGGGACCGCGTCTCGCCGCCTGGCGCACCGACCCCGCGCGCGAGCCCGAGCGGCAGTGGACGGACGTGGAGCTGACACCCCCGACGCATCCGCTCGTCGAATCACTCTCGCTGAACCTCGGCGACCGCCTCGTGGAGCTGCGACCGCAGCCGCCCGCGCACACCGACACCGATCTCGTGCTCTTCGTGCCCGACGAGCGGGTCTGGATCCTCGGCGACCTCATCGAGGAGTCGGGGCCGGTGATGTACGGCTCGGGCAGTTACCCGCTCGGCTGGCCGGGCGTGCTCGTCGACCTCGCCGCCGCCATGCGGCCAGATGACCCCGTGGTGCCGGGGCACGGCCGCGTCGTCGATCGCGCGTTCGTGGAGCGGCAGGCGGCCGAACTCGGAGTCATCGCCGACCGCTTCCGTGCAGCGCACGCAGCGGGGCTGACGCCGGCCGAGGCGCTCGCTGCTCATGTCGACTGGTCGATGCCGGTCGAAGGTCTCGCCGGTGCCGTCGAGCGGGCGTATCTCGCACTCGACGATGCACGGGAGACTGGGGCATGACCTTCGACGGGGACCCCTTCACCATCCACCTCTCCGATGCCGAGCTCGAGGACCTCCGCGAACGACTGCGTCGCAGCCGATTCGTCGAGGCGAGCAGCAGTCGGCCCTGGGCCGCCGGAGTCGATCCCGGCTATCTCGGGAGCCTCGTCTCCGAGTGGGCGGAGGCCTTCGACTGGCGTGCGATCGAGACGAACCTGAACGAGCTCGACCACCGGCGGGCCCTGGTGCAGGGCGCCGGGGTCCACTTCGTGCGCACGAGTGTCGGTGCGCCCGACGGTGAGGCAGTGCCGCTCCTCCTCATGCACGGCTGGCCGTCGAGCTTCCTCGAGATGCTGCCGCTCGCCGAGGCGCTCCGGGCGGCGGGCGAGGCCCGCGGCATCCGATTCGATCTCGTGATCCCGTCCATGCCGGGCTTCCTCTTCTCGGAGCTGCCCGACGGCGCCCTGACCCGGGAACGCATGGCCGACGTGATGACCGAGCTCATGCAGCAGCTCTTCGGCGATCTGCGGTTCGGGGTCTACGGCGGCGACATCGGCGGCACCGTTGCCGCTTGGATCGCCGCGAAGCATCCCGATCGCGTGCTCGGCCTGTACATGATCCACCCGCCGTTCCCCGCGGACTTCACGGAACCGCTGACACCCGCCGAGCGCGCGCTGCTCGAGGCCGAAGCCGAGTTCGACGAGGGCGACGGCGGCTACAGCGCCATCATGGGCACTCGGCCCGACACGATCGGGGCGGCGCTCGTCGATTCGCCGGCCGGATTGCTCGCATGGATCGTCGACAAGCTGCGTGACTGGAGCGACGCCGGCGGCGACCTCGAGCGCCGGTTCGATCGCGAGACGCTCCTCACCCTCGCGACCCTCTACTGGTCGACCGGCTCGATCGGCACTTCGTTCCGCCAGTACTTCGACTTCCCGGCGAACGGGCCGCGACCGATGATCACGGTGCCCGCCGGATTCACGCTGAGCGCCGAGGCGATCATCCGGGACATGCCGAGGAGCATCGCCGAGCGCGCCTGCAGCGATGTCAGGGTCTGGCATCCCGCGACATCCGGCGGCCATTTCATGGCGCACGAGGAGCCCGAACTGCTCGCCGGTCACCTCGCGGCGTTCTTCGACGAGCACGGTCGCCCGCGCGACCGCTGACGGAGCGGCCTGGCGCGGGCACTCGGACGACGATCGGCTCAGGATCGATCGGTCGCGGTCGAGGTTCCGAGTTCCGCGCGGATCGCGGCGATCGCCCGGTCGAGGGCCGCTGCGAAGCGATGCGGCGCCGGTGCTCCGTAGCCGGCGACCATTGCCGGCGGTCGCCGCGCACGCGGCGCCCTCCCAATCGACGCGTCGAGCCGGAAGGATCCGAGGCCGTCGAACCGCACCCCGAGCTGAGCGGCGGCGCCCGTGACGGCGCGCTCGTCGACGCCGGCCGGCAACTCGATGAGGCAGTGCAGGCCGGCCCGCATGCCGCTGACCCGGCATCCGGGGAGCGCATCGGCGACGCGTTCCTCGAGGAGCAGCCGGCGTGAGCGATACTCGGCGCGGCGACGGCGCACGGTGCGGTCGTACTCGTGCGCCGTCATGAAGGCGTCGAGCGTCGACTGATTCAGCGCGTCGGCGATGCCGTTCACCGCGGCGACCTGCTCGGCGAACCCCGTGGCCAGGCGCTCGGGCACCACGGCCCAGCCGAGGCCGACAGCAGGTGCGAGGCTCTTGGACGCCGTGCCGAGGTAGACGACGAGGTCGGGGGCGAGCGATTGCAGCGCGCCGATCGCACGACGGTCGTAGCGGAACTCGCCGTCGTAGTCGTCTTCGATGACGAGAGCGCCGGAGCGTTCCGCCCATGCGACGACCTCGAGGCGCCGCGAGGGCGAGAGCGCGACTCCGGTCGGGAACTGGTGCGCCGGCGTCAGGAGGACGGCATCGACCGCGAGGCCGGCCAGCTCGCTGATGACGGCGCCGTCCTCGTCGACGGCGAGTGCCACGACGTCGAGTCCCGCGGCGCGGAGGATGCCGCGATGCGCCTCGTGGCCGTACTCCTCGACGGCGATGCGTCGAGCACCCTGTGACACGAGCGCACGCGCGACCGTCGCAAGGGCTGCGCCGAAACCCCGGGTCACGGCGATGCCCGCACCGTTCGCCCACACGCCGCGGGTGCGACCGAGGTATTCGGCGAGCGTGGCGCGCAGGGCGGGGGAGCCGAACCGGGGCCCGTAGCCGAACGCGGAGGCGGGCAGGTCGAGGGCCGCGCGCCGCGCGGCCGTCGCCCATTCCCGGCGAGGGAACGACGAGGCATCCGGAATGCCGCCGCGCAGGTCGAGACCGGGCCGCGTGAGCAGGGCGGCCGGCTCGGTGCCGGATGTCGCAGCCGCGCCGCCCACGCGCTCGGCGACCCAGGTACCGGCGCCGACACGGGCCTCGAGCCAGCCTTCGGCCACGAGCCGGCCGTAGACATCGGCGACGACGTTGCGCGCGATGCCGAGGTCGGCGGCGAGGGTGCGACTCGCGGGCAATCGGGTGCCCGCCTCGAGGCGGCGGCCGCGCACGGCGTCGCGGAGCGTCTCCTCGAGCGACGCCGCCTTGCGGTGCCGGTCGAGGTCGAGGTGCAGGTCGAGGCCCGGAATGGCCCGCGAATCTCTCATGGAAATGGACTGTAGCAGTGGGCCGATCGCCGCCTAGCGTTGCACCATGACCATCACCGATGCACTCGTCGACATCCCCGTCCGCCTCGACTTCGACGCGATCGTTCCCCGCTTCTCCCGCGCGGTCGCCTCGCTCGATCACGCCGCCACCGCCGAACTCGACCGGGTCGACTTCGACCCGCAGCTCCGCGAGCTGGTGCGGCTCCGCGCCTCGCAGGTCAACGGATGCGTCTACTGCGTCGACCTGCACTCGAAGGATGCGCGCACCGCCGGAGTCTCGGAGCAGAAGCTGCGCGCCGTCGCGGTCTGGCGCGACTCCGGGCTGTTCACCGCGGCGGAACGAGCCGCCCTCCACCTCACCGAATCGATCACCCGACTCTCTGAGACCCACGTGCCCGAGGAGGACGTCACCGCCGCGACCGCGATCTTCGGCGAGGAGCGCACGGCTGCACTCATCTCGCTCATCATCGTCATCAACGTGTGGGACGCCATCGGCGTGACGACGCGGTGCTGGCCCGTCGCCCGCGACGCGGCCTGACCCGGCGCGACCAGACCCGGTGTGACCCGTTCTGGCGGGACCCGATCTGCGAGGATGCAGGCATGACGGATGCCGCGCAGCCACCGGTCCTGCAACTCCGAGTCGTGATCGAGGCGGAGGACTACGAACAAGCCGTTGCGTTCTACCGCGACGCGCTCGGCATGCCCGAGCTCATGGCCTACGCCGAGGGCGGTGACGACCGGGTGACGATCCTCGAGGCAGGCCGGGCGACGCTCGAGATCGCGAACCCGACGCACAAGCGCGTGATCGACGAGCTCGAGGCCGGCGGCCGCCCCAGCCAGCGCATCCGGCTCGCCTTCGAGGTGACGGATGGCGCGGGCACCACCCGCCGGCTCGCCGGCGCCGGCGCGTCCGTCGTCGCGGAACCCGTCGAGACGCCGTGGCGCTCCCTCAACTCGCGGCTCGATGCGCCCGCGGGGCTCCAGATCACCGTCTTCGAAGAGCTCGAGGGTTCTGAGGAGCGCGCCCTGCGCGACGGATTCGGCACGGAGGCCGATCGCGGCTGAAGCTGGTCTCGGCCGGCCGCGGGCTCGTCGCGCTCAGGTGTCGCCGTCGACGTAGAACCACCGGCCGCCCTCGCGGAGGAATCGGCTTCGCTCGTGCAGTACCCCGCGCTCACCATCGGAACGATACGTGGCGCGGAACTCGACCTCGCCGTCGCGATCGAACGGACCGCCGCGCTCGGTCGCCACGATCTCGAGCGCGAGCCAGCTCGTCTCGTCGTCGAGGTCGAGATCGATCGGTCGCGTCTCGGGGTGCCAGGTCGCGCTGAGGTACTCGGCGTCGCCGACCGCGAAGGCGGTGTAGCGCGAGCGCATCAGCTGCACGGCGGTCGGCGCCGCGGCGGTGCGTGCGAGGAGTGGGCCGCAGCACTGCCCGAACGCGTCTCCGCTGCGGCAGGGGCAGCGAGCCTCGCTGGTCGGGCGAGCCGGGGGAGTGTCGCTGGGCATCCTCCCAGTATCGCGGCCCTGGGGCGCCATCCTCATGGTCTGCACAGGAAGAAGTGAGGAACCCTTCAGAAACACCGGGCAGAGTGTCTGACTTCTGCCCTCGCTCGGGGGCGTCCCCCACCTCAGCCGAGCACCCCAGAACCTATGCGCAACGACATCACCACGCCCGAAACCGAAACCGCCCCCGAATCACGCCCTCGCCGCAGCATCCGAAAGCGCCGTATCGGGCGCAAGCGGCTCATCGCAGCCGGCGCCGTCGTGGCCGCCGGCCTCATCGTCGGCACCGGGTTCACCGTGCAGTCGGCGATCAGCACGCAGGCGAGCATCGCCGAGACGACCGCGCTCACCGAGTCGACGGGCCTCCGTTCCGAGCAGCTCGGCGCCTACAGCGCGATCGCCGAGGCACGCACGCGCCACAGTGCACAGGACACTCTCACGGTCGCGAGCGCCACGCTCGCCGCCGTCGACGGCAAGATCGACTCCAGCGGGCTCGCGGCATCCGTCGCCTCGCTCGGTGAGTACGAGCGCCTCCCGATCGACTCGATCGTGGACCTGACGAAGCAGACCCGGGCCGAGACGGAGCGCGCCGCTGCCGCCGCCGCCGAGTTCGACCGCGTGCAGGCCGAGCAGGCCGCCGCCGCTGCAGCGGCCCTCGCCCAGGCGAACACGCCAGAAGGGGCGAAGGCGACGGCCCGATCGCTCGCATCGTCGAAGTACGGCTGGAACGATTCGCAGTTCCAGTGCCTGAGCCAGCTGTGGCAGAAGGAGTCGGGCTGGTCGTACACCGCCTACAATGCGTCGAGCGGTGCCACCGGCATCCCTCAGTCGCTGCCCGGCAGCAAGATGGCCTCCGCCGGCTCCGACTGGCAGACCAACGCGGCGACCCAGATCAGTTGGGGCCTCGACTACATCGCGCGCGGCTACGGCACGCCGTGCAGCGCGTGGTCGCACTCGCAGTCGATGAACTGGTACTGACCCGAGAGGATCTCGCGTAGGGTTGCGGCACGGGGCCGCCCAGGCCTCCGATCAAAGGGCGTCACTCAATGTCAGACAAGTCGCCGAAGAAGTCGTCGTCCAAGACGGCTGCCAGCAAGACCCTCAAAGAGAAGCGCGCCGACAAGAAGGCCAAGGTCGAGAACCGGTCGAACAGCGACGCGGTGACCGAGGCCACGCACCGCAAGCGCTGACCTGCAGCGGCGCCTGAGCTGAGCGACGGAATCTCCGTCGCCGGCCGGGCGTCGCGGTGGTCTGCTGCCGCTGTTCAGACGGTGCGCGGGTCGAGGAGTCCCGCCCGATCGGGGTGCCGATCGAACCACTCGCCCACGTACCAGCAGCTCGGCACGATGCGCCTGGTCGAGTTCGCCTCGACATCGTCGACCGCGAACGCGACCAGTTCGCCGGCCAGTCCGCTGCCGCGATACGGCGGATTCGTGAACGTGCGGGTGAATGCGACGGAGTCGCCGAGCTCCCGGTAGTCGAGCACGCTCGCGATGTCTCCGTCGACTCGCAGCACGTATCGGCGGGCGTCGGGTTCGTGGGTGAGATCGGTGTGCACCCGATCAGGCTACGCCGCAGTCGGTCAGCGACCGCGCAGGCGCTCGAGGTCGCGGCGTTCTCGCTTCGTCGGGCGCCCGGCGCCGCGGTCGCGCGTCGCGACGATCGCAACGGTCTCGCGCGGCGGCGGGGGAGGTGTGCGGTCGTCGACCGCCGTGGCCGCGATCGCCGCCGACACCCGCTTGACGAGCGTCTGACGCACGACGAGCATGCGATCGAACCCGTCGACGCGCACGCGCACCTCGTCGCCGGGTCGCACCGACTGGGCCGCCTTCGCCCGTTCGCCGTTCACCCGCACGTGCCCGGCCCGGCATGCCGACGTGGCGGCGGATCGCGTCTTGAACTGCCGCACCGCCCAGAGCCAGGCGTCGACGCGCACAGGGGACTCGCCGTTCATGCCAACAGCCTACGGCCGTGACGTCGCGGCGAGGTTCGTACGTCATGCTGGAGTCATGAGCGGAGCGAGCGGCGACGAATGGGTCGTGGGCCCCGATGGTGCGAAGTACTGGGGCCGGTACGGCGCGGCCGGCCTCCTGGTCGTCAGTCCCAGGCGGGAGGTCCTGCTGCAGCATCGTGCGCTCTGGAGCCACTTCGGCGGCACGTGGGGCATGCCGGGCGGAGCGCGGCACGAGCACGAGAGCGCTGAGGAGGCCGCGATCCGCGAAGCCGGCGAGGAGGCCGGCGTGCCGCCCGCGCTGCTCGCCGTGCGGTTCAGCACGGTGCTCGACCTCGGGTACTGGTCGTACACGACGGTCGTCGCCGATGCCGCCGAGCGCTTCGCGCCCGTCGTCAGCGATCCCGAGAGCATCGAGCTCCGCTGGATCGCGATCGATCGGGTGACCGAGGTGCCGCTGCATCCGCGATTCGCCGAAGCCTGGACAGTGCTCGAGGCGCGTCTCTGAGACGGCGCTCGGGCGCCCGCTTCGTCAGACGCCGCGCTCGTCGACCAGCGCCGGCGATCGCCGCGGGAACCACGGCACGATCGGCGAGGTGCGGGCCCGGTAGTCGTCGTACTCGGGGTACTTCCCACGGGTGATCGACTCGGTGAAGATCGTCGAGCCGATGAAGAGTGTCGTGAGCAGCACCGCTCCCGCGACCGACCAGTGCAGCCAGGCGCCGGTTGCGGCGACGGCGAAGCCGTAGAAGACCCACCACTGGGCCTGCTCGAAGAAGAAGTTGGGGTGGCGGGAGAAGCGGAACAGCCCCGACTGCAGGAATCCCGGCTGCGGGGTGCGGCCGGCGGCCCGCTCGGCGGTCTTCCACCGGTGGAACACCCACTGCTGCTGGTCGGCCGCGGTCTCGCCCGCGAGGAGGCCGAGGAAGACGCCCGCGAGCACCACGTCGGCCGCGCCGAGCGGCACGCCGTCGCCGGCGTCGAACACCGTCGCCGCCGGGAGGCAGAACAGCAGGATGACCGCGTTCTGGTAGATCGAGATGAACAGCAGGTTGAACGCGGCGAACCCGGCACGCGACATCCGCCCTCGCAGCACCGCCCAGCGGTAGTCCTCACCGCCCGGCCGGTACCCGCCCTTCCGCGCGAAATTGAAGGTCAAGCGGATGCCCCATGCGGTGACCAGCACCGCCATGAGCACGAGTCGCCCGTCGTACTCCGACGCGACGGCGAAGACCCACACGTAGACGATCGGCGCGATCGACAAGATTCGGTCGACCCACGAATACTCCTGGGTCGCGATCGACGCGACCCAGGTCGCGAGCGTGATCGAGGCGCAGATGACGAGACACACGACGAGCGGACCCATGTCGGCATTCTACGGATCGATAGGATCGGAACGTGGCTGGGGAACGCTCGGGGGAGGTCGGTTCGGAGATCTGGACGATCCCGAACATCCTCAGCATGCTCCGGCTGGCACTCGTTCCGGTCTTCCTCGTCTTCATCGTGCGCGGCGACTACATGGTCTCGCTCGTCGTGCTCGTCGTCGCAAGCCTCAGCGACCTGCTCGACGGCTATCTCGCGCGCCGGCTCGGGCAGGTGACCCGACTCGGGCAACTGCTCGACCCCGCCGCCGACCGGCTGTACATCTTCGCCGCGCTCGTCGGCCTGGCCGCACAGGATCTCGTGCCCTGGTGGATCGTCATCGTCATCGTTGCCCGCGACGTCTTCCTTCTCGTGCTCGGCGTCGTGCTCGCGAACCACGGATTCGGGCCGCTGCCCGTGCATCAACTCGGCAAGGTGGCGACCTTCGCGCTGTTCTTCGGCCTGCCGGTGATCATGCTCGGCCTCGCCTTCCCCGCCGTCGCCGTCGTCAGTCAGCCGATCGGCTGGGCGATCACCCTGTGGGGTGCGTTCCTGTACTGGTGGGCGGGCATCATCTACGCGATCGAAACCGCTCGCGTCATCCGCATCCCGCGGGTGGCGGACGAGCCGCGATCGGATACGCTGGAACAGGGAGGTTAGTGTGGCGGATAGCGACAACACTCAGGCCGGTGGTGCTGAGACCGGGAGCGAGCCGTCGACGACCACGTCGACGCACGCTGCGGTCGGCGGCGCGACCGACACGACCATCGGCTTCAGCCGTGAGGCGGCCGCGCAGCTCAGCGCGCTCGACGCCGACGTCACGGCCGAAGAGCAGGAGGCGATCGCTGCGCTGCCTTCGGGTTCCGCGCTGCTCATCGTGCGACGCGGCCCGAACAGCGGCGCCCGGTTCCTCCTCGACACCGATGTGACCGTCGTGGGTCGTCATCCCGATGCCGACATCTTCCTCGACGACGTGACCGTCTCCCGCAAGCACGCGGAGTTCGTCCGGCACCGTTCGGCGTTCGAGGTCCGCGATCTCAGTTCGCTGAACGGCACCTACTTCGACGGAGTCCGCATCGAGACGGCGCTGCTGAGCGACGGCGCAGAGGTGCAGATCGGCAAGTTCCGGCTGACGTTCTACGCCTCGCGGCGCGACCTGGCTCCGGTGGCGAGCGACTAGTGGCAACTCCCGCTGCGTCCACGCGCGCGAGCGGTCAGGCGCCATTGCTGGGCATCGGTCAGGTGCTGGCACGGCTTCAGCCCGAGTTCCCCGATCTGACCCCGTCGAAGCTGCGGTTCCTCGAAGAACAGCGCCTCGTCGCTCCCGCGCGCACCGCGGCCGGCTACCGCAAGTTCTCGGCGGCCGACGTCGAGCGCATCACGGTCGTGCTCTCGATGCAACGCGATCACTACCTGCCACTGAAGGTGATCCGAACCCACCTCGAGGCGATCGATGCGGGCGAGACGCCTGCGCTGCCGGGCGCCACGAGCGCTGCGTCCTTCCTCGCCGGCGCGCGCCGGTTCCGGCGCGACGAACTCATCGCCGAGGCGGGGGCCACGGCGGCGCTGCTCGGCGATGCCGTTTCCGCGTCGCTCCTTCCCGCCGCCGAGTACTACGGCGACGAGGCGCTCGGGGTGCTCCGCTCGCTCGTGGCGCTCAGGGCCGTCGGCATCGAACCCCGCCACCTCCGCGGCGTGCGTGCGGCCGCTGAGCGCGAAGCGGCGCTCGTCGAGCGCGCGATCGCGCCGTCGCGCCGAGCGGATGCCGCCGACAAGGCCCGTGCGCTCGAGCGCGGTCTCGAGCTCGCCGGCCATCTCGAGGCCGTGCACGCCAGTGTCGTCCGGGCCTCGCTCGGCCGACTTGCACGATGATCTCGCGACACGCCGTGACGTTCGGCCGGATGTGTTCGACAGAGCCTGCCGCCCTCGGTAGCGTGGAACTCGCGCCGACGGGGTGCCGACGCGAGAGTGAGGGGCGGATCCGATGAGTGAGCTCGACCGGACTCCACGCTCGCGGTACGACCTCGGGTTGCTGTTCACCGACGGCATGCCTGAGCACGACGATGCGACGGGCTATCGCGGCGCGGTCGCGGCCCGTGCCGCCGGCATCAGCTACCGTCAGCTCGACTACTGGGCGCGCACGCAACTCGTCGAGCCCACGGTGCGCAGCGCCGCGGGCTCGGGTTCGCAGCGGCTCTACGGCTTCCGCGACATCCTCGTGCTGAAGCTCGTCAAGCGATTGCTCGACACCGGCATCTCATTGCAGCAGATCCGCACAGCGGTGACCCAGTTGCGCGAGGCCGGCATCGACGACCTCGCTCAGACGACGCTCATGAGCGACGGCGCGAGCGTGTATCTCTGCACGTCCGACGACGAGGTCATCGACCTCGTCAACCGCGGCCAGGGCGTGTTCGGCATCGCCGTGGGCAAGGTGCTCCGTGAAGTCGAGTCCACGCTGGTCGAGATCGGCACGCAGCCGGCCGATCCGATGGACGAACTCGCCGCGCGCCGCGGCGTGCGCTCGCGCAAGATCTCCTGAGACCCGTTCACGCCGACGCATCTGTCATACGTCGACACATTCGTCGGTCATAGTACGACGTCCTCGTCGGTCACTCACGACGGCTCCGTCGCACGATCGACGGCACCGTCTGACGACGACGCTCGCCGTCTGACGACGACGCTCGCGCAGACTCAGACGGTCGGGCTCGGCGCCTCGAGCGGCAGGCCGGCGAACTCGCCGATGCGAGCCGTGCGCAGCACGCGCTCCAGCAGCTGGTCGAAGTTCGACGACATCTCTTCGGCGCTCTCGCCGGGCCACATGTGCAGCGGCTTCGCCGCGCCCTGCGCCTGCTGCAGGGAGGTGCGCTCGGGCAGCTGGGGGGAGAGCACGAGCGGACCGAACATGTCACGCAGCTCCTTGATTCGGAACTGGTGCTCGAGCGACTGCACGCGCGCGCGGTTCACGATGATGCCGAGCGGCTGGAGTCTCGGCGAGAGGCCTCGGCGGATCTCCTCGATCGCCCGGAGGGCGCGGTCGGCGGCGGCGACGGAGAAGAGGCCGGGCTCGGTCACGACGGCGACGCGGTCGCTCGCGGCCCACGCCGTGCGAGTCAGTGCGTTCAGCGACGGAGCGCAGTCGATCAGCACGAGCTCGTAGTCGGCCTCGACGTTGGCGAGCGCCTCTTCGAGCTTCCAGATGTCGCGGATCGACGGATGCGGCCCGTCGAAGTTGATCGCCGACGGGCTGCCGATCATGACGTCGATCGTCGACTGCGGGTTCGAGCGGGCCCAGCCGCTCGGCGCGATCGCCGAGCGCACGATCTTCTCCTTGGGGGAGGCGAGCACATCGGCGACGTTGAGGTGGCCGGCCACCTGGATGTCCATCCCGGTCGACACATCCGACTGCGGGTCGAGATCGACCACGAGGGTGCGGACGCCGCGCGCGAAGGCCGCCGACGCCAGCCCGAGGGTGACGGTGGTCTTGCCGACACCGCCCTTGAGGGAACTGACGCTGAGTACGTGCACGAACAGATACGCTACCTCTATTGCTTGGGCGAAACCTAAACGTTCGCTGTGGGGAATCCAGTCTGAAAGGTCTGCATGTTCACGAAGATCCTGGTTGCCAATCGCGGCGAGATCGCCATTCGGGCGTTCCGTGCCGCCGTCGAGCTCGGTGCGAAGACCGTCGCGGTGTATCCGTTCGAAGACCGCAACTCCCTGCACCGGTTGAAGGCCGACGAGGCGTACCAGATCGGTGAGCCGGGTCACCCCGTGCGGGCCTACCTCGACGTCGCCGAGATCATCCGCGTCGCGCAGCTCTCGGGCGCCGACGCGATCTACCCCGGCTACGGCTTCCTCTCCGAGAACCCCGAGCTCGCGCAGGCGGCTGAGGCCGCGGGCATCACCTTCATCGGCCCGCCCAAGCGCGTGCTCGAGATGGCGGGCAACAAGGTCACGGCCAAGGAACACGCGATCGCCGCGGGCGTGCCGGTGCTGAAGTCGACCCCGCCGTCGCGCGACATCGAAGAGCTCGTCGCCCAGGCCGACGAGGTCGGATTCCCGATCTTCGCGAAGGCGGTCGCCGGCGGCGGCGGTCGCGGCATGCGCCGCGTGGCCACGAAGGACGACCTCCGGGCGGCGCTCGAAGAGGCCATGCGCGAGGCCGACAGCGCCTTCGGCGACCCGACGATGTTCCTCGAGCAGGCAGTGCTCCGTCCTCGTCACATCGAGGTCCAGGTGCTCGCGGATGCCTCGGGTGAGACCGTGCACCTCTTCGAGCGCGACTGCTCGGTGCAGCGCAGGCACCAGAAGGTCATCGAGATCGCTCCGGCCCCGAACCTCTCCGACGAGGTGCGCCAGTCGCTCTACCGCGACGCGATCGCGTTCGCGAAGTCGATCGGGTACGTCAACGCCGGCACCGTCGAGTTCCTGCTCGACACCGCGGGCGAGCGGGCCGGTGAGCACGTGTTCATCGAGATGAACCCGCGCATCCAGGTCGAGCACACGGTCACCGAAGAGGTCACCGACGTCGACCTCGTCGTCTCCCAGATCCGCATCGCGGCGGGGGAGTCGCTCGCCGAGCTCGGCCTGCAGCAGGACTCGATCCGGCTCCGCGGCGCCGCGCTCCAGTGCCGCATCACGACTGAAGACCCGACCGCCGGGTTCCGCCCCGACACGGGCAAGATCACGACCTACCGCTCGCCCGGCGGCGCCGGCATCCGCCTCGACGGCGGCACGATCAACCCGGGCGCCCAGATCAGCCCGCACTTCGACTCGATGCTCGCCAAGCTGACCTGCCGCGGCCGCGACTACCCGGCCGCCGTCGCGCGTGCCAAGCGCGCCCTCGCCGAGTTCCGCATCCGCGGCGTCTCGACGAACATCCCCTTCCTGCAGGCCGTGCTCGAAGACCCAGCGTTCGTCGCCGGCGACCTCAGCACCTCGTTCATCGACGAGCGCCCGCAGCTGCTTCGCGGTCGCGTGTCGAAGGACCGCGGCACCAAGATCCTCAACTGGCTCGCGGATGTCACGGTGAACCAGCCGAACGGAGCGGCGCCGACGACGGTCAGCCCCGCCGAGAAGCTGCCCGTGATCGACCTCTCGGCTCCGGCACCCGCGGGTTCGCGCCAGCGCCTGCTCGAGCTCGGCCCGGCGGGGTTCGCGAAGGCCCTGCGTGAGCAGACGCCCCTCGCGGTCACCGAGACCACGTTCCGCGACGCGCACCAGTCGCTGCTCGCGACCCGCGTGCGAACGCGCGACCTCGTGGCCGTGGCGCCCTACGTCGCGCGCATGACGCCCGAACTCCTCTCGGTCGAGGCCTGGGGCGGTGCGACGTACGACGTCGCCCTCCGCTTCCTCGGCGAAGACCCGTGGGAGCGGCTTGCGGCCCTTCGCGAGGCCTTGCCGAACATCAACATCCAGATGCTGCTGCGCGGCCGCAACACGGTCGGCTACACGCCGTACCCGACCGAGGTCACCGACGCGTTCGTGCGCGAGGCCGCTGCGACGGGTGTCGACATCTTCCGCATCTTCGATGCACTGAACGACGTCTCGCAGATGCGTCCGGCGATCGACTCGGTGCTCTCGACGGGCCACGCGGTCGCCGAGGTTGCGCTCTGTTACACGGGTGATCTGCTCGATCCCGCCGAAGATCTCTACACCCTCGACTACTACCTCGGGCTCGCCGACCAGATCGTCGGCGCGGGCGCGCACGTGCTCGCGATCAAGGACATGGCCGGGCTCCTTCGCCCGGCAGCCGCGGAGAAGCTCGTCGGCGCCCTGCGCGAGCGCTTCGACGTTCCCGTGCACCTGCACACCCACGACACGGCCGGTGGCCAGTTGGCGACGCTCCTCGCCGCGAGCCGGGCGGGAGTCGACGCGGTCGACGTCGCGAGCGCACCGATGGCGGGCACCACGAGTCAGCCTTCCGCATCGTCGCTCGTCGCGGCGCTCGCCCACACCGAGCGCGACACGGGCATCTCGCTCGATGCGGTCTCCGACCTCGAGCCCTACTGGGAGGCCGTGCGCCGACTGTACCGTCCGTTCGAGTCGGGCCTGCCCGGCCCCACGGGTCGCGTCTACCACCACGAGATCCCCGGTGGTCAGCTCTCGAACCTCCGCCAGCAGGCCATCGCCCTGGGCCTCGCCGACGACTTCGAGCTCATCGAGGACATGTACGCCGCGGCCGACCGCATCCTCGGCCGGGTGCCGAAGGTCACGCCCTCATCGAAGGTCGTCGGCGACCTCGCCCTGCACCTCGCTGCGGTCAAGGCCGACCCCGACGACTTCGCGGCGAACCCCGAGAAGTACGATGTGCCCGACTCGGTGATCGGCTTCATGGCCGGCGAGCTCGGCGACCTGCCCGGCGGATGGCCCGAGCCGTTCCGCACGAAGGTCCTCGCCGGCAAAGACGTCCGCATCGGCGTGACCGAGCTCACGACCGACCAGCGCGAGGCCCTCGAGGCCGACAGCACGACCCGTCGGGCGATGCTGAACGCGCTCCTCTTCCCGGCACCGACCCGCCAGTACGAGCAGATCCGCGAACTGTTCGGCGACCTGTCGGTCGTCGACACCGCCGACTACCTGTACGGGCTCCGCCAGGGCGCGGAGCACGTCGTCGAGATCGCGACCGGGGTGAAGCTCTACGCGGGCCTCGAGGCGATCGGCGAGGCCGACGACAAGGGCATGCGCACCGTCATGACCATCCTGAACGGGCAGCTCCGCCCGGTCTTCGTGCGCGATCGCTCGATCGTCGTCGAGACCCGCGCCGCAGAGAAGGCGGATGCCTCGCAGCCCGGGCAGATCGCCGCTCCGTTCTCGGGCGTCGTGACCCTGCAGGTCGAGGCCGGCGCCGAGATCGCGGCCGGCCAGAGCGTCGCCTCGATCGAGGCGATGAAGATGGAGGCCGCCATCACCTCGCCGATCGCGGGCGTGGTCGAACGTGTTGCGATCCCCAAGACGCAGCAGGTCGAAGCGGGCGACCTCCTCGTGGTGGTGCGCCCTCGCTAGGCGGCGCGCCCTCGCACTGCGGTCGCCCGCGCTAGGCTGGGGAGCGGTTGGCACTGATGAGGAGGGGTATCGGTGACTGAAGAGAATCTCAACGACGGCACTGCGTCGCGTCGATCGTCCGGTGCGGGTACGTCCGCACTCGACCGAGCCCGCAGGTCGGCGGTGTCCGGCGCGCACTCGGCCGGCGATACCGGAGAGAACCCGAGCGTTCGGGTCGACCTGCCCCCCGCGCCGGTGCACGAGATGCCCGACGACGAGGTGGCCGTGGCCATCGACGACGTCGCGGTCAACCCCGGCAGCCTGGTCGGCGGCGGTGCGAGCACCACCTCGGTCGAGGTCATCACCCCGGCCCTGGCCGGCAGCGGCTATCGCGGAGCGTCGCGTCGCGAACCGTCGCCCTACAGCGCCCTGCTCGCCGCCGACGCCACGAAGACCCGGCGCGAGCGCGTGAGCACCGACACCGGCAGCCACGTCGCGATCGTCGACGTGCCGGGCGAACCCGCCGTGCCGGCCGAGGTGCCCGAGACCGCCGATTCGCTCACCGCCGATCGGCTCATCGACCTCAACCGCACGACGAGGCCGGCGCCGCAGGGCGGTTTCAACCGACTCGTCTACGAGGCCTCCCTGCACCTCGTGAACCTCGGCGATTCGCCGAAGGTGCAGGCCTACAAAGCCATGAGCCAGCGCATCCAGCGACGGTTCGAGGGCGGCGCGAGATTCGTGCCGGTGCTCACGCGCAAGGGCGGCGTCGGCAAGACCACGATCACCGCGCTCCTCGGCATGGCGCTCGCCAACGCTCGTGACGACCGCATCATCGCGATCGATGCGAACCCCGACCGCGGCACGCTCGCCGAACGCGTCGACCGGCAGACCCGTGAGACGGTACGCGATGTCGTGGCGAAGGCCTCGTCGATCGGCGGCTACACCGACTTCTCGCGCTTCGTCTCCCGCGACGAGACTCGTCTCGACATCCTCGCGTCCGACACCGACCCGACGCTCTCCGAGGCGTTCGACGACAACGACTACAACGTCGTCGCCGGACTCGCGGCACGCTACTACTCGATCGTGCTCACCGACTGCGGCACGGGCATCGTGCACTCCGTCATGCGGGCCACGCTGCAGCGGGCCGACTCCGTCGTCATCGTCTCCGGCGGCAGCGTCGACGAGGCACGGCTCGCCTCCGAGACCCTCACGTGGCTCGAGGCCAACGGCTACGGCGAGCTCGTGCGCAACGCGGTCGTCGCCATCAACCTCGCCACGCAGGGCACGCACCTCGTCAAGGTCGACGAGATCGAGGCGCACTTCCAATCGAGGGTGCGCGACATCGTCCGCATTCCGTACGACCCCCAGCTCGCTGCAGGTTCCGTCGTGAACTGGCACGAGCTGCGACCCGTCACCCAGCACGCGGCTCGAGAGCTCGCGGCGCTCGTGGTGGAAGGCATGCCCGCCGAGCGCGAGCACTGAAACGGAGAACCCTTGCCGGAACGCCCCATTCGCCTGTTCGGCGACCCTGTCTTGAAGACCGTCTCCGCCCCCGTCGAACAGGTCGACGATCGCGTGCGCGGGCTCGTCGCCGACCTCCTCGACAGCGTCAGGCTGCCCGGCCGTGCCGGTGTCGCGGCATCCCAGATCGGGGTGAACCTGCGCGCGTTCAGCTACAACGTCGACGGCGAGGTCGGCTACATCCTGAACCCCGAGCTCGAGGTCACGGGCGAGAAGGAACTGATCGACGAGGGATGCCTCTCAGTGCCGGGGCTCTGGCACAAGACGCCGCGGCATCCGTTCGCTCGAGTGCGCGGCATCGACCTCGACGGCAACGAGATCGAGATCTCGGGCACCGGGCTCATGGCGCAGGCGCTGCAGCACGAGACCGACCACCTCGACGGGCTGCTCTACCTCGACCGCCTCGAGAAGGCGGAGCGCCGCCTCGCGATGAAGGAAGTGCGCGAGTCCGACTGGTTCTGAGCTCACGCATGACGAAGGCCTCGCGGATTCCGCGAGGCCTTCGTCATGCGAGCGTGTGCTCAGTGGGCGATCGAGTGACCCTCGGTCATCGGCGCACCGGAGTACATCGCCTCGATGTTCGGAGCGAAGTCCTCGAGGATGATGTTGCGCTTGATGCTGAGCTTCGGCGTCAGGTGGCCGCTGGCCTCCGTGAGCTCGATCGGCAGGAGCGTGAACTTGCGGATCGACTCCGCGCGCGACACTGTCTCGTTGGCGGCGTCGATGGCGCGCTGCACCTCGGCGAGTACCGCCGGGTTGACGGTGGCCTCTTCAATCGTCATGCCGGCGTCTTCACTGTTGTTGTTGAGCCAGACCGGGAGCATCTCGGGGTCGAGGGTGATGAGCGCCGAGATGAACGGCTTCTTGTCGCCGACGACCACGACCTGACCGACCAGCGGGTTCGCGCGAATCGGGTCCTCGAGCGCGGCGGGGGAGACGTTCTTGCCTCCGGCCGTGACGATGATCTCCTTCTTGCGGCCCGTGATGGTGAGGAATCCATCGGCGTCGAACGAGCCGATGTCGCCCGTCTTGAACCACTCGCCGTCGAACGCCTCGGCCGTGGCCTCGGGGTTCTTCCAGTACTCCTTGAAGACGTCGATGCCCTTGATCTGCACTTCGCCGTCGTCGGCGAGGCGCACCGCGACGCCAGGGAGGGGAGGACCGACGGTGCCGATCTTCGACTTGTTCGCCAGGTTGACCGTCGCGGGCGCGGTCGACTCGGTGAGCCCGTAGCCCTCGAGGATCGTGATGCCGAGCGCGTGGTAGAAGTGGCCGAGTCGCGGGCCGAGCGGCGCGGAGCCCGACACCGCGTACTTGACGTTGCCGCCCATTGCCGCGCGGAGCTTGGAGAGCACGAGCCGGTCGAGCACCGCGAACTTGAGCTTGAGGCCGAGCGGCACCGAGCCCGCCTCTTTCGCCATCGAGTACGCCACCGCGGCCTCGGCGGCCGCGCGGAAGATCTTGCCCTTGCCGCCGGCTTCGGCCTTCTGCTCCGACGCGTTGTAGACCTTCTCGAACACCCGCGGCACTGCGAGGAGGAAGGTCGGCTTGAAGCTCGCGAGCGAGGGCAGCAACTGCTTCGTGTCGGCCTGGTGCCCCACACGCACGCCGGCGTGCACCGAGAGCACCGCGATGAAGCGGGCGAACACGTGAGCCGTCGTGATGAAGAGGAGCGTGGAGGCGCCGTTCGGATCGAGCACGACCTCGTTGAGCGCGACCGCGGAATTACGGGAGAGCTCGACGAAGTTCGAGTGCGTCAGCACGCAGCCCTTGGGCTTGCCGGTCGAGCCGGAGGTGTAGATGAGCGTCGCGATGTCGGAGCCGACGGCGAGGTTGCGACGACGTTCGATCTCTTCGTCGGTCACCTCGGTGCCGCCGGCGACGAGCTTGTCGAGGTCGCCGAGGTCGATCTGCCAGACGCCGCGGATGGCGGGGAGGTCGGGGTGCACCTCGTCGAACCGGGCGAAGTGGTCGGGCGTCTCGACGATGACGGCGATCGCGCCCGAGTCGCTCAGGTTCCACCGCACCTGCGAGGGCGAGCTCGTCTCGTAGATCGGCACCAGCACCGCGCCGGCGAACCAGGTCGCGAAGTCGATCAGGGTCCACTCGTACCGGGTCTTGCACATCAGGCCGATCTTGTCGCCGGGCTGGATGCCGGCGGCGACGAGGCCCTTCGCGAGGGCGATCACCTGATCGTAGAACTCCTTCGTCGTGACCGGCGACCAGCCGCCGTCGGCGGTGGGGAGCGAGAACAGCACGGAGTCGGGTGTCGCGGCGACGCGATCGACCAGCAGGTCGGTGGTGTTCGCTTCTGGGTCTGCTGCGACCACGGGTGGGGTAGCGAATTCGATCACGGTAGCTCCTTCGGCACCGGGAGGGTTGCACGCGGCTCGGGCACCAGCGCGAACCTCGGCATTGGGGTCCATTACACTCTAGTCGTTGCTCGCGGCCGCCCCAGGTCTCAGCTCCATCACGCTTCTTCCTCCTTCTGAAAGGCAGGCTTCCGGTGCATGCGATCGGTATCGACATCGGCGGAACGAAGATCGCGGGCGCGATCGTCGACCAGCTCGGCAACATCGTCGCGAGCGACCGCGTGCCGACGCCCGCCGGCGACGCGACGCTGCTCGAAGATGCGGTCGTGCAGATGATCGAGTCGCTCCGCGCCCGCGCGACCGAGGAGATCGTCGCGATCGGCGTCGCGGCGGCCGGCTTCGTCGACGCAGCCCAGTCGACGGTGTACTACGCGCCCAACATCGACTGGCGCAACGAACCCTTCCGCGAGAAGCTCGAGGCGCGGGTCGGCACGGCCGTCGTCGTCGACAACGACGCCAACGCGGCGGGCTGGGCCGAGTTCCGGTTCGGCGCCGGGCGACTCGTGAGCGACATGGTCATGCTGACGATCGGCACCGGCGTCGGCGGCGCGATCGTCGCGGGCGACCGCCTCTTCCGCGGCGGGTTCGGTGCGGGAGCGGAGCTCGGTCACCTGCGCGTCGTCCCCGACGGTCTCGCCTGCGGGTGCGGCCAGCGCGGATGCATCGAGCAGTACGGTTCCGGGCGGGCACTGCTTCGCATGGCGAACGAGATCGCCGACGCCGGCGGCATCGGCCAGGGCCTGGCACGCGCGCGAGCCGAGCACGGCGAGCTCGACGGGCGCCTCGTCGGCGAGTTCATCGCCGCGGGCGACGCCGGCGCCGTCGCAGCGCTGCGCCAGCTCGGCCACTGGCTCGGCCAGGCGGCCGCGAGCCTGTCGGCCGTGCTCGACCCGCAGCGATTCGTCTTCGGCGGCGGCGTCTCCGTCGCCGGCGAGCTCCTGCTGGAGCCGATCCGGTCGGCCTACCTCGAGCACCTGCCTGCTCGCGGCTATCACCCCGAGCCCGACTTCGTGATCGCCGAACTCGTCAACGACGCCGGGGTGGTCGGCGCGGCCGACCTCGCCCGCGTGTGGGTCGACGAGCACGCCGGAGTCCCGCGACGCTAGGCTGAGTCGGTGCTGCAGAGGGAAGGGGGTTCGCGTTGTTCTACTGGATCATGAAGAACCTCGTGATCGGCCCGATCCTCCTCTCGATCTTCCGGCCGTGGGTCGTCGGCCTCGAGAACGTGCCGAAAGAGGGCGCGGTCGTGCTCGCGTCGAACCACCTCTCGTTCATCGACTCGATCTTCCTGCCGCTCATCGTCGACCGCCCGGTCGTCTTCCTCGCCAAGAGCGAGTACTTCACGGGCAAGGGCTTGAAGGGCTGGGCGACGAAGGTCTTCTTCCAGGCCGCGGGCCAACTGCCGATCGACCGTTCCGGCGGCAAGGCTTCGGAGGCCTCGCTCGAGACGGGCCTTCGCGTGCTCGGCGAGGGCAAGATCCTCGGCATCTACCCCGAGGGCACCCGCAGCCCCGACGGCAAGCTCTACCGGGGTCGCACGGGCGTGGCCCGCATGGTGCTCGAAGCCGGCGTCCCCGTGATCCCCGTCGCCATGATCGGCACCGAGCACGTGATGCCGATCGGCTCCCGACTGCCCAAGGTCCGGCGCATCGGCATCATCCTCGGCGAGCCGGTCGACTTCAGCCGCTTCGAGGGGCTCGAGGGCGATCGGTTCGTGTTGCGTTCCGTGACGGACGAACTCGTCTACGATCTGCGCGGTCTGAGCGGCCAGGAATACGTCGACGTCTACGCCAGTTCGGTGAAGGAGAAGCGCGCCTCGCAATCGCGATAGGCTCGTTCCGCGGGGACGCGACGTGCGTCGCCGTTGCTCTTTTCGGCGCGAATCGCGCCCCGAACCCTCAGGACGTTCCCCGTGGTACAGCTCGTCGAGCCGGTCGTGAATGCAGATCCCTCCGTGATTGCCGGCCTCGACTATTGGCGCACGCTCCCCATCAAGCAGCAGCCGACGTGGCCCGACGTCGAAGCGGCGCACGCGGCATCCGCTGAGCTGGCGAGCCTGCCGCCGCTCGTCTTCGCGGGCGAGGTCGACATCCTGCGCGACCGCCTGGCGGCCGCATCGCGCGGCGAGGCGTTCCTGCTGCAGGGCGGCGACTGCGCCGAGACGTTCGCCGGTGCCACGGCCGACCAGATCCGCAACCGCGTGAAGACGGTGCTGCAGATGGCCGTCGTGCTGACCTACGGCGCCTCGATGCCGGTCGTGAAGATGGGCCGCATGGCGGGCCAATTCGCGAAGCCCCGCTCGAGCGACAGCGAGACGCGCGGCGATGTCACGCTGCCCGCGTACCGCGGCGACATCGTGAACGGCTACGACTTCACGCCCGAGTCGCGTGCCGCCGACCCTGCACGGCTCATCAAGGGCTACCACACGGCCGCGTCGACCTTGAACCTCATCCGCGCCTTCACGCAGGGCGGGTTCGCCGACCTCCGCCAGGTGCACTCGTGGAACCAGGGCTTCGCGTCGAACCCCGCGAACGCACGCTACGAGAACATGGCGCGCGAGATCGACCGCGCCATCAAGTTCATGGAGGCGTGCGGCGCCGACTTCGAGGCGATCAAGCACACCGAGTTCTACACGGGCCACGAGGGCCTGCTCATGGACTACGAGCGGCCGATGACTCGCATCGACTCGCGTACGGGCACGCCGTACGACACCTCGAGCCACTTCATCTGGATCGGCGAGCGTACTCGTGAGCTCGACGGCGCGCACGTCGACTTCCTGTCGCGGGTGCGCAACCCGATCGGCGTGAAGCTCGGCCCGACGACGACGCCCGAGACGATGCTCGAGCTCGTCGAGAAGCTCGACCCCGAGCGCGAGCCCGGGCGTCTGACCTTCATCACCCGTATGGGCGCCGGCAAGATCCGCGACGCGCTGCCGCCCCTGCTTGAGGCCATCAAGGCGAGCGACGCCAACCCGCTGTGGGTCACCGACCCCATGCACGGCAACGGCATCACGACGCCCAACGGCTACAAGACGCGTCGCTTCGACGACGTGGTCGACGAGGTCAAGGGCTTCTTCGAGGCGCACCGCGACGCCGGCACCCACCCGGGCGGCATCCACGTGGAGCTCACGGGCGACGACGTCACCGAGTGCCTCGGCGGCTCGGAGCACATCGACGAAGAGACGCTGGCCACCCGCTACGAGTCGCTCTGCGACCCGCGGCTGAACCACATGCAGTCGCTCGAGCTCGCGTTCCTGGTGGCCGAGGAGCTCGCGGCCCGCTGACAGCGATCAGGCGCGGGACATCCGGTTCGGATGTCCCGCGCCTTCGTCGTTCCGGCGGGATCGCCGATCAGCCGAAGTTGACCGTGACCTCGGTGCCGCGCTTGACCTTCTCGCCGGCGGCCGGAGTCTGCACGGATGCCACGACGGCGCCTTCGAGGAAGGCGGGCACGTTCGACGTGACGACGAATCCGAGCGCCTCGAGCTGTTCGCGCGCCTGGGCGACGGTCTGGCCGGTGATGACGTTCGGCACCTCGACGAGGTCTTGGCCCTTCGACATGACGAGCGTCAGCGTGTCGCCGGGTCGCACCGGGTCGCTCGTCGCCGCTTGCGAGAGCACGAGGTCGGCCGCGATGTCGTCGCTGAACTCGGGTTCGCCGTAGGCGACCTGGAGTTCGACGGCGGCGAGGGCGGCCTCGGCATCGGCGGCAGACAAGCCGACGACATCGGGGATCGGGCCGGCGGAGACGACGAGCGTCAGTTCGCCCAGCTCGGGGTACTGGGCGCCGACGGAGTTGCCGTCGGCGTCGAGCACGTCGATCACGGTGTCGGCCGGCACGTCGCCGGAGAACTGCAGCACGTCGGGCTCGATGACGGTGAAGTCCTTCAGCGCCGCACGTGCGTCGGCGGACGGGGACCCGCGGACCTCGGGCACGTCGAGGATGCTGGGGCCCAGTGAGACGAACATCGTGACGGTCGATCCGCGCTGCGCCTGCTCGCCGCCCTCGGGGTCGGTGCCCGACACCTGGCCGGCCGGCACGACGGGGTCGTTGCGTTCAGCGGGTTCGACCGCGAACCCGGCCTCTTCGAGCACGGCGGTCGCGGCGGCGGGAGTGAACGTCGTGGTCTCGGGCACCGTGGTGAGGGCGCCAGGGCCGGCTCCGAAGTACCAGCCGGTACCGGCCGCGAGGCCGGTCAGGAGGAGCACGAGGGCGATGATCCAGTAGCCGCGGCGCTTGCGTCGTTCGGCGCTCTTCGCGAGCGCCTCGGTGTCGTCGCCGTCGGACGCCTCGAGCGTCGACGTGCCGGCGGCAGCTGCGCCGCCTGCCCCGAGCACGCGGGTCTCGGCGGTCGCCGCGGCGAGCGGGAGCGCCGCGCCGGGCAGCACCATCGTCGCCTGCGTCTGCAGCGGTCGATGCGAGGAGCGGATCTCGGGTTCGACCTCGCGCAGCCGCTCCAGCATCTCGCGGGCGTCGCTCGGCCGCGCCTCGGGGTCGCGATTGGTCGCCCACAGCACGAGCTCGTCGAGCTCGACGGGCACTGCGGGGTTCTTCGAGCTCGGCGTCGGCACCTGGTCGTTGGCGTGCTGGTAGGCGATCGCCATCGGCGCCTCGCCGACGTAGGGCTGCTCGCCCGTGAGCATCTCGTACATCATGATGCCGACGGCGTAGATGTCGCTGCGGGCATCTGCCACCCCGCGGGTGACGAGCTCGGGGGAGAGGTAGGCGATCGTGCCGAGCAGCGCCTGACCGGTCGCGGTGTTGGCGCTCGCGGCGCGGGCGAGTCCGAAGTCGCCGAGCTTGATGCGACCGTCGTCGGCGAGCAGCACGTTCTCGGGCTTCAGGTCGCGGTGCACGATGCCGGCCTTGTGCGCGGCCGCGAGGCCCGCGAGCACGGCGTCCATGATGTCGACGGTCTGCTCGGGCGTGAGCTTCTTGTAGTCCTTCAGCAGCTCGCGCAGCGTGATGCCGGGCAGGTACTCCATGACGAGGTAGGCCATGTCGGCGTCTTGACCCTGATCGAAGACGTTCACGACGTTGGGGTGCGCGAGGCGGGCCGCCGAGCGGGCCTCCTGCACGAACCGGGTCTTGAAGGTGTTGTCGTCGGCGAGGTGGCCGTGCATGATCTTGATGGCGACGCGGCGCTCGAGGCGCAGGTCGGTCGCGAGGTAGACCGTCGCCATGCCGCCCCGGGCGATTCGGGAGCGCACCTGATAGCGGCCGTCGATGAGACGGCCGATCATGGGGTCGACGGGCGCAGTGGTCACCCTGAGAGTCTACGAAGAGCTATATGCCGCAACCGTTTCAAACGCCGACGGCGCGCCGATCGCAATCCCATCGTGATGAGCGGATGCCGCGGCTCACCCGAGCTCGGAGAGCCAGGCCCTCGCCGACGTCTCCCACTTCGCGTAGTGGTCGGGGTGCGCGCTCAGCTGCACGGCCTGTGCGGCCTGGGTGACGGTGAGCGATTCCCACCCGGGGATGTCGAGCAGACCGCGGGTGCGACCGGCATTGGGGTTCGCGGCTCCGCCGTAGAACGCCGTGGCCGACCGCGCCGGGTCGAGCACCTCCTCGACCGTGCCCCAACCCTGGCTCGGGCGCTGCTGGAACAGCCCGAGCGAGTCGAGATCGCCGTACTCGGGGTTCTTCAGGCCCGACTCCTGCGCGGCGGCGGCCAGGGCGATCACGATGCCCTGGTCGGGCACGCCGAGCGCGCGGCCGACGTCGATGATGATGCGCGCGTTGCCACGCATCTCCTCGGTGAGCGCGACGCTCACCGAGGCCACGCTGACGGCGGCGACCGGCCGTGCGACGCGCAGCGCCTGGCCGGCGCGGATCACCGCGGATGCGTCGAGCCCGTTGATCGCGACGAGTTCGGAGACCGGGAGGCCGTGCCGTGCGGCGATGTCCCAGAGGGTGTCGCCGTCGACGACGGTGTACTCCTCGCCGCTGGACGGCCCGGGCGCCGGCGGCGCAGGCGCAACGGGCGCAGGCGCTGCGGGAGCGGGAGCCGCGGCATCCGCCCCAGCGGGAGGCAGCACGATCGACTGCCCCGGGAAGATCAGGCTCTGCCGGCTCAGCCCGTTCGCGCTCAGCATCTGATCGAGCGCGACGCCGTGAGCGGCGGCGATGCCGCTCATGGTGTCGCCGGCGACGACCGTGTGCCGCGGGAGTTCGGCGGCGACGGGCACCGGTGCCGTCGGCGCAGCAGCGGTGCCGCCTCCGGGCAGCGCCAGCCGCTGCCCCGGGAAGATGAGGCTCGACCAGCCGAGGCCGTTGAGCGCCAGGATGTCGGCGGTGGCGACGCCGTAGCGCTCGGCGATGCCGCTCACGGTGTCGCCGTCGCCGACGGTCACCTCGGCGGGCACCGATCCGGCCGAAGCGGTCGTCGATGCCGCGTGCCTGGCTGGGCCGTCGTTGCCGGCCTTCACCTTGGGCATGCGCTTGACCGACTGCTGGGCCGCCTCCGCCGGCTGCGCGATGCCGAGCGTGACGGCGATGGTCGAGACGACCGCGAGCGGCACGGTGATCAGGCGACGGATGCCGCGGCGGCGATCGTGCTCCTCGCGTGCCTGCCTTCGCGGGCGGTCGCCCCGCCCGCTGATCTTCTCGGTCTCGGTCTCGGCGTCGTGCAAATCGCTGCCCCCCATTCGCCGGCATGGTGCTCCCGGCCCCCGCGGCAACCGTCGCATAGCGGAATGGGGGAGTCAAACACCTCCGCGCGAGTCATGTGAAGCGATCGGCGGCAGTGCGCGAGCGTGTCGAAATCGGATGGTTCCGCAAGACGCCCGGCTCGTGGCAGTCTTGACACGTGACCGATGCTGCCGAAACCGACTGGCTGACCGTTCCCGACCTCGTCGAGCTGCTCGGGCAGAGCCCGAGCCGCATTCGTCGACTCATCGACGACCGCTACCTCCTCGCTGCACGCGTCGACGGCGTGCTCAAGGTGCCCTCGGTGTTCCTGCGCGACGACGCTCCGCTGCCCGAACTGCACGGAACGGCGAACGTGCTCGCCGACAACGGCTTCACCGACGAAGAGGCGCTCGAGTGGATGCTCGCCGAGGAGGACAGCCTCGGCACTTCGCCGATCGCCGCGCTGCTCGCCGGGCGCAAGGCCGAGGTGCGTCGCGTGGCGCAGGCGCTGGCCTGACATCTCAACCGCTTTGCAGCTGAACCGCTGCAGCTGGGCAGCTGAGCGGCGTCAGCTCGTGCGGCGGGTGACCGCTCGGGCGAGCGAGCCGAGTTCCGCACGTGCGTCCCCGCTGATCGGTGCCGCCTCGAGCGCCGCAGAGGCCTTGGCGACGTTCGAGGTGATGAGCGCCTCGATCTCGTCGACGGCGCCGCATTCGCGGATCGTCTGCTGCAGCATCCTGACCTGCTCGGGAGCGAGTTCGGGGTCGCCGAGCAGTTCGTCGAGCAGTCGGCGCTGACCGGGCGCGAGCCGCTCCCTCGCGATCGCGATGAGCATCGTGCGCTTGCCCTCGCGCAGGTCATCGCCGCTCGGCTTGCCGGTGACCTCGGGGTCGCCGAACACGCCGAGCAGGTCGTCGCGCAACTGGTAGGCGATGCCGAGCGGCAGGCCGAAGGCGCGGAGCGAATCGGACTGAGCCGTCGAGGCGCCGGCGATGGCCCCGCCGATGACGAGCGGGGCCTCGACGCTGTACTTGGCGGACTTGTAGACGATGACGCGTTCGGCGCGGAGCCGCTGCTCGGATTCGGCCTGGCTCCGCCACGCGCGCTCCTCGAGGATGTCGAGGTACTGGCCGGCCGTCACCTCGGTGCGCATGCGCATGAACTCAGAGCGGGCCGCGCGAGCGGCATCGAGGTCGGGGAGGGCTGCGAGCCCCTCGTCGAACAGCTCGTCGCTCCAGCCCAGCAGCAGGTCGCCGAGGAGGATCGCCGATGCCCGGCCGAACTCGGGCGCCGAGCCCGCCCAGCCCGAATCGGCGTGCAGCTGTTCGAAGAGGCGGTGCCCAGACGGGGCGCCCCTGCGGGTGTCGGAATTGTCGATGATGTCGTCGTGCAGCAGCGCGGCGGCATGGAAGAGTTCGAGAGCGGATGCCGCGGAGACGACCGGGAACCGGTCGCGACCGCCCTCTTCAGCGAAGGGGTCGAAACCGCGCGCGCCGACCGCTTCCCAGCCCCAGTAGCAGAACAGCGCCCGGAAGCGCTTGCCTCCGCTGAGAAATCGCCTTGAGAACGCGTCGAGCGGTTCGAGGTCGGGGCTGATCTCGCGGAGAATGGAGGTGCGTTCGGCGAGGAAACCCTCGATGCGTTCGTGCACCATATCGACCAGTCGGGAACCGTGAGCCACCCGCCTAGCCTAGCGAGGCTGAGCAAGGCTAGAATGGACTCGGATGCGTCGATCCCGAGCCTGAGGGGAATGAGATGCCGCTTTCAGAGCAGGAGCAACGTCTTCTCGAGGAGATGGAGCGGAACCTCTATCGCAATGACGCCGACTTCGTGCAAGCAGTCGGCGGTGTTCGTGGTCGTCGACCGAACTACCGGGCCATCGTGCTCGGTGTGCTGCTGGCCGTCGCCGGTGCCGGCGCGCTCATCGCGGGCGTCGCGTCGCAGCTCCTCGTCATCGGGGTCATCGGCTTCGCGCTGATGTTCGCGGGAGTGCTCGTCGCGATCACTCCGTCCAAGCGTGGTGCTGTCACGGCCGCTCCGTCCGAGCCGTCGACCGCCGGCCGAGGTCGCGCCACTTCGGGCGGCAGCTTCATGGACCGCATGAACGAGCGCTGGGACCGTCGCCAAGACGATCAGGGCTGATCCCTCCACTTCGCACCACCTGAACGGGTCGATCTTCGGATCGGCCCGTTTTTCGTGCGCCCGGGTGGCGCTCGGCGGTGCGCGCGGCACGCCGCGTGCGACATCCGCTGCCTGATTCGCCTGCGCGCGCCCGGCGGCACCGGATTCTGAGCCGAAACCCTCCACTCTGCTCCACCAGCTGAATCCCTGTAATCACAGGCCTCTTTCCGTACTCGACACGCTGAAGCGAGCGAATGTCGTTGATCAGTGGATGAGAGTGGAGTAAAGTGGGGTTACCTGGATTCTGGCCGGAGGAAAGGGGGTGGTGCGGTGTTCCTCGGTAGCTACGAACCAAAGCTCGATGAGAAGGGCCGCGTCATTCTTCCGGCGAAGTTCCGGGAGGAGCTCTCGACCGGTCTTGTGCTCACGCGCGGGCAGGAACACTGCATCTACGTGTTCAGCGCGCGCGAGTTCGAGAACATGAGCGACAAGATCCGCCAAGCCCCGGTAACGAGCAAGCAGGCGCGCGACTACATGCGCGTCTTCCTCTCGGGGGCTTCCGCGGAGACCCCCGACAAGCAGCATCGCGTCACCATCCCCGCCACGCTCCGCGCCTATGCGGGCCTCGACCGAGACCTCACGGTCATCGGAACGGGCAGTCGGGTGGAGATCTGGGACGCGACGGCCTGGGCGACCTACCTCGCCGAGCAGGAGGCGGCCTTCGCGGACACGGCGGAGGAGGTGATCCCCGGACTCTTCTAGTCCTCGGGCTCCGACTCCCAGCCGGCCGCGCCTGGTGCACTTCCCCGCATCAGGACGAACGGATGGGGATCGGAACCCGAGGCCACGAAGGGCAAGGCGGAATCATGGACATCGAACGCATTCACACCCCGGTCATGCTCGAGCGCACGCTCGAGCTCCTGGCCCCCGCCCTCGAGGCCGACGGCGCCGTGATGGTCGACGCGACCCTCGGCATGGGCGGCCACTCCGCGGCGTTTCTCGAGCGCTTCCCGAAGCTCACCGTCATCGGCCTCGACCGCGACACCGACGCGCTCGGCATCGCCCGCGAACGTCTCGCGAAGTTCGGCGACCGGGCCCGGTTCGTGCACACGGTCTACGACGGCATCGTCGACGCGGTTCGCGGCGAGGGGTTCCGCGAGGTGCAGGGCGTGCTCTTCGACCTCGGCGTCTCCTCGCTGCAGCTCGACCGCGCCGAGCGCGGCTTCGCCTACTCGAAGGATGCGCCGCTCGACATGCGCATGGACTTCACGAGCGGGCGCACCGCCGCCGACGTGATCGCTGAAGAGAGCGAAGAGGAGCTGCGACGCATCTTCCTCGACTACGGCGAGGAGAAGCTCGCCGCCCGGTACGCACGGGCCATCGTGCGGGCGCGAGCGGATGCCCCGATCACGCGTTCGGCCGAGCTCGTCACGATCATCCAGGCGGCGACCCCCGTCGCCATCCAGCGGCAGGGTCACCCCGCGAAGCGGGTGTTCCAGGCGCTGCGCATCGAGGTCAACGAGGAGCTGTCGGTGCTCGAGCGGGCGATGCCCGCCGCGCTCGACACGATCGCCGTCGGCGGCCGCATCCTCGTGCTCGCCTACCAGTCGCTCGAAGACCGCATCGTCAAGCGCTCACTCGCCGCGGCGTCGAGTTCGTCGGCTCCCGCCGGCCTGCCGATGGAGCTGCCCGAGCACCGGCCCGAGTTCAAGCTCCTCGTGCGGGGCGCCGAGCTCGCGAGCGAAGACGAGCAGGCCGAGAACCCGCGGGCCAAGCCCGTGCGGCTCCGTGCCGCCGAACGAGTGCGGAGGCCGTCATGAGCGCCGTGCAGGCCCAGTCGCTCCCGGCACCCCGGCGCGTCGGTACCGAGCGCCCGCAGCGGCGTCTCCGGCCGGCGCCCGAACGAGCCGCTCGGCCGAAGCCGCGGCTCGCCTACGCGGTCATCGCCCTCGGCGGCGTCGCGGTAATCATCGTGGCCCAGCTGCTGCTCTCGATCGCCGTCACTCAGGGCGCCTACGAGATCGATGCGCTGCAGATGCAGCAGACGACGCTCACCCGTGACGAGCAGAAGCTCTCGGAAGACCTCGACCGTGTCGAATCGCCCCAGTTCCTCGCCACGAAGGCCGAGGGGCTCGGCATGGTGCCGAACTCCGACCCGGTCTACCTCCGGCTCTCCGACGGCGCCGTGCTCGGCCAGCCGACGGCGGCCGAGGGCGGCGCAGGGGCATCCGCGCCGCTCGTCCCGAATGCACTGATCGACGGCGTGCCGCCCGGCGCCCAGCACAAGCCGGGGGAGACTCCGGTCGAGGGCACTCCCGGGCACTCGAGTGGTGCAGCACCCGAGACTCCGGGCGGACCTCCGACGGTACCCGTCGACGGCGGACTGCCGACGCCAGCCACGCACTGACCGCACGACCGCTTGCGAGGACCGAATCTTGAACCGCACCAGCCGACACCCGATGCGGCGGATCCTGCTCTCCGCCGCCGTACTGGTGGCACTGGTCGGCGTGTTCGTCGTCCGCCTCATCGACATCCAGATCGTGCGCGCCGCAGAGCTGAACGAGCAGGCGCAGGAGGCGCGCTCGGAACCGGTCACTGTCTACGGCGCCCGCGGCGACATCGTGGACGCGAACGGCAAGGTGCTGGCCGACAGCGTCATGCGCTACGACATCGTGCTCTCGCCGAAGCAGGCCTCGAAGGCCGTCGTCGAACGCGAGGTCCCCGATCCCGAGAACCCCGAAAAGACGAAAGACGTCGTCGTGCCGCTGCCCGAGCTCGCGGCGGAGCTCGGGGCGGTAGTCGGACTGACCGGCGATCAGGTTCAGGGCATCATCACGTCGGAGCTCGCTGAAGACCCGGATGCCGACTACGCCTACGTCTCGAAGCTGGTAGACACGGAGACCTACGAGCAGGTGAAGGCGCTCGGCATTCCGTGGGTGTACGCCGACGAGCACCCGAGCCGTCGCTACCCGAACGGCGCCGTGGCCGGCAACCTCATCGGATTCATGGACGCCGACGGCAACCCCGGGGCCGGCCTCGAGCTCGGTGAGGACAAGTGCCTCGCGAGTGAAGACGGACAGGTCAGCTACCTGCACAGCCTGCAGGACTGGGTCAAGATCCCCGGCACCGAGATCGTGCACAAGCAGGCGCGCGACGGCGGCACCCTGAAGCTCACGATCGACACCGACCTGCAATGGGAGGTGCAGCGCATCGCCGAGGCGCAGCGCCAGGCGGTCGGAGCCTCGTGGGCGATGGTCACCGTCATGGAAGCGAAGACCGGACGGTTGCTCGCTGTGGCCGACGTGCCCACGGTCGACCCGAACGACCCCGGAGCCAGTGACAAGGCCGATCGCGGGTCGCGCTCATTCACGGCTCCGTTCGAACCCGGTTCGACCTTCAAAGCCCTCACCGCGGCGTCCGTGATCAATGCCGGCCTCGCCGATCCATACAGCAAGATCGTCGCGCCGTATCGAATCGTCTTCCCGAACGGCGCGAACATCAACGACAGCTCGCGTCATGACGACCAGCAGCTCACGCTCACCGGCGTGCTCATCGAGTCCTCGAACACCGGGATGTCGCAGTTCGGCGAGCTCATGACCGACCGTGCCCGCTACGACGACATGCTGAAGTTCGGCCTCGGCACCGAGACCGAGGTCGGCTTCCCCGCCGAGGCCTCAGGCGACCTGCACGGCGACCCCGACGAGGACTGGGACAACCAGACCAAGTACGCCACGATGTTCGGCCAGGGCCTCACCACGACGGCCGTGCAGATCGCGAGCGTCTACCAGACGATCGCGAACGGCGGCGTGCGCATGCCCGTCACGCTCGTCGACAGCTGCGTGAGCGAAGACGGCACAGTGACCGACGCACCGGCTCAGGGCGAGCAGGTGGTGTCGGCGGAAGCTGCGGCCGAGACCAGCCAGATGCTCGAGCGCGTCTACCAGGACGCCTGGCTCTCCGAGAAGTGGAACATCCCCGGCTACCGGGTCGCCGCGAAGACGGGCACCGCGCAGGTGCCCGACGGCAACGGCGGCTATCTCAAGGAATATCTCGTCTCCGTCTCGGGCTTCGCCCCGGCCGATGACCCCCAGTTCGTCGTTTCGGTGAGCTACATGAATGCCGTTAAGATGAATTCGTCCGCCGCATCCGCTCCCGTCTTCCAAGAGGTGATGAGCCAGGTGCTGAAGAAGTACCGGACCGTTCCATCCGGCGCCCAGGCGCCCGAGCTGCCAGCAACCTGGTGAGAAAGTTGGGTTCGTGACCGGATCGCCTCTCACGGCTCTCCGGCCGAAGCACCCGAGTCCCCGATCGCTTCCCGGCCTCGCCGAAGCGTTCGGATTCGCCGTGCTCGGCGAGATCGACGGTCTCGAGGTGACCGGTGCCGGCCTCTCCTCGAAGAGCGTCGCGCCCGGCGACCTCTACGTCGGAGTGCCGGGGCGCAACGCCCACGGCGCCGACTTCGCAGCCGCCGCTCGGGAGGCGGGCGCCGTCGCGCTGCTGACCGACGCCGCGGGCGCCGAGCGCGCGGCCGATGCCGGCCTGCCGATCCTCGTGGCCGACGACGTGCGCGCCGCGCTCGGCGACGTCGCGGCCTGGATCCACGGCACGGCCGAGAACCCCGCGACGATGTTCGCGGTCACCGGCACGAACGGCAAGACGAGCGTCGTGTACCTGCTCTACGGCATCCTCCGCCAGCTCGGCGTCGTCGCGGGGCTCACCTCGACCGCCGAGCGCCGCATCGGCGACGAAGCCGTCACGAGCTCGCTGACGACCCCCGAGGCGAGCGAGTTGCACGCGCTCCTGGCCCGCATGCGCGAGGTCGACGTGCGCGCCGTCGGCATCGAGGTCTCGGCCCAGGCGCTCTCGCGCCACCGCGTCGACGGCCTCGTCTTCGACGTCGTCGGGTTCACGAACCTCACGCACGACCACCTCGACGACTACGCCTCGATGGACGAGTACTTCGAGGCCAAGCGCGACCTGTTCCAGCCCGAGCGCGCCCGTCGCGGCGTCGTCACGGTCGACTCCGAGTGGGGCCGTCGCCTCCTCGCCGAGTCGGGCATCCCGGTGACGACGCTCACCTCGGTCGGCGGTGTCGACGCCGACTGGCGCATCACCGTTCTCGACGAGGGTGCCGACCACACCTCGTTCGTGCTCGACGGCCCCGACGGCCGTCGTCTCGAGACCCAGGTGCCGCTCCTCGGGTGGTACATGGCCGCGAACGCCGCACTCGCGATCGTCATGCTCGTCGAGGCCGGCTACGACCTCGATCGCATCACCGAGGCGCTCGAGCGCGACGGCGGCGTCGACGCCTACATCCCCGGCCGGGCCGAGCGCATCTCGGGCGACCGCGGTCCGGTCGTCTACATCGACTACGGGCACAGCCCCGACGCGTTCCTGCAGACGCTCGGCGCGATTCGTCGAGCGACCGACGGCCGGGTCGTCATGGTCTTCGGCGCCGACGGCGACCGCGACACCACGAAGCGCGCCGAGATGGGCGCGATCGCCGCTCGAGGGGCCGACGTGGTCGTCGTCACCGACTTCCACCCGCGCTTCGAAGACCCGGCCGCGATCCGCGCCGCGCTGATCGCCGGTGCGCGGGCAGCCGTGCCCGACCGCGAGATCCATGAGATCGCCGATCCCCGCGACGCCTTCCGCGCCGCGCTCGCCCTCGCCGGCGAAGGCGACGCGATCCTCTACGCCGGCCCCGGTCACGAGGACTACCACGAGGTGAAGGGCGTCAAGATCCCGTATTCCGCCAGAGACGACTCCCGGCAGGCGCTGCGCGACGCGGGGTGGCTCGCATGATCGCCCTGACGCTGGCCGAGATCGCCTCGGCCGTCAACGGCGTGCTCCGGCTGGGCGCCACCGAGGCGACCTCCGACACCGTCGTCGACGGCGTCGTGACGACCGATTCGCGTGAGATCGAAGCCGGCGGCGTCTTCGTCGCCAAGCGCGGCGAGTTCGACGACGGCCACCGCTTCGCGCCCACTGCCGCCGAGCAGGGCGCCGCATTGCTGATCGTCGAGCACGCCCTCGACCTGCCCGTTCCCCAGATCGTCGTCGCCGACTCGGTCGACGCCCTCGGCGCCCTCGCGACGGAGGTCGTGCGCCGCGTGCGCGCCCTCGGCCGGCTCCGCATCGTCGGCGTCACGGGCTCCAACGGCAAGACGACCACGAAGAACCTCCTCCGCGCCGTGCTCGAGCGGGTCGGCCCGACCGTCGCCGCCCGTGCCTCGTTCAACAACGAGGTCGGCGCGCCGATCACGATGCTCGAGCTCACGAACGAGACCGAGTTCCTCGTCGCCGAGATGGGCGCCTCGGGCGTCGGCGAGATCGCGCGCCTCGTGCGCATGGCTCGGCCCGACGTCGGCATCGTGCTGAAGGTGGGCCTCGCGCACGCCGGCGAGTTCGGCGGCATCGAGCAGACGGTGCTGGCGAAGTCCGAGATGGTCACAGACCTGCTCGAGACGGATGTCGCGGTGCTGAACGCCGACGACCCGCGCGTGGTACCCATGGCCGGCCTGACCGCGGCTCGCGTCGTCTGGTTCGGCTTCGGCGATTCCGCCGAGGTGCGCGCCACCGACATCAGGGCGCACGCGCGCGGCACCGACTTCACCGTGACGATCCCCGGGGGCGAGACCGCGAACGTGCGGTTCTCGGTGCTGGGGGAGCATCACGTCATGAACGCACTCGCGGCCATCGCGGCATCCGTCGAACTCGGCGTACCGCTCGCCTCGATCGTCGCCGCCCTCGAGCAGGTGACCCTCGCCGAGCGCTGGCGCATGCAGGTCATGGGCGGCCGGGACGGCGTCACCATCATCAACGACGCGTACAACGCGAGCCCCGACTCGATGTCGGCCGCGCTGAAGACGCTCGCGCAGGTGAGGAACCCCGAGGCCCGCACGATCGCGGTACTCGGCGAGATGAGCGAGCTCGGCGAGTTCTCGGGCGAGGAGCACGATCGCATCGGCTTGCTCGCTGTGCGCCTCGGCATCTCGCAGCTCGTCGTCGTCGGTGCCGGCGCACGGCGCCTGCACATCACGGCGATCAACGAGGGCTCGTGGGACGGCGAATCCGCCTTCGTCGAGTCCGCCGACGAGGCGTTCGACCTCGTCACGTCGTCGGTGCGCCCCGGTGACACGGTATTGGTGAAATCGTCGAATTCGGCGGGTCTGCGCCTGTTGGGCGATCGACTGGGAGAATGGTTCGCATGAGCGGCGCGGCAGCATTGATGATCCGACTCGGAGGATGGTTCGCGTGAGAGCACTGCTGACCGCTGGGGCGTTGTCGCTCGCCTTCACGCTGTTTCTGACCCCGCTGTTCATCCGGCTGTTCACACGGCTCGGCTGGGGGCAGTTCATCCGCGACGACGGGCCGCAGAGCCACCACGTCAAGCGCGGCACGCCCACCATGGGCGGCATCATCTTCATCCTCGGCACCCTGTTCGGGTACTTCGTCGCGACGCTCCTCGTGAGCGACGAGAAGCCGACGGCGTCGGGCCTGCTCGTGTTGTTCATGATGGTCGGCCTCGGGGTCGTCGGCTTCATCGACGACTTCCTGAAGACGCGCAAGAAGCAGAGTCTCGGGCTCGGCGGCTGGGCGAAGGTCGCCGGGCAGGTGATCATCGCCGGCGCGTTCGCACTGCTCGCGATCCAGTGGCCGAACGATCGCGGGGTCACTCCCGCCGACACGAAGATCTCGTTCATCAGAGATCTGCCGCTCGACTTCATGGTGTTCGGCACGATCGTCGGCGTGATCCTCTACGTCATCTGGATCTGCCTCCTCGCGGTCGGCACCTCGAACGCGGTCAACGTCACCGACGGGCTCGACGGACTCGCCGGCGGCGCCTCGATCCTCGCGATCGGCTCGTTCGTCATCATCGGCTTCTGGCAGTTCAACCAGGCGTGCGGCTCTCCCGGCCTGAACCCCGACGACCAGTACCGCTGCTACGACGTGCGCGACCCGCTCGACATCGCGATCGTGGCGACCGCGATCGTCGGCGGCCTCATCGGCTTCCTGTGGTGGAACACCAACCCGGCGAAGATCTACATGGGCGACACCGGCTCGCTCGCCCTCGGCGGAGCTCTCGCAGCCCTCGCGATCGTCAGCCGCACCGAACTGCTGTTGATCCTCATCGGCGGCCTGTTCGTGATCGAGACCGGTTCGGTCATCGTGCAGCGCGCCTACTTCAAGCTCACGCACGGCAAGCGCATCTTCCTGATGAGTCCGATCCACCACCACTTCGAGCTGAAGGGCTGGGCCGAGGTCACGATCGTCGTGCGCTTCTGGATCATCGGCGGCCTGCTCGTTGCGGCCGGCGTCGGGGCGTTCTACTTCGAGTGGCTGCAGAGCTGATGACGGATGCCGCTTCACCTCTCGCCGATCGCCTCGATGCGCTGACCAGCTGGAACGCCGACTGGCGCGGCCTCCGCGTCGTCGTCATGGGTCTCGGCGTCACGGGGTTCGCCGTCGCCGACACCCTGACGGAACTCGGTGCATCGGTGCTCGTCGTCGCACCAGAGGTCGACGACGACCGGGCGCGCATCCTCGAGGTCATCGGGGCCGGTCTGCTGCGTCATCCGCTCGATGCCGTGCCGGCAGAGGTCGTCGACTTCGCGCCCGAGCTCATCGTGGCCTCGCCCGGGTTCCACCCCGACCACCCCGTGCTCACCTGGGCGGCCGAGTCGTCGATCGCGGTCTGGGGCGACATCGAACTCGCGTGGCGCGTGCGCGACAAGGTCAACACCGCCGAGTGGATCCTCGTGACCGGCACGAACGGCAAGACCACGACCGTGCAGATGGCGGCGACGTTCCTCGCCGCGAACGGCCTGCGCGCGGCCCCGTGCGGCAACATCGGGGTGCCGGTGCTCGACGCGGTGCGCGACCCGGGCGGCTTCGACGTGCTCGTCGTGGAGCTCTCGAGCTACCAGCTGCACCATCTGCCGAAATCCGGTCCGGGCGCCGTGCACCCGTGGGCGAGCACCGTGCTGAACATCGCTGACGACCACCTCGACTGGCACGGCTCGTTCGAGGCGTACCGCGCCGCGAAGGCGACCGTCTACGAGAACACGAAGGTCGCGTGCGTGTTCAACCGCGCCGACGAGGCGACGCGCCGCATGGTGGAGGACGCCGAGGTCGAGGAGGGTGCCCGCGCCATCGGCTTCGGGCTGGACGTCCCGGGACCGAGCGACTTCGGCGTGGTCGAGGGCATCCTCTGCGACCGCGCGTTCCTCGACGACCGGCGCTCCGCCGCACTCGAGATCATCACGCTCGACGAACTCGAACCTCGAGGTCTCGCCGCCCCCCACGTGGTGGCGAACATCCTCGCGGCCTCCGCCCTCGCGCGCTCGTTCGGCGTGCCGGTCGGCGTGATCCACGACGCCCTCGGCACCTTCCGTCTCGACGCGCACCGCATCGAGACGGTGGCGGTCTCCGGCGGCATCCGCTGGGTCGACGACTCGAAGGCGACGAATCCGCACGCGGCCGAGGCGTCGCTGCGGGCGTTCGGAACGGTCGTCTGGATCGTGGGCGGGCTCCTGAAGGGCGTCGACGCCGATGCGCTCGTCGCCGCGCACGTCGCACGCCTCCGCGCCGCGATCGTGATCGGCGTCGATCGGGCCGCGCTCGTCGCGGCGTTCCGCCGACACGCGCCCGAGCTGCCGCTCTTCGAAGTGGTCACGGATGACACTGAGACGGTGATGCCCGACGCGGTCGCACTGGCCGCGGCGGTCGCTGAAGAGGGCGACACCGTACTCCTCGCGCCCGCTGCGGCGTCGATGGACCAGTTCGCCGACTACGGCGATCGCGGACGGCGGTTCCACGACGCAGTCGGATCGATGCTGGGAGGTGAGGCGGATGGCGACCCCGCCCCGCGCGAACCGCTCCCCGGAGCCTGAGCGCACCGGCGTCTCCGCCTCCAGGATCCGCCTCGGTCGCGTCTTCCGCGTCGAGTCGGCCGACTACTTCCTGCTGCTCGGTACGACCCTCTTCCTCGTCGTCTTCGGTCTCGTGATGGTGCTCTCCGCCTCCGTCGTGCAATCGCACCTCGAAGACGAGAGCTTCTTCGCGCAGGCGCTCCGGCAGGGGCTCTTCGCAGTCTTCGGCATCCCGATCATGCTCATCGCGAGCCGCATGCCCGAGAAGTTCTGGATGCGGCTCGCCTGGCCGACGCTCATCGTCGCCTGCGCACTGCAGCTGCTCGTGGTCGCGACGCCGCTCGGCATCGAGGTCGGCGGCAACACGAACTGGATCCAGCTCGGGCCGCTGCAGTTCCAGCCGTCCGAGCTCATCAAGGTGGCGCTCGTGATGTGGCTCGGGCTCATCGTCACGAAGAAGGAGGCGCTGCTCGGCGACTTCGTGCACGGCATCCTGCCGATCGTGCTCGTGGGCGGCGGTGCGATCGGCCTCGTGCTGCTCGGCGGCGACCTCGGCACGGTCATGGTCATGGGCGCGATGCTGCTCGGCGCGCTGTTCCTCATCGGCGTGCGGCTGCGGCTCCTCCTGCCGCCGATCTTCGCCGCCATCATCGTCTTCGTGCTCGTCGCGGTCTCGAGCGAGAGCCGCATGGAGCGCATCACCTCGTTCCTCGACGCCAACTGCGAGAGCGGCGGCACGGGCGACGCCATGAGCGGCTGCTGGCAGATCCAGCACGGTTCGTTCGCCCTCGCGAACGGCGGCGTGTTCGGCGTCGGGCTCGGCAACTCGGCGGCCAAGTGGTCGTGGCTGCCCGCCGCCGACAACGACTTCATCTTCGCGATCATCGGGGAGGAGCTCGGCCTGATCGGCGCGATCGTGGTCATCGCGATGTTCGTGATGCTCGCCATCGCGCTGGGGCGGGTGCTCCGCGGAGCGCGCACCCAGTTCGGCCGCGCGGCATCCGCTGCGGTGCTCGTGTGGATCATCGGCCAGGCGTGTGTCAATATCGGTGTCGTGCTCGGCGTCTTCCCCATTCTCGGCGTGCCGTTGCCGCTCGTCTCCGCGGGTGGCACGGCGCTGCTCACCACGCTCTTCGCGATCGGCATCGTGCTGTCGGTCGCACGCGACCCCGAGGCGCCGGCGCGCGCAGCAGCCCGTGCCGCCGCCCGCAAGAGCGGCCGGCCCTCGACCTCGCGGACCGCGCGATGACGACGTACCTCCTCGCCGGCGGGGGCACCGCCGGCCACGTGAACCCGCTGCTCGCGGTCGCCGATCGACTGCGCGAACGCGACCCCGAGGCGACCGTGCTCGTGCTCGGCACTGCCGAGGGCCTCGAGGCGCGGCTCGTGCCCGCTCGCGGCTACGAGCTCCTGACGATCGCGAAGGTGCCGTTCCCTCGTCGCCCGAACCGGGCCGCCGTGGCGTTCCCGGCGCGGTTCCGGCAGTCGATCGCCGCGGTGCGCCGCATCATCGACGAGCGCAGCGTCGACGTCGTCGTGGGCTTCGGCGGCTACGTCTCGACACCGGCCTACCTCGCCGCGCGACGCGCCGGCGTTCCGGTCGCGATCCACGAGGCGAACGCCCGCCCCGGTCTCGCGAACCGGCTCGGAGCGCGCTTCGCCGCGACGGTGGGCATCGCGTTCGAGGGCACACCGCTACCCGGCGCGCGACTCGTGGGCATGCCGCTCCGTCGCGAGATCGAGACGCTCGACCCGGCCGCCCTTCGGGTCGAGGCCGCGGCCCACTTCGGCCTCGACGCATCGCGACCCGTGCTGCTCGCCACCGGCGGTTCACTCGGTGCCCGGCGCATCAACCGCACGATGGTCGACTCGGCCGCCGCGATCACCGCGATCGGCTGGCAGGTGCTGCACGTCACCGGTGCGAAGTCCGAGGTCGTCGCCCCGGGCGTCGCCGGCTACCGCATGGTCGAGTACGCCGACCGCATGGACCTCGCCCTGGCTCTCGCCGACGCCGCCGTCTCCCGTGCCGGCGCCGCGACGGTCTGCGAACTCTCGGCGCTCGGGATCCCCGCCGTCTTCGTGCCGTACCCGGTCGGCAACGGCGAGCAGCGGTTCAACGCCGCGGGCGTGGTCGCCGCGGGGGGCGCGGTGCTCGTCGACGATGCCGACTTCGTGCCCGAATGGGTCGACGCGAGCCTGCTGCCGATGCTCGCCGACGCCGAGCGACTCCGGGCGATGGCGACGGCCGCCGCGACAGCCGGCTTCCGCGACGGCACCGACCGCATGGTCGCCCTCGTCGACGAGGCGCTCGGCGAGCCAGGCGGCACCACCCCGCAAGGCGCGTAACGTTGAGTGAGCGGATGCCGCGGCAGCCGCTCGCTCGAAACCGGCGCCTCGGCGCCTCGCACCAGTCCGCACTCGACCGCAGCCAGGAAGAATCGCAGCAACCGTGACGATCAAGCCCGACCTCTCCGCCCAGATCCCCGCCGAACTCGGCGCCGTGCACTTCGTCGGCATCGGGGGATCCGGCATGAGCGGCATCGCCCGCCTGATGCTCGGCGACGGCCACCGCGTCACCGGATCCGACGTCCGCGACTCCGCCAACATCGCCGCCCTTCGCGAACTCGGTGCCGAGATCGCGATCGGCCACGACGCCGCGAACCTCGGCGATGACATCGACACGGTCGTCGTGACCGGTGCGCTCTGGGAGGACAACCCCGAGTACCGCCTCGCGCTCGAGCGCGGCCTGCCGGTGCTGCACCGCTCGCTCGCCCTCGCTGCGCTCATCGCCGGCCGACGCCTCGTCTCGGTCGCCGGCGCCCACGGCAAGACCACGTCGACCGGCATGATCGTCACCGGCCTCCTCGCCCTCGGCGAAGACCCGAACTTCGTCAACGGCGGCGTCATCGAGGGGCTCGGCGTCTCGTCGGCCGCGGGCGCCGGCGAACTGTTCGTCGTCGAGGCCGACGAGTCCGACGGCTCCTTCCTGCTCTACGACACCTCGGTCGCGCTCATCACGAACGTCGACCCCGACCACCTCGACCACTACGGCTCGCGCGACGCGTTCGAGCAGGCGTTCGTCTCGTTCGGCGACGGTGCACGCGAGCTCGTCGTCGTCTCGTCCGACGACGCGGGCGCCAAGCGCGTCACCGAGCGGCTCTCGCACGAGCGCGTCGTCACCTTCGGCCAGGCAGCGGATGCCACGGTGCGCGTGCACTCGGTCGAGACCGACGGCCCCGTCTCCTTCGCCGTCGACTACGCCGGCGCGACCTACCGGGCCACCCTGCTGATCCCCGGGCTGCACAACGCGATCAATGCGGCGGGGGCCTTCGCGGTGCTCGTCGGCCTCGGCTTCGACCCCGAGGCATCCCTCGCCGGAATCGCGCGATTCGCGGGCACCGGCCGCCGCTTCGAACTGCACGGCACGGTCGGCGGCGTGAGCGTCTACGACGACTACGCGCACCACCCCACCGAGGTCGCCGCCGCGCTGGCCGCGGCACGCACGGTGGTCGGCGAGGGCCGCATCATCGCCGTGCACCAGCCGCACACGTACAGCCGCACGCAGACCTTCGCCAAGGAGTTCGCCGAGGTGCTCGAGCAGTACGCCGACGAGACCGTCGTGCTCGACGTGTACGGCGCGCGCGAAGACCCCGTGCCAGGGGTGACCGGCGCGCTCGTGAGCGAGCGCTTCGCCGACCCGGCGCACGTCGCCTTCGAGCCCGACTGGCAGCGGGCCGCCGACTACGCGGCCCGCATCGCCCGCGACGGCGACTTCGTGATCACGCTCGGCTGCGGCGACGTCTACCGCATCGTGCCCCAGCTGCTCGGTTCGCTCGAGCGCGAGCGCGGATGACGCCGGAGCCCGCGTGAAACGGCCTCAGGGGTTCGACGGACCGGCGCAGCGCGCGCCACGTGCGCCTCGTCCGGCCGCAGACGAGGCGCGGTCGCCCGAGGTTCGTTCGACTCGCTCGGCCGGTTCCGACGTGCGGCCGCCCGACCGGCGCGCCGCCGTCGCCGACGAGGTCTCCACGGAGCCGATCGCGATCGTCGCCGCGCCGCTGCAGAGCCCGCTCGACACGGGTATCTCGTCGGAGAAGGCCGACGACGCGGCGGCGAACCCGGAGACCCCGGCCGCTCCGAAGAGCGCGAGAGCTGCCCGACGCGAACTCGCCGCGGCGAGCCGGGAGCGCCGCAGGTACGAACGCCAGGAGGTGCGGCGGTTCACGAAGCGCTCGCGGCGACGGCGGATCGTGTGGTCGGTCGTGCTGGGTTCGATCGTCGCGCTCGTCGTCGTGGTCGCCGTCGGCGCGTATTCGCCGCTCATGGCGCTCCGCGAGGTCAGGGTCGAGGGTGCCTCGCGGATCCCGGCCGCAGAGGTGCAGGCCGCGTTCGACGACACGCTCGGCACGCCCCTGCCGCTCATTGCGCGCGCCGACGTGCTCGCGGCGCTGTCGGCGTTCCCGCTCATCGAGACCTATTCGACCGAGACGATCCCGCCGGGCACGCTCGTCGTGCGCATCGTCGAGCGGGTGCCCGTCGGCGTCGTCGACACGGGGTCGGGACTCGAGCTCGTCGACGCCGCCGGCGTCGTGATCGAGCGCCCCGAGGAGCGCCCGGAGGGGCAGCCGCTGATCGTCACCGACGGCGTCGCGGGCGAGGGATTCAGGGCGGCGGCCGCCGTGATCCGGAGCCTGCCCGCCGAAGTGCGGGGGCAGCTCATCGGGGCATCCGCCGAGACCGCGGACGACGTGCGGCTCGAGCTGTCGAGCGGGGCGACCGTCGTCTGGGGGAGTGCCGAGGAGTCGGCCGCGAAGGCGGCCGTGCTCGCGCGGCTCATGGCCGCTGCGCCGCCAGACACGGTCGGCGAGTACGACGTCTCGTCGCCGGCGAGCGCCGTCACGCGGTAGCCCGAGCATCGAATCAGGTCGGATCCCCGCCGATCCGCCGGGCGGTTCGCGACACGCGGGCGCGCCTTTCACGGCAGAGGCCGCCGGGAGCCTACCGTCATCACAGGAATTGCATACTCAGCAAAACTTTAACCTTCGACTAGAGGTTCAGGGTTCAGAGTTCGCACGGAAGGCCGGTCATGTCGACAAACCAGAACTACCTCGCTGTCATCAAGGTCGTCGGGATCGGCGGCGGCGGTGTCAACGCCGTCAATCGCATGATCGAACTCGGGCTCCGCGGAGTCGAGTTCATCGCGATCAACACCGATGCGCAGGCGCTGCTCATGTCGGACGCCGACGTGAAGCTCGACGTGGGGCGCGACCTCACCCGCGGCCTCGGCGCCGGTGCGGACCCCGAGGTCGGCCGCCGTGCCGCCGAGGATCACGCCGAGGAGATCGAGGAGGCGCTCGCGGGTGCCGACATGGTCTTCGTCACCGCCGGCGAGGGCGGCGGTACGGGCACCGGCGGTGCTCCCGTGGTCGCCCGCATCGCGAAGTCGATCGGCGCGCTCACCATCGGTGTCGTCACGAAGCCGTTCGGCTTCGAGGGCAAGCGTCGCCAGACCCAGGCCGAGCAGGGCGTCGCCCGCCTGAAGGAAGAGGTCGACACCCTCATCGTGGTGCCGAACGACCGCCTGCTCGAGATCAGCGACCGCGGCATCTCGATGCTCGAGGCGTTCGCCACGGCCGATCAGGTGCTGCTCGCCGGTGTGCAGGGCATCACCGACCTGATCACCACGCCCGGCCTCATCAACCTTGACTTCGCCGACGTGAAGTCCGTCATGCAGGGCGCGGGCTCCGCACTCATGGGCATCGGCTCCTCGCGGGGGGCCGATCGCGCGATCAAGGCGGCCGAGCTCGCCGTCGCGAGTCCGTTGCTCGAGGCCTCGATCGACGGCGCCCACGGCGTGCTGCTCTCGATCCAGGGCGGGTCGAACCTCGGCATCTTCGAGATCAACGACGCCGCCAGACTCGTGCAGGAGGCCGTGCACCCCGAGGCGAACATCATCTTCGGCGCCGTCATCGACGACACCCTCGGCGACGAGGTGCGCGTCACGGTCATCGCCGCCGGCTTCGACGGCGGCGAGCCGGGCGCGAAGCCCGTCGAGGCGCGTCGCACGAACTTCGTGCCCGCCGCCGTCGGTGCAGCGGTCGGCGCCGGCAGCGGCGTGATCTCGAGCGAGGCGGCCGACGTCATCGCCGAGATCGACATCGACGAGCTCGTCGAGACGGCGAACTGGGGCGAGGTCGAGTCGGCGACGGCCGACCAGATCGTCTCGGACCCCGCGTTCGACGCCGACGACGACGACCTCGACATCCCCGACTTCCTGAAGTGAGCGACGCGACGCCGGCCGCCGACTCGCTGGCCGGGCGCCTCGCCGAGGTGACCGGTCGGGTGTCGGATGCCGCGCGCGACGCGGGTCGCGACCCTGCCGAGATCACGACGATCGTCGTCACGAAGTTCCACCCGGCGGCCCTCGTGGCTGAGCTGGCCGAGCTCGGGGTGCGCGACGTGGGCGAGAACCGGCACCAGGAGGCGCAGGCGAAGGCTGCCGAGCTCGCGGGCCTCGACCTGCGCTGGCACTTCGTCGGCCAGCTGCAGAGCAAGAAGGCGAGGCAGGCGCGCGCCTACGCCTCGGCGATCCACTCGGTCGACCGTGAGGCGCTCGTCGATGCGCTGCGTTCCGACGAGGCATCCGTCGACTGCTTCGTGCAGGTGAACCTCACCGACGATCCCGGTCGCGGCGGCGTCGCGCCCGACCGGCTCGAGGCGCTCGTCGAGCGCGTGCTCGAGACGCCGGGGCTGCGCCTGCGCGGCCTCATGGCGGTCGCCCCGCTCGGCGAGCCCGCGAGACCGGCGTTCGCACGAGTGCGAGCGATGTCCGAGCGGGTGCAGAAGCTCGACCCGACCGCACGTGATCTGTCCATGGGGATGTCGCACGATTTTCGCGACGCGATCATGGAGGGTGCGACACACCTGAGAATCGGAACGGCAATCACCGGGAATCGGCCGGTCGCCGGTTAACCTCGAAGAGACGGAACACAGACGGAGGCAGCGATGTCGAACCCGCTCAAGAAGACGATGGTCTATCTCGGACTCGCCGATGAAGAGCTCGAAGAGGAGACCACGCAGGCCCACGCGCCCGCACCGGTGACCCCGGTCGCGAACGCGGCGCCCGCACCGAGGGCTGGTGCATCGGTCACGCCGCTGCGCAAGAACCATGTCCAACCGACACCACCGCAGGCGGAGATGAACGAGATCCTGACCGTCCACCCGCGTCAGTACCGTGACGCGCAGGTGATCGCCGAGTCGTTCCGTGAGGGCGTCCCCGTGATCATCAACCTCTCGCAGATGTCGGATGCCGACGCGCGTCGTCTCATCGACTTCGCGAGCGGCCTCTCGCAGGGCCTCTACGGGAAGATCGAGCGAGTGACGAGCAAGGTCTTCCTGCTCTCGCCCGCGCACGTGGTCGTCTCGGGGGAGACCGGCGAGAGTGAAGGCGACGTGGACGCGTCGTTCTTCACGCACGCGTAGCCCGTCGTGGGCGCGCTCCTCGTCGTCTGGAACATCCTCTACCTGCTGCTGCTCATCTACTTCTTCGTGATGTGGGGGCGGTTCGTACTGGATCTCGTGCGCACCTTCAACCGTTCGTGGCGCCCTCGCGGCGCCTGGTTGATCGTCGTCGAGGCCGTCTACAGCCTCACGGATCCGCCCGTGCGTTTCTTCCGGCGGCTCGTTCCGCCGATCCGCATCGGCCAGGTCGCACTGGATCTGGGGTGGAGTCTTGCCATGCTCGTCGTGATCGTGGCGATGACCGTAGTGTCGTTTCTGCAGCAGGCAGCGGCCATGCCCGGCTGATGATCTGCTGCGAGGCATGAGGTCGAGACGATCGGAACTCACGACTCCGAGGATGTCTTTGCTACCGTTAGCTGAACGTGATCGAACAGTTCGACAGATTTGAGGGTGGAAAGCCATGGCGCTAACTCCGGAAGATGTGGTCAACAAGCGCTTCCAGGCGACGAAGTTCCGGGAAGGCTACGACCAAGACGAGGTCGACGACTTCCTCGACGAGGTCGTGGTGGAGCTTCGTCGACTGAACGGGGAGAACGAGGAGCTGCGTCAGCGGCTGTCCGCGGCCGAGGCCCGCGCGTCGGAGGCCGCCAAGGCACCCGCCGCCGCTGCGCCGGCAGCTGCCGCGGTCTACACCGAGCCGGCGGCCCCGCCGCCCACGGTCGCGGTGCCGATGCAGCAGCAGCCCGTGTCGCAGCAGGCGGACTTCGACGAGCAGACCAGCACGACGAACCTCCTGCAGCTCGCTCGTCGCCTGCACGAGGAGCACGTCCGCGAGGGCGTCGAGAAGCGCGATGCGCTCATCGCCGAGGGCCACGCCACTGCGGCGCGCGTCGTCGCCGAGGCCGAGGCCAAGCAGCGTGCACAGATCGGCGTGCTCGACCAGGAGCGCGTCGCGCTCGAGAAGCGCGTCGACGAACTCCGCGTGTTCGAGCGCGACTACCGCGCGAAGCTGAAGAACTACATCGAGGGCCAGCTCCGTGAGCTCGACACCGCAGCACCGGTGCAGGTGACCGGCAACCAGGGCTTCTCGTCGCCGATGGGCGCATCGGGCCTGCCTGCCGAGCAGCCGGCTCCGACGTTCCAGGGCTTTGGAGGCTGAGCCGGCCGCGAAGGTCGGCTCCACCACCGCCCTCCTGGTCGTGGCCGGCGCCGCAATCGCGGCGTACGGCCTCGACCAGCTGAGCAAGTTCCTCGTCGTCGCGAACCTCACCGAGGGTGAGATCGTGCCGGTGCTCGGAACGCTCCTCCAGTGGCAGTTCGTGCGCAATCCCGGTGCGGCATTCTCGCTCGCGAGCGGCATGACCTGGATCTTCACGATCCTCGCGGCCGGCGTCATCACCTTCATCGTGTGGTTCGCACGTCGCATCCGCTCGATCGCCTGGGCCGTCGTCTTCGGGCTCCTGCTCGGCGGGGTGCTCGGCAACCTGACCGACCGGCTCTTCCGGGAGCCGTCGTTCGGACTCGGCCACGTCGTCGACTTCATCTCGACACCGTGGCTCATCCCGGCGATCTACAACATCGCCGACATCGCGATCGTGTCGAGCATGGTGCTCTTCATGATCCTCACGATTCGCGGCATCGGCCTCGACGGCTCGCGAGAGGTGCGGCCGGCGAAGCGCGATGCCGCCGATTCGGCGGAGCCCCAGACGGCGTCGTCCGAGACGCCTGCGGCTGCGGTCGAGGGCGACGTTCCTCCGCTCCGCGAAGCCGCGACCGGCGCCTGATGGAGCACCGTTCGTTCCCCGTTCCCGACGGTCTCGAGGGCGCGCGCGTCGACGCCGGCCTCGCGAAGCTGCTCGGGTTCTCGCGCACCCTTGCGGCCGACATCGCCTCGGCGGGCGGTGTCTCGCTCGACGGGGCATCCGTCGACAAGTCCGACCGACTCCGAGCCGGCGCCTGGCTCGAGGTGAGCTGGGAGGAACCGCGCGGCCTCACGATCGACCCGATCGCGGTGCCCGACCTCGGCATCATCCACGACGACGACGACCTCGTGGTCGTCGACAAGCCGGCCGGCGTCGCCGCACACCCGTCGGTGGGTTGGACCGGGCCGACCGTCGTCGGCGCGCTCGCGGCTGCGGGCTTCCGCATCTCGACGTCGGGTGCCTCGGAGCGCCAGGGCGTCGTGCATCGGCTCGACGCCGGCACGAGCGGCCTCATGGTCGTCGCCAAGTCGGAACGCGCCTACACCGAGCTCAAGCGCCAGTTCCACGACCGCGAGGTGGAGAAGATCTACCACACGGTCGTGCAGGGCCACCCCGACCCGCTCGCCGGCACCATCGACGCCCCGGTCGGCCGCCACCCGCGCTCCGAATGGAAGTTCGCGGTGACCGCCGAGGGCAAGCACGCCGTCACGCACTACGAGACGATCGAGGCGTTCCCCTACGCCTCGCTCCTCGAGGTGCATCTCGAGACCGGTCGCACGCACCAGATCCGAGTACACATGGCGGCGCAGCGGCATCCGTGCGCCGGTGACTCGATGTACGGAGCCGACCCGACCCTGTCGGCGAAGCTCGGCCTCGAGCGGCAGTGGCTCCACGCCAAGCAGCTCGCCTTCGCCCACCCGGCCGACAGCCGGTGGACGACGTTCGTGTCGGAGTATCCCGCCGACCTCGCGCACGCGCTCGACGTGCTCCGCGGCGACTGACGCAGAACGCTCGCGTGGCCGGGGCCGGGCGTCACCCGGTCGCCGTAGACTTTTCGAAGACCTCCGAAACACACTCGCCGTACCCGATGAGGAGCCCAGTGGCCACCGATTCCTTCGTCCACCTGCATGTGCACAGCGAGTACTCGATGCTCGACGGCGCGGCGAGGGTGGGGGAGCTCATCCAGGCCGCGAAGGGCGAGGGCATGCCCGCCGTCGCGATCACCGACCACGGCAACGTGTTCGGTGCATACGACTTCTGGAAGCAGGCGACCGACGCCGGCATCAAGCCGATCATCGGCACCGAGGCCTACATCACGCCCGGCACGGCTCGCGGTGACAAGACCCGCATCCGGTGGGGCAACGGCGGCGGCGACGACGTCTCGGGCTCGGGCGCCTACACGCACATGACGCTGCTGTCGGAGACGACCGAGGGCATGCACAACCTGTTCCGCCTCTCGAGCCGTGCTTCGATCGAAGGCTATTACTTCAAGCCGCGCATGGACCGCGAGCTGCTGTCGATGTACTCGAAGGGGCTCATCGCGACGACCGGCTGCCCGTCGGGCGAGGTGCAGACGCGCCTGCGGCTCGGCCAGTACGACGAGGCCGTGAAGGCGGCATCCGACTACCGCGACATCTTCGGCAAAGAGAACTACTTCGCCGAGATCATGGATCACGGGCTCGGCATCGAGCGCCGCATCATGGAGGACCTGCACCGGCTCGCGAAAGACCTCGCACTGCCGCTCGTCGCCACGAACGATCTGCACTACACGCACGCCGCCGATGCCAAGAGTCACGCCGCACTGCTCTGCGTGCAGTCGGGCTCGACGCTCGACGATCCCAACCGGTTCAAGTTCGATGCCGATGAGTTCTACCTGAAGACCGCCGCCGAGATGCGGCACGTGTTCCGCGACTACCCAGAGGCCTGCGACAACACCCTGCTCATCGCCGAGCGCGCCGACGTGAAGTTCAACACGAGCGCCAACTACATGCCCCGGTTCCCGGTGCCGGAGGGCGAGAGCGAAGACACCTGGTTCGTGAAGGAGGTCGATCGCGGCCTCGAGGTGCGCTACCCGAACGGCATCCCGGCCGACGTGCGCAAGCAGGCCGACTACGAGGTCGGCGTCATCCTGCAGATGGGCTTCCCGGGCTACTTCCTCGTCGTCGCCGACTTCATCAACTGGTCGAAGAACAACGGCATCCGGGTCGGCCCCGGTCGTGGCTCGGGCGCCGGCTCGATGGCTGCCTACGCCATGCGCATCACCGACCTCGACCCGCTGCAGCACGGACTCATCTTCGAGCGGTTCCTGAACCCCGACCGCGTCTCGATGCCCGACTTCGACGTCGACTTCGACGAGCGTCGTCGCGGCGAGGTCATCAGGTACGTGACCGAGAAGTACGGCGACGAGCGCGTCGCGCAGATCGTGACCTACGGCACGATCAAGGCGAAGCAGGCCCTCAAGGACTCGGGCCGCGTACTCGGCTTCCCGTTCTCGATGGGCGAGAAGCTCACGAAGGCCATGCCGCCGGCCGTGATGGGAAAAGACATCCCGCTCACGGGCATCTTCGACACGAAGCATCCGCGATACAAAGAGGCCTCCGACATCCGGGCCATCGTCGAGACCGACCCCGAGGCGAAGACCGTCTTCGAGACGGCCCTCGGCCTCGAGAACCTGAAGCGCCAGTGGGGCGTGCATGCGGCCGGCGTGATCATGTCGAGCGATCCGCTCGTCGACATCATCCCCATCATGAAGCGCGAGCAAGACGGACAGATCGTCACGCAGTTCGACTACCCGGCGTGCGAGTCCCTCGGCCTCATCAAGATGGACTTCCTGGGGCTGCGAAACCTCACGATCATCGACGACGCCCTCGACAACATCGAGGCAAACCGCGGCCACCGCCCGGTGCTCGAAGACCTCGCGCTCGACGACCAGGGCGCGTACGACCTGCTCGCGAGAGGCGACACGCTCGGCGTCTTCCAGCTCGACGGCGGGCCGATGCGATCGCTGCTGCGCCAGATGAAGCCCGACAACTTCGAAGACATCTCGGCCGTCATCGCGCTCTACCGCCCCGGCCCCATGGGTGCGAACTCGCACATCAACTACGCGCTGCGAAAGAACGGCCTGCAGGAGATCACGCCGATCCACCCCGAGTTCGCGGAGTCGCTCCGGGAGATTCTCGACACGAGCTACGGCCTGATCATCTATCAGGAGCAGGTCATGGCGATCGCGCAGAAGGTCGCCGGGTTCTCGCTCGGCCAGGCCGACATCCTGCGCCGCGCGATGGGCAAGAAGAAGAAGTCCGAGCTCGACAAGCAGTACGAGGGCTTCTCAGGGGGCATGAAGGCCAACGGCTATTCGGATGCCGCGATCCAGAAGCTCTGGGAGATCCTGCTGCCGTTCTCCGACTACGCGTTCAACAAGGCGCACTCGGCCGCCTACGGCGTGCTGAGCTACTGGACCGCGTACCTGAAGGCGCACTACCCGGCCGAGTACATGGCGGCGCTGCTCACGAGCGTCGGCGATGCGCGAGACAAGCTCGCGCTGTACCTCAACGAGTGCCGGCGCATGGGCATCCAGGTGCTGCCGCCCGACGTCAACGAGTCGATCGGCTACTTCGCCGCCGTCGGCGAAGACATCCGCTTCGGACTCGGCGCCGTGCGGAACGTCGGCTTCAACGTCGTCGACGCGATCCGCACCGCCCGCGAGCAGAAGGGCCGGTTCGAGTCCTTCCACGACTTCCTGAAGAAGTCGCCGCTGCCGGTCGCGAACAAGCGCACGGTCGAGTCGCTCGTGAAGGCGGGCGCGTTCGACTCGCTCGGTCACACGCGTCGCTCGCTCGTCGAGATCCACGAGGGCGCGGTCGAGTCGGTTGTGAAGGAGAAGCGGGCCGAGGAGGTCGGCGACTTCGGCTTCGACTTCGACAGCCTCTTCGACGACGACGAGCGGGATGCCGCGCCGTCGCTCGTGCCCGCGCGTCCCGAGTGGCCGAAGAAGCAGAAGCTGGCCTTCGAACGCGACATGCTGGGCCTCTACGTGTCGGAGCACCCGCTCGACGGGCTCGAGGTGCAGCTCGCGAAGCACGCGTCGACGTCGATCCTCGACCTCACCACCTCGGACTCGACGCAGGACGCCGACACCGTCACGGTCGCGGGTCTCGTCACGAGCGTGCAGCACCGCATCGCGAAGGCGTCGGGCAACCAGTACGGCATGATCACGGTCGAGGACTTCTCGGGCGAGATCACGGTGATGTTCATGGGCAAGGCGTACCAGGAGTTCGCGCCAGGCCTGCAGGCCGACTCGATCGTGGTCGTTCGCGGTCGGGTGAGCATGCGCGACGACGGCATGAACCTGCACGCCTACAGCGTGTTCACGCCCGAGATCGGCCAAGACGACGAGTCGGGCATCGTGAGGATCACGCTGCCCGACCAGCGGGCGACGCAGGAGACGACCGAGGCGCTCCGAGACGTGCTCGTTCGTCACCGCGGGGACACCGAGGTCAGGATCACGCTGACGAAGGGCCGCATCGGCCGCGTCTTCGAGGTCGGGCAGTACCCGGTCAAGGTCACGGCCGACCTCTACGGAGAGCTGAAGAGCCTGCTCGGCCCGAACTGCCTCGTGTGACGCCGGCGCGGTGACTCGAGGGCGCCGGCCGTGACGGCTCGGTAGTCTGGAGCCATCATGCTGCGCACCATCGACCTCCGTGGAACCCGCCCGACGACCGCAGGGCTCCTCGCCCTCGTTCCGCGGGCCGCGACCGACGTCTCCGCGGCGCTCGACGCCGCCCGCTCGATCATCGACGACGTGCGCGAGCACGGCGAGACGGCGCTGCTCGACCAGGCCGAGCGCTTCGACGGCGTGCGTCCGGCGGGGGTTCGCGTGCCGGCGGGCGAGCTCGCGGCCGCGCTCGACGGCCTCGCCCCCGAGATCCGTGCGGCTGCCCTCCAGACGATCGAGCGGGTCCGTGCCGCGAGTGAGGCGCAGGTTCCCGCGCCGCAGACCACCCGGCTCGCGGCGGGCGCCGTGATCGAGCAGCGCTGGCAGCCCGTCTCGCGCGTCGGCCTCTACGTGCCGGGTGGCAAGGCGGTCTACCCGTCGAGCGTGATCATGAACGTCGTGCCCGCCCAGGTCGCGGGAGTGCGCTCGATCGCGCTCGCCTCGCCGGCGCAGTCGGAGTTCGGCGGCCGCATCCACCCGACGATCGCGGGTGTCGCGGCCCTCCTCGGCATCACCGAGGTCTACGCGATGGGCGGCGCCGGCGCCATCGGCGCGTTCGCCTATGGCGTCGAGAGCATCGGCCTCGAGCCCGTGCAGCGCGTCACGGGTCCGGGCAACGTCTTCGTCGCCGCGGCCAAGCGGGTCGTGCAGGCCGTCACGGGCATCGATGCCGAGGCGGGGCCGACCGACATCCTCGTCATCGCTGATGACAGCGCCGACCCCGACTTCGTCGCGGCAGACCTCGTGAGCCAGGCCGAACACGACGAGCTCGCCGCAGCCGTGCTCGTCACCGACTCGCCCGAGCTCGCTGCGCGGGTGGCCGAGCGCCTCGAGGCGCGCGTCGCGGCCACGAAGCACAGTGCGCGGGTGCGCGAGGCGATCGACGGCGTGCAGTCGGCGCTCGTGCTCGTCGACGACCTCGAGCAGGCCGCCGACTTCGCGAACGCCTTCGGCCCAGAGCACCTCGAGATCCAGGTGCGCGACGTCGACGCGACGCTCGCGCGCATCGAGAACGCCGGTGCGATCTTCGTGGGCTCCTTCTCGCCGGTGAGCCTCGGCGACTACGCGGCCGGATCGAACCACGTGCTGCCGACCGGCGGCCAGGCGCGACACGCGTCGGGTCTCTCGGCGGCGACGTTCCTCCGCCCCCAGCAGGTCGTGCGCTACGACGAGCAGGCGCTCCGCGAGGTGGCCCCGGTGATCGCGGCGCTCTCGACCGAGGAGGACCTGCCCGCGCACGGCGAGGCCGTCACCGCCCGCTTCCCGAGCTGAGCGAGCTGGGCGAGCCGAGCGCCGCCGCTAGGCTGGAAGCACCATGTACTGTCCCTTCTGCCGTCACCCCGACTCCCGCGTCATCGACTCCCGCACGAGCGATGACGGGCTCTCGATCCGGCGTCGCCGCCAGTGCCCCGAGTGCGGGCGCCGATTCTCGACGACCGAGACCGCGAGCCTCGTCGTCATCAAGCGCTCCGGCGTGGTCGAGCCGTTCAGTCGTGAAAAGGTCGTGCTCGGTGTGCGCAAGGCCTGCCAGGGGCGCCCGGTGACCGACTCCGATCTCGCGGTGCTCGCGCAGAAGGTCGAGGAGACGATCCGTTCGACGGGTGCCTCGCAGATCGAGGCGAACGACATCGGCCTCGCGATCCTCCCGCCGCTCCGCGAGCTCGACGAGGTCGCGTACCTCCGTTTCGCGAGCGTCTACCAGGCCTTCGATTCGCTCGACGACTTCGAGTCGGCGATCGACCAGCTCCGCGAGGAGCACGGTCGACTGCCCGCACGACCGGTCGAGTGAGGTCGGCCCGGTCGCTCCCACTCCGGTAGCCTGAGGCGCGATGTATCGATTTCTCTTCACGGCCTTCCTCTCCCACATGGACCCGGAAGACGCGCACCACCTCGCGTTCCGCGTCATCCGAGCACTGCCGACCCTCGGCGTCGGCAAGCTCGTGGAGCGATTCACGGCCCCCGACCCCTCGCTCGCCGTCGAGACGCTCGGCCTGCGCTTTCCGTCGCCGTTCGGCGTCGCTGCCGGATTCGACAAAGACGGCTTCGCGGTGCGCGGCCTCGGCAACCTCGGGTTCGGGCATGTGGAGGTCGGCACCATCACGGCGGTGGCACAGCCGGGCAACCCTCGTCCGCGGCTGTTCCGCCTCGTGGGCGACCGTGCGCTCGTGAACCGCATGGGCTTCAACAACGGCGGTGCGGATGCCGCGGCCGGCCGTCTCTCGCGGCTGTCGCGTCGCCGCGACCGCCCGGTGCTCGGCGTCAACATCGGCAAGAGCCGGGTCACGGCCGTCGAAGACGCGGTGGCCGACTACGAGCGGAGCGCCCGCGTGCTCGCGCCGTTCGCCGACTACCTCGTGGTCAACGTGAGCTCCCCGAACACCCCGGGGCTGCGCGGCCTGCAGGAGATCGACTCGCTCGCGCCCCTGCTCGAGTCCGTGCGGGCGATCGCCGGCGACACCCCGCTCCTCGTGAAGATCGCGCCCGACCTCGACGATGCTGAGATCGTTCGCATCTGCGAGCTCGTCGAGCGCCTCGGCCTCGACGGCATCATCGCCACGAACACCACGATCTCCCGCGAGGGGCTCGCGGCCGACGCATCCGTCGTCGATGCCATCGGTGCCGGCGGACTCTCGGGAGCCACGCTCGCCGCGCGGTCGCTCGAGGTGCTGCGACTCATCCGTGCCCAGGTGCCGGCAGAGCTCTGCGTCGTCTCGGTCGGCGGCGTCGAGACCGCTGCCGACGTGCAGAACCGGCTCGACGCCGGAGCCACGCTCGTGCAGGGCTACTCGGCGTTCATCTACCGCGGCCCGTTCTGGGCCCGGCAGGTCAACCGCGGCCTCGCGAAGTTCGCCCGGAGCCGTCGCTCGGCCGTCGCCGCGTAATCACGAGGCCGCGCTCGAGCCTCAGAGCACGCCGAGCTCGGCGAGCCGGTCGGCGATCGTCGAGCCGTCGTTCGCCGACACCCACGGCACGCCGGCGTCGTGCTGCTCGCCCTTGGTGCGCCCACCGGCGAGTACCGCCTCTCCCTTGGAGAGGCGGCGGATCGCGACGGCGGCGACCTTGTCGGGGTGCTCGAGCGCGAACCGCTCGTAGTGCTCCTCGTCGTGCTGGCCGTCGTCGCCGATGAGGAGCCAGCGCACGTCGGGGAACTCCTCGGCGAGGCGCCGCAGGTTCTCCTGCTTGTGCTCGCGGCCGCTGCGGAACCAGCGATCGTGCGTCGGCCCCCAGTCGGTGAGCAGCAGCGGGCCGGCGGGGTAGAGGTTGCGTGAGAGGAACCTGGTGAGCGTCGGTGCGACGTTCCAAGCCCCGGTCGAGAGGTAGATGACCGGGGAGCCGGGGTAGGCGCGGACGAGGCGCTCGAACAGCACGGCCATGCCGGGCGTCGGGATGCGCGCGTGCTCGTCGAGCACGAAGGTGTTCCAGAAGGCGACGAGCGGCCGGGGGAGCGCCGTGACCATCACGGTGTCGTCGACGTCGGAGATGATGCCGAACCGCACGTCGGGGCCGACGATCCAGATCGGCGCCTCGACCGGTTCCGACCCTTCGGTGTGCAGCGTCGCGCGATGCCATCCGGGCTCGAGGAAGACGGGCACCTTCGTGTCGACGACGCCGCCGCGATCGGCGAGCACCTCGATGCGCGTGCCGCCGACCTCGATCACCACGGGAACCCCGCCGACGGGCACGCTCGTGAAGCTGCGCCATCCGCGGATACCCTGTTCGCCCCGACGCCGGCGGCGCTTCGACGTCTCATCGGGGTCGACGGGCTTGGCGAGCAGTACGCGGCAGAGCACTCGCGCCCATTCGGTGGAGCCGTAGCCGGTGTAGGGCACGATCGTCGGCCGGTGGCCGCGTCGTCGCGCCCAGCGCTCACGCAGGTCGTGGACCCAGTCTTCGAGGCGCGCGGCACGATGCCGGACCTGGCGCTCTCGTTGTCCGGCCGGAAGGGGGGAGCTCGCCGGCATCCACTCAGTCTGTCATGCGCCGACGCCGAGCCGCGAAACGAGCGGAAGGTGGTCGGATCACCCGCGCTGCGCCGGGTAGAGTGGACGGGCAACTGAGGAGGTTCCGTGCCGAATGTCGACCTGATCCTGGGGGCCGATCCGAGCCGGAGACGCTCGATCCGCACCGAGCCGACCCAGCGACGCAGTACGCAGCGCCTCGACGCGCTGCTCGACGCCGCGGCGGAGATCGTCGACGAGTCGGGGTTCGAGCGACTGACCACGCAGATGGTCGCCGAGCGCGCCGGTGCCTCGATCGGCACGGTCTACCGCTATTTCCCCGACCGCGTCGCCGTGCTCTACGCACTCCGCGAGCGCTCGGTGCGGCGCTTCCGCGAACGCGTCGCCGACGACCTCGTCGACATCCACCTCGCCAACTGGTGGCACCTCATGGACGTGGCGATCGACGCCTGCGCCGCGATGTACCGCGATGAGCCCGGCTTCAGCGTCGTGCACGCCGCACGCCGTGAAACTCCCGAGGGCGACATCGAGCCCGAGCTCGCCCACCGCCTGGCCCGTCTCATCGAGGCGGAGTTCGGCGGCGACGGACTCGACCTCGCCGAACTGCGGTTCCGCCTCGGCGTCTCGATCGAGCTCGGCGACGCGCTCATCAGCCGCGCCTTCGAACGCGACGAGGCCGGCGACGACCGCTACCTCGCCGAGGCGAAGCGCCTCGTGCACGACTACCTCGCCGAGCACCTCGGCGCGGCGCGCAGCGCGAGCACCGCGGCCTGATCCGTCGTCGGCGGCCGACGCGCCGCGTGGCGCTCGTTGCCTCGACACGTGTTTGGTGTTTGGCTGGAAGCCGGTCCGGCGAGCGCCGGGCGTGGAATGAGGCAGCATGATCGAGTTCCGTGGCGTCACCAAGCAGTTCCCCGACGGCACCGTGGCCGTGGCCGGGGTCGACATCGTCATCCCGCCGCGCAAGACGACCGTGTTCGTCGGCTCCTCGGGCTCCGGCAAGACCACGCTCCTGCGCATGATCAATCGCATGGTCGACCCCACCGGCGGGCAGGTTCTGATCGACGGCACGGATGTCGCGACGCTCGAGCCAGTGGCGCTCCGCCGAAGCATCGGCTACGTGATGCAGAACTCGGGGCTCATGCCCCACCGCAAGGTGATCGACAACGTCGCCACCGTGCCCATGCTCCGCGGCGAGAAGAAGCGCGAGGCGCACGCACGGGCGCTCGAACTGCTCGACACGGTCGGACTCGACCGCTCGCTCGCCGACAAGTACCCGAGCCAGCTGTCGGGCGGCCAGCAGCAGCGCGTCGGCGTCGCGCGGGGTCTCGCCGTCGACCCCAACATCCTGCTGATGGACGAGCCGTTCGGCGCCGTCGACCCGATCGTGCGTGCGGAGCTGCAGCAGGAGCTGCTGCGCCTGCAGGGGGAGCTCGGCAAGACCGTGGTCTTCGTCACCCATGACATCGACGAGGCCTTCCTCCTCGGCGACCAGGTCGTGATCATGCAGCAGGGCGGGCAGATCTCCCAGGCCGCGTCCCCGGCCGAGATCCTCGCGAATCCCGCCGACGACTTCGTCGCCGACTTCGTCGGTGCCAACCGCGGCAAGCGGGCGCTGCACGTGACCGAGGTCGGCGGGCGCCGGCTCGTCGTCGATGCCGACGGCCGCCCTGCAGGAGTGCTCGCCTCGTGAACTGGCTCTGGTCGAACCTCGACCTGGTCGGCGAGCTGATGCTGATCCACCTGGCATTGTCGGTGCCCGCGATCATACTGAGCTTCGTGATCTCCGTTCCGATCGGGTGGCTCGCGCACCGCTACCGGTGGTCGCGTGGAGTGCTGCTCTCGCTGTGCGGACTGCTCTACGCGATCCCGTCGCTCGCGCTGCTCATCGCACTGCCGGTCGTCACCGGATTGCGCGCCACGAGCCCGGTCAATCTCGTGATCGCACTCACGCTCTACGGCATCGCGGTGATCGTGCGCACAGCCGCCGACGCCTTCGACGCCGTCGAACCCGACGTGCGGCAATCGGCCACCGCGATCGGCTACTCGCCCGCCGGGCGGTTCTGGGGCGTCGAGCTGCCGCTCGCGGGCCCGGTACTCCTGTCGGGCCTCCGCGTCGTGATCGTGAGCACCGTGAGCCTCGCGACGATCGGCGCCGTCATCGGGGTGCAGAGCCTCGGAAGCCTCTTCACCGACGGACTCCAGCGCGGCATCCAGATCGAGATCATCACGGGCATCGTCGCCACCATGGTGCTGGCGATCGGGCTCGATTGGGTGAGCGTGGCGATCGGGCGGCTGCTCATGCCGTGGTCGCGATCGAACGCGAACACGAGCAAGGCGGCGTCGACGACGCTCGTGAAGGCGGCTGATGCCCTGTGAACCTTCTCCTCGAGGCCGTCGCCTGGATCCTCGACCCTGCCAACTGGACCGGGGTCGGGAGCATCCCCGAGCGCATCGGGCAGCACCTCGCGATCTCGGCGACCGTGCTCCTGATCGCCGCCGTCATCGCGTTGCCGATCGGGCTGTTCGTCGGGCACACGGGGCGCGGCAAAGAACTCGCGGTGACGGTGTCGGGCGGGCTGCGCGCGCTGCCGACGCTCGGCCTGCTGACCCTCCTCGCACTGTCGCTCGGCATCGGCCTGCAGGCACCGATCATCGCGCTGGTGGTGCTCGCGCTGCCGCCGCTGCTCGCCGGCGCCTACGCCGGCCTCGAATCCGTCGATCGCCGCACGATCGACGCCGCACGTGCGATGGGCATGCGCGAGCGGCAGGTCATCGGCAAGGTCGAGGTGCCGTTGGGCTTGCCGATCATCGTCGGCGGCATCCGCTCCGCGACGCTGCAGATCGTCGCGACGGCGACCCTCGCCGCCTACATCGCCGACGAGGGCCTCGGCCGCTTCATCTTCTCGGGGCTGAAGACTCGCGACTACGCCGAGATGCTCGGGGGGTCCATCCTCGTGATCCTGCTCGCCCTCGTCATCGACGGCCTGTTCGCGATCACGCAGCGCCTCGTCGTGCCCGCCGGCGTGCGGGCGAGCCGAACCAGAGAACTCCGCTCGCGGCCGACCCGGTCTCGAGCGGCCGTGGGGTAACCCATCACCGAAGGGAATCGAGAATGAACACCGCAGGAAAAGGCCGGCTGCTCGCACTCGCAGCAGTCGCGGTCGGGGCGACAGTGGCCCTGGCAGGGTGCGCGTCGGGCGATCCGCTGGACAGCGGATCGAACACCGGCGACGCGTCGTCCGAGACGATCGTCGTCGGTTCGCAGGACTACTACTCCAACGAGATCATCGCCGAGATCTACGCGCAGGCGCTCGAGGACAACGGCTTCACGGTCGACCGGCAGTTCCGTATCGGGCAGCGCGAGGTCTACATCCCCGAGATCGAGGCGGGTGAGATCGACGTCTTCCCCGAGTACACCGGCAACCTGCTGCAGTACTACGTGCCCGACACGACGGCGACGACGAGCGACGACGTCTACGCCGAGCTCGAGACGTCGCTGCCCGAGGGGCTGCGCGTGCTCGACCAGTCGCCCGCGACCGATCAAGACTCCTACAACGTCACGAAGACGTTCTCCGAGGCGAACGGCGTCACGAGCCTCGCCGATCTCGCGAAGGTCACGACTCCGCTGACGCTCGGCGGCAACTCCGAGCTCGAGACGCGTCCCTATGGCCCGACCGGCCTGAAGGAGGTCTACGGGGTCGATGTCGCGTTCACGCCGATCGAAGACAGCGGCGGTCCGCTGACGCTCAAGGCGCTGGTCGACGACCAGGTGCAGCTCGTGAACATCTACAGCGCAGACCCGAACATCAAGGCGAACGACCTCGTGACGCTCGAAGACCCCGAGGGGCTCTTCCTGGCGTCGAACGTCGTGCCCGTCGTGAGCGAGAAGGTCACCGATGAGATCGCCGACATCATCAACACCGTGAGTGCCGCGCTCACCGCGGAAGACCTCGTCGCGCTCAACGCGCTGAGCGTCGACGAGCAGCAGTCGGCCGACCAGATCGCGTCGGACTGGCTCGCCGAGAAGTCGCTCTTCTAGCGGTTCGCGTCGAGGTTCGAGGGGTCGGGTGCCGCGGCATCCGGCCCTTCGCCGTCGTCGAGCGCCTCGGCGCGCCCTTCGGCCGATACCGGTGCCGAGGCATCCGTCACCGTCATGTGCTTGGCCTCCGAGCGCATCAGGAGTTTCTTCACGCCCCAGGCGGCGAGGAGGAAGACGGCGATCACTCCGACGAAGAGGTAGCCCGCCCAGTGCAGCTCGCGGCTCAGCTCGCGGTAGCTGCCGGCGGCGAGCCAGCCCACGGTCACGTAGGCGAACGCCCAGATGACGCACGCGGGAATCGTCCACGCCATGAACTTGCGGTACCGCATCGAGCTCATGCCGACCGTGAGCGGGATGAGCGAGTGCAGCACGGGCAGGAACCGGGAGATGAAGACGGCGGGACCACCGCGTCGGTCGAGGTAGCGCTCGGCGCGAGCCCAGTTCTCATCGCCGATCTTGCGACCCAGCCATGATCGGTGGATGTGCGGGCCGAACCAGCGGCCGAGGGCGAAGCCGATGCTCTCGCCCATGAGTGCGCCGATGATGACCGTGATGGCGAGGGCGAAGTACTCCCCGATGCCGTCGACCGCCGTCGAGGCGACGATCACGATCGTGTCGCCGGGCACGACGAGGCCGATGAGCACCGAGGTCTCGAGCAGCATTCCGAGCCCCGCGAGCAGGGTGCGGGCGATCGGATCGACAGCCTGGACGGTGTCGAGGATCCAGTCGAGGATCTCGTTCATCGTTCGAGCGTATCGAGGGCCTGGAGCGACGGCATCAGACCGTGGGCTGATTCGATCGGGTGGCCCGTCGTACCGTGGTCGAATCAGCCGAAGACGCCGAGGGTGGCGAGCAATGCGCCGATCGGCACGGCCACGATGACCGCGGCGGTCCACACGACCGCGGTGCCGGTCAGCGGACTGGGCCGCTGCTGCGGTTCACCCAGCCGATCGAGGCGTGCCTCGAGCATCATGACATCGGGAACGACGCCGCCGGAGTCGGCATATGCGCCCGGTTCGCCGCCGCTGCCGACCTGCAGCATCGCGCGGCGCAGTGCGTCGTCACTGGCCTCTCGCCTCGCGCGGTCGTCGGCGAGCATCTCGGTGAGGACGACCACCGAACGCTCGGCGCGATTGGCGATCGGGAACCAGGGCAGTGCACTGTGCCAGGCCCGGAAGGCGAGGAGCACGAGGTGGTGCAGTTGGTCGAGGTGCGCGCGTTCGTGTGCGATCACGGCCCGCAGTTCGGCGTCGTCGAGGGCGTCGATGAGCCCGTCGGTGAGCACGGTCGCGGTGCGGAGGCCCGGCACGCAGTAGGCGAGGGGCACGGGATGCGCGAGCACGCGGGTCTTCGGCTGGCCGGGCATCGGGTCGCTGAGCAGGTCGATGAGCTGGTGCTGGCGGCGCCGTTCGCGCTCGGCTCGCACCACGGTCAGGGCGAGGTTCAGTGCGAGATGCACCGCGAGGCCGGCGGCGAGGGTGAGGGCAGCGAGGTGGATCACGCCGAACTCGCGAGGAATCGGGCCTGAGAAGAGGTGGGGGAGCAGCGCCTCGGCGGCGCCGAGCAATGATCCGGCCGGGGACGCGCCGAAGACGAGCAGGCAGCCGATCATCGAGAGACCGCCGCCGAGGGCGATCGCCTGCCAGAGGGCGAGCGCGATCGCGGGGGAGCGCGCCGGCCAAGACGCTCGGGACAGCACGACGGGGATCGGCCAGGCGAGCAGCAGCGCGAACCCGCCGAGGAGCACCGCGACGGCCACCATGATCAGGAGGCGACCATGGTCAGGAGCGGGAGAGGTCGTCGAGCAGTCGCCGCAGGGTCGCGGCCTCGCCGGCGCTGACGGTGCCGACGAACCTGGCGAGTGCGGCGTCGCGGTCGCTGGCGCGGTCGAGCACCTCGTGCATGAGCTCGGCCGTGTGCTCTTCGCGGGTCAGGAGCGAGCGGTAGCGGTGCGGCCGGGTCTCTCGCGCACGCGTCACGAAGCCCTTGCGCTCGAGTCGCGAGAGCACGGTCAGCACGGTCGTCGTCGCGACGGCCCGGCCGGGCTCGCCTGCGCTCAGGGCGAGGGCGTCACGCAGCTCGTTCGCCGTGAGCGCGGCGTCGCGCGACCACAGCACCTCCATCACGGAGCGCTCCAGTTCGCCGAGACTCGCCATGCCTCAAGACTACCGCCGAAGCGCTGAATGTTCTACGCTCTGTAGAAGAAGGTTCTACGACGCGTAGAAAATGGCGACACCGCGATGCGATCGCGCGTGAAAGGGGCATCCGTGAACGAACTGCTGGACCCGCTGCTGCTCGCCCGATGGCAATTCGGGCTCACCACCGTGTACCACTTCCTGTTCGTTCCGATCACGATCGGCCTCGCGACGTCCACGGCGGTCTTCCAGACCGCCTGGTACCGCACCGGCAAGCTCGAGTACCTGAGGATCACCAAGTTCTTCGGCACGATCTTCCTGATCAACTTCGCGATGGGCGTCGTGACGGGCATCGTGCAGGAGTTCCAGTTCGGCATGAACTGGTCGGAGTACTCGCGGTTCGTCGGCGACGTGTTCGGCGCCCCGCTCGCGCTCGAGGGCCTGCTCGCCTTCTTCTTCGAGGCGACGTTCATCGGCCTCTGGATCTTCGGCTGGGACAAGCTGCCCCGCCGTATCCACCTCGCGACCATCTGGTGCACCGCCATCGGCTCGATCGTGTCGGCGTACTTCATCATCGCGGCGAACGCCTTCATGCAGAACCCGGTCGGCTACGAGATGAACGTCGAACGTGGTCGTGCAGAGCTCGTCGACATCGGCGCACTGCTCGCGAACCCGGTGGCGCTCGCGGCCTTCCCGCATACGATCGCGGCGAGCTTCATGGTCGCGGCCGGGCTCATCATCAGCGCAGCGGCCTGGCACCTCGCGCGCAACCAGCACCTCGACACCATGCGCCCCGCGCTGAAGTTCGGCCTCTGGGTCATGGTCGTCTCCGGCATCCTCACGACGCTCTTCGGCGACCAGCTGAGCCTCGCCATGGTGGCGACGCAGCCGATGAAGATGGCCGCGGCCGAGGCGACCTACAACACCGTCTGCGGCGCGGATGCCTCGTTCTCACTGTTCACCCTCGGCACCCCCGACGGCTCGAGCGAGCTCTTCTCGATCCGCGTGCCGTACCTGCTCTCCTTCCTGTCGACGCACACCTTCGATGGCTGCGTCGAGGGCATCAACGACCTGCAGGCGCAGTATCAGGCGCTCTACGGCCCCGGCGACTACGCACCGATCATCTGGGTCACCTACTGGGCGTTCCGCTGGATGATCGGCCTCGGCCTCCTCCACGTGCTCATCGCCGTGGTCGGCCTGTGGGTCACCCGCAAGGGCCGCATGCCCAAGCAGGCGTGGGTCTGGAAGGTCGCGGTCTGGAGCTTCCCGCTCTCCCTCGCCGCCATGATCGTCGGCTGGATCTTCACAGAGATGGGCCGGCAGCCCTGGATCGTGTTCAGCCTGCTGCCCACCGAATCGGCGGTCTCGCCGAACGTGACCGGGCTCGACGTGCTCATCTCGCTCGTGGCGTTCACGCTCGTCTACGGCGCTCTCGCCGTCGTCGAGGTGCGTCTCATCATCCGGGCCATCAAGTCGGGCCCGCCCGAACTCGGCGAACCGGATCCCGAAACCGGCCGCGTCGAACCCGCCTCGACGGTCTACTAGGAGGACTCCCCATGGATCTCACCGTGCTCTGGTTCTGGATCGTCGCCTTCATGTTCGTCGGCTACTTCGTGCTCGACGGCTTCGACTTTGGCATCGGCATGTCCCTCCCGTTCCTCGGGAAGGACGAGACCGACCGCCGGGTGCTCATCAACACGATCGGCCCGGTCTGGGACCTCAACGAGACGTGGGTGATCGTCGCGGGCGCCTCGCTCTTCGCGGCGTTCCCCGAGTGGTACGCCACGCTCTTCTCCGGCTTCTACCTCGCGCTGCTCCTCATCCTGCTTGCCCTCATCGCTCGCGGCGTCTCGTTCGAGTACCGCCATCAGCGGCCCGAATCGCGATGGAAGAAGTGGTTCGACGGCATGATCATCGTCGGTTCGGCGGTGCCGGCGCTGCTCTGGGGCGTCGCGTTCGCGAACATCGTGCAGGGCGTGCCGCTCGACGCCGGCCACAACTACACGGGCACGCTGTTCGACCTGCTGAACCCGTATGCGCTGCTCGGCGGGCTCACGACGCTGCTGCTGTTCTTCACCCACGGCGTCGTGTTCGCCTCGCTGAAGACCGAGGGCGAGCTGCGCGAGCGGGCGCGGCGACTCGCGTCGCGATCGGGCCTCATCACGATCGTGGTCGCCGCCCTGTTCCTCCTCTGGACCGGCCTCGCGTTCGGCACGTTCTGGTTCTGGATCCTCGCGGCCGTCGCAGCACTCGCCCTCATCGGCGGGTGGATCGCGAACCGGCGCGGGGTCGAGGGCATCGCCTTCACCCTGCTCGCCATCACGGTCGCGGCGGCGGTACTGGCCCTCTTCGCGGCTCTCTTCCCCGACGTGATGCCGGCCTCGAACGACCCGGCGAACAGCCTCACGATCGCGAACGCCTCGAGCACGACCTACACGCTGACGGTCATGAGCTGGGTGGCGTTGTTCTGCCTCCCGCTCGTGCTGCTCTACCAGGGGTGGACGTACTGGGTGTTCCGCAAGCGCGTCTCTCGCGCGTCGATCGAGGCGGCAGCGCACTAGGTGAGACCACTCGATCCGCGGCTCCTCCGCCGCTCCCGTGCCGCCCGCGGCTTCCTCGCCGCGGGCGGTGCCCTGGCCCTCGTCCAGAGCGCCGCGATCGTCGCGTTCGCGTGGGCGCTCGCGTCCCTCGTTACGAGCTTCATCGACGGCATGCCGATGGCCGATGGCGTGCCGCTCCTCGTGCTGCTCGTCGCCGCGGCATCCCTTCGCGCCGTCGCCGCGTGGATCTGGGACGTGGTCGGCTCGGCCGGCGCGACCAGGGTCAAGGCCGAGCTGCGGAAGGAGCTGCTGACGGCCCTCGAGGCCGAGCCCGCGGGACTTCCCGGATTCCCGACAGCGCGAATCGCCACGCTGCTCGGGCCAGGTCTCGACGCCCTCGACGCCTACTTCGGGCAGTACCTGCCGCAGCTCGTGTCGACGATCGTCGTGACGCCGATCCTCATCGCGATGGCGTGGATCGCAGACCCCCTCTCCGGGCTCGTGCTCGTGATCGTGCTGCCGCTCATCCCCGTCTTCATGGCGCTCATCGGAATGGCCACCGAGGCCGTGCAGCGGCGCCAGTGGGAGAGTCTCGCGTCGCTCTCGCGAGGATTCCTCGAGGTCGTCGGCGGACTGTCGACGCTGCTGCTCTTCCGCCGGGCCGAGCGTCAGACGGCTCGCATCAGGGCCGTCACCGACGACTACCGCTCGCACACCATGAAGGTGCTGCGCATCACCTTCCTCTCCGGGTTCACCCTCGAGTTCGCGGCGAGCCTCTCGGTGGCGCTCGTCGCGGTCTCGATCGGGCTGCGGCTCGTCGCCGGCGACATGCTGTTGATCGCCGGACTCTTCGTGCTCGTGCTCGCGCCCGAGGTCTTCCTGCCGCTGCGAAACGTCGGTGCCGCCTTCCACGCGTCGACCGAGGGCGTCGCCGCGTCGGTCGACGCGTTCGACCTGCTCGATGCGGCCGAGCGGGGGGTGCGGGCTCCGGCGGGCGCGGCGGCGGTGCATGCCGGTCAGGTGAACGAGAGGGCGGATGCCGCGGACGGGCTGCAGTTGCGCGGCATCCGGGTCATGCGTGGAGACCGCGTCGTGCTCGACGGTCTCGACCTCGACGCGGCTCGCGGCGAGGTCGTCGCGGTGACCGGCGAGAGCGGCTCGGGCAAGTCGAGCCTGTTCGCGGCGCTGCTCGGCTTCGTGGGGTTCGAGGGGGTCGCGCGGCTGGACGGGACGGTGTTCGGCGGCGCTGGAGTCGACGGCGCCGAGTCCGCACGGTCGAGGATCGCCTGGGCGGGGCAGACCCCGGCGCTTCTCGCCGGAACGATCGCCTCGAACGTTCGACTCGGCGACGAGGACGCCGACCCTGTGCTCTGCGACCGCGCGTGCCACCTCGCCGGCGTGGAACTCGACCCCGAGCTGCGGCTGGGGCCCCGCGGCTCCGGCCTCTCGGGCGGTCAGGCGCAGCGCGTCGCGACCGCGCGGGCGATCCACCGCCTGCTCGCGCGGGACGCCCCGCTGCTGCTCCTCGACGAACCGACCTCGGCGCAAGACGAGGGCCGCGAGACGGCACTCGGCGACGCCCTCGCCGTACTCGCCGCCGAGGGCCGCATCGTCGTGGTGTCCTCCCACCGCGCCGCACTCGCGAACAGTGCAGATCGCATCATCGAGCTGGAGCGCGCCCATGTCTGATTCCGCCCGCCGCATGCTCCGCCGCGCCGTGCCGAGCCCGCGCCGGCTCCTGCCCGCCGTGCTGTTCGGCATCGGCTCCGCCGGGTCGAGCATCGTACTGCTCGCGTGCTCGGCGTGGCTGATCGCGCGTGCAGCCGAGCAGCCCCCGGTGCTCTACCTCTCGGTCGCAATCGTCGGCGTGCGGGCGTTCGCCCTCGGTCGCTCGGTGTTCCGCTACCTCGAGCGGTTGACCGGTCATGACGCCTCGTTCCGTCAGCTCGCCACGATTCGGGCGGAGGTGTTCGAGCGAATGCTCCCGATTGCGCCCGACGGCATGGCGGCGACGCGGCGGGGCGACCTGCTCGATCGCTTCGTGAGCGATGTCGACGAGCTGCAGAACGTGCCGCTGCGGGCGGTGCAACCGCTCGTGAGTGCGGCGATCGTGCTCGTGGCCGCCGTCGTCGGCATCGGATTCATCGCGCCCCAGTCGGCCGTGGCTGTCTTGGCATGCCTTGTGGTGGGCATCGGGGCCGCGCTCCTCGTGCAGCAGCGGTCGGTCGTTCGCGCCGAGCACATGACGGCACCGCTCCGCGGTGAACTGCAGGCGGCCATCGTCGAGCACGTGCAGGCGCTCGAGGTGCTCGTCGCCTTCGACGCCGCGGGCGCCGGACGCGGCCGGATCGACGAGCTCGGCGCCAGGTACGCCCGGGCGACCCGCTCGCGTGCCGCGGCGACCGGCGTGGCGGCAGCGGCGATGAGCGCGATCGGCGGGTTCGCGGTGGCCGCGAGCCTCGGGGCGGCAGTGCCGCTGCTGCACGGCGGCCGCATCGACGGCCCGACCTTCGCGGTGCTCTGCCTCGTGCCGCTCGCGATCGCCGAGGTCGCGACGGCCGTGCCCCTCGCCGCCTCGGCGCTCCGTCTCGCACGCGCGAGCGCTGCTCGGGTCGCGGGCGCCGTGCCCGACGCCGTTCCGGCCGGCATCCCCGTCGCGCCGAGCGCGCCGAAAGCACCGCCCTCGGGCGACGCACCACCGAGGATCGAGCTGCGCGGTGTGCGGGCGAGCTGGCCGGTGCTCGTGAGCGCCGACGGCGAGGGCGACGACGCCGATCGGGGCGCCGCCCTGATCGGGGTCGACCTCGAGATCGCGCCCGGCGAACGGCTTCTCGTGCGCGGCGGCTCGGGGGCGGGCAAGACCACCCTCGCGCACGTGCTCGTGCGCTTCCTCGACTACGAGGGCTCGTATCGTCTCGGCGGCATCGAGGCCTCGACGCTCGACCCGGCCGATGTGAGGGGCATCGTCGGGCTCGTGGAACAGCGACCGTGGCTCTTCGACGAAGATGTGCGGCAGAACCTGATCTTCGCCCGCGACACCGCGAGCGACGACGAGCTGCTCGAGGTGCTCGAGCGAGTGGGCCTCCGCGAATGGGTCGAGGAGCGCGGCGGGCTGGGCGCCAAGGTCGGCGAGCGCGGCGCGCTCGTCTCGGGCGGGCAGGCGCAACGTCTCGCCCTCGCGAGGGCGATGCTCGCGCGCTTCCCGGTGCTCGTGCTCGACGAGCCGACGGCGAGCGTCGATCCTGCACGGGCCGATGCGCTGCTGCGCGACCTGACCGATGCCGCGAGTCGTTCCGGGCGCAGCGTGGTGCTCATCTCGCACGCACCGGTCGACCCCGCGCTCGTCGACCGCGTCGTGACGATCGAAGACGGTCTCCTCCCAGCGATCTAGGCTGAGAGGATGCCGCGCCGCATCCGCCAGCTCGCCCTGCCGGTATGGCGCGACCCCGAGGCGGTCTTCCGCGCTTTCTTCGCCGCATCGGAGTTCGCCGTCTGGCTCGACGGGGGAGCGGACGCAGCCTCGGGATCGAGTGTGCTCGCCGTCCTCCACGACGGCTCCGAGTTCGTGACGGCAGACGTCGGCGCCGGCACGGTCGCTCGTGCTCGGCCGCTGGCGGCCGGGCCGGGCGAGAGCCCGGTCACCTCCTCGGCCTCGGTCTTCGACGTGCTCGGCGAGATGCTGGCCGAGCACCGCTCGGTCGAGGGGCCCGACGTTGCCGCTGCATCCGGCGCGCCGCTCGGCTGGTTCGGCTGGTTCGGCTACGAGCTCGGCGCCCACGCGCAGGGGGTGCAGATCGCACCGGCCGAGACGCCTGACGCCGCCTTCGTCTTCGTCGACCGCGCGATCGTCTTCGATCACGGCGAACGAACCGTGCGAATCATCTGGATCGGCGACGAGGTCGAGGCCGCCTCGCAGGGGGCACACCCCTCATGGGCGACCGGACTCGCGGCCGAGATCGGGCGGCTCGACGCGGCATCCGTGCCCCTGATCTCGACGGTGTCGCCGTCGAACGGTGCCCCTCCCGGCGCAGTTCCGACCAAATGGCGGCACGACGCGGCGCGATACGCCGAGCTCATCGCCGAGTGCCAGGCCGCGATCGTGCGGGGCGACGCCTATCAGCTCTGCCTCACGAACCGGGTCGACGTCGACGTGCGTCCCGACCCGGCAACGACCTATCTCGCGCTGCGGACGTCGAGCCCGAGCCACCACGGCGGCTACCTGCGCTTCGGCGACACGGCGCTCCTCAGCGCCTCACCCGAGCAGTTCCTGCTCGTCGACGCCGACGGGCTCGTCTCGACGAAGCCCATGAAGGGCACCCGGCCGCGAAGCGACGACCCCGAGACCGACGCGGCCCTCCGCCGCGAGCTCCTCGAGAGCGAGAAGGAGCGCGCCGAGAACCTCATGATCGTCGACCTCATGCGCAACGACCTCGGCCGCATCGCCGAGCTCGGCACCGTCGAGGTGCCGGCGCTCCTCGAGGTCGAGGAGTACCGCCACGTGCACCAGTTGGTCTCGACGGTGATCGCGCGGCTGCGGCATCCGCTCACCGCGCTCGACGCCGTGCAGTCGGCGTTCCCCGCAGGCTCGATGACGGGGGCGCCGAAGCACAGCGCCATGACGATCCTGCACGAACTCGAGCAGGGGCCGAGAGGCGTCTACTCGGGTGCGTTCGGCTACCTCGGCATCGACGGCGGCGCCGACCTCGCGATGGTGATCCGCTCGATCGTGCTCACCCCGGCCGGCGCGTCGATCGGCACCGGGGGAGGCATCACCGCGCTCTCGGTCGCCGCCGAGGAGGTCGAGGAGACCCGCATCAAGGCGCGCGCGCTGCTCGCGGTGCTCGGCGCCGAGGCCCTGCCCCGGAGTGAGTAGGCTGGATACCCGAGTGCGCCGTGATCCGGCGCGCCCGGAAGCCCTCCCCGAGCGACACACGATTGAGAGTCACGTGGCACACGACCAGGACCCAGCGCACGCCGACGCCGGCGCGTACGACTTCGCCGCCATCCAGGCGAAGTGGCTTCCCGTCTGGGATGAGTCCGAACCGTTCCGTGCCGGGCTCCCCGGTGACACGCGGCCGCGCAAGTACATCCTCGACATGTTCCCCTACCCGTCGGGCGACCTGCACATGGGTCACGCCGAGGCGTTCGGCTACGGCGACACCGTGGCCCGCTACTGGCGCCACCAGGGCTTCGACGTGCTGCACCCCGTCGGCTGGGACTCCTTCGGCCTGCCCGCCGAGAACGCCGCCATCAAGCGCGGCATCGACCCGCGCGGTTGGACCTACGCGAACATCGAGCAGCAGAAGAAGTCGTTCCGCCAGTACGCGCCGTCGTTCGACTGGTCGCGCGAGCTCCACACGAGCGACCCCGAGTACTACAAGTGGAACCAGTGGCTGTTCCTGAAGCTCTACGAGCAGGGCATCGCCTACCGCAAGGCCGGCCAGGTCAACTGGTGCCCGAACGACCAGACGGTGCTCGCGAACGAACAGGTCATCGACGGCCACTGCGAGCGATGCGGCGCCGTCGTCACCAAGAAGGCCCTCACGCAGTGGTACTTCCGGGTCACCGACTACGCCGACCGCCTGCTCGACGACCTGAACCAGCTCGAAGGCGCCTGGCCGTCGAAGGTGCTGTCGATGCAGCGCAACTGGATCGGGCGCTCCTCGGGCGCCGACGTCGAGTTCGAGATCGAGGGGCGCGATGAGCGCATCCCCGTCTTCACGACGCGCCCCGACACGCTCTTCGGTGCCACGTTCATGGTCGTCGCACCCGACTCCGATCTCGCGGCCGAGCTCGCGAGCGGCGCCTCGGCCGAGGTGCGCATGCGCTTCCAGGACTACGTCGACTCGGTGCGCGCCGAGAGCGACATCGACCGGCTCGCGACCGACCGGCCGAAGACGGGCGTCTTCCTCGAGCGCTACGCGATCAACCCGGTCAACGGCGAGCGCCTGCCGATCTGGGCCGCCGACTACGTGCTCGCCGACTACGGTCACGGCGCGATCATGGCTGTGCCGGCGCACGACCAGCGCGACCTCGATTTCGCGCGTGCCTTCGGCCTGCCGGTGCGCGTCGTCGTCGACACGAACGCACCCGTGACGGGCGTGATCCCCGTCATCCCGCTCGACGAGAACGGCGACCCGTACCTGCCCGACGACCTCCCGCTCGAGGACCCGGCGTCGACCGGTGTCGCTCTCGCGGGCGAGGGCCGGCTCATCAACTCGGGCCCGCTCGACGGGCTCTCGAAGTCCAACGCGATCCGCCGGGTGATCGAGCTCCTCGCCGAGCGCGGCCTCGGCCGCTCGTCGAAGAACTATCGCCTGCGCGACTGGCTCATCTCGCGCCAGCGCTACTGGGGCACGCCCATCCCGATCATCCACTGCCCCGATTGCGGCGAGGTGCCGGTTCCCGAGGCCGAGCTGCCGGTGCGACTGCCGGATGCCGCTGGCCTCGACCTGAAGCCGAAGGGCGCGAGCCCGCTCGGCGCCGCCGAAGACTGGGTCAGCGTCGCGTGCCCGAAGTGCGGGGGAGCCGCGCGTCGCGACTCCGACACGATGGACACCTTCGTCGACTCGTCGTGGTACTACTTGCGCTATCTCAACCCGACGAGCGACGAGCGCGCGTTCGACCCTGCGGAGGCCGAGAAGTGGGCGCCGGTCGACCAGTACGTCGGCGGTGTCGAGCACGCGATCCTGCACCTGCTCTACTCGCGCTTCATCACGAAGGTGCTCTTCGACCTCGGCTACCTGAGCTTCACCGAGCCGTTCACATCGCTGCTGAACCAGGGCATGGTCATCATGGACGGCACCAAGATGTCGAAGTCCAAGGGCAACCTGGTCGAGTTCGCGAGCGAGCTGCAGGCGCACGGTGCCGATGCGCTGCGCGTCACGCTCGCCTTCGCGGGCCCGCCCGAAGACGACATCGACTGGGCGGATGTCTCGCCGGTCGGCGCCTCGAAGTTCCTCGCCCGCGCCTGGCGCATCTCGGGTGAGGTCACCTCGGCCCCGGATGTCGACTGGAAGACGGGCGACGCGTCGCTCCGTCGCGCGACGCACCGCCTGCTCGCCGACGCACCGGGCCTCGTCGAGGCCTTCAAGTTCAACGTCGTCGTGGCCCGTCTCATGGAGCTCGTGAACTCCACGCGGAAGGCGATCGACTCCGGTGCCGGTGCCGGCGACGCGGCCGTGCGTGAGGCGGCAGAGGTCACCGCGATGATCCTCGACCTGTTCGCGCCGTACACCGCGGAGGACATGTGGCAGCGTCTCGGCTACGAGCCGACGGTCGCCCTCGTGCCGTGGCGCAAGGCCGACCCGGCGCTCCTCGTGGAGGAGTCGGTGACGGCCATCGTGCAGGTCGACGGCAAGGTGCGCGACCGGCTCGAGGTGTCGCCGAAGATCTCGAGCGACGAGCTCGAGGCGCTGGCGCGCGCTTCTGCGGCGGTGGCCCGTTCCATCGGCGAGCGCGAGATCGTCAACGTGATCGTGCGTGCTCCGCGTCTCGTGAACATCGCGACGAAGGGCTGACCTCCTCGGGAAGGAACGCAACACGCGAGAGACCTCGCAGAGGGTCAGCGGAGCGCGAGTCGCGTCTGCGTGTGCGCGGCACCGCCGTTCTTCTTGAGGCTCCGCAGGAGTCGGTCGAGTGCGGCCGTGTCGGGCACCGTGATGTGCAAGAGGTAGTCGTAGGCGCCGGTGACATGGGCCGCGTCACGGATCTCCGGCACGTGCCGGGTCCACGCGAGGAACGCCTCGGAGTCCTCTGCCGGATCGAGGCGGACATCGATGAACGCTTCGAGGCCTGACGTGTTCTCAGGCACGTCCGCGGCGAGGACGACGCGATAGCCGATGATCACGCCGGCCTTCTCGAGGCGCCGCACTCGGGCCGCAGTCGCGTTGGTGCTGAGCCCGACCTGCCGGCCGATCGCACTGAACGAAGCGCGCCCATCGGTGCGCAGAACGTCGAGAATCTTGTCGTCGGTGTCGTCCATGCAGTGAATTCTCTCAGAGTGCGGGCTGTTTGCGCAGTCGGCCAGTGCTGGTGAGCGGATGATCGTCGCATGAGCACCGACATCACCCTCGCCGTTCTCGCCGGGGTGATCGCGGGCTTGGCCCTGGCAGCGCCGCTCGGCGCGATCGGCGTCCTCCTCGTCCAGGAGGGGATCCTGCGGGGCCTCCGAGGCGGGCTGCCCGCTGCAGCCGCCGTTGCGACCGTGGACACGCTCTACTGCGCCGCAGCTGTGGCGGCCGGTGCACTCATGGCCCCCGTGATCGCCTCGTGGGTGCCGTGGCCGCAGATCGTGGGCGGCGTGGCGCTCGTCGCGCTCGGCGTGCACGGGTTGTCGAAGGCCCGGCGCACTGCTCAGGAGGCTACCGGCGCGGAAGCAACGGCCCTCGTGCCGTCGGGCACAGGCCGCAGTCGCTACCTGCTCTTCCTCGCGCTGACGGCCGTCAACCCGGCGACGCTGCTCTACTTCGCCGCGATCCTCCCAGGCTTGAAGGAGACTGCATCGTCGAGCGCTGCTCAGGTAGGTTTCGTCGTGGGCGTTGCACTGGCTTCGTTCGCGTGGCAAACGCTCCTCGTCACGCTCGGAGCCGGGCTGCGACACCGGACCGGCGCCGCGTTCAGGCGGTGGACCGCGGTCGTCGGCAACGGCACCGTCGTTGCGCTCGGTGCGCTGCTCATCGCACAGGCGGTGTAGCGCAGCCGAGGCCCGATGCGGGTTTGCTGATTGCGTAAGGTTGATCATCGTGCTTCGTGCCAAAGCTTTTTCGCAAAACCTTGGGTATATTGAACTATGCCAACGGACACCGGAGACATCGAGGAGCACACGACCGCTCGGTCGGGCATCAACTGGCCGGCTACTTCCTTCGAGCCTCGACCGTGGATGCGCTCGGGCGACGAGATCGGGTCGCGCCGACGCATCCGAGCCGCTGGTGGGTTGTATGGGGCTGCTGTGCCGCCGTTCATCGCCGAACTGGACGTGAGCCTGCCGGCCGATCTACTCGCCGTGGCAGAGGACGCAGGCCGAGAGCTCACGCGCTTCGATGCCGAGGTCGGTCCGCTGACCGCGCCGTTCTCGTCCATCCTGCTGCGCACCGAGAGCGCCTCGAGCTCCGAGGTCGAGAATCTCACGTCGAGCGCGAAGCAAGTGGCGCTCGCGGAAATCAGCGCCGGTACTGGGTCGAGGGCCAGTTCGAGCAGCACCGTCTCTGCAAATGCGAAGCTCGTCGTCGGCAATGTCGCAGCGATGAAAGCAGCCATCGCAATTGCAGACGATCTCGACACCGGCGCGATACTCACCATGCATCGCGCATTGCTGGAAAAGTCCCGACCTGAGATGGTCGGACACTGGCGCGACCAGCAGGTGTGGATCGGGGGAGGGCACGTCTCCCCTCACAACGCCTCGTTCGTGCCCCCTCATCAGGATCGCGTGCCCGAATTGATGGAGGACGTGATGGTGTTCGCGCGTCGAACCGACCTGCCGGTGCTCGTGCATGTTGCGATCGCCCACGCCCAGTTCGAGACCATCCACCCGTTCCCCGACGGCAACGGCCGCACCGGCCGTGCCCTCGTGCAGGGGATGCTCCGTGCCTCAGGAGTCACGGAGCACGTCACGGTGCCGGTGTCCGCCGGACTCCTCGGTGACATCGAGGGCTACTTCCGCGCACTGACCGCGTATCGGGCCGGCGACGTGCGTCCGATCATCGAGTCGATGTCGGATGCAGCGTTCGCGGCCGTCGCGAATGGCCGCGCCTTGGAGCACGACATCACCGCGATCGCAGCACGATGGGATCTCGCGGTTCACGCGCGCCGGCATTCCTCGGTGCATAGCTTGAAGCAGTTGCTGCTTCGGCAGCCGGTCATCACGATCGGCATAGCGGCCGGAGAACTCGGTGTCAGCGAGCCCGCCGCGGATGCCTCGGTGAAGAAGCTCGTCGAGGCAGGGATACTCTCCCAGTCGAGCGCTGGACGACGCAATCGGCATTGGCAGGCGACCGAGGTGCTCGAAGCGCTGGATGCGTTCGGTGCGCGCGCACGTCGACGACGGCCGGGGAGTTGAGGCGAGCGGAGTCCGCGAGGACGGGTTGAATCCACGGCCGACTCTTCCTCGACAGGGCGAGGATGTCGCAAGTGTGCACTGAACCGTGCCCGTTTTCGGTGAGACCGGCGACACTCGACCTAGCGTGCCGTTATGCCTGCTCGCGATGCCGTCGACCCGCTGGCGGTGCTCGACCCGTCCGCGCGGCGAGCCGGCCCGCGAGTGCGCGTGGGAGTCGGTGCCGCCGTGGTGCTGTTCGTGCTCGCCGTCGCCGTGGCCGCGCTCATGTCGTTCGGCGCGGGTGGTGGCGGCGATCAGTCTCGCATCGAGGCATCCGATGACCGAGCGGATGCCTCGGCAGACCCGTCATCGACGGTGGCGGCGCCGACGGTGCTCGTGCACGTGCTCGGCGCCGTCGTGCGGCCGGGCCTCGTCGAACTCGACGCGGGAGCACGGGTCGTCGACGCCATCGCGGCGGCGGGTGGGCTCGCGCCCGACGCGGATCCCGCGGGGGTGAACCTCGCGCGGCTCCTCGTCGACGGCGAACAGCTCGCGGTCCCTGTGATCGGGCAAGCGCCACCGCCTGCTGCCGGAGGTGGTGCGACGGCACCCGGTGCCGTTCCTGCAGACGGGCTCGTGCACCTGAACAGTGCGGGTGTCGCCGAACTCGACACCCTCCCTCGAATCGGTCCGGCACTCGCGCAGCGAATCCTCGACTGGCGTGAGGCCAACGGGCCGTTCACCTCGGTCGACCAACTGCTCGACGTGGCCGGCATCGGCGACACCGTGTTCGCCGGCCTCGAGTCCCTCGTGGCGCTCTGAGTGCGAGACCTCCGTCTGTTGCTGCCCGCGATGGTCGCCTGGGCGGCGGCATGGTGCGTCATCGGCATTCCCGGCGCCGCCGCCATCGCGGTGTTCGAAGCGCTGGGGCTCTGGGTCGCAGCGTGCATCACCGCCGGCCTCGTCGTCACCGGAGCCGTGCAGCAACGCCGCGGGGCGCTGCCGATCGATCGCGTGAGCGCCCGCGCGCGATTCCTCCGTCCGGCCGCGGCCACGGTACTCGTCGCGCTGTCGGCGGGCGCAGTCGTCGTGAGTGCCGCGGCACTCGGACTCGGCGCGCGCGAGGCGTCACCGCTCGCCGACGCAGCGCGTGAGCATCGAACCGCCGTGGTCACGATCGAGCTCACCGGTGCGCCGCGGGCGATGCGCTCGAACTGGTTCGCCGAGGGTGAGGCGCCGTCGCTCAGCATCGAGGGGAGAGTCGTTTCGGTCGACGGCGCCTCGAGCCATGGCGTGCCGGTGACGACGGCCCTGTCGCTCCCGGCCGCGCAGTTGCAGCTCGGGGCTCGGGTCGAGTTCTCGGCTCGGGTGACGGCCTTGCCGGCCGAGGAGGGATCGGCGTTCCGTCTGGCGGCGGTCGGCGACATCCGCTCGATTGAATCGCCCCCGCCGTGGCTGGCCTGGACCGTCGGCCTTCGCACCGGCTTCGCCGACGCCGCCGGTGCGCTCGGGGGCGACGGCGGCGCGCTCGTGCCCGGCCTCGCGATCGGCGACACGAGCGCGGTCGACGAGTCGCTCGATGCGGCGATGAAGGCGTCCTCGCTCAGCCACTTGACGGCCGTCTCCGGCGCGAACTGCGCGATCGTCACTGCAGCCGCGTTCGCTCTCGCCGCACTGCTCCGCCTGCCGCGACTGGTTCGGGTCATCGTCGCGCTCGTCGCCTTGGCGGGATTCGTGGTGCTCGTCACGCCTGAGGCGAGCGTCGTCCGTGCGGCGACGATGGCGATCGTGGTGCTCGTGGCGGTCGCCGTCGGTCGTGCCGGCGGCGGCGTCGCGGCGCTCTCACTCGCCGTGATCGTGCTGCTCGCGATCGATCCCTGGTACGCCCGCGACTACGGGTTCGCGCTGTCGGTGTTCGCGACGGCCGGCCTGCTGCTGCTGGCCCGACCACTCACCGAGGCGCTCGCGCGATGGATGCCGCTGCCCGTCGCCGTGGTCATCGGCGTGCCGCTCGCCGCCCAGCTCGCGTGCCAGCCCGTGCTGGTGCTCCTGGACCCTGCGCTCGCGCTCTACGGCGTGCCGGCGAACCTGCTCGCAGCACCGGCGGCGCCGCTCGGCACGGTCGTCGGGCTCATCGGCTGCCTGCTCCTGCCGGTGCTGCCGTCGGTGGGGTTCGCGTGCCTCCAGCTCGCGTGGCTCCCGGCGTCATGGATCGCACTGCTCGCCCGGGCGGCGTCGGCGATGCCGGCGGCACGTCTCGAATGGCTGCCGGATGCCCCGGGCGCGCTGCTGCTCGCGGCGTGCACCGCCATCGGGCTGTGGCTGCTGCTCGGATCCCGGCGCAGGCGGCGACTCCGCGGCCTCGCGTTGGCAGCGCTGATCATCGCGATCGCCGTGCCCGTCGGGCTCTTCGCAGGCAGGCCGCTCATCGGTGCGGCGACGCGACCGAGCGACTGGGATGTCGCGGCCTGCGACATCGGGCAGGGTGACGCGGTGCTCCTCCGCTCGGGCGACGCGACGGCGCTGATCGACACCGGGCCCGACGCCGCAGCGCTCTCGCGGTGTCTGGCGCTGCTCGGGGTCTCGCACATCGACCTGCTCGTGCTGACGCACTGGGACGCCGATCATGCCGGGGGAGTGCCGGCCACCGTCGGCCTCGTCGACACCGTGGTGCACGGCCCGCTCGACGGCGAGCGCTCGACGCGTGCGCTCGATCCCCTCGTTGCGGCGGGTGCTGAACCGGTCGAGGTCGTCGCCGGTTTCGGCGGCACGCTGGGCGAGGCTCGTTGGCGCGTGTTATGGCCGAAACGCGACGCGCAGCCGGGCAACGATGCGAGCGTCGTGCTCGACGTGTCGACTCCGGAGTACCGAGGTGTCTTCCTCGGCGACCTCGGCGAAGAGGCGCAGGCGCGCATGTTGCGGTCGGCCTCGATCGGGCGCGTCGATCTCGTGAAGGTCGCCCATCACGGCTCGGCCGACCAGAGCGAGCGACTCTACGACGAACTCCGCGCGACGGTGGGGGTGATCGGGGTCGGCGCCGACAACGGCTACGGCCACCCGACCGACCGGCTGCTCGATCTGCTGCGAGCCAACGGCACGGCGGTCGTGCGCACCGACCGGTCGGGCACCGCGCTCCTGAGCGCCGACGACGGCAGCTTCAGCCTGTGGAGCGAGCGCGACTCGGTCGGTGTCGTCGGCGGCCCGTAGACTCGAAGCCGACGAACGGGAGGTGCGGTGGCATCGCGCACAGGCGCATCGCGCTCAGGGGCATCGCCCAAGACGAAGGCGGCGATCCCGCAGCTCGCGTGGCACGCGATCCGGCCCGCACCCGTGGTACTCGTGACGGGTGCTGAAGACGTGCTCGCCGAGCGATCGATCACGATGCTCCGCGACTTCCTCCGCTCCGAAGACCCCGCCCTCGAGGTGAGCGACCTCGAAGCCGACGGCTATCGGCGCGGCGAGCTCATGACGCTCGCGAGCCCGTCGCTGTTCGGCGAGCCGCGCCTCATCCGGGTCAGCGGCGTCGAGCGCGCGAGCGACGATTTCCTGCTCGACGCGCTCGACTACCTCGGGCAGACAGCCGAGTCCACGACCCTCGTGCTGCGTCACCGCAACGGCGTGCGCGGCAAGAAGCTGCTCGACACGATCCGCGCCGGCGGTGGCGGCGGCATCGAGATCGTCTGCGCCGAGCTCAAGAAAGACGCCGAGAAGCAGGACTTCGCGGCGGCCGAGTTCCGTGCCGCGGGGCGCAAGATCAGCCCCGGCGCGCTGCGCGCCCTCGTCGGCGCGTTCAGCGACGACCTTCGAGAACTCTCCGCGGCGTGCCGACAGCTCCTGGCCGACGCACCGTCCGACATCACCGAGGCCGTCGTCGCCCGCTACTACGGCGGCCGGGTCGAGACCAACGCGTTCGCCGTCGCCGACGCCGCGATCGCCGGTCGGCACGGCGAGGCGCTCATCGCGCTCCGGCACGCGCTCGACAGCGGCGCCGATCCAGTGCCGATGGTCGCGGCCTTCGCCATGAAGGTGCGCACGATGGCCAAGGTGTCGGGTACCCGTGGCGGGGGCGCACAGCTCGCCGGCACGCTCGGCCTCGCGCCGTGGCAGGTCGACCGTGCTCGGCGTGATCTCGCAGGCTGGACCGACGAGGGGCTCGGCCGGGCGATCGAGGCGCTCGCAGCGACCGACGCCGCGGTCAAGGGTGCCGAACGCGACCCCGTGTTCGCGCTCGAACGCCTCGTCGGCGTCATCGCCTCCCGCGGCCGCGCGTAGCCGCGCAGCACACGTCCCGTCAGGAGCGAGTGCAGCGTTGCTCGGGCGCGGCATCGAGTCATCCGTCCTGGCATGACGGAGGCCCCGGCGCTTTCGCGCCGGGGCCTCCGTCGAGTGCGTGTTCGCGTCAGAGCGCGGCAACCTGCTTCGCGAGAGCCGACTTGCGGTTCGCGGCCTGGTTCTTGTGGATGACACCCTTGCTCGAAGCCTTGTCGAGCTTGCGCGTCGCGGCACGGAGGGCGGTCGTCGCCTTGTCCTTGTCGCCCGTGGAGATCGCGTCCTTCGCAATGCGGATGACGGTCTTCAGCTCGCTCTTGACGGCCTTGTTGCGCTCCTGCGCCTTGAGGTTCGTGCGGTTGCGCTTGATCTGCGACTTGATGTTTGCCACGTGGAGTTCGTCTTTCGTTCTTGTGCGGGTACCGGATGTGCCGGGAAAGGTAGAGGGGCCTCACCGGCGAATCGTGCGGGGTGGGACCCACACGCAAGCCAACAGGCAACGATACCAGCTATGAAGGCGGCTCACCAACGTTCGCGCCTGCGAGTTGCCCGGGGAAACCCGGCGAGGTGTCGGACGCTCCGGTGGGCCTGTCGCGACGGCGTCGCGCGGCGGCGGCCGAGGCCGCGGCTCGCCGATCGAGCTCGGCGACGGCACCGAGCACGATCGCGGCGAAGTCGTCGGGGCGGATGAGGCTCACGAGGTGCGTCGCGCGGGGCACGATGACGAGGTGCCCGTCGCGGGTGGCGCGCAGCATCCGTCGTTCTTCGAACCGGAAGTGGTCGAACCGGCCGTTCACGAGCCAGACGGGCACGTCGACCGCTGCAAGCGACCGAACGGGGTCGAGATCGCCGACGGCGCCGAGCACGGGCGCCATGACGTCGAGGGCCACCCCGCCGGCGAGCACGTCGATCGCTGCCTCGGGTGAGAGGAAGAGCCGGGCCATGGCGTCGTTGAGGAATCGCCCGCGGTCGGGCATCCGCCCGATGAGGGCCGCGAGCCGCCGGTAGCCGCCGAGCGGGGCGCCGCGTGGCCGAGTGCTGCACGACGCCGCCACGAGCCCGTCGAGGCGGTCTGGCTTGCGCGCGGCGAACTCGATCGAGAGATAACCGCCGAGACTGAGCCCGACGAGCAGCCGCGGGGTCGAATGATGAGCACCGCGCACGCCGGGCGCATCGGGCGCAGCGGGCGGAGGGTTCAGCGCCGCGTCGATCTCCTGCAGCGCCGCGTCGATCGAGAACGGCTCCCCGATGCGCCTGCCGTGGCCGGGCAGGTCGATCGCGACGACCTCGAGGTCGTGCGCACCGAGGAGTTCGAGTTGCCTGCGCCACATCGACGACGAGGTGCGGAGTCCGTGCACGAGCACGACGCGGGCGCGAGGCATCCGTCAGCCCGCCCTGATCGCACCCAGTTCGCGTGCCCTGGCGACGGCGGCGGTGCGCGAGCCGACGCCGAGCTTCGTGAAGATGTGCACGAGATGCGACTTGACGGTCGCCTCGCTGAGGAAGAGCACGCGGCCGATCTCGCGATTCGTGCGGCCTTCGGCGACGAGCGAGAGCACCTCGGACTCGCGAACGGTCAGTCGCTCGCCGCTTGCGCGCGAGGCGTCGAGCCGCGACGAGACGCCCGGTGCGAGCGCGGCGTCGCCGATCGCCGCGGCGTGCACGGCGGCGATGAGCTCGGCGGGCGGGGCATCCTTCAGCAGGTAGCCGCTCGCGCCGGCCTCGATCGCCCCGAGGATGTCGGCGTCGGTGTCGTAGTTCGTCAGCACGAGCACGCGCGGCGAGCCCGCCTGCGAGCGGATGCGACGGGTCGCCTCTGCGCCCTGCATCGCGCCCGGGTACTGCAGGTCCATGAGCACGAGGTCGACATCGGATGCCGCGGCCAGCTGTACCGCGTCTTCGGCCGTCGTCGCCTCGCCGACGACCTCGAGGTCGGGTTCGCTCTCGAGCATCGCGCGGATGCCGGCACGCACGACGGGGTGGTCGTCGCTCAGCAGGATCCGGATCACGGCGCCACCGCCGGGATCCGCACGGAGATCGCAGTGCCCTCGCCCGGCGCCGATTCGATGTCGACCGTGCCGCCGAGCGCAGCGGCACGCTGGCGGATGGCCCGGAGGCCGAAGCCGCCAACGCCGGCCGGGCTCGACTGTTCGGCACCTGCTCCTGCTCCTGCTCCACCCGTCGCGGGGAGGCGGAATCCGACCCCGTCGTCGACCACGTCGAGCGCGATCTCGTCGCCGAGGTAGCTGAGCGTCACCGAGGCGCGCGTGGCCGACGCATGCTGCAACACGTTCGCGAGCGACCCCTGCGCGATGCGCAGGAGCGCCGCGTCGGCCGCCATCGACAGCATCACGGGCTCGCCGCTCGTGGAGAACTCGACGCGGAGGGGAGTTCCCGACTGCAGCGACTGCTCGGTGGTCGACTCGGTGAGGCGGCGGAGCGCCGACGGCAGGGTCTGCGCGTCGAGCGACGGCGGTGCGAGTTCGCGGATGAATCGGCGCGTCTCGCCGAGGTTCTGCGCCGCCGTCTCGCGGGCGAGCTGCAGCTTCTGCTGCGTCGACTCGTCGGCGACGTCGCGCTCGGCGGCGTGCAGCAGCATCTGGATGCTCGAGAGGCCCTGCGCCACGGTGTCGTGGATCTCCTTCGCGAGCCGCTCCCGCTCGGCGAGGGTGCCGGCCTCCCGGCTCGCGGCCGCGAGCTCTTCGCGCGTCGCCATGAGATCGAGGATCAGCGCCTGACGTTCCTGCGTCTCCTGCGCCATGGCGCGGTAGCCGAGGCCGATGACGATCGCGACGCCCGCGCTGATGAGCGGGCCGAGGATCGAGCCGACCTCGAACCCGAGGTGCGTCGCGGTGCCCCAGACCGAGAGGCCGAAGGTCACGACGACGAGCGGCACCGCGATCGGTGCGGCGAGCACGTGCAGCTCGAGGAAGAAGAGGGGGAACGCGAGGAACGCGGCATCCGGTGTCAGTGCCGACATCGCGACCCACAGCACGAGCAGGCTCACGAGCCAGAGTGCCCGCGCCCAGGTGGGCAGGTGCCGGTGCGCGGCGGCGATGCCCGCGCCGTAGCAGGCGAGGAACGCGACGGCGAGTACCGTCACCAGGATCTCATCGGGCGCGTCTTCGAGCAGCGCGCGCACCACCACGAAGAGCGTGAGGCCGACGACGAGCACGTGCAGTCCGAGTCGGAGCGCTGTGAAGACCGGCCGCAGGGCCGACGGAGCGACGCGTTCGCTCGGAATCTCGATGACCGCCATTTGCTCCGAGCGTAGCCCGCAGGCGCGCCACGGGGCATCCGTCGAAAGTCTGAAGCGAAGTCATGGGAGAATCGTCAGGATGTCCCCGAAAGCCATGAACCCGCCGGTGCCCGCTGCCACCGACCCCGCGCTGATCCGCAACTTCTGCATCATCGCGCACATCGACCACGGCAAGTCGACGCTCGCCGACCGCATGCTCGGTATCACGGGTGTGGTGAGCGATCGGGACATGCGCGCGCAGTACCTCGACCGCATGGACATCGAGCGTGAGCGCGGCATCACGATCAAGAGCCAGGCCGTGCGCATGCCGTGGCAGGTCGAGGGCGCCTCGTACGCGCTCAACATGATCGACACGCCGGGTCACGTCGACTTCAGCTACGAGGTCTCGCGTTCGCTCGCTGCGTGCGAAGGTGCGATCCTCCTCGTCGACGCGGCGCAGGGCATCGAGGCCCAGACGCTCGCGAACCTCTACCTGGCGCTTGAGAACGACCTCGAGATCATCCCGGTGCTGAACAAGATCGACCTGCCGGCCGCCGAGCCCGAGAAGTACGCGAAGGAGCTCGCCGACCTCATCGGCGGTTCGCCCGACGACGTGCTGAAGGTCTCCGGCAAGACCGGAGTCGGCGTCGAGGCGCTGCTCGACCGCGTCGTCGAGCGCATTCCGGCGCCGGTCGGCAACGCGGATGCTCCGGCGCGCGCGATGATCTTCGACTCCGTCTACGACAGCTACCGCGGCGTCGTGACCTACGTGCGCATGATCGACGGACACCTGAAGCCGCGCGAGCGCATCCAGATGATGTCGACGAGGGCCACGCACGAGATCCTCGAGATCGGCGTGAGCGCCCCCGAGCCGACCCCGTCGAAGGGTCTCGGCATCGGCGAGGTCGGCTATCTCATCACCGGTGTGAAAGACGTGCGCCAGTCGAAGGTCGGCGACACGGTCACGACGGCCGCGAAGCCGGCGACCGAGGCGCTGCCCGGCTACACCGAGCCGCTGCCCATGGTCTTCTCGGGTCTCTACCCGATCGACGGCAGCGACTACCCCGAGCTCCGCGAGGCGCTCGATAAGCTGAAGCTGTCGGACGCCGCGCTCGTCTACGAGCCCGAGACTTCCGTCGCCCTCGGCTTCGGGTTCCGCTGCGGATTCCTCGGCCTCCTGCACCTCGAGATCGTGACCGAGCGCCTCGAGCGTGAGTTCGGGCTCGACCTCATCGCGACGGCCCCTTCGGTGATCTACGAGGTCACGACCGAAGACAAGAAGACCGTCACCGTCACGAACCCGAGCGAGTTCCCGACCGGGGCGAAGATCGTCGAGGTGCGCGAGCCCATGGTGCGCGCCGCGATCCTCGCGCCGAAAGACTACGTCGGCACGATCATGGAGCTCTGCCAGTCGCGTCGCGGCTCGCTCATCGGCATGGAGTACCTCGGCGAAGACCGCGTCGAGATCCGCTACAACATGCCGCTCGGCGAGATCGTCTTCGACTTCTTCGACCAGCTGAAATCGAAGACCGCCGGCTACGCCTCGCTCGACTACGAGCCCACTGGTGACCAGGCCGCCGACCTCGTGAAGGTCGACATCCTGCTGCAGGGCGAGCAGGTCGACGCGTTCAGCGCGATCGTGCACCGCGACAAGGCCTACGCCTACGGCGTGCTCATGACCGGGCGCCTCCGCGAACTCATCCCTCGCCAACAGTTCGAGGTGCCCATCCAGGCCGCGATCGGCGCCCGCATCATCGCGCGCGAGTCGATCCGTGCAATGCGAAAAGACGTGCTGGCCAAGTGCTACGGCGGCGACATCAGCCGCAAGCGCAAGCTCCTCGAGAAGCAGAAGGAGGGCAAGAAGCGCATGAAGATGGTCGGCCGCGTCGAGGTCCCCCAAGAGGCGTTCATCGCCGCGCTCTCGGGCGACGTCGAGAAGAAGGACAAGAAGTAGCCTTCGGCTGTTTCTACCTCCGGGACGCCCCCGGCGCGTACGCGCTGAGACGTTCGCGGAGCGAACCCGTGTGCAGCTCGAAGAGATGTGCGTCGTCGTCGTAGAAGTAGATCGACTCTCCCTCACCCTCCACTCGTGAGCGGGGCGGTCGCTGCTCGAGGCCGAGTTCATCGATGACCTGGTGCAGCTCGTCGAGCGAACTCGCATCGACCTGGAACGCGACGTGGTTGTACGAGCGCGGCAGCCCTCCGTCGCCCTGCATGATCGCGACCCACGTCGCCGCCGGTTCGTCGCCGACGAGGAAGAAGCGCTCCTCCGAAATCGAGAACATCTCGGCTCCGCTGTCGTACACGCGCACCGCCCCGAGCACGCGCGTGAGGATCGTCTCCATGCGGTCGAGGTCGGTGACGATGAAGGTCACGTGGCTGAGTCCGGAGCTGCCGATTCGAAGGGTGGTGTCTGCCATGCCTCCATTCTCGGCGGCCTCTACCCGGGTTCTCGACGCCGACGCCGGGTCGCGCTAGCGTGGTCGCCGCAAGTGACGAGGCGCACCGCATCGATCGGTCGCACGAACTCCGAGAGGGGCAGAGCATGGTCGGGATGCTGCGTCCAGGCGCGCTGCGGCCCGGTGACACGGTCGCCGTGGCAGCGCTGTCGGGTGGTCTCGACGCCGACGAGGAGCCGCTCTTCAGGCGCGGAGTCGCCGAGCTCGGGGGCCTCGGCTTCGACGTGAAGATCTCGCCGCTCGTCGAGATCGGGCGCCACTGGTGGTGGGGTGCCGCGACGCCGACAGAGCTCGCAAACGAGTTCAATCGGCTGCTCCGAGATCCCGAGACACGGGCGATTTTCGCCCTGACCGGCGGTCGCATGACCCTGAGCTACCTCGACCTGATCGACTATGCGGCCGTCGAGGCCGACCCGAAACCCGTCGTCGGCTTCAGCGACATCGACGCCGTGCTGCTCGCACTGCACTCGCGAACCGGCCTCGTCGGTGTGCACGGCGATCTCGTGACCTACGGGTACGGCGAGTGGCAGGAGGCCGGTGCGGAACGGCGGCAGGAGCTCGCCGACGTCTCGAGCCGCCTGCTGACGAGCACGTCACCGGTCGGCCTGCTGCCGTCCGGTCATGATTGGGATTCCTGGCGCGGTGGCCATGTCGTCGGTCCGCTGATCGGCGGCCTCCTGAACCGGCTCGTGCGCCTGCAGGCGACGCCGTTCGCGCTCTCGCCCGAACGCTTCGACGGCGCCATCCTGTTCTGGGAGGAGGTCAACACCTCGACCTCGATGATCTGGAACGACCTGCACCTGCTCCGCCACGCGGGCATTCTCGATCGCATCGCGGGCATGGTGGTCGGCCCGGTCGCCGACATCGAGGTCACCGAGGGCGGACCCGGCCTTCGAGAGATCGTGCTCGACGTGCTCGGCGACCGCGATGTACCGGTGCTCGCGAATCTCGAGATCGGCCACAACCCGCCGAACCTGCTGTTGCCGCTCGGCGTGCGCGCCCAGCTCGATGCGGATGCCGCGACCCTCTCGCTGCTCGAATCGGCCGTCGTCGAACGCTGAGCCCATGGCGATGAGTCGCCATCACCAGAGCGGACACAGGCGACCTCCGTAGAATCGAGTTCGCCTGTCGAGCCTCGATCGCACCAGACGCGCCCGCCCGACAGGCGCCGCACCACACGAAAGGCCCACGGATGACCCGCCGAAGCACCTTCACCGACCAGTCGGTCACGTACGGCGCGATCGGGGCGACCCTCGCGCCCGACCTCCTCCGTTACCCGCCGGCCGGCTACCGCCCGTCGGAAGACGCGGTGCGCCTCGGCTCGGGCCTCGAACGCTTCGAGCGCGCCGCGGAGGCGCTCATGACGTGGGGCATCCAGCGCGGCTCGGGCTTCGAGGTCGCCGACATCTCCACCGGCACGGGTGCCCAGTACCCGGGCATCGTCTACGACGCCGAGGGCGCGCCCCTCGCCGACCAGCCGGCACCGCGCATCGAGGAGCGGTTCGGCGCCGACGGCACGCCGTATATCGCCCCCGGGATGACCGCGACGCTCGAGCGCAAGAAGCGGTTCGGCACCGAGAAGACCCCCGTGCTCATCGTCTACGTCATCGACGAGCCGCAGCGCCTCGGCTTCGCCTACGGCACGACCGGCGACGGCCCCGAGAGCGGCGAGGAGTCCTTCATCGTCGAGCACCGCGACGACGACACCGTGTGGCTCACGATCCGTTCGATCTTCGCGACGACGGGCGTCACCGCGCCGATGCAGCGCAAGCGTCGCCGTGAGCTCACCCGCCTCGAACTGCGGGCGCTGCACCCCGCCGGCGGCGTCTAGTCGTGGGATCCGCCCTGCCCCTCGGCGACCCCGCGCCGGCCGACGGGCTCCTGCCGGCCTCCGCCGCCGTCGGCGCAGACGACCGCGCGTTCGGCGTCTACCTGCACGTGCCGTTCTGCCGAGTGCGCTGCGGGTACTGCGACTTCAACACCTACACGTCCGACGAGCTGCGAGGTGCGCGCCAGGTCGACTACGCCGACCACGCGATCGCAGAGGTCCGGATGTCGCGGCAGATGCTCGAGGCATCCGCTCTGCCTGCTCGCCCGGCGTCGACCGTCTTCTTCGGCGGCGGCACGCCGACACTGCTGCCGGCCGACGACCTCGTGCGCATGCTCGGCGCCATCCGTGACGAGTTCGGGTTCGTACCTGGCGCCGAGGTGACGACCGAGGCGAACCCCGACTCGGTCGGGCCCGACGATCTCGTGCGCCTGGCCGAGGGCGGCTTCACTCGCGTGTCGTTCGGCATGCAGTCCGCCGTGCCGCACGTGCTCGCGGCGCTCGATCGCACGCACGACCCGGCGCGGGTGCCGCTCGTCGTACGCTGGGCGCGCGACGCCGGCCTCGATGTGAGCCTCGACCTGATCTACGGCACGCCGGGGGAGTCGATCGACGACTGGCGCCGCAGCGTCGAGGCCGTCGTCGCCGAGCGACCCGACCACGTGAGCGCCTACGCGCTCATCGTGGAGGACGGCACCAAGCTCGCGAGGCAGATCCGCCGCGGCGAGCTCGCGCAGCCCGACGACGACCTCGAGGCCGACATGTACGAGCTGGCCGACGACCTGCTCGCCTCGGCCGGCTACGAATGGTACGAGGTCAGCAACTGGGCGACGGATGCCTCGCACCGGTCACGGCACAACCTCGGCTACTGGCGCGGGGACGACTGGTGGGGCGTGGGCCCCGGTGCGCACAGCCATGTCGGCGGCGTGCGCTGGTGGAACGCGAAGCACCCCTCGGCGTACGCCGATCGGGTGACCGCGGGCGTCTCGCCCGCGGTCGGTCGCGAGACGCTCGACGGCCCGACTCGTGAGGTCGAGCGCGTGCTGCTCCTCACGCGCATTCGCGAGGGCATCGAGATCGCGAGCCTGCACGCCGCCGGCCGCCACGCGGTCGCAGGACTCATGGCTGACGGCCTGGTGGACGCGAAAGCCGCCCTCTCGGGAGTGGTGACACTCACCAGGAGAGGGCGGCTGCTCGCGGACGCCGTGGTGCGGCGTCTGCTCGACGATGCGTCGGAGCTCAGCTCACGAACTTGATCGAGAGCGGGTAGGTGTAGGGCTGGCCCTGGTTGGCCTTCACCGCGGCGATGATGCTGAAGACGATCGTGACGACCGCGACTGCGATCAGGATGAAGATGCCGATCACGATGAACGTGGTGATGATGCCGACCACGTAGGCGATCGCCATCGTGATCTGGAAGTTCAGCGCGGTCGCGGTGTGCGCACGCACGAACGGGCCCTTGTCCTTCAGGATCAGGTAGCCGACGAGCGCGGGCACGAAGCTGAAGAAGATGCCGCCGATGTGGATCAGCGTCGCCCAGAGCTTCTCGTCGGAGGGGTTCAGCTGCGAGCCGCCCTGCTGGTAGGGGTTCGACGGCGGCGGGGGAGGCGGGGTGGCGTCGGACATGATGTCTCCTTGGTCGGCTCGCGCGGAGGCGAGATTTCGGTCTCGTCGCCCGATGGGCGAAGGTCGAGGCTCTCTCATGCTGGCACAGCAGGGCGCGCCGGGTGAAGAATTCGCCCGGCGCGCTCGCTGGCGGCCGGTTACTTGATGAGGCGGATGGCGAACGGGTAGCGGTAGTGCTGGCCGTCCTTCGCCTTCAGGAAGGCGATGATCGAGAAGACGACGCTCACGATCCAAGCTGCCCAGACGATGAAGGCGCCGATCAGGATCACGGTGAGGATCGAGCCCATGATGTAGGCGAAGACGATCGTGATCTGGAAGTTCAGTGCTTCCTTCGCCTCGGCGTTGGTGAACGAGCCGCGGTCTTTGAAGACGAGCCAGATGATGAGCGACGGAAGGAATCCGACGATGCCGCCGAGGTGGGCGAAGGAGGCCCACTGCACGTCCTGCTCCTGCGAGAGGGGTTCGGCGGCGACCGGCTGCGGTGCACCGGCGGGGGCGCCCTGCGGCGGAGCGGGCGGCGTCGGGCGGCCGTCGGCGTCGGGGCTGGAAGCGTTGGGATCGGTCATGGGGCGTGCCTTTCAGGGGGCTCTCAGATGAACCGCATCTCGCGCGACGGGGGTCGCTGCAAAGGGGGTGACTCGCGGGGGATACCCATAAGCTAGCGCCGCGCCACACGGCTGGCAACGGCGGTGTCACGGTATGGCGCGATATGATTAGCACTCACTCAGAACGAGTGCTAAGCGATGGAGGGAAGCGAGGGCCATGGTCTCCGAACGCAGCCTCGCCGTCCTGCGCGCGATCGTGCAGGACTACGTCGCGTCCCGTGAACCCGTCGGCTCCAAGTCGATCGTCGAGCGGCACGCCTTCGGCGTCTCCGCGGCGACGATCCGCAACGACATGGCGCTGCTCGAAGAGGAGGAGCTGATCGCAGCTCCCCACACGTCGTCGGGCCGCATCCCCACCGACAAGGGTTACCGCGTCTTCGTCGACCAGCTCACCGACGTGCGCCCGCTGAGCGGGGCCCAGCGGCAGGCGATCGAGACCTTCCTCGGCGAATCGAGCGACCTCGACGAGCTGCTCGCGCGCACGGTTCGACTCATCGCACAGCTCACCAATCAGCTCGCGGTCGTGCAGTACCCGAGCTTCGGCAGTGCGCGTGTGCGCCATGTCGAACTCATCGCGCTCGCTCCCGAGCGCGTGCTCTGCATCCTGATCACCGACTCCGGCCAGGTCGAGCAGCGCCTCGCCGAGCTCGAGGAGCCGGTCGACGAGCAGACGCTCGGCGATCTGCGTGTGCGGTTGAACGAGATCGCGGGCGGCCGAGCGATGGCGGATGCCGCGGACGCGCTGTCGGGCGAGCTCGACAACGTCGACCCGCGCCACGCCGCGGTGCTGCACACGCTCGCCGTCACCCTCGCCGAGCAGGCGCGAGCCCAGCGGCAGGATCGCCTCGTGGTCGCCGGCGCGGCGAACCTCGTGCGCACCGAGCAGGACTTCGCCGGGTCGATCCTCGGCGTGATCGAGGCCATCGAAGAGCAAGTGGTGCTGCTGAAGCTCTTCGGCGAGATGGCGACCGACGAGCACGCCGTCACGGTGCGCATCGGTCGCGAGAACGCCTCGTTCGGCCTCGGTGAGACCTCGGTCGTCTCGAGCGCCTTCGCGATCCCGGGCCGCGACATCTCGCGCCTCGGCATCGTCGGACCCACCCGCATGGACTACTCCCACAGCATGGCGGCCGTTCGCGCCGTCGCCCGTTACCTCTCCCGAACGCTCGGCGAGAACTGAACCCGCCGTCCGTCGCTCGCGACCGGCATCCGGCAATCGAAAGGACAAGCCCTCCGTGGCCGACCACTACGAGGTCCTCGGCGTCTCCCACGACGCAACCCCCGACGAGATCAAGAAGGCGTACCGCCGTCTCGCCCGTGAACTCCACCCCGACGTGAACCCGGGGGCCGAGGCATCCGAGCGCTTCAAGTCGGTCACGCACGCCTACGACGTGCTCTCCGACCCGAAGCAGCGTCAGCAGTACGACCTCGGCGACCAGGGCGGCTTCGGCGGTGGCCAGAACTTCGGCGGCTTCGGCGACATCTTCGAGACCTTCTTCGGGGCGGGACAGCAGACCCGCGGGCCGCGTTCGCGCCGTGAGCGCGGCCAGGATGCGCTGCTGCGCGTCGAGGTCGGCCTCGACGAGGTCATCTTCGGCACGCACCGCGACATCGAGGTCGACACCGCGGTGACGTGCGAGACGTGCCACGGCTCGTGCTGCCAGCCGGGCACCTCACCCGTCACGTGCGACATCTGCCACGGCACCGGCTCGATTCAGCGCTCGGTGCGCTCGCTCCTCGGCAACGTCATGACCTCAAGTCCCTGCGGCACCTGCCGGGGCTACGGCACCGTCATCGCGACGCCGTGCGTGACGTGCCAGGGGCAGGGCCGCGTGCGCGCGCGTCGCACTGTTCCGGTAGACATCCCCGCGGGCGTGGACACCGGCGTGCGCCTGCAGATGCCGGGCTCGGGCGAGGCCGGCCCCGCCGGCGGCCCCAACGGCGATCTCTACCTCGAGATCAAGGTCAAGAACCACGACGTCTTCAGCCGCAACGGCGACGACCTGCTGTGCACGCTCGAGGTCTCGATGACCGATGCGATCCTCGGCACGCACGCGACGGTCGCCGCACTCGACGGCGACGTCGAGGTCGAGCTCAAGGCCGGCCTCCAGAGCGGCGAGATCCTCACGGTGAAAGACCGAGGCGTCTCGCGCCTGCGTGGCTCGGGCCGCGGCGACCTCAAGGTCGGCATCCAGGTGGTCACGCCGACGAAGCTCTCGTCGAAGGAACGCGATCTCATGCAGCAGTTCGCCGCCTCGAAGAAGGCGCCCGCGCCCGAGCTCAGCCACTTCCAGCAGGGCATCTTCGCCCGCCTGCGCGACCGGTTCCTCGGCTAGGCGGATGCCGCGGTGAGCCACCTCTACCTCGACGAGACGCTCGATCTCGCAGCCGTCGCCCCCGGCGCGACCGTGGCGCTCTCGGGCGACGAGGCGCGCCACGCGGTCACCGTCTCGCGCGTGCGGGCGGGTGAGCGCATCGCGATCGGCGACGGACGCGGCACGCTCGTGCACGGCGTCGTCGCCTCGACGGGCGCCCGGGAGCTCGAACTGACCGTCGACGAGGTGCTCGTCGAAGAGGCGGCGACCCCGCGCATCACCCTCGTGCAGGCGCTCGCGAAGGGCGACCGCGACGAGCTCGCCGTGCAGGCCGCGACCGAGCTCGGCGTCGACGCGATCGTGCCGTGGGCGGCGAGCCGCTCGGTCTCCCGCTGGGAGGGGCCGAAGGCCGAGAAGGGCCGCCAGCGCTGGGCGACCATCGTGCGTGAGGCGGTCAAGCAGTCGATCCGCGCCTGGCTGCCGGTGGTCGCGCCCGTCACGACGACGGCGCAGCTCACCGAGCGCCTCGAAGGCCAGCGGATGCTGCTGCTCGAGCCGACCGCCACGGCGCTGCTCACCGACATCCGACCGGATGGCCGTGATCTCGCACTCGTCGTCGGCCCCGAAGGCGGCATCTCGCCGGCCGAGATCGAGCGGCTCACGGCATCCGGCGCCGAACCCGTGCGGCTCGGGGCATCGGTGCTGCGCACGTCGACGGCGGGGCCCGCCGCGATCGCCGTGCTGAACGCCGCGCTCGGGCGGTGGTGAGGCATCCGTCGCTACGATGGAGTCATGACCGAGTCCCGCGCAGAACCGACCCTCTTCGAGCGCATCGCCGCCCGTGAGATCCCCGCGCGCCTCGTCGCCGAGACCGAACGGGTCATCGCGTTCCACGACATCGCGCCGAAGGCGCCGGTGCACGTCGTCGTGACGCCGAAGTCGGGTGACTACCGCGACGTCGTCGAGCTCGCCGCCGGCGACCCCGGTCTGCTCGCCGAACTCGTCGAGGTCGCGCAGGGCGTGGCCAACGATCTCGCCGACGGCCAGTTCCGCCTCGTCTTCAACACCGGAGCCGCCGCGGGCCAGACGATCTTCCACGTGCACGCGCACGTCTTGGCCGGCGGTCTCGAGGAGGCCACGCTTGCCGGAGACTGATCCGATCGACGACCGCGCCGCGGCCGACCGCCCAGCCGCGGAGGCCGTCACGGCCGACGAGGAGCGGCTCACCATCGACGGCATCGCCATGGTGCGACTCCTCGGCCCGCAGGATCGCCTGCTCGCGCAGGTGCAGCGCGAGTACCCCGGTGTCGAGGTGCACGTGCGCGGCAACGAGATCGCGATCCGCGGTGACGCCGACGGGCGCATGCACGTGCGCCGACTCATCGAAGAACTGCTCGAGCTCGTACGCGCCGGGCAGGATCCGACACCCACCGAAGTGAGGAGCTCGGCCCGAATGCTCGATGCCGATTCCAATTCCAAGCCGTCCGAACTGCTCGGGCAGGTCATCGTCTCGAGCCGGGGCAAGACGATCCGGCCGAAGACCGAGGGTCAGCGCCGCTACGTCGACGCGATCGACGAGCACACCATCGTGTTCGGCATCGGGCCCGCGGGTACCGGCAAGACCTATCTCGCGATGGCGAAGGCCGTGCAGGCGCTGCAGCGCAAAGAGGTCAGCCGCATCATCCTGACTCGCCCCGCGGTCGAGGCGGGCGAGCGGCTGGGCTTCCTGCCCGGCACGCTCACCGACAAGATCGACCCGTACCTGCGGCCGCTCTACGACGCGCTCAACGAGATGATGGACCCCGAACTCGTGCCGAAGCTGCTCGCCTCGGGCACCGTCGAGGTCGCACCGCTCGCGTACATGCGCGGCCGCACGCTCAACGACTCCTTCGTCGTGCTCGACGAGGCGCAGAACACGACGCCCGAGCAGATGAAGATGTTCCTCACGCGCCTGGGCTTCGGCTCGCGCATGGTCGTCACGGGCGACATCACCCAGGTCGACCTGCCGACAGGCGCCAGCGGCCTGCGGCTCGTGACGCGCATCCTCGACCACGTCGACGACATCGAATTCGTGCGACTGACGAGCGACGACGTCGTGCGGCACACTCTCGTCGGCCGCATCGTCGACGCCTACACCGACTACGACCAGCGCCAGCAGGCGCAACGATTCGAGCGCGACCAGGCGCGAGAGTTCGCCAATCGCGCAGAACGGCGCGGCGCCGGCCCCCGCGACCACCTGCCGAGGAAGGGCAAGGCATGAGCATCGAGATCAACAACGAGTCGGCGATCGAGGTCGACGAGGCCGCGATCCAGCGGCTCGCCGTCTACGCGCTCGACGCGATGCACGTGCACCCCGACGCCGAGATCGCCATCGTGCTCGTCGACGAGGGCGCCATGGAGCAGCTGCACGTGCAGTGGATGGACGAGCCCGGCCCGACCGACGTGCTGAGCTTCCCGATGGACGAGCTGCGCCCCGGCACCGATGACGCGCCGACGCCGGCCGGCCTGCTCGGCGACATCGTGCTCTGCCCGCAGGTCGCCGAGTCCCAGGCGCGCACGGCGGGCCATCAGCTCATCGACGAACTGCTGCTGCTGACCACCCACGGCATCCTCCACCTGCTCGGGTTCGACCACGCCGAGCCCGACGAAGAGAAGGAGATGTTCGGCGTGCAGCGCGACATCCTCGTCGGATTCTCCATGCAGGAGCGACGCCGCTGACCATGCAGCCCTGGCTCTTCCTCGGTGCGGCCTTCGTGCTCGTCGCCTTCGGCGGTCTCATGGCCGCCGTCGACTCGGCGATCGCCTCGAGCTCCCGCGCCGACGTGACCGAGCTCGCGTTCGAATCCCGCGCCCGGCGCTCGCTGCTCGCGATCGCCGATGACACCGGCGCCCACGTCAACGCCGTGAACTTCGTGCGCATCATCGCCGAGACGACGGCCGCGGTGCTCGTGACGCTCGCGTTCGCGTCATTCCTCGACAACGTGTGGCTCGTGCTGTTGTACTCGGCGCTCATCATGACGGCCGTCTCCTTCGTGCTCGTGGGCGCGAGCCCGCGCAGCGTCGGCCGGGTGAACGCCGAGGCGGTGCTCCGTTTCACCGCGCCGCTCGTGCACTTCCTGCGCGTGCTGCTCGGCCCGCTCGCCGGCGCCCTCGTCTCGCTCGGCAACCGCGTGACGCCCGGGCGCATCCGCTTCGCCGGCGTCTCGAGCGAAGAGCAGCTGCTCAGCATGGTCGACGAGGCGACCGAGTTCGAGGTGCTCGAAGAGGGCGACCGAGAGCTCATCCACTCGATCTTCGAGTTCAACGACACCGTCGTGCGCGAGGTCATGGTGCCGCGCACCGACATGGTCACGATCGAGGCGGCCGCCCACCTGCAGCAGGCGATGGCGCTGTTCCTGAAAGAGGGCTATTCGCGCATCCCGGTGGTCGAGCGCGACGCCGACGACGTGACGGGCGTGCTGTACCTCCGCGACCTTGCACGCCTCGGCTTCGAGCGCCCGCTCGACGCCGAAGGGCTCACTGTCGGTGAGCTCGTACGCCCCGCGCTCTTCGTACCCGATTCGATGAAGGCAGACGCGCTCCTGCGGCAGATGCAGCTCGAGTCCAACCACCTCGCGATGGTGGTCGACGAGTACGGCGGCATCGCGGGCCTCGTCACCCTCGAAGACGTGATCGAAGAGCTCGTCGGTGACATCTCCGACGAGTACGACCGTGAGGCGGCGCAGGTCGAAGACCTCGGCGGCGGGCGATTCCGAGTGAACGCGCGCCTGCCGATCGACGAGCTCGGCGAGCTCTTCGGACTCGACATCGAAGACGAAGACGTCGACTCGGCGGGCGGGCTGCTCGCGAAGGAGCTCGGGCGTCTCGCCCAGTCCGGCGAGCGGGTCACCGTTTCCGGGCTCGTGCTCGAGGCCGAGCGCACCGAAGGACGACGCAAGCGCATCTCGACGATCCTCGTCGAGCGCGACCAGGCGCTCATCGACGTGCAGAGCGCGTTCGAGTCGGGCGACACCGATGGAAGGAACTCCCGTGGCTGAGTATCATGCCGGATTCGTCTCGTTCGTGGGGCGGCCGAACGTCGGCAAGTCGACGCTCACGAACGCCCTCGTCGGCGAGAAGGTCGCGATCACGAGTTCGAAGCCGCAGACGACGCGCCGCGCCATCCGGGGCATCGTGCACCGAGAGCACGGGCAGATCATCCTCGTCGACACGCCGGGCCTGCACCGTCCGCGCACGCTCCTCGGCGAGCGCCTGAACTCGCTCGTGCAGTCGACCCTCGGCGACGTCGACGTCATCGCGTTCTGCGTGCCGGCGAACGAGCCGATCGGCCCTGGCGACCGCTACATCAACGAGCAGCTCGAGCAGTATCCGCGGGCCAAGAAGGTCGCAATCGTCACGAAGACGGATGCCGCGTCGAAGTCGAAGATCGCCGAGCACCTGCTGGCGGTCTCCGAGCTCCGCGAGTGGGCGGCGATCATCCCCGTCAGTGCGCCGCAGGGCGAGCAGCTCGACGTGCTCGTCGACGAACTGATGGCCCTCCTGCCCGAGTCCGAGCAGCCGTTGTATCCGGCCGAGACCCTGACCGACGAAGACACCAGCGAGCGCATCGCGGAGTTCATCCGCGAGGCGGCGCTCGAGGGAGTCTCCGACGAGCTGCCGCACTCCATCGCGGTCACGGTCGACGACATGGTCGAGCGCGAAGACAAAGACCTGCTCGAGATCTACGCGAACCTCTACGTCGAGCGCGACAGCCAGAAGGGGATCATCATCGGCAAGGGCGGTTCGCGACTGCGCGAGGTCGGCACGACCGCCCGCGCGCAGATCGAGGGACTGCTCGGTCGCAAGGTGCACCTGGCGCTGCACGTGAAGGTCGCGAAGGAATGGCAGCGCGACCCGAAGCAGCTCGGCCGACTCGGCTTCTGAGCGTTCGGGGTCCGGTGCGCCCAGACGTACGACTCGAGGATGATTCCGCGCTTCCGCTGAGCCCCGCCGGCGCCCGAGCGCGTACGGTGGATCGGTGCCCATGACCATCAGCCGCGCGAAGCTCACGACCGACATCGTGCTCGCCGTCGTGTTCGGGTTCGTGTGCATGCCGTTCGCGGTGCTCGGCGAGTTGGCCGACATCATCGCCCTCCTCGCCTTCTCCGCGGCGCTCGCGATGCGCCGGGCATCGCCCGGGTGGTCCCTCGGCCTCGCCTGGGGCGGGGCGCTCGTTCAGATGTTGTGGCTGCGTGACCTGCAGTTGTACGACGTCGCCGTGATCGGGGTGCTGTACTCGACGGCGGCGCACGGCGGGCGACTCGTCAAGTGGCTGGGCCTCGCCTCGGCCGGCGTCGGCGCCCTGATCGCGACCGGATACCTCGCGGTCGTGAAGCCGCTCATCGACAACGCCGGATTCGCCGGCCCGCAGGACACCGTCAGCATGGTCGTGCTGACCCTCGTGCTCTTCGTCGCCTCCATCGCACTGCTGGTGCTCTCGTGGACGGCCGGGCTCCTCGTGCGCTCGGTTCGTGACACACGCGAGGTGCGCCGCCGTGAGGAGGCCGCGAATCGCGAGCGCGAACTCGTCGAGTACCGCTACGTCGTCGAGCAGGAGCGCAACCGCATCGCGCGCGACATGCACGACGTCGTGGCGCACTCGCTCGCGGTCGTGATCGCGCAGGCCGACGGTGCACGATTCGCCGCGCCGACCCGGCCCGAGGCGGCCGTCGACGCGCTCGGCACGATCGCAGGCGTGGCCCGCGGGGCGCTCGGCGACGTACGCCTGCTCCTCGCCGAACTGCGGCACGACGAGGCAGGGGCACCGCAGCCCGTGCTCGACGACCTCGACGGCCTGCTCGCGCAGGTGCGCGCCGCCGGACTCGACCTCCGCTTCACCGAGACCGGCGAGCGGCTGCCGCTCGGCACCGGTCACCAGATCGCGGTCTACCGCATCGCACAGGAGGGTCTCACGAATGCGCTTCGCCACGGCGACGTCACCGAACCCGTCCACCTCGGGCTGGCCTGGGACGCCGAGGGCGTCACGGTCTCGCTCGTGAACGCGAGGCGAGCGGATGCCGCCGCACCCGATTCGCACGCATTCCGGCACGGTATCCCGGGCATGCGCGAACGGGCGCAGCTCGCCGGCGGCACGCTCCTCGTTGAGGCCGGCGCCGACGCGATGTTCCGCGTGACCGCGCGCATCCCGGCGCAGGCGGGAAGGCCCGCATGAGCGGCATCCGCGTCGCCCTCGTCGACGACCAGGCCCTGTTCCGTGCCGGCGTGCGCATGCTCGTCGAGTCGCAGCCCGACCTCGAGGTCGTGGGGGAGGCGAGCGACGGCGGGGCCGCCGTCGACCTCGCGCGTCGTGAGCGCCCCGACGTCGTGCTCATGGACGTGCGCATGCCCGTGCAGGACGGCATCGCGGCGACGGAGCAGATCATCGCCGCGGCCGACCGCGACGGCGTGGCCGCGCCGCGCATCCTCGTGCTCACGACCTTCGACCTCGACGAGAATGCGGCGCGAGCCATTCGCGCCGGCGCGAGCGGCTTCGTGCTGAAGGACGCCGACCCCGAGTTCCTGCTCGCGGCGATCCGCACCGTGCACCAGGGCAACCAGGTGATCGCGGCTGCGGCGACGCGCGCGCTCTTCGCGCACGTGGGCCGGGGGAGCGGCAGGCGCCCGGCGCCGGCGGCCTGGTCCGAGCTGACGCCCCGCGAACGCGAGATCTTCGCCCTGGCCGCGCGGGGCCTCAGCAACGGCGAGATCGCGGCATCCGAGTTCCTGTCGGAGGCGACCGTGAAGACGCACGTGAGCCGCATCCTCGCCAAGCTCGGGCTCCGCGACCGCGTGCAGCTCGTCGTCTTCGCCTACGAGCACGAGCTCCCGACCGAGTAGGCGCGCCGGCGGCCAGGCCGCAGGTCATCCTGCAGGATGACGGCGAACCATCCAAGCGCCGGATGCCGCGGCACCCGTGCCATCCGTAGCGTCGAAGACATGCAGATCCAACCCTCCGACCTCGGCCTGATCGCCCGCGTGACCGAACTCGGCAAGCGCTACGGAACCGGTGCGAGCGCCGTCACCGCACTCGACGACGTCTCGCTCGGGCTCCGCCGCGGCGAGTTCACCGCCATCATGGGCCCCTCCGGCTCGGGCAAGTCCACGCTCATGCACATCATGGCGGGCCTCGACTCGCCGACGGCCGGCCAGGTGTGGCTCGGCGACACCGACATCACCGAGCTCTCCGACTCGGCACTGACCGTGCTCCGCCGCCGCCGCATCGGCTTCATCTTCCAGTCGTTCAACCTCGTGCCGACGCTCGACGTGCGCGGCAACGTGATGCTGCCGTTCGACCTCGACGGGCGCCGCCCGACGCGCGAGGAGCAGGCCTGGATCGACGAGCTCCTCGACACGCTGGGCCTCCGGCCACGCATCGGACACCGGCCGCACGAGTTGTCGGGCGGCCAGCAGCAGCGCGTGGCGATCGCCCGAGCGCTCGCGACCCGCCCCGACCTCGTCTTCGCCGACGAGCCGACCGGCAACCTCGACTCGCGAACGGGGCGGGAGGTGCTCGGCCTGCTCGCTGCAGCGAGCGCGCGCTACGGCCAGTCCATTGCGATGGTCACGCACGACCCCGTCGCCGCGAGCCACGCCGATCGCATCCTGTACCTCGCCGACGGTCGCATCGTGCGCGACTCGGGTCGTTCGAGCGCCGAGGAGATCTCGGCGTTCATGCTCTCGATGGAGGTCGCGGCCTGATGCACACGCGGCTGAAGGACCAGTGGCCGACGCTGCTCGTCGCTGCCCTCGCCGGCACGTTCGGGGTCGCCCTACTGCACATCACGGGACTGCTCGCCGCCGCGATCGCGGCCGACGACGTCACGGGTGAGAGCGGCACGGTCGCGCTCATGCTCGGCCTGGTCGCCGTCGTCTTCATCGTGATCGCGGTCTACGTGAGCGCGATCGTGACGGCCAACACCGTCTCGACCGTGGTGGCGGGTCGCACGCGGCTCATCGCCCTGCTGCGGCTCATCGGCTCGAGCGCTCGTGCGCAGCGTGCCCAGATCGCCCGCGAGGGCCTGCTCGTCGGCGCCATCGGTGCCGCGATCGGAGTCGTGGCCGGCACGGTGATCGCGTTCGGGCTCGAAGAACTCTCCGTCGCGAACGATCTCATGCCGGCGACCGACTACGACTATCTGAACGCGCTGATCGCGCTGCCGGCGGTCGCGGTCGTCATCACCACGTGGCTCGCATCATGGGTCGGGTCGCGCCGGGTGCTCAGGGTGCGCCCGATCCAGGCGATCGGCAACGCCAACGAGCAGGACCGCGAGGAGCTCGGTCGTCGTCGCGGACGCAACGTCACGGCCCTCGTGCTCTTCATCGTCGGCATCGGCCTTTTGGTGGCCGGGGTCATCTGGGGGCTCAGCGAGCCGTACGGGGTGCTCGTCGGCATGGTCGGCGGTCTCGTCTCGTTCACGGGCATCGTGCTCGGCGCCCACGTCGTGATGCCGCCGGTGCTGCGCCTCGTCGGCCGTCTCTTCGGCAGCTCGCCGGCGGCGCGCCTCGCGGCCGAGAACGCCGTGCGCCACCCCGAGCGCAGCTCCCGCATGACGATCGGCCTCGTGATCGGCGTCACGCTCGTGACGACCTTCTCGGTGACGATGGAGTCGTATCGGGCGATGCTGCTCGCCGCGCAGGAGGCGCACCCCGAGGTGTACGCGGGCATCGACGAGATGCTGAACGTCACGGTGGCGGTCTTCACCGTGCTCATCGGCTTCAGCGCACTCATCGCGGCGATCGGCATGGTGAACACCCTCTCGCTGAGCGTCATGCAGCGCACCCGTGAACTCGGCCTGCTGCGAGCACTCGGCTTCGACCGCCGGCAGCTGCGCCACATGATCGTCGTCGAGAGCGCGGCGCTCACCCTCGCGGCCACCTTCACGGGCATCGTGCTCGGGTTCGGCTACGGCTGGGCCGGGGCGCAGGCGCTGCTCGGCGGTGCCCAGGCGGAGCCGACGTTCGTGCTGCCCGGCCTGCCGTGGGCGCTGTTCGGCGGGCTGCTCGTGGCGGCGGGCGTGCTCACGCTCGTCGCCTCCATCGCCCCGGCCCGGCGCGCGATGCGCGTCTCGCCGGTGGTCGCCCTCGCGGTCGACTAGGGATAGCACCGCAGGGTGCTGAGGGGCACGGAACGAGCGGATGCGTCGGGGGAGGCATCCGCTCGTTCCGTCACATTGCGCGACCGAACAGCGGTGGTGTTAGCCTTGGCGTGTGCTTCCCGGCCTGCTTCTCCTTAGCTGCCGCAGCGAGTCCTAGTTCTCAGGCCTCCCTCGCTGCGGAGTTCGTCGTCGGCTGAAACCCATCCGTAAGCGAGAAGAGCACCCCATGCAGAACACCCAGCAGCCGTCGTCGATGCCCGTGCATCGCTACCGACCGTTCCACGAGCAGATCCGCGTCGATCTGCCCGATCGCACGTGGCCGTCGAAGCGCATCGAGGTCGCGCCGCGCTGGTGCGCGGTCGACCTGCGCGACGGCAACCAGGCCCTCATCGACCCGATGAGTCCCGAGCGCAAGCGCATCATGTTCGACCTCCTGGTGAAGATGGGATACAAGGAGATCGAGGTCGGGTTCCCCTCGGCGAGCCAGACCGACTTCGACTTCGTGCGCAGCCTGATCGAGGGCAACGCGATTCCCGACGACGTCACCATCCAGGTGCTGACCCAGGCCCGCGACCACCTCATTGAGCGCACCTACGAGTCGATCGCCGGTGCGAAGCAGGCCATCGTGCACCTCTACAACTCGACGAGCATCCTGCAGCGCGAGGTCGTCTTCCGCACCGACCAGCAGGGCATCATCGACATCGCCCTGCACGGCGCTCGCACCTGTCGCGAGATGGAGGCGTCGATTCCCGGCACCACCGTCTTCTACGAGTACTCGCCCGAGAGCTACACCGGAACCGAGCTCGAGTTCGCGGTCGACGTCTGCAACCAGGTCATCGAGATCTTCGAGCCGACGCCCGAGCGCAAGGTCATCATCAACCTGCCGGCGACCGTCGAGATGGCCACGCCCAACGTCTACGCCGACTCGATCGAGTGGATGTCGCGGCACCTCGCCCACCGCGAGAACGTGATCCTCTCGCTGCACCCCCACAACGACCGCGGCACCGCGGTCGCCGCGGCCGAGCTCGGCTACCTGGCCGGCGCCGACCGCATCGAGGGATGCCTCTTCGGCAACGGCGAGCGCACCGGCAACGTCGATCTCGTCGCGCTCGGCATCAACCTGTTCACGCAGGGCATCGACCCGCAGATCGACTTCTCCGACGTCGACGAGGTCAAGCGCACCGTCGAGTACTGCAACCAGCTGCCGGTGCCCGAGCGCCACCCGTGGGCCGGCGACCTCGTCTACACGGCGTTCTCCGGATCGCACCAGGACGCGATCAAGAAGGGCTTCGAGGCCATGGACGCCGAGGCGGAGCGCCGCGGCGTCACGCTCGGCGAGCTCGAGTGGGCTGTGCCGTACCTGCCGGTCGACCCGCGCGACCTCGGCCGCAGCTACGAAGCCGTCATCCGCGTCAACTCCCAGTCGGGCAAGGGCGGCGTCGCGTACCTGCTGAAGACCGACCACGCGCTCGACCTGCCGCGTCGCCTGCAGATCGAGTTCTCGGGCGTCGTGCAGGCCAAGACCGACGCCGAGGGCGGCGAGGTCTCGAGCGACGAGATCTGGCGCGTCTTCAACGACGAGTACCTGCCCGCGCCGCAGGATCGCCCCGACGAGAAGTGGGGACGCTTCGAGCTGCTGTCGCTCCGCACCGAAAGCGCGCTCGACGGCGTCGTGAACGTCCGAGTCGGCCTCCGCGACGGTGACGAGCGCGTCGAGGCGGATGCGAGCGGCAACGGCCCGATCTCCGCGTTCCTCGCCGTCCTGGGCGCCGAGGGCGTCGAGGTGCAACTGCGCGACTACGTCGAGCACACCCTCGCGGCGAGCGGCAACTCGCTGGCCGCCGCCTACGTCGAGCTCGAGGTCGAGGGCCGTGTGCTCTGGGGCGTCGGCATCGACGCCGACATCTCGACTGCGTCGCTGAAGGCGGTCGTGTCAGCCGTCAACCGCGCGCTCCGCAGCGCGGCGCCGGTCGGGGCCGAGCGCGAGGTCGTCGCGGTCTGACCTCTGAATTCCGAACGAGCGGATGCCGCGTGCACGAGGTGTGCACGCGGCATCCGCTCGTTTCAGGGCGCCATGCTCAGGCGCGGCGCCAGACCTTCCAGGAGCCGAGGGCCCGTTGCTCGGGCAGGCTCCAGCCGAAGCGCACCGAACCCAGCCTGATCAGGGTGGTCACGACCACGCAGGCGCTGCCCGCGACGACGACGTTGACGCCGAGGGCGACGAGCACGACGAGGAGCGCCGCGCCGACGGTCGCGGCGATCGCGTAGAGGGAGCCGACGTGCATGAGCGCGATCGGCAGGTTCAGGGCGACGTCGCGGAGGATCGAGCCGCCGACGGCGGAGAGCACGCCCACGAAGACGGCCGGCACGACGGGCGCTCCGTAGGCGAGCGCCTTCGTCGTGCCGATCGCACCGAAGAGGCCGATCGTGACGGCGTCGAGCGCGATGATGAGCCCGTTGAGCCTCGTGAACACGCGGAGCAGCAGCATGCCGAGCAGGGCGGCCGCCGTCGCGACGGGGAGGTACCAGTTGTCGAAGATGGCCGCGGGCGGCTGGTTGAGGAGCACGTCGCGGAGCAGACCGCCGCCGAGCCCGACGAGCACGCCGATGAGCGCGACGCCGAGCAGGTCGATGCGGCGCTCGGTGAGACGGGCCGCAAACATCGCGCCCTGGATGGCTCCGATCGCCACTGCGGTGAGGTCGAGCCAGAGCGGGATGACGAAGAGTGCGGAGCTCACGGCACCAGTGAATCACGCGCAGAGCGGAACCGCTCGAAGGTGACCCCCGGGGTCGGCGAGCTGCACGAGCCTGCGCCGGAGCGGACGGCGCGGAATGTCGCGGATCGGGGGCGCCGCGGCATCCGCTTCGGACGGTTCGCGCCCACGGGGTGGGAGAATGAAGGGTGCCCGTGTATCGAGATGAAGCCGTCGTGCTCCGCACCCACAAGCTGGGCGAGGCCGACCGCATCGTCACCCTGCTGACCCGGCAGCACGGCAAGGTGCGCGCCGTCGCCAAGGGCGTGCGGCGCACCGGCTCGAAGTTCGGCTCGCGGCTCGAGCCGTTCATGGTCGCCGACCTGCAGCTCTACGAGGGCCGGAGCCTCGACGTCGTGACGCAGGCCGAGTCGCTCGGCTCCTACGGCGCGCTCATCACGCAGGACTACTCGGCCTACACTGCCGCGAACGCGATGGTCGAGGCCGCCGACAAGCTGACCGAGGCCGAGGGGTCGTTGCAGCAGTACCTGCTGCTCGTCGGTGCCCTGCGCTCCCTCTCGCGGCACGAGCACGGGGCGAGCCTCACCCTCGACTCCTACCTGTTGCGCGCCCTCGCCCTCGCCGGGTGGGCGCCGAGCTTCCAGGACTGCGCCCGATGCGGCAGGGTCGGCGAGCACACGGCGGTCGTCGTGCAGCTCGGCGGCGTCGTCTGCGACGAGTGCGCCCCGCCCGGCACGCCCCGTATCGCCGGGTCCACGGTGGAGCTGCTCGGCGCGCTGCTCGCCGGCGACTGGACCTTCGCGAAGGCGTCGGGCGACCGTGATCGCGGTCAGGCCAGTGGCATCATCGCCGCCTACACCCAGTGGCACCTCGAGCGGGGCCTCCGCTCGCTGCCGCACGTATCCAGAGAGACGACCGCCCAGTGAGCCCGAAGCCCTACACCCATCGCGACGCCGTGCCCTACCGGCCGCTCGACTGGACAGGCCTCTACCCGCCCGAGCTGCCGAAGGGTGCCGTGCCGGCGCACGTCGCGATCGTGATGGACGGCAACGGACGATGGGCCAACCGGCGCGGACTCACCCGCATCGAGGGGCACAAGGCCGGCGAGGCGGCGCTGCTCGACGTCGTCGCCGGCGCGATCCAGGCGGGGGTCAAGCACGTCTCGGTCTACGCGTTCTCGACCGAGAACTGGAAGCGCTCGCCCGAAGAGGTGCGCTTCCTCATGGGCTACAACCGCGACGTGCTGCACCGCCGGCGCGACCAGCTCAATGAGTGGGGCGTGCGCATCCGCTGGGCGGGCCGCCGGCCCCGTCTCTGGGCGTCGGTCATCAAGGAACTGCAGGTGGCCGAGCAGCTGACGGCGGGCAACGACACCCTCACCCTCACGATGTGCGTGAACTACGGCGGCCGAACCGAGATCGCCGACGCCGTGCGATCGATCGCCGACGACGTGGCATCCGGTCGCCTGCGCCCCTCGGCCGTGTCCGAGAAGCTCATCGCGAAGCGGCTCTACGTGCCCGACCTGCCCGACGTCGACCTCTTCGTGCGCAGCTCGGGGGAGCAGCGCACCTCGAACTTCATGCTCTGGCAGTCGGCGTACGCCGAGATGGTATTCCTCGACACGCTGTGGCCCGACTTCTCGCGCGTCGATCTCTGGCAGGCGATCGAGTTGTATGCCGGGCGCAATCGCCGCTTCGGCGGCGCGATCGACGCGCCGACCGCCGGGAGTTGAGCCGAGCCGACTCCTTCGACCATCGTCGCCGTCAACCGAGGCCGAGTTCGATGACGAGCTTTCGCGCCTTGGTGAGCACGGCACTCGATCCCGACCGCGACGCGAGTTCTGCCAGGCCCGGCCAGACGGCGTGCTCGGCCGGAATCCGGCCCGCGGCCGCGGCGGCGCGCAGCACCGGGGCCCGGAGCAGCCCGACGTCGAGCACGCGATTGAGCCACGACGGCGGCTTCGGCTGGGATGCCGCGTAACGGACGGATTCGGTGAGCAGCGGCCACAGCACCGGCAGGGCGCGCAGCTCGCGTTCGATCGACCCCATCATGCGCGCGGGGGAGATGTCGGGCAGCGGCAGGAGTCGTGAGGCGGCCAAGCGCACCGACTCCGCGGTGAATCGGCGGTTGGCGACCATCGCGTCGACGCTGTATCGCGACTCGACGTCGGAGCACAGCGAGGCGAGCACGACCGCGACCATGAGCACGGTCAGCGGCGGCACCGGGCCGCTGCTCATCGGTCCGTCCTTGCCCGCGCTGCGGTCGCGGAACTCCGAGGGGGTGATCCGGCCGAGCGCGTCGTCCCATCGCAACCAACGTCGTTCGGCACCCGAGATCGTGTCGGCATCGAGCTGACCCTCGCGGTCGAGGGCGTAGGACCAGGACATGAGTGCCCGGTAGTGCACGTCGGGTGCCTCGGCCAGCGCGAACTCGAGCGGCACGAACCGCTTCGAGCCGCGGGTGTGCGATGAGGAGGCGAGGTGCACGCCGTCGTCGATTGCCGGCCCCTCTCCGTCTCCAGCTGGCCAGACGATATCGAGATCGACGACGGGCTCCGGCGCACCGGCGTCGGCGTCGGCGGGTGCGCTCGGTGCGGGGAGCCCGACGACGAGCGCTTTGGCGGCGGCGACGGCGCGCGAGGAGCCGGGGCGGGCGGCGAGGGTGCGCGTGTGCGGGAGATCGAGGGTCGACGGGTCGGCGAGCCCCGCCGCGACGGCATCCGAGGCGGCGGTGAGCAGGGCGCCGATCGCCTCGACGACCTCCGCGGTGCCCGCCGTCATCCGAACGGCTCCGAGCGACCGGCCCACGAAATCATCGAGCAGCGGCCAGACGACTGAGCCGAGACCGGCCTCGCTCAGCTCCAGCGCGACGCGAGCGAGCTGCGCACCGCCCGGAGCACTCCGGCCGAGCAGTGAGAGATCAGCCACACCCGGTCGCAGCAGTCCTCGGTCCCACGCCTCCAGCACGCCCTCGAACATGTCGGCGGCCGCACGCGGGTGCGATGAGCCGAGTCCCCAGAGCATCCGGGCAGCGAGGCGCGGTGTGAGCGGTTCCCTGCGGCGCGCGAGCTGCCGCCACTCGGAGCCGCTGCCGGCTTCGAGCCCGTCGCCCGGGAACGCGCCATCGCCCCACATCGGAACGTCGACCGGGGTGCCCCAGCCGTACCTCGTCGTATCGATGCGCCGCGGGAAGTGGGCGAGCGATCTTGGAAGCGCAGTGGACTCACGACGCCAGTCGCCGTCCTCGTCCTGCACCAGCGCGGGCTCGAGCAATGGATCGAGCGCGTATGCCCGTGCTGCCGGGCCGGCCGCGATGGGCATGACGGCTCCCGATTGCAGCACCACGGGCACGTCCAGCACGGCGAACGCATCGAGATGTCGTTGCTCCATGAGCGTCAGGTCGAGGCGAAGCAGCGCGAGGAACAGATCCGCCTCGCTCGAGGTGGCGTCTGCATCGCGATATGCCTGCAGACGCTCGACAAGGTCGTCCGGCGCGATCCGAAGGTCGTCCCACGACGGCGCGGACAGCAGCGCGGGCACCTGGCCGAGCCGTTGGACGACCGCGGCCTCGCGTGCCGGTGTCGGACCGAAGACCACATCGCTCCGCCAATCGTCGTCGCCCGGTTGCACGAGCCGGTCGAGCATTCGGATGGGGGTACCGGCGACCCAGTCTGCAGCGGCGCTCACGCCCGCGCTCCAGTTCGGCCTGAGCCCGCGGAGCGCGGCGCGCGCCGTGTCTGCATCCGCGCGCGCGACCGCGTTCGCGAGCTCCAGGAAGCGGTCGACCTCGAGATCCTCGGCGCTGTCCGGGCGAGATGCCAGGATCCCGGAGGCGTCGGCGAGCGCGGCAGGTGAGACGACCGACGGCTGGAATCGCGGTACCGTCCACACCTCGGGTGCAGCTTGCCACGCGGTCGATACGGTCTCTGCTTCCGGCAGGGGCTCGGTGGCGACGCCCCATCGCTCACGGAGCGCCCTCGCCGACTTCGCGAGCGCGCTGTCTCGCCCGGACTCGATCGGCGACAGGGCGATCACGGCGGTTGCGGCCGCTTCGCCGGTGAGCGGCTGCACGCGGCGCAGGGCGGCGTCGAGTACTGCCGTTCGGGCGGCCCTCGACTTCGCGGCGAGCGAGAGCGAGAGCACGTCGGCGGCTTGGTGGTCGTCGCCGTGCTCGATGATCGCCGGTGCGAGCGCCGTCACCACCGGGGCTTCGGCGTGGCTGATGGCCCCGACGAGCGCATCCGCGCGCGCGATGATCTCGGTGTCGGTGAGAGCGAGCGAATCGACGAGGAGTCCGGCCCACACCTTGCGATCACCAGGGCGCTGGGCGGCATCGAGGGCATCGAGCACGAGCGAGACGGCTTCGTCGCGCTCGATCCAGCCCTGTTCGACGCCGGTGGCGACCACGCCGCCGAACGGACCGGTCGCCGGTGCACCGACGGCGACGCCGGTTCGCAGATGGTCGGCGAAGCGCGACCGAATGAGGCCGGTCTCGATCGGTCCGCGGTCGGCCGGATACAGCTCCGCTTCGAGGCCGAGCGCGACGGCCGCGTACACGGCCCAGTCTTTCAGGTACTCCGTGCTCTCGGGCACGGGCAGTTCGTGATGGTGCACCAGGCGCACCACACGACCGGCGTGCACCGAGGACGCGTGCTCCCACGGGCGACGATTGGAACGGCATGCGCGCGCGGTGAACGCGATCGCGAACTCGGGGCCGCGCGTCGCGAGCACCTCGGCAGCGAGTTGATCCGGCACGGAACCCGGCCCGCCGAGCACCGCTTCTGCACGTCGTGCGTCTGCACCCACCCGGATCGCGAACAGCGCGAGCATCCCGTGGTCGACCGTCCCGACCGCGGAACCGCGGGTGAGGGTGTTCCCCTCGGTGACCCACACATCCCAATCGCCGCGCTGCAGGCCGAGACGGGCCTCGCGCCGTTGCGCCTCGGTGCCGACCGAGAGCTCGAGCGCGTCCGCTTGCTGGGCGTCGGCCCAGCCGAGGTCGCGGAACAACTCGAGCGAACGGGTGAGGGCGTCGGTCATCGGATCTCCTCCATCAGGATCTGCACGGCGAGCACGTGCTTGCACGGTCCGCGATCGCTGCCGCCGGTGAGCTGCCACGCGCAGTTGCAGCGGAAGCCTCCGTCGGCGCCGCGCACGGTGTAGGTGGCAGGCTCGCTTCGGGTGCCTGCGCGCACGAGCCACTCGCCGAGTTCGGTGCCTCGTTCCACGAGATGCTGCGCGACGAGGCGTCGCGCGGCTGCGAGGCGCGGATTGTCGCGCGCGACCCGCGCGGGGTCGTCTGGCAGCTCACGGTGGAAATGGGCGCCCGCGTGCACGTCCCAGCCGACGCGTCCGGAAGCAGCGAGCACGGCGAGTCCCGACTCGACGTCTGCGGTCGACAGTCCCGACGCGAGACGGAGCCGATCGACGTCGATCACGGGCTCGAAGGCCAGCAGTGCGGAGACGAGTGCTGCGTGCTCGGCGGCCCCTGGGCCGGCCAGGGCGCCCAACAGCGATCCCTCGCCCGAGAAGCCGCGCCATGCCTCCTTCGTGATCCCGAGCAACAGGCGGGAGTGCGGGAGGTCGACCTCGAATGCCGCGGCCCCGGGCTCTCCGTCGGCGGGGCCGTACACGGTGAGTCCGGTGACGTGGGGCAGCAGGCGTTTCAGCGCGCTCAGGCGATGCAGTCCGTGCACGTGGACCGCGCCGGGCGTGCGCCGCGGCGCGATGCGGCTCCCTGACGCGGTCCGCGTGAGCCATCCGGTCGATCCCGCCGCGGTCGCCGGGGGGATCGAGGTGAGCAACGCGCGTGCGGCCGCCCGGTCGAGGGTGAAGGCCCGCTCGAGCCGACGGTGCATCTCCGCGACGTTGCCGAGCGCGTGGACCCAGCGATCGGGCATCTCGACCGGTCGTTCGGTCTCAGCATCAGTGGGAGTGGCGATCTTCAGACCATGGCGGCCGACATCGAGGTGGAACAGCGCGTTTCGGCCGATCGAGGCGAGTGCCCGTCGCGTGGACATGCCGATGTCGACGTTGGTGGTTCCATGCGACACCTCGCCGCCGTCGAGGCCGGAGTCGAGCAGGTCGAGGCGCGCGTACACGCTGTTGCACGCCGAGAACACCTCGGCGCGCAGCCGGTCGCCGTGAGCGGTGAGCACCGGGTCGCGCTGGGTGGTGGGGGTGTACTTGAAGTACCGGGTTGCGGTGATGTCGGCGAGTGACAGCAGTCCGCGGGCCAGCACCTGCGGCTCGGTCGAGAAGCCGTGGAAGAAGCTCGGACTGGCGACGGGACCGTCGGGCGTGAGCGCGGGGGCGAGCGCGAGTACGAGCCCATCCCGAGTCAGCGAAGACACCGTCGTGAACCCGCGAACATCCATGCGGATGAGGCTAGCGGAGGAGATGCTCCGTCTTCGGCACACGTGTCGATGCGGGACCGACGCAGGCTTTCGACCAGGCGCTAACGGCGACCGCGGCGGCCGACCACTCCGGCGAACAGCGCATGCAGCAGCGGCAGGGCCGAGGCGATCATCAGCGTCGTTCCGAGCACGGGGTTCGGCGCGACGAGCACCGCGCCGCCGATCAGCAGCGCGGTGAACAGCACCGCCGACACGACGCGGCGGGCGACGCCCTCGAGCCGGTCGAGTCGCCGCTCGAGACGCGAGGTGTCGAACGAGAGCCGGCCCTGATCGGCCTTCGTGATGAGGGCGTCGAGGCGCTGCGGCATGCGCCACAGGAGCCCGGCACTCGTCATCGCCTCGGCAGCGAGATCCCGCGCGAAGTCGCCCCGCTCCTCGTCGAGGAGCCGCGCGGCGTAGGGTTCGACGGCATCCCACACGTTGAACTCGGGGTCGAGTCCGCTGCACATGCCCGAGGTGAGCGCCATCGACCGGATCAGGAGCAGCAGCCGCTCGGGCAGCTGGAACGGCAGCGAGCGCATGACATCGCCGAACTCGTTCCCGAATTCGCGGAACTCCTTCGGGTCGACGTCCTTCAGCTGGGCGAATCCCATGCCGCCGAACCGTTCGAAGAGCTGCGCGAGCGCACGCTCGAGCTCGCCGGTCGCGGCCGACGGCATGAGCACCCCGATCTCTCGCGCGGCCTCGATCATCGCCCGACCGTCGCGGGCGGCAACGGCGATGACGAGCGCGCGCAGCCCGCCGCGCAGCTCGGACGGCACCTCGGCCATCATGCCGAAGTCGACGAAGGTGAGTCGCCAGGCCGGTGACGCTGCGACGGCAGGCCCGCCGGGCCCGCCACGATCCTGCAGACTGGGCAGCGGCGTGACGAAGATGTTGCCGGGGTGCGGGTCGGCGTGCACGAAGCCATGCGTGAAGACCTGGTCGAACATGATCTCGGCGAAGACGCGGGCGACGTCGGCAGGCGCGATGCCGGCGGCCACGAGGGCGACGGTGTCGTTGATCTTGATCGCCGTGACGTCTTCGAGGGTGAGCACGCGGCGGGTCGTGCGCTCCCACACCACGGCCGGGGCGTACACGCGGGCGTCGTCGGCGAACGACTCGGCGAAGCGCTCGGCGCTCGCGGCTTCGTGCAGGTAGTCGATCTCCTCGAGGCTCGTCTGCGCGAACTCCTCGACGAGGGCCGGCGCATCCACCCGGTCGGAGACGACCCGCACCCGCCGAAGCCAACCGGCGACGCGGCGGAGCGCGGCGAGGTCGACGGCGACGATCTCATCGATGCCGGGGCGCTGCACCTTGACGACGACATCGCGCAGCCCGGTCGCGGCGGCATCACCGTCGGAGAGCCGAGCCCGGTGCACCTGCCCGAGTGACGCTGCCGCCACGGGCACCTCGTCGAACCGGTCGAAGACCTGCCCGAGGCGCGCACCGAGCTCGGCCTCGGCGAGTTCGCGGATCGCCGGGAACGGCACCGGCGGCACCTCGTCCTGCAGGCCCTCGAGTTCCGAGGTGATCTCGGGCGGCAGCACATCGAGGCGTGAGGAGAGGAACTGTCCGACCTTGATCATGAGCCCGCCGAGCTCGACGGCGAGCGTGCGGAAGTCCTCGGCGATTCGGCGCACACGTCGTTCGCGCGTGCGTTCGGCGACGGCGGCGAGGCCCACCTTCGGCAGCGCGAGCTCGAACCACCAGAGCCCGATGAGGCGGCGCGCCGCGAACGTCAGGATGCGGCGCGATCGCGCCCGGCGGGCATGCTCGCTCATCGCGACATCCGTTCGGCGCACCGTCGAAGGGGACGCAGAGACCTCACGTGTCAGCTCTGCGCGAGGATCGAGTACAGGGCGCGACGGGCGTCGTCGAGCACGGTCACGGCCTGCTTCACCTGCTCGGGCGTTCCGCTGCGGCCGAGCTGGGCGGCGGCGGCGGCCAGTTCGACGCCGGCCTTCGAGAGCGCGCGATGCTGCTCGGCACCGCTGGACGACGACGCTTCCCACGGCGCGGCGCGGTCGGCGGCGGCCTCAGCCTCGGCCCGGCCGAGATCGGTGAGGGAGTAGGTCTTGCGGCCGCGCAGCTCTTCGGCGACGATGAGCTCTTCATCGGCGAGCAGCTGCAGTGTCGGGTAGACCGAGCCGGCGCTCGGCTTCCATGAGCCGCCGCTGCGCTCCTCGATCTCCTGGATGATCTGGTAGCCGTGCATCGGCTGCTCGGCGAGCAGGGCCAGCACAGCAGCACGTACGTCGCCGCGCGCCATCCGCTTCGCTCCCGGTCGCGGGTCGAACGTCGAGCGTAGTTGCTCCATCGCCTCCCAGATCGCGGCGCCCGGGCTGCCTGCGCCGAAGCCGCGCTCACCCCCACTGAAACCTGCACCACCGAATGCGCCTGTCGGGCGTTGACCGTTCATGATGACCTCCCGGGTTCGTTCGAGCGATACTCAACGATATATCGCTACGAGTCTCGATGGAAGGGGAAGGTCTCGGCCAGCCAGGCGTCGGCCTCGCGCGGATGCCGCAGCCGCACGACCTCGAGGTGCGGGCGCCGCCGGGCGGCGTCCGCGACGAGCTCGCCTCGCGTGCCGTGCGTGGTCCACGCCCAGCGGATGATGTGCTCGGGGTCGCTGAAGATCGTGTGGAGCGGCCCCTCGACGTTGCCGTTCCAGAGCTCCTCGCGTCGCACGCGGCGGCGCACCGTGCGGGTGACGACCTGCCGCATCACGCGGAACCGCGAGTAGTCGAGGAAGACGATCAGCTGGGCCCGGTCGGCGAGCAGCTCCCGAACCGTGTCGTACTGCCACTCGGTCACCCAGCCCGGCTGCGCCGTGAACGCGTCGACGTCGGCGACGAAGCTCGGCCGCGGGGTCCAGCCGGCGCCGTGGAACAGCGCGTCGATCTCCTGGAACGGCAGAGCGGATGCCGCGGCGATCCGCCGGGCGAAAGTCGACTTTCCCGCACCGCTCGTGCCGGCGACGAGGATGCGCCGAGGAGGCGGCTCGCTGGGGGAGTCGGCGGCGCGGGGCATCCGTTCAGCTTAAACCGGGCCGGCCCGCGGTTCGCGGCGATCCACTCGGGAATACGAGGACCGAATCATCCGTTCGCATACTTCGTGAGTGAACCCATCAAGATCGACATCTGGTCCGACATCGCGTGCCCGTGGTGCTACATCGGCAAGCGCCACCTCGAGAGCGGCATCGCCTCGCTCGGTGCCGACGCACCCGAGGTCGACATCACGTACCACTCCTTCGAACTCGCCCCTGACACGCCCGTCGACTTCGAGGGATCCGAGATCGACTTCCTCGCCAAGCACAAGGGCATGCCCGCCGAACGCGTGCAGCAGATGCTCGAGCACGTCACGGGCGTCGCGGCGACCGCCGGACTCGACTACGACTTCGACGCGCTGCAGCACACCAAGACGCTGAAGGCGCACGAGCTGCTGCACTTCGCCAAGGAGCAGGGCCTGCAGCTCGAGCTCACCGAGCGCCTGCTGCGCGCCTACTTCACCGAGGGCCGCCACGTCGGCCGGGTCGACGAGCTCGTCGAACTCGGCGCCGAGATCGGCCTCGACGCCGACGCGGCACGCGAAGCGCTGGAATCGGGCCGCTACGCGGCCGCCGTGCAGGCCGACATCGCCCAGGCGCAGGCCTACGGCATCAACGGCGTGCCGTTCTTCGTCATCGAGGGCAAGTACGGCATCTCGGGGGCACAGCCCGCCGAGGTCTTCGCCCAGGCGCTGACCCAGATCGCCGGCGAGCGCGAGGGCGCCGTCGCGTGAGCGAGGTCGACACCGAGACGACGGATGCCGCGGCACCCGCGCCGTTCGCGATGATCACGGGCGATCCGTCGGCCATGGTCTGCGAGGGCGACGTCTGCTACATCCCCTCTGCTTCGCCGGTCGAGTAGGCGCCCCGGCGCCGTATCGAGACCTCGCCTACTCGGGATCCGAGATGTCGGCCACGGTCGCGCCGAACGCGTCGATGAGCTGGTCGGCGTCGACGAAGAGGCTGCGGCCGTGCTCGCCGGCACCCATCGACACGCGGCGTCCGGCGATCGACTCGTCGACGAACACGGGCCATGCGGTCGTCGAGCCGAGCGGTGTGATCGTGCCGCGTTCGTAGCCGGTCGCGTCGAGCGCGAGCGACGCATCGGGCAGCTGCAGCTTGTTGACGCCCACGAGGGCGCGCAGCTTCGACCAGCTGATCTTGCGGCCGCCGGGAACGAGCGCGAAGAGATAGGTGTCGTCGCTGCGCTTGACGACGAGCGACTTCACGATGTCGGCGGGCGTGATGCCCATGAGCTCGGCCGCCTCCTCGAGGCTGTTCGCCGCCGGCCGCTCGATGATCTCGACCTCGAGGCCGCGCGCCGCGGCATCCGCTCGCACCCGATCCGCACCCGTGAGCTCCGACATGTCGTCCTCCCCAGCCTCGTTCCTCCGAGAATCCTAGGCGCGTACGGCCGAAGCGGGCGAGTGCGCCCCGATCTCTGGGAGAATCGTCCGTGATGTCATCAACCACCACGCTTCCAGCGGGCCCGCTCACGATCGGCGGGCTCGCCCTCGATGTGCCCGTCGTGCTCGCCCCCATGGCCGGCATCACGAACACGGCCTTCCGCCGCCTCTGCCGCGAGTTCGGCGCCGGCCTCTACGTCAGCGAGATGATCACCTCACGCGCCCTCGTCGAGCGCACGCCCGAGTCGATGCGCCTCATCACCCACCACGAGTCCGAGACACCGCGCTCGATCCAGCTCTACGGCGTCGACCCGAAGACGGTCTCCGAGGCGGTCACCATGCTCGTGGCCGAAGACCGGGCCGATCACATCGACCTGAACTTCGGATGCCCCGTGCCGAAGGTCACCCGCAAGGGCGGCGGCGCAGCACTGCCGTGGAAGAGCGGGCTCTTCCGCGACATCGTCGAGGGCGCCGTGCGCGCGGCCGGCGAGACGCCGCTCACCATCAAGATGCGCAAGGGCATCGACGCCGATCACCTCACCTACCTCGAGGCCGGTCGCATCGCCGAGGGCGCGGGCGTCGCGGCGGTCGCGCTGCACGCGCGCACGGCGTCCGAGTTCTACTCCGGTGAGGCCGACTGGTCGGCCATCGCGAAGCTCAAAGAAACGGTCACGAGCGTGCCGGTGCTCGGCAACGGCGACATCTGGTCGGCCGACGACGCGCTCCGCATGGTCGCCGAAACAGGCTGCGACGGCGTCGTCGTCGGGCGCGGATGCCTCGGCCGCCCGTGGCTCTTCGGCGACCTCGCCGCGGCGTTCCGCGGGGAGTCGCAGAGCTTCCACCCGTCGCTCGGGCAGGTCGCGCAGACGTTCCGTCGCCACGCCGAGCTCCTCACCGAGTTCTTCGACAGCGAAGAGCGCGGGTGCCGTGACATCCGCAAGCACGTCGCCTGGTACTTCAAGGGCTATCCCGTCGGCGGCGACCTGCGCGCCCGCCTCGCGACCGTCGAGTCGCTCGCCCAGCTCGACGAGCTGCTCGGCACGCTCGACTGGTCGATGCCCTACCCGGGCGAGGGGGCCGAGGGGCCGCGCGGCCGCGCCGGCACGCCGAAGAAGCCGGCGCTGCCCGAGGGGTGGCTCGACTCGCAAGAGCTCGTCGGCCACGACCGCGTGACGCTCGTCGACGCCGAACTCGACACGAGCGGCGGCTGAGCATGCGCGAACCACTCTTCGGCGGTTACGAGGCCACCGACACCGAGCGCTGGCTGCCCGAAGAGCATTCCTCGCGGCGCAGCGACTTCGCGCGCGACCGCGCACGACTGCTGCATTCGAGCGCGCTCCGCCGCCTCGCGGCGAAGACCCAGGTGCTGAGCCCCACGGCCGGCCTCGACTTCGCCCGCAACCGCCTCACGCACTCGCTCGAGGTCGCGCAGGTCGGCCGCGAGCTCGCCTCGAGCCTCGGCCTCGACCCCGATGTCGTCGACACCGCGTGCCTCGCGCACGACCTCGGGCACCCGCCCTTCGGCCACAACGGCGAGAAGGCACTGAACACCTGGGCGGCCGACATCGGCGGGTTCGAGGGCAACGCACAGACGCTGCGCCTGCTCACGAGGCTCGAGCCCAAGGTCTTCGGGCCCGACGGGCGAAGCTACGGCCTGAACCTCACTCGTGCGAGCCTCGACGCGAGCTGCAAGTACCCGTGGCCCGAAGAGACGAGCGTCGTCGACCCATCCGGCCGGGCCAAGTTCGGCTTCTACCAGGGCGACACCGAGGTCTTCCGCTGGCTCCGCGCCGGCGCCCCCGAGCGCCGCCTCTGCATCGAGGCGCAGGTCATGGACCTCAGCGACGACATCGCCTACTCGGTGCACGACTTCGAAGACGCCATCGTCAACGGCTACATCGACGTCGCCGCACTCGGCGCCCGTGTCGACCACGAGAGCCTCGTCTCGTCGATGTACGAGTGGGTCGGCGGTTCGGTCACCCACGACGAGCTCATCGCCGCGTTCGACCGCCTCGACTCGCTCGACGGCTGGCTCGACACCTGGAACGGCAGCCGCTTCGACCAGGGTCGCCTGAAGAACCTCACGAGCCAGCTCATCGGTCGGTTCGCCCACGCAGCCACCTCGGCGACCCGGTCGGCGTTCCCGCTCGCGAGCCTCATCAGATTCGATGCCGACGTCATCGTGCCCCGCGAGATCCAGGCCGAGATCGCGGTGCTGAAGGGCATCGTGGCGGCCTACGTCATGTCGAGGAACACGCGCCAGCCGATCTACCACCAGCAGCGCGAGGTGCTCACCTCGCTGGCCGACGTGCTGCACGAGAGCGGCGAGCAGCACCTCGACGCCGGCTTCGCCGAAGACTGGAGGGCCGCCGATGACGACGCCGCTCGCAAGCGCGTCGTCGTCGACCAGGTCGCGAGCCTCACCGACCAGTCGGCCCTCGCCTGGTACGAGCGCCTCGTGCAGCAGTGACGACGCGGGCAGTGGTGACGACGCGGGTACCGGTGACGACGCGCTCACTCGGCCGCCGGCGTCCCGCGGCGAACTAGGATGAGAGCCATGGCGGGCCGAATTCGACAGAGCGATGTCGATGAGGTGAAGGCCCGCACGAACATCGCCGACATCGTGGGCGAGCACGTCAGCCTGAAGTCCGCGGGCGTCGGCTCGATGAAGGGCCTCTGCCCCTTCCACGACGAGCGCAGCCCGAGCTTCCACGTGCGTCCGGGGCTCGGCTACTACCACTGCTTCGGCTGCGGCGAGTCGGGCGACGTCTACTCCTTCCTGCAGCGCATGGACCACGTCTCGTTCACCGAGGCGGTCGAGCGGCTCGCGGGTCGCATCGGCTTCGAGCTGCACTACGAAGACGGCGGCCAGGCCTCCGACCACGGCAACCGCGCCCGCCTCCTCGCCGCCAACCAGGCCGCCGCCGAGTTCTTCGTCGAACGGCTCAGCGCCCCTGACGCCGAGGTCGGCCGCCGGTTCCTCGGCGAGCGCGGCTTCGACGCCGAGGCCGCCCGGCGCTTCGGCGTGGGCTTCGCGCCCAAGAGCTGGGACGCCCTGACCGACCACCTCAAGGGCCGCGGCTTCACGACCGAAGAGCTCTCGGCGTCGGGCCTCGTCTCCCAGGGTGACCGAGGCGTCTACGACCGCTTCCGCGGCCGCCTCGTCTGGCCGATCCGCGACGTCACCGGCCAGACCGTGGGCTTCGGCGCCCGGCGCCTGCTCGACGACGACAAGGGCCCCAAGTACCTGAACACCCCCGAGACCGCGATCTACCACAAGTCGCAGGTGCTCTACGGGCTCGACCTCGCCAAGCGCGACATCTCGAAGAGCCACCGGGTCGTCGTCGTCGAGGGGTACACCGACGTCATGGCGTGCCACCTCGCGGGGGTCACGACGGCGATCGCGACGTGCGGCACCTCGTTCGGCGTCGACCACATCAAGGTGCTGCGCCGCGTGCTCGGCGATGCATCGGGCGTCGGCGAGGTCGTCTTCACGTTCGACGGCGACGCGGCCGGCCAGCAGGCGGCGATCCGCGCCTTCGGTGAAGAGCAGCGTTTCGCGGCCCAGACCTTCGTCGCCGTCGCTCCAGACGGGCTCGACCCGTGCGACCTGCGTCTGGCCCGCGGCGACGCCGCCGTGCGAACCCTCATCGAGTCGCGCACGCCCATGTTCGAGTTCGTCATCAAGCACACGTTGTCGCGCTACGACCTCGAGACGGTCGAGGGCCGGGTCGGGGCACTGCGTGCAGCGGCACCCGTCGTCGCCGACATCCGCGACCCGGCAATGCGACCCGGGTACACCCGCGAGCTCGCCCGCATGCTCGGCGTCGAGCTCGGCGAGGTCGCGCGCGCGGTGCGCTCGGCCTCGAGCCGGCCGAAGTCGGGGGAGTCGGGCGGCGGCCAGTCCGCGGCATCCGGGCCCGCAAGCACCGCCACGGCAGCGGATGTCCCCGAGCGCCCGTTCTCGATCACCCAACTGCCGAACGACCCGGCGACCCGCCTCGAACGCGACGCCCTGCAGGCGATGGTGCAGCACCCCGACACCGTCGGCGCAGACCTCCTGCGCCACGCGATCGACTGCCGATTCGGCAACCCGTCGCTCGCGGTGATCCGCGACGGCATCGCGTCGGTGCTCGCCTCGCCCGACCCGCAGGTGCGCGTCGACCGCGTCATCGCCGAGGTGCCGCAGCCGTTCGCGAGCCTCGTGCAGCAGCTCGCCGTCGCGCCGATGCCGCATCGCAACGAGGCCGAGCTCACCGTCTACGTGCAGGGCGTCGTGAGCGCCCTCGTCGATCGCGAACTGCTTCGCCAGAAGTCCGAGCTGCTCGGGCGCCTGCAGCGCACCGACCGCGCCGACACCGCCGCGTACGCGGCACTGCAGCGCGCCCTCGTCGAGATCGAGACCGAGCGCCGGGCGCTGCGCGCCGACTGATCCGACCCGGCCGCTGCGCGCCTGACTCAGTCGCGGGACGACTCAGTCGCTGCCGCGCACGAGCCGATCGAGCTGCTCGCCGAGCTTCTCCTCGTCGGCACCGGCCGGCCAGAGCCTGACCAGGTGCCCCTCGTGGTCGATGAGCGCCGTCATCGGCGGCTCGGTCACGGCGAACGACCGCCAGACCTGCAGTTCGGGATCGACGAGCACCGGCCCGTCGACGCCGTGCTCATCGAGATAGGCGGTGAGCGCGTCGGCATCCGTGTCGCCCGAGACGTGCGCCACGGCGATCGTGTCACCGTACTCGTCGGAGATCCGGGACAGGACGTCCTGCTGCTCGGCACAGCTCGAACACCAGCTGGCCATGAACTGCACGACGAGCGGTCGGCCGGCCGCGAGCACCTCGAGATCGACGGGCGTGTCGTCGACGAGCCGCCCCTCGAGACTCGGCGCCATCGGACTCTCCGCGGCAGCGGCGTATTCGACCTCTGCGGGCACCGGGGCCGGGAGTTGCGTCGCGCCGCCGCGTACGCCACTCGAGCAGGCGGTCATGACGAGGATGACGCCGGCGAGAATGCCGAGCGCGGCGATCGATCTGCGGCCGTTGCTCATTCCGTCTCCTCTGTGGTCGGGGCGATCACGGCGAGCGCCGGAACGAACACCATCGTCGCCGCGGCATCCGCTCGATGCTCGGCGACGACGTGGCCGTCGATGCTCACGTCGTAGCTCTCGCCGTCGTCGAGGTTGACGGCTCCGAGCGCGAAGCGGCAGAACGTGGGGATGCGCGGGGCGGCCCCGTAGTCGATGTCGTCGACCTTCACGGCTTCGCCATCACCGAGCGGTGTCGAGAACACCGCTCGGCCGTCGTCATCGAGCAGGGCGAGCTCGGCTCCCGCGTGGAACTCGAGATACGGCCGGGCGCCCGAGCACGAGGCGCCGAGTTCACGCAGATGGCCGTCGCGCACGACGAGTTCGAGCTCGTGGCCGTCGGAACCCGCCGACCCCGCGCTCTGCGGGCTCGCACACGCGGCGAGCGCGAGCACCGCCGCGACGAGTGCGGAGGCCGACGCTGCACGTCGGAAGCTCCCTGACATCATGCGATCTCCTCTTGGAAGGGTCGAAGCGGGCGTCGGTTCCATCTGGCGCGAGAACGGGCCGGAGCCGCGCGGAACGGAGACGGGCTCCATTCCGCGCGGTCCGGCCGACGGTTCGACTCAGCGGGCGTTGCCCGGCGCGTCGAGTTCGCAGGTGATGGTCTCCGTGACGGTCGGGTCGTTCTCCGACGTCGCGGTGACCGTGACGACCGCGTCCCGAGCGGCGTCCGCACCGCGTGAGGCGTACACGGGCACGGAGACGGTCTCCCCGGCCGCTGCCGTGACGATGTTGCTCGGCGTGTCCACCGACCAGCCGCGACCCTCGATCGTGGTCGCGATACGGTAGATGTCGCTGTTCGCCTTGGCGTCCTCGACGGCGTCGCCCGAGTTGGTGAGCGGAACGGCGCACTGCGCGATGGCGATGCCCGTGGCCTCGGCCTGGCCGTGCAGCGACGCGAGGTTGCCATTCACGACCGCCGTGCCGAGGTCCACGCCGCGCGCCTGCGGACCCGCGCTCACCGTGGAGCGCACCGCGACGTCGTAGGCGAGGATGCCGTCGGCGTCGCGCTGCACGTTCACGACGTAGAAGTGCAGGCCGTTCGCCGTGTCGACGTACTCGTACTCCGAACCGGAATCGTTGCCCGCGTGGAAGAGCGCATCGTTCAGCTGTCGCTGGTCACCCCGAGTGATCATGATCGGCGTTCCGTCAGGGCGCACGTAGTCGACCGTGGCGATGTCCTGCGGGTTGGCGTCGATCGTCCAGATGAACGGGTTGCGATCGAGGTTCTTCGTCTTCGCGATCATCACGCCGTGGTCGGGCTGGAACGAGTCGGTGCCCATCTGGTCGATCACTTCGACGGTGTAGTTGTCGAATGAGCCGCCGTCGCAGTCGTACTGGGCCCGGCGCGTGCAGCTGCCGGTCGAATCGTCGGCCGCCGCCTCACCGGGCTTGTCGAACACGAGGTTGATGCCCGTGATCTCTCCCGGGCGCATCACTGCGCGCGAGACGACGTTCGTCACGACCGAGCCGAGCGCATCGAGCTCGCCCTCCTGGATGTTCAGGTAGTTGGACTCGTCGATGATGTCGAGGTTGATGCGGTTCCGCAGGGCCACGCCCGCGGGCTGCGAGCCGCCCGCGACCGAGGGCACGCTCCAGCGTTCGTGCGTGCCGCCCGGACCGTTGAACGTTCCGCGGGCCAGGATGTCGAACGGTCCGCTGGTGTCGCGGAGCGGTCCGCCGTCGGCGGCCTCCGTGCCGTACGGGTTGCCGTAGTTGTCGGCGATCCCGAGGATGTGCGCGAATTCGTGGGCGTAGGTGCCCATTCCGGAGGACTCGGCCTGCGTGGAGTTGCCGGCGCGTCCGTTGCGCGGGAAGTTCGCGTTCGGCCAGTGGTTCACCGCCGCAGCCCACGAGGTCCACGGGATGTAGCGGGTCTTCGCCCAGTTCGCCATGGGCGCGCCGTTCTGGTCGAGGGCGACACCGTTCTCGTCACGGGGCGGGCCGAAGTCGTCGGTGACGTCTTCGGGGTTCTCGAACAGCATCTGCCCGAACTCCTCCCACGTCGCTGATTCGTCGTGTCCGGCGGTCACGTAGAAGACCTGGTCGAACTGGGTCAGCGGGTCGTCGCTGCCGATGTCCGCACCCCAGAGCGCGTTGGCGTCGGTGCGGATGTTCTTGTCGCACGACAGCCCCTGCGGGCAGAACGCGGCGTTCGGCTTGTTGAACGAGTCGTTGAGGCCGTACTCCTCGATGTTCCCGGGCAGCTGGTACGGTCCGAACGCCTCCATCTGCACGCTGAGCCGGCCGCCGGACTGCTCCATCCAGTACTCGTTGATGGTGCGTCCGTGGTTCAGCTCGCTCGGCTTGTTCAGCAGGTCGAGGTAGAACCCCGGCACGTCCTCGCGCTCGAGGCCGTTCGCGAGGCCCGACGGGTCGCCGAAGGCGTGGGTGCCCTCCGGCTGCGTGACGAGGAACGGCTGGTTCTCGAAGTCGACGAGGACGATGGCTCCGTTGAACTGGCGTTCGGATCCCTCGGCGTCGTTCGCCCAGTCGGTGCCGGGCACGCCGACGTAGTCGTCCCACGTCATGTCGTCCATGTTCTCCCAGTTCTGGGAGTCGATCGGGTCGAGGACCGATGGATCGAAGGCCTCGGGTGGTGCAGCGCTCGCGGCTCCGTTGGAGACGGCGGCGAGTGCGATGGCTCCCGCGGCGGCGACGACCGCCATGCCCACCCGCCTCGTGTCCGGTCGCCGGCGCCCGCCGGTCCGCTTCATTGGGTCATGTCGTGTCACTGCCAACCTCCCGATGGTGATCGCAGGCGATGCTGCCCACTGTTCCGATCCTGTGCAGCAGCACTGAGACCGCTGTCAAGACGATGTGGACGACAGCCTCCCACCGGGAGCCTGCCGAAGGGCGGACTTGCGTCGTTTCCGAAGTGTGAGGAGTTCTGACCGATATCGTTCGGAATTGTTGAACGTTACGGTCCGATAACTTTGGGTTCCCTTGCAAGGTCGCCGTGCTACCTCTTGAAGTGTCTCTCGGATCGAGCGGCGAAGGCGCATCCGCTCTCGTCGCTCGAAGCGAAGAACGAGCAACCCGGTTCGTCCCGCCTGCGGGATCCGAACGTCCCGGTCTCACACAGTTCGGCGGCCGCCTCGTCGCGGTCGTGCCGATATCCAAAGGAAGAGGTAGACGGATATGACATCCGCATCCAAGAACGGGCGGCGCGGCCTCGTCGCAGTGGCCGGACTCTCGGCCGCAGCCCTCGCGCTCGCCGGCTGTGCAGCCGGAGGAGCCGAAGAGGCTTCCGGCAGCTCGATCACCATCGGCACGACCGACAAGGTGACGACGCTCGACCCGGCCGGCTCGTACGACAACGGCTCGCTCGCCGTGCAGACGCAGGTCTTCCCGTACCTGCTGAACACCGACTACCAGAGCACCGACGTCGTTCCCGACCTCGCCGAGTCGGCCGAGTTCACCTCGCCGACCGAGTACACGGTCACGCTTCCCGAGGGCCTCAAGTGGGCGAACGGCAACGACCTCACGGCCGACGACGTCAAGTTCTCGTTCGACCGCCAGCTCGCGATCGCCGACCCCAACGGCGCCTCGAGCCTGCTCTACAACCTCGACAGCACCGAGGTCGTCGACGACACCACGGTCGTCTTCCACCTGAAGGCCGAGAACGACCAGGTCTTCCCCCTGATCCTCACGAGCTTCCCGGGCGCCATCGTCGACGACGAGGTCTTCGCGGCCGACGCGCTCACTCCCGACGACGAGATCGTCGCGGCCAACGCGTTCGCCGGCCCGTACACGATCGCGAGCTACGACTTCAACACGCTCATCTCGTTCAAGAAGAACCCCGAGTACAAGGGCCTGCTCGCCGAGGCGAAGACCGACACGGTCAACCTGAAGTACTACGCCGAGTCGTCGAACCTGAAGCTCGACGTGCAGGAAGGCGGCATCGACGTCGCCTACCGCAGCCTCTCCGCGACCGACATCGAAGACCTCAAGGGCAACGACAAGGTCAACGTGGTCGAGGGCCCCGGCGGCGAGATCCGCTACATCGTCTTCAACTTCGACACGCAGCCGTACGGCGCGAAGACGCCCGAGGCCGACCCGGCCAAGGCGCTCGCCGTTCGCCAGGCCGTCGCCGACCTCATCGACCGCGATGAGCTCGCCGAGCAGGTCTACAAGGGCACCTACACGCCGCTGTACTCGTACGTGCCGGCCGGCCTCGCCGGTGCGATCGAGCCCATGGTCGAGATGTACGGCGACGGTTCGGGTGCGCCCGACGCCGACAAGGCCGCCGAGCGTCTCACGGCCGCCGGCGTCACCACGCCGATCGAGCTGAACCTGCAGTACTCGAACGACCACTACGGCCCCTCGTCGGCCGACGAGTACGCGCTCATCAAGGACCAGCTCGAGTCGACCGGCCTGTTCACGGTCAACCTGCAGACCACCGAGTGGGTGCAGTACTCCGAGGACCGCACCTCCGACGTCTACCCGGCCTACCAGCTGGGCTGGTTCCCCGACTACTCGGACGCCGACAACTACGTCACGCCGTTCTTCCTGATCGAGAACTTCCTCTCGAACCACTACGTGAACCAGGAAGTCAACGACCTGATCATCGAGCAGGCGTCGACGCTCGACCCGGCGGCACGCACCGCACTCATCGAGGAGATCCAGCAGAAGGTGGCTGCCGACCTGTCGACGGTCCCGTACCTCCAGGGTGCTCAGGTCGCCGTGACCGGCACCGACGTGGAAGGCGCCGACCAGACGCTCGACGCTTCGTTCAAGTTCCGCTACGCGGCGCTGACGAAGGGCTGAGCCGGCTGAACGGCTAGAGTCACTTCTACGCAAGGAACGGATGGCCCGCTCTCCGGAGCGGGCCATCCGCATTCGAGCCTCACCCGATTGGCGAACATTGACCTCAACGACGACGGCGCCCGCCAGTAGCGCGTCCCCCGCAAAACGGAGACCACCCAGATCTTCGGGTGGCGGCCTCGGCCGCTACATCATCGTGCGGGCCCTCCTCATCATCCCGACGGTGTTCATCCTCGTCACCCTCGTCTTCGTGCTCATGCGCTCGACCGGCGACCCGATCACGGCGAAGCTCGGCGGCCAGCTCCCGGCCGACCAGCTCGCCGAGCGCATCCACGCGGCCGGCTACGACCGCCCGATCTTCGTGCAGTACCTCGAGTACCTCGGACAGATCGCCACGGGCAACTTCGGAACGACGCTGACCGACAATCGCCCGGTCACCGAGATCCTCATCACTTACGGTGCCGCGACCCTCGAGCTCGCGTTCTACGCCCTGCTCGTCGCCTTCGTCGTGGGCATCCCGTTCGGCCTCATCGCCGCGTACTTCCGCGACAAGGGCCAGGACGCCGCCCTTCGCGTGTTCGCCATCCTCTGCTACGCCACGCCGGTCTTCTTCGCCGGCCTGCTGCTGAAGCTGATCTTCTCGGTGTGGCTCGGATGGCTGCCGGTCGCCGGTCGAGCCTCGGTCAGTGCACAGCTCCAGATGGAGCTGCTGCCGAACAAGACGGGCCTCTACACGGTCGACGCGATCATGACGGGCAATCCCGCCGTGCTCGGCGACGTGCTCGCGCACGCGGTGCTGCCCTCGATCGCGCTGGGCCTGCTCACCGCCGGCGTGTTCCTCCGGCTCGTGCGCACCAACGTCATCGGCACCCTCTCGACCGACTACGTCGACGCCGCTCGTTCGCGCGGCGTGAGCGAGTACCGGCTCGTGCGCAAGCACGCGTACCGCCCGGCGCTCATCCCGATCATCACGGTCATCGGCCTGCAGATCGCGCTGCTCCTCGGCGGTGCGGTGCTGACCGAGACGACCTTCGAGTGGAAGGGCCTCGGGTTCATGCTCTCCGAGTACCTCCAGGCGCGAGACTTCGTCGCCGTGCAGGGAATCGTCGCCCTGCTCGCCGTGATCGTCGCGCTCACCAACTTCATCGTCGACATCATCGCGGCGCTCATCGACCCGAGGGTGAGGTACTGACATGTCGACCGACACCGTCATCCGGCCGCCGAAGCGGCGCCTGCGCGACCGGCTTCCCGTCGTGCACCAGTTGCGCCAGAGCGTCGGCCTCCAGCGCGGCATGCTCGTCGCTGGCCTCGTGCTCACCGGCCTCTTCGTGCTGGTCGCGATCTTCGCACCGCTCATCGCCCCGTTCGGCTTCGCGCAGCTGCGTGACGCCGAGGGAGCCTTCGGAAGCCAGCAGGCGCCGTCGGCGGAGCACCTCTTCGGCACCACCGTCGGCGGCTACGACGTGCTCTCGCGAGTGCTGTGGGGCGCGCAGACCGCGTTGTACGTCATCATCATCGCGGTGATCCTGTCGATCTTCGCGGGCGTGCTGCTCGGCCTCGTCTCGGGCTACTTCGGCGGCTGGCTCGACCGCGTGCTCGTCGTCGTGTGCGACGCGATCTACGCGTTCCCGTCGCTGCTGCTCGCAATCGTCATGGCGATCGTCATCTCGGGCGGCCAGTCCAACCTGTGGGGTGGCGTCTTCGCCGCCGCGATCTCGATCACGGTCGTGTTCATCCCGCAGTACTTCCGAGTCATCCGCGCCGAGACGGTGCGCATCAAGGCCGAGGCGTTCGTCGAGTCCGCCAAGGTGCTCGGCGCCTCGAACGGCCGGGTCATGTTCCGCCACGTGCTGCGGAACGCCACCCGCACCTTGCCGCTGATCTTCACGCTGAACTCGTCCGAGGCGATCCTGACCCTCGCGGGCCTCGGCTTCCTCGGCTTCGGCATCGAGCCGACGGCGGCGGCGGAGTGGGGCTACGACCTCAACAAGGCGCTCTCCGACGTCTCGAGCGGCATCTGGTGGACGGCGCTCTACCCGGGCCTCGCGATCGTGCTCGTCGTGCTCGGCATCACCCTCGTCGGCGAGAGCCTGAACGACCTCGCCGACCCGCGCCTGCGCGGGCGCCGACGCGTCGCACAGGCTTCGGGCGAGGTCGCCGAGACCTCCGTGGTGCCCGGCGGCACGCTCACGGCCGGGCCCGGCGGGCTCGCGGGTCTCGAAGACGGCGAATCATTCGATGAACACGGAATCGGGGTCCGCTCATGAGCACGGTCGTCAACATCGAGCGACTCGGCGTCTCGTTCGCCACCGACGCGGGCGCCGTCAAGGCCGTCGACGACGTGTCGCTGAAGGTCGAGCGCGGCGAGGTGCTCGCGATCGTCGGCGAGTCGGGGTCGGGCAAGACCGTCACCGCCAAGACGATCCTCGGCCTCCTGCCCGAGACCGCCACCGCGAGCGGCGCCGTCATCCTCTCGAACAAGGCCGGCACCTCCGAGAGCGACATCGTGTCGCTCTCGAAGAAGCAGTTGCGGGCCGTCAGGGGCACGGATGTCGCGATGGTGTTCCAGGAGCCCTCGAGCGCACTGAACCCCGTGTACACCGTCGGCTGGCAGATCATCGAGGGGCTTCGCGCCCACTCGTCGATCTCGGCGAAGGATGCCCGGGCGAAGGCGATCGAGATCCTCGGCCGGGTCGGCATCCCCGACCCCGAGCATCGCGTCGACCACTACCCGCACCAGTTCTCGGGCGGTCAGAAGCAGCGCGTCGTCATCGCGATGGCGCTCGTGCTCGATCCGGGCCTGATCGTCGCCGATGAGCCGACCACGGCGCTCGACGTGACGGTGCAGGCCGAGATCCTCGACCTGCTGCGTCGATGCCGAGACGAATTCGGCATGGGCATCGTGCTCATCACCCACAACATGGGTGTCGTCGCCGATCTCGCCGACCGCGTGGCCGTGATGTACCAGGGCAAGGTCGTCGAGGAGGCTGACGCCAAGACGCTCTTCGCCGCGCCGAAGGCCGAGTACACGAAGGCCCTCCTCGCCGCGGTGCCGTACGTCGGCACCGGCACGGCGAGCGCGATCGAGCGCGCTGCGAAGCGACCGGCAGACTGGCTCGAGCAGGCCCCGGTGGTCGAGGCATCCGGTCTGGAGATCGTTTACCCGGGCCGCTTCGGCAAGCCCGGCTTCCAGGCCGTCGGCGGCGTCGACTTCGTGATCCGTCCGGGTGAGGTGCTCGGTCTCGTGGGGGAGTCCGGTTCGGGCAAGACCACGATCGGCCGCGCGATCGCGGGGCTTACGAAGGTCACCGGCGGTTCGCTGCAGGTGCTCGGCCACGAGATGAACGGCGTGCGCGAGCGCGAGTTCCGGCCGCTCCGCAGCCGCATCGGCTTCGTCTTTCAAGACCCCGCGTCGAGCTTCAACCCGCTGCTGACCATCGCCGAGTGCGTCGCCGAGCCGCTCGTCATCCACGGCCGGGCGTCGAACCCCGCCGCGGCGCGCAAGCGGGTCGACGAACTGCTCGAGGCGGTGCAGCTGCCGAAGGCCTACGGCGACCGCTACCCGCACGAGCTCTCGGGCGGGCAGCGCCAGCGCGCGAGCCTCGCGCGCTCGCTCGCGCTCGAGCCCGAGCTGCTGATCGCCGACGAGCCGACCTCGGCACTGGACGTCTCGGTGCAGGCCCGCGTGCTCGAGCTCTTCGCCGAGCTGCAGCGCGAGTTCGGCTTCGCCTCGCTCTTCATCAGCCACGACCTCGCGGTCGTCGACATCCTCGCCGACCGCATCGCGGTGCTCTATCGCGGTTCGCTCGTCGAGGAGGGAACGGGGGCCGAGGTGCTCGGCGCACCGCGCGACCCGTACACGCAGCGGCTGCTCGCGTCGCTGCCGGTTCCCGATCCGGTCGCCCAGGCCGAGCGTCGCGAAGAACTCCGGCGCCTTCGGGAGGCCGTCTGATGCGTGGCGCCGCCCACGGCTATCCGATCGTGCTCGACGACCTGTCGGTCGAGTACCCGGCACGTGGGCCGAGCCCGGCGCACGTCGCGCTGCACGGGTTGAGCCTCTCGGTCGCGCCGGGAGAGGTGCTGGGCCTGCTCGGCAGCGCGGGCAGCGGCAAGAGCACGCTCGCGCGGCTGCTCGCGGGCGTCGCGCTCGAGGCCCGCGCATCGGAGGGCCGGCCGCTCATCACGGGCGGCGACGCCACGGTGCTCGGGCAGTCGCTGCGCGGCATCCCGAAGCGGAAATTGCCCGAGTACCAGTTCCACGTCGGCTACATGCCGCAGGACGCCGCCTCGAAGCTGCCTGCCGACCGCACGGTCGCCGAGATCATCGGCGAGCCGATCCTCGAGCGCGACCACCGCTACAACGCGCGGGCCCTCGCCACGAGGGTCGCCACGATGCTCGACGGCGTGCGGCTGCCGCTCGGCAAGCTCGACTTGTACCCGTACGAACTCTCGGGCGGGCAGCGTCAGCGGGTCGCGCTGGCCCGCGCGCTCGTGCTCGGGCCGTCGGTGCTCATCGCCGACGAGCCGACCGCCGGCATCGACCTCACGGTGCGCGACGTCGTCGCGCAGCTCATCGGCGATCTCCAGCGCGAGCACACGTTCTCGGCGATCATCATCAGCCACGACCTGCCGGTGCTGCGCAGCACTGCGCGTCGCGTCGCGGTGCTCGACCGGGGGCGTCTCGTGGCGATCGGCTCGATCGACGAGGTGCTCGACGACCCGAGTGACCCGTACGTGAAGGCCCTCGCGGGCGCGCTCGATGCCGGTCACGCGGTGATCGACGACCTCGATCTGGGTCCTTCGGCATGACGGATGCCGCGGCGCCCGTGCCGCTCGCACGGCACCGCGTGGTGCTCGGTGCGGCCGAAGTGCACGGCACCGCGCCGACGCCGGTGGAGGCGGGCCCGATCGCTGTCCTGCCCACTGCCGAGCGGGCGTTCGTCGACGCAGTCGAACGGGCCGGGGGAGTCGTCGCCCCGCTGTCGACTGCGACCCGCGGGGTCGTGTGGACTGCGTCATCCGGAGGCGACGACCTCGCCCACCTGCTCGACGCCCACCCGGCGATCGCGTGGCTGCAGTTGCCCTGGGCCGGCGTCGACGCCTTCGCCGGGCTTCTCGGGCGAGCTGCGGGTGACGGCCGCGTCTGGACGAGTGCGAAGGGCGCCTATGCGCAGCCCGTTGCCGAGCACGCGCTCATGCTCGCACTCGCGGTGCTTCGCGAGATTCCGAGGCGTGTGCACGCGACCTCGTGGCACGTCGACGAACTCGGCCGCACGCTCTACGGCGCGAACGTCGTCATCGTGGGTGCGGGAGGCATCGCGGTCGAGCTCCTGCGCCTGCTCGAGCCGTTCGGTGTGCACACCACGGTCGTGCGGCGCAGCGCCGTGCCGGTCGCCGGGGCGGCACGCACACTGCCGACGACGCGACTCGGCGAGGCGCTCGACGGCGCCGACCTGGTGGTGCTCGCAGCAGCGCTCACCGGCGACTCGCGCGGCCTGATCGGCGCGGCAGAACTGCAGCGGATGCCGCGTGGCTGCGTGCTCGTCAACGTCGCGCGCGGCGGTCTCGTCGACACCGAGGCGCTCGTCGAGGCCCTCGCGTCGGGCCATCTCGGCGGCGCAGGGCTCGATGTCACCGACCCCGAACCGCTGCCCACGGGGCATCCGCTCTGGCAGGCGCCGAACTGCATCGTGACGCCGCACGTCGCGGACACCGAGGAGATGACGGTGCCGCTCTTCGCCGAGCGCATCTCGCAGAACGTGCGCGCCTTCCTCGGCGACGGCGCATTCGAGGGCCGCATCGATCCCGTCGCGGGCTACTGAGACGGAGTCGCCTCGCACGACGTTGTCGAGGCGGCCTCGGATTGGGAGTCGGGCCAACCTTTTGCTAGAGTATCCATCGCTGAACAAGCGATCCTCCATAGCTCAATTGGCAGAGCAATCGGCTGTTAACCGGTAGGTTCTTGGTTCGAGTCCAAGTGGGGGAGCATTCGCGGCCCGGTCTCTTCGGAGGCCGGGCCGTTCCTGTTTCCGCCCGTCTTCCGCCTGCTCACTCGGGCGAGACGAGGTCCTTCGCCATCCAGTGGTCGGCGTACGGTGCGTCGCTGAACTCCGGCACCTCACCGCACGCCGGCGCAGCCGAGCACCTGATCGCCGTCACGCGCGACGACGAACGCTCCGGTGCTGCCGAGAAGATTGTCGCTGGGTTCGTCGGCGAGTGTCTCCTCGATCTCGGCGGCCGTAGTACCGGCCGATGATGTCGTCGTAGTACAGACGGAGGATCCCGCGTGAGGACTGGCTCGTCGGGTCGGCGAGAACGAAGGTGAGCACCCGCCAACGCTAGCCGCGGGCCCTCGAACCGGCTTCGGCGCGACCTGCGCCCGGATATTCTGGTGCGCGGAACAGGAGGGTCTGTGGACGAGCGCGCCGCTGCCGACGCATCCGCCGCCGGCGACGGCGACGCGGCTGCCGCCGAGCGCTCGACGGCGGTCCGCGACAGCCTGGCTGTTGGGCTCGCGACCGCGATCTACGGCGTCTCCTTCGGCGCTCTCTCGGTGGCCGCAGGCCTCGACGTCTGGCAGACCTGCTTCCTCAGCCTCGTGATGTTCACGGGCGGCTCGCAGTTCGCGCTCGTGGGCGTGCTCGCGAGCGGGGGAGTCGCGGCGGGCGGATCAGCGATCGCGACGGCCGCGATGCTCGGCATCCGGAACGTCGTCTACGGCATGCGCATGAAGCCGATCGTCGACGACGTCGATCCGGTGACCGGGCGCGGCAGCATCTGGCGACGCGTGGCGGCGGCCTGGGTCACGATCGACGAGTCGACGGCGGTCGCGCTCGCGCAGCCGAACGACCGGGCGGCGCGCGTCGGATTCTGGGTGACGGGCATCACGATCTTCGTCGGCTGGAACCTGACGACGCTCGCCGGCGCACTCATCGGCGACGCGATCGGCGACACGCGGGCCTGGGGGCTGGATGCGGCGGCCGCCGCGGCATTCCTCGGACTGCTCTGGCCGCGCCTCAAGCGATTCCAGGCGGGCGCCGTGGCGGTGGCGGCGGCGGTCGTCGCGACCCTCACCACGCCCGTGCTGATGCCCGGTCTCCCGGTGCTGGTGGCGGCCGTGGTCGCGGTCGTCGTCGGCTGGTTCAACCTCTTCGATCGGCGGCGATCGTCATGACCACGTGGCACATCATTCTCATCGCCAGTGCGGCGACGCTCGCGCTGAAGCTCGTCGGCCACCTTGTGCCCGCCGGGTTCCTCGAGCGTGAGCGCCCGGCTCGCATCGCCGACCTGCTGACCGTCGCGCTGCTCGCCGCACTCATCGCGGTGCAGACCCTCGGCGCCGGCCAGGAGATCGTGATCGATGCGCGAGTGCCCGCGGTGATCGTGGCCGCCGCGCTCTACGCGCTGCGGGTGCCGTTCATCGTCGTCGTGGCGGTCGCCGCGCTCGTCGCCGCCGGCATCCGCGCACTCGGATGAACCGGTGCCATGCGGCATCCGCTGATCTGGTGCTGCTCAGGCCTCGAGTTCGTCGACGCCCGGCATCCACTGCGCACCGGACTTGCCCCAGCCGAGCTTGCGGGTGATCTTCGCCACGATGCGCTGATCGCGCTCACCGAGACGGTCGGTGTAGAGCGTGCCGTCGAGGTGGTCGTACTCGTGCTGGAAGATGCGTGCGAGCCATCCCTCGGCAGCGATCTCGAAGCGGTTGCCGTCGAGGTCGGTCGCGCGGAGGATCGCGCGCTCGGCACGACGCAACCCGAACCGTTCGCCGGGGAACGAGAGGCAGCCCTCCTCCTCGTCGATGTCGGGCTCACCGGCCGGCGGCGGGGAGATCCAGAGCTCGGGGTTGATCGCGACGCCGCGCCAGCGCGTGTCGTCTTCATCGACCCATCCGTACGTGAAGAGCCGCAGCCCCACTCCGACCTGCGGGCCGGCGAGCCCGACGCCCGGCGCGGCGTCCATCGTCTCGAACATGTCGGCCACGAGGGTGCGGATCTCGTCGTCGATCTCCTCGATCGGGAGGGCGGGGGAATGCAGCACCGGGTCGCCGGTGATTCGAATGGGGAGCACGGCCATTCGGCAAGGATATCCGGCACGGAACGGGTAGGGTCGATGCGTGGAACCGGACCTGAGCGACCTCACCGAGCAGATCGCACTCGACCCCACCCAGTTCATCGGGATCCCGCTCGCCCTCGTCGGCGCGGTGTTCCTCTCCCTCGGAGCGCAGTTCCAGCACCGAGGCGTGGTCAAGGTCGAGTCGCGCACCGTCGACAGCTTCGGCAAGGGGCTGAACTTCAAGCAGCTCGCGCTGCTCCTCGCACGGCCCTCGTGGGTACTCGGCACCCTCATGCTGGGGCTCGCGATCGTCTTCCAGCTGTCGAGCCTCTACTTCGCCCCGCTCATCGTCGTGCAGCCGCTCGGGGCGATCGCGCTCGTCATCACCTCGATCCTCAATTCGCGCATCAACCACGTGAAGCTGAACCGCAAGTCGATCACGGCGATCGTGATGTGTGTGGGCGGCGTGTTCCTCTTCGTCGGCGTCGCCGCGTTCACGGCGGTCGACAAGCCGGTCACCGAGCGCCAGCTGATCACCATCCTGATCATCCTCGCCGTCGTGCTCGCGGCCTCCGGCGTCACGTTCGCGCTCTTCCGCCAGCACATCCGTGCGATCTACTACGTGATCATGGCCGGCGTCCTCTACGGCTTCGTGGCCACCCTCGCCAAGGTCATCATCGGCCGGGTGGAGCAGGGGGAGTTCGAGTGGCTCACCGCGCTCTGCCTGATCGGCCTGCTCGGCGCCGCCGCCCTCGGTGCGTACTTCGTGCAGAACGCCTACGCGTCGGGCCCGCCCGACCTGGTCATCGCCGGACTCACGGTCGTCGACCCGATGGTCGCCGTCGCGATCGGCATCGCGGTGCTCGGCGAGGCCTCACAGGCGCCGCTCTGGGCGATCGGCGTGTTCATCGTCGCCGGCGTCATCGCCGTGTGGGGTGTCTTCCAGCTCGCCCGGAACCACCCGCAGACGCGCCTGTGAGCTGAGCAGCGACTGCTGCGGCGACATGCGCGCACAGGGGAGCATCCGGTGCGCTGCGTAGACTATCGTCGGATTCAGTCCGCGCGTCGAGCCGCCTATCGCAGCGCCCCGATGCCCCGACGAGGGCCGATCGCCCTCGATCCCATGAAATGGTGAGGAACAACCCCACGTGTCAGACACCCCCGGTGCGAGTACTCCCGGCACCGCCGGAGCAGAGACCGAACGACCGCTCACGGTACTGATCGGCGCCGACACCTTCGCCCCCAACGTCAACGGCGCCGCGCGATTCGCCGAGCGTCTCGCAGCAGGTCTCGCCGAGCGCGGCCACGACGTGCACGTCATGGCCCCCGCCGGCAACCGCAAGCATGGCACCTGGAAAGAGGTGCACGAGGGTCAGGAGATCACCGCTCACCGCCTGCGGAGCTGGCGCTGGTATCCGCACGACTGGCTGCGCTTCGCGCTGCCGTGGCGCATCCGGCAGAACAGCGCGAAGGTCATCGACCAGGTCAAGCCCGATGTCGTGCACTTCCAGTCGCACATCATCACCGGTCGCGGCCTCTCGGTCGAAGCCCAGAAGCGCGGCATCCGCATCGTCGGCACCAACCACTTCATGCCCGAGAACATGCTCGAGTTCACGCTGCTGCCCGCTGCATGGCAGGAATGGGCCGTCGGCCTCGCGTGGAAGGCGGCACGCCGCACCTTCGGCCGCGCCGAGGCCGTGACGACGCCGACCCGCAAGGCCGCGCAGTTCCTCGAGAAGCACACCGGTCTCATCGGCGTGCACGCGATCTCGTGCGGCATCGACGCGCACAAGTACTCGCCGAACTGGGAGCCGCGTACCGAGAACCGCATCCTCTTCGTCGGCCGTGTGACCGGCGAGAAGCAGATCGACGTGCTGCTGCGCGCCCTGACGCTGCTGCCGAAGGAGCTCGACGCCAAGGTCGAGATCGTCGGCGGCGGCGACCAGAAGAAGCACCTCGAGCACATGGCGGTCGAACTCGGCATTGCCGACCGGGTGAAGTTCACCGGCTACGTGACCGACGACGAGCTGCGCGAGGCCTATCACCGTGCGTCGGTGCTCGCGATGCCGTCGATCGCCGAGCTGCAGAGCATCGTCACCATGGAGGCCATGGCCTCGGCGCTGCCCGTCGTCGCGGCCAACGCGATGGCGCTGCCGCACCTCGTGCACGACGGCGAGAACGGCTACCTCTTCGAGCCGAGCAACGCCGAAGACCTCGCCGCCAAGCTGCGTGTGGTGCTCGAGGCCTCGCCGGCCGAGTACCGCGCGTTGAAGGAAGGGTCGATCCGGCTCATCGCAGCGCACGACATCCAGCGCACGATCTCGACCTTCGAGAGTCTGTATCGTGGGAAGCTGGTGACCGATCCGGTCACCGATGTCGCACCGGCCGCCACTTCCGAGTGACCCGGAGCGCGGGGCGGTAGCTCAGCTGGTCAGAGCAGTGGACTCATAATCCATCGGTCACGGGTTCAAGTCCCGTCCGCCCTACGGTGAAGAATTCCCGATCGCCGCCTGTGGCGGTCAGGGGTGAGGTGAGTGGGCTGGCCCCCCTCACTCGGTGCCGGCGTGCGCGCGACACCGGAAGGAATCGGACACGCCCCGCCTCGTCAACGTCGATGAATCCGGGGCGGGGCGCGTCCGCCGATACCAACCGGCTGGCGCAATCTCACCCGGTCCACCCAGCTGGTGTGGTGAGCGAGACCTCGACCCGAACGCGCGGCCTCACTGACAGTGAGGTTAGGTCGCCGTTCTCCGGATGGCCTCACTCGATTCGGGTGAAGTCGGCCCGGAACTTGACGTGCGCAAGACACCGAGACAACAGGGATCCGCCCGCGCTTGCGTCTGAGGGATCCGCTGCGGGGCGGATCCATGGCCCGCTCTCGATCGACGGGGGCAACGGCAACGGTGATCAATGAGTCCTGGAATGGTGACATCGCCGCTGGAGGCACGGAAGCGCTCGGATTCACCGGAACCGGGACTGCGCCATCGACGAACCCTGTCGTCGCGTGCGCCGCTGAGTAGTTGAGGGGCTCTGTGGAGCGCGTACTCGCGCGCGTCCCAGAGCTTCCGGCGTCAGGGCACGGTGATCGCGGCACGCTCGTCGAGTTCGCCCAAACGGAGCCAAGTTCGCATCCGACGATATCGGCGTAGTCCAGGGATCGGCACACGTGGCCAAGAGTTCATTCGCGTGATCGTGACCGGCGACGGCCGCGTCCTCTACGCCTTTCCGGTCAACGTAGTGCACCGAGATGGAGATTACATACGATGCCCGGGTCGATCTCACCCAAATCGAGCGATGGGGTCTGCACCCGAGGCCTGCTAGTGTCCGGCAAGACGACCAGTCGTTTCGCTCACGGCGCATGACGTGAGGATGGGCAGTCAGGTCGAGGTCGTCGCGGGGGAATGAGCACGTCCGTTCGAGGGGGGCCCGAATGTCACTGGTCGACACGCTGAAGACCAAGCGCCGGATAGCGCCGCATTCACGTCTGGTGGTCGTGATCGTGACGGTCCTCAGCCTGCTTGCGGCCGTGGCGCTCGCCCCGCAGGCGGCATTCGCCGGCCCCGGCAGCCTCGTCAACGGGGTCATCTGGGCCGATGCGAATCGCGACGGCCAGAGAACCGCCGACGAGAGCGTGAAGGCCGGTGTGACGGTCCAGCTGGTGTCGTCAACGACCGGGACGGTGGCGGCCACGACGACGTCGGCCGCGAACGGCACCTACAGCTTCGCCAACGCCGTCGACGGCAGCTACTTCGTGCGCGTCGTCGCTCCCGGCCCCTTCCGCTTTCCCGACGCGGCCGGCGGGCTGAACGACTTCCAACGCGCGGAGGTGCCGACGGTGGGCAATCCCGAGCGCGGGATCACGGCGGCCTTCACGATCACCGGCGCAACGCAGGCGACCGGGTTGGATGCCGGACTCCAACCCATCTCGACCTTGGAGATCGACCGGCTCGAGATCCCGAACTCCTGCGACGGATATGCGACGACGGGCACGCCGCCCTTCGACGCGGCGGCCGGGCCGGGCCTGGACACCGGACCCGACAACTGCATCGTGCGCGTCGGCGACACGGTGCTGCAGAACTACTCGGTCTCACTCACGGGCCTGCCGACGGGCGTGAGCGTGCCCAATGTCGTGATCGAGTTGACCATCAACCCGGTGCCGAACCCGAACGACCCGAGCGATGTCGCAGACTCCACGTTCCAGCTCGCCGGACCGGGCACCAACGGGCTGCCGGCCGGATGCCTCGCCGCGGCGAACGGGGCGAACCCGCCGTCGTCGGCGACGACCGAACCCGATGGATCCATCACCGTGGTGTGCAACCTCGGGCCGATGTCGTCGAACGTCGGCACGGTGCAGCTCGCCTACCGCTTCGCAGATGACACGCCGATTCCCGGGTTCGGCGAGGTCACCGCCCACGCTTACGCCGGTCAGGGCGACGCGGCACCGTCGGGCACCGTTCAAGGTCCCGTCATCGAGGTGACCGGCACCGCGGAGTGGGAGGCGAGGAAGTCGCTCCAGGCCGGACCTTTCGCGTCGAGCCGCACCATCAACGGAGTCGTCACGCCGGGATTCCGCGTGCAGTACTGGATCGACATCGTCAACCTCGGCGGTACCGGCGGGTCCGACCTGGAGTGGCCGATCATCTTCACGGACCGGATGACGAAATTCCCCAATGCCGTGATGTACGGATGCGAGGATCGCCGCACGGACAACATCAGCCTCAGGAGTGGCTGGACCGTCACCTGCCCGATCGACGAGGCGGCGGGCGCGGATGGCTGGAACATGTCGGTGAGCAAGCCGTCGAACTCGCCGTACGACAGCACGCGCATCCTGGTGCTCGCCTTCGTGCCCACCTCCGATGCGTACCGTTCGGTCGAGCCGACCTGGCAGCACGGTGACACCCCGCCGACCGGGACCGTGGCCTGGCAGAACAACGTCGAAGACACCGACGGCTGGCACATGATCGGCGGCCAGCTGAACAATCCTCCCGGCGGCGTCGGCCCCGGCTACGAGCCCGGCTGGGACGGCACGACCGCGACTGACGACAACATCGTGCCGAGCCAGTTCAACATCTCCGAGCCACGATGGGACTTGGCGAAAACCAACACGGGGAACGTCGCGTTCGTGGATGGTGCCCTCGACAACAACCCGGCAACGCCGCCGGTACCCGGCTTCTCCGTCGTGTACCAGTTCAGGGTCGACGAGTCGAACGGCAACATCCTCAGCACCAACCTCGACAACATCGCGTTCAAGGACCTGATGCCGGACTGGCCGGATGCCGTGCTCACGGGATGTCTCGGTCATTCCGGCAACTTCAACACCGGCACACCGACGTGTGAGACCGGGGTGCAGCCCGCCGATGGCTGGGACATGAGCTTCACCCCCAGCGCGAACGGCAACAACACGAAGACGAACACGTGGCAGGCGTTCTTCTTCGTGCCGACGCCGACCGTCCCCGACCCGTGCCGCGCGAACGTGAACGACACGCTCACGTTCCGCAACGAAGCCCAGAGCACCAATGGCTGGACGGCGGACGACTGGCCCATGAACGACACCGGGTTCGAGCCCGGCTGGGATGGCACGACCGCGACCGGCAACAACGTCTCGACCCGCACGTTCAACGTGCGCAGCACCGTCAGCGACTGCGGCACACTGCGAGGCGACAAGCAGTACGAGTCGCTCGCAGGCGGACTCTCGAACTGGAACCAGTTCTCGCTCGGCGACGTGGTGAACTCGCACGTGTGGACGACGGCGAGTACCAACCGCATCGCCGTCACCGACCCGGTCGTGTGCGACGTGTTCGACGTGTCGGTCTGGCGCGTCTCGGGCAACCCGCTGGCTCCGATCACGGGCGCTGACCCGAACCCGCACCTGCAGGCACGGACGGCCACGATGAATCCGGCGTTCGACCTGACCAACTACGTGATCGAATACGGCATCGGCTCCAATACCGTCGATACGCAGACGGGCACGGGCAATGGACTCGACAATACGGCGAATGTGACCGACGTGCGGGGGTGCCGGGACGACGAGGGGCCGTGGAGCACGGATCCCGCGGCGACCTTCGGCGGGGACTGGCGCGACGAGGTGAACATGGTCCGCGTCCGCCCGGTGGACGCCGGGCACGTCGAAACCGGCCCGTTCACGCTCGGCCTGTACCTGCCGCTGCAGTCGCGCTGGCAGTACAACGGCGGCCCCAACGCCGGCGAGGACATCCCGCAGGGTGTGCTGCTGAACAACTCGGGCAGCTGGCCCGAGACAGGCCAGGACGGCGGCATCATCTACGACGATGTCTCGCGCCAGCTCGCGGCGAACCTCCCGATCACGGGCTACAAGTACTTCACCAACGCGGCAGGCAACGCGTGGGCCGACAACACGACGGTCGCCTCGGGCCAGCGGGTCCAGTCGTGGGCCGGTCTCGAAGTCGACTGGTCGGGCATCCGGAACACCGGTCCCAACCGCGGCGTCCAGGCGCCAGGAGCAGAGGATGCCATCGGATTCCCGGTCGACAATCCCATGGTCTGCGACACGTTCGACGTGTCGGTGTTCCAGCTCGACGCCCCGGCATGGTTCACGGCGCAGGGCCGCGCCACCGCATCGGAGTACGTCATCGAGTACGGCGTCGGCACCAATGCCGTCGACACCCAGACGGGAGCGCCGGTCGGCGGGCTGTACCCGGTGGATCGAACCTCGCTCCTCGGCGACAACACCGGATGCCGCGACGACTCAGGCCCCTGGCACACCGACCCGGCCCAGTTCGGCGCCGACTGGCGCGACCAGGTCAACATGGTCAGGATCCGCCCCGTGGCACCAGACCACGTCGAGCACTCCGCGTTCCGGCTCGACTTGAAGATGTTCCTGCGGGCCCGCGGGTCGTACAACGGCGGCCCGAACGACGGTGAGCCGCTGCTGACGGGCGTCCGCCTCTCGAACATCGGCGGCTGGTCGACCGGTCCCCGCGGTGACAATTGGGCCACGATGCAGCAGGAGCTCCGGTACCAGGGGCTGCAGCTCATCGTCGCGAAGTCCGCCGGGCAGGCGACGTACCTCCCTGGGCAGGACGCCATCTGGAACCTCAGCGTCGGCGTCAACAACGCGCCCATCGGCGCCGTGGTGGAGAATCTCCGTCTCGTGGATACCGTTCCGGTCGGCCTCATCTACAACGAAGCCTGCACCAGGAGCCGACTCCCAGCCGGCGTGACGGTCAGCTACAACGCGGCGACGCGCGAGGTGACGTTCCTCCTCGGCGACATCACGACCACCGCGGCCAACTACTGGATCCGCACCGGCGCTACCGCCCTCCAGCTGTGCGCGACGCTGGAGACGGTCGCGCAACCCGGCGACAGCTACGTGAACCAGGTGCAAGCGATGTCGGACAGCGCCGAGAACGCGCCGACGGCGAATGCGACCACCACGGCGACCGGGTCGGGCCAGCTGGGTCTCGTCAAGAACGTCGACAAGCCGTTCGTGGCCAGCGGCGAGGAGTACACCTGGTCGCTCGATTGGGCCAACACCTCGACGGTGATCGCGTTCCAGCCCACCGACCTCATCGACGTGCTGCCATGGAACGGCGACGGCGATCCGGCGGCCGGGTCGGCTCGCGGGCAGTACGCGTCCGATTACGAAGGCACCGCGGAGCTGACCGGTGCGCTCGCGGCGCCGACCTACATCCGCGGAGCCACCGGCAACGTGCCCGGTACCTGGTACTACTCGACGGCGGACCCCGCGACCCTGAACCACGACCCCCGGAACCCCGCCAACGCGAACCCCGCGGCCGCAGGAGGACTCTGGCTGACGGCCGCGGAGATCACCGACTTCGGCGACGCGACCGCGGTGCGCTTCGTCTCGAGCGAGTGGCTCGCCACGGGCACTCGCGTGCGCGCCGAGATCCCGATGGTCTCGACGAGCGACGAACTCGACAACATCTACGCGAACCGGGCGGAGATCTACTCGGCCACGTTCCCGAACCAGCCGCTGCTGTCGAACGAGCCCTACGTGCTGATGCCGGGCTTCGCCCTCGGCGACCTCGTGTGGCTGGATCTCAACGGCAACGGCCGCTTCGACACGGGTGAGCAGGGCGTACCCGGCGTCACCGTCGAGGTGCGCAACGCCGATGGCGACATCGTCGCGACCGAGACCACGGATGCCGCGGGCCGATGGAGGGCCGAAGCCATACCGGCCGGCACGTACACCGCCCACATTCCGGCGTCGATGTTCGCCTCCGGCGGGCCGCTCGCCGACACCGTCGTGCGCACCGCAGGATCGAGTGCCGCGAACGGAGTGAACGAGCGCGGCGACAACAACAACACCGCGTCGACGGACCCGGTTGATGCGGGCCTGACGAGCTCACCGGTCACACTCTCCTATGAGCGGGACGAGCGCGAGTTCCTGACCGGCGCGAACGGACCCGAAGGCGACGATGTCGCGGGCCTCGGCAACGACCTCATCCCCGACGCGTTCAGCAACTTCACCCTCGACCTCGCCCTCATGCCCGCACCGGGCATCGACATCGAGAAGTCGACGAACGGTCAGGACGCCGATGACCCCACAGGCCCGAACGTGGCCGTCGGGGGCGCCGTGCGCTGGACCTATGTGGTGACCAACACCGGTGACGTCGACCTCACGAACGTCACGGTCACCGACGACCAGATCGATCCCACGGCGATCGACTGCAGTGGCACCGGCTCCAACGTCGTCGCCGGACCGCTCGCTCCGGGCGCATCCTTCACCTGCGTGGCGAACGGCATCGCGGTCGAGGGCCAGTACGAGAACATGGGCACCGTCGTCGGCCTCGACCCGGCCATGGTGCAGGTCACCGATGAAGACCCCTCGCACTACTTCGGTGCGACACCCGAGGTCGACATCGAGAAGGCGACCAACGGCCAGGACGCCGACGACCCGACCGGGCCGTTGGTGACCGTCGGCGGTGAAGTGCGGTGGACGTACGTGGTGACGAACACCGGCAACGTGCCGCTCACGAACGTGACGGTCGTCGACGACGTGGTGTCGGCGGCCGACATCGACTGCGATGAGACCGGCGGCAACATCGTCGCCGGGCCGCTCGCACCGGGCGAGTCGTTCACCTGCGTCGCCTCCGGAGTCGCCGTACTCGGGCAGTATGCGAATCTCGGCACCGTGACGGGCACGGCCCCGGACACCACCGATGTCGACGGGAACACGGTGGCGGGTGTCGTGGTCGATGACGAGGACCCGTCGCACTACTTCGGCATCGCGCCGACCGTCGACATCGAGAAGTCGACGAACGGTCAGGACGCGGACACTCCGACTGGTCCGCTCGTGGCAGCTGGTGGTGACGTGCGGTGGACGTATGTCGTCACGAACACCGGCAACTCGGATTTGACCGACGTCACGGTGACGGACGACCTGGTGGATGCCGCCGACATCGACTGCGCCGGCACCGGCGGCAACGTGATCGCGGGACCGCTGGCACCTGGCGCGAGTTTCACCTGCGAGGCCGTCGGCACGGCCATCGCAGGTCAATACGCGAACCTCGGCACGGTGACCGGTATCGGGCCCGTGACCACCGACGTCGACGGTGCGAACGTCCCGGGTATGGAGGTGTCCGACGAGGACCCGTCGCACTACTTCGGCATCGCGCCGACCGTCGACATCGAGAAGTCGACGAACGGCCAGGACGCCGACGACCCGACCGGGCCGAACGTGACCGTGGGCGGTGAGGTGCGGTGGACCTACGTGGTCACGAACACCGGCAACTCGATGCTGACCGACGTGACAGTCACCGACGACCTGGTGGATGCCGCGGACATCAATTGCAGTGACACCGGAGGCAACGTCATCGCCGGCCCGCTGGCGATCGGTGCCAGCTTCAGTTGCGTCGCGACGGGAACGGCCGTGCTCGGACAGTACGCGAATCTCGGCACCGTCACGGGTGTCGGCCCTGAGACCACCGATGTCGACGGCAACCCCGTCGCCGGCATCACGGTCGACGACGAGGACCCGTCGCACTACTTCGGCGTTCAGCCCGCGATCGACATCGAGAAGGCGACCAACGGTCAGGATGCTGACGACCCGACCGGGCCGATCGTGAACCGGGACGGCGCGGTGCGCTGGACGTACGTGGTGACGAACATCGGCAACGTGCTCCTCACCGACGTCACGATCGTCGACGACCTGGTCGCCGCTGCCGACATCACGTGTGAGGGCGCCGACGGCAACGTCGTGGCCGAGCTCGCGGCCGGCGAGTCCGTCGAATGCACCGCGAACGGCACCGCCATCGTCGGGCAGTACGCGAACCTCGGCTCGGTCACCGGCATCGGCCCGGTGACGACCGATGTCGACGGGAACCCGGTGGCCGGAGTGCTCGTCGAGGACGATGACCCGTCGCACTACTTCGGGGTGGACGCCAGCGTCGATATCGAGAAGGCAACCAACGGTCAGGACGCGGACACCCCGACCGGTCCGCTCGTCGCCGCCGGCGGCGATGTGCGGTGGACGTACGTGGTGACGAATACCGGCACCGCAGACCTCACGGACGTCACGGTGACGGACGACCTGGTGGATGCCGCCGACATCGACTGCGCCGGCACGGGAAGCAACGTCATCGCGGGGCCGCTGGCGCCCGGCGGCACCTTCACGTGCGTCGCGAACGGCACGGCCATCGAGGGTCAATACGCGAACCTGGGCACCGTCACTGCTCTCGGGCCCGCGACCACCGATGTCGACGGCACTGTCGTCGCGGGCACCGAGGTCACAGACGAGGATCCGTCGCACTACTTCGGCGTCGTCCCCACGATCGACATCGAGAAGGCGACCAACGGAGAAGACGCCGACGAGCCCACCGGCCCGAATGTTCCGGTCGGCGGCGCCGTCGAGTGGACGTACGTGGTGACGAACACCGGCAACGTCGACCTGGTCGACGTCACGGTGACCGACGACATCGTCGACGCGGCAGGCATCGATTGCGATGGCACCGACGGCAACGTCATCGCCGGCCCGCTGGCGCCGGGGGAGTCGTTCACCTGCGTCGCGACGGGCACCGCCATCGCAGGTCAGTACGCGAACCTCGGCACCGTCGTCGGTACCGGCCCGGAGACCACCGACGTCGATGGCGGCTCGGTCGCCGGCACCGTGGTCGCCGACGAGGACTGGTCGCACTACTTCGGCGACATGCTGCCGATCGGCACCCCGCCCGTGAACCCGCGCACCACCACTGGCACAGGCGGTCTGGGGGACACGGGCGTCGCGGTCGTCCTCCCACTGGCCGCCGGAGCCCTATTCCTCGGAGGGGGACTGCTGTTCTTGCTGCTCGCACGTCGCCGTACGGCGAAGGACGTGGTCGAGTGACCGTCGCGCCGGAGCCGGACCATCCCCCGGAGGGCCGGCATCGGTGCGGTCGCGGCACTTTCCTCGGGACGAGCGTTCGCCCCGCGACGTCTGCGACATGAGGGGACGCTCGCCGGCAATTTGTGCCCTGTTTGAGGGGTAGGGTGCGCAGTGTGTCGCACTGGCGACGGTCGGGGGTGCAGGACTAGGTTCGGGGTACACGAGCCGTTCGGCACTGCCGCTCCCGGCTCTCTCGGGGTCGGATCGGGGGACGGTCATGGAGCTGCTCAGGAGCGGGTTGCGCAGCGCATCAGTGAGCCGGGCGGGCATCATCGAGAAGTCACGCGTTGCTTCGATCGTCGCCGTCACTGCTCCGGCCGGGTACGGCAAGTCGACGCTGCTGGGTCAATGGGCAGAGCTGGAGCAGCGCCGCACGGTTTCCCTCACGCTGTCCCCCTTCGACAACGACCCGTCAGCGCTGCTGAGCGCGATCGCGACCGCGTTCACGATGGCCATGCCCGACTTCGACGGGTTCTTGACCGTCAGCGAACAGCCCGCCGTCGGCACAGCGGTGCTCGGCCAGATGGCACCCCGGCTCGCCGCGGCGATCTCGAACGTCGACGACCCATTCGTCCTGATGATCGACGACGTGCATGAAGCGTCATCCGCCCGCTGCCAGGATGTACTCGAGGTGGCATTGGCACGGATACCACCTGGATCACAGGTAGTGCTCGCCAGCAGACACGCGCTGCCCTTCCTCGCGCGTCTCCGACCAACTGGAGAGGTGCTCCAGGTCGGATCGGTCGATCTCCAACTGGACACAGCCGGGGCTCGGCAGGTATTCGCGTACCTCGGAGCCGGCGACCTGACCGACACCGATCTGGAACATCTGCTCGATCGGACCGAAGGCTGGCCGACTGGCATTGCTCTCGCCGCTATCGTCGCGCGAGAGGGCGGCGATCCGGTCGGAGTACTCGGCGACGACCAGACGATCGCCGAGTATCTGTATCGAGCATGCTTCGCCAGGCTGGAACCTGACGATCAGGAGTTTCTGCGTCGCACCGCGATCTTCGATGAAGTCGCGGCTGCGTGCAGCGACGCAGTGCTCGGACGAGAGGATTCGCGAGCGAAGCTGCAAGCGCTCGATTCCCGCGGGCTCTTCCTCGTCGAGTTGAACCGGCGCGAAGGTCGGTATCGATACCATCAGCTCTTCCGCGAGTTCCTGCTCGGCGAGCTGGAGCGCTCGGAACCGAGCCTTGGACGCCGGCTGCATCTCGGGGCAGCTGCATGGTACGAGGCGCACGAGAAGATGTCGCACGCGATCGATCACCTGTTGTCGGCGAACGAGCACGATCGCTCGGTGCGACTCGTTGCCGAGCGTGCACAGACCGCCTACCAGGCTGGCGAGCTCGCCGCCGTGGAACGGTGGATGAACGACCTGGGAGAATCGGCGATCCGCGCGTACCCGCCGCTCGTCGTGCTCGCCGGTCTGCGCGCGGTTCTCGACGGTCACGCAGCAGAAGCCGATCGGTGGGCCAATCTGCTCGAGCAGATCGAATACGACGAACCTCCGGAATCCGGACTGCCGAGCTACGCCTCTGGGTGGGCGATGCTGCGCGTCATCATGTGGCGAGACGGCCTCGAATCGGCCGCTCGCGACGCCAAGTACAGCGTGAGCTGCGAATCGTCGACGAGCCCCTGGCGTGACCAAGCACTCCATCTCTACGGGTGGACCCTGCAGCTCAGCGGCGACCTCGAAGGCGCGATCGCCGCCTATGAGGAATGCACGAGACAAGCGATCGCGTTCGGCAACCCCGACTCAATACTGCTCAGCGAGGCCGAGCTCGCGGTCATCGCGCTCGACGCCGATGCGGTGGACGAGGCCAGCAGCCATGCCGAGCAAGCTCTCTCGGTGATCGAGGCCAACGGCCTGCACGGTTACATGACGACCTGCCTTGCGCTTGCGGTCGGTGCCCGGATCGCGCTGCGGCGTCGAGACACGGCCCGGGCGGAACATCTCCTTGCACGAGCGATGCGCGACCGCCCGCTCTGCACGTACGTGACGCCGATCTTCGCCATCAAGGTGCGAATCGAACTCAGCCGCGCCTACATCGCCCTCGGCAATACCGCGACTGCCGCACATCTTCTCAACGAGATCGAGGAGCTCCAGCGATTGCGCCCGGACCACGGCACGCTCGACGAGGCGGTCGATGACGTTCGAGCCTCGCTCGACAAGAGCCGTGCCCTGCTCGGTGGTTCCCCGCTGACGCCGGCGGAGCTCCGTCTGCTGCCCTACCTGCAGACGCATCTCACGATCTCGGAAATCGCCGATCGCCTCTTCGTCAGCCGGAACACCGTGAGTTCGCAGGTCGGATCGGTCTACCGGAAGCTCCAAGTCACGACTCGAAGCGCCGCTGTCGAGCGTGCCGGGGAGATCGGGATCCTCGGTTAGCCGGCGAGCCTAGTCGCTGCCGGGAACGAAGGTCTCAACGTCGAGCTCCAGAGCGACGAGGAGGTGCTGCGCTGCCGAGACCGTCCGCGGCATCCCGACGAAGGTGGCGACGCCGAGGATGACTTGTACGAGTTCGCGTGTGCTTACCTGCGCCCGTGCCGCCTCGTCGGCGGCTGCGGAGAAGGAGGCATCGGTGCCGCCCATCGCGACCAACGCCGCAAACCGTGCGATCGCCCGGTCGCGCGGAGCGAGAGCTTCCGTCGCCGCGACCGAATGGGACTCAGGACCCAGCTCGTCAGCATGAATCGAGAGTCGACGCAGTTGATCGATGTAGTCCACGCGATTCCCCTCACATGTCGATGTGAGGCGAACCCCACACAGAGTGCTCGACCTCGGCTGCTCCGTCGTCTCGGTGTATTCCAGTCGGCCGCAACGCGATCCGCATCATCCAGATCAGGCGAATTGGTCTGATTCGGGCGATCATCATGCCATCTGAGTGATGCCATGTCGGATGCCGGCCGAGGAGAATTATCATGAGCGTCAACGTGTGCGAGAAGCGGTCACCTGAGGGCAGGAATCGGCCGCAGCGCGACAGATGGGGGAGATCAGACAGATGGGGGAGATCATGGGGAAGAGAACGAGCGAACGGAATTCCGTCGTCGGGGGTCCGTTGCCGAGTGCGAGGACGCTGCCGTTCCCTCCGAAACCGTCGGGAAGCTTCGCAGGCCGCACGCTTCAGGAGTCGACGTACTCGCCGCTGCCGCCCGAGCAGCACTTGCCCGCGGATGCGCCGAACGTGCTCGTGATCCTCATCGACGATGCCGGTCCTGCACTGCCGAAGCCCCTCGGAGGGCTCGTCGAGACACCGACGCTCGAGCGCGTGCGCACGGCCGGCATCGGGTTCAACCGATTCCACACGACGGCGATGTGCTCGCCGACGCGTGCGTCGCTGTTGACCGGACGCAACCACCACCGGGTCGGCAACGGGCAGATCGCCGAACTGGCGAACGACTGGGACGGATACTCGGGCCATATCCCGAAGTCGAGCGCAACGATGGCCGAGGTGCTGCGCAACTACGGCTACTCGACAGGTGCGTGGGGGAAATGGCACAACACGCCGGCTGAGGAAACCACGACGGCGGGACCGTACGACCGCTGGCCGACCGGCTACGGGTTCGAGTACTTCTACGGGTTCCTCGCCGGCGAGGCATCCCAATACGAACCCAACCTCGTTCGCAACACCACTGGCGTGCTGCCGCCGCGTTCCCCCGAGGAGGGCTACCACCTCAGTGAGGACCTCGCCGACGATGCGATGCGATGGCTGCGCGACCACAAGGCGAACGCGCCCGACAAGCCGTTCTACATGTACTGGGCGACCGGGGCCATCCACGGCCCGCACCACATCATGAAGGAATGGGCCGACAAGTACGCCGGAAAGTTCGACGACGGCTGGGACGCCTACCGCGAACAGGCCATCTCCGGGGCGAAGGCGGCCGGCTGGATCCCCGACTCCGCAGAGCTCACTCCGCGGCCCGAGAGCCTGCAGGGCTGGGACGAGATCCCCGAGCACCAGAAGCCGTTCCAGCGGCGACTGATGGAGGTGGCCGCCGGGTTCGGCGAGCACGCCGACGTGCAGGCCGGGCGTCTCATCGACGAGGTCGAGCGGCTCGGCTACCTCGACGACACGATCATCGTCTACATCTGGGGCGACAACGGATCGTCGGGAGAGGGCCAGAACGGCACGATCAGCGAGCTTCTCGCTCAGAACATGATCCCGACGACCATCGACCAGCACATCAGCGCGCTCGAGGAACTCGGCGGCCTCGATGCGCTCGGCTCGCCTGCGACCGACAACCAGTACCACGCGGCGTGGGCGTGGGCCGGGTCGACCCCGTACCAGGGCATGAAGCTCATGGCCTCGCACCTCGGCGGCACCCGCAACCCGATGTTCGTCCAGTGGCCGGGGCGCATCGCGCACGATCCGGAGCCGCGCACGCAGTTCCATCACGTCATCGACGTGGCTCCGACGATCTACGAGATCCTCGGAATCTCGCACCCCGACATGGTCAACGGCATCCCGCAGGATCCCATCGACGGCACGAGTTTCGCCTACGCGATCGACGACGCCACCGCGTCCGAGCGGCATCGGGTGCAGTACTTCGAGATCATGGCGAGCCGGTCGATCTACGCCGACGGCTGGATCGCATCGGCCACCGGCCCCCGGCTGCCCTGGGTTCCGGGAGCTCCTCCCGGAATCGCGACCTGGACACCCGATGCCGACACCTGGGAGCTCTACCACCTCGACGAGGACTGGTCGCAGGCCCACGACCTCGCTGCGGATCACCCCGACAAGCTCGCGCAGATGAAGGAGCTCTTCGCGATCGAGGCGGCGAGGAACGAGGTGCTCCCGGTGGGCGGCGGACTCTGGGTGCCCGTCTACCACCCCGAGTACCGGCTCGGCCCGGCCTACACCGAATGGGAGATGTCGGGCGACACCGTGCGAATCCCCGAGTTCTGCGCGCCCGCGCTCGGCAACAAGCCGAACACGGTGACGATGAAGCTCACGCTGCCCGAGAAGGCGAACGGCGTGCTCTACAAGCTCGGCGGCGCCGGCGGCGGACTCACTGCGTACCTCGTCGACGGCGTGCTGCACTACGAGTACAACCTGTTCCTCGTGCAGCGCACGATCATCGCCTCATCGTCGCCCCTGCCGGCAGGTGACGTCACCGTCGAGGTCCAGACCTCGTACGTCGAACCACGCCCCGGAGGACCACTGAAAGTCGTGCTCCGGGTGGACGGCGCCGAGGCCGCCTCAGGCACCGTGCCGGTGAGCGCCCCGCTGCTGTTCTCGGCGAACGACTGCCTCGACATCGGCCGAGCATACGGCGGCGCGGTGTCGCGCGCTTACGTCGACCGCATGCCCTTCGAGTTCGATGGCAGGATCAACGCGGTGCACATCGCGTACGACACGCCGGCGAAGGGATGACGCGAGCACGCCTCCAACGCCAACTCTGGACACGGGCGGCGGGTACCTCATTTGATTCCTTCGTACTCTCCCTAGAGCCCGTCGCGTCGGACGCAACGTAATCTCGCGTGAGCGGTCTCTGCGGTTGGGGTTCGCGGAGGCCGATCTGCCAGCAGAAGGTCGCGGGTGCTTCGTCGTCTTGATGGGGAAGACGCGAGGCGTTGAGTCCGGGAGTATGCGCGCGGTCTGGCGGGCATTGTCTTCGTGGGCGCTGGTCCCATGAGGGTCAGCGGAATTCGCCGTCCCATTCGTAGACGACGGTGCGGAGCGTGATCGTGTACTGACCCACCAGCACGGCCTTCGGGAAAGAAGATGGCAGCCGGCCGTGGGTACAAGGCGCGGGCTCACATCACGCGATCTGGGTGATGCGGCGCCCTGGTCGGGTTCGGGATGGTTGGGCGGGGGTCCTCAGCGGCGGTGACATCCACCGTCTGTGGGGGACAGGGGGCGAACATGTCTGTTCGGAAGCTCGACGATGGCAGCACAGCGGCGCGGGCGCGGGGGCGCCTCGCGCTCGTGATCACGGCGGTGCTGGCGATGATCGCGGGACTCGTGGTGCCGGCGGTCTCGCAGCAGGCTTCTGCGGCCGACGGGAGCCTGATCTCGGGCGTGGTCTGGGCGGACTCGAACCGCGACGGCATCCGCGACGGCGGTGAGGTCGCGAGGTCCGGGGTCACCGTGCAGCTGCTGGCATCGCCGGCGGGCACGGTGGTCGCGACCACGACGAGCAATGCGGCGGGTGCCTACAGCTTCGCGAATGCGGCGGACGGCGCCTACGTCGTGCGCGTCGATGCGCCCGGCCCGTTCCTGTTCCCCGACGCCGTGAGCGGTCAGAACGACTTCGCCACGACGGGCGCCCCGAATCCCGGCGAACCGGAGCGGGGCGTGACGACGCCGTTCACCATCGCGGGCGCGACGCAAGTGACCGCGCTCGATGCGGGCCTGCAGCCGATCGCCGACCTGGTGGTGGCGCGGCTGCCCGAGGCGGCCGCCTGCGAGGGATTCGCGATCACGGGCACGCCGCCGTTCGACGCGAACGATGAGCCGGGCAACGACTCCGGGCCGGGCAACTGCGTCGTCCGCACAGGCGACACCGTGATGCAGGCGTACTCGGTGTCGTTGACCGGCCTGCCCACGGGCGCGTCGGTGCCGAACGTCGTCGCGGAGTTCACCGTCTCGTCGACGAACGGAGCGGAGCTGGAACTCGCCGGCCCCGGCACGGGCGGACTTCCGGCAGGATGCCTCGCCGCAGTGAACGGCGCGAACCCGCCGTCGTCGCAGCGGGTGAACCCGGACGGTTCGATCACCGTCGTCTGCAACCTGGGCACGATGTCCTCCAACGTCGCAGCGGTGCAGCTCGCCTACCGGTTCACGACCGCCACCCCGATCCCGTCGCATGCGAGCATCGCGATGCGCGCGGTCGCGGGCGGCGGAGAGGCCGGCACCTCGAACACGGTCTCGGGGCCAGTAGTCGAGGTCACCGGCACCGCACAATGGGATCTGGAGAAGGTCGTCTACCCCTCCAACGGGAACGTCCCGACGGGGCCCGACTTCACCGAACTGCCGATCGACGGCGTCCCGACACCGGGCTACCTCATGCGCTACCAGTTCAACATCACCGACATGCTCGGCGGCACCGGAGGGGCGGAGCTGGACTGGCCGGTCTCCTTCACCGACGTCATGCCCGAGTTCCCGGGTGCCCGCATCACCGAGTGCCGGCCGACGAATCTCGCCGACAACGCGGGCCGATCGCCGTGGACGCTGACCTGTCCGTCGATGACCGAGGTGCAGGGGGCCGACGGGTGGGAGCTCAGCATCGCCCCGAACAGCGGTGTCGGCGGTGACACCGGCGTCGGGCACATGGTGATGACCGTGTTCGTGCCGCTGGACGAGATGAACCGGGCGATCGACCCTGCGTGGCAGCCCGGTGACGAGGTGCCGACCGGCACGTTCGATTTCGACAACCGCGCCCAGGGCACCGACCACTGGTCGATCAACGGGGGCGCCCTGAACTACGGCGACGGCCACGAGCCCGGCTGGGACGGCACCGGCAACAACCTCGCCGTGGTGGCGGGCGAGGCCGAGCCGCCGCAGTGGGATCTGCGCAAGTCCTTCCGCGACGGTCCGACGTACAGCACGGAGACCATCGACGGTGAGCAGGTCGACGGGTACATCGTCCGCTACAATATCCAGGTCCTCGACCTGGCCGGTCCCGACAACGTCGGACCCTGGCTCGACCGCCCGGTCACGTTCAAGGACCGACTGGTCAGTCATCCCGACGCGATCCTCCTCGTGTGCAGTCCCAACGCCACCGGTTCGCCGCTGCGCGAATCCGGGACGCCGACCTGCGAGACCGGCACGCAGCCGTCCGACGGATGGGACATGAGCTTCGAGCCGAGCCAATCGGGCTTCGACCGCCGGTTCGGACACTTCGTTGCCGCCTTCTTCATTCCCATGGATCAGATCGAGGGCGACATCTGCCAGTCCAACGTGACCCTCGACCTGGACAACGAGGTGGTCGACTCGGAGCACTGGACGGTGGAGGGCGGTCCGAACAATCCCGACGGCCTGAACGGCGCCGCTCCCGGCTTCGAACCGGGCTGGAACGGCACCACGGCATCGGGCAACAACGTCGACATCCGCAGCGTCCGTCCCGCCGCGAGCCAGTGCGGCACGCTGACGGGAGACAAGCAGTACATCGCCACCGAGACGGGAGGCGCGTACGGCAGCGACCCGAACCAGTTCCGCGCGTCGTACGCGGGGCACACGCTGAACACGCTCGTGTATCACGAGGGCAGCAGCAACCGCGTCTCGGTCACCGGTATGGAGTTGTGCGATGTCTTCGACGTCTCGACCCAGTACATTCGCGAGGGCGGCGAGGCGTGGATCACCGGCAGCGGTTCGGTCGATCTCGCCGACTACGTGATCGAGTACGCGGTCGGCCCGAACACGGTCGACACGCAAGCGGGGCCGTTCAACACGTCGGTCAACCTCTTCCCGAGCGACACGACGTCGCTCCAGGCCGCGGCCACGGGATGCCGCGACCATCCCGGGCCGTGGTCGACCGATCCGACGACGTTCGGCGCGGACTGGCGTGACCACGTGAACATGATGCGGGTGCGCCCGATCGACCCCGCCCTCACAGAGGTCGGGCCGTTCCGACTCAACCTCTGGTCGGGACTCAAGGTGCGCGGGGAATACAACGGCGGTCCGAACGCCGGCGAGCCCATCCCGCACCGGATCCGCCTCGCGAACGCCGGCGGTTGGCCGACCGCCGGTGACGGCTGGGCGACCACGCTGCGCGAGCGCCGCTTCGAAGGGCCGCAACTGCAGGTCGACAAGACCGTCGCGCCCGCGCAGTACCTGCCGGGAGACACCGCCGTGTGGAACCTGAACGTGCTCGCCGATCGCACCTTCGCCGGAATGACCATGCTCGACGTGAGAGTGGTCGACACGATGCCCGCAGACCTGCACTTCGATGCCGCGTGCACGCAAGCTCGGCTGCCCGCCGGCGTGACGATGAGCTACGACCAGGCCACTCGGCAGGTGACGTTCCTCGGCGGCGACGTCGACATCGTCAGCACGGGCACGAACCAGTGGATCTTCCACCCGACCGCCGCGGGTGCCAGGCACCTGCAGATCTGCACGACGGTCGACACGCTCGCCCAGCCCGGCGAGACGTACATGAACACGATGCAGGCGACCGCCGCGAACTCGACCAACGCCCCCACCGACACCGCGACGATCCAGGTGGTCGGCTCGGGGCAGATGGGCATCTCCAAGAACGTCGACACGCCGTTCGTCGCCAGCGGCGAGGACTACTCGTGGTCGCTCGACTGGGGCAACACCTCGACCGTGTTGTCGTTCCAGGCGCCGGACGTGATCGACGTGCTGCCGTGGAACGGTGATGGCGCCGCCGATGCGCTCTCGCGGCGCGACCAATTCGCAACGGACTACACCGGACTGGTGCAGCTGACCGGTGCCCTCGACGCCCCCGAGTACATCCGCGGCGGGACCGGCGGGCCGGTGCCGGGCACGTGGTACTACACGACCGTCGACCCGTCGATCGTCAACCATGACGCGCGTGATGCGTCCAACGCCGACCCCGCGGCCGCCGGCGGACGATGGCTCACCGCAGCAGAGGTGGCGGACTTCGGCGACGTGACCGCGGTGCGGTTCGTCTCGAACGGGCCGCTGCCGGTGCAGTCGCGGGTGCGCGCGGTGATCCCCGCGGTGTCGACGAGCAACACCCTCGACAACGTCTATGTGAACCGGGCCATGATCTTCTCGGCGACGTTCGAGGACCAGCCGCTGCTGTCGAACGAGCCGTACGTGTTGATGCCCGGGTTCACCCTCGGCGACCTGGTGTGGACCGACCGCAACGGCAACGGCCGGTTCGACGCCGGCGAGCAGGGCGTGCCGGGTGTCACCGTGCAGGTGCTCGACGGTGACGGCGATCTCGTCGCGACCACGGTCACCGACGCCGACGGCCGCTGGTCGGTCGCGGCGATCCCGGCCGGCGAGTACACCGTGCACATCCCGGCGGCGATGTTCGCCCCGGGCGGGCCGCTCGCCGACACCGTGGTGCGCACGGTGGGGTCGAGCGGCGCCATCGACCCGAACGAGGCCGCCGACAACAACAACACCGCCGCCCCCGACCCTGCGACGACGGGCTTGACCAGCACCCCGGTCACCCTGTCGTACGAGTACGACGGCGACGACCTGGTCGGCGCGAACGGTCCCTCCGGCGACGATGTCGCCGGGCTCGGGGGCGAGCTGATCCCCGATGACTTCACCACCTTCACGGTCGACCTCGCCGTCATGCCGGCGCCCGCGGTCGACATCGAGAAGTCGACCAACGGGCAGGACGCCGACACGCCGACCGGCCCGTACGTTACGGTCGGCGGCGGCGTCCGCTGGACGTACGTCGTGACCAACACCGGCGGCGTCGACCTGACGAACGTCACCGTGACCGACGACCAGGTGGATGCCGCGGACATCGACTGCGACGGTACGGGCGGCAACGTCATCGCGGGCCCGATCGCGCCCGAGGCATCCTTCACCTGCGTCGCCACCGGCACCGCGACGGCCGGCCAGTATGCGAACACCGGCACCGCCGTCGGCACCGATCCCACGCAGGTCGAGGTCACCGATGACGACCCGTCGCACTACTTCGGTGCGGAGCCGGCCGTCGACATCGAGAAGGCCACGAACGGCGAGGACGCCGACGAGCCGACCGGGCCGCTGGTCGCCGTCGACGGCACCGTGGCGTGGGTCTACGTCGTGACGAACACCGGCAACGTGCCGCTCACCGATGTGACGGTCACCGACGACCTGGTGGATGCCTCCGACATCGACTGCGCCGGCACCGGCGGCAATGCCGTCGCCGGCCCGCTCGCGCCCGGTGGCACCGTGACGTGCATCGCCGCCGGAGTCGGCGTCGAGGGGCAGTACGCCAACCTCGGCAGCGTCGTCGCGACAGGCCCGGCGACCACCTCGGTCGACGGAGATCCCGTGCCCGGCGTCGAAGTGACCGACGACGACCCGTCGCACTACTTCGGCGTCGCTTCGGCCATCGACATCGAGAAGGCCACCAACGGCGAGGACGCCGACGAGGCCCCCGGACCGCTGGTCGCCGTCGGCGGCGACGTGGACTGGACGTACGTCGTCACCAACACCGGCAACGTGCCACTCGCCGACGTCACCGTCACCGACGACAAGTTGGATGCCTCGGCCATCGACTGCGACGGCACGGGCGGCAACGTCATCGCGGGGCCACTCGCGCCGGCGGCATCCTTCACCTGTGCGGCGACCGGCACGGCGACGGCGGGCCAGTACGAGAACACCGGCACCGTGACCGGCACCGATCCGCTCGACACCGAGGTGACCGACGGCGACCCGTCGCACTACTTCGGCGCGGAGCCGGCGATCGACATCGAGAAGGCGACCAACGGCGAAGACGCCGACGACCCCACCGGGCCGTACATCACTCCCGGCGCTGACGTGGAGTGGACGTATGTGGTGACGAACACCGGCAACGTTCCGCTCACCGCCGTGACGGTCACCGACGACAAGTTGGATGCTTCGGCGATCGACTGCGACGGTACGGGCGGCAACGTCATCGCGGGGCCGCTCGCCCCCGAGGCGTCGTTCACCTGCGTCGCGACCGGCATCGCGACGGCCGGCCAGTACGCGAACCTCGGGACGGTGACCGGCATCGGCCCGTTCCAGGCCGAGGTGACCGACGCGGACGCGTCGCACTACTTCGGCGCCGTGCCCGCGATCGACATCGAGAAGGCCACCAACGGCGAAGACGCCGACGAGGCGCCCGGCGTGCCGCTCACGGCGGGAGCGGGCGTCGAGTGGACGTACGTGGTGACCAACACGGGCAACGCGCCACTCGTCGATGTCACCGTGACCGACGACCTGGTCGACGCCGACGAGATCTCGTGCGACGGCACCGACTCGAACGTGGTCGCGGGGCCGCTCGCGCCCGGGGAGTCGTTCACCTGCACGGCCTCTGGCGTCGCCATCGAGGGCGCCTACGTCAACGTCGGCGCGGTCACGGGTCGGGTGCCTGGCACCGAGCTCGTCGTCACCGATGACGACCCGGCGAACTACACGGGCACCGCGGTGGCTGTCACGCCGCCGCCCAGGCCGTCGTCGTCGGGCGACATGCCGACCACGGGTGTCGACCTGCCGATCGACGGAATCATCGGCGGCGCGACGGCAGCCCTCCTCGGGCTGCTGCTCATCGTGCTCGTCCGTCGCCGCCGGACATCGTGAAGCGGGCCGACCCACGGTGCACCCTCCTGCGTCGCGGGTCGGTCACCGGCGCGGGAGCGCGTGACCCCGATCGTCAAGTGGTCGCGGAGTCTCATGATCGCCCGAAGCGGCCGTCGCTGTGGTTGCGGCGTGGGCGCGACCCGCGAATCGCGGTGAGGATCGCGGCGATCGCGGCGGGCAGCGCCGCCTCAATCCCAATACAGGTTCACGCGATCTGGGGGACTCGGCGCAAGCGGGCGGATGGCTAGCATCACGATCGGATGCCGCTTCGGGGGGACGTCGCATCTGCATTCGTTCGCGCAGGCGGTGCGGAGACAACGGCATCGCCCACGGCTCTGAGGGGGAAGGACGAGACGATGTTTGATCAGACCGAGAACGAGTACACACCCGAACTCGTGCGGCCGGTGGAGATCACGGTCGGGGAGCGGCATCGCACTCTGGCGAGGAGGACGATCTCCGCTCCGCAGACGGACGAAGAGGCCGCGCAGTCAACCCAGCCCACGATTGGCGGGGGGACTGCTGCAGCAGTCCCGTATTCAGATAGATGGTCCTGTATCAGGCCGTCATCCCGGTCCTGAATCAAGCTGTCATAGTCAGGACCAGGCGCCTCGCCTATGGAGACCGAGATTTCGTGGACTGCCCGCACACCTTCTGCGAAGGGATACGTTCCTGTTCTTGTCTTCGGAATGGTGCTTCCTAGTCCGTCGCACCGAGATTCGAATGCTCCTCCCGAGCGCAGAGCGCGCCTGAGATATTTTGCGGCCGTCAGGCATGCTGGGATGGAGCAACTCACTCGTCGAGGCTGCCGAGCGTCAGCGGAAAAGACCGCCGCGGTCTTCGACCATCCTGCGGCGGATGTTCCGAAGCCGCGATGTACGCGGCCAGGCAGTCTGTCCCGCGACGCGACCGAAGGGGGTCCGAGCATGGCGGTGATCGGGGACGTTCGAGATCTGGGCACGGAGTTGGAGCGCTCGTACCCTGTGTTTGTTCGTGGGAAGTTGAAGTTCCGCGTCGGTCAGATCGTGTACGTGGCGTTCTCTCTCGACGAGCGCGTGATGGGTTTCGCCTGGCCGAAGGAAGAGCGTGGGGCGCTCGTCGGGGGCGATCCACGCAAGTTCCAGCTGCCTTCGGCTTCGGACATGCGCTTCAATTGGGTTCATGCGGACCTTGCGTCGCTGGAACGCGCCGAGGCCCGCGAACTCGTCGTCGATGCGTGGCGCATGGTCGTGCCCAAGAAGGTCTCTCGCGCCTACGATCTCGCGCATCCCGACGGACCGGGCTAGCGAACTTCGGCCCGCCGGCAGGTGGGGCGCACGATCACGACCGACGGTGGGTCCACGTGGTCGCGGGGGGCTCGACGACCTCGACGTGATCGAACTCAACGAGGCCTTCGCGGTGCAGGTGCTCGCCTGCCTCGCCGACTGGGGCATCGATGCTGAGGATCCGCGGCTCAACCCGCGGGGGAGCGGCATCTCGATCGGTCACCCCATCGGCGCCACCGGCATCCGCATGCTCGCCACGCTCGCGTACGAGATGATCGACCTCGACCGAGAGTTCGCAGCGCCGACACGCGGCGCGAGCAACCCGCAGTGTGGAGGTGCCGACGGGCCACCACCCGTTCATCACCCGCCCCGACCTGATCGTCGAGCAACTCACCGGGTTCCTGAACTAGTCCGTCGTGACCGTGACCGTGACCGTGACCGTGCACAGCATTCGCTGAGCGGGGGAGTCTTGTGTCCCGGATCGGCCGCCACTACCGTCGCAGCATGCGGGCTTGGCGTTGCGCAGTCCGACATCGAGAATCGGGGGATCTGAAGATGGAACGGAAGCAACAACCACGTCGACCAGCTGGCAGCACGACAAAGCCTCGATCACGACGGACGATGGCCCTGTTCTTGGCGCCGGTGCTCGGCCTTCCTCTCCTCGCCGTCGCCGGTTCTCCGGCTCACGCGCAGTCGGACTTCGCCGACGATTGCACGCAGTTCTCCCACCCAGGAGACACCGGCTTCGTCGCCACGGGTCCTACCGACGTCGATGCTGCCAGGGCGAGTTGGGAAACGCCGGAATACGGTTTCTACACCGGCCACAATCCTTCGACCCCTGGTACAGCGGTCAATGCGCCGTGGCAGCTCGTCGCCGTGAACGCGTCCACCGCGTACGCCCTGGGTTACTGCGGACAGGATGTCACGCTGGGCATGATGGATTCGGGCTACAGGACGACCCACGAAGGGTTCCAGACCGCACTCATCGAACCAGTCGCGGGTGAGGGCGTCTACGGCACATCCGGGTTCGGGTATCGAGGCGCGACTCCGTCGAACCCGTTTACGGCGGGTGAGTGGTTCACCGTGGCTGGTGATCAGGCGAGGACGAGCGACTACTCGCACGGGACCGGCATGCTCGGCGTCACCTCCGGCATCCGCGATGGGATCGAGCAGCACGGCATCGCCTTCGGGTCGAGGATGGAAGTCGCCAAGACCGGTGGTTCCGACAGCCAGTCCCATGGCCCGTTCCACGATTACGTGTACTGGTCCACGGCGAACAAGGCCTTGGTCGATTCTGGGGCGGAGGTCATCAACAGCAGTTGGGGCTCGTTCGTGCAGACCATCGACAGAACACGCTACGACGGCTTGGGCAACGACCTCGGAGTCGGCGGCAATCTCGCCAACGCGTACCAGGTGGCCGGCAAGGACAGCGCCAACGCCACGGCCATGAGAACCACGATCCCCAATGAGGAGATGAAGGATCTGGAGTACCAGTACTTCCTCTTCAAGCGGAGCTATTCCGAAGGTGGCATCCAATACAACCCGAGCTACCCCGGGCTGTCGTTCATGGACGCGATCTGGGATGCCATCAAGGACAGCGGTACCGTCAACGTCAGGTCGGCCGGCAACAACGACTGGAGCAATCCGTACTACCGCCCGGCGTACCCCCTCTTCAACCCGATGGCGGAGAAGCAATGGGTGTCAGTCGGCGGGGTACAGCCCCCGACCGACGCCAACCCCGAGTACACGAAGCAGTTCGGCTACAACGAGGCAGGGCTCGCCAAGTGGTGGTCGGTTTCGACTCCTTCGAACAGCGTTCGGACCACGAGCAGCGGTGGCGACGCCGTCTACTCGAACTCGAGCGGCACGTCACCGGCAACGCCCGTTGCGACAGCGGTGATGGGGGTTCTGCTGTCGCGCTATCCGAACATGGATGCCAAGCAGGTGCGTGACCTGATGCTCACCACGGCGAACAACAAGATGTCAGACGGGGTGAGGTTCCTCGGCGCCGGGCAAACCTCGCCGACGGGGGAGTCCATCGCCTGGACCGCTCCCGACGGCCTTCCTGACGAGCGCTGGGGCTGGGGGATTCCCGATCTGGCCAAGGGCATGTATGGCCCGGCCCAGTTCCTGAATCCCATGACCTACGACCTGGACGAGGGGTCGCTGGATGTCTGGTCCAACGACATCAGCCAGGACGCGCTCGAGCAACGAGAACTGGAGGATCTGGCGTGGCTGGCGGGCTACCAGGAGCAGGGCACTGCGTACGCCGGCGAATTCAGCCCCAATGTGTTGAATTCCGACGGAACGCTCGACGAGCAGGCCTTCGTGGTTCAGGGCATCCTGAATGACCCGCAGATCCAAGCCATCACCGACGGCCATCCCGAGTTGTACGACAAGATCACTTACGAGGAGGCGGTCTCGTGGCGCAAGGAATGGATGGACGAGCGCGCGGCCTATATCCAGAACAACATCGACAACGACCTCTACACGGCGTCTCTGACGAAGCAAGGCCCAGGGTCCCTCATCATGACGGGCGACGACACCTACGAGGGCGGTACCACGGTTGAAGGCGGCAAGCTCTCGATCGCGGGTTCGCACGCGAGCTCGATCCATGTCAGTGGCGGCACTCTCGGCGGCAGCGGTTTCGTGGCAGGCAGCATCGACGTCGACGGCGGCGTACTGCAACCGGGTCTGTCATCCGGAGAAGCTGTCGATGCAGCGTCGATCAGCGACGCCGAGGTCGTGCCCGGAAATGTTCTGGACGTCGGCGGCGACGTGAGCGTCAGCGGCGGGGGTGGCCTTGCCATCACCATCTCCGGCGGTGACGACTACACGAGCGTACGGGCTGCCGGTGACCTGGTGCTGAGCGGTGAACTGGACTTGGACGTTCGCGCGCCCCTCGCACCGGGAACGGTGCTGACGATCGCGAGCGGCGACTCGATCCAGGGCAACTTCCATTCCCTGCCCGAACGACGGGTGCTGAACGAGGACGGACATCTGTTCAGGGTGTCCTACCAGGACGGCGATGTGACCCTCACCGTCATGCGTGCGCTGCCCGGGGCGGAAACCGGTGGCGACTAGCTGCATGTGACCCGGCGAGCCAGGCTCGACCGAGCTTGGCTCGCCGTCCGTCTCGGCCCGGTGTCAGTCCATCCGACCCCTTGCAGATGAGTAAAGGCCGAGGGCCGCTGCGCCTCCTACGCTCGGACCAGCGTCAGGCGGCCTGTTGCGCGTCGCTGTCGCGCTTGATCGCCGAGATCTCGAACTCGAGCGTAATCTTCTCGGAGACGAGCCAACCGCCCGAATCGAGCGCCATGTTCCACTCGAGTCCGTATTCACGGCGGTCGATGCGCCGCGTGCCTTCGAATCCGGCACGCAACGCGCCGAAGGCGTCGGTCTCCACGCCCGTGAACTCGATCGGGATGGTGATCGGCTTCGTGACGTCGCGAATCGTCAGGTCGCCCGAGACCACGAGGGCGTTGTCGCCGACCTCCTCGATCCGGGTGCTCTTGAAGACGATGTCGGGCCACTGCTCCGCATCGAAGAAGTCGGCGCTGCGCAAGTGATCGTCGCGTTGCGAGTTGCGGCTGTCGATGCTGGCGACCTTGAGCACGATCTCGGCGGTCGACTTGGCCGTGTCGTCGAAGTCGACGTGCAGGCTGCCGGTGATGTCGTTGAAGGCACCGCGGACATTCGCCACCATGGCGTGTTTGGCCGAGAAGCCGATGCGAGTGTGACCCGGGTCGAGGTCCCAGTCGCCGCTCAGGTCTGGTCGGTTGTCGGTCATGATCTCCCCATAGGTTGTTGCACGAACCAAAACAGTCTCTCATCTGCGGGCTGTTCGTATGCTCCATGGTGTCTGCAGCCGTCATCGCGTTTCGGCGTTCGGCCGTGCAAGTCCCCGATCGTCGGGTGTCGGCGGCGCGGCATACACTCGGCCCGTGCCGACCCTCGACGACCTCCGACGTACCGCAGCTCAGCTGCCTGGCAGCGAAGAGCGGGCGACGACGGGCGGCGCCGCGTGGTTCGTGCGCGGCAGGCTCTTCGCGTGGGAGTGCCACCCCTGGCCGAGCATCCCTGACGACATGCGGGCGATCATCGCGGCCGAGCTCGTCGTCGGGGTCAAGGTCGCCGACCCCATCGACGCGCTCGCACTCGTCGAGATGGCGCCCGAGGTGTTCCTGCGCACCACGACGAGGTGGGGCGAACCCAAGGTCGCGTTCCGCATGGCCGGTGTCGACCAGGGCCATCTCGCCGAACTCGTGACCGAGGCGTGGCGCGTGCAGGCTCCGAAGTACCTGCGGGCCGAGTTCGACGCGAACGTCCGATAGGCGCCGTCCGCGCTCAGCCGATGGGCTCGAACTCGTTGATCCGCCAGGTCTGGTCGAACCAGGCCTCGAGCGGGCCGTAGATCCGCAGCAGCGGGAACCACGACTTGCCAGGCACCGTCTCGATCCAGTTCGACTCCTTGCCGGCCGGTGCGGTCGGGCCGAAGTAGAGGTCGAACGACCCGTCGTCGTTGGTCTGCAGCTTGCCGTCGTTGCTCGCGAGCGCCGGATACGGCGTCGAGGGAATGACGAGCAGCGAACGCGTCTGCGTGTCGTAGATGTCGACCGCCCAGAAGTTCTTCGCCGGGGGATTGGCGTCGACGTGCAGTCGATAGCTGCGTGCGCCGTCGAGCAACTGACCCTCGGCGTCGTGCACGGTATAGGCGTATGCCGAGCCGGCGCCGATCTGGGCGTGGGCCATCGCCGGGGTGATGACGGTCGCGAGGTAGTGGAACTGGGTGCGGGCGTCGAGCAGCCGTGCGCCATCCCTGAGGAATTCGTAGCTGCCGCCGACGAAGCCGTTGCGCCATGAGCCGTAGAGCACGGCGTCGGGGTCGCGCGGCTGGTAGCCGACCGTTCGCGCGAGCCCGGCGGCGATGGGAGCCGCCTGTTCGAGGATGCCGCGGAGCCGCGCATCGGGTGCGAACGGCTGACCGCTCACGATGCCGATCGCCGCGAGCTGGCCGGCGCGCTCGGCATCGAGTGCCTCCGCCGGCTCCTCCTGCACCAGTTCGGCCACCTCCTCGAAGAAGGAGTAGTCGTTCGCGTGCACGGTGTTGAACGGCGTCTCGGCGAGGTTGACGAACTCGTTCTCCTGGGGGCTCGCCGCCTCGGCGAGCGGATAGATGCGCGTCTGCTTCATCGCAGGAACGCCGCCGAGTGCCCGCAGCACGACGAAGTTCGTGTACGTCGGGGTTCGGTAGACGAAGTAGCCGTCGGGCACCTCGCCCTCGTACCCCGGCGGCAGGAACAGGTACTTGCCGCCCGCGCCCTGGTCGGGGCCCGCGATGCCCATGTCGGCGACGTAGCGGAACCAGAAGTCGTCGACGACGCAGAGCGACTGCGGCGGCGCCTCGATGACGGTCGGCCCCCACGCCTTCAGGTCGAGCATGGTCACGCCGTACGTCGTCTCGGTGTTCGGAGTGAGGAACAGCGCCTTCGAGGTCGCCCTCGGATCGGTGATGCCGATCTGCCTGGCCGAGGTGACCCCCGCGACCCGCAGGCCGGCGCGGAACGCCACGAGCGAAGCGCCGGGCACCGCGTTCAGGAACACGTCGATGGCGCGGATCAGGTCGAGTGCGTTGTACGCGGTTTCGACGGTCTCCGGCAGCGGCACTCCATCGAAGAAGTGCAGTTCGCCGAACGGCGATGCGACGGTATCGGGCGTGCTCACCGAGGCCACGGCCGCCGCCATCTCGGCTGCGGTGAGACCTGGACGCTGCTGCTCTGACATGTTCCCCCTTGATCGAACGTGATCTCACCTTGGCAGGGGCACCAGCGGAAGACAACGTCGGGCGGAGAACGGAAGGAGAACGTGCGGAGTCAGGACTCCTCGGTCGAGCCCCCGCGCGGTGGGATCTGCGCCGGTCGCCCGCTGTATCGCAGCCGCTCGGTCACCGATCGAACGACGTCGGCCGGCAGCTTCACCACGCGGCGGTCGTAGCTCAGCAGGCCGTTGCTCTCGTCTTCGACATCGCTGAGCTGCGTGTACACGACGGCAGCGAGGCCGCGGGGGATCGCCGGGATGATCTCCTCCTCGTGCAGTCGCACGAAGGCGGCTGCAAGACGATCGACGTCGTCGAACCGCTTGTAGCCGAACTCGCGCGGCGTCACGCTGTGCTCGGGCAGGCGCTGGCTGTATCCGCCGTACTCCGACACGACGAGGGCGCGGTGCGCGGTCTGCGGCCGGCGACGAGGCACGCGGAAGCGGCGGAAGTACACGTGCAGGCTCGTCAGGTCACCGGCACCCTGGTCGTGCCAGCCGCTCGCATGGTCGATGCTCCGACTCGGGTCGAGGGCGCGCAGCTCCGCGGTGACCTCAGCGGCGTCGAACTGCCCCCAGCCCTCGTTGAACGGCACCCAGACCGCGATGCTGACGACGCCGTGCAGGTGCTCGACCATGTCGCGCAGTTCCTGGCGCCAGTGCGCGCGCGCCGCGGCATCCGTTCTCTTGAAGGCCCGGTGTCGACGGTCGTCGAGCCGCAGCGGAGTGAGCACGGGGGCCGTGATGACGACGGGGTTGTAGCGTCCGCCGCCGTTCACCGCGTCCTGCCAGACGAGCATGCCGAGCCGGTCGGCATGGTGATACCAGCGGAGGGGCTCGACCTTGATGTGCTTGCGCAGCATCGTGAAGCCGAGCTCCTTCATCGAGCGGATGTCGTGCACCATCGCCGCATCGGACGGCGCCGTGTAGAGCCCGTCGCTCCAATACCCCTGGTCGAGCACGCCGGCGTGGAAGTACGGCTCGCCGTTCAGCAGCAGTCGGGGGATCCCGTCGGCATCGGGGCCGACCCCGAAGCTGCGGAGCCCCGTGTAGCTCACGACGCGGTCGTCGCCGTACTCGACCTCGATGTCGTAGAGATACGGGCTCTCGGGCGTCCACAGCCTCGGTTCGGCGATCGTCAGCATGAGCGGATGCCCCGCTGCCGCGCGCCCCTCGGCCGTGACGACGCCGTCGGCGATGACGCGCACCGTTGCGGGCTGCTCGAGCGCGCCGCCGCCGTGCACCGTGACGGTCAGCTCACCCGTCATCGGGTTCGCCTGGTACTCGAGCCGTGCGACCCACGCGGCGGGCACCGCCTCGATCCACACCGTCTGCCAGATGCCCGACTGCGCGGTGTACCAGATGCCCCCGCGATCGAGCTGCTGCTTGCCGCGGGAGTACTCGGTGGTGTCGCTCGGGTCGGTGACGCGAACGAGCAGTTCGTGGGCGGCACCGTGCGATCGACCGGCGACAGCATCGGTGATGTCGATCGTGAACGGCAGGTAGCCGCCCACATGCTCCCCGACGACGACGCCGTTCACCTCGACGGCGCAGCGCTGGTCGACGGCGCCGAAGTGCAGCAGGATGCGCCCGTCGGCGGGGCTGAAGTCGTCGTCGAGGTGGAACGTGCGGCGGTAGTGCAGCGTCTCGTCGGGCTGCACCTGGCGGCCGACGCCCGAGAGCAACGACTCGGGGGAGAAGGGCACGACGATCTCACCGTCGTATCCGTCGAGGGCGCCCGGCGCCTCGCCGCCCGTCGTGCCGCCCGGGGTGATCGCGTACTGCCACACGCCGTTGAGGTTCAGGTACGACGAGCGAACGAGCTGCGGTCGTGGGTACTCGGGCAGCGGATGCACGCGATCGAGCTGTTCTCCCCACTCGGTGAGGAGGGCCGTCGGGAGTGGCCGCGCGGCGTGCGTCATTCCTGTCCGGCCTCGGTGGTCTGCTGGGGCTCCTGAGGCGTTTGGGGCGGCTGCCCCTGCGCCCGGCGTTCCCGGCGCAGCAGGGCGATCGTCGGCACGACGACGAGCACGGCGACGACGGCGGCGCCGATGAAGATGCCGGCCGTCGGCACTTGCTTCACGACGCCGAGCTCGGCGTACGTCTCACCGGCACCGCTGATGATCGCGGCACCGATGAACGGGCCGATGACCATCGGGATCAGGATCGCGAAGATCATGCGGAGCCCCTGCACCGACCCGGCCCGGTCGCGGGGGGTGGCGTCGCGGGAGGCTGCGCCGACGGCCGCGACGACGAGCATGAACCCGCTCATCATCGCGAGCCCGGCGATGATGACCCACGTGATGTCGCGCACGAACGCCATGAGCACGAGACCGATGAGGTAGATCGCGAGGGCGGGCATGATCGACCGGACCTTGCCGACACGGTCGATGACCCGGCCGCCGACGATGCTCACGACGGAGGCGCCGAGCAGCACGACGCCGAGCACGAGTGCGTACCCGTCGATGCGCAGGGTTCGCTGCAGGTAGATGATCAGGTACGGAAGGAACACCTGGGTCGAGATGCCGAAGACCGCCCAGGCTGCGAAGGTCAGGTAGAGCGCCGGGTTCGCACGGATCGTGGACGGTCGCAGGCCGTAGGCGATCGCCCGCCAGACGCCGTCGCTCTGACGCTGCGGCGTCGAGGCATCACGCATGAGGAACCAGGCGACGACGCCGACGATGACGATCGCGATGCCGATGGTGAGGAAGAAGGTGCGCCACTCGCCCGCTCGAGTCAGCCCGTCGAGCACGCCGAAGACGAGCAGCATCGAGAGCAGCGGCAGGGCGGCGAGCACCGCTTCGACGCGGCCGCGGTTCGTGGTGTCGGTGACATCGGTGACCCAAGCGTTGAACGCGGCGTCGTTGGCGCCCGAGCCCAGCATGCTCATGAGGCAGTCGAGCACGATGACGGTGAGCACCGCGAGAGTGACGGCACCGGCGACGGATGCCGCGCCCGCGTGCCCCTCGACCGTGACGAGGCCGAACGCCGCGGTCGAGAGACCCCAGAGCACGTACCCGCCCGCGACGAACACTCGGCGACGACCCAACCGGTCGCTCCATGCGCCGACGACGAGGGTGGCGATCGTCGCCGAGGCGGCGCTCGCAGCGACCATCGCCGCGAGCACCGCCGGGTCGTCGGTGATCGTGTCGTAGACGAACACGTTGAGGTACATGTTCTCGACGGTCCACGCGATCTGGCCCACGAGGCCCACGAGCGCGAGCACCGCCCACCTCCGCGGGCCGAGGCGGCTCGCTGAGGGGGTCTCCAGGTCTGCTGACGTCGTCGTCACAGGTTTCCTCTCGGCCGACGGGTCGGCGCTTCAGGCGTTCAGTCGTTCAGGCCTTCGTCAGTCGGTCGTCGCGTCGGACTTCACGAGCTGCCCGCCCGCGAGCCCGGCGAGGATGGAGCTGACGTCGAGCCCGGTCAGCGACTTCACGACCTCGGTGCCCTCGCCGAGCACCTGACCGACGGTCTTCGTGATGGCGCTCGCGCCGTCGGTCGACACGACGGTGAGCGTCTTGATGTTCGAGATCGGCTCGGCAGCTGCGCGAACGATCTCGGGCAGGCGCGAGATGATCTCCTGCGCGAGGGCGGCCTCGCCGTACTTCTTCAGCGCCATGGCCTTGGCGTCGGTTGCCGTGGCCTCGGCGAGACCCTCGGCCTGGATCGCGGCCGCGCGGGCCTCGCCATCAGCACGGATACCGGCGGCGAGGGCCACCTGACGGTCGCGCTCGGCCTCACCCGAGAAACGCACGGCAGTTGCGGATGCCTCGGCGTCCTGCACGGCTGCGACCTTGTTGGCCTCGGCGATCTTGGTGCGCTTGTAGGCGTCGGCCTCTGTCGCGGCGTTCGCGGCATCGCGCAGGGCGGTCGCCCGCTGCACCTCGGCGTACGCCTCGGCCTCGGCGGGCTTGCGGATCTCGATGTCGAGCCGCTCCTGCGTCACGAGCGCCTGCTCCGACAGGGCGTCGCGCTCCTGCACGGCGACCAGTTTGTCCTGCTCGGCCTTCGCGAGCTGACCGGATGCCTCGGCCTCGGCGTTGGCCCGATCGGTCTCGGCCTTGATCGTGGCCTGCTTCAGGCTCAGCGCCTTCTGCCGCTCGGCGACCTGCTCGGCGGCCTCGATGCGCGCGAACTCGCTCACCCGGGCGGCCTCGGCTTCGCTCACCTCGGCGACCTGACGTGCGCGGGCGGCCTCGGCGCGGCCGAGGTTCGCGAGGTACTCGCTGCCGGGCGTCGAGATGTCGGAGATGTTCAGCAGGTCGACCTGCAGGCCCTGCTCGACGAGGTCGGTCTTCGTCTCGGCGACGACGCGGTCGGAGAGGCTCTTGCGGTCGGAGATGATCTGCTCGATCGTCATGTCGCCGACGATCGATCGCAGCGAACCCTCGAGCGATTCCTTGATGATCTCGGTGAGCAGGCTCTGCTGCGAGAGGAAGCGCTGGGCGGCACGCCGCACACCGTCTTCGGTGCCGCTGACCTTGAAGTTGATCGACGCCTTGATGGCGATCTTGATGCGGTTCTTGTCGACGCCCTCGACGGTGATGCCGATCTGGCGCTGCTCGAGCGAGATGGCGAAGCCCTGCTGCAGGATCGGCCAGATGAAGGTGCGCCCGCCGATGACGACGCGCTGCGCCGACGACTGCTCGGGTGCGGCGCGGCCGGCCCCGCGGCCGACGATGACGAGCGCCTCGTTCGGCGGCACGCGGCGGATGCGGCGGGCGATGAAGGTGAGCAGGGCGAGTAGCGCGATGACGATCGCGACGACCGAGATCACCTGGATCAGCAGGGGGGAGAGCATCGGGTTTCCTTTCGGGAGGAGATGCAGGGCGGGGTGGTGCAGGGCGGTTCAGTGGGGCGCGGGATCCGAGTCAGTGGGACGCGGGGCCCGAGCCGGGGGAGCTGGAGTCGAGGGAAGCGGTTGTCGAGGGGGCGTCAGCCCGCGACGACCTTCACGCGGCTGCCCGCGTGCTCGATGACGCGAACGCGCGCGCCTTCGGCGATCGGCTCGTCGGAGTACGCGAGCCGGCGTTCGAGCTCGCCGGGCCCGTCGAGGCTCACTTCGCCTCCCGCGGTGGTGATGCCCGACCGGGCGACGCCCGAGAGGCCCACGGCAGAGGTGGGCACGCCGTCGGAGCTGCGTGTGAGATTTCGGATCGCGAGCACGCAGAGCAGGTACGCGACCGCGGCGAGCACGATCGAGAGCACGTACACCCAGACGAGTTCGAGGCCCATGCTCGACACCAGCGCGCCGGATGCCCCGAAGACGACCATGCCGACCGCGAGGGCCGTACCCGAGAGGGCGCCGTCGCCGATCTCGAATTGGTCGAAGATGTCGCCGAGCACGAGCGAGATCACGAGGAGGACGAGGCCGATGCCTCCGACGATGAGGAACGGAAGGAGCATCGACTGCCTCTCTGCGCGCGCGAATACCCGGGCAGAGGGGGTGCTCGGGTCGACTTACCCTATCGGTCGGACGAACTTCGTGCTGGTCGGATTCCACAGATGGTCGGTGAGGGCCGACACCGAGTCGTGCTCGCAGCGCCGCTGACGCTCACACGGCGTGTTGCCGGGGTACGAGCAGACGCTCGACTGCCTCGTCTCCCCGGATGCGCCGCATGAGCGCGACGACCTCGTCGGCGACCCCGATCGTGAGGCCGCGGCACACGACGCTGTAGGGCCCGAGCGCTTCGAGACCGCCCGCGCGGATGCGGATGACCTCCCAGCCGACCTCTCGCAGTGCCTCGTCCTTCTCGAGGTCGGACGCCTCCTTCAAGCCGAGATGCGCTCGTCTCGAACGACCGGGATCGTCGTACTCGACGGCGATGCGGAGCTGTGGCACGAGGATGTCGGGCCAGACCTCCTGCTTGCCGTAGAACATGCGCCCGATGCGCACGGCGTTCACGCGGTGGTGCAGCCGTATGCGTTCGCCGAGGAGCATGCGCAACCGCTGCTCGACCTGCGAGGTGCCGACGCGGAGCCCCGGTTTCATGAAGGCGAGGCCGGCCTCGCGCCGGGCACCGGGCGCAGCTGCGTTCGAGCGGCACTTCGCGCAGCTCGGGCCGGTCAGCACCTCGCCGACCGTCGCCGGATAGCGGTCGTGGCCGCGGGCGCAACGCCACTCGTAGCTCGCCCCGATGCGCGTCTCACGGGCGAGCGCCGCGCGCTGGGGCGGGGCCACGCGCGAGAGCAGTTCGGCGCGCGAGCGCTGCGTCTCGTGCAGCAGCATGCAGAGCGGGCACACTCTCGCGAGTGCGACGGCGCCGGCGTCGCCGGGTTCGGCGCCGTGCCCGCACCGGAAGCTCACCGCGACCATCGGCGCCGCCCGTATTCGTTCATGGGCTCGATCATCACCGTTGCCACCGACATCCGCGGCACGCCATGTCGGACGCACAGGCGAGAATGGCAGCATGCAGATCGTGGTCGGTGCGATGGGGCCCGGCCGGGTCGCACTGGTCGACCCCGCGGTCTCGAGCGTTCCTTTCGAGACCGTGGCGCTGCACGATTTCGGCGACGTCGTGCGGGCGCTCGAGGCCGCGAAGCGCCCCCGGTGGATCTGGGCTGACACCCGCCGCTGGTACCCCCGACTCCTCGCCGAGGGCGTGCGCGTCGAACGATGCCATGACCTCGTGCTCGCCTCCGCAATCCTCGATCACTCCACGATGACGACGGCGATCCGTGCGGGCGCCGCGCACCCGCGGCCCGAGTGGCTGCCGCTCGGGCCGGCAGAGGCCGGCCAGCCGATGACCGTCGTGCCCGCGGCATCCGCTGCCCATTCGCCGCTCTTCGACCTGCTCGATTTCGACGAGGCGGATGCCCCGGCGCAGGAGCCCACCGCCGGCCCGCGGGACGTGCTCGGGGTGCCGGTCGACGCCGTGCTCGCCGAACATGCTCGACAACTCGCCCTCGTCGTCGCGTCCGAGCGGCCGGGAGCCCTCCGCCTGCTGCTCGCCGCCGAGTCGGCGGGCGCCCTGATCGGCGCAGAGCTGCACGCCGCCGGGCTGCCGTGGCACCGCGGCGTGCACGAGCGCGTGCTCGAGTCGGAGCTCGGCCCGAAGCCGGCGCCCGGGCGCAAGCCCGCCCGCATGGAGGCGCTCGCGGCCGAGGTGCGCACACTGCTCGGCGCCCCCGCGGTCAACCTCGACTCGCAGGTCGACCTGCTGAAGGCGCTGCGCAGCGCCGGCATCCCGGTCGAGTCGACGAGCCGCTGGGAACTGCGCGAGCACGAGCACCCGGCGATCGAGCCGCTTGTCGCCTACAAGAAGCTCTCACGGCTGCTCAGCGCGAACGCCTGGTCGTGGCTCGACGAGTGGGTGGTCGACGGCCGGTTCAGGCCCGACTACGTGCCCGGCGGCACGGCAACCGGGCGCTGGGCGACGTCGGGCGGCGGCGCCCTGCAACTGCCGAAGAACGTGCGCAGTGCCGTCGTCGCCGACCCCGGTTGGGCGCTCGTCGTCGCCGACGCGGCGCAGCTCGAGCCGCGAGTGCTCGCCGGTCTGGCGCACGACGAGGCGATGGCGGAGGCCGGCCGGGGGCGCGACTTCTACAGCGGCATCGTCGGCGCGGGGGTCGTCGAGACCCGCGACCAGGCGAAGGTCGCGATCCTCGGTGCGATGTACGGCGCGACGACGGGCGAGAGCGGCCGGCTCGTGCCGCGGCTGGCCCGGGCCTACCCGCGAGCGATGGCGCTCGTCGACCGGGCGGCGGCCGAGGGCGAACGCGGTGCGAGCGTCACCACGCTCCTCGGCCGTTCGTCGCCGCTGCCCGGGGCGGAGTGGCGTGCGACGCAGTCGCTCGCGTCGCAGCCCGAGGCGACCGCGGCCGACGAACGACGCGCGCGCTCGCGTGCCCGCGACTGGGGCCGGTTCACCCGCAACTTCGTCGTGCAGGGCACCGCGGCCGAGTGGGCGCTCTGCTGGATGGCGGGCCTCCGTTCGAGACTTGCGTCGATCGCCGCGACAGGCGTCGAGCCCGGATCGATCGCGTCCCGGTCGGGGTCGGCTTTCGAGCGAATGCCGCACCTCGTCTACTACCTCCACGACGAGATCATCGTGCACACTCCGGTGGAGCACGCCGACGACGTCGCCGCCGCCGTGGCGGATTCGGCGACCGAGGCGGGCCGCCTGCTCTTCGGCGGGTTCCCCGTGGAGTTCCCGCTCGACCTCGCGATCGTCGAGAGTTACGCCTCGGCCGACGCCTGAGGCGCGCCGCCCTCGACGCTCGCCGCACCCGCCTTGCCGGTCGTCGCCGCCGGTCGCCGCCCGCGCCGTGGCCGCTCCATTCGCGGTGCGAACGCCAGTTCGTGCCGATCGGCGACCGCGGTCACGTCGTCGAGCCAGGCGAGTGCCGCACGCGCTCGTGCGGCCTCGGCGGCAGCGGCCAGCGCTGCGAGGCGAGCGGCCGCTCCCGTGTCACTTTCGTCGCCTGCACGGCTGTCGATCACGGCGCGAGCGGATGCCTCGGCAGCACGTTGCTGCCAGCGAATGCGCTCGGCCGCGACGATCGGGCCGACATCGACGCCCGGCAGGGATGCCGCCACGAGCACCCGATCGACGGTCTCGTCCCACGCGTCGCTGCCGGAGGCATCAGTGCCCGAGAACCAGGCCGACGTCGCAGCGGCACCCGCTGGCGTCGCGCGATAGAGGGGGAGCCCGTCGTCGGTGGCGCCTGCGGACTCGACGAGCCCCTGCTTGCCGAGGCGCTCGAGCGTCGCATAGCTCTGGCCGACGTTCACGTCTCGTCGGCCTCCCGTGCGCTCGGCGAGGTCGCCGTGCAACTGGAACCCGTACCCCGGGCCTGCGGAGAGCAGTGCGAGCAGTGCGTCGCGAACAGCCATCGGTCCTCCGATCGACATCAACGTTTCACCGAGTATATGGTTTCGCGCCTTGTCAATGAGCCTGATGCGGGGCATAATCGGCGGTGACGGCTCGCTCGTCGACAACCGAATACCGTCATCTGTCCGTTTGAGGTCGTTGGGGAAGACGCACCTCGAGAACGGAGACAGACATGACGAAGAATGCCACGCGGGCAGTGCGCACCGCGCGAGGCGTGCTGTTCGTGCACTCCTCGCCGAGGGCGCTGTGTCCGCATGTCGAATGGGCCGCCGGCACAGCCCTCGGTGTTGCCGTGAACTTCGACTGGAGCGAGCAGCCCGTGCTCCGCGGTGCCATGCGCGCCGAGTTCTACTGGGAGGGCGACGCCGGCAGCGGCGCGAAACTCGCCTCGGCGCTGCGCGGCTGGGAGCAACTGCGCTTCGAGGTGAGTGAAGACCCCACCCCCGGCTCCGACGGGGCCAGGTGGATGCACACGCCCGAACTCGGCGTCTTCTTCGCCCAGACCGACACCGCCGGCAACACCGTGGTGCCCGAAGACCGTATCCGTTACGCGATGGACGTCGGCGGGACCGACCCCATCGAGCTGCACCGCGAATTGCGCCTCGCCCTCGGCCAAGCGTGGGACGACGAACTCGAACCGTTCCGTCACGCGAGCGACTTCGCCCCGGTCGTCTGGTTGCACCAGGTGGGCTGAGCGAACCTCGGTCCGCCGGCGGCGTGACGCGAAGTCGGATGACCATTCCCGGCGGCGCATGAGCGAAACCCTCGGACCGTGCACGAGAAGACCCCGGCGCAGGGACTGCGACCGGGGTCTTCTCATGTGCGTGCCGGGGCGAGCCCCGGGCGCCGCTACGGCGTGCGGATCGCGACGACGGCGTTGTGGCCGCCGAACCCGAAGGAGTTGCTGATCGCGAGCTGCGGGCCGTCGCCGAGCGGCTGCGGCTCGCCCGAGATGCGCAGCGGGATCTCGGGATCTTGTGTGGTGAGGTTGATCGTCGGCGGAGCGAGGCGGTTCTGGAGCGCGAGGATCGTGAACACGGCCTCGAGTGCACCGGTGCCACCGAGCAGGTGCCCGGTCGACGCCTTCGTGGCGGAGACGGGGATCTCGTGCACCCGATCGCCGAAGACGTTGCGCAGCGCGGTGTACTCGGCGATGTCGCCGACGGGCGTGCTCGTCGCGTGCGCGTTGATGTGCGTCACGTCGTCGACCGATGCGCCGGCCTGCGCGAGCGCGTCGAGCACGGCGCGGCTGGCGCCGCGGCCCTCGGGGTCGTTCGCCGTGATGTGGTACGAATCGGCGCTCACCGAGCCGCCCGCGAGCTCCGCGTAGATGCGGGCGCCGCGCGCGAGCGCGTGCTCTTCGGTCTCGAGCACGAGGCTCGCCGCGCCCTCGCCCATGACGAAACCGTCGCGGTCGACGCTGTACGGGCGCGAGGCGTGCGACGGGTCGTCGTTGCGACGCGACAGCGCCTGCATCGACGAGAACGATGCGAGCGTGATGGGGTGCACCGCGGACTCGGACCCGCCGGCGATGACGACGTCGGCGTAGCCGAGCTGCAGGTGCTCGTAGGCGTTCGCGAGCGACTCGGTGCTCGACGCGCAGGCCGAGGCCACCGTGCGTGCGAACGCGCGAGCCTCGAAGTGCATCGAGATCGCAGCGGATGCCGCGTTCGGCATGAGCATCGGCACGGTCATGGGCAGCACTCGGCGGGGCCCGCGCTCGCGCAGGGTGTCCCACGCGTCGAGCAGGGTCCAGATGCCGCCGATGCCGGTGGCGTAGTCGACGCCGAGTCGTTCGGGCGCGACCTCGGGTGCACCGGCGTCGGCCCACGCCTCCTTCGCGGAGATCAGGGCGAACTGGCTCGAGGGGTCGAGTCGCTTCGCGACGGGGCGTTCGAGCACCTCTTCGGGGCGAACCTTGGCCTCAGCGGCGAAGGTGACGGGCAGCTCGTACTTCGCGACCCAGTCGTGCTCGAGCGAGCGCGCGCCGGACTCGCCGGCGAGCAGGGCGTTCCAGCTCTCGGGGGCGGTGCCGCCGAGCGGCGAGGTCGCACCGATGCCGGTGATGACGATCTTCTTGGTCATTCGAGAAACACTCCGATGGAGGAATAGGTCGCACTGATCGAGCGGGCCGGGCAGATGGCGCCGGCCCGCTCCACGCAGCTGCTAGGCCTGAGCCTTGACGATGAAGGTGACGGCGTCGCCGACGGTCTTCAGGTTCTTGACCTCTTCGTCGGGGATCTTCACGTCGAACTTCTCTTCGGCGTTGACGACGATCGTCATCATGGAGATCGAGTCGATGTCGAGGTCGTCGGTGAACGACTTGTCCAGCTCAACCGTGTCGGTCGCAATGCCGGTCTCGTCGTTGATGAGCTCGGCCAGGCCGGCAAGCACTTCTTCGGTGGACAATGCCATTGTTTTCTCCTTGGGGGTGTCTCGTTTGACCGAGAGACAGTCTAGAGGGACGGGGGGAGGTGGTTCAGGGAAGAACCACCACTTGGGCGCCGAACACGAGTCCGGCGCCGAAGCCGATCTGGAGGGCGAGGCCTCCGGAAAGTTCAGGGTGCTCCTCGAGCAGGCGGTGCGTCGCGAGCGGGATCGAGGCGGCAGAGGTGTTGCCCGTGGTGGCGATGTCACGGGCGATCACGACGGTCTCGGGCAGCTTCAACTGCTTGGCGAACTCGTCGATGATGCGCATGTTGGCCTGGTGGGGGATGAACGCGGCGAGGTCGTCGCTCGTCACGCCAGCGGCATCCAGTGCCTGCTTCGCGACCTTCGCCATGTCCCACACGGCCCAGCGGAAGACGGTCTGGCCCTCTTGACGCAGCGTCGGCCACTCGGCCGCACCGTCGCGGTACTCGGTGAGCGTGCCGTTCATGCCGACCGCGCCCGCCTTCGAGCCGTCGGAGCCCCAGATGGTGCGCGCGATGCCGGGCGTCTCGCTCGGGCCGACGACCACGGCGCCGGCACCGTCGCCGAGGAGGAAGGAGATCGAGCGGTCGGTCGGGTCCACGACGTCGGAGAGCTTCTCGGCACCGATCACGAGGGCGTACGTCGCCGCGCCCGAGCGGATCAGCGCGTCCGCCTGGGCGACCGCGTAGGCGTAACCCGCGCAGGCCGCGTTCATGTCGTAGGCCGCGGCGGGGTTCGCTCCCACGCGATCGGCGACGACGGCCGCCATCGACGGGGTCTGCTGCACGTTCGAGATGGTCGCGATGATGACGAGGTCGATGAGCTCGGGGGCGATGCCCGACCGCTCGATCGCCTCTCGCGCCGCCGTCGTGGCGAGATCGGTCGCCGAGACGTCGGCGCCGGCACGCGTGCGGGTGACGATGCCCGTGCGCTGCTGGATCCACTCGTCGGACGAGTCGATCGGCCCGATCAGTTCGGCGTTCGGCACCGCGTTCTCGCCGCGAGCCGCGCCGACGGCGTAGATGCGCGTGAAGGCAGGCCCGTGCGACTGCTGGAGGGTGGGATTCAAATGCTCGGCCTTCTCGTCTCGTCTTCGTTTTCGTCGCCGGCTCAGGCGTGCTGCTCGATGAGCTCGATCGCCGCCGACAGGTCTTCGGGAGTCTTCACGGCGACCGTTGGCACGCCCTTGAGCGCGCGCTTCGCGAGGCCCACGAGGGCGCCGGCCGGTGCGAGTTCGATGATGCCGGTGACTCCTGCCGCCTGGAAGGACTCCATGCAGCGATCCCAGCGTACGGGCGATGAGACCTGGCCGACGAGCAGGTCGAGGAAAGCGGCACCGGATGTCACGGCGCTCCCGTCGCGGTTCGTCCAGAGCGGAAGCGTCGGGTCGGCGGGCGCGAGCCCCGCCGCGACCTCGGCGAGGCGTTCGACCGCGGGGCGCATGTACCGGGTGTGGAAGGCGCCGGCGACCTGCAGCGGGATGACCCGCGAACCGGCCGGGGGCTCGGCCTTCAGCCGTTCGAGGGCGTCGAGCGCGCCGGCGACGACGATCTGGCCGCCGCCGTTGAAGTTGGCCGGCTCGAGTCCGAGCTCGTCGAGGCGGGGGAGCAGTGCTGCCTCGTCGGCGCCGATGACGGCGCTCATGCCGGTCGGCTCGAGCGCAGCGGCATCCGCCATCGCCCGGCCGCGTTCGGCGACGAAGCGGATCGCATCGGTCTCGCTGAGCACGCCGGAGCCGGCGGCCGCGGTGATCTCGCCGACCGAGTGACCCGCGATGCCGCCGATGCGTGCTGCACGGCCGTCGGCCAGGAGCGAGCCCAGGGTCAGGATGCCGGCCGCGACGATCAACGGCTGGGCCACCGCGGTGTCGCGGATCGTGTCGGCGTCGGCCTCGGTGCCGAAGTGCGCGAGATCGAGCCCCGCGGCATCGGACAGCGCCGACAGCCGCTCGGCACAGGCCGACTCGGCCAGCCAGGGAGCGAGGAATCCGGGGGTCTGAGAGCCCTGTCCAGGGCAGACGACGACGATCACCACCCCAGTCTGCCAACCGCCGGGCGGGCTCGGGTGTGCACACGCGACAAGCTCTCGGCAGAAGCCTTGTACGAACGGTACAGAAGCGGGTTCAGTTGGTCGGGCGGCGGCGCGGTGCCAGTTCGTGATCGCTCATCGAGCCGATGATGAGCGCCGACTGCAGGATGAGCGCCTCGCGTGCACCCGTCGCGTCCCAACCGATCACGTCGGAGACGCGCTTCAGGCGGTAGCGCACGGTGTTCGGGTGCACGAAGAGCTCACGAGCCGTCGCCTCGAGCGAACGCCCGTTGTCGAGGTAGCTCCAGAGCGTCGTGAGGAGTTCGGTCGAGTGCGCCTGCAGGGGGCGGTAGATGCGGTGCACGAGCGTCGCCCTCGCGAGCGGGTCGCCCGCGAGCGCACGCTCGGGCAGCAGGTCGTCGGCGTGCACCGGTCGGGGCGCGTGGCGCCAGGAGCGGGCGACCGCGAAGCCCGCGAGCGCAGCCTTCGCGCTCTTCGAGGCGTCGACGAGGTTCGGTACCGCATGGCCGAGCACGAGGTGCCCCGAGCCGAAGTGCGGCTCGAGCTGGGCGGCGATCTCCATGAAGGTGAGCGCCGGAGCCGTGCCGATCGCCTCTTCGGCCTCGCGGGCGAGGGGATCTGCGCGACCGATCACGAGCACGAGCCGGTTGCCCTGCACGCCGATCAGGACATCGGCGTGCATGTGACGGGCCGCCCGCCGCACGTGGTCGACGTCGAGCTGCTTCGGCGCGGTGCCGACGAGCACCGACACCTCGCCGTGACCGTGCCAGCCGAGCGCCGCGATGCGGCTCGGCAGCTCGTCGTCGGCCTCACCCGAGAGGATCGAGTCGACGACGAGGGCTTCGAGTCGTGCGTCCCAGAGGCCACGCGCCTCGGCGGCACGGGCGTAGACGTCGGCCGCCGCGAAGGCGATCTCGCGCGAGTAGAGCAGGATCGCCTCGCGGAGCGGCTCGCCGCCGTCTTTCACCCGGTCTTCGACGACCTCGACCGTCACCCTGATGAGCTGCAGCGTCTGCTGCAGACTCACCGAGCGGAGCAGCTCACGCGGGGCTGCCCCGAAGACGTCGGCCGCGATCCACGGGGTGGATCTGGGGTCGTCGAACCAGGCGACGAACGAGGAGATGCCGGCTTGGGCGACGAGACCCACGGCGGAGCGACGGCTCGGTGGCATGTCGCCGTACCACGGCAACGTGTCCTCGAGACGCTTGAGCGTCGCCGTCGCGAGTTCGCCCGCAATGGTTCGCAACCATGCGAGCGTCTCCGCCTTCGTCTTGGGCCTCGTCGCCACCTCGTCGCCTGCTAGCTCTCGCCGCCGGCCGATCCGGTGGTGCCGGCGTTCACGTCGTGCAGGCGGTACTTCTCGATCGCCTGGGCGGGGAGTGAACGGTCGACCTCACCGCGGTCTGCGAGGAGTTCGAGCGTGCGGACGACGACCGACGGACCGTCGATCTTGAAGAAGCGACGTGCGGCGGGGCGCGTGTCGGAGAACCCGAAGTCGTCGGCACCGAGCGTCGCGTAGTCACCGGGCACGTAGGCGCGGATCTGGTCGGGGACCGCGTGCATGAAGTCGGAGACCGCCACGAACGGGCCGTTCGCCCCGGTGAGCTTCTGCGTCAGGTAGGGCACCTGGCGCTCGGCGTCGGGGTTCAGGAAGTTGTGGTCGTCGGCGGCGAGGCCGTCGCGGCGCAGCTCCGACCAGCTCGTGACCGACCAGACGTCGGCCGAGACGCCCCAGTCCTCGGCGAGGAGCTGCTGCGCCTCGAGGATCCACGGCACGGCGACGCCCGAGGCGAGGAGCTGGGCCTTGGGTCCGGCGGCGCCCGACGCGTTCAGGCGGTGGATGCCGCGGACGATGCCGTCGACGTCGACGCCCTCGGGCTCGACCGGCTGCACGAGCGGCTCGTTGTAGACCGTCAGGTAGTACATGACGTTCGGGTCGGCGTGCGAGCCGCCGTACATGCGCTCGAGGCCCGAGCGCATGATGTGCCCGATCTCGTAACCGTACGCCGGGTCGTACGAGACGACGGCCGGGTTCGTCGACGCGAGCAGCGGCGAGTGGCCATCGGCGTGCTGAAGGCCTTCGCCCGTGAGGGTCGTGCGGCCAGCCGTGGCGCCGATGATGAACCCGCGGGCCATCTGGTCGCCGGCAGCCCACATGGCGTCACCGGTGCGCTGGAAGCCGAACATCGAGTAGAAGACGTAGACCGGAATGAGCGGCTCGCCCTGCGTCGAGTACGACGTGCCGACGTTCGTGAACGACGCCATGGCGCCGGCCTCGTTGATGCCGACGTGGATGATCTGGCCCTGCGGGCTCTCCTTGTAGGCGAGCAGCAGTTCGCGGTCGACCGAGGTGTAGTGCTGACCGTTCGGGTTGTAGATCTTCGCGGTCGGGAAGAACGCGTCGATGCCGAAGGTGCGGGCCTCGTCGGGGATGATCGGCACGATGCGGTGGCCGAAGTCCTTCGAGCGGATGAGGTCTTTCAGGAGGCGCACGAACGCCATGGTCGTGGCGATCTCCTGCGTGCCCGAGCCCTTCTTCGCGATCGCGTAGGCCGAGTCGTCGGGCAGCGAGATCGCGGTGTGGTTCGAACGGCGCTCGGGCAGGTAGCCGCCGAGTTCGCGACGACGCTCGTGCAGGTACTGGATCGCCTCGTCCTGATCGCCGGGCGTGTAGTACGGCGGCAGGTAGGGGTTCTCCTCGAGCTGCGCGTCCGTGATGGGGATGCGCATCTGGTCGCGGAACGTCTTGAGGTTGTCGAGGGTCATCTTCTTCATCTGGTGGGTCGCGTTGCGCCCCTCGAAGGCCGGACCCAGGCCGTAGCCCTTGATCGTCTTCGCCAGGATGACCGTCGGCTGGCCCTTGTGCTCGCTCGCGGCCTTGAACGCGGCGTAGACCTTGCGGTAGTCGTGCCCGCCTCGCTTCAGGCCCCACACCTCGTCGTCGGAGAGGTGCGAGACGAGCTCGAGGGCGCGCGGGTCGCGGCCGAAGAAGTTCTCGCGCACGTAGGCGCCCGACTCTGCCTTGTAGGTCTGGTAGTCGCCGTCGGGGGTGACGTTCATGAGATTGCGGAGCGCGCCGTCGTGGTCGCGGGCGAGCAGGTCGTCCCACTCGCGGCCCCAGACGACCTTGATGACGTTCCAGCCGGCACCGCGGAAGAAGCTCTCGAGCTCCTGGATGATCTTGCCGTTGCCGCGCACCGGACCGTCGAGGCGCTGCAGGTTGCAGTTGATCACGAAGTTCAGGTTGTCGAGGCCCTCGTTCGCAGCGACCTGGAGCTGACCGCGGCTCTCGACCTCGTCCATCTCACCGTCGCCGAGGAACGCCCAGACCTGCTGGTCGCTCGCATCCTTGATGCCGCGGTTCGTCAGGTACTTGTTGGTCTGCGCCTGGTAGATCGCGTTGATCGGCCCGAGACCCATCGACACGGTCGGGAACTGCCAGAACTCGGGCATGAGGCGCGGGTGCGGGTACGACGAGAGGCCGTTGGGCGCGTGCGACTTCTCTTGACGGAAGCCGTCGAGCTGGTCGGCCGACAGCCGCCCCTCGAGGAACGCGCGGGCGTAGGTGCCGGGGGAGGCGTGGCCCTGCACGAAGATCTGGTCGCCGCCGCCGGGGTGATCCTGACCGCGGAAGAAGTGGTTGAAGCCGACCTCGTAGAGCGCGGCGGACGACGCGTACGTCGAGATGTGGCCGCCGACCGAGATGCCGGGGCGCTGCGCACGGTGCACGAGCACCGCTGCGTTCCAGCGGATCCACGCCCGGTAGCGGCGCTCGATCTCCTCGTCGCCGGGGAACTCGGGCTCGTTCTCGGGGGCGATCGTGTTCAGGTAGTCGGTGGTCGGAACCATCGGCACGCCGAGGTGCAGCTCCTTCGAGCGCTTCAGCAGGCTGAGCATGATCTCTCGCGCGCGCTGGTGTCCCTTCTCGGCGACAAGTGCATCAAGGGATTCGGCCCATTCGGAAGTCTCTTCCGGATCGGCGTCCATCGCCTCGACCGAGTAGGGATCCTGGTCGTTGACAGTCACACTCGACCTCTCTCTTCAGCAGATCGTGCCTGCGGGGTGTGGGATGTGCGCACGCCGAATGGGCCGGTTCGCGGCCGGGTGGCACCACGCCATCCTAGTGATTCTAAGCCCGCGAGGTGGGGGCTAGGCTGAGGCCCCGGTTCGACCGAACGTCCCCCGGAAGGAAGCCGTCCCGTGATCCTCGCTCCCGGCGCCGCCGCGCCCGACTTCACGCTCGTGAACCAGTTCGGTCAGCCCGTGCGACTCGCCGAGCTCCGCGGCCGGGCGGTCGCGCTCGTCTTCTTCCCCCTGGCCTTCTCGGGCATCTGCCACGGCGAACTCTGCGAGCTGCGCGACAACATCACCATGTTCCAGGGCCCGGATGTCGCGCTGCACGCGATCTCCGTCGACTCGAAGCACACCCTGCGCGCCTGGGCCGAGCGCGAGGGATTCGACTTCCCGCTCCTCGCCGACTTCTGGCCGCACGGCGCGGTCGCCGACGCCTTCGGCGCGTTCGATGCGAGCAACGGCCTCGCCGAACGCGCGACGTTCCTGATCGACGCCGAGGGGCTCGTCGCCGCGAGCTTCGCGACCCCCCGCGGCGAGGCGCGGTCGCTCGAGCAGTACCGGGCGGCGCTCGCGTCGCTCTGACGGGAGCCGCGGCATCCGCTCGCCCGTCCCGTGCAGCCGCGCGGAGCTCAGCCGAGGATGTTGACCGAGCGCGCGATCACGAGCGCGAGGATCAGGAACCCGCCGAACGCCTGCAGTGCCATCAGGAGCTTGAATCGGGGCGACAACGGCATCGCGTCGGTCGCGCTGAACGCCATCGAGTTCGACAGGGCCGTGTAGAAGTAGTCGACGAATCGCGGCATCCAGTCGCGCACCGCTGATGAGCGCGCCGCGACCTCGGTGACGGCGTCGTCGTCCTCGTCCTGCGGGAAGCGGAAGTCCGCCGGCGGCAGGTCGGCGCGTGCTTCCATCGTGCGCATCACGGGGCCGCCGCGGTCGAGCTCCCAGTACAGCAGCGTGAACCCGATGACGTTCGCGACCCAGATCTGCAGCGCAGCGAGGAGGAGTCCGTGCGCGTCATCGGCATCGCCACCGGCGAGGGCGACGAGCAGGAGCACGAGCGTGATCTGGTTCGCGACGACGAGACCGCCGGCGAGGGAGATCGACACCCATTTCGTGAACGTCGACCGTCGCGTCAGCCGGTGCGGATTCGTCACGATGAGCGGCACGAGGAGCGCAGCGCCGAAGACGACGACGATGAAGCGCTGCGGGCCGAGGAACTCGTTCGGCAGGGCGGCATAGAGGCCCAGCGCGACGACGAGCGCGACGACGGAGGGCCATCGATGCTCCGTCGGCGTGCTCCGACTCGGATGCTGCAGCATCGGCTCCATGGCCGTGAGTCTAGGCAGCGCGCGATAGCATTGGCGTGCGCCGCGCGCGGTCGCGGGCCTTTAGCTCAGTTGGTAGAGCGCCACGTTTACACCGTGGATGTCGTCGGTTCGAGCCCGGCAGGGCCCACCGTCCCATCCTCATCGTCGCACTTCACGTGCGCGTCTGCGGCGCCGGATCGGCAGCCACGAGCCGCACGCAGCAGTGGCCGGCACGCGGTTCGAGCACGACCGCTCGAGCCTCCTGGTCGACCCCGTCTGCGGCGCCCTGCAGCAGGGCCCGGTTCGCCCCGCAGATCGTCGCGGTGTGGTTCTGCGCGACCCGGTGGAACGGGCAGTTCGTGAGGAGCAGTCCGTCGTCGCCGTCGTCGACGGGTTCGTAGCCGAGCCGCTGCAGCACCTCGGTCATCGAGTCGGATGCGGATCCGAGTGCCCGGCCGAGGTCGGTCGCGACGCGTTCGAGGGTCGCTCCGATGGGAGCGCCCGTGCGGTCGGACTCCTCGACCGCGCGACTCAGCACCTCGGCTGCGAGGTCGTAGTGCCGCTCCGGCACCGACACCGTGATCTCGCCGGGAATCGCCCGGTAGAGCTTCGCCGGGCGACCCGCGCCGGGGCCGGACCGGCCGTTGCGTCGTCGGAACTCCGTGACGAGCAGGCCCGCCTCGACGAGCCGGTCGAGGTGGAACGCCGCGGTTCCGCGTGCCATGCCGAGCGCTCCGGCGGCCTCGTCGCGACTGACCGACTCGGGGTGGCGTGCCACGAACTCGAGCAGTGCCCGCCGCTGCGGGTCTGCGATCGAGGCGACGGCCGCGAGGTCGTCGTGTCGGGCGGAGTCGTCCATGCGGTCAGCATAACTCTAAAACGGCGGTTCTTGATGAAAGACGAGAATCTAAAACAGACATCGTTGACTTAAGAATTCGAGGCTCGTACAGTCGGGAACATGAGGTGCGCTCGAGGCGCTTCGAGAGGCGGATGATCGTGACCGAGACGTCGAGTATCGTCATCGTCGGCGGGGGACTCGCCGGCGCCACCGCGGCGAAGACGCTCCGAGACGAGGGCTTCGCCGGCGACGTGCACCTGATCGCCGCCGAGGGGCATCACCCGTACATCCGCCCGCCCCTGTCGAAGGACTTCCTCGCGGGCACCGCCGAGCGGAGCTCGGTGTTCGTGGAGTCGCCCGAGTGGTACCGCGAGCGGGAGATCGACCTCAGGCTCGCCACGACGGTCACCGAGCTCGATGCGGGCGCCCAGCGTGTGAGGCTCGATTCCGGTGCGTCGATCGGCTACGACGCACTGCTGCTCGCAACCGGCTCGACCGCCCGGCGACTCACGATTCCCGGCGCCGAGCTGCAGGGCGTGCGCACACTCCGCACGCTCGACGACTCCGAGGCGCTGCACCGTGAGCTCGCGAACGGCGACCGGAGGCTCGTGCTGATCGGATCGGGCTGGATCGGCATGGAGGTCGCCGCGACGGCACGCACGCTCGGCAACGAGGTGACGATCCTCGAGCGCGACCCGGTGCCGCTTGCGAACGCGCTCGGCGACGAGCTGGGTACCGTGTTCGCCGAGATGCACGTCGAGCACGGTGTGGAGCTGCGCACCTCCGTCGTCGTCACCGAGATCACGGGCTCCGACGGCCGCGCCACCGGGGTGCGCCTCGACACCGGCGAGCTCTTCGCGGCCGACCTCGTGCTGGTGGGCGTCGGTGCGATTCCGAACCTCGACCTGGCCCGCAGCGCCGGCGCCGCGATCGGCTCGGGCGTGCTCACCGATGCCGCGCTCCGCACCGACGTGGCGAACGTCTACGCGGCGGGCGACATCGCCGAGGCGTTCCATCCGCTCGTCGACCTGCGACTGCGAAGCGAGCACTGGGCGAACGCGCTCCACGGCGGTGCTGCCGCCGCCCGGTCGATGCTCGGACGGGACGTCTCGTACGACGACATCCCGTACTTCTACACCGACCAGTACGACCTGGGCATGGAGTACTCGGGATTCGGCCCGCTGACGGTCGGCGCCGAGGTCGTGTACCGCGGCGATCGGAAAGCGCGCGAGTTCATCTCCTTCTGGGTCGCCGACGGCCGAGTGGTCGCCGGCATGAACGTCAACGTGTGGGACGTCAACGAGGCGGTGCAAGGCGTCATCCGGCGCGGCAATCGAGTCGACCCGGCGCGCCTCGCCGATGAACGAGTCCCGTTGGAGGAGCTGTGAACCACGCGGCGTCCCCGACCGCCTTGCTCGCGGCCGCGGGGGTCAGCATCTGGCTCGACGACCTCTCGCGTCAGCGCATCCTCAGCGGCGACCTGCAGCGTCTCATCACCGAGCGCGACGTCGTGGGCGTGACCACGAACCCGACGATCTTCGCGGCCGCGGTCGGCACGGGCGACGCCTACGACGAGCAGATCGCTCGCCTCGCCGAGGGCAGCCGGTCGGCGAGCGATGTCGTCTTCGAACTCACCACCGACGATGTGGCGAAGGCGGCCGACATCCTGCGCCCGGTGTTCGACGCGAGCGGCGGCGTCGACGGCTGGGTCTCGATCGAGGTCGGCGCCGATGCCGCGCACGACACGCTCGCGACGCTCGTCGAGGCACGATCGCTCGCGGAGCACATCGCTCGCCCCAACGTGTTCGTGAAGATCCCCGCGACTGTCGAGGGGGTCGCCGCCATCACGGCCGCGATCGCGCTGGGCATCAGTGTCAACGTCACCCTGATCTTCAGCCTCGAGCGCTATCGAGCGGTGGTCGATGCCTACCTCACGGGGCTCGAGCGTGCGCATGAGTCGGCCCTCGAGCTTCGCGGCATCCGCTCGGTCGCCTCGTTCTTCGTGTCGCGCGTCGACACTGAGGTCGACCGGCGCCTCGACGTGATCGGCACGGATGCCGCGCGCCGGCTCAGGAGCCGCGCCGGCATCGCCAACGCCAGGCTCGCCTACGAGATCTTCACGCAGGAGTTCTCGAGCGACCGGGCGCAGCGACTCGTCGCGCTCGGCGCGAACGTGCAGCGCCCGCTCTGGGCCTCGACCGGGGTGAAGGACCCGTCGTTGCCCGACACCGGGTACGTCGAGGAACTGGTGGCACCCGGCGTCGTGAACACGATGCCCGAGCAGACCCTCGAGGCGGTGTTCGATCACGGTCGCATTCGCGGCGACACGGTGACGGGCACCTTCGACGAGGCGCGCGCGGCGGTCGCGGGTCTCGCGGCGCTCGGCATCTCGTACGACGACGTCACCGCGACACTCGAGCGCGAGGGCGTCGAGAAGTTCCAGGCCTCGGGCGACGAACTCGTCGCGACCGTCGCGAGCGCGCTCGAGCACGCACGAACCGGAAGGCGATGACGGATGCCGCAGCAGACGGAGGTCGGTCGCGCGCCGGGTCTCGTGGAGACGAATTCCAGCCTCGCCGATCGAGTCGCCTTCGAGGTCGAGACCGAGATCCCGACCGCTCACGGACCGTTCAGGTTCCGCGCCTACCGCGATCGGGTGACGGGTGACGAGCACCTCGCGATCGTCTCGCTCGCACCGGTGACCGAAGGGGCGCTCGTACGCGTGCACTCCGAGTGCCTGACGGGTGAGGTCTTCTCCTCAGAGAAGTGCGAATGCGGGCCGCAGCTCGACGCCGCGCTCGAACGCATCGCGGGCGGCGGTGTCGTCGTCTATCTCCGAGGGCACGAGGGGCGTGGCATCGGGCTCATCGCGAAGCTGAAGGCCTATCGCCTGCAGCAGTCGGGGCTCGACACGCTCGATGCGAACCTCGCGCTCGGCCTGCCCGGCGACGATCGCGAGTACATGGCCGCCGCGGCGATCCTCGAGGACCTCGGCCTCCACTCGGTGCGGCTGCTCACGAACAATCCCGACAAGATCCTCCAGCTGACGAGTCACGGCATCGAGGTCGTCGAGCGCGTGCCGCTCGTGACGGGTGCCGCTCCCGCCAACCTCGCGTACCTGCGGGCGAAGCGCGACCGCATGGGTCACCTGTTTCCGTCCGACGCCTGATCGCGGCTGGCGATCATCGCGGTCACACCGCCCCGCGCCGCGCACGCGATGCACGCGGCGCACGCCTGCGTGCCGAAGGTAGGCTGAGCGGGTGACCGCCACCCTCGCCGACCTCCTGACGACGATCGAACGTCTCTGGCCGATCGCGGGAGCGGAGTCGTGGGACTCGTCAGGGCTCGTGACGGGCGATCCTGCGGCCTCGGTGCAGCGAGTGCTCTTCACCGTCGACGCCGTCGCAGAGACGGTCGACGAGGCGATCGCCGAGCGCGCCGATCTCGTCATCGCCCACCACCCGCTGCTCCTGCGCGGAGTGACCTCGGTCGCCGAAGACCGGTACAAGGGCTCCCTGATCGCGCGATTGATCCGTGCCGACTGCGCGCTCGTGACCGCCCACACGAACGCCGATGTCGTCGCGGCCGGCACGTCGGCAGTGCTGGCCGATCGGCTCAGCCTCGTCGAGACGACCCCGATCCAGCCCTCGGCCGACCCGTCGCTCGGGCTCGGCCGCATCGGTCGCCTGCCGCAGCCGACCACCGTCGGCCGCCTCGCACGAGTGCTCGCCGACATCCTTCCCGCGACGGCGACGGGCGTTCGCGTGGCCGGTGGATACGACGATCCCGTCGAGACGGTGGCAGTCTGCGGTGGTGCAGGTGATTCGCTGCTGGGCGACCCGGCGGTGCGCCGCGCCGACGCCTACATCACCGCCGACCTCCGGCACCACCCGACCTCCGAGGCGCGCGAACAGGCGAAGCTCACGGGTGGCCCGGCACTGCTCGACGTCTCGCACTGGGCGAGCGAATGGCTCTGGCTCGACGTCGCGGCCGCGCAATTGCGAGCCGCGCACCCCGAGCTCGCCGTCGTCGTCTCCGAACTCCGCACCGATCCCTGGGACTTCCAGATCGTGCAGTGAACTGCATCCCCCGACCACCGTCCTCACCGACGACCCGATTCCACGAGGAGCACCACGTGAAGGCCAGCCCCGCCGAACAAGAACAGCTGTTGCGACTGCAGTCGCTCGACACCCGCCTCGCGCAGCTCGCGCACAAGCTCGGCTCGCTGCCGCAGGCTGAACGGCTCGCCGAGTTCGCCGCCCGCGACCAGGCCGTGCGCGGCACGCGCGCCGAGGCGCTCGGCACCCTCGAAGACGCACGCGTCGAGCTCAAGCGCCTCGAGTCCGATGTCGCGATCGTCGAAGCGCGCATCGCGCGCGACAGCGAGCGACTGCAGCACACCTCATCGGTGAAGGACGTCGCGGCCCTCGAGGCCGAGCTGGTCTCGCTCCGGCGCCGCCTGAACGACCTCGAAGAGCAGGAGCTCGTCGTCATGGAGCGCGTCGAGGAGGCCGACGTCGCCGTCTCGAGCATCGACCTGCAGCGCGAGGCGATCATCACCGAGGTCGCAGCGCTCGAGGCAGAGCGCGACGAGGCGGCGGGCGATCTCGGTGTCCAGCGCGAACAGACCGAACGCGACCGCGCCGTCGTCGCCGAGGGCGTCGCCGAGGCGTTGCTCGCCTTCTACGAGCAGCGACGCGTGCGCGGCGGGGGAGTCGGCGCGGCACTCCTGCGCGCGCGCACCTGCGGTGGTTGCGGCATCACGCTCACGGGCTCCGACCTCGAGTCCGTGCGTCGGGCAGCGCCCGACGAGGTCGTCCAGTGCCCCGAGTGCGACCGCATCCTGGTGCGCACCGACGAGTCGGGGCTCTGACACCCGGGCCGAACCGAGGGTCGGCGAACGGCGACCGGCGCACGGCGAACGGATGCCGCGACGCCGCTGGGCTTCGGCCTCCGGCGTTCCCGCTCCCGCGCCGACTGTAGAATGGAAGGGCGAGTGGGTCGGCAAGACGGTCGCGTCGTACGGTTTCGATCGTGCGCCGAGGAACGTCCGGGCTCCACAGGGCAGGACGGTGGGTAACTCCCACCCGGGGCAACCCGCGAGACAGTGCCACAGAAAGCAGACCGCCCGGTGCGCAAGCACCGGGTAAGGGTGAAACGGTGGGGTAAGAGCCCACCAGCGACCGCGGTGACGCGGTCGGCTCGGTAAACCTCGTCCGGAGCAAGGTCAGACAGGGAACGATGGGGCTGCCCGTCCCGTTCCCGGGTAGACCGCTGGAGGGCTGCGGCAACGTAGTCCCGAGAGAGATGGCCGTCCAGCCGGTGTCGCGAAAGCGCCCGGTGAACAGAACCCGGCGTATCAGCCGGCCCATTCGCCCCTAATGCACCGCGAGCGACGCCGCGCCGAGGATGCCCGCGTTGTTGCGGTGCACCGCGGGCACGATCGGCGTCTTCAGGTCGAGCAGCGGCAGGAACTGCGCGTGATGCTTCGACACGCCGCCGCCGACCACGAAGAGGTCGGGGGAGAAGATGAACTCGACGTGCGCGTAGAACCGCTGCAGGCGGCTCGCCCACTCCTGCCAGTCGAGTGATTCCCGCTCCATCGCCGAGTACGCCGCGTTCTTCTCGGCCTCGCGTCCGTCGAGCTCGATGTGCCCGAGCTCGGTGTTGGGCACGAGCACGCCGTCGTAGAGGAACGCGGAGCCGATGCCGGTGCCGAGCGTCGTGAGGATGACGAGACCGTCGGCGTCGACCGCAGCGCCGTACCGAGCTTCGGCGTAGCCGGCGGCATCCGCGTCGTTGATGAAGTGGATCTCGCGGCCGAAGGTCTCCTCGAAGAGCTCCTCGGCGGGCAGGCCGATCCACTCCTTCGAGATGTTGGCTGCAGAGAGGGTGCGACCGTGCTTGACGATCGCCGGGAAGCAGACGCCGAGGGGGAGCGAGTCGCCGAACTCGTCGGAGAGGCCGTCGAGCAGTTCGGCGGTCGCGGTCAGGATATCGGTGGGGCGGCCGCCCTCGGGCGTCGCGACCTTGCGCCGATCCGACAGGAGCTCTCCCGTGCCGAGGTCGACGACCGCACCTTTGATTCCCGTGCCGCCGATGTCGATCCCGATCGCGTGCTGTGTCGCCATAGCGGCCACACTATCGCGGGCCCACTCGGGTGCCGGTCAGGGAAGGGTCAGGATCTCGGCGCCGCGTTCGGTGACGACGAGCGTGTGCTCGAACTGGGCCGTGAGCGAGCGATCGCGCGTCACGATCGTCCAGTCGTCGGCCCAGACATCCCACTCGATGCCGCCGCCGAGCGTGAGCATCGGCTCGATCGTGAAGACCATGCCGGTCTCCATCACGGTGTCGAACTCGGGGGCGTCGTAGTGGGGGATGATCAGCCCTGAGTGGAACGCGCGCCCCACCCCGTGACCGGTGTAGTCGCGTACGACGCCGTAGCCGAAGCGCTTCGCGTAGGCCTCGATCGCGCGGCCGATGACGTTGACCTGGCGACCTGGCGCGACGGCACGGATGCCGCGGCGCAGCGCTTCTCGCGTGCGCTCGACGAGCAGGGCGGCCGCTTCGCTCGCCTCGCCGACGAGGAAGGTGTGGTTGAGGTCGCCGTGGTATCCGTCGAGGTACGCCGTGACGTCGATGTTCACGAGGTCTCCGTCGGCGAGCACCGTGTCGTCGGGGATGCCGTGGCAGATGACCTCGTTGACCGAGGTGCACGACGACTTCGGGAAGCCCCGGTAGCCGAGCGTCGACGGGTAGGCGCCGTGTGCGACGACGAAGTCGTGCGCGATGCGGTCGAGTTCGTCGGTCGTGACGCCGGGCCGGATCGCGGCGGAAGCCGCCTCGATGGCTCCGGCCGCGACACGCCCGGCCGCGCGGATCAGCTCGACCTCTTCGGGCGTGTACCGATCGCCGCCCGTGTAGGGGGCCGGTGCACGCTTGCCGACGTACTCGGGTCGCGGGATCGAGGCGGGCACCGCGCGCAGCGGCGACAGGCGTCCGGGGATCAGGTGGCCTGAGGCGTCCTTGGGCATAAGATCAGCCTATGGCCGAGGATGTCGAGCACATGTTCTGGTACAACCTGAACACCGGTGAGGTGGAGCAGGGATTCGTGTCGCCGTCGGTCGATCGGGTCGGGCCCTTCGAGACCCGCGCCGAGGCGGAGCGGGCGCTCGAGATCCTGCGCGCGAACAGCGCCAAGTGGGCCGAAGAAGAGGCCGCAGAAGACTGAGTATTGCTGGTCGAGCCTGTCGAGACCCGAGCCGCCCGCGCTACTCGTACGAGTGCTCGGCGTTCGGGTACACGCCGGCTTCGACGTCGGTGCGCCACTCCTTCGCGGCGGCGCTCAGAATGCCCGCGAGATCGGCGTACTGCTTCACGAACTTCGGCACACGACCGACCGTGAGACCCGCCCAGTCGGTCCAGACGAGCAGTTGCCCGTCGGTGTGGGGGCCGGCCCCCACGCTGATCGTCGGGATGTCGAGGAGTTCGGTGACCTGCCGCGCGGCATCCGCGGGCACCATCTCGAGCACGACGGCGAACGCGCCGGCCTCCTGCACGGCCTTGGCGTCGGCGAGCAGGCGCTTGACGCCTTCGCCGCGCCCCTGGATGACGTGGCCACCGAGACCGTGCTCGCTCTGCGGCGTATAGCCGATGTGCGCCATCACCGGGATGCCGGCACCAACGATGCGGCGGATCTGCTTGTGGCTGCGCTCTCCGCCCTCGAGTTTCACGGCGTGCGCCCCGGTCTCCTTCATGAACCGCACGGCGGTGTGCAGCGCGTCTTCAGGGCCGTTCTCGTACGACCCGAACGGCATGTCCGCCACCACGAATGCGCGCTTGACGGCACCGGCGACGGCACGGGTGAGGGGGATCAGCTCGTCGACCGTGACGGGCAGCGTGGTCTCGTAGCCGAAGATGTTGTTGCCCGCCGAGTCGCCCACGAGCAGGAAGTCGATACCGGCCTCGTCGAAGATGCGCGCCGTGAGCTGGTCGTAGCTCGTCAGCCCCGTGATCTTGATGCCGTCGCGCTTCGCGTTCTGGAAATGCCGGGTGCGCACGCGCTTCGGCCCGCCGCTCGCTGCGGCACCGCCGTAGGGGTTCTGCTCGGTGCCCGCCGACGTGTCGGATGCAATGTTCTGGAGCTCGCCTGACATGGGGCAAGTCTGGCATATGCGACATCCGTCACCGCCGCGCGATGCTGCCTCGCGGGCGCGCGCGAGGCGGCACCGCGAGCCAGTACGCTGGGAGTGCGAGAGAGGGTGTGGATGGATAAGCAGCGCGACTTCGTTCTTCGCACGATCGAGGAGCGAGGGGTCAAGTTCGTCAGGCTCTGGTTCACCGACGTGGTCGGAACCCTGAAGTCGGTGGCGATCGCACCGGCCGAGGTCGAGGGTGCGTTCACCGAGGGCATCGGCTTCGACGGCTCGGCGATCGAGGGGCTCAGTCGCACCTTCGAGTCCGACCTGCTCGCGTATCCCGATCCGACGACCTTCCAGACGCTGCCGTGGCGCGGGGACATCGACCCCACCGCGCGCATGTTCTGCGACATCACGACGCCCGACGGCGAGCCCGCGGTCTCCGACCCGCGCAACGTGCTGAAGCGCACGCTCGCGCGTGCGGCCGATCTGGGCTTCACGTTCTACACGCACCCCGAGATCGAGTTCTACCTGCTGAAGTCGTCGAAGTACGGCCCGGGCGGTCCCGAACCCGTCGATTCCGCCGGCTACTTCGACAACGTTCCCGGCGGCACCGCCCACGACTTCCGTCGTCGCTCGGTGCGCATGCTCGAAGACCTCGGCATCTCGGTCGAGTTCAGCCACCACGAGGCGGGCCCCGGTCAGAACGAGATCGACCTGCGGTATGCCGACGCGCTGACCACCGCCGACAACATCATGACGTTCCGCACCGTCATCAAAGAGGTCGCGATCGAGCAGGGCGTCTACGCGACGTTCATGCCGAAGCCCTTCGCCGGCCAGCCCGGCAGCGGCATGCACACGCACATGTCGCTGTTCGAGGGCGATGCCAACGCCTTCTACGAGGCGGGCGCGCAGTACCAGCTCTCGAAGGTCGGCCGGCAGTTCATCGCAGGGCTCCTGACCCACGCTCCCGAGATCACCGCGGTCACGAACCAGTTCGTGAACTCGTACAAGCGCCTCTGGGGCGGCGTCGGGCCCGACAAGCTCGCCGAGGCGCCCAGCTTCGTCTGCTGGGGTCACAACAACCGTTCCGCGCTCGTGCGCGTGCCGTTGTACAAGCCCGGCAAGGGGCAGAGCGCTCGCGTCGAGTACCGCGCGATCGACTCCGCGGCGAACCCGTACCTCGCGTTCTCGCTGCTGCTCGCAGCGGGCATGAAGGGCATCGAAGAGGGCTACGACCTTCCGCCCGAGGCCGAAGACGATGTGTGGGCGCTGACCGATCGTGAGCGACGCGCACTCGGTTACGACCCGCTGCCGGCGAGCCTCGACCACGCGGTGCAGCTCATGGAGGAGTCGGAGCTCGTCGCCGAGACGCTCGGCGAGCAGGTCTTCAACTACGTCCTCGCGAACAAGCGGGCGGAGTGGCGCGACTACCGCTCGGAGGTCACTCCCTTCGAGCTGCAGCGCAACCTCGAGATCCTCTGACGCAGCGGATGTCTCGTCAGGCCCCCACGCTCGGAAGAGTCGCACGTGCGGGCTTCGCCGATCTGAGCGGCGCCGCGGCGGCGCTCGAATCGCTGGCGGCCGGCACCGGCGTCGATCCCGACGCGCTGCTCGAGGTCTTCGGCCAGGCCGCCGACCCCGACGAGGCGCTCGCGGTCGTCACGCGACTTCACGAGCAGGCGCCGACCGAGCTGGCCGGTGTGCTCGACCACGAGAACGCGGCGGCGCGCCTGGTGCGGCTCGTCGGGGCGTCGCGCGGTCTCGCCGATTTCCTGCTGCGGCATCCGTCGGAGCTCGCGATGTTCGCGCAGGTGCCGGTCGCCCCGCCGAGCGTCGCCGAGGCGCGCGCCTCGCTGCTCGCGGCGCTCGACGAGGTCGCGGCCGCGGCGCCGGCCGACCTCGCCGAAGCTGCGGCGCGGGCGATCCGCGTCCGGTACCGCAGGCTCCTTGCGGATGTCGCGGTATACGACCTCACCCGTGCCGACGCGGTCGACGTGGTCGATGTCGTCGCGGCCGGTCTCGCCGATCTCGCCGGCGCCACGCTCGACGCGGCGCTCGAGGCTGCGTGTCGCGCAGTCAGCCGAGCCGAGGGGCAGCCGGCAGCACCCGGGCGGTACCCCGCCGCCGAGGTCGACGCCACGAGGCTCGCGATCATCGGCATGGGCAAGGCCGGGGCGCGCGAACTCAACTACGTCAGCGACGTCGACGTGATCTACGTCGCCGAGTCCGCCGATGAAGAGATCGTCTCCACGCCGCGGGCGCTCGAGATCGCGACCCGGCTCGCCATGCTGACGATGCGCATCATCGGAGAGCCCGGTATCGAGCCGCCGCTCTGGGAGGTCGATCCGAATCTCCGCCCCGAGGGCAAAGACGGTGCGCTCGTGCGCACGCTCGATTCGCACCTGCAGTATTACGACCGCTGGGCGAAGAGCTGGGAGTTCCAGGCCCTGCTGAAGGCCCGCCCGCTCGCAGGCGACCTCGAACTCGGGGGCCGCTACATCGACGGCGTCGCGCCGAAGGTGTGGTCGAGTTCGAGCCGGGAGGGCTTCGTCGAGTCCGTGCAGGGCATGCGCGAGCGGGTCACCCAGCACATCCCGGCCGATGAGGTCGACGTGCAGATCAAGCTCGGGCCCGGCGGCATCCGCGACATCGAATTCACCGTGCAGCTGCTGCAGCTCGTGCACGGAGCGTCCGACGACGGCATTCACCAGCGCGGAACGCTACCGGCGCTCGCGGCACTCGCCGAACTCGGCTACGTCGGACGCGAGGAGGCGGCCGAGTTCGCGCGCGACTACCGGGTGCTCCGCGTGCTCGAGCATCGCGTGCAGCTCGACCGGCTGCGCCGCACGCACCTGATGCCGCGTGACGAGCACCGGCTCCGCGTGCTCGCCCGGGCCTCGGGCCTGGGGCGCACGGCCGATGAGCTCATTGCGGTGTGGCTGGCCACTCGCCAGCGCGTGCGCGGGTTGCACGAGCGACTCTTCTACCGCCCGTTGCTGGCGGCCGTGGCGGCGCTTCCGGCCTCCGGTCTCGGGCTCACGAGCGCGCAGGCAGAAGCTCGCCTCGCGGCGATCGGATTCCGTGACCCGCGCGGCGCCCTCGCTCACATCGCGGCGCTCACCACGGGGGTCTCGCGGCGCGCGCAGATCCAGCGCAACCTCATGCCGGTGCTCATCTCGTGGTTCGCCGACGGCACCGACCCCGACTTCGGGCTGCTCTCGTTCCGGCGGCTCAGCGACACGCTCGGCACGACGCACTGGTACCTGCGCCTGCTTCGCGATTCGTCCGATGCGGCGCTGCGCCTGACGCGCGTGCTCTCGGGTTCCCGCTTCGCCGCCGAACTACTGGAGCGCAGCCCCGAGTCGGTCGCGTGGCTCGAAGACCTCGACGAGCTGCGGCCCCGATCGATCGCGGCGCTCGAAGACGAGACCCGGGCGGTGCTGCGACGTCATGAAGAGCCCGACGTGGCGGCCAAGATCTTCCGCGCCATCCGTCGCCGTGAAGTGCTTCGGCTCGCGCTGTCCGGAATTCTCGATGTCTGCACCGTCGAAGAACTCGGCCACGCGCTCAGCGACGTCACCGAGAATCACATCGCCGCGCTCGTCGCCGCGATCCGCGGCGGCGAGCCCGACGGCATCGAGTTCGCGGTGATCGGCATGGGCCGCTTCGGCGGCCGCGAGCTCGGCATCGGTTCCGATGCCGACATCATCTACGTCTACCGGGCGACGGATGCCGCGCCCGACGCCGCGCATTCGCGGGCGCTCCGCATCGTGGCAGAACTCGTGCGTCTGACCGAAGACGCGCGCCTGCCGTTCGACCTCGACGCCGACCTGCGACCCGAGGGCCGCAACGGCGTCGTCGCCCGCTCGCTCGACGCCTACCGCGCGTACTACGCGAGGTGGTCCCTCACCTGGGAGGCGCAAGCTCTGTTGCGTGCCCGCGGGGTGGCGGGCGATCGCGCGCTCATCGAGGAGTTCACCGAACTCGCCGACACCGTGCGCTACCCCGAGGCGATCAGCGAGCGCGACGTGCGCGAGGTGAAACGCATCAAGGCCCGCGTCGAGAACGAGCGCCTACCGCAGGGCGCCGACCCGAATCGACACCTGAAGCTCGGTCGCGGTTCGCTCTCCGACGTCGAATGGTTCGTGCAACTCATCCAGCTGCAGCACGCTGCCGCCGTGCCGGCGCTGCGCACAACCTCGACGCTCGATGCTCTGGCAGCAGCGGTGGGGCACGGACTCGTCGAGGCATCCGATGCCGAGACGCTCCGCGCGGCCTGGATCTTCGCCTCACGTGCCCGATCGGCGCTCACCCTCTGGCTCGATCGCACGACCGACGTGCTGCCTGTCGAGCGATCGCAGCTCGAGGGCGTCGCCCGCATCATGGGCTATCCGCCGGGCTCGGCGACCCAGCTCGAGCAGGACTACCTGCACGTCACGCGACGCGCGCGCGCCGTCTTCGATCGCGGTTTCTACGGGGTCGAGCCACGTCGCGAGCCGTCGATCGGCTGAGGTCAGCCGTGGGTTGAGGCGGCGCGCCAGCGCCGTCTCGAAACTCACGCGTCGTGCAGGCAGGTTTCGAGACCGGCACGCCTTCGTCGAGCGCTCCTCAACCAGCTCGGGTGTCGCTCGAACGGCGAATGGGCCCGCCCCGCCGAAGCGGTGCGGGCCCATCCGGGTCGGATCCTCGGGCTGCGGGGGGATGCAGCTCTCGGATCTTGGGGACTGCAGAGGGGGCTGCAGGATCAGACGCCGTAGTAGAGCTCGAACTCGAACGGGTGGGGACGCTGAGCCAGCGGCTTCAGCTCCTTCTCGCGCTTGTAGTCGATCCACGTCTCGATGAGCTCCTTGGTGAACACGCCGCCCTCGAGGAGGAAGTCGTGGTCGGCCTCGAGCGCGTCGAGCGCCTCGCCGAGGGAGCCGGGAACCTGGGGGATGGCCTTGGCCTCCTCGGGGGGAAGCTCGTAGAGGTCCTTGTCGACCGGCTCGTGCGGCTCGATGCGGTTCTTGATGCCGTCGAGGCCCGCCATGAGCTGCGCGGCGAACGCGAGGTACGGGTTGCCCGAGGCATCCGGCGCGCGGAACTCGATGCGCTTGGCCTTGGGGTTCGTGCCCGTGATCGGGATGCGGATCGATGCCGAACGGTTGCCCGCCGAGTACACGAGGTTGACGGGAGCCTCGAAGCCGGGAACGAGGCGGTGGTAGGAGTTCACCGTCGGGTTGGTGAATGCGAGCACGGCGGGAGCGTGCTTCAGCAGGCCGCCGATGTACCAGCGCGCGAGGTCGGAGAGCCCGCCGTAGCCGGCCTCGTCGTAGAAGAGGGGCTTGCCCTCGCTCCAGAGCGACTGGTGGGTGTGCATGCCCGAGCCGTTGTCGCCGAAGAGCGGCTTCGGCATGAACGTTGCGCTCTTGCCCCACTGGTCGGCCGTGTTCTTGACGATGTACTTGAACTTCAGGATGTCGTCGGCCGCGTGCACCATCGTGTCGAAGCGGTAGTTGATCTCCTGCTGGCCGCCGGTGCCCACCTCGTGGTGGGAACGCTCGAGCACGAAGCCGGCCTCGATGAGCTTGAGGGTGATGTCGTCGCGCAGGTCTGCAGTCTTGTCGACGGGGCTGACCGGGAAATAGCCGCCCTTGTAGGGGGTCTTGTTGCCGAGGTTGCCGCCCTCTTCCTTGCGGCCGCTGTTCCACGCGCCCTCTTCGGAGTCGACCGAGTAGAAGCTGGAGTACTGGTTGATCTCGTAGCGCACGTCGTCGAAGATGTAGAACTCGGCCTCTGGAGCGAAGAACGCGGTGTCGGCGATGCCGGTCGAGGCGAGGTACTTCTCGGCCTTCTTGGCGACCTGACGCGGGTCCTTCGAGTAGATCTCGCCGTTGCGCGGGTTGTAGATGTCGAAGACCATGACGAGCGTGCGCTCGGCACGGAACTGGTCGACGTACGCCGTCGTCACGTCGGGGATGAGCTGCATGTCGGACTCGTGGATGTTCGCGAAGCCGCGGATCGAGGAGCCGTCGAAGAGCTGGCCGACGGTGAAGAACTCTTCATCGACAGTGGAGGCCGGGATGTTGAAGTGCTGCTGCACGCCCGGAAGATCGGTGAAGCGGATGTCGAGGAACTTGACATCCGTCTCCTTGATGAACTTGAGAACTTCGGACGAATCGCTGAACATGTTTGCGCAGTCTCCAAGAGGACTAGAACCGGACGGACTTTCAGAGCCGGTAGTGACGCTAGCCGGGTGCCGTTTCCCTGCCGTGACCGGAATGTTTCGGCCATGTTACGCCCAGCGCCACTCGGTAGACTCATTCGGTGCCTGACGCGAAACCCCAGACCTTCGGAGACCTCGAGCCGAGCCGGTGGCCCGGGGAGCGGCTCGGGCTGCCGAGCGAGGGGCGCGGCTCCGTCGCACGAGCCGGTCGGCGTCTCGCCGCACTCCTCATCGACTGGGCGAGTGCGATGCTCATCTCGCTGCTCTTCACGCCGTACGAGTCGGTGGCGTACACCTGGGTGACGCCGCTCGTCTTCGCGCTGCTGCAGATCGTGTTCATCCCGACGATCGGCGGCAGCCTCGGGCACCGTCTGCTCGGCATGCGGGTGATTCCGCTCGCCGGCGGCTGGGTGGGTGCCTGGCGCCCGGTCGTGCGTACGGCACTGCTCCTGATCGTGGTGCCGGCCCTCGTCTGGGACTCCGACCAGCGCGGCTTCCACGACAAGGTCGCCGGCACGGTGCTCATCCGCTACTGAGGCGAAACACGAGAACGCGGCATCCGGATGAATCGGATGCCGCGCTCGTTCGTTCAATGCTGGGTCAGCGCATCTTGCCGCGCTGGGGCCGCGCCTTCATCGGGTCGATGCCCTTCGGAATCGGCAGGGAGGTCTGGAGCGAGTTGAGGCGGTTGGAGACCGCGAGCACCTCGGGCTTGGTGAGCGCCTTCTTCGTCTTGCGCAGTGCCCCCGGGAGCCGGTGGAGCGCGATCGAGCCCTCGTCGTCGCCGACGGAGAGCAGGGTGACCGGCACGTTCGGCAGGATGCGGGTGACCTTGCGCTGCTCGTCGTCGAGCATGCGCTTCGTGCGCGAGACGGGGCCTTCGCTGATGAGCGCGACGCCGCCGCGCCCGACGGCGCGGTAGACGGCGTCCTGCGTCTTTCCGTTCACGGCGACGGGCATCTCGTTGCCGACCCAGCCGCCGCGGAGTCCGCTGCGGAGCACGGCACCGACGGCGCCGGGCTGGCCCTCGATCTGCGAGTACGCGGCGCGCTCGGCACGGCGGCCGAGGATCACGAGCGCGATCAGGAGACCCGCGAGCACGCCCGCGACGACCCAGAGGGCGATCGTGAAGCCGTTGCCCTCGCTCAGCCAGAGCGCCAGACCGAGGCTCACGACCACCGGGGCGAGGAAACCGAGGAGCATCAGCCACTGCGCGGTGGAATCGTAGCGGCGGGTCATCTGGAAGACCTGCCACATCTGCTTCATGCGGCCGGGCTCCTTCTGAGCCTTCGATGCGTCCTTGGTGCGTGCCATGTTCTCAAGGATACCGGCGCGGAGGGCCGTCTCGGACCGCGATCTGCACGCGGTCCGAGACGGGGATGCCGCTAGCCGACCGCCTGCGCGAAGCCGAGCGATGCGTCGGCGAGATGCGAGAGCTCGGCTGGCAGTTGCCGGCCCTTCGCCTGCATCGACTGCGCCCAGAGGCGGCCTGCTCGGTAGGAGGAACGCACGAGCGGCCCCGCGAGCACGCCGAGGAAGCCGATCGCCTCGGCCTCCTCCTTGATCTCGATGAACTCCTCGGGGCGCACCCACCGCGCGACCGGTAGGTGCCGGGGGCTCGGCCGCAGGTACTGCGTGACCGTGATGATGTCGGTTCCGGCGTCGTGCAGGTCTTGGAGCGCCTGCGACACCTCCGCCCGCTCCTCGCCCATGCCGAGGATGAGGTTGGACTTCGTGATGAGGCCGGCAGCACGTCCCTGCGTGATCACGTCGAGCGACCGCTCGTAGCGGAACGCCGGGCGGATGCGCTTGAAGATGCGCGGCACCGTCTCGACGTTGTGCGCGAACACCTCGGGCTCGGCGTCGAAGACCTGCTGCAGCGGTTTGGGCACTCCGTTGAAGTCGGGGACGAGGATCTCCACTCCGGTGCCGGGGGACTGGCGATGGATCTCGCGGATCGTCTCGGCGTACAGCCACGCGCCGCCGTCGGCCAGGTCGTCGCGGGCGACGCCCGTGACGGTCGAGTAGCGCAATTGCATGCTCACCACCGACTCGCCGACGCGACGCGGTTCGTCGGCGTCGAAATCGGCGGGCTTGCCGGTGTCGATCTGGCAGAAGTCGCAGCGCCGGGTGCACTGCGAGCCGCCGATGAGGAAGGTCGCCTCGCGGTCCTCCCAGCACTCGTAGATGTTGGGGCATCCGGCTTCCTGGCACACGGTGTGCAGGTCTTCGCTCTTCACGAGCGACTGCAGCGCCCGGTACTCGGGTCCCATCTTCGCGCGCGTCTTGATCCACTCGGGCTTGCGTTCGATCGGCGTCTGGGCGTTGCGGATCTCGAGGCGCAGCATCTTGCGCCCCTCTGGTGCGGTGCTCACGCGGCGATCGCCGCCTCGGCGCGGAATCGCGCGGAGATGGGTTCGATGAGATCGGCCGGGGTCACGGTGCGACCGAGCTCCCGGCTGATCGTGGTCACTCCCGCGTCGCGGATGCCGCACGCGACGATCCGGTCGTACGCGTCGAGTTCGTTGCTCGCGTTGAGGGCGAAGCCGTGCATGGTGACGCCGCTCTCGACCCTGATGCCGATGGCGGCGATCTTGTTCTCATGGCCGGGAGGCCCGACCCATACGCCGGACCTGCCGTCGACGCGACGTGATTCGAGGCCGATGTCGGCGAGCACGTCAATGAGGATGCCCTCGAGCCGTCGGACGTATCCGACGACGTCGATCGGTTCCGGCAGACGCAGGATCGGATATCCGACGAGTTGGCCGGGTCCGTGCCAGGTGATCTTTCCGCCGCGGTCGACGTCGATGACGGGAGTCCCGTCGGTCGGCCGCTCGTCGGGCGCTGTGCGCTTGCCCGCGGTGTAGACGGAGGGGTGCTCCAGGAGGAGTACGGTGTCGGGGCGTTCGCCCCCGACAACCGCGCGATGGACGGCGCGCTGAAGGTCGAGACCCTCGATGTACGGCACGGAGTTGGCGCTTAGCCCCGTGACGACGATGTCGAGCATGGGATTCAGCTTAGGTCACTCCTCCTCGACAGTCGTCGCGGTCGGGCGATGCTCCACAGACACGCGTCTCGGGCGTCGGCGGCGGGCGTCGGCGACGAGGCTCGGAGGCATGGTTCGATCCACCAGACGAGGCGCGCGTCGCGGCGCCGGCGACGACGGCGACGCAGTGCCCGGCCGCGACGACGCACTGCCCGCGGGCCGCAAACCCGCGGAGACGACCCTCGCGGGGTATCGGCTGCTCCGGCGCATCGCGTCGGGGGAGCGCGCCGACGTCTTCCTCGCCGCCGTCGACCGCACCGACGACGAACCCGCCCCGCTCGTCGTCGTACGGGTCTACGACGCCTCAGCGAGCGGGGAGGCGATCGCCCTCGAGATCGAGGCGATGTCGACGGATGCCTCGGGCTCGCTGCCTGCGCTCTTCGACGTCGCGACCCTCGACGACGGGCGCTGCGCGCTTGCGGTCGAACGCCTGGCGGGCGCGCCGATCTCGCGCGTCATCGGCGAGCGTCGCATCTCGGCCGGCGAGGCGGTTACGATCCTCGCGCCGATCACGGTCGCGGTCGGCGATCTCGCCCGCCGAGGGTTCGTGCACACGCGGTTGTCGCCCGGCGACGTGCTGCTCGACGGTGATGGGCGCCCGCGCCTCATCGGCCTCGGCGGGCTCGAACGGCTGCCCGCGGCGCCTCATGAGCGCACTCCGCTGCTTCGAGCAGGCCACCTCGCCCTCGCGGACCTGGTCGCCGAGGTGACCGCTGCGACGGAGCATCCGGAGCGGTTCGCCGCCGTGGTCGAACTCGTGCAGTCGCGGCTGGCGACCAGGCCGTTCACGCCGTGCGAGGCGGAGCTCGAACGCGCACTGTTCGGAGCGGCCGATCCCGCGCCGATCCGCGGAGTGGACGTCGCGGCACCTCGGGCGGGCCGTCTCCCGTCGCGAGTGACGGCCCCGCTCGAAGCCGGTGCCACGATCGGGCGCGACGAGCCCGGTGGCGCTTCCGAGGCGCCCGCGCGCGGTGCGATCCGCACGATGCTCGACCTCGCGCAGTGGCCCGCCTTCCTGGCAGGCACAGGTTCTGCCGGCGACCGTGCAGAGCTGCCACCCTCGACCGGCACGCCGCTCGGTGTTCGGAACAGGCTGGCGGCGGCGATGCGCCGGCGGCGGCCAGCCCTGATCGTCGGCGCACTGATGGGTGGTGGCGCGCTCGTGCTGCTGCTGACGCTCGTGCCGCCCGAGACGAGTGACGCCGTGTCCTCGAGTGCCACGGGCCCCGCCGTCGCGCCGGCACCAGCGACTGGCGAAGCCGTGACCCCCGATGCGGAGCCGGTCGCGACGACCGCCCCGCCGGACGATCCGACCACGGGCGACGATGTCGTGGCCGCCGTGCAGGAGCTGCTCGACCGGCGCGCCGCATGCTTCGACGAGCTCGACCTGTCCTGCCTCGAGACGGTGGTGCAGCCGGGCTCGGCCGCCGAATCCGACGATGTCGCCGCGATGGCCGTCGCTCGTGACGGTGGAGACGGCCCGCCGGCGTTCGCCACTGACGGCATCGCCGTGGCAGCCGACATGGGGTCGGCGGTGCTCGTCACCGTTCCCTACGCGACCGGCGAACGAGAACCGGCCTCGCTCCTCGTGATGAGGGGCGAGGCCGGTTGGCGACTTCGAGAGTGCTTCGGCTAAAGGCCGAGGTCGCCCTCGAACGCGCCCTCTTCGAGCCGCTGCTTGACGGCGGTGAGGAAGCGGGCGGCGTCGGCGCCGTCGATGATGCGGTGGTCGTACGAGAGCGCCAGGTAGACCATCGAGCGCACGGCGATCGCATCGGCGCCGTCGGTCGAGACGACCACGGGGCGCTTCACGACGGTGCCGGTGCCGAGGATCGCCGACTGGGGCAGGAACACGACCGGCGTGTCGAACAGCGCACCGCGCGAGCCGGTGTTCGTCAGGGTGAAGGTGCCCCCCGACAGCTCATCGGGCTTCAGCTGGTTGTTGCGCGTGCGCTCGGCGAGGTCGGCGATCTGCGCGGCGAGGCCGGCGATGTCGAGCTCGGCCGAGTCGCGGATCACCGGGGTGAGGAGGCCGCGCTCGGTGTCGACCGCGATGCTCATGTTCTCTTGTGCCGGGTAGACGATGCTGTCGCCGTCGACGGTCGAGTTGATGATCGGGTACGCGCGAAGCGCCTCGGCCGCCGCCATCGCGAAGAACGGCAGGAACGAGAGCTTGTTGCCGGTCTTCGCGAGGAAGTCGCCCTTCACCTTGTCGCGCAGGCGCGCAACGCGGGTCACGTCGACCTCGACGACCGTCGTGAGCTGAGCGGTCGACGTCATCGAGACGACGGCGCGCTCCGCGACGACCTTGCGCAGGCGCGTCATCGGCACCGTGGTGCCGCGCAACGGCGAGATCTCGAGTTCCTGACGCGCAGGCGCTGCCTCAGCGGATGCCGCGGGCGCGACGTTCGCCGAGATGACGTCCTGCTTGCGGATGCGACCGCCGACGCCGGTGCCCGTGACGCTGGAGAGGTCGACGCCCTGCTCGTTCGCGAGCTTGCGGACGATCGGCGTGACGTAGCCGGCGGCGCCCGCGTGCGAGCCTCCGGTCGGTGCCGCGGGAGCGGCAGGTGCTGCCGGAGCGGCCGCCGGAGCTGCTGGTGCCGGGGCGGCGGGTTCCGCAGCCGGAGCAGCGGGAGCAGCAGGTGCTGCCGGCGCCTGGGCGACGGGCTCTGCGGCCGGAGCGGCGGGGGCCTGCGGAGCAGCGGGTGCCTGAGCGGCGGGCTCGGCGACCGGAGCTGCAGGCGCAGCAGGTGCCTGAGTCACGGGCTCGGCCACCGGAGCCGCCGGAGCTGCTGGTGCCTGAGCGACGGGCTCGGCTGCCGGTGCCGCGGGGGCTGCCGGGGCCGCGGGCTCGGCGGGCGCTGCCGGAGCAGCCTCCGCCGCGGGCGCTGCGGCCTCGGGTTCGGCCGGTGCAGCTGCTGCTGCACCCGAACCGTCCCCGATCGTCACGAGCGCGGTGCCGACCTCGACGGTCTCGTCCTCCTGGACGAGGATCGCCTCGATGACACCTGCGACGGGCGACGGGATCTCGGTGTCGACCTTGTCGGTCGAGACCTCGAGCAGCGGCTCGTCGACCTCGACACGGTCGCCGACATTCTTCAGCCAGCGGGTGACCGTGCCCTCAGTGACACTCTCTCCGAGTGCCGGGAGGCTGACGGATTCGCTCATGCGCTTGTCTCCTTCACAGCGTGGGAACGCTTTCTAGCTTATTGCAGTCGTGGATGGGATCGACCGGTTCAAATGGCGTGGAGCGGCTTGCCGGCCAGCTTCAGCACCGCTTCGCCGAATGCCTCGCCCTGGGTCGGGTGGGCGTGGATGAACGGAGCGATGTCTTCGGGGTACGCCTCCCAGTTGACGGCGAGCTGCGCCTCGGCGATGAGTTCGCCGACGCGGCCGCCGATCATGTGGACGCCGACGATGGGGCCCTCGTTCACGCGAACGACCTTGATCGAGCCCGACGTGCCGAGGATCGAGCTCTTGCCGTTGCCGGCGAGGTTGTACTCGAACGACGACACCTGGTCGGCGCCGAACTTCTCGGCGGCCTTGGCCTCGGTGTAGCCGACGGAGGCGACCTCGGGCTCGCAGTAGGTGATCTTCGGGATGTTCACGTCTTCGACGACGATCGGGGCGAGGCCCGCGATCTCCTCGGCGATGAAGATGCCCTGCTGGTAGCTGCGGTGCGCGAGCTGGAGTCCGGGAACGATGTCGCCGGCGGCGTAGACGCCCGGGACGCTGGTCTCGAGGCGGTCGTTCGTGATGACGAAGCCGCGGTCGATCGTGATGCCGGCCTCTTCGTAGCCGAGGTTCTGCGTGACGGGGCCGCGGCCGACGGCGACGAGGAGCAGTTCGGCCTCGTAGGTGGTGCCGTTCTCGAGCGTCACGACGACGCCGTCGTCGTTCTGGGTCACGCTCTGGAAGCGCACGCCGAGCGAGTACTCGATGCCGCGCTTGCGGAACGCGCGCTCGAGCTGCTTCGAGATCGTCTCCTCCTCGTTGGGAACGAGGTGGGGCAGCGCTTCGATGATGGTGACCTCGGCGCCGAAGGAGTTCCAGACGCTCGCGAACTCGACGCCGATGACGCCACCGCCGAGCACGGCGACCTTCTTGGGGATGAAGTCGAGCTCGAGCGCCTGCTCGCTCGTGATGACGCGGCCGCCGATCTCGAGGCCGGGGAGCGAACGCGAGTACGAGCCGGTGGCGAGCACGACGTTCTTGCCGACGTAGGTGTCATCGCCGACGGCGACGGTGTTCGCCCCGGCGAGGCGACCCTCACCGGCGACCACGGGGATGCCGCGCGCCTTCAGCAGGCCCTGCAGGCCCTTCCACTTGCTCGCCACGATGCCCTCGCGGTAGGCGGAGACGCCGGCGATGTCGACGCCCTCGAACGAGGCCTTGACGCCGTACTTCGCGGACTCGCGTGCGACCTCGGCGACCTCTGCCGAGTGCAGCAGTGCCTTCGTGGGGATGCAGCCGCGGTGCAGACACGTACCGCCGAGCTTGTCCTTCTCGATCACCACGGCGGTCATGCCGAGTTCGACGGCACGGATCGCAGCGGCGTAACCGGCGCTGCCTCCGCCCAGGACGACAATGTCAAAGTTCTGCTCGGACAAACGCTCTCTCCCTTGCGCACCAGATCTGCGACACGGACTGCCCCCGGTTCGTTGCCGGGGCAGGGTGTATGGGCGAGGTTCTCGCCCATATGACCTTACTACTCTGCGGCGAGCTGCTCGCCCAGACGCACGAGCGTGCGAACGGCGATGCCCGTGGCGCCCGATCCGGTGAAGCCGTAGCCGGCCGCCGTGTTGTTCGAGGGCCCTGCGATGTCGATGTGCGCCCACGGGATGCGCGTTTCGGTGCCCTCGCGCAGGCCGACGAACTCCTGCAGGAAGACGCCCGCGAGGAGCATGCCGGGCACCGTCATGCCGAGCTTGGTGTTCGCGAGGTCGGCGACGTCCGACTTCAGGTACGGCATGAGGTCGCGGGGCAGCGGCATCGGCCAGGTCGACTCGTCGACCGAGTCGGCGGCGGCTCGCACCTGCCCGACGAGATCCTCGTCGCCCATGAGTCCCGCGATGCGGTGCCCGAGGGCGACCACCTGCGCACCGGTGAGGGTCGCGACGTCGACGATCGCGTCGGGCTGCTCCTCGCTCGCGGCGACGAGGCCGTCGGCGAGCACGAGCCGACCCTCTGCGTCGGTGTTGATGACCTCGACGGTCTTGCCGCCGCGGATCCGCAGCACGTCGTTCGGGCGCACCGCGGTCGACGACGGCAGGTTCTCGGCGATGCAGAGCCACCCGGTGACCCGGATCGGCACCTGGAGCTCGGCGAGCGCCACCATCGCCGAGAGCACCGTCGCGGCGCCGGCCATGTCGGTCTTCATGCCGACGAGCGAAGTCATCGGCTTCAGCGAGATTCCGCCCGAGTCGTAGGTGATGCCCTTGCCGACCAGGGCGAGATGAGCGGATGCCGCGTCGGGCCGGTAGTCGAGGCGTACGAGCCTCGGTCCGCGACTCGAGCCCTGACCGACGGCGAGGATGCCTCCGAACCCGTCGGCCGCGAGGGCCTGCTCGTCCCAGACCTTCGCGCCGATGCCCGCTGCGGAGGCCGTCTCGACGGCGATCTCGGCGAGTCGTGCGGGGGAGAGGTCGGCCGGCGGCATGTTGACGAGGTCCTTCGTGGTCGCGACGGCCGTGACGACCGCGCGGACCCGGTCGACGCCGACTGCCGCGCCGTCGAACGTCGAGTGCAGCGCGATGCTCGTCGGCCGTGGTCGCGTCTCCGACTTGAAGCCGTCGTAGCCATAGGCGCCGAGACCGGCGCCCTCGAGGAGCGCGGAGGCGGTGTCGGCGTCCTCGGTCGGGATCGCGATCGCCACCGCGAGCTCGCCCTTCAGCTGGCGGAGTGCGGCACCTGCGGCGAGGCGGAGGCTCGCGGCATCCGCTCGCTCGCCGATGCCGACCACCGCGACGACGCGCGGGCCACCGCCAGCGCCGGGGACTCGGATGAGTTCTTCGGCCGCGCCGCTGACGTCGAGCGTCTCGAGCACGGGGGCCACCCATTCGAAGCCGGGCCCGGCCAGGAGTTCTGGGCCGTCGGCACCCTTTCGGGCGGCGAGCAGTACGACGTCGGCGTCGGAGCCGGAAGCGGGGGAGTCGGTCACGGAGAGGGTGGGAACAGCCATGCGGTCGATCGTACGTGTTCGCTCTCGGCATCACGTGGACGACCGCCATCCGGGGGAGGGCGCAGCAGGCCTCAGTAGGCTGGAAGCATGCGAGACCCCCGCTCCCTGTACGAGCTGAACCCCGACGTGATCGTTCCCGCCGGGCTTCCGCTGGTCGCGGGTCTCACCGGCTACGCCGACGCTGGCGGGGCGGTCGCGCAGACCACCGAGTACCTGCTGTCGACCCTCGACAGCACCGTCGTGGCGTCATTCGAGGCCGACGAACTGCTCGACTACCGTGCTCGCCGCCCGATCATCCTCTTCGAGGGCGACCACCTCACCGACTACACGCCCCCGCGGCTGAGCCTCGACCTCGCGGTCGACGAGCTGGGGCAGCAGTTCCTGCTGCTCACCGGGTTCGAACCCGACTACCAGTGGCAGCGCTTCAGCTCGGCCGTCGTCGGCCTGATCGAGCAGTTCGAGGTCTCGTCGACCACGTGGATCAACTCCATTCCCATGCCGGTGCCGCACACGCGGCCCGTCGGAGTGACGGTGAGCGGCAACCGCTCCGAGCTCATCGAGGCGATGTCGATCTGGCGTCCGACGACGCAGGTGCCCGCCAACGTGCTGCACCTCGTCGAGTTCCGGCTCCAAGAGCTCGACCACCCGACGACCGGGTTCGTGCTCCTGATCCCGCACTACCTCTCCGACGCCGAGTACCCGTCTGCGGCGATCACCGCGCTCGAGGCGATCAGCGCGGCGACCGGCCGCATCTTCCCGACAGATGCGCTGCGCGAACAGGGGCGCGACTTCATCGCCCGCATCGACGAGCAGGTGTCGGAGAACACCGAGCTCGGCAAGCTCGTGGGCACGCTCGAGCAGCGACACGACTCCTACATGGAGGGCACCACCCTCCGGTCTCCACTGACCGACGAAGACGGCGAGCTCCCGTCGGCCGATGAGATCGCCGCCGAGCTCGAGAAATTCCTCGCGTTCCGCCGCGCGAACGACGACGACACGCCGCGCGGGCGCTGAGCACGGCGGGGAATGCCCGCCTCCGCGGGGCTGTTGTATCAATGAGAGGGCGGGTCGGGCCCCAGATCAGGCGGTTTGCGGTGCAGACGTCTGTATAATGGAGGCAGGACCCGTTCTGGCCCGCTGGCGTGGTGAAAGACCACGCCGATGCAGCGGACTTGACATGGGTCCTCATAGTGTCCAAAAACGGTGCGTCGAATCGATGCGTCCGAAACGACCGGACCGAGTGCATGAGCCGAATCCGTGAGGACCAGCGGGCACGACGGTAGGAGAGGTTCAACGAATGGCAACGACGAAAGCGACGACGGCCGCGAGCGAGGCGGAGAAGCCCGCTGCGAAGCGCGCGACCGCCGCGAAGTCGACCGCCGCGAAGACGACGGCGAAGGCCGCGGCCACCCCCGCGGCGAAGACGCCGCGCGCAACGACCGCGAAGACCGCGACCAAGCCCCGCGGCAAGGCGAAGGCCAAGAGCGACGACGACGAGGGCGAAGAGGTCGTCGACATCGAGGTCGCCGATGACTCGGCCACCGATGACGGCGACGACGACACGAAGGCCGTCGCGGTCGAGCCGCACCCCACGGGTGCGCTCGTGCTGCGCGCGGTCGACGACGAAGACGAGGTGCCGGTCTACTCGAGCGCCATCACGGGTGCGACGGCCGACCCCGTCAAGGACTACCTGAAGCAGATCGGCAAGGTCGCGCTCCTGAACGCGGCCGAAGAGGTCGAGCTCGCGATGCGCATCGAGGCAGGCCTGTTCGCCGAAGAGAAGCTGTCGCACATGACCGACGCCGAGAAGCGCTCGCAGCTCGGTCGTGAGCTGCAGTGGGTCGCGAAAGACGGACAGCGCGCCAAGAGCCACCTGCTCGGCGCGAACCTCCGCCTCGTGGTCTCGCTCGCCAAGCGCTACACGGGTCGCGGCATGCAGTTCCTCGACCTCATTCAAGAGGGCAACCTGGGCCTCATCCGTGCGGTCGAGAAGTTCGACTACACCAAGGGCTTCAAGTTCTCGACGTACGCGACGTGGTGGATCCGCCAGGCGATCACCCGCGCCATGGCCGACCAGGCGCGCACCATCCGCATCCCCGTGCACATGGTGGAGGTCATCAACAAGCTCGCCCGCGTGCAGCGCCAGATGCTGCAAGACCTGGGCCGCGAACCCACGCCCGAAGAGCTCAGCCGCGAACTCGACATGACCCCCGAGAAGGTCATCGAGGTGCAGAAGTACGGTCGCGAGCCCATCTCGCTGCACACGCCCCTCGGTGAAGACGGCGACAGCGAGTTCGGCGACCTGATCGAAGACACCGAGGCGGTCGTCCCGGCCGACGCGGTCGGCTTCACGATGCTGCAGAAGCAGCTCGAGTCGCTCCTCGACTCGCTGAGCGAGCGCGAGGCGGGCGTCATCCGCATGCGCTTCGGTCTCGGCGACGGCATGCCGAAGACGCTCGACCAGATCGGCGACACCTTCGGCGTCACGCGCGAGCGCATCCGCCAGATCGAGTCCAAGACGATGGCGAAGCTGCGTCACCCCTCGCGCTCGCAGTCGCTCCGCGACTACCTCGAGTAGGCCGCCAGTGCGCTACGCGCCGGCGATCCTCGTCGGCAGGCTCACCCGATTCGCCGCCCGGCTGCGCAAGCCCGGCGGCGGATCGGCTGTTCCCGGCCTCGTCGTCAACCGCATCGCCCCGAACTACCTGAAGCGCACGCTCTCGGGGTTCCCCCAGGGCCTCGTCGTCGTCTCGGGTTCGAGCGGCAAGTCGACGACGACCAAGATGCTCGTCGCGATCCTCCGCGCCCACGGCGTCGACGTCTTCACCAACCCGTCGACGGCGAACATCAGCCAAGGCCTCACCTCCGCGCTGCTCGAACAGGCCGACTGGCGCGGGCGCGTGCCCGGCGACGTCGCGGTGCTCGAGATGGACGAGGGTCATGGCGCGCTCGTCATGCAGGGCGTCGATGCGCGAGTCGTCTGCCTCACGAACGTCATGGTCGACCAGATCGACCGATTCCACGACTCCGAGATGGTCGCCTCGATGCTCGCGCGCATCGCGGCGCGCGCCGGCGAGTCGATCGTCGTGAACGCCGATGACGCGTACCTCGAGCGGCTCGCCGACCGAGTCCGGCCCGAGGTCGCGGTGCACCGCTTCGGCGTCACCGATTCCGTGCTCGCGGCGTCGCCGCGCGGACTCGGGTACACGCAGACGAGCGAGACCCGCCTCGAGAGCGGCACCGACGTGCTCGTCGAGGCGGTCGACGGCGCCGCTGCGGTGCTCGACGACGCCGGGGCATCCGTGTCGATCGGTCTGCCGGCTCGGGGCGTGCACTACGCCGTCGATGCCGCCGCGGCCTACGCCACGGCGAAGGCCGTGCTCGGCGAGCGCTTCTCGAGCGCGACCGCTGCTGACGCGCTGAGCGCGATCCCCGCGGTCTTCGGCCGGGGCGAGCGCACGACCGTGCGCGGTCACGACGTCGAGTTCGTGCTCGTGCAGAATCCCGCGAGCTACCAGCTGAACGTCGACAGCATCGCACCGGGCACCGAGCAGATCCTGTTCGCGATCGGTTCCGACGTGCGCGACCCCTCCTATTTCTGGCCGTCGGATGCCGGTTCGCTCGGCCGGGTCTCGATCGTGTCGGGTTCGAAGTCGGCCGAGGCGGCGCTCATGCTCGCCTACGACGGTGTCGAGATCGACCGTGTCGAGCCGGACCTCGGCACCGCAGTCGACGACTTCCTCGCAATGCCGGCGCCCGCATCAGGCGTCAAGACGATCGTCTTCACGGCCGACGCCATGCGCCGCACTCGCGCCCACCTCGGACTCGCTGGAGCAGAATGACCCTCTCGATCGTCTCGCTGCTTCCCCGACTCCAGAACACGAACGGCGACGCCGAGAACGCCCGCGTGCTCGCGACGCGGGCGCGGTGGGCCGGGCTCGAGGCCGAGGTCGTCGAGGTCGAGACGGCGGCGCAGCTGCCGCCCCGCGTCGACGCGATCGTGCTCGGCTCCGGCAGCGACTCATCGCTCGACGAGAGCCGCGAACTGCTGCTCACGATGCACGACGAGTTCCGCCGCTGGGGCACCGAGGGCGTTCCGATCCTCTCGATCGGCACCGGCTGGGAACTGCTGAGCTGGGGCATCGAGCTCGCGAGCGGTCGCAGTGTCGAGGGCCTCGGCATCCTGCCGGGTCGCTCGGTGCCGCGTGCGGGGCGGGTGACCGGCGATGTCGTCGTCAAGAGCCCGCGCTTCGGCCTGCTCGTCGGCTTCGAGAACCACGCGCGCGACTACGTCGGCGCCGAAGCGTCGCCGCTCGGTCGCCTCCGTGCCGGGCACGGCAACGGTCGCGACTCCGGCCAGGAGGGCGCCGTCATGGGCGAGGTGTACGGCACCCACCTGCACGGGCCAGTGCTCGCGAAGAATCCGGTGTTCGCCGACCGGCTGCTCGAGACGATGGCCTCGCGTGCCGGGCTCGAGTATGTCGCGGGGGAGCGGTCACGGGCCGTCGACGCCTACGCGTCGACCGCTCGAGCTGCGCAGCTCGCGGCCGGGGGCGTCTCCGAGTCCTGAAGATCGTCGTGAACCGTTCAAGGCGCTGAGGCGTCCTGCGCCTGACGCCTTCGTGGAGCCGAAACGACGAACGCCCCGGACGAGCCGGGGCGTTCGTTCGTGAAGTCGGTGGGTCAGCTGCGGTCAGCGAGCAGCTTGCTCGACTCGTCGTGCCAGCTGTGCGCGATCTGCGAGAGCTTCTCCTGGTGCTTGCGGCCGTGGTGGGCGCAGAACAGCAGTTCGCCGCTCGCGACGACGACGCGGATGTACGCCTGCGCGCCGCAGGCATCGCATCGATCGAGCGCGGTGAGCTCGTAAGGGGTCTCGAGTTCATCGACCGCACCGGTGGTCTCGGTGTATTGGGTCATGGCTCCTCCTTCGTCGCTCATGCGTGGTGTTCCGTTCATCAATGAAAACACGAGTGCGGGCCGGTTCCTTCCGTTGGGCCGGGCATTTCGCTCAGCGCGTAGTGGCTGAACGGATGTGACGGTGGGGCTCAGTAGGCTTGTTCGACGTGAGCTCCGACTATTCCGCCCGCCATCTCTCCGTGCTCGAGGGCCTCGAGGCCGTGCGCAAGCGACCCGGCATGTACATCGGCTCGACCGACTCCCGCGGCCTCATGCACTGCCTCTGGGAGATCATCGACAACTCGGTCGACGAGTCGCTCGCGGGCCACGGCAACGAGATCGGCGTGACCCTGCACCCCGACGGTAGCGTCGAGGTGCGCGACCGCGCCCGCGGCATCCCGGTGGACATCGAGCCGAAGACGGGGCTTTCGGGCGTCGAGGTCGTGTTCACGAAATTGCACGCCGGCGGCAAGTTCGGCTCGGGCTCCTACGCCGCCTCCGGCGGGTTGCACGGCGTCGGCGCATCCGTCGTCAATGCGCTCTCCGAGCGCCTCGACGTCGAGGTCGACCGCGACGGCAAGACCTGGGCCATGTCGTTCCACCGTGGCGAGCCCGGCAACTTCGCCGACTCCGGTGCCCCGTCGCCCGACGCGCCGTTCACGCCGTTCGAGCAGCGCAGCGAGCTGCGCGTGGTCGGCAAGGTGAAGAAGGGCGTCACCGGCACGCGTATCCGCTACTGGGCCGATCGCCAGATCTTCACGAAGGGCGCCGAGTTCCAGACCGAAGAGCTCCTCGGCCGCGCGCGGCAGACGGCGTTCCTCGTTCCCGGACTCGCGATCGACGTCACCGATGAGCGCGGCGAGGCGCCGCACACGACCTCGTTCCAGTTCGACGGAGGCATCTCGGAGTTCGTCGAGCACCTGGCGACCGATGCGGCGCTCACCGACGTGTGGCGCCTCACGGGCACCGGCCACTTCACCGAGACCGTTCCCGTGCTCACCGACGGCGGCGCGATGGTGCCGACCGAGCTGAAGCGCGAGTGCGTGGTCGACATCGCGTTGCGCTGGGGCACCGGGTACGACACCGTCATCCGCTCGTTCGTGAACATCATCGCGACGCCGAAGGGCGGCACGCACCAGGCGGGCTTCGACCAGGGGCTCCTGAAGTTCCTGCGCCAGCAGGTCGAGCTGAACGCTCGTCGCCTGAAGGCCGGCAACGACAAGCTGGAGAAGGACGACGTGCTCGCGGGCCTCACCGCGGTCGTCACGGTGCGCCTGCCCGAACCGCAGTTCGAGGGCCAGACGAAAGAGGTGCTCGGCACTCCCGCCGCGCGTGCCATCGTCTCGAGCGTGCTGACGAAAGAGCTCGGCGCGCGCTTCTCCTCCACGAAGCGCGACGACAAGAACCAGTCGGCACTGCTGCTCGACAAGGTCGTCGCCGAGATGAAGTCGCGCATCTCGGCCCGTGCGCACAAAGAGACGCAGCGCCGCAAGAACGCACTCGAGAGCTCGTCGCTGCCGGCGAAGCTCGTCGACTGCCGCTCGAACGACGTCGCGCACAGCGAGCTGTTCATCGTCGAGGGCGACTCGGCGCTCGGCACGGCGAAGCTCGCTCGCGACAGCGAGCACCAGGCCCTGCTGCCGATTCGCGGCAAGATCCTCAACGTGCAGAAGGCGAGCGTGGCCGACATGCTCGCGAACGCCGAGTGCGCCTCGATCATCCAGGTGATCGGTGCCGGCTCGGGGCGCAGCTTCGACCTCGAGGCCGCGCGCTACGGCAAGGTCATCCTCATGGCCGACGCCGACGTCGACGGCGCGCACATCCGCACGCTGCTGCTCACGCTCTTCTTCCGGTACATGCGGCCGATGATCGAGAACGGTCGGGTCTTCGCCGCCGTGCCGCCGCTGCACCGGGTCGTCGTGATGAACCCGGGCTCGAAGCCGAACGAGACGATCTACACGTACTCCGAGGCCGAGCTCAAGGGTGTGCTCGCGACGCTCGACCGCCAGAAGAAGCGGTATCAAGACCCGATCCAGCGGTACAAGGGGCTCGGCGAGATGGATGCCGATCAGCTCGCCACCACGACGATGGACCGCCGTCACCGCACGTTGCGGCGCGTGGGCATCGGTGACGCCGAGAACGCCGGTCGGGTCTTCGAACTGCTCATGGGCACGGATGTCGCGCCGCGCAAGGAGTTCATCATCGAGAGTTCCGACACGCTCGAGCGCGACCGCATCGACGCCTGAGGTCGCCGCCCGCCGGTCTTCGATCGACGACGTGCCGCTGGGCCCGGTCGTGTACGACCGGGCCCAGCGGATTTCTTCGGTGCTCTGAGCGAGCGGTGCCTCAGTTGCCGTAGAGCGCCACGGCCCCCGTGCGGTCGGAGCTCGTCATCGAGAGGTCATCGGACGAACCGTTGCACTGCGGGTAGTGCATGATCGACGCCGAGTCGTAGGGCGTCAGCGGCCGCCAGTTGACGTCTTCGAAGCACGTGCCCGATTCGGGGCGCGTGTGCTCGTGCCGGAAACCGAGCGTGTGGCCGAGCTCGTGACCGAGGATGTTCGTCGGCGTCCAGGATCCCGAGCTCCAGATCGAGTCGTCGATGAGCACGTTCTGCTGACGGTCGGGCGAGCTCGGGAAGAACGCCCGGGCGATGTACTGCGAGGTCTGCACCGGCTCGACCGAGAACAGTACGGACTTGTTGCGCGTCGTGCACTGGCCGTCGGCGCTGCTCACGTGCACGAAGTCGATCTTCGACGATGCGGACTCCCAGAGGGCCGCACCGCTCGCCATCGCGTTGACCACGTCGGCGTGGCGCGTGCCGAACTTGGTGCTCACGCAATACGTGAGATTGCCGACCTGCGAAGCCGACCACTTGTCGTCGGCGCCGTTGACCGTGTTGACGATGAGGCCATCGGTCGGCGTCTCGGGCCCGGCGAGCAGGTCGTAGAACTTGCGAAGGTCGCCCTGGTCTGAGATCACCTCGTCTCCGTTGACGATGTAGCTGCCGTCGACGTCTCGGTAGGTCGATGCTGCGAACTCCTGGTAGGAGGGAACGTCGGAGTCATCGATCGGGGTTGCGCCGGCGGCCGGGATTGCCGTGCCGACAGCGAGCGCGGCAGCCGCGGTGGCGGCGAGCGCGAGTGTTCTCGTGATGCGCATGCAGTGTGCTCCTTCTGAAATGAGCGATTTCGTTCGCCTGGTCGGCGAGCGCCTTCGGTTCCGTGGAACGGGCGTCGTTGCCTGTGGACGGGCGTCTTTGCTTGTCCCCCGAAGTGGGCACAAAAGTATCCTGCGCGATTTCCGCGTGTCAAGGATTCCAGGAGGTTCCCTCGCGTCAGGCGCGACTGACGGTCGGCCTGATGTTCTGATTCAGGTGGAAGACGTTCGCGGGGTCGTAGGCGTCCTTCACCGCGATCAGGCGGGCGAGCTTGTGTTCGGTGTACGCGCGAGTGAGGCCGGCGTCGCCCTCGTCGGTCAGGGCGTTGACGTACGCGCCGCTCGCGAACGGAGCGAGTGGCGCCGCGTACGCGCGAGCCGCCGCGACGCGCTGATCGTCGTCCGCCGGATCGGTCCACTTCGTCGCGGCGACGAACTCGAACGCGGTCTCCCGATGCGAGAACGCGGTCTCGGCGTCGCCGACGTCTGCGATCGCTCCGCCGTAGGCCTGGATCTCCGCGTTCAGCGGTCCGTCGCCGTCGCGGGCGAGCACGGCGTCGATGGCGTCGTCACCCAGTTCTGCGAAGTAGTGGCCCTTCCAGTACCGACGCCACGCGTGCCCCTCGATGTCGTCGTCGCGAGTCTGCAGATCGAGGTACGAGAGCGGCGCGATGTCCCGAGCAATCGGCTCCGAGACGGCGGAGAGCGCGGCTGCCATGTCGTCGATGTACCCAGCTCCCCGCTCCGGATTCCCGACCCACACCAGCCCCAGCGACACGGTCTCCCCGAGGATCGCGGTCATGGTCGCCTGACGCGGTGCATCCGGGGCGAGATCCCGCCACCGCCGCATCGCATCACGTGCGCCGTGCGGGGGATAGTGCAGCTCGGCCGAGATGGCGTTGCCCGGTTCGGAGTGCAGCGCGAACTCGAACTCGGTGACGACTCCGAAGTTTCCGCCGCCACCGCGCAGCGCCCAGTACAGATCGGGGTGGGACTCGGCACTCGCGCGCAGTACCTCGCCTGCCGCCGTGACCACCTCGAACGCGACCACGTTGTCGCAGGCGAGTCCGTGCTGCCGGGCGAGCCAGCCCATGCCGCCGCCGAGCGTCAGGCCGCCGACACCGGTGTGCGACACGTTTCCAGCGGTCGTCGCCAGCCCGTGCGACTGAGCGGCCAGGTCGAGTGCGCCGAGCAGCGCACCGCCCTGCACGTGCGCTCTCCGGCGTTCCGCGTCGACGTGCACGTCGTGCATCGGACGAAGGTCGATCATGAGGCCGTCGTCGGGCACCGCGTGACCGACGATGCCATGACCGCCGCAGCGGACGCCGATCTCGAGAGCGTGCTCGGTGGCGAACCGCACCGCGGCGATGACATCGGACGTAGCCCTGCATTGCACGATGAATCTCGGTCGCCGGTCGACCATCGCGTTCCAGACCGACCGCGCAGCGTCGTAGCCCTCATCGCCGCGTTCGAGCACCCGACCATTGACCAGCGCCTGCAGCTTCGTCGACATCGAGCGCTCCGTTCGTCGGGGCCGGGCCGCGCGTGCGTGGTGGGTCACCGACCCCGGCCACGCCCGAATATGCCCTCCGAACGTGCCCGCGTCAAGAAAGATTCAGCCGATTCGCGTGCCGATCGCGCCGACCACGGCCTCGAGCGGCTGACCCGAGGCGTCGCGCTTGGCGCCGCCGTCGGGCAGCGTGCGAGCCGTGCCGTCGGGCCCGACGGCCAGCGCGGGCGACCGACCGACCCAGGCGAGATGCAGTGCGTCTTCGCCCTTCAGGAAGCGCTGCGCGCGCACACCGCCGGTCGCCCGGCCCTTGGCCGGGAACTCCGCGAAGTCGCTGACCTTGGCGCTGCCGGGGTCGGTGCCGAGCAGCGTGTCGGTCGTCGTCGCGATCGTGACGACGACCGCCTCGGGCACGTCGTCGACGGCGATGCTCGTGAAGTGAACGACGTGCGCGCCGCCGCCCAGGTTGATGCCCGCCATGCCGCCCGCCGGGCAGCCTTGCGGGCGCACGGAAGCCGCCGGGAACCGAAGCAACTGCCCGTCGCTGGCCACGAACACGAGTTCGTCGCTCTCATCGCCCTGCACGGCGCCGACGAGCTCGTCGCCCGCCTTCAGGCCGATCACCTCGAACTCGGGCTTGTTCGGGTAGGCGCCGGTCGAGACGCGCTTCACGACGCCCTGCTTCGTGCCGAGCGCGATCGACCGATCGGCGTCGAGTGAGACGATGGCGAGCACCTTCTCGTCGCGGTTGGGCAGTGCGAGGTAGTCGCCGATCTTGACGCCCGCGCCCAGCTGCACCGAGGTCGGCGGCAGCATCGGCAGGTCGACCGGCGTGAAGCGGATGAGTCGGCCGAGGCTCGTGACGGCGCCGATCTCGGCCCGGCTCGTCGTGTCGAGCGTCGAGCGGATCGCGTCGTGCTTGCTGCGACGGGCGGGCACGCTGATGACGGGCGCACCTTCGTCGCCGACCGGCAGGTCGACGCGCGCGATGCGGCCGGTGGCCGAGAGGAAGACGCGGCACGGCACGTCGGCGACCTCGAGGATCGCCGCGGCGCGCTTGGCGGCGGCACCGGCGATACTCGGTCGGGCGTCGGTGAGCAGGGTGCGACGAGGGGTTCCGAAGCGCTCGGCGATCTCGGCGAGCTCGTCGGAGACGAGGGCCTCGATGCGGTGCCGGCTCGAGAGCAATGCCTCGAGTTCGGCGATCTCGGCCCGCAGCTCGTCGCGCTCGGCCTCGAGCTCGATGCGCGAGAACTTCGTGAGGCGACGAAGCTGCAGTTCGAGGATGTACTCGGCCTGCACCTGGCTGAGGTCGAAGACCTCGATCAGGCGGGCGCGCGCGGCGGCGGTGTCGTCGCTGCCGCGGATGAGCTGGATGACCTCGTCGATGTCGAGGATCGCGATGAGCAGGCCGTCGACGAGGTGCAGTCGTTCACGACGTCGGGCGAGCCGGTACTCGGTGCGCCGGGTGACCACCGAGATGCGGTGCGAGACGTAGACCTGCAGCAGCTCCCGCAGTCCGAGTGTCTGCGGGCCTCCGTCGACGAGCGCGACGTTGTTGATGTTGAACGAGTCTTCGAGCGGCGTGAGGCGGTAGAGCTGCTCGAGCACGGCCTCGGGGCTGAAGCCCGTCTTGATGCCGATGACCAGTCGCAGGCCGTTCGTGCGGTCGGTGAGGTCGGTGACGTCGGAGATGCCGTTGATCTTCTTGGCGTTGACGCCGTCTTTGATCTTCTCGATGACCTTCTCGGGGCCGACGAGGTAGGGCAGCTCGGTGACGACGAGCCCGGTCTTGCGGGCGGTGATCGACTCGACGCTGACCTTGGCTCGCGTCTTGAAGCTGCCCCGGCCTGTGGCGTAGGCGTCTTTGATGCCCGAGAGGCCGACGATCGTGCCGCCCGTCGGCAGGTCGGGGCCCGGCACGTACTCCATGAGCTCGTCGAGTGTCGCGTTCGGGTGCGCGATGAGGTGCCGGGCGGCGCCGACGACCTCGATGAGGTTGTGCGGCGCCATGTTGGTCGCCATGCCAACCGCGATGCCGCTCGCGCCGTTGACGAGCAGGTTCGGGTAGGCGGCGGGCAGCACCTCGGGCTGGGTCAGCTGATTGTCGTAGTTCGGAACGAAGTCGACGACGTTCTCGCCGAGTCCCTCGGTCATCGCGAGTGCGGGGGAGGCGAGACGTGCCTCGGTGTAGCGGGATGCCGCAGGGCCGTCGTCGAGGGAGCCGAAGTTGCCGTGGCCGTCGATGAGCGGCACGCGCAGCGTGAAGGCCTGCGCCATGCGCACGAGCGTGTCGTAGATGGCGGTGTCGCCGTGCGGGTGCAGCTTTCCCATGACCTCGCCGACGACGCGCGCCGACTTCACGTGGCCGCGATCGGGCCGGAGCCCCATCTCGGTCATCTGGTAGAGGATGCGCCGCTGCACGGGCTTCAGGCCGTCGCGCGCGTCGGGAAGGGCTCGAGAGTAGATGACGGAATACGCGTACTCGAGGAACGAGCCCTGCATCTCGTTGGCGACGTCGACGTCTTGGATGCGCTCGACGATCGGTTCTTCGGCGGGCTGGTTCTTTGCTCGGGTCATCCGTCGTCTCTGGGGCGGGCGTGGCATGCACGCGGGAAACAGGGGAGCGCCCGGCCTGTGCCAGACTGGGCGCGATGTCTGCAATGCTACCGGTGCCGGCCGACACGGCCCCGCGCCTTGCCGGGGTGCTCGGCAGTTCGATGTCGGCCGTTCAGGGCCTCCCGAACGAGCTGGGCCTGCCTCGGGCATCGGCGGTCGTCGTCGTGCTCGTCGACGGGCTCGGCGCCTCGAACCTCCAGGCGCGAGCCGGGCATGCCAGGTTCCTCGCCTCGCGCATGGCGAAGCGCGACGTGCTCCGCACCGTGTTCCCGTCGACGACGGCGGCTGCCATCGCGACGTTCGCGACGGGCCGCCCGCCCGGCGAGCACGGCCTCGTGGGGTACCGCGTGCTCGACGCGGCTCACGATCGCCTCGTCAACCAGCTGAGCGGATGGGACGCTGGCATGTCGCCCGAGACCTGGCAGCGGCTGCCGACGCTCTTCGAGACGATGCGCGAGGCCGGAATCCCGAGCTACGCGATCGGCGCGGCCCGGTACTCCGAGTCGGGCTTCACGCGCGCGGTGCTCCGGGGCGCCGAGTACCGCGCCGCGGCATCCGTCGCCGATCGCTTCGCCGAAGCCGATCGCATCCTCGCAACGGGCGAGCCCGCCGTCGTCTACCTCTACGTGCCCGAACTCGACCAGGCCGCGCACGCGCACGGCTGGGAGTCGGGCAACTGGCTCGGCCAGCTCGAGACGCTCGACGCAGAGCTCTCGGCATTCGAGCGACGGATGCCGCGTGGCGCCGGCCTGCTCGTCACGGCCGACCACGGCGTGGTCGACGTTCCGGCGCATCGACACGTCTTCATCGACGACCGACCCGAGCTGCTCGTCGGGGTGCGCCATGTCGGAGGAGAGCCGCGATGCGTGGCGCTGTACTTCGAACCCGGGCTCGCGGCATCCGCTCGCGCTGATCTCATCGACGGATGGCGCGCCGCAGAAGGTCATCGCTCATGGGTGCTGAGCCGCGACGAGGCGATCGCGGCGGGGCTCTACGGCGAGGTCGCCGATGAGGTGCGCGATCGCATCGGCGACGTCATCATCGCGGCGCGTGCGGGCATCGCCTACTACGACCGCAGGGAGCCGAACCGTCAGGCCGAGGCCATGATCGGACAGCATGGGTCGCTCAGTGACGAGGAGACGCGAGTGCCGCTCATCCGCGGGGGAGTCTTCACCCGCGGATGAGACGGCGATGGCTCGGGACGAGCAGCCGCCCCGAGCCATCACTTCATTCGTGGTGCTGCCGCGTCACTCGGGGAAGCGACCGCGCTTGACCTGCGGCTTCGGCAGGCGGAGCGGCCGCAGCTGCAGCGCGCGCATCGCGGCGTACCAGCGCACGCGCTCGACCTTGTCGGCGCCGAACTTCGCGGTGAGCTTCTTCGTGACGATGAAGCCCAGCACGACGACGTCGATGACCGCGACGAGGAAGAAGGCCCAGAGCGCGAGGATGCCGATCGACTGCACCTGGGCGCTCGGCACGAACGTCAGCAGGATGACGGCGAACATCACGGGGATCAGGATCTCGCCGATGCTGAACCGCGCGTCGACGTAGTCGCGCACGTACTTCTTCTGGGGACCGCGGTCGCGGGCGGGCAGGTAGCGCTCGTCGCCGACGGCCATGCCCACGCGCGCACGCTCGCGCGACTCCGCCGCCTTGGCACGGGCCTGCTTCGCCGCCTCCTTGCGGTCGTTCGGCACGAGCGGTCGCTTTCGAGCCGCCTCCTGCTGCGCCCGGCTCGGCGTGGGCGCACCCTTGCCGGCCTTCAGGCGAGCCTGGGTCTCTTCGAGCGTCTCTGCCTGCTGCGGCGTCTGGGCGCTCGGTTCTTCGGTGTTGTTCGGGTTCTTGGCCACGGGATTCCTCGAATCGGTTCCCCTTAAGATTACCGGCATGACCGAGTCTCATCCCGCCGCCGGCGGAACTTCCGACCCCACCTCCACGAGCGACGCGCTGCGCAGCGCCGTCGAAGCCGCATTCCCCGCCACGATCGCCGATCTCACGCGGCTCGTGAAGATCCCCTCGGTGTCGTGGGCGGCCTTCGACGAGGCCCACGTCGAGGCGAGCGCCGAGGCCGTCGCCGAGCTCGTGCGCGGCCTCGGCGTCTTCGATCTCGTCGAGATCCGTCGCGCCGCGATCGGCGAGGGCGAGGGTGCGGATGCCGCGATCGGCAAGCCGGCCGTCGTGGCGCGCCGTGCCGCACGCAACGGCCGACCGACCGTCCTCCTCTACGCGCACCACGACGTGCAGCCGCCCGGTGAGGATTCCGACTGGGAGTCGGCGCCGTTCGAGCCGACGCTCCGCGGAGATCGCCTGTACGGTCGCGGCGCCGCCGACGACAAGGCCGGCGTCATGGCGCACGTCGGTGCCATCCGTGCGCTGACCGAGGTGCTCGGCACCGACTTCGATCTCGGTATCGCGCTCTTCATCGAGGGTGAAGAGGAGTCGGGCTCGCTCTCGTTCGCGAACTTCCTGCACGAGAACCGCGAACTGCTCGAGGCCGACGCGATCGTCGTCGCCGACTCCGGCAACTGGGACCTCGAGACCCCGGCGCTGACCGTCGCGCTCCGCGGCGCCGTGGCATTCCGCATGCGGGTGTCGACGCTCGCGCACGCCTCGCACTCCGGCATGTTCGGGGGAGCGGTGCCCGACGCCATGCTCGCCGCGATCCGCCTGCTCGCGACGCTCCACGACGCCGACGGCTCCGTCGCGGTCGCCGGACTCACGTCCGCCGACCTCGAAACTCCGGCGTACGACGAGGCCCAACTCCGCGCCGAGACCGGGCTGCTCGACGGCGTCTCGCCGATCGGGCGCGGCGAGATCCTCTCCCGCATCTGGGCGCAGCCGGCGATCACGGTCACGGGCCTCGACGCGCCCTCGGTGGCCAACGCCTCGAACACCCTCGTGCCGAGCGTCGCCGTGCGTGTCAGCGCCCGCGTCGCGCCGGGCCAGCGCGACGTCGACGCCCTCGCCGCCATCCGCTCGCACCTCGAGGCGCACGCGCCGTTCGGTGCGAAGCTCGAATTCGACGCCGTGGAACTCGGCAACCCGTTCCTCGTCGACACCTCGGGCTGGGCCGTCGCCGAGTCGAACGCGGCGATGGCCGAGGCATGGGGCAAGGAGCCCGTCGAGATCGGCGTCGGCGGGTCCATCCCGTTCATCGCCGAACTCGTCGCCGAGTTCCCGGCCGCCCAGATCCTCGTGACGGGTGTCGAGGACCCCGACTCGCGCGCGCACAGCCCGAACGAGTCGCTGCACCTCGGCGTGTTCCAGCGCGCGCTGCTGAGCGAGGCACTGTTCCTCGCCCGTCTCGACGCACGCGACGGGGATTCCTGAGAGCGTGCAGGGCGTGACCGGCGTTCCTGCGGTTACCATGGAGGAAGGTTCCGCGTTCCCTGACGCACCGAGGAGAGACATGAGCGACACGATCATCGACACCGCGCACGGCGTGAAGCTGAGCGACCCCGCCGCCGACAAGGTGCGCAGCCTCCTCGAGCAGGAGGGTCGCGACGACCTTCGCCTGCGCGTGGCGGTGCAGCCTGGCGGCTGCTCGGGCCTCATCTACCAGCTCTACTTCGACGAGCGGCTGCTCGACGGCGACGCCGTCGTCGACTTCGAGGGCGTCGAGGTCGTCGTCGACAAGATGAGCGTGCCGTACCTCGATGGTGCGTCGATCGACTTCGAGGACACGATCCAGAAGCAGGGCTTCACGATCGACAACCCGAACGCAGAGGGCAGCTGCGCCTGCGGCGACTCGTTCCACTGACGCAACCCGATCAGCTCCGAAGGGAGGCCGCGAGAGCGGCCTCCCTTCTGTGTTTTCGCCGGTGGAGCCGGAAATCAGTGATCCGACGCGCCCGACACCGGCCCCGAGTGCACACCCCGGGGGTCGAGTCGGAGTAGGCTAGACACCGATCACCGCGCTTCACTGTGAAGCGCCTTCGAGTCTCCCGAAAGGTCACCGGTGCGCAACAACCGCCGACTCCGATGGGCTGCAATCCCGATCGCAGCGTCGCTCAGTCTCGTCCTCGCAGGGTGCACGCAAGCCCAGCTGAACGGATTCCTCCCCGGATTCGTCGAGGGGGAGGCGCCGGTGACGAACCACACCGAGCGCGTCTCAGGCCTGTGGGTCACCTCGTGGATCGTGCTGCTCATCGTGGGTGTCATCACCTGGGGCCTCACGATCTGGGCCGTCGTCGCCTACCGTCGCCGCAAGGGCCAGACCGGCCTCCCGGTGCAGCTGCGCTACAACATGCCGATCGAGGTCTTCTACACGATCATCCCGCTGATCCTCGTGCTGGGCTTCTTCGCCTTCACCGCACGCGATCAGGCGGCGATCGAGCAGCGCTTCGCCGAAGAGGACATCGACGTCAAGGTCGAGGTCATCGCCAAGCAGTGGGCGTGGGACTTCAACTACGTCAATGAAGACGTGTACTCGCCCGGCATCCAGGGCCAGCTCTCCGAAGAGGGCCCCAAGGGCTCGCTCGTGCAGGAGGAACTGCCGACCCTGTACCTGCCCGTCGGTGCGAACGTCGAGATCGAGCTCGAGTCGCGCGACGTCATCCACTCGTTCTGGGTCGTCGACTTCCTCTACAAGAAAGACATGTACCCGGGCAAGACCAACTACATGTCGTTCGTGCCCGAGCGCGAAGGCACCTACGCCGGCAAGTGCGCCGAGCTCTGCGGTGAGTACCACTCGCTCATGCTCTTCAACGTCGAGGTCGTCTCGCAGGGCGAGTACGACGACTACATCGAGTCGCTGCGCGACGCCGGCCAGGAAGGCCAGCTGTCGAACGAGTACGACCGCAACCAGAACCTGCCCGGTACGGGCGAGCCCGAATTGAAAGAGGAGCACTAAGCCGCGATGAGCACCACGACCGCACCGGCTCGCCCCTCTGCGAGCACGCTTCCGTTCGGCGCTTCCAAGGTCGAACGCAAGGGCAACATCCTCGTCAAGTGGATCACGTCCACCGACCACAAGGTCATCGGGTACATGTACCTGATCACCGCGTTCATCTACTTCTGCATCGGCGGCGTCATGGCGCTGATCATCCGGGCGCAGCTCTTCGAGCCGGGCCTCGAGATCATCCAGACGCGTGAGCAGTACAACCAGCTCTTCACGATGCACGGCACGATCATGCTGCTCATGTTCGCGACCCCGCTGTTCGCGGGCTTCGCCAACGTGCTCATGCCGCTCCAGATCGGTGCTCCCGACGTGGCGTTCCCGCGTCTGAACGCGTTCGCGTACTGGCTCTTCAACTTCGGTTCGCTGATCGCGGTCGCCGGCTTCTTCACGCCTCAGGGCGCCGCGTCGTTCGGTTGGTTCGCATATCAACCGCTCGCGTCGACGACGTTCTCACCAGGCGTCGGCGGCAACCTCTGGATGGTCGGCCTCGGACTCTCGGGCTTCGGAACGATCCTCGGCGCGGTGAACTTCATCACCACGATCATCACGATGCGCGCGCCCGGCATGACCATGTTCCGCATGCCGATCTTCACGTGGAACACCCTCGTGACGTCGATCCTCGTGCTCATGGCCTTCCCGGTGCTCGCCGCCGCGATCCTCGCCGCCGCCGCCGACCGCATCTTCGGCGCACACGTGTTCGACCCCGCCAACGGCGGCGTCATCCTGTGGCAGCACCTCTTCTGGTTCTTCGGGCACCCCGAGGTCTACATCATCGCGCTGCCGTTCTTCGGCATCGTCTCCGAGATCTTCCCGGTGTTCAGTCGTAAGCCGATCTTCGGGTACAAGACCCTGATCTACGCGACGATCGCGATCGCTGCGCTCTCGGTCACGGTGTGGGCGCACCACATGTACGTCACCGGCTCCGTGCTGCTGCCGTTCTTCGCCCTCATGACGATGCTCATCGCAGTGCCGACGGGTGTGAAGATCTTCAACTGGATCGGCACGATGTGGCGCGGCTCGATCACGTTCGAGACGCCGCTGATCTGGTCGCTCGGCTTCCTGATCACCTTCGTGTTCGGTGGTCTCACGGGCGTGATCCTCGCCTCGCCGCCGCTCGACTTCCACGTGTCCGACACGTACTTCGTCGTCGCGCACTTCCACTACGTGGTGTTCGGCACCGTCGTCTTCGCGATGTTCGCCGGCTTCTACTTCTGGTGGCCGAAGTGGACCGGCAAGATGCTGAACGAGACGCTCGGCAAGTGGCACTTCTGGCTGCTCTTCATCGGCTTCCACACGACCTTCCTGATCCAGCACTGGCTCGGAGTCGTGGCGATGCCCCGCCGGTACTACTCGTACCTGCCCGAAGACAACATCACCTGGATGAACCAGCTGTCGACGATCGGCGCCGGCATCCTGGCGGTCTCGATGATCCCGTTCTTCCTGAACGTGTACATCACGGCCCGTCGTGCACCCAAGGTGACCGTCAACGACCCGTGGGGCTACGGAGGTTCGCTCGAGTGGGCGACCAGCTGCCCGCCGCCGCGCCATAACTTCACGTCGATCCCGCGCATCCGTTCGGAGCGCCCTGCCTTCGACCTCAACCACCCCGAGGCGGGCATCCCGGTCGGCATCGGCCCGGCGAAGGATGCACCGCAGGCGCCCACCTATGACGCCGCCACGGAGGAGATCAAGTAATGCGCGCCAACGTCAACCTCTTCTGGATCCTGACGGTCTTCCTGCTCCTCGTCGCCGGCGTCTACGTCGGGTGGAGCTGGGCCGACAACGCCTCGAACGGCCTGAACCACCCCGAGTGGGCCGGCTCCGTCGCCATCACGCTGACGGCGGTGCTGAGCGCGTTCATCGCGTTCTACCTGGGGCGCGTGCACAAGGCGCAGGGCGCTGAGCTGCCGGAAGACCGTCTCGACGCGAACATCGACGACGGCGACGCCGAGCTCGGGTTCTTCAGCCCGTGGAGCTGGTGGCCGATCGTGCTCGCCGGCGCCGCTGCGCTGATGTTCCTCGGCCTCGCGGTCGGGTTCTGGATCTCGTTCATCGCGGTCGGACTCGGCGTGATCGCCCTCGTCGGCTGGGTCTACGAGTACTACCGCGGCAACTTCGCCCGCTGAGTTCCAACGCGAAGAGCCCCGAGACGGTTTCCGTCTCGGGGCTCTTCCGTACCCGCGGCTTCGCTACGTCATGCGGTTGACTTCGCGGCCGCGCTGCCGACCGGTTCCCTGACCGCCACGGCGACGTTCCAGTTGCCGACGCGGTCGTGATCGCTGACGACCATGCCCGATCGTCTCAGCACGTCGATCATCGCCTCGGGCGAGTGGATGAAGCCCCGGTACCGGCTGCCGCGCATCGCCATCCACGCGTTCTCCACTCGAACCAGTGCGCGGGCAGCCCACGATCGCGATGGGTAGGTGAAGACGACCGCGAGCCGCGCATGGGCGGCCGCGGCGCCCAGGAGGTGCGTGAAGTCGGGATAGCAGCACACGACGCGGTGGAGGACTACGAAGTCGGTCGGTGCGATGTCATGGCCCGACACGGCCAGATCGATTCCGACGATGCGGGTCACTGCGGATTCGAGGCCGTGCAGGCGGATCAGGTCCGCCGCGTCGCGCTCGTAGGAGTCCGAGAGCTCCAGGTTCACGGTCGATGCCGCACCACGAGCCAGGAGCTCGATCTGCATCGCTCCGATGCCGCCGCCGATCTCCATGATCGATCGGCCTTCGACACCGAGAGCCGAGATGAGGTCGATGACGCGGCGCTCGGAGTCGGTCAGGCCGTGCCGCTGATAGTGGCGCGCCAGCTTCGCGGCGAATCGGGCGCCGAAGACATCGTCGAATCCGCACGGGACGTGCGGATCGCAGCAGTCGTCCATGCCTTCATTCTCGTGCGGCTGCCGTCCGATGGCGAGACCCCGACGGGTCTTCGACGATCACGCAGTCGGAGTCGCGCGCACGAACGTCACGACGTCGACCGACACCGTCACCGAGAGGGCATCGGATGCCGCCTCCCGCTCGGCGCCGGATCGATGATGCGCGGTGGGGCCCATGTCCACCAGCAGCGCGCGGGTCTCGGTGTCGGCGACCAGGGGATACTCGACCCGCGTCGTCTCGGCCGCCTTGAAATCGACCTCGGTGAACTGCGCGGTCACGAGTTCGGCTTTGCCGTCTGGAACGTCGAGCGCTGCGCCGAGGCGTCGCAGCTCGATGAAATGCGTCGCGGTCGGCACGACGACGACGAGGAGGCCCCCGGGGCGCACGATGCGTGCGAACTCCGCCGGGTTGCGAGGAGCGAAGACGTTGAGCGCGACGTCGGCGCTCGCGTCACGGATCGGCAGCGGGCGCCAGAGGTCGAGCACGACGCCCGTCGAGCCGGGAACGGCCCGCATGGCTGCTCTGACGGCGTCGGGGGAGCGATCGGCGAGCAGCACGGCGGAACCGGGCACGGCGCTCGCGAGCGCTCGAGCGTAGTAGCCCGTGCCGCAGCCGAGGTCGACGATCCTCGGCGCGCCGGCCGCAGAGGCTGTCGCAGTGGATCCATCGCCCGCGGTGTCGAACGGCGATCGAGCGCTGCGCATGGACTCGATGATGGCGTCGGCGATCGGCGAGTAGGCACCGGAGTCGAGCAGGCGAGCGCGGGCCTCGAGCATCTGCCGATCATCACCGATGGTGCGGGGCGCTCGTGGCGGCAGCAGGGTCGCACTGTGATGCTTCGAGAGGTCGAAGCGGTGCCCGAGCTCGCATCCCAGCACTCGGTCGGTGACCGGCTCGAGGTCGTGAAAGCAGTTCGGGCACCGCAGCCAGGTCGAATCGATCGACATGGCGCGGTGCCCGAATCTCTCTGACGGGATCGTCAGTGGTGGGTGTCGTGGCCGGACTCGAGTTCGCCCCTCGTGACCGGCGCGATGCGGTCTTCGAAGAACCAACGCGAGAGCGCTGCACGCACGTGCTGACCGGCGGTGATCTTGCCGCGTGCGTTCGGGCGGATCATGAGCGGCGCGTACGACTCCTGGCTCACGAGCCTCCAGCGGTCGTACTCGTCGAGGGGCTGGTGGACCTCGATGAACTCGCCGCCTGGCAGCTTCACGATGCGTCCGGACTCGTAGCCGTGCAGCACGATCTCGCGGTCCTTCTTCTGCAGCGCGATGCAGACGCGCTTCGCGATGAAGTACGCGATGAAGGGGCCGATGATGACGACCGCCTGGAGTGCGTGGATGACGCCCTCCATGGTGAGCGAGAAGTGCGTCGCGAGGATGTCGGAGCTCGCCGCCGCCCAGAGGCCGGCGTAGAACGTGACACCTGCAGCACCGATCGCCGTGCGAGTCGGGGAGTTGCGGGGGCGGTCGGCGATGTGGTGCTCTCGCTTGTCGCCCGTGACCCACGCTTCGATGAACGGGTAGATCAGCACGGTCACGATGAAGATGCCGATCACGATCAGCGGCACGAGGATGTTGAAGGACCACGTGCGGTCGAGCCAGACGAACTCCCAGCCCGGCGGGATCAGTCGCAGGGCGCCGTCTGCGAAGCCGATGTACCAGTCGGGCTGGGTTCCGGCGGAGACGGGGGAGGGGTCGTACGGTCCGTAGTTCCAGATCGGGTTGATCGTGAACATCGAGGCGATGAGCGCGAGCACACCGAAGACGATGAAGAAGAACCCGCCGGCCTTGGCCGCGTAGATCGGGAGGATGGGCGGGCCGACCGCGTTCTGCTGGCTCTTGCCCGGGCCGGCGTACTGCGTGTGCTTGTGCACGACGACGAACACGAGGTGCAGCGCCACGAGCGCCACGACGAGCGCGGGGAGCAGCAGGATGTGCAGCGTGTAGAGACGACCCACGATCTGCGTGCCCGGGAACTCGCCGCCGAACAGGAGGAACGAGGTCCAGGTGCCGATCAGCGGGATGCCCTTGACCATGCCGTCGATGATGCGGAGGCCGTTGCCCGAGAGCAGGTCGTCGGGGAGCGAGTAGCCCGTGAAGCCCTCGGCCATCGCGAGGATGAAGAGGGTGAAGCCGATGACCCAGTTGAGCTCGCGGGGCTTGCGGAACGCTCCGGTGAAGAAGATGCGGAGCATGTGCAGGCCGATGGCCGCGACGAAGAGCAGCGCCGCCCAGTGGTGCATCTGGCGCACGAAGAGGCCGCCGCGGATGTCGAAGGAGATGTCGAGCGTCGACGCCATGGCGACCGACATCTCGACGCCCTTGAGGGGCACGTACGAACCGTCGTAGTGCACCTCGACCATCGATGCCTGGAAGAAGAACGTCAGGAAGGTGCCAGAGATGAGCACGACGACGAAGCTGAAGAGCGCGACCTCGCCGAGCAGGAACGACCAGTGGTCGGGGAAGGCCTTACGGCCGAGTTCCTTGACGAATCCCGCGATGCTCGTGCGCTCGTTGACGTACACGGACGCAGCTGACGTGAACGACCGCTTCTGCGGCGCGGTTGCGGACGGTGCGGTGGTCAATTGCGCTCCCAGAAGCTCGGACCGACGGGTTCGGTGAAGTCGTGCTGCGCGACGAGGTAGCCCTCGTCGTCAACGTCGATCGCAAGTTGAGGCAGGGGACGAGCGGCCGGGCCGAAGATGACCTCGCACGCGTTGGCGACGTCGAACTGCGACTGGTGGCACGGGCACAGCAGGTGGTGCGTGTGCTGCTCGTACAGGGCGACGGGGCATCCGACGTGCGTGCAGATCTTCGAGTACGCGACGATGCCCTCGTAGGCCCAGTTCTCGCGGCCCGGTGCGTGGTTGAGGTCGCCCGGCTCGAGACGCATGAGCAGCACGGCTGCCTTGGCCTTCTCTTCGAGCTTGCCGTGCTCGAGGTCTTGGAGACCCTCGGGGATGACGTGGAACGCACTGCCGATCGTGACGTCGGCGGCCTTGATGGGCACGCCCGACGGGTCGAGCGCGAGTCGGGTGCCCTTCTTCCACATCGTGTGGCTGAGCAGCTCGACGGGCATCTGGTCTTGCGGGGCGAAGCCTCGGAAGAGCACGATCGCGGGCAGCGGGAAGACGAGCAGCGCACCGATGAGGCTGTTGCGGATGGCGGCACGGCGTGTGAAGCCCGACTCGCGGTCGGCGTCGGCGAAGACCTGGACCGCGGCGGCCTGCGTCTCGGGGGAGCCGCCGATGGGGTGGCGCTCGTCGACGAGCTCGACGTCGGCCATGATCGCCTTGCCCCAGTGCACCACGCCGAAGCCGATGGCGAGCAGCGCCAGGGTTGCACCGAGACCGAAGAACATGTTGTTCAGCCGCACCGCGCCGACGTCGTTGGACTCGATCGGGAACAGCATGTACGCAGCGATCGCCCAGACGCTTCCGAGGATCGACAGGTAGAACAGCGTGTAGACGGTGCGCTGAGCACGCTTCTCGCGCTTGGGGTTCTCGTCGGTGACCCGGGGCCGGTGCGGCGGGAAGCCGGGGTTCTCGAACGAGTCGGCGGCGATGACCGCGGTACCCGGCGAGACGGCGATGTCGTGCGCGGCGTGCGACGAGTCGGCAGCGGCGAGCTCTGCGCCGCTGTGGTCGTCCTGTGCCATGGTTCTCCTTCTTCAGCTACTTCTGTGCCGGGGCGTGCGCTAGTTGGACTTCGCCGTGATCCACACGGTGATCGCGACGATCGCGCCGAGACCGAAGATCCAGATGAACAGGCCCTCTGCGACCGGCCCGAGGGAGCCGAGTTCGAAACCACCGGGCGAGCGGTTGTCCTGCAGGTACTTCAGGTACGTGATGACGTCGCGCTTGTCTTCGGGCGAGATGTTGAGGTCGTTGAAGACGGGCATGTTCTGGGGGCCCGTGACCATGGCCTCGTAGATGTGCACGCCCGAGACGTCGGTCAGCGGGGGAGCGAACTTGCCCTCGGTGAGCGCACCGCCGGCGCCGGCCACGTTGTGGCACATCGCGCAGTTGATGCGGAAGAGCTCTGCGCCGTTCGCGGCGTCGCCGCCGCCGTTGACGAGGTGGTCGCTGGGGATGTCGGGGCCGGGGCCGAGCGACGCGACGTAGTAGGCGAGCTGCTGGATCTGCTCGTCGGTGAACTGCACGGGCTTCTCTTGTGCCTGGGGGCCCTGCATCTGCATCGGCATGCGACCGGTGCCGACCTGGAAGTCGACGGCTGCCGCGCCGACGCCGATCAGGCTGGGGCCCTCGCCGGTGCCCTCGGCCGAAAGGCCGTGGCACGTGGCGCAGTTCGCCTGGAAGAGCTTCTTGCCCTCTTCGATCGTCTGCTGCGAGCTCGGGTCCACTTCGGCCTGCGCGGTGGTGCCGGTGCTCAGCGCGGCGTATGCACCACCGGTGAAGACGAGGCCGAGCGCGAGGAGCGCGACGGTGGCGAGCGGGTGCCGGCGTCCGGTGCGTCGCTTCTGGCGAGTCATGGGTATCTTCCTGTTCACGGTCATGCTGGGGTGACGCTCCTGATGCGACTTACTTGAGGACGTAGATGACGAAGAACAGTCCGATCCAGACCACGTCGACGAAGTGCCAGTAGTACGAGACGGCGATCGCGCTGGTCGCCTCGCGGTGACCGAAGTTCTTGACGGCGAAGACGCGGCCGATGACGAAGAGGAACGCGATGAGGCCGCCGGTGACGTGCAGGGCGTGGAAGCCCGTCGTCAGGTAGAAGGCCGATCCGTAGGCGTTCGAGTCGAGCGCGATGCCCTCGGAGACGAGCGTCGCGTACTCCCAGACCTGGCCCGCGACGAAGACGCTGCCCATGGCGTACGTGAGGAAGAACCACTCCGTCACGCCCCACTGGGTCGGCTTCCAGCCCGTCGCGTAGGGCTGCAGGCGCTCGGCCGCGAAGACGCCGAACTGGCACGTGACCGATGACAACACCAGGATCAGCGTGTTCACGGCCGCGAACGGCACGTTCAGTCGGTCGGCCTCGAAGGCCCACTGCTCGGGTGATGTCGACCGCAGCGTGAAGTAGATCGCGAAGAGTCCCGCGAAGAACATGACTTCACTGCCGAGCCAGACGATCGTTCCCACCGCTACGGTGTTGGGTCGTTTGATCAGGGGCGCGCTCGCCTGATAGGTGATTGAGGTGCTCGTCACCATCCCATTATGGCTGAAACGAGGCGTGAGTTTTCGTCATCCGGGGGGCCCGTGTCGCTCCCGTCAGGTAAGGGGAACCTAAGTTCGGCTGTGCGAAGGCCGCGAATCCGCCGTGAATCCCGCAGATAGGATCGACGCATGCCCGCAGGACAGAACTGGCCAGACATCTTGAATTCCCTCCTCGAGGGGTCCGATCTCAGTGTTTCGGATGCCGCGTGGTGCATGGAGCAGGTCATGACGGGCTCGATGAGCGAGGCCCAGTTGGCCGGATTCCTGATCGCGCTGCGCGTGAAGGGGGAGACCGTCGACGAGATCGTCGGGTTCCGCGACGCGATCCTCGACCACGCCGTGGCGCTTCCCGTGGACCCGATGGCGCTCGACATCGTCGGCACCGGCGGCGACCGGTTCGGCACCGTCAACGTGTCGACGATGGCCTCCATCGTGGCCGCGGCATCCGGTGTGCCGGTGATCAAGCACGGCAATCGAGCGGCGAGTTCGTCGTCGGGCTCCTCCGATGTGCTCGCCGCGCTCGGTCTCGACCTCGAGCTGCCCGCGGAGCGCGTGGCCGAGGTGCTCGGCGAGGCCGGCATCACCTTCGCCTATGCGGCGGCCTTCCACCCCGGGTTCCGCCACGCCGGCCGTGTGCGCGCCGAGCTCGGCGTGCCGACCGTCTTCAACTTCCTCGGACCGCTCGTCAACCCGGCCCGCCCCGAGGCATCCGCTGTCGGTGTCGCTCAGCTCGACCGCGTGCCGCTCATCGTCGGCGTGTTCCAGACCAGAGGAGCGACCGCACTGGTGTTCCGTGGCGACGACGGGCTCGACGAACTCACCACGACCGGCCACAGCCACGTCTGGGAGGTGTCGCTCGGTACCGTCAAGGAGCACGACCTCGACCCGCGCGACCTCGGCATCGCGCGAGCGTCGATCGATCAGCTCGCCGGCGGCGACGCCGGGCACAACGCGACCGTCGTGCACGACGTGCTCGCCGGCGCCCGGGGGCCCGTGCGCGACATCGTCGTGCTGAACGCCGCGGCCGGTCTCGTCTCGTTCGAGCTCGCAAAGGATCCGAGCCAGTTCCAGCGCGCCATTCTCGACCGGTTCACGGAGAAGATCGCGATCGCAGAAGCCGCGATCGACAGCGGAGCGGCTGCACGCAAGCTCGAGCAGTGGATCGCCGCGACGCGGTCCTGAGCGGCGGACGAACCGCGGTGGTGGAACCGGAACGGCTCCACCACCGCATCCGTCACTTCACGTCGTCGTCGACCCAGTCGAACGTCTTCGTGACGGCCTTCTTCCAGAGTCGGATCTGACGGTCGCGCTCAGCGGAGTCCATCGACGGGGTCCAGCGCGAGTCCTCCTGCCAGTTGGCGCGGAGTTCGTCGAGGCTCGACCAGAAGCCCACCGCGAGACCCGCCGCGTACGCGGCGCCGAGCGCGGTGGTCTCGGCCACGACCGGACGCACGACCGGCACCCCGAGGATGTCGGCCTGGAATTGCATGAGCGTGTTATTGGCGATCATGCCGCCGTCGACCTTCAGCTCGGTCAGGTCGACGCCCGAGTCGGCGTTGACCGCCTCGAGCACCTCGCGCGTCTGGAACGCCGTCGCCTCGAGCGCGGCGCGGGCGATGTGGCCCTTGTTCACGAAGCGGGTGAGGCCGACGAGCGCGCCGCGAGCGTCGGGGCGCCAGTACGGGGCGAAGAGCCCCGAGAACGCCGGCACGAAGTACGCGCCGCCGTTGTCGTCGACGGTCTTCGCGAGTTCTTCGACCTCGGGAGCGCTCGAGAACAGGCCGAGGTTGTCGCGGAGCCACTGGATGAGCGAACCGGTCACGGCGATCGAGCCCTCGAGGGCGTAGTGCGGCGGCTGGTCGCCGAGCTTGTAGCCGAGCGTGGTGAGCAGGCCGTTCTTGGAGTGGACGATCTCCTCGCCGGTGTTGAAGATGAGGAAGTTGCCGGTGCCGTAGGTGTTCTTCGATTCGCCCGTGTCGAACGCGGCCTGGCCGAAGGTCGCTGCTTGCTGGTCGCCGAGGATGCCGGCGACCGGCACCTCGCGCAGCAGGCTCGACGGCTCGACCGTGCCGTAGACCTCGGACGAGCTCTTGATCTCGGGCAGCATCGACTTCGGCACGCCGAAGGCGGCGAGGATGTCGTCGTCCCAGGCGAGGGTCTCGAGGTCCATGAACATGGTGCGCGAGGCGTTCGTGACATCCGTCGCGTGCACGCCGCCGTCGGGGCCGCCCGTGAGGTTCCACAGCACCCAGGTGTCGGTCGTGCCGAACAGCAGGTCGCCGGCCTCGGCCTTCGCGCGCGCACCCTCGACGTTCTCGAGGATCCACACGA
>NZ_JAZHYX010000005.1:0-370512 GCF_036576125.1 Agromyces sp. CCNWLW203 | reverse complement strand
CGACCCCGGCGGCACCTGGCGACCCGCGACCAAATCACCCACCAGACTCGCCAACCGACTCGAACGAAGACCCGACAACCACCCCGCCGAGCACGAGCACGAGCACGAGCACGAGCACGACGATCACCGCGGACTCGACTACCCACCACCCGAACGCAGAACGGCCTGAAACGCTGAACCGAACGCAGCATCACCCGAACACAGGAACGCCTGAACATCGGGCACCCTGCACGCCGTCGTGAACGGCCTGAGCAACGTGGGTGCTTCGACGGAAGCACTCGCCGCATCACCGCCATCGGCGCGACGCGACGCGACGCGACGGACTACAGCGCACGACGCACGCAAGCTGCACACACGCACACGCACACGCACACGCACACGCACGGGAATATTCGACAGGGTACCCACGTAGGTTATTGGTATGACTTCCCCTGCGACCGACCTGAACCCTACCCGCGTCACGATGTACGGCGCCGAGTGGTGCGGCGACTGCCGTCGCTCGAAGCGCCTGCTCGACGCGCGCGGAGTCGACTACGACTACATCGACCTCGAGACAGTGGCCGACGGCGCCGACCGCGCCAAGGCGATCAGCGGCCGCACGCAGATCCCCGTTGTCGTCTTCCCCGACGGCACGCACTTCACCGAGCCGACCGACGCCGAGCTCTCGACGAAGCTCGACGAGGCCATCGCCGCGTAGGCAGCGCATGAGCGAACGACCCAACGGCGTTCGGATCGCGTAACAAACGAGCCTGGCGCCGGCAGCGAGCGTAGAACTGAGGCATGCCCCAGATCACCATCGCGAGTCTCGCGCACCGATCCGGCTCTCTTGCGGCGGTGAGCGCGCGATGACGCTCACGCGCATCCTGCCGAGCCTTCGGCGCTCGATCCCCGATCCGATCTCGAGCGACCACTGGCCGGCGGCGACCGTCGCCACCATCTCCGATGTCATCGTCGACGGCGTCTCGCTGCTGCGCGTCGTGGAGCTCTGCGGCACGCCTGCGGTGCACCTCGGGCCGGCGTCCGTGCCCGGTACGGCGGGGCACCTCGCCTCCGCGGCGGAGCACTCGGGCGTCATCGTGGTGCGAGTGGTCGAGGCATCCGCTCACCTCGGCCGCAACGCCAGCGGCAACAACAGCAGCAGCCGTACCGGCGCCAGCAGCGCCAGCGGAACTGGCCTGGGCAGCGCCAGAAGTGGCGAGCGCAGCGCAGTGCTCGACGCCGACCTCAGCGCGCTCGCCCCCGTCTGGGCCGAGGCGCGGCTCATCGGTCGCACCTCGGTCGCGCGCGTGACGCCGACGACGCTCACGAGCCAGGCGAGCGGATGCTCCGCGCCCGCTCCGGTGGCATTGCCCGGGGACCTTCGCGCCGGCGACCTGCTCGCACTGCCCTATGCGACGGTGACCCACGACGCCGGCATCGCGCGCAAGCGCAGTCACGATGTCCGCGAAATCGCCCTCACCGGAGAACCCGCGACCTGACCGTCGCCACTTGAGCGGAGCCACGCCGAAGGCGGAGCCGACCCTCGGGCTAGCGCAGGGCCGGCACGACCTCCGAGGCGAAGAGCTCGAGCCCCGAGCGGTCGTACGCCGCCTCGGGGAAGTAGTGGATCGAGTAGCCGAGGCCCAGTTTGCGGCGCTCGGCGAGCTTCGCCGCCACCTGCACGGGGGTACCGACGGCGGAGTTCGCTCCGTGGTAGTTCTCCTGCATGAGCGATGCGGCCTTCTCGGCGCCGAGGAACGGCGTGAGCCTCGCCTCGATGACGGCGAGGCGACGCGCGACATCCGCTTCGTCGACGCCGACGACGGTGTTGAAGTTCGACGACCGGGTGATCGCATCGAAGTCGGTGCCGAGTCGCTCGCAGTGCGCGCGCAGCACCTCGCTCTTGTGCGAGAACTCCTCGGCGGTGCCCGTGAAGTTCGTGTACGAGGCGTACTTCGCCGCGATGCGCAGCGTCACCTTCTCGCCCCCGCCGGCGATCCAGAACGGGATGCCGCCCGGCTGCACCGGCTGAGGCTGCACGATCGCGCCGTCGACCTGGTAGTACTCGCCGTCGAGGGTGGCCGAGCCCGTCGTCCAGGCCTGATGCATGATCTCGACGCCTTCACGCAGTCGCCCGAGTCGCTCGGGTACGGGCGGGAAACCGTAGCCGTAGGCGCGCCACTCCTGCTCGTACCAGCCGCCGCCGATGCCCATCTCGAGGCGACCACCCGAGACGTGGTCGATCGTGGCGGCGACCTTCGCGAGGTACGCGGGGTTGCGATAGCTCATGCAGGTGCACATCTGGCCGATGCGAACACGCGACGTCGAGGCGGCGAACGCCGCCATGAGGCTCCATGCCTCGTGCGTCGCCTCGGTCGGCGACGGCACCGGCGTGGTGTGGAAGTGGTCATAGACCCACATCGACTCCCAGACCGAGTCGGGCGCGTCGGCGTATTCCGCGAGCGAGCGCATCGTCTGCCAGTGCTCGGCCGGGTCGATGCCGACGAGATCATAGCGCCAGCCTTGGGGAACGAACATTCCGAATCGCATGCGTTCCAGCCTACGGTCGGCCGGCGAACCGCCCTGCACCAGGCCTGCCATCGGGCCGGCCAAGAGCGACCGCCCTCCGCCGGAGCCCTCCGTAGCGCCCTGGCCCTCAAGCTCAGCGCCAGCACTGAGGCGGGCTCATCTTACGGTCACTACGTTCGGATGAATGAACGGACAGCAGCACTGCGAATACTCTGCCTCCGACTTCGAGGCGACCGTCATCGAGACCACCGACACCCGACTCATCCACGTCTCCGGCCACGGCCTCTGCGCGAGCCCCGGATGGACCGTCGAACTCGTCGCCGCCAACCCCGGTGTCGTGCCCCACCCCGAGAGCCTCTGGCTCGAGCTGCGCGAGACGCCGCCCACCGGCGACCGGCCCCGCGTGCTCACCGAATCCAACGTCGAGGCGATGATCGAAGACGCGCACGCGCAGCAGGTCGTCATCCGATTCCGCTGGCGCGACGGATTCGTGCTCCCGCTCCGCGAACGCGTGATCGCAGCCCGGCGCTGAAGGTCACCAGTACCTCACGCCAGGCTGAACCTCACGCCGGGCCGAACCTCACGCCAGCGCGAACCGCAACTCGGCCATCGCCGGCCCCGACCACACCGTGCCGTCGAGGTCGTCGCTGCGCACCGTGACGACCTTGCCGCCCTTCGACATCACGAGCAGGGCGAGCTGCGGCAACAGGTCGCCGGCATGCGTGCCGTCGCTCAACTGCTCGTCGGCGCCGTGCCCGCTCGCGAACTCGATCGCGCCCGACTCCCGGTCGAGCGTGCCGTTGACCGAGGTCGTGAAGTCGAACCACAGCACCTCGACCTGCCCCTCGGCCGCCTCACGACCGATCGCTGCCAGGTCTCGCTCGACCCGACCTGCGGTGCCTTCGGTCAGGTCCCGCAACGCGGCATCCGCTTCGGCGATGTTCAGGGCTGCCAGCTGCTCGCGCAGTGCTTCGTCGATCTCGGCAGCGACGAGCCGATCGGGCGCGCCCGGGACGCCGACGATGCGTCGGCCGTTGTGCACGCGATCGATGAAGAGGCTGAGCAGCGGCTCGGCCGCGAAGACGAAGAGCGGCACCCGCTCCTCTGCGTCGCGCTGCGCGAGCTCGTGCCGAACCGCGTCGCCGACGCGCTTGGCGTAGAGCTCGAAGAACCCCTTCTTGCGCTCGTCACCCTGCACGCCACGATCGCCGTGCATGCCGCCGCGGGGCTTGTCGTCGTTCGACGGGTCGCGGTTGACCGCGTCGTCGAGGCTCTTGTCATGTGCGTCGTCCACCTCGAGCGGCACCGCGCGCTCGGTCGAGGTGGCGTGCCACAGCGTCCATTCGTTCGCCGAGAGGGTCAGCGCGAAGGCCTCCTGGTCTTGGCTCGGAGCCCGCAGCAACTGGCCGAGCGTGAAGTGCGAGCCGACGTGCACGGCGTCATCGAGGCGGTTCGGCAGCACGAACAGCTCAGAGAAGTCGGGTGAGACGAAGATCGCCATCGACCTCGCGAGGGATCCCCACAACTGGAGGTCACCGAGGATGCGATCGCGTTCGGCGCGGATCGCGGCGATGTCGGCGCCGGAGACATCCGTGCCCTTCAACCGCTCGAAGGCCTCGTCGAACGCACTCTTGACGGCGACCTCCGCGCGCTCGCGCTCGCTCACGACCGGCGACGTCGAAACGTACACCGTGATCGCCGGGTGGTGCGGGCCCGCCAGCGCTGCGAAGTCGGCGGTCGTGGGCAATTCGTAGTGAACCGTCATCGTTTCCTCCCCCGGAATCGAATGTGCGACAGCAATGTCGCTCACTCCCACCCTATGAAGGGTGGGGCGTGAGCGACACCCCCAGCTCAGCCGATCGGATGGTTCGAACGAATCACGTTCGCCGGGTCGACGGCCTGCTTGACCGCGCGCAGGCGGCCCAGCTCGTCGCCGAAGAACCGCTCGGCCGGGCGTGCGTGCTCGGCGAAGTTCAGATAGTCGCTGCCGGCGCGCCACGGCGCGACGGCCGAGAGCAGGCGATCGAGCGACTCCGCGAGCGCCTCGCGGTTGCCCGGCATCGCGATGCCGACCCCGAACAGCAGGAAGCCGGCATCGAAGCCAACCGTCACGCCGGGCTGCGGCGTGCCCTGAACGGATGCCGCGGCGCGCGCGACCGCCGGATCCAGCATGCCCCCGAGGTGACGGACCTCGGCGGAGAGCAGCGCCGACGAGGCATCCGGCCCGACCGCAGTGACGAAGGCGCGGATCGCGGCGGGCGTCAACTCGGCGAGCAGCAGGCCGTCGCCGTGGCCGGGAACCGGCTGCGGCGGGTCCATGTGCAGCTGCAGCAGCTCCGCCGACGGCTGCGGGTGCACCGTGTCGACCTCGGGCACGAGGGCACGGAGCGGCGCAAGCAGCTCGTCGACCCGGGCCGGGTCCTCCTGCATCGCGACCTCGACGACGACGAGCGAACGACCAGACAGGAAGGGCGGCAGCTCGGGCATCGGGGGCAGCCGCAGCACGCGGGCGATGGACGTGACGGAGGCGGGCACGCCGTCGATCCACTCCGACCAGGCGGTGAACACCTCGGCGGTACGCTCGATGGGCCAGAGCAGCATGCCGGCACTCAGCTCGGGCACGTCGAAGAGGCCGAACTCGAGCGCGGTGACGACGCCGAGGTCGCCGCCGCCGCCGCGGAGCGCCCAGAACAGCTCGGCCTCGTGCTCGGCGTCGACCCGTCGTGCGACGCCGTCGGCCGTGACGAGCTCGATCGCCACGACGTGGTTCGCGGCGAGGCCGTGCGAGCGGGCCAGCCAGCTCACGCCGCCGCCGAGCGTGTAGCCGACGACACCGACGTCGTGGGAGGAGCCCGCGAGCGCGGTGAGCCCGAAGGGCGCGGCAGCAGCGACGACGTCGCCCCACTGCGCGCCGGCCTCGACGCGGGCGATGCGCGACTCGGCATCGATCTCGACGCCCCGCATCTCGTGGGTGCGGAGCAGTACGACCCCGGCGAGCCCGTCGTTCGCGGCGAGAGGGCCGGCGTTGTGGCCCGTGGCCTGCGGAGCGATGGCAAGGCCCAACTCCTTCGCCGCGCGCACGACGTGCACGACGTCGTCGGCGGTCGCGGCCACGACGATCGCGGCGGGGCGCTGGTCGACGGCGAGGTTCCAGGCTGCGCGGGCGTCGTCCCAGTCGGGGTCGCCGGCGATGAGCACTCGACCGGCGATGCGGTCGTCGAGCGATGCGAATGCCTCCCGGAGCGAGAGCGTGGCGGTGCCGGTCGTGGAGGTGTCGTGGGTGTCGGTCGTGGCGGTGCCAGCGGTGATGGTGTCGGTCGTGATGGCCGACGGCGCGGGGGTGTTCACGGATATTCCTTTCGGGTTCGTCGCGGGCCCATGCGCACCCTTCGGGGCGGCGCTCCGACGGCCGCACTGGTCTCAGGCGGCGCTCGCAACGAGAACCCATGCAACGACGGCGAGGCCTCCCCCGCGTCAGTGGCCGCCCTCCGATCGTGTCAGTGGCAGCACCCACCCTCCATGGACCCAGGTCGCCCGTCGGGGCTTCCGTTGGTCGAGCCTGTCGAGACCGCGGTTTCGACAGGCTCAACCCGCAGCCCGCGGAATACCGCGCCCCGCGCCCCGGTTGCCGAAAGGGATGACTTCTTCACCCCGCCTCTCCGTGCTCGACCTCATCCCGGTGCGCACCGGCCAGACGAGCGCAGGTGCGCTCGCGGCATCCGTTCGCCTCGCGCAACTCGCCGACCGTCTGGGCTTCACCCGCTACTGGTTCGCCGAGCACCACAACATGCCGGCCGTCGCCTCGACGACGCCGCCCGTGCTGATCGCCGCGATCGCGGCGAAGACCGATCGCATCAGGGTCGGCTCGGGCGGCGTCATGCTGCCGAACCACGCACCGCTCGTCGTCGCCGAGCAGTTCGCGGCCCTCGAGGCGTTCGCGCCCGGCCGCATCGACCTCGGCATCGGACGCGCCCCCGGCAGCGATCCGGTCATCACCCAGTTGCTGCGCATCTCGGGGCCGACGGCCGACGTCGACCACTTCCCCGACCACATCGCCGACATCCTCTCGCTGCTCTCGCCCGACGGCGCGTCGCTGCGCCTCACGAGCGGCCGCGAGTACGCGATCACGGCGACGCCAGCGGCGACGGATGTCCCGACCCTCTGGCTGCTCGGATCGAGCGACTACTCGGCGAAGCTCGCCGCCTCGCTCGGCCTGCCGTACGTCTTCGCCAACCACTTCTCGGGCGAGGGCCTCGAGCGGGCGCTCGAGCTCTACCGCACCGAGTACCAGCCGAGCGAGGCGCACCCGGTGCCCGAGATGTTCCTCACCGTGAACGCCTCGGTCGCGCCGACGCACGAAGAGGCGCGCGCCCGCGCGCTGCCCCAGATGCACTCGATGGCCCGGCTCCGCACCAACCGGCCGATGCGACCGCTCGAGACCGTGGAGGAGGCGCTCGCCGCCCCCGCTGACTCGGTCGGTGATGAGCTCGTCGCAGCCATGGAGCGGCGGTGGATCATCGCAGACCCCGCGACGGCGGCATCCGAACTTCGCACCCTCGCAGCTCGGCACGGCATCGACGAGATCATGCTCGCGCCCATCGGCGGCAGCTACGAGGGCGAGGCCCTCGACGCGACTCCCGGGCGCGAGCAGACGCTCGAGCTGCTCGCGAACGAGCTGCTCGAGCGTCCCCTCGCGAGCGACGTCCCCCCAGACGACGCTCGCTCAGCCGGCTGACCTGCCGGCTGAGGCGCTAGATCCGGCGGCGCCGACCAGGGGTCACGGCAGCGCCGACGACCGCGGCTCGTGCGACGGGCGACCGCCCAGGGGTCACTGCGGCCCCGACGACCGCAGCCCGTGCGACCGGCGACCGACCGGGCGTCACTGCGGCCCCGACGACCGCCGCCCTCGCGACCGGTGCACCGACCACGCCGACTCGTCCGATTCGTGCAGCTCTCAGCATTTCAGGCTCCCAGTTCTTCGTCGGCCGTGTCGGCCAGGTCATCGGCGTCGATCGAAGCGATGATCGCCTGGATCGGGATGCGCCCGCTCGCGACGAGCTGCCCGCCGGCCCGGCGAGCGGCCGCGGCGAACGGTGCAGCCCAGAGGTTCTCGTAGACGATCACTCCGGCGACGCTGCCCGGCTCCATCGCGTTCGCGAGGTGCTCCACGTCCTCCGCGGCGAGCAGTTCAGCGAGCTCCGCCTCGAGCGCGACGAGCGGGCCGAGCTCTTCGAGGTCTTCGAACTCGACCGCGTCGACCGAGCCGTCCGCATCCTTCGTCAGCACGATCGCGTCGATGAGCCGGATCGTGCCGGCCTCGACGAGGCGCACGAGCTCCTCGGCGATCTCACCGGAGAAGTCCGCTTCTCCGGCTGGGAACTCGATGACCAGGTAGTCGACCGGTCCGAGTCCATCCAGTGTCTGCTCCGTCATCCGATGCTCCGATCCGTGGTTGAGCGACCGGGCTGTGCTTCGGTCACGGTCCCAGCGTCGCCGAGGGCGCTCCGCCCGGCATCACGCACATTGGGTGATTCGGCATCGCGAGGCGCTCGGTACCGTGACCTCGACGGCGGTGTCGACGGATGCCGCTTCCACACGACTCGGGGGAATGTCATGAAGCCAGATCGCCACGCCCGCACGATGCTGCCGATCCCCGATCGGCCGCCGCACGGGCTCACGACCTACGACGCGAAGGACCCGGACACGGCGTTCCCGCCGATCGAGCCGCTGCTGCCGCCCGAGGGCGCGCCGAACGTACTGATCGTCCTGCTCGACGACGTGGGATTCGGCGCTTCCAGCGCGTTCGGCGGCCCGTGTCGCACGCCGACCGCCGAGAAGCTCGCCGGCGGCGGGTTGAAGTACAACCGCTTCCACACGACCGCCCTGTGCGCGCCCACCCGCGCTGCGATGCTCAGCGGGCGCAACCACCACTCGGTCGGCATGGGCTCGATCACCGAGACCGCGACGTCGGCACCGGGCAACAGCTCGCTGAAGCCGAACACGAAGGCGCCGCTGGCGATGACCCTGAAGCTCAACGGGTATTCGACCGCGCAGTTCGGCAAATGCCATGAGGTGCCGGTGTGGCAGTCGTCGCCGATGGGACCCTTCGACGCCTGGCCGTCGGGCGGCGGCGGCTTCGAGACGTTCTACGGGTTCATCGGCGGTGAGAACAACCAATACGAGCCGGCGCTGTACAACGGCACGACTCCGGTCGAGCCGCCGACGACGGCCGAAGAGGGATACCACCTCACCGAGGATCTCGCCGATCACGCCATCAGCTGGGTACGCACTCAGAAGGCGCTGATGCCCGACAAGCCGTTCTTCATGTACTTCGCGCCCGGCGCGACGCACGCCCCGCACCACGTTCCGGCCGAGTGGTCCGACAAGTACAAGGGCGCCTTCGCCGGCGGCTGGGACGCGCAGCGCGAGGCGACGTTCGCACGGCAGAAGGAGCTCGGCGTCATTCCCGCCGACGCCGAACTCACCCCGCGTCACGACGAGATCCCCGCGTGGGACGACATGCCCGACGAGCTCAAGCCCGTGCTCGAGCGCCAGATGGAGGTGTACGCCGGATTCCTCGAGCACACCGATCACCACGTCGGCCGCGTGATCGATGCCATCGACGACCTCGGGGTGCTCGAGAACACGATCGTCTACTACATCATCGGCGACAACGGGGCGTCGGCCGAGGGCACCGTCAACGGCGCCTTCAACGAGATGGCGAACTTCAACGGCATGGCCGCCCTCGAGACCCCCGAGTTCATGCTCTCGAAGATGGACGAGTTCGGCACGCCGAGCTCGTACAACCACTACGCCGTCGGCTGGGCCTGGGCGATGAACTCTCCCCTGCAGTGGACCAAGCAGGTCGCCTCGCACTGGGGCGGCACGCGCAACGGCACCATCCTCCACTGGCCGAAGGGCATCACGGAACAGGGCGGCCTGCGGTCGCAGTTCACGCACGTCATCGACGTCGCGCCCACGATCCTCGAGGCGGCCGGGCTGCCCGAGCCGACGATGGTGAACGGTGTGATGCAGTCGCCCATGGAGGGCACGAGCATGCTCTACACCTTCAACGAGCCCGACACCCCCGAGCGCCACGAGCTGCAGTACTTCGAGATGTTCGGCAACCGCGGCGTCTACCACAAGGGCTGGAGCGCCGTCACGAAGCACCGCACTCCGTGGGTCATGGTCGGCGGCGCGATGGTCGCGTTCGACGACGACGCGTGGGAACTCTACGACGGCAGCGCCGACTTCAGCCAGGCTCGAGACCTGTCGGCCGAGCACCCTGAGCGCCTGCACGAGCTGCAGCGGCTCTGGCTGATCGAGGCGGTCAAGTACAACGTGCTGCCGCTCGACGACCGCACCGCCGATCGGCTCAACCCCGAGATCGCGGGCCGGCCGACCCTCATCCACGGCAATTCGCAGCTGTTCTTCGCCGGCATGGGCCGACTCTCCGAGAACAGCGTCGTCAGCATCAAGAACAAGTCGTTCTCGGTCACCGCCGAGGTCGTCGTGCCCGAGGGCGGTGCCGAAGGCGTGATCATCGCGCAGGGCGGCCGCTTCGGCGGCTGGAGCGTCTTCGTGACCGGCGGAAAGGCGAAGTTCGTCTACAACGTGCTCGGCATCCAGTCGTTCGAGATCGAGGCCGAGTCGCCGATCCCCGCCGGGAAGCACCAGGTGCGGATGGAGTTCGCCTACGACGGCGGCGGGCTGGCGAAGGGCGGCGATGTCACGCTCTCCTACGACGGCGAGGCCGTGGGCACCGGCCGGGTCGGCGCGACTCAGCCGATGGTCTTCTCCGCAGATGAGACGACCGACGTCGGCTACGAATCCGGCACCGCGGTCAGCCCCGACTACACCCCGCAGTCGAGCCGCTTCACCGGCAAGATCCACTGGGTGCAGATCGACACCGGCGACGACGACCACGACCACCTGATCGACCCCGAGGAGCGCCTTCGGGTGGCGATGGCGCGGCAGTAGGTACGAGGGGTTCGGATGCCGCGCCGGTCGTCTATTCGATCGGCGCGGCGCTCGTCGGTGGCACGGCCACCGATGCGAAGACGTTCGCCTCCCACGGCCCCAGCAGCTCCGACGGCGTCACCGCCGGAGCGTCCGTCGCCGTGTTCGTCAGCAGCACCTCGGCACCGGCCCAGCGGTCGACGAACGCCGGCGCGAACTCGGGCCGGTGCTCCGCGCCCGACAGGTTGACGACGACGAGCAGCCGATCGCCGCCGAGCACCCGTTCGAAGGCGAAGATCGCGGGGTGACCGGCATCCGCTCGCTCGAAGGTGCCGTGCGCGACCACGGGGCGCTCGTGGCGCAACGCGATGAGTCGGCGATAGTACTCGAACACCGACGAGGGGTCGTCGTACTGCGCCGCCGCGTTGATGCTCGCGTGGTTCGGGTTGACCGCGATCCACGGCGTTCCGCTCGTGAACCCGGCGCTCGGCGACGCGTCCCACTGCACCGGCGTGCGGGCGTGGTCGCGGCTCATGAGACCGAGCCCCGAGATGGTCTCGGCGACCGCGGTGCCGCTCGCGACCTCCTCGCGATAATGGTTCAACGACTCGACGTCGCGATAGTCGGCGATGTCGACGAACGGCGCGTTCGTCATGCCGAGCTCCTCGCCTTGGTAGACGTAGGACGTACCGCGCTGCAGGTGCAGCATCGTGGCGAGCGCGGTCGCCGACTCGCGGCGGAAGCGGTCATCGTCGCCGAAACGGCTGACCGACCGCGCCTGGTCGTGGTTCGAGAGGTAGAGGCTGTTCCAGCCGACGTCGGCGAGCCCCTCCTGCCACCGGGTGAGCGAGGCGGCAAGCTCGCCAGGCGCGAGCTGCCGAGGCCGGAACTTCGAGACGCCGTGGTCGAGCCCGACGTGCTCGAACTGGAACACCATGTCGACCTCCTGGCGCGCTGGGTCGGTCAGCAGCCGGGCCTCGTCGATCGTGACGCCCGGCGTCTCGCCGACCGTGATGAGCCCGTTTCGTCCCTCGAAGACCTCGCGGTGCATCTCCTGCAGGAACTCGTGCAACCGCGGTCCGCCGGCGTAGAAGGCGGATCCGTCGCCGTGACGGCGGCCCTCGCGCACCGGTCCGTCGGGCAGCTCGGGATGCTTCGAGATGAGGTTGATCACGTCCATGCGGAACCCGTCGACGCCCCGGTCGAGCCACCACCGCATCATCTCGTGCACTGCGGCGCGCACCTCGGGGTTCTCCCAGTTGAGATCGGGTTGCTTCACGTCGAAGAGATGCAGGTAGTACTCGCCGGATGCCTCGTCGAGCTCCCAGGTCGGACCGGAGAAGAACGACTCCCAGTTCGTCGGCTCGGCACCGGGCGCACCGGCGGCCATGCCGGCGCGAGGCGCCCGCCACCAGTACCAGTCGCGCTTCGGGTTGTCGCGGCTCGACCGCGACTCGACGAACCACGGGTGCTCGTCGGAGGTGTGGTTCACGACGAGGTCCATGACGAGCTTCATGCCGCGGGCGTGCATGGCCTCGCACAGCTCATCGAAGTCGTCGAGCGTGCCGAACGCCGGGTCGATGTCGCGGTAGTCGCTGATGTCGTAGCCGTTGTCGGCGTGTGGAGAACGGTAGATCGGCGAGAGCCACACGACGTCGACCCCGAGCCGCTCGAGATGGTCGAGCCGGCTCAGGATGCCGCGGAGGTCGCCGATGCCGTCGCCGTCGGAGTCCTGGAAGCTGCGGGGATAGACCTGGTAGACGACGGCGGACTTCCACCAGCCCGGGGCTGCCTGGCTCGTCGCGCTCGCGGTCGTCGCGGTCTCGGTCGTGTCGGTCTCAGCGGGATTCGACATGTGCTCCAGCGTATGACGCGAGCCTGCGCAACCCCAGGGCTTGCGCAGGCCCAGGAGTGCTCAGGCCGCGAGGCCGAGCCGGCGCAGGTCGTCGCCCGATGCGCGATACTCGTCGCCGTCGGCGATCGTGAGTTCGCGCGGCACGCGCGCGCCGTTCTGCACCTTGGCGTCGCGACCGATGGTCGCGTACGGGCCCACGACGGCGTTGCGCCCGACGACCGCTCGGCGCCCGACGTGCGCGTTCACGCCGACGACGGCGCGCTCGGCGACGATGGCGTCGCCCTCGACCCAGCCGCCCGGGCCGATCTGGGCGCCGCGCTGCACTTCGGCACCCGAGTCGACATAGGCCGTCGGGTCGACGAACGCGGTCGGGTCGACCTTGGCGGTCGTGGCGACGAGGCCCCGGCCGTTCACGTGCTTGCGATAGCGACGCAGGATCCCGGCTTCGTCCTCGAACTCGACATAACTGATGCCCACGTTCTCCTCCTTCCGGGGTGGTGACTCCACACCCGAACATCAGTACAACACTGCGGCTGACCGGGGAATTCCCGACCACCGCCGCCGTGCCCCGTGGCCCCGCCGCGACCTGGCCGCGGAGCGAAGGTTAGGCTTGCCTGAGCACAACGGATGCCGCGTCGCGGGCCGTCCGACCGCCCCACTCGCCCAGGCCCAGCCATGCTCCCAGCCCCCCTGCTCGACCTCGACCGCGTGAGCATCCGCCACGAGGGCGCCGAGGCCGCGACGCCCGTCGACGTGTCGTTCGAGGTGGGCCGCGGCGAGGTCGTGCTGATCCTCGGCCCGAGCGGATGCGGCAAGTCGACGCTGACCCTCGCGCTCGACGGGCTCGTGCCGCACGCCGTACCCGCGGCCCTCGAGGGCACGGTGCGGGTCGCCGGCCTCGACACGAGCGAGCACCCGGTCGGCGTGCTGAGCGAGCACGTCGCGATGGTGTTCCAGGATCCCGACGCCCAGATCGTCACCGGCACGGTGCTCGACGAGGTGTGCTTCGCGCCCGAGAACCAGCTCGCACCGGCATCCGAGGTGCTCGAACGCGCCGAGCGCGCGCTGAAGCTCGTCGGCCTTTGGGACCGCCGCGCGGAGAACCCCGACACGCTCTCGGGCGGCGGGCGCCAGCGCCTCGCGATCGCCTGCGCGCTCGCGATGGCCGCCCCCGTGCTCGTGCTCGACGAGCCGACGGCGAACCTCGACCCGGCCGGCATCGACGAGGTCTACGCGGTGCTCCGCGAGCTCGCGAGCGAGCGGGACCACGCGGTCGTGCTCGTCGAGCACAACCTCGACGCGGCCGTCGACATCGTCGACCGGGTCATCGTGCTCGACGCGAGCGGGCGCCTCGTGATCGACGGCCCTGCCCGCGAGGTGCTGCGCGAGCGAGCCGACGAACTCGTCGCCCTCGGGGTCTGGCTGCCGGTCTCGACGCTCGCCGCGATGCGGCTGCGCGACGCCGGCGTCGTGCTCGACCCGCTGCCGCTCTCACCGGCGGAGCTCGCCTCGGCACTCGACGCCCTGCCGTCCCTGCCCGCACCGCTCAGCGAGTCCTCGCCCGTGCGCTCGACCGCGCTGTCGCCGCGCCCCACGCTCTCTATGGGCGCAGCGACCGGGGCGCTCGCCGTCGTCGGCGAGACGGCGATCCGCGCCCGCGACCTCTCGGTGCGCCGCGGCGGGCGTCGCGGGCCGATCGTCGTCGAGGGCGTCGACCTCGACGTGGCGGCCGGCGACTTCCTCGCGATCGTCGGCACGAACGGCGCGGGCAAGACCTCGTTGCTGCAGGCGCTGGCCGGGGTGATCCCCGCTCCCCGCGGCGCCGTCGAGGTGCTCGGCGTCGACCCCGCACGCTGTGCGGCCCGCGAGCGCGCCCGCCGCATCGGCTTCGTCTTCCAGAACCCCGAGCACCAGTTCATCGCGCCGACCGTCGCGGAGGAGCTCGCCCAGGGGCTGCGCCTGCAGGGCGTCCCCGAGGCCGACGCCGCACCGCGCGTCGAGGCGATGCTCACGCGCTTCGGGCTCGAGGGGCTGCGCGACCAGCACCCCTTCCTGCTGTCAGGCGGGCAGAAGCGGCGCCTCTCGGTCGGCACCGCGCTCATCGCGGGCGCGCCGGTGCTCGCCCTCGACGAGCCGACGTTCGGGCAAGACCGAGCGCGCGCCTCCGAACTGCTCGACATGCTGCGAGGCCTGAACGACGACGGCACGACCGTGCTCGTCGTCACCCACGACCTGCAACTCGTCGCCGACTACGCGAGTCATATCGCCGTGATGAGCGACGGCCGGCTCCTCGGCGTCGGCCCCACGGTCGAGGTGCTCGCCGGCCCGCTCGTCGAGCAGGCGGGGCTGCGCCACCCGCCGCTCGCACGGGCCACCCGAGGGCTCGCACGCCACACCGCCTGGCATGCGGTGACCCGGATGTCGCAGCTGCCCGTCTCCTCGAGGGCGGCATCGTGAGCGCACCGGCCGACGAGCGCGAGCACCACGCGGCATCCGCTGCCCTCGACCCCTACGCCGAACACCGCACGCAGCGCCCCGCGCGATTCCTGTACGCCCTGAACCCCCTCGTGAAGCTCGCGGCGCCGCTGCCCCTCATGGTCGTCGTGATGTTCAGCCGGGGCATCGCGCTGCCGCTCGCGTTCATCGTGTTCGCGGCGGCCGTGCTGCTCATCGGCGCACGCCTGCCGGGTCGTGCGGTCGCGGCACTGTTCCTCGGCATCCCGATCGCCGCGCTCGTGCTCGGCGTCAGCTTCGGCGTGTGGATCGACCCGTCGAGCGTGGCGGACCACCCCGCGGCATCCGTCACCCTCGTCTCGATCGGCGACTGGGACTTCACGCTCGCGGCCTACGTCGTGGGATTCGCGACCGGGCTCCGCATCCTCGCGATCCTGCTGCTCTCGCTCATCGCGGGCGTCACGTCGACCGGCACCGAGTTCGTGCGCTCCATGGTGCAGAACCTGCGGGTGCCGTACCGCCTCGGCTACACCGCGCTCGCGGCGCTGCGCTTCGTGCCGCGGTTCGGGCACGAACTCGAGATCATCAGGGCCGCCCACCGCGTGCGCGGCACCGAGGTCGGGCGCGGGCCGGTCGCCGCCGTGCGACGTGCGCTCGGCTACATCGTGCCGCTGCTCGCCTCGGCGATCCGGCACGCCGAACGCGTCGCCCTCGCGATGGACGCGCGCGCCTTCGGCGCTCACCGCACCCGCACCGAGCGGCACCTCTCGCCGTGGCGTGTGCGGGACACGGTGTTCGTGGCGTGCTTCCTCGCGGTGGGCATCGTCATCACCGTGCTGACCTGGGGTCGCTGAGCGCGGGAACGACGAAGGGCCGGACGGTTTCCCGTCCGGCCCTTCGTTCGCGTGAGACTAGCTCGCGGCTTCGGTGCCCTCGATCTCCACGAGGAAGACGAGCGTCTGCCCGCCGAGCTCGTGCGCCGCGGCATCCGTGCCGTACGCGTACTCCGGCGGAATCGTGACGATGACCTTGGCGCCGACCTTCTGGCCGACGAGCGCAGCGCCGAAGCCCTGGATGACGCCGTCGGTCGTGAACGTCGACGGCTCACCGCGGGTGTAGCTCTGGTCGAAGACCTCGCCGGTGGTCCAGCTGATGCCCTGGTAGTGCACGGTGACGCTGTCGCCGGCCTGCACCTCGGCACCGTCGCCCTCTTCGAGCACCTTCATCTGCAGCTCGGTCGACGGCTCGGTCTCGGGCAGGGTGACCGTGGGCGGCTCGCCCTCGGCGCCGAACTTCACCTCGGGCACGTTCTCGGTCCACTCGGCGGGCTTCAGCTGCTCCTGCACCTCGACGACGTCGACGACGATGACGACGGTCTCGCCGGCGGCGACGCCGATGGTCTCGTTGCCGGTGTCGCCGTAGAGCGTCGACGCCGGGGCGACGACCACGCTGCGCGAGCCCACGGGCACGCAGTCGATGCCCGCGAGGAACGACTCGAAGACCTGCTCGTCGCCGACCTTCATCGTGGTCGGCTGCGAGAAGAGTGTTTCGCCGCTCGTGCCCGAGAACGCCGTCACGACGACGTTCATCTGATCGCCCGCCGCGGTCTCGTCGCCGTCGCCCTCGATGGCGATCGTGCGCTCGAGCTCATCGGCCTCGAGCGGCGTGGTGAACGTGGCGGCCGGCGTTCCGGCGAACTCGCCCTCGACCTTCACGCCGTCGCTGAGCTCTCCGGACGGCACGTCCATGCACGCCGCAGCGGCGTCAGGGGTCTTCGTCGCTTCGGGCTCAGGGCCGGTGGCGCAACCGGCGAGGAGCAGGGCGGTCGCGGAGGCGAGCGCGAGGGGCGCGGCACGGCGCATGGCACGGTTCATGGGAGGACGACTCGTTTCGATCAAGGGTGGAATCCCTCCAGTCTGCACCGTTCGGCTTTCGATTGCCTGAGTCCATGGTCACGGAATCCGCACGATCCGCGCCGCCGCAATCCGGGCGGGCCGACGCAATCCCCCGCATCGGCGCTGATCAGCGACACAATGAATGCATGGGGGACAAGTTGGGGGAACCTGATCTCGCTGGAGGATTCGCGGCTGCGGCCGCGGCATCCATCGAGCTCGACGACGCGCTGTGGAATCCGATCTCGACCGCCGCGGTGGCGCGGGCGCGTCCCCGGTTCGACGAGGTCGTGCTCGACGCGTGCTGCGGCGACGGGGCGTCCGCACTGCCGACCGCCGAACTCGTCGGGCCGGGCGGCATCGTCGACGCGGTCGACTTCGCCGAGCCGCTCGTCGAGGCGGCACGCGAGCGAGCGGGCGAGCGGATGCCGCAGATCCGGCTGCACGTCGCCGACATCACGTCGTGGGAGCCCACCGGGTACGACCTCGTGCAATGCGTGCTCGGCGTCTTCCACCTTCCCGACCTCGACGCCGGCACACGCCACCTGATCGAGCGCGCGCGCCCCGGCGGCCGCGTCGCGATCACCGTGTGGGCACGCGGCGCGTTCGAGCCGCTGCCCGAGCTGCTCGCCGAGGCGCTGCCCGACGGCGGAGCGTCGCTCGATGCCGCCGTGCCGCGTGCGGCCGGCCTCGAGTCGATCGACACGGCCGGCGGCCTCGCCCAGTGGCTCACGGGGCTCGGCCTCGCGGGTGTGCGCGCCCACACCGTGCAGCGGCACCTCGAGTTGACGCCCGAGCTCTCGTGGACCCTCGTCGAGGGCACCGCGCTGCGCTACATGCTCGGAGGCCTCGGCGCGCCGGCGGTCGAGAAGGTGCGGCGGCGCTACCTCGCGGCGATCGAGGAGCGCGGCGTGACCTCGATCGACGTGACGACGCTCATCGCGATCGGCCAGCGCCCGGCGACGCCGGTCGAGTAGCGCCCGACGAAGGAGGACGCGTATCGAGACCTCACCGGGTCTCGGTTGACGGTCAGATCGAGCGCGTGGAAATCGCCTCTTGACCTTGACCTCGGGTCAGGGCTCAGGCTGGCGACATGAACACGACGAAGGCAACGACGACAACCGAATCCCACACCACCTGGACCGGCATGGTGCCGGTGGACGACACGGCCCTGGCGGTCACCGACACCGGCGGTTCCGGCATCCCCGTGGTCTACCTGAACGGCGCGTACGCCTCGAAGCGGCACTGGCGACGCGTCATCGCCGACCTCGGACCCGGCTATCGCCACATCAGCTTCGACGAGCGGGCGCGCGGCACGTCGAAGCTCTCGTCCGACTACTCCTTCGAGGCGTGCCTGCGCGACATCGACGCGGTGCTCGCAGCGAGGGGCGTCGAGAAGGCGCTGCTCGTGGGCTGGTCCTACGGGGCGCTGCTCGGCGTGCACTGGGCGAGCAGGAACCCAGAGCGCACGCTGGGCGTGGTGGGCGTCGACGGCCCCTACCCGGTCGGCTGGACCGACGAGGCCGGTCACGAGGAGATCCGGAAGGTGTTCGCCCGGATGAAGCCGATGATGCCGCTGGTTCGCCCGATGGGCCTCGCGGCGCGGTTCTCCGCTGAGACGCACGCGGAGCTCGCCATCGAGTCCCACCTGCTGCACGCCGCCCTCGAACCGACCCTCGTCGGCCTGACCGTGCCCGTGCGCTACGTCGTCGCGTCGGGCGAGGCCGTGGGCAGCCGCGACGACCTGCAGGAGCAGATGCGCAAGGCCATCGAACCGATGCTCGCTCGCAACCCGAACCTGCAGGTGGCTGCGAAGGTCGGAAGCAATCACGGGAGCATCCTCCGAAAGGACTCCCCCGCCGTTGCGGCGGTGGTGCGAGAGGTCGCCGCCCTCGATCGCCCGGTACGTTGACGGAATGACGGGCGGACTCACGATCGGACAGGCGGCGGCCTACGCCGGGGTCACCGTGAAGACCGTGCGGCACTACCACCGGCTCGGGCTGGTCGACGAACCCCGGCGCGACAGCTCCGGGTACCGCCGCTACGGGTCGGAAGAACTGCTGCGGCTGGTGCAGGTTCGGACCCTGGCGACGGCCGGCGTGCCGCTCGCCGAGATCGGTGAGCTGCTCGATGCCGACGCCGACGACTTCACGGCCGCCATCGTCGACGTCGAGCGACGGCTGAACGATCGCATCGCCGACCTGGTCGCTCGTCGCGACACGTTGCACCGGCTGGCCGACGGCGACCGGGCTCTGCTGCCCGACCGCGCGTGCGCCGTGCTCGACCGGATGCGCGACCTCGGCTTCGACGCCGCCTACGTGGCCGGCCAGCGCGAAGGGCTCGTACTCGCCCTCGCGCTGATTCCGCGCGGCTTCGACGCCTTCCTGGCCCAGCTCGAGCTCCGGCTGGGCGACGTCGGATACGTCGAGCTGACCAAGCGCGGCTGGGAGGCCGAAGGGTGGGAACAGCACGACCCGCGCATCGAGGAGCTGGCGATCGCCACCGCCGACCTCTATCTCGCGAACCCCTCCCTGATGGGCGACCCCGAGGTCATGCGGGCCTGGACCGAGGCATCCGCCAAGTACGCGCTGATCAACACCCACGGCGAGGCCCAGGCGCCGGTCTCGACGAGGCTGACGGCCCTCACGGAGGCGAGGCTCCGGGCCGCGGGCGTGCCCGTGCCGCGCGAGTGACCGGCTATCCGGTCGGCGCGGCACCCGCGGCACCCGCGGCATCCGCGGCCCCCGCGGCATCCGCGGCCCCCGCGGCATCCGCGGCCCCCGCGGCATCCGCGGCTCCCGTGGCGACCTGCCGGGTCTCGTCGTTCGACCACTGGCTCCACGACCCCGGGTAGAGGGCCGCATCGATGCCGGCGATCGCGAGGGCGGCGACCTCGTGCGCCGCGGTGACGCCGGAACCGCAATACGCGGCGACCGGCGCTTCCCCGGTGACGCCGACGCCGGCGAAGTGCTCGCGCAGCGCCTCGGGCACCTTGAAGCGCCCATCGGCGTCGAGGTTCTCACCGCTCGGCGCCGATCGCGCGCCGGGGATGTGGCCCGCGCGGGGATCGATCGGCTCGACCTCCCCGCGGTAGCGCGCCGCGGCGCGCGCGTCGAGCAGCACGCCCCTGCCGGAGAACTCGGCGGCCTCGTCGATGTCGATCACCGGCATGCCGCCGAAGTGCGCGGTGGCGTCACCGGGCTCGGGCGCGACATCGCCGAGCTCGAGCGGATGCCCAGCGGCCCGCCATGCCGCGAGACCGCCGTCGAGCATCCGCACGTCGGTGGCGCCGGCGTGCCGGAGCAGCCACCAGGCCCGCGCCGCGGACTGGTTGCCGAGGTCGTCCATCACGACGACGGTGTCGCCGTCACGGAGGCCCCAGCGCCGCATCGACCGCGTGAAGGCGGCCTCGCTCGGCAGCGGATGCCGCCCCTGCCCCGCCACGTCGTGATCGGCGAGTTCGTGGTCGAGGTCGACGTACACGGCGCCGGGTACGTGGCCGGCGCGATAGGCCTCGGTGCCGTCGGGCTCCGCGAGCGACCAGCGCACGTCGAGCACGACGGTGTGCTCCCCGGAGGCGAGACGATCGGCGAGCTCTTCGGCGGTGATGAGGATCGACATGTCTCCATCCTGCCTCGCCCCGGCGTACCCGAATGCTCAGCCCTCCGGGCACTCGAGCACCTGCGGTTTGGCGTTCTGCGCGCAACATCCGTGTCTCCGTTGCATAACGACGGCTTGCGATGCCTGGTCACGCACCGTATCTTCGAGAGTGTTGAAATAGTGACCGAATGGTCGGTCATGAATCCCCCTACTCAATGTCGAGAACCCGTGAGGGCTCAAAGGAGAGTTCATCCCATGCACCGTGCGCAACGCCGTCTGCTCGTCCCCGCCGCGGTCGCGGCATCCATCGCCCTCGCCCTCACCGGTTGCGGCGCCTCGAACTTCGGCGGCGACTCCGGCGGCGGAGAGGCCGCTGAAGACGGCCCCATCAAGATCGGCGCCGTGCTCGACATCACGGGCGTCGGCGCGAACCTCGGCGTCCCCGAGCAGAACACCCTCAACATGCTCGCCGCGCAGCTGAACGCCGACGGGGGCATCGACGGCCGCGAGGTCGAGCTCATCATCAAGGACAACCAGTCCACCGAGGACGGTGCGGCCAAGGCCACCACCCAGCTCATCGAGAACGACGACGTCGACCTCATCATCGGCTCCTCGCGCACCGGCCCCTCGCTCGCGATGCGGCCGCTCGTCGAGGCCGCCCAGGTGCCGACCATCTCGGTCGCCGCGAACGCCGCGATCGTCGACGGCTCCGAGTGGGTCTTCAAGACCGCGCAGAACGACCTCGTCGTGCTCGAGCGCATCCTCGACGACGCCGAGTCCAAGGGCTACACGAAGATCGCCCTCGTGCGCGACGCCACCGGCTTCGGCGAGGGCATCGCCGACATCATCACCGAGCTCGGCGAGGAGCGCGGCATCACCCTCACGGCGACCGAGGCCTTCGAGCCGAGCGCGACCGACTTCACCGCGCAGATGACCAACATCCGCGCGGCCGACGCCGACGCCGTCATCATCTGGGGCATCACCCCGTCGGCCGGTCTCGCGCAGGCCGCCTACGTGCAGCTCGGCGTGAACAAGCCGGTCTACCAGTCGCACGGTGTCGCGAACGACGCGTTCTTCGAGGCCGCGGGCCCCGCAGCCGACGGCGTCATCGCGCCGATGGGCCGCCTGCTCGTCGCCGACCAGCTCGCCGACGACGACCCTCAGAAGGCCGTCATCGACCAGTTCATCGCCGACTACTCCGAGGAGTTCGGCAGCTCGCCCTCGAGCTTCGCCGGTCACGCGTACGACGCCTGGCTCGTCGGCACCGAGGCGATCGCAGCAGCCGGCACGGAGCCCGAGGCACTGCGCGACGCCATCGAGGCGACGACCGACCTCGTCGGCATCTCGGGCATCTTCACGATGACGCCCGACAACCACTCGGGTCTCACGGCGGACGCACTCATCATGGCGCTCGCCGAGGGCGGCCGCTGGACCCTCTACGAAGAGTAGGCAGCACCCGTTGATCGACTTCCTCCAGCTGACGGTGGCAGGGCTCTCACAAGGGTCCGTGTACGCCCTGCTCGCCGTCGGCCTCATCGCCACCTACACGGTGCGGCACGTCGTGAACATCGCCCAGGGCGACTACGCGACGCTGGCCGGCCTCGGCAGCATCTCGCTCGTCACGGCCGGCCTGCCCCTGCCCGTCGCCATCCTCATCGCGCTCATCTCGGTGACGCTCGCCTCGGTGCTCATCGAGCGACTCGTCATCGCACGCGTGAAGAACCTCACGACGCTCGTCTCGATCATCCTGACCCTCGGCGTCTCGACGCTGCTGCAGGCGATCATGCTCCTCATCTGGGGCGCTGAGGCGAAGCGCCTTCCGGCCTTCCCCGGCAGCGACGTCACCCTCGGCGGCGTCAGCATCCGCTCGCAAGAGCTCTGGATGCTCGGCGCCCTCGTGGTCGTCGGCGGCGGCGTGCTGCTCTTCTACGAGAAGACCCGGTGGGGCAAGGCGCTGCGCGCGAGCGCCGAGCAGCCGGTCGCGGCCCGCATCGTCGGCATCTCGCCGGCCGTGGCATCGATCATCGCCTTCGCGATCGCCGGTTTCGTGGGCGCGACGGCGGGCGTGGTCTCGTCGCCGATCTACCTCTCGATCTGGTCGGGCGGGCTCCTCCTCGGGCTGAAGGGCTTCGTGGCGGCGGTGCTCGGCGGGCTCGTCTCGTTCCGGGCGGCGATCGTCGGCGCGCTGCTGCTCGGCATCATCGAGTCGTACGTCGCCGGCTACGTGGCATCCGGCTGGAAGGATGCGGTCGCGTTCTTCATCCTCATCATCGTGCTGATCATCCGACCGGCCGGCCTCGTGCTGCGCCCGAACGCCGTGAGGGTCTGAGATGTCCTACCTGAACAAGGCCGCCATGCGGTCGAAGACCGGGTTCTGGCCCAACAATCGCGGCACGATCCTCGGCGTCGCCGCGTTCGCGGTGATCATCGCGATCATCCCGTTCACGGCGAGCTCGTCGATGATGAACATCGCCGTCTTCTCGATGATCTTCGCGCTGCCCGCGATCGGCCTGTCGCTGCTCATGGGCCTCGCCGGCCAGGTGAGCCTCGGCCAGGCCGCGTTCTTCGCGATCGGCGCGTACACGCACGCGATCCTGTTGCAGAAGTTCGAGATGCCGGGCCCGGTGGCCGCGGTCGGCGGGGTCGTCGCGGCCATGCTCGCCGCGCTCCTCATCGGCCTGCCGATGCTGCGCCTGCGCGGCCACTACCTCGCGCTCGCGACGCTCGGCCTCGGCTTCATCGTCATGATCGCCGTGCGCGAGTGGGAGTTCACGGGCCGAACGACGGGCATCTACGGCTACGGCAGGCCCGAGGTCTTCGGCATCCCGATCGACAACAACGGACTGTTCTTCTGGTTCGTCGCGCCGTTCGTGCTCATCGGCCTCGTGCTCGCGCTGAACCTCACCCGCTCGCGTGCCGGCCGGGCGCTCTCGGCGGTCAATGACTCCGAACTCGCGGCCGAGTCCCTCGGCGTGAACACCTACGCTCTGCGCGTGAAGGTGTTCACCCTGTCAGCGGGCTTCGCGGGCCTCGGCGGCGTCTTCTACGCCTACCAGGTGCAGATCGTCTCGCCGCAGGTTGCCGAGTTCCACGTCTCGGTCGAGCTGCTGCTGATGGTCGTGCTCGGCGGGCTCGGTTCGGTCTGGGGCGCGGTCGCCGGTGCGTTCATCGTGGAGCTCCTCTCCGAAGGGCTCCGCGACCTGATCCCCGCGATCATCCCCGGCGCGACCGGCGAGGTGCAGCTCATCGGCTACGGCCTCGTGCTGATCCTCGTGATCATCCTGCTGCCGGGCGGTCTCTACCAGGTCGTGAAGTCGGCCTGGGCGGCGATCAGTGCACGCATCGGCACGCGAGCGGATGCCGCGGCGAAACCTGCATCGGCCGTAGCCGTCGACGACGGCTCGGGCGAGGTGCCCACGCGCGCGTTCGGCGGGCTGCCGGGCGAGGCTCCGGCCGGCGCCGGGCTCGACGAGGTGGCGGATGCCGCGGCATCCGACGCCCCCATTCCGACCGTCTCGACTCCGGTCGCGGCCGGCCAGCCGATCCTCGAGGTGTCGGGGCTCACGAAGCGCTACGGCGGCGTCGTCGCGGTCGACGACGTGACGCTCACGGTGCCCGCCGGGCAGATCATGGGCCTCATCGGGCCGAACGGCGCGGGCAAGACGACGTGCTTCAACATGATCACGGGCGCGATCGCCCCGACGTCGGGAACCGTCCGTTTCCTCGGCGAGGAGATCCAGGGCAAGAAGCCGCACGTCGGCGCCGACGCCGGGCTCACCCGCACGTTCCAGAACCTGCAGGTGTTCTCGTCGACCGACGTCGTCGGCAACGTCTACATGGGTCGCTACCGCAAGGGGCGGGCCGGCATCCTCCGCGGCATGTTCGGGCTCCAGGGCCGCGAGCAGTACGCCCATGAGGAGATCGCGCACGACATCCTCGACTCGATGCGCCTCGGCGACGTCGCGGGCCTCGCCGCCGGCGACCTGCCGTTCGGCCGCCAGCGCATGATGGAGGTCTGCCGGGCGCTCGCCGCCGAGCCCGCGCTGCTGCTGCTCGACGAGCCGATGGCCGGCCTCTCGGGCAGCGAGCGCGAGCTGCTCGCGCAGCTGCTGCGGGCGCTGCGCGACGCCGGGCTCACGATCGTGCTCGTCGAGCACGACGTCGCCCAGGTGATGGCGCTCGCCGACACGGTCGCGGTGCTCGACGACGGCGTGCTCATCGCGCACGGCGACCCCGAGTCGGTGCGCAACGACCCCGCGGTCATCGTCGCCTACCTCGGCACCGATGCCGAAGAGGCCGAAGCCGAACTGAAGGAACTGGAGGACCAGTCATGACCCTCGCAGTCGACCGCCTCGACGCGGGCTACGGCAAGCTCGCGATCCTGCACGAGGTGAGCCTCTCGGTGGCGCCGGGCGAGATCGTGACCGTCGTCGGTTCGAACGGCGCGGGCAAGACGACGCTGCTTCGCGCGCTCAACGGCCTGATCCGCCCGACCGCCGGCACCGTCACGATCGACGGCGTCGACATCACCGGCAAGCCGACCGAGAAGATGGCATCGCTCGGGCTCACCCACGTGCCCGAGAACCGCCTGTGCTTCCAGACCCTGTCGGTGCGCGACAACCTCATGCTCGGCGCGTGGAGCCGCGGCGGCAAGGGCGATCTCGCCGCCGTGCTCGAGCTCTTCCCGCGCCTGCAGCCGCGGCTCGGACAGGCGGCCGGCACGCTCTCGGGCGGCGAGCAGCAGATGGTCGCGATCGGCCGGGGCCTCATGGCCGCGCCGAAGGCGATCATGCTCGACGAGCCGTCGATCGGCCTCGCGCCGAAGGTCGTCGCCGAGATCATGAAGGTGCTCACCGAGCTGCGCGGGCGCGGCATGGCCGTGCTGCTCGTCGAGCAGAACGTACGCGCCTCGTTCGGCATCGCCGACCGGGCCGTCGTCATGCAGCGCGGCCGCGTCGTGCTCGAGGGCACGCCGGGCGAGCTCGTCGAGCTGCCCGAGGTGCGCAACGCCTACCTGGGCGGCGCTGCGGCGTAGCGCTTCACCATCGAGAACGGCGGATGCCTCGCGCGTGCGAGGCATCCGCCGTCGGTGTTTCAGTCGAGCAGCGCGACGATCTCGTCGTAGCCCTTCGCCCGGGCGTGCTCGAGCGGGGTGACGCCGTCGCGGTCGGCGATCGAACGGTCGGCGCCGCCCTCGAGCAGCACCCGCACCGTCTGCTGGTGCCGCGGGCCGCCGTCGCCGAGGATGACCGCCTCGAGCAGGGCCGTCCAACCGAGGTCGTTGACGTGGTTCACGTCGATGTCCGTCTGCAGCACGCGCTGCAGGTATTCGACGTGAGCGCGCTCGCCCGCCGGGATCACGGAGATGCCGCCGTAGCGGTTCACGATCGTGAAGTCGGGATTCGCGGGCAGCAGCACCTCGGCCATCGCGACGCTTCCGGTGACGCCCGTGACGAGCCACGGGGTGTCGTGGCGGTCGTCGAGGGCGTCGGGGTCGGCGCCCGCGGCGACGAGCAGCTTCGCGGCCTCGACGTGGTCGCCGGTGACGGCGAGCAGCAGCGCCGTGCGCTGCCGCTCGTCGCGCGCCTCGAGTGCTGCGCCCGCGCGGATCGCGAGGTCGACGGTGGCGGCGTCGCCCCCGGCCGCCGCGGCGAGCAGGGTGCCGTCGGCGTCGGGCAGCTGGGGCGCAGGGGTCTCGGTCATGCGATCATCCTCTCGTGCAGAAGTGCTCGTGGGCGGAGCCGTGCGCGGCGCGGACGCCTCGGGAGCCGCCGCGCACCCGGTGAGCAGCAGCGCCGCCGCGATGACCGCGACGGCGCCACTGCGGCGGATCCGGATCAGCTCCACGGCGACCCGACGACGTCGTACGGGCCCGAGGGCGCCGGCTGCTCGTCGAACTTGCTGTCGACCGCGAGCAGGCGGCCGCGCAACATCTTCGCGGTCGTGGAGACGCGGTCGGGGTCGCTCGCCTGCTGGCTGACGCCGAACACCGAGTCGCCGTCGGCCGACACCCGCATCGTCGCGACCATCTTCGAGAAGTTGCGAATGATGGTCAGCTGGTTGCCCTGCAGCACGAGTCCGTCGGCGTTCACGAGGTCGGCCCCGTTCGTGTCGATCTCCGAGACCGCGCCGTCGGCCGCGGCGAAGCGCCACAACTGCCCGGTGTTGCCCTGCGCGACGACGAACGCGCTGCGGTCGGCCGAGAGCACGATGCCGCCGAGGTTGAAGCCCGCGACGCGATCGATCGCGCCCGAGGCATCCGCCCACAGCTCGGCCGACCAGCCGTCGGCCGACTGCGCGACGCGGAAGATCTGCGGGTCGTTCGAGTTGGTGAAGTAGGCGGCGCCGTCGGCGCCGATCGCGACGTCGTTGAGGAACGCGTCGGGGGTGCCGGGCACACGCAGCGCGGCGAGCAGCTCGCCCTCTTCCGAGTACACCCAGAGGTCGGGGCGGTCGGGGTTTCCGATGCCGTTCGGGCCGCCCGCGATGTAGACGTTGCCGGCCCCGTCGACCGTGATGCCGCGAGCCGTGAAGCGACCGTCGGTGCCGTCGCCCGCAAGCCACTCGAGGGCCTCCGCGTCGCTGGCGCTGCCGCGGTGGATCTCGCCGCCGGTGACCTCGCTGACGTAGAACAGGCCGCGACGCTCGTCGACGCCGATGCCCTCGAAGCGCGAGCCCGCGGCGTCGCCCGGGAGGAGGTATCGGTCGGGGCGGCCCTGGCTCTGGCCGGCCTGACCCGACTGGCTCTGGCCGCTGATGCCGTGTTCGGCGGCCGATGCGGCGCTTGCGTCTGCCGTGATCGTCGCGGTCGCGACTCCGGCCGTGAGGCTCACTGCGGCGAGCGCGGTGGCGATGATGCGCTTCATGGAACTTCCCTTCTCTGCGTGCCGATTCCGGCGTGCTCATCCAGACTCCCGCCGCACCGCAGGTGCCGGCGTCGGGAGATCGGCTGCCATCGGATAGCCGATCGGATGATGCCGGGGGTGAGGCCGGGTGCCTAGGCTGGGCGATCATGTCCGTTTCCGAGCGCACCGCCCCCGAGATCAGCGGAGTCCGCGGCATCCTCGCGCCCGTCGCCCGGCTCGACCGCTGGCTGGCGCTCGTCTTCATCGTGCTCGTCGTCACCTCGGCCGTGCGATACCTCGAGCGCCACGGCCTCGGCGCCGACGGCGTGCTCGTGCTCATCGGCGCAGCGCTGCTCACGGCGGCCTACTCGCTCCGGCCGCTCCTGCCGACGCGATCGTGGTGGCCGACCGCCTGGGTCGTCACCGTCACCGTGCTCTGGGCGCTGCTGACACTCGCGGCCCCCTCCTTCGCATGGTGCGCCGTGCCGCTCGGGTTCGCGGTGCTGCAGGTGCTGCCGTTCCGCGGCGCGGTGACCGTGGTCGTGCTCATGACGGCGCTCGTCACCGCCGCCGAACTGCGCATCGCCGACGGCGTCGACCCCACCGTGATCGCCGGTCCGATCGGCATCGCGCTCGTGACCGTGCTCGTCTACCGGGCGCTGCAGCGCGAGTCGGCGGCGCGGCAGGCCCTGCTCGACGAACTGACCGACGCGCAGCACGAGCTGCTGCAGGCGCAGCACCGGGCCGGTGCGCTCGCCGAACGCCAGCGGCTCTCGCGCGAGATCCACGACTCGGTCGGGCAGCGGCTCGCGAGCATCACGCTGCTGCTCGCGGCGACCGAGCAGGACTGGGACCGGCGCCCCGATCTCGCGCGCGATCACGTCGGCGTGGCCGCGGCGACGGCGCGTGACGGACTCGCCGAGGTGCGCCGGGTCGTGCACGGGCTTCCGCCCGTCGAGCTCGCCGACGACCCGTCGGGTGAGGCGCTTCCGTCGGCGCTGCAGCGACTCGTCGACGAGACCGCGGGCGCCGACGGAGCGGGCGTCGACGGCACCGGCCCCGGATCGGGTCCCGAGGTGAGCCTGTATGTGCACGGCGAGCCGGTACCTCTCGCAGCGGATGTCGCGGGCGCCCTGCTCCGCTCCGCCCGAGGCGCACTCGCGAACGCCGTCGAGCATTCCGGGGCCGGGAGGGTCGCCGTCACGCTCACCTTCCTCTCCGACGAGGTGCGGCTCGACGTGCGCGACGACGGCCGGGGATTCGACGTCACGACCGTGGGCGACACGACCGGCACCGCGGCATCCGACACCTCGCGACCCGGCCGTACCGGTCGCGGCCGAGGACTCCAGGGCATCGCCGACCGCGCCGCCGGTCTCGGCGGCCGGGCCTCCGTCGAGAGCGCGCCCGGCGACGGCACCACGGTCTCGGTCGAACTGCCGTTGGAGACCGAATGAGCGTGCGCGTCGTGCTCGTCGACGACCACCCCGTCGTTCGTGCCGGACTCTCGGCGCTCATCTCGGGCACCGACGACCTCGAGGTCGTCGGCGAGGCTCGCGACCTCGCGACGGCGCGCTCGATCGTCGCGGCGGTGCGGCCCGACGTCGTGCTGATGGATCTCGATCTCGGTGACGGCCCCGGCGGAGCGGCCGTCACCGCCGAGCTGCGAGCGCTCGACGACCCGCCGCGAGTGCTCGTGCTCACGACGTACGCCACCGAGGCCGACATCCTGCGCGCCCTCGACGCCGGCGCGAGCGGCTACCTGCTGAAGGATGCCCCGGCGCCCGAGCTGTTCGCCGGCATCCGCGCCACCGCCAGGGGTGAGACGGTGCTCGCACCCGCCGTCGCGGCCACGCTCGTGCGCCGCGCCGCCTCACCCGGCCCCGTCGTCACCGAACGCGAGGTCGCCGTGCTCGAACTCCTTGCACAGGGCCTCGGCAACCGCGAGATGGCGAAGGAGCTTTTCGTCTCGGAGGCGACGGTGAAGTCGCACCTCTCGCACATCTACACGAAGCTCGGCGTCGACACTCGGGCGGGCGCCGTCGCCGCCGCGATCGAGCGGCGCATCATCCGGCGCTGACGCTCGTGCGCCATGATGGTGCCATGCTCGTGGACGAGATCACCAACTGGGGCGAGGCCACTTTCAACCCACCGGCATCGCCAGATGCTCTCGGAGCATGCGAGTCCAGACTGGGCCACGTTCTCCCTGTCCAACTCCGGCAACTCCTGGCCGAGACCAACGGCATCGATGGCGAGTACGGGCTGGGCCTGCTTTGGAGCACGGACCGGATAGCCGACGACAACGCCCGTTTTCGGGACGATGATGACTTCAGAAACCTCTACATGCCACTCGCCGGACTCGTCTTCTTCGCTGACGCAGGCAACGGCGACCAATTCGCGGTTTTACTCAGCGGGGATCACGAAATCTACGTCTGGAATCACGAGGATGACAGCCGCATCTGGGTTGCACCGACGGTCATGCGCTACTTGGAGTACTGGATGACTGGAAGGCTGACGGTCTGAAGCACAGACGGTTCCTGCATGCGAAGAGCCCCTCGCTGCTATCGATTCGCAACCGGCCCGGAATCTTCGGAACTTTATTGAGCTTTATCGAGATCGCATAAATCTCGCGGCCTGCCGGTGTCGCGTCAACGCGCGACTACCGCCGCGCGCGTTGTCGCCGCCATCTTGGACCCCGCCCCTCGATTCCGCTCTCGGCATACGACACGCCTCGGGCGCGAAACCGCCTGCCGATAAACTGAGTGAACGGTGCGAGCGCGAGGAGGGTGAATGATCGCCAGCCTCGCTGCCTTCGCGGTCGCCGCGCTCGTCACGCCGCTGCTCACAAAGTGGCTCGGGCGTCGGGTGTTCGCCGTCATCGCGTTGCTGCCCGCCGCCGTCTTCGTGCTGCTGCTCACCTGGCTGCCCGGCGTCCTCGGCGGTACTCCCGTCGTCGAGATAGTCCCGTGGATCCCGACCCTCGACATCGCGCTGAGCTTCAGGGTCGACGCGCTCGCGCTGCTGCTCGCGCTCATCGTCACGGGCGTCGGCGCCCTTGTGCTGCTCTACTGCGTGCACTACTTCGACGACGACGAGCCGGCCCTCGGCCGCTTCGCGGCGCTCCTCCTCGCCTTCGCGGGCGTCATGTTCGGCCTCGTCACGGCCGACGACGTGTTCATCCTGTTCACGTTCTGGGAGGCGACGAGCGTGCTCTCGTACCTCCTCATCGGCCACTACACGGGCCGCAAAGAGAGTCGTGGTGCGGCGCTGCAGGCCCTCACGGTCACGACGTTCGGCGGGCTCGCGATGCTCGTCGGCCTCGTCATCCTGGCCGTCGACGGGGGCACCACGAGCCTCTCCGAGCTCATCGCGAATCCCGTCACGGGCGCGGCCGGCGAGTGGGCGATCGCCCTCGTGCTGATCGGCGCGATCTCCAAGAGCGCGCTCGTGCCGTTCCACTTCTGGCTGCCGGCGGCGATGGCCGCACCGACCCCTGTCAGCGCCTACCTGCACGCGGCCGCCATGGTGAAGGCGGGCGTCTACCTCGTCGCCCGACTCGCGCCCGGCTACGCGGAGCTCGAGGTGTGGCATCCGATCGTCATCGGACTCGGCGCCCTCACGATGCTCGTCGGCGGCTGGCGCGCCCTGCGCCAGTACGACATCAAGCTGCTGCTCGCGTACGGCACCGTGAGCCAACTCGGCTTCCTCGTCATGGTCACGGGTTTCGGCACCCGTGACGCGGCGCTCGCGGGCGTGGCCCTGCTGCTCGCGCACGCGCTCTTCAAGGCGGCGCTCTTCCTCGTCGTCGGCATCGTCGATCACGCCGCCGGCACCCGCGACTGGCGCAAGCTCTCGGGCGTCGGCCGCCGCATGCCGGTGATCGCGACCATCGCATTCGTCGCCGCCGCCTCGATGGCGGGCGTGCCGCCGCTCATCGGCTTCGTCGCGAAAGAAGCCGTGTTCACCGCCTTCCTCGACGCCGTCGCGGTCGGCGACTCGTGGGCGTGGGTCGCCCTCATCGGCGCCTTCGTCGGGTCGGTGCTCACGGTCGCGTATTCCGTGCGCTTCATCTGGGGCGCCTTCTTCTCGAAGCCGGATGTCGCGGACTGCCCGTTGCACGAACCCAGCCCGGCCATCGCGGTGGCTCCGGGGCTGCTCGCGGCGGCGAGCGTCGTCGCGGCATTCGCCATTCCGTTCATCGAGCCGCTGCTCACGGCCTACGCCGACGAACTCCCGGGCAGCCACGACTACCACCTCGCACTCTGGCATGGACTCGAACCGGCGCTCGCGATCTCGGCAGCGGTCTTCGCCCTCGGCGCCCTGCTCGTCTGGGGGCGCCAGCGGGTCGCGCGCCTGCAGGCCTCCGTCGCACCGGTGCTCGACTCGGCCCGCGGCTACCTCGGCATCGTCTCGGTCGTCGACCGGCTCGCGGCGACCGTCACGACGACCATCCAGTCGCGCGGCCTGCCCGGCTACCTTGCGATCATCGTCGTGGTCTTCATCGGCGGCCTCGGCTCGCTCTCGATCCTGAACACCTCGTGGCCGAGCGAGCTGCGCCTGTGGGACTACCCCGCCCAGCCGTTCCTCGCGTTCGTCATGGCGGTCGCCGCGATCGCCGCCGCCACGGTGCGCCAGCGCATGACGGCGGTGCTGCTCGTGAGCGTTACGGGCTACGGGCTCGTGCTGCTCTTCGGCATGTCGGGCGCCCCCGACCTCGCCCTCACCCAGGCGCTCGTCGAGACCATCGTGCTCGTCGTCTTCGTGCTCGTGCTGCGCCGCCTGCCCAAGCAGATCGCCCAGCGCAACCCGCCGGTGCACAAGCTGGCACGCGGCGTCATCGGCGCTCTCGCCGGCATCGTGATGGGCGTGCTCGGCCTCGTCGCGCTCGGCGCCCGCATCGAGCCGACGATCGCAGGCGGCCTTCCCGCCCTCGCGCTCGAGGCGCATGGCAAGAACATCGTCAACGTCATGCTCGTCGACCTCCGCGCGTGGGACACCCTCGGCGAGATCTCCGTGCTCGTCGCGGTCGCGACCGGCGTCGCGAGCCTCATCTTCGTGTCGGGTCGCACGGGCGGCGCCCCGAGACTCGACCACGTCGAGGGACTCGTCAACCGCCGCGACCGGTTGACACCCGTGCCCGAGCCCGCGTGGTCGATCCGCGCACCGCGCACGAGCCTCGCCGACACCGAGGGCGAGACGGATGCCGCGGGCGAGGCTGCCGAGACCCGGCAGACCTGGCTGCTGGCCGGCCGCACGATTTCCCCGCGCAACCGCTCGATCCTCATCGAGGTGCTCGTGCGCCTGCTCTTCCACCCCGCGATCATCGTCTCGGTCTTCCTCCTCTTCGTCGGGCACAACGCCCCGGGCGGCGGCTTCGCCGGCGGCCTGCTCGCGGGCCTCGCCCTCGTCGCCCGGTACCTCGCCGGCGGCCGCTACGAACTCGGCGAGGCGGCGCCCGTCGACGCAGGCCGCCTGCTCGGCACGGGCCTGCTGCTCGCGGCGGGCACCGCGGCCGGATCGCTGCTCTTCGGCGGGCCGGTCTTCGAGTCCGCGTGGTTCGAGACTGAAGTGCCGGTGCTCGGCACGATCTCGATCGGCACGTCGACGCTCTTCGACATCGGCGTCTACCTCGTGGTCGTCGGTCTCGTGCTCGACATCCTGCGCTCACTCGGCGGCGAGGTCGACCGCCAAGAGGAGCGGCAGACGTCCGACGAGGGTGACGGCGCGTTCACGACGGGCGACGGCGAGCACGGTGACGAGCGCGGCGGCACCCCCGGCGAAGGCGCGGAGTTCGCCGACGGCGACGAGTACTCGGGCGGCGCCCGCCTGCCGGGCGGCGCCCGCCGGCCCACCGCCGAGCGCACCGAGGAGGCCCGCTCGTGACCGCTTCTCTCACCCTCGTCGTGCTGATGGCCGTGCTCTTCGGTGCGGGCGTCTCGATCATGCTCGAGCGCAGCCTCACCCGGGTGCTCATCGGATTCCTGCTCGTCGGCAACGCCGTGAACATCCTCATCTACCTCATGAGCGGCGCACCGGGCCTCGCGCCCATCCTCGGCGAGGGCGTCGACCCCGATGCCATCTCCGACCCGCTCCCTCAGGCCTTCGTGCTCACGGCCATCGTCATCAACCTCGGCATCACAGCGTTCATGCTCGCGCTCATCTACCGCTCCTGGTGGCTCGCACAGCTCGGCCTGGAGGGCGACCTCGTCGACGACGCGGCGGAGATCGCCGAAGACGCCGAGGAGGCGGCCGACCTCATCCGCAGCTCGGCGGCCGATGACCAGGCCATTCAAGACCTCATCGACGCGAGCGATGAGGAGCCCGACGAAGACCTCGAAGAGGTGCTCGAGCTCGAGGCATCCGCTCGTGACGATCTCGAGACGCGTCCTCCTTCGTCGGGCGCTCCTCGATCAACGGACCCGGGGGGCAAGCAGTGACCGCCGTGCTCGTGCCCCTCGTCGTGCTGCTGCCCCTGCTCGGGGCGGCCACCGCACTGATCCTCGGCCGGCACCGCCGGGCGCAGATGGCCGTGAGCCTCGGCGTGCTCTCGGCGGTCACGGTGATCGCCGCCGTGCTGCTCGTCGCGGTCGACACCACCGGCCCGGCTGTCGTCTACGTCGGCGGGTGGGATGCCCCGTGGGGCATCACCCTCGTCGTCGACCGCCTGTCGGCGATCATGCTCGTCATCTCGGCGATCATGCTGCTCGTCGTGCTCGTGTACTCGGTCGGGCAGGGCATCGCCGACCAGCATCGCGAGACGCCCGTCTCGATCTTCCACCCGAGCTACCTGATCCTGTCGGCGGGCGTCTTCAACGCGTTCATCGCGGGCGACCTGTTCAACCTCTACGTCGGCTTCGAGATCCTGCTGTCGGCAAGCTACGTGCTGCTGACCCTCGGCGGCACGGGCGAGCGCATCCGCGCCGGTGTTACCTACATCATCGTGAGCCTCGTCTCCTCGCTGTTCTTCCTGAGCGCGATCGCCCTCATCTACGGCGCGACGGGCACGGTGAACATCGGACAGCTGTCAGTGCGTCTCGCCGAACTGCCCGCCGAGGTGCAGCTCATGCTCCACCTGCTGCTGCTCATCGCCTTCGGCATCAAGGCCGCGGTCTTCCCGCTCTCGTTCTGGCTGCCCGACTCGTACCCCACCGCGCCAGCACCGGTCACCGCGGTGTTCGCCGGATTGCTCACGAAGGTCGGCGTCTATGCGATCATCCGCACCGAGACGGTGATCTTCACCGAGAGCGACGTGACGGTGCTGCTCATGGTGATCGGCGGGCTCACGATGCTCATCGGCATCCTCGGCGCGCTCACCCAAGCCGACATCAAGCGACTGCTCTCGTTCACGCTCGTGAGCCACATCGGCTACATGATCTTCGGCATCGCGCTCGGCACGCAGCTCGGCTACACGGCGACGATCTACTACGTGGTGCACCACATCACGGTGCAGACGACCCTGTTCCTCACCACCGGACTCATCGAGCGATTCGGCGGCGCGACCTCGATCAACCGGCTCGCGGGCCTCCTGAAGGCCTCGCCGCTCCTCGGCGTGCTGTTCTTCATCCCCGCGCTGAACCTCGGCGGCATCCCGCCGTTCTCGGGCTTCCTCGGCAAGACAGGCCTCTTCGTCGCAGGCGGCGAGGAGGCGGCGGCCGATCCCGCGAACGCATGGCTCGTCTGGATCGTCATCGCCGCCGGCGCCATCACCTCGCTCATCACGCTCTACGCCCTCACCCGCTTCTGGAACATGGCGTTCTGGCGCGGGCGGCATGAGCTCGAGGGCTACGAGTCGGTGCTGCTCGGTTCGGTGCTCGAGGCCCCCGAGGGCGCCACGGTCACCGCGACCCGCACGACGCCGGTGCTCATGGTCGTCGCGACGAGCGCGCTCGTGATGCTCACGATCTGCCTCACGGTGTTCGCCGGCCCGCTCTTCGAGCTCACGGGTCGCGCCGCCGACGATCTGCTCGATGCCGGCGCCTACGTGTCCCTCGTCTTCCCCGGAGGCATCCGATGACGCATGCTGCAGCGGATGTCTCGCGCTGGCGTTCGGTCTGGCGCCAGTTGCCGCTCCTCGTCGCCCTCGTCCTCCTGTGGGTGTTCCTCTGGGACCAGGTCACCGTGCTCACGGTCGTCACCGGCATCCTGCTGGCGATCGGCGTGACCCGCGTGCTCTACCTGCCACCGGTGCTCCTGAGCGGCCGGTTCAACCCGTGGCGGGGTCTGCTGCTCGGCCTTCGCATGATGTTCGACGTCACACTCGCCTCACTGCAGGTCGCGTGGCTCGCGATGGACCCGCGTTGGAAGCCGCTGAACTCGATCATCGCGGTGCAACTGCTCACGCGCTCCGACCTCGTCACGACGCTGACCGCCGAGGCGATCTCGGTCGTGCCGGGCACCGTCGTCGTCGACATCGACCGCGAGCGGGGCCTGCTGTACCTGCACGCCCTCGACACCCGCACGGAGGCCGACATCGATCGGGTGCGCAGCGCCGTGCTCGGCACCGAGGAGCGCATCGTGCTCGCGATCGGCACTCACGCGCAGGCCGTCTCGGTGCGCGAGGCTCGTCGCGAACGCCGGTCGAGTAGCGCGGAGCGCGTATCGAGACCCAGCGGCTCATCGAAGGGATCGGCATCATGACCTTCCTCCAGATCGTCAGTCTGCTGGCCGGCCTGATGTTCGGCATCGGGGCTCTCGCGGCCGTCTACCGCATCATCCGCGGCCCGTCGATCCTCGACCGGGCCCTCGCGACCGACGTGCTGCTGGCCATCGCGATCTGCGCGCTCGGCGCAGAGATGGCGATCAACACGCACACCGACACCCTCGTGGTCATGCTCGTGCTCGCGATGTTCGCGGTCGTCGGCTCGATCTCGATCGCGCGGTTCATGGCGAAGCAGGATGCATCGTGAGCGCCGCCGAGATCGCCGTCGGACTCCTCATCCTGGTGAGCGGATTCCTCTCGATGGCTGCCGGCATCGGCATCGTGCGGTTCCCCGACGTGCTCACCCGGCTGCATGCCGCGACGAAGCCGCAGGTGCTGGGTCTCGCGACCGTGCTCGTCGCGATCGTCGTGCGGGTGCCGACGTGGGGCGTGCTCACGACGGTCGTACTCGTGATGACGTTCCAGCTGCTCACCCAGCCGATGACCGCGCACATGCTCGGCCGCTCGGCCTATCGCAGCGATCACGTGCGCCGCGATCTCCTCATCGAAGACGACCTCGACCGAGACATCGCCGAGCACGACCAGCATTGACGGCCGACGCGACCTCTGCGGGTTGAGGAGGCGCGCCAGCGCCGTCTCGAAACCCTCGCCAGGCGAGTCGGGGTTTCGAGACACTCGCTTCGCTCGCTCCTCAACCCACGGTCCGCTCGTTGCTCGATGCCCGGGGCGTCAGCCGCGCCCAGTGAAGACCGGCTTCCGCTTCTCCTGGAATGCGGCGAAGCCCTCGCGGTAGTCGGCGGTGTCGCAGAGCGCGGCCTGCGCCCGATTCTCCTCGGCCATCGACGCCCAGAGCCCGAGCCGATCGTCTCGGAGCGCGGCGACGAGCCGCTTCGAGGCGACGAAGGCTTGCGTGGCCCCGGATGCCGCGGCGCGGGCCGCGGAGCGGGTGGCATCCGTCACCTCGTCGGCGGGGAAGACCTGCGAGAACAGGCCCGCCGCGACCGCCTCGGCGCCCGACATGAGCCGGCCGGTGACGATGAGGTCCATGGTGCGGTGGGCGCCGAGACGCTCGACGAAGAGGGCGTGCCCGCCCGAGTCGAGCGTCGCCCCGAGGTTCGCGAACGGCGAGCCGACCTTCGCGGTGTCGGCGACGTAGACGATGTCGGAGGCGATGAGGAGGCCGAGGCCCACGCCCAGGCACGCGCCGTGCGCGACCGCGAACGTCGGAACCGGGATGCCGGCCATGCGCTGCAGGAGCGGCTCGACGAGGCCGCCGAGGTAGCCGAGCACGTCGTCCTCACGCGGATCGACGCCCGAGATGTCGCGCCCGGCGCAGAACGCGCGGCCCTCGCCGCGCAGCACGAGGGCACGGATGTCGCCGGCCTGCGCCATCCGCTCGGCCTCGGTGTAGGCGGTGGCGAGCACGCCGATCGCCGCCTCGCCCAATGCGTTGAGCTTGTCTGGGGCGTTCAGCACGACCTCGGCGACGCCGTCGGTCACGGTCAGATCGATCATGATGCTCCGTTCGCCGGGTCTTCGTCGACCCGTTCGCAGGGTATCGGCGTCAGATGTCGTAGTCGACGACGACCCGGTCGGACTTGGGGTGCGACTGGCACGTGAGCACGTAGCCGCGCTCGAGCTCGTCGGGTTCGAGGGCGTAGTTCTCGGTCATCGCGACGCTGCCCTCGATGACACGCGCGCGGCACGTGCCGCACACTCCCCCGGCGCACGCGAACGGCACGTCGGGCCGCACCCGCAGCGCGGCGTTCAGGATCGACTCGTTCGCGCTCACGGGGCTGTCGACGCTCGTCGACTGCCCATCGAGCGTGAACTCGATCGCGACCGTCGGCTCGCCGCGCTCGACGACGACGGGCCGTCCGTGGCGCGGCTCGACACGGTCGGCGTCGGTCGTGAAGAGCTCGTAGCGCACGTGCTTGACGGGCACCCCGCGCGCCTCGAGGGTGTCGCGGGCGAGCTGCACGAGCTCGAACGGACCGCAGAGGAACCACTCGTCGACGGTCTCGGGGCGAATGAGCACGTCGAGCATGCGTTCGAGCTTCTCGCCGTCGATGCGCCCCGACAGGAGCGGCGCCGTACGCTGCTCGCGCGAGAGCACGTGGTGCAGCGCGAGGCGCGACGGGTAGCGGTCCTTCAGCTCGGCGAGTTCCTCGAGGAACATCACGTCGAGCGTCGAGCGGTTCGTGTAGACGAGTTCGAACTCGGATGTCGCCGAGCGCGCCAGTACTGTATGGGCGAGCGCCATGAGCGGGGTGATGCCCGACCCGGCCGCGATGCCGACGATGTGCTTGCCGTCGAGGGCGTCGAGGCTCGAGGTGAAGGTGCCCTGCGGGCTCATCACGTCGAGGGTGTCTCCGGCGACGAGCTCGGTGTTCGCCCACGTCGAGAACTGCCCGCCGAGGTCGCGCTTGATCGCGACCGAGACGCTGCCGCGCACGGGCGGCCGGCAGATCGAGTAGCTGCGGCGCAGCTCGTGGCCGTCGAAGTCCTTGCGGAGCGCGACGTACTGGCCCGGCAGGTAGGTGTACTCGTCGGCGAGCTCGTCGGGCACGGCGAAGGTGACCTCGACGGCGTCGGCGGTGAGCGGGCGCACCTCGGCGACCTCGAGCGAATGGAAGCGCGCGCGGCGGCGCTTCGCAACGTGTTCGCCGCCGACGGTGCTCTGCAGGAACGCCGACGCGACCGCGGCATCGGGCGTCGGGGTCGCCGTCGACCCCAGGTTGCGGGCGGCCATCAGAGCACCTTGAAGTAGTCGAAGGGCTCGAGGCAGTCACGGCACTCGTAGAGGGCCTTGCACGACGTCGAGCCGAAGCGGGCGAGCTCGCGGGTGTTGAGCGAGTCGCAGCGCGGGCACTTCACGGCCAGCTGCACGCGCACCGGGCCCGCCGGGCGGGCGGCGGCGCTGCCCGTCGGCGCCTGGATGCCGTAGCGGCGCAGCTTCTCCTTGCCGGCCTCGCTCATCCAGTCGGTGGTCCACGCGGGAGCGAGCACGAGGTCGACCCGAACATCGTCGTAGCCCGCGTGCGTGAGCGCGAGCAGCACGTCGTCGCGCATGGCGTCGAGCGCGGGGCATCCGCTGTACGTGGGGGTCAACTGCACGCGAACGGCGCCGCCGTCGGCGACCTCGACGGAGCGCAGCACACCCAGGTCCTCGATCGTGAGCACCGGGATCTCGGGGTCGGTCACGGTCGCCGCGACCTCCCACGCGCGCGCGCCGGCGGGGTCGCTCGGCACGGGCCGGGCGACGGTCGCCTCGCGCACCGCGCTCACCACGACGCCCCCGGGTGCGCGCGAGCGAGCACCTGCATCTCGGCGAGGAGCGGCCCGAGGTGCTCGGTGTGGCGGCCGTGGCGGCCGCCGCCGGAGGCGATGAACGCGGTGCGACCGGTCGGACGCTCGAGCGCCGCCTCGGCGAAGACCTCGTCGATGACGGCGTCGAAGGCCGGGCGCAGGGTCGACGGCAGCACCGCGACCTCCGCCGTGGTGAGACGCTCGACGAGCTCGTCGTCGACGAACAGCTCGTCGACGTAGGGCCACGTGTCGGCGATCGCGAGCAGCATGCGTCGGCGCGACTCCTCGGTGCCTCCGGCGAGCCGGAGCACCCACTGCGTCGCGTGGTCGCGGTGGTAGTCGACCTCCTTCACCGACTTCGCGGCGATCGCCGCGAGCGTCGGGTCGGCCGAGGACGCGACCCGCGAGTACAGCTCGAACAGGTAGACGGATGCCGCGAGCTGCCGCGCGATCGTGTGGGCGAAGTCGCCGTTCGGCTGCTCGAAGAGCCAGGCGTTGCGGAACTCGGGCTCGTCGCGCCAGTAGGCGAGGTCGTCTTCGCTTCGCCCTGTCGCGGTGCCGGCGTAGTGCAGCAGCGAGCGGGCGTGCCCGATGAGGTCGAGGGCGATGTTGCCGAGCGCGACGTCCTCTTCGAGCTCGGGCGCGGCGGCGATCCACATGCCGAGCTGCTGGGCGAGCACGAGGGCGTCGTCGCCGAGGCGCAGCGCGTACTCCGCGGCATCCGCTGAGGCGACCGCCGTGCTGCCGTCGGCTGCGGTGCCCGCGAGCTCGTCGGCGAGCGCGAGCCGGTCGACGGAGACGTCACCGTGGGCGTCGCCGTGCGGGTCGAGGTCGGCGCCGCTCACAGGTGCTTCACCCCTTCGCTCTTCGTGTAGTAGACCGCGTGACGATAGTTCTTGCCCACTGGGCTCTCGAAGAACGCGCCCTTCGCGTCGGGGTCGCTCGTCGTGATCGCGTCGGCGGGCACGACCCAGATCGAGATGCCCTCGTTGCGGCGGGTGTAGAGGTCGCGCGCGTTGCGCACGGCCATGTCGGCATCGGGCGCGTGGAGCGATCCGACGTGCACGTGCGAGAGGCCGCGGTTGGCGCGCACGAAGACCTCCCAGAGGGGCCAGGCCTCGGTGCCGGTCTCACCGGGGGTGCTCATGCGGCGACCCGTTCGGCCTGCTTGCGGGCGTACTCGTGGGCAGCCTCGCGCACCCAGGCACCGTCTTCGTGGGCCTCGCGGCGTCGACGGATGCGCTCGGCGTTCGCCGGACCGCGCCCCGCGAGCACCTCGTCGAACTCGGTCCAGTCGATCTCGCTCATGTCGTACTGGCCGGTCTCCTCGTTGAAGCGCAGGTTCGGGTCAGGCAGCGTCACGCCCATGACCTCGGCCTGCGGCACGAGCATGCCGACGAAGCGCTGGCGCAGCTCGTCGTTCGAGAAGCGCTTGATGTTCCACGCCATCGACTGCGCCGAGTTCGGCGACTGGTCGTCGGGCGGGCCGAACATCTGCAGCGCGGGCCAGTACCAGCGGTTCACGGCGTCCTGCGCCATCTGCTTCTGCGCGTCGGTGCCCTGCATGAGCTCGAGCAGGATCTCGAAGCCCTGACGCTGGTGGAACGACTCCTCCTTGCAGATGCGCACCATCGCTCGCCCGTAGGGCCCGTAGGAGGCGCGGCAGAGCGGCACCTGGTTGCAGATCGCGGCGCCGTCGACGAGCCATCCGATCGCACCCATGTCGGCCCATGTCGGCGTCGGGTAGTTGAAGATCGATGAGTAGCGCGCGCGGCCGGTGATGAGCTGGTCCATCATCTCTTCACGCGTGATGCCGAGGGTCTGAGCGGCCGAGTACAGGTAGAGCCCGTGGCCCGCTTCGTCTTGCACCTTCGCCATGAGGATGGCCTTGCGCTTCAGGCTCGGCGCGCGCGTGATCCAGTTCGACTCGGGCTGCATGCCGATGATCTCGGAGTGCGCGTGCTGGCTGATCTGGCGGATGAGCGTCTTGCGGTACGCCTCGGGCATCCAGTCGCGCGGCTCGATGCGCGAGTCGGCGGCGATGAGGTCGTTGAACCGGGCCTCCTCGGCGGAGAGCTCCGGATCGACCACGCTGAGGTCTGCTGGAGAGGTCATCGTCGACTCCTGTGTCTGTGGACTCGGCATTACTAACCGATCGTTCAGTTAGTATATGCTCATCTCGAGCGCCACAGCAACGGCGCGCGAACGCATGAACTCGACGAGGAGCTTCACATGGCGGATGCCGCGACCACCCCCACTCGCGCGATGATGCAGCGCGACCAGGCCTCAGCGGCCCTCGGCATGGTCGTCGAGGTCGACGAGCCCGGCCACGCGGTCGTCTCGATGCGGGTGCGCGACGACATGACGAACGGCTTCCACATCACCCACGGCGGCTTGGTCTTCACCCTCGCCGACACCGCCTTCGCGATCGCCTGCAACGAAGACCACACGATCACCGTCGCTGCCGGCGCCGACATCAGCTTCCTGAAGTCGACCGTCGCCGGGCAGACCCTCACGGCGACCGCACTGCGGCGCGCCCGCAGCGGCCGCACGGGCCTCTACGACGTCACGGTCGTCGACGAGCAGGGCGACGCCGTCGCCGAGTTCCGCGGCCGTTCGATCTCCACCAACCGCACCATCTGACCCGCCACCAGGAGCCACCGTGTCGACGACGACCACCTCCCCCTCCGCTTCCGGCCTCGCGTCCATCTCCGGCCTCGCGCCGGCGGCACCGGCCGACCTCGACTCCGAAGAGCGGATGTCCCGCGCCGAGATCGAGGCGCTCCAGCTCGAACGGCTGCAGCAGACCGTGCAGCACGCGTACGACAACGTGCCCCTCTACACGAGGAAGTTCGACGAGGCCGGAGTGCACCCCCGCGACATCCGCTCCCTCGCCGACGTCGCGAAGCTGCCGTTCACGACCAAGGAGGACCTGCGCCAGACCTATCCGTTCGGCATGTTCGCCGTGCCGATGGAGCAGGTCGCCCGCATCCACGCCTCGAGCGGCACCACGGGCCGGCCGACCGTCGTGGGCTACACGAAGGGCGACCTCGACCGCTGGGCGACGCTCATCGCGCGATCGCTGCGGGCCAGCGGCATCCGCCCGGGCATGAAGGTGCACAACGCCTACGGCTACGGGCTCTTCACCGGCGGCCTCGGCGCGCACGCCGGCATCGAGAAGCTCGGGGCGACCGTCATCCCGATGTCAGGCGGCCAGACCGCCCGCCAGGTGCAGCTCATCCTCGACTTCGAGCCCGACGCGATCCTCTGCACGCCGAGCTACCTGCTGACGATCGCCGACTGCATGGTCGAACAGGGCATCGACCCGCGCTCGACCTCGCTGAAGGTCGCCGTGCTCGGCGCCGAGCCCTGGACGAACGAGATGCGGCACGAGCTCGAACAGCGCCTCGGCGTCGACGCGCTCGACATCTACGGTCTCAGCGAGGTCATGGGCCCGGGCGTCGGCAACGAGTGCCTCGAGACGAAGGACGGCCCGCACCTCTGGGAGGACCACTTCCTGCCCGAGATCATCGACGGCGAGACCGGCGCGCAGCTGGCCGACGGCGAGATGGGCGAGCTCGTCTTCACCTCCCTCACGAAGGAGGCGTTCCCGGTCATCCGGTACCGCACGCGCGACCTCACGCGACTGCTGCCCGGCACCGCCCGGCCCGGCATGCGCCGCATCGAGAAGATCACCGGCCGCAACGACGACATGATCATCCTGCGCGGCGTGAACCTCTTCCCGACGCAGATCGAGGAGATCGTGCTCGGCATCGAGCAGCTCACCCCGCACTTCATCCTCGAACTGCGCCGCACGGGCACCATGGACGACATGACCGTGCGCATCGAACGCCACCCCGACCTCTCGGTCGAGGTCTGCCAGGCCGCCACGGTCGTGCTCGCGAAGCGCATCAAGGAGGGCATCGGCTCGACCGTCGCCGTGCAGCTCGAAGAGCCGGGTGCGCTCCCCCGCAGCGAGGGCAAGTACAAGCGGGTCTACGACCTGCGTGGCCAATGAGCGGATGTCGCGTGGCTCGCGGCGCCCGCACCGGCGAAGTGACGCGAATCGACCTTCGCATCGCGGCGAAACCTCGACTCGCGTCACTTCACGGTGGGGCGCGCCGCGGATGGGAGACTGAGGGCGATGTCTGAGAACGGATCACTTCGACGGGGACGCCCCGGGTACGACCAGCAGGGGATCCTCGAGGTCGCCGTCGCGGCGTTCAATCAGTACGGCTACGACGCGACGTCGATGGGCGTGCTCGCCGATCGGCTCGGCCTCTCGAAGTCGGCGATCTACCACCACTTCGCCTCGAAGGACGAGATCCTCGAACGTGCACTCGACGACGCGCTCAGCGCCCTCGAGGGTGTGCTCGGCGAGTCGACCGCAACGCAGGGCCGCGCCGCCGACCGGCTCGAGGCGGTGCTCGGCGGCGCCGTGCACGTACTCGTCTCGAAGCTGCCGTCGGTCACCCTGCTGCTCCGCGTGCGGGGCAACACCGAGGTCGAGCGGCGCGCGCTCGCCCGGCGTCGCGCGTTCGACCGCGCCGTCACCTCGCTCGTCGAGGAGGCGCAGATCGAGGGCAGCCTCCGCTCCGACATCGACCCGAGCGTCGTCGCCCGCCTCGCGTTCGGCATGATCAACTCGATCGTCGAGTGGTATCGCCCGGGCGGCAAGGAGGACGCCGACCGGCTCGCCGGCGACGTCATCGCCATCGCGCTCGACGGCCTGCGCATGCCGACGTCGAACCGCGTCGAAGAACTCATCGAACGAGGGCGAGCATGATCGAACCGATCGCAGGCCTGCCCGACGGCGTCATCGGCTTCCGCGCCGTCGGCACCGTCGACGCCGCCGACTACCGCGAGGTGCTCATTCCCGCGATCGACGCCGTGCTCGCCGAGCACGAGCACGTCAACGTCGTGGCGGTGCTCGGCGACGACTTCGACCACCTCTCGATCGGCGCCATGTGGGAGGACGCGAAGCTCGTCGGCCTGCCGTTGTCGAGTTGGGGCCGCGCCGCGATCGTGACCGACCACGACGTGCTCGCCGGCGTCGCGACGGCCTTCGGCGGTCTCGTGCCCGGCGGCTTCCGGGTGTTCCCGCTCGGTGAGGAGCGTGCGGCGATCGACTGGGCGGCGGAGTACCCGCCGGCAGAGTAGCCTCCGGTCAGTCCTCGCTGCGCATGCGGTTGCTGCGCGCGAGGAACGTCGCCGCGACGATCGTCACGATGCACAGCACTGCCGGCACGATCGTCTTGCCGACGTCGCCCTGCACCGCACCGATGAACGAGTCGATGCCCTGCACGATGGTCATCGCGACCGCGATGGCGAGCAGGCCCGCGTCGGACCGGAACATCGGTGCCACGAGCGCCAGCACGATGAGTGCGACGCTGCGCGAGGTCGCGTACAGCGCGTCGCTCGCCTCGAGCCCGCCGTCGATCACGGCGAGCACCGAGTACGTGACGCTCACCCCCGCACTGATGACCGTGACCGCGTAGCAGATCCAGAAGGCCGCACCACGAGTGGCGGCGCGCGTCGTTTCGCTCATGGGTTCAGGGTGGTGGGCCCGGGGGCCGCGGTCAAGCGATCACGCCGCGGGGCGCGGCATCCGATTCGTCAGGTGCCGATGGGATGCCGCGTGGCGCGGTGCCCGCCCGGTCGCCGCCGCCCGCACGGCGGCCGAGGCGGCGTCTGCGGCGGCGGTTTCGGAGCGGCGTTCGAGCGCCACGCGACGGCGCTCGAGTTCGCCGGCGATGCGTTCGTCGTTCGCGGCGACGAGGTGGGGAAAGGTGAGTTCCGAAATCAACATGTGTCTGCTCCTGTGGGTCTGCATCGAGACTCCTCGCTAAGGCGGGGGTGAGACATCCGGAGATCGCCGTATATCAGGGCCCGCGCGACGCAAGGGCGGCCTCAGGTGCTTCAGCCGCCTCGGACCCCAGGAGCCTCAGTCACCTGAGAATCTCAGCGGTCGAGCTGCAGCCGCGACCAGGCCAGCGCGGCGAGCGCGCCGAAGGCGACGGGCACGCTCGGCACGATGGCGAGGCTCACGAGCGGCACGGCTGCGGGATCGATCGCCAACAGGGCCGGCGCCACGATCGGCACCCAGGCGCCGATGCCGACCACGGCCATGACCTGGGCGAGCACGAGCAGCACCACGGTGGCGGCGATGCCCGGCAGCAAGCCGCGCCCGAGGGTGGCGATCCACGCTGCGGGCACGGCGATGAGCGCGGTGAGCACGACGAGCACGGGAATGCGCAGGAGCTCGACGACACCCGAGGGGTCGGTGGCGCCGTAGCCGAAGGCGAGGCCGAGGATCGCGACCACCGCGGTGAGCAGCACCGCGACTCCCGCTGCCCAGACGACGTAGACGGCGAGCTTCGCGAGCGCGATGGTCGAGCGCCGCACCGGCAGCGCGAAGAGCCCCCCGATCGTGCCGTCGGCGAACTCGCGACCGAACAGCCAGCTGAGCGCCACCCCGAAGGCGAGCAGGCCGCCCGCCGAGGTGATCTGCGACACGACGCCCACGAGGCCGACCCAGCCGCCCAGCCGGGCGAGCGGTCCGAGCTTGGCGAGCAGCTGTTCGTCGCCCGAACCTGCACCGATCAGCATGCCGAGCGCGAGCAGGGCGACGCCGACCAGGAGGATGACCGTGATCGAGGCCATCACCCGCGACGCCGCGGCCTTTCGGGCCTCGACTGTTATGGCCGTGCCGAAGCCGGCGGTCATGCGGCCGCCTCGCGCTCACGATCGCCCGCTGGGTCGTCCGCACGGTCACGCGCGCGGTCGTCGTCGAGCAGCATCGCGAAGAACGCGCGCTCGAGATCGACCCCGCCCGGGTCGAGCGAACCGATCGTGCGGCCCGCGTTGACGACGGTGATGCGGTCGGCGATGCGCGCGACCTCGTCGAGATGGTGGCTCGAGACGAGGATGCCGGCGTCGGCGCCGGCACGCCGGAGGAGCGCCTCGCGGAGCAGGATCACCCCGGCCGGGTCGAGCGCGTTCGTCGGCTCGTCGAGCACGATGAGCGCCGGATCGTGCTGCAGCGCTGCGGCGAGGCCGAGCCGCTGGCGGTTGCCGAGCGAGAGCCGGCTCGCCCGAACGCTCGCGTAGCGACCGAGATCGAACTCGGCGATGGCGCGGTCGACGAGCGCGCCGGCGGCCCGTCGCTCGGCACCGTGCAGGCGGGCGGCGACGATGAGGTTCGACCGGCCGTCGAGCTCGGCGTAGGCGAGCGGATGCTCCACCAACTGCCCGACGCGCGACCACCTCGAGGCCGCACCCCGCGCGATCTCGATCCCGTCGATGCAGACGCTCCCCGCCGTCGGACGCAGCATTCCGAGCAGCAACCGCATCAGCGTCGTCTTGCCCGCACCGTTGAGACCGACGATGGCATGGATCTCTCCGGGCTCGACCGTGAGGTCGACGCCGTGCACCCCGGCTCCGCCTGCGAACTCCCGCACGAGGCCGCGTGCCTCGAGTCGCGTCGCGACCGGAACGGTCACCGCCGTCATCGCCGCACCTCGATGACATCGAGGGCGTGTTCGATCGCCTCGGCGAGCGAGAGGTCGTCGCGCTCCGCCCACGAGTACAACCCGGCGACGAGCGCAGCGAGCACGGATGCCGCAGCGACGCGTGCGACCTCGAGTGTCGCGCCGTCGACCACCAGCTGCTCGACGATCGCTCGTTCGGTGTTGCCCGTCGATCGCCACATCGCGCCGCGCAGCGATGGCGTCCGTGCGATGATCCGCACCCGCCGCCGGATGATCGGCGTCTCGGGTTCGGGCAACGCCCGCCACGCAGCGCGCACGCCGCCGGCAGCACGCAGGAACGGTGGATCGGTGCGCGCCTGCCGGCCGATGGCCTCGATCAGCACCGGGTCGTAAGGGTCGTCGAGCAGCAGGTGCTCCTTGGCCGGGAAGTAGCGGAAGAAGGTCATCTCGGTGACCCCGGCGGCGCGGGCGATCTGGGCGACCGTCGTCTGCTCGTAGCCGTGCAGCTCGAACAACTCCAGCCCGGCGTCGATGAGCGCCGCGAGCGTGCGCTCCCGCTTCGTGGTGGGCTCGGGGTCGAGGCGCTGCGCGTCGGTCACGGCTAAATGTTAGCCGCTAACATTTAGCCCCGCAAGCGGCTGCTGCTGCTCGGCGTGAGGAAGGCCGGGCCGCGCGTTGGGGGATGCGCGACCCGGCCTTCCGTCGTGGATCGCTACGCGCGGCGGCGGCGAACCGCGGCCATGAGCAGCAGCGCGGCGCCCAGCGCGAGCACGAGTGCACCGCCGACCACCGCCGGCATGACCCCCTCGACGCCCGTCGAGGCGAGTCCTGGCGCCGGGTGCCGCTCGAGCGTGTTGGTCAGCTCGATCTCCGCGACGGTGCCGTCGCCGATCACGACGACATCATCGCTGAACACGGCGCCGGCCCAGTCGGCGCCCTCGACCGCGGCGGGGGCGAGCTCGGTGAGCGTCACCACCGCACCGAACGGAATCGCCTCGCTCGTCACGGCAGCGCCGTCGGCCGACAGCGCGAGGAGGCCGGCACCGCCCGAGAAGCCGGTGCCGGCCGGGTACTCGTAGCGCACGGTGAAGGTGGCATCGCTCGGCAGCATCGAAGCGCCCGAGCCCACGATCGCCTTGCGCACCGAGAGGAACCCGTCGTTCAGGTGCAGGGTGTTCACGGCGAGCACCTCGGTCTGCTCGTCGTGGCCGATGACGAAGGTGTTCGACTCGCTGAACTCCACCAGGTCCCAAGTGCCGCCGACGACGGCGTCCGGTTCCACCTCCCGCACGGTGACGACGGCCCCTGCGGGGATGTCGCCGATCGTCACGGTCGTGCCGTCGGCCGGCACCGCGACCTCGGTCGGCTCGAGCGCGTCGAAGCTCGGGCCGGCGGGGTACTCGTACGTGAACGTGTACTCGCGGTCGGTGCCGACGAGGTGCGATCCGCTCCCCTCGACACGCTTCTGCAGGCTGAACGCGCCGACGTCGCGGGTGATCGTGTTGGTGAGCACGACGTCGACCGTCGTGCCGTCGCCGATCGTCACGCTGTCGGTCGAGAAGACCGGCACCTCGCCCCAGGTTGCGCCGAGCACGGGCTGCGGAGCGAGCTCTGTGAGCTGCAGCACCGCCCCGTAGGGCAGCGGGCCGCTCGTGGCCGTCGATCCATCGGCGCCCACGACGAGCTCGCCGTCACCGGCGGCGAAGCCGATGCCGGCCTCGTAGCGGTAGTGGATGGTGAACGCGTCGGTGGCCGGCACGAGCTTCGCACCGGTCCCCTCGAGCACCTTGCGTGCCGAGAAGTAGCCGGCGTTCAGCGTGAGCTCGTTGTCGAGGTCGATCGTGACGCGGTTTCCCGCGACGACGGTGAACGTCTTCTCGCTGAACACGGGCTCTGCCCACGTGCCGCCTTCGACTCGCTCGAGCACCTCTTCGAGCGTGACCGTCGCACCGGCGGGCAAGTGCTCGACGGCGGCGGGCGCACCGCCGGCGGTCACCTCGACGACGCCGTTGCCTGCTTCGTAGACGCCGCGGTCGGGGTCGGCCGGGTACGACCACTCGACCGTGAAGGTCGGGTCGTCGACGAGACCGGCGGCGTTGCCGTCGAGGCGCTTCACGATCTCGAAGTCGCCGAAGTCACGCATGAGCGTGTTGGTCACGGTGACGTCGACCTCAGCGCTGGAGCCGTCGACGACGACTCGAGCGGGCTCGATCACCGGCGTCTGCCAGCTCGCACCGGGCACTGCGGTCGGCGTGCTCTCGGAGAAGTCGACGACCGCCCCGATGGGAAGGTTCGGGATCTCGATGCGCTCGCCGTCCAACGGAAGCTCGACGGAGCCGCCGCCCTGCGGGATGCCCTTGGCCGCGTCAGCGGCCCAGCGGTAGTTCAGGGTGAACGTCGCGTCGGAGGGGATGCGCATGCCGTCGTCGTTCACCACGGTCTTGTGGGCCGAGAGCGAACTCTTCTGCAGGGTCGCGCGGTTCTGCAGCCGGATCTGCGTGACGGCCCCGAGATTGCCCTCGGCCGACGAGAAGGTGAGCTCGAGGCGCTCGCTCTCGGTGCCGTCTGGCAGCACGAAGACCGGGTCGGCCCACGTGACGTTCGAGGGTTCGTCGGGCGTGATCTCGTCGAGCGTGATGGTGGTGCCCTTGAAGAGCTCATCGCTGAGGAACGACTCGCCCGCGCGCAGCTCGACCGTGCGCCGTTCGGTGACGGTTCCGTCGAGCGTCGCCGTGTAGTTCACGGTGAAGCGGGGCGTCAGGGAGGTGTCGCCCGCGAGCTCCTTGGTGAGCTGGAACTTGCCGAAGTTGCGCCCGACCACGCTGCCCGAGCCCGATACGCGGGTCGCGGTGCCGGTCGTGGTGCCGGGCTCGACGCCCTCGACGCTGTAGTTCGCCGTGTTCTGGTAGATCTTCGCCTTGCCCTCGTCGAGCACCTTCACGGTCCACACGACCTCGTACATCGAGCCGGTGATGCCCTGCTGGCCTTCGGGCGCCCGGTTGCCGAGACCGCGCACCGAGGTGAAGTCGACGCGTAGCCCGTCGGCGGAGACGGTCACCTCCGACGCCGGCTTGGCAGCGAAGACCGGGTTCTGACGGCCGAGGGAATCGTAGGCGAGCGAGCGAGCCTCGTAGACGACGGGGTCGCCGACGAGTTCGAAGGCGCCGAGGTCGAGCTGGTCCTCGACCACGATGTCGCGGCCCGCGGGGATACCGTCTGCGCCGGCCGGCACGCCGACCCACCAGGTGATGGTGTCTTCGAGGTTGCGGTACGAACCACTCTTCCACGCGTCCCAGCCGCCGAACTCGCAGTTCTCGAAGCAGCGGCCCGGGTTCGGGCCGACGATGACGGTGTCGCTGACGTCGCCGAACTCGAAGACCCGCTCCTCGGTCTCGAGGTTCTCGAGCCACACGTTCACCCGGAAGGTGAACTCGCCCCGCATGTCGAGCTCGTGCCCGTCGATGTAGGCGGGGTCGACCGTGCACGTGATGTTCGAGCTCGAGACGACGCACTCGCCCGCGGCCTCGCCATCTGGGTCGATCATGGCGAAGCGGTCTTCATGGCCGCTCAGCCCGTCGGGCAGGTCGACGGTCACGTTGACCGGGTTCGCGGCCTCGCCCGGCACGCTCCACTTGACGGTGATCTCCTGCTGGCTGCCGTCGTCGAACTCGTCGTGCACGAAGGCGACGTCGTCGATCGAGATCGGCGTGCCACCGGCCGCGTGGGCGGCCGTGCCGATCATGAGCACGTTGGCGGCGACACCGAGCACGAGGCAGATCGCGAACGCCAGCAGTGTCTGCAGGCGCCGAGCACGATCTCGGGATGACCCGATCGCGATGTTCATCACTGTTGCTTCCCTTTCTCCACGGACGTCTCACGTGGGGCGCGACGCGGCTGCGCCGGCACCACATCCGGGAGGTCGGGCACGACGGACAGCGCCTGCGCGTCGGGTTCGCGCAAACGTGCCGGTGCAGGGCGCGCGGTGGCGCCGATGCTTGGCGTGCGGTGCACGCCGGTCGGGCACATCCTCTCGGGTGAGGACGGGTGGCGGTTCGTTGCCACCAACCAAGAGATGGCGGATGACGCGATACATGACGTGTGATCAGCTGTGAAACTCCTGACTGCGTCTCCACAGCGTCGGTCTCGGGTGTGCTGGGCTCCCGACATCCGATCGCCCAGCCGTCTGTCGGCGGCGTGCAGCAGAGTGGATCCCATGACCCTTGCCGCGCCGCCCGCCGACACCCGATCCGCGGCACTCGCCGCCCTGCGCGAACTCGTCGGCCGCGACGACGCCGAGTTCCACGATGGGCAGTTCGAGGCGATCGAGGCACTCGTCGAGGGCCGTCGGCGCGCGCTCGTCGTGCAGCGCACGGGGTGGGGCAAGTCGGCCGTGTACTTCGTCGCGACGCTTCTGCTGCGTCGACAGGGCGCGGGGCCGACCGTGCTCGTCTCACCGCTGCTCGCCCTCATGCGCGACCAGATCGCGGCGGCCGAACGCGCGGGTGTGCGCGCCGTCGCCATCAACTCGACGAACGCCCACGAATGGGGCGACGTGCTCGCCCAGCTCGACCGCGACGAGGTCGACGTGCTGCTCGTCTCGCCCGAGCGACTGAACAATCCCGCGTTCCGAGAGCAGCAGCTGCCAGCGCTCGTGCGGCGCATCGGCATGCTCGTGGTCGACGAGGCGCACTGCATCAGCGACTGGGGTCACGACTTCCGGCCCGACTACCGGCGGCTGAGAGATCTCATCTCGCAGATGCCCGCCGAAGTACCGGTGCTCGCGACCACGGCGACGGCGAACAGCCGGGTGGTCGCCGACGTCGCCGAGCAGCTCGGCACTGGCGCGGCCGACGGCGCCGCTGCAGGCGAGGCTGCCGCGCCCGAAGTCCTCACGATCCGCGGGCCGCTCGCCCGGGCGTCGCTGCGGCTCGGCGTGCTGCGCCTGCCCGATTCGCCGAGTCGCCTTGCCTGGCTCCTCAGTCACCTCGATGACCTGCCGGGCTCGGGCATCATCTACACGCTCACGGTCGCGGCCGCCAACGACACCGCGCGACTCCTGCGCGAGCGCGGCCATGAGGTGCGCGCCTACACCGGCCAGACCGATACCGACGAGCGCACCGAGTCCGAGGGCATGCTGAAGCGCAACGAGGTCAAGGCGCTCGTCGCCACGAGCGCGCTCGGCATGGGCTTCGACAAGCCCGACCTCGGCTTCGTGCTGCACCTCGGCGCCCCCTCGTCGCCCGTGGCCTACTACCAGCAGGTCGGCCGCGCGGGCCGCGCGAGCGAGAGCGCCGATGTGCTGCTCCTCCCCGGCACCGAGGATGCCGCGATCTGGCACTACTTCGCGACCGCATCGATGCCCGATCAGGGGCGTGCGGAGCGCGTCATCGGTGCCCTCTCCGACGTGCCCGTCTCCACACCCGCCCTCGAGGCGATGGTCGACATCCGCCGCACCCCGCTCGAGTTGCTGCTCAAGGTGCTCGACGTCGACGGCGCCGTGCGCCGAGTGCAGGGCGGCTGGGTCGCCACCGGCACGCCGTGGTTCTACGACGCCGAGCGTTACGAGCGCATCGCCGCCGAGCGGCTCGCCGAGCAGCAGCACATGATCGAGTACGAGCAGACCGACGGATGCCGCATGGAGTTCCTCCAGCGATCGCTCGACGACGACACGGCGGCGCCCTGCGGGCGATGCGACAACTGCGCTGGCGTCTGGTTCCCACGTGAGATCGCGGCATCCGCGACCGCGACTGCTGCCGAGTCCCTCGACCGCGTCGGCGTGCCCGTCGAGCCGCGCCGCGCGTGGCCGACCGGCGCCGACCGTCTCGGCGTGCCCGTCAAGGGGCGCATCGCGCCAGCGGAGCAGGCGGGCGAGGGCCGAGCGCTCGCGCGCCTCACCGACCTCGGGTGGGGCGGCACCCTGCGCGAGCTGTTCGCAGCGGGCGCGCCCGATGCCCCCGTGTCGCCGCAGGTGCTCGCCGCGTGCGTGCGCGTTCTGGCCGACTGGGGATGGGCCGAGCGCCCGGTCGCAGTCGTCGCGATGCCGTCGCGCTCGCGCCCGCAGCTCGTCGACTCGCTCGCCCGCGGCCTCGCCGAGGTCGGGCGACTCCCCTACCTCGGCGCCCTCGACTTCCGGAACGGCGGTCCGACCGGTCAGCCGGGCGGCAACAGCGCGTTCCGGCTCGCGGGCCTGTGGGATCGGTTCTCAGCCGAGGGCCTCGACGTTCCGGCGGGCGGGGTGCTCCTCGTCGACGACCAGGCCGACAGCCGGTGGACCCTCACGATCGCCGCGCGCGAGCTCCGCCGGGCGGGCGCGACCGAGGTGCTCCCGTTCGTGTTCGCTCTCCGGGGCTGAGCCGCGGCGTCTCGCCTAACATCGAGGTGTGAGCACGTCTCGACTCGGGCACGGCCGCGCCGCTCCGATCGCAGCGCCGTTCGCGGTGCTCATGGCGGTGCTGCTCGCTCCGGCGTTGTCGGCCTGCAGCGCCTCGCCGGGCTCCTCCTCGGGCTCTTCGCCGGCGAGCACCGACGCGGCTCCGACTGCGTCCACCACCCGCGGAGTGTCTGTGATCCTCTCCCCGGCACAGGTCGCCGGGGGTGCCGAGGTGCTCATCATCGGCGACTCGTACACCGAGGGTTACGGGATCACGCCCGGCACCGACTGGGCCCACCTCGTCGTCGCCGATCGAGGGTGGGACGCCACCATCGACGGCATCAGCGGCACCGGGTTCACGCAGGGCGCCGCTGCCGACGGCCGCACCGGCATCGACTACGCCAGCCGGCTTCGCAGCCACGCCGACGACGACTCCAGTTACGACCTGGTCGTCCTTCAGGGCGGTCTCAACGACCTCTTCGTGCCGGCCGCCGAACAGCGCGACAACGTGGCCGCGGCGGTCCGGGCGGCGCACGCGGCGTGGCCCGAGGCCGGCGTCGTCGTCTTCGGTCCGATCGCCCCGTTCGGCGGCTTCGGCGACCGCGACGATGCCGGCATCATTCGAACAGCAGCGGGCGAAGCCGGCGCGCTGTACATCGACCCCGTCTCGCCGAGTCTGTGGCTCGACGAAGCCAACAGCCCTGAGTTCGACCTCGGTGACGGCCTCCACGTGAACGAGGCGGGTCAGGAGCACCTCGCAGAGAGGTTCGTCGAGGCCCTGCTGGACGCCGTCGAGTAGTCCGCGAGCTCCGTCAGGAGTCAGCGACCGGGATTCGGGCGGCACTTCGGCACTTCGGCACCGGCTTTCGAACCGAGACGCCCTCCGGGGCGCCCGTGCCTCGCTCGGGTTCCGGTTCGGCTCGAAGCACGCCCGGGTGATGCCGTAGGTGACGCCGTAGGTGAATTCCCGCTGGTGGCATCCGCTGCCGGCCCGCAGCTTCATAGTCTGGGCCTACATCGGAGCACACGCATCGGCGTCACGGAGCCCATCGGATTCGGCAGTGCGCCAGTACGTCAGTGCGAAGAACGTCAACGAAGAAGGGATGTGCGAGAGCCATGTGCACACGAGTTGTTTGGTCGGATGCCAACGGATCGGTCATCGTCGGCCGGAACATGGACTTCCACATGGATCTCCTCACCAACCTCTGGAAGTACCCGCGCGGCATCGAACGCACGGACGGAGTGCAGGGCAACCTCCGCTGGCGTGCGAAGTACGGGAGCGTCGTCGCCACCGCGTTCGACCTCATCGCGACAGACGGCATGAACGAAGAGGGCTTCGCCGGACACATCCTGTGGCTCGCCGAGTCGGACTACGGCAAGCCCGAAGCATCCGCGACCCAACTGAGCCAGGCCGTCTGGCTGCAGTACTATCTCGATAACTTCGCCACTGTTGCGGAAGCCGTCGAGTGGACCACGCAGTCGCAGGTCGAGATCGCGCAACTGTTCGATCCGACCGGGCACCTGGTGCCGACGCTGCACCTCGCGATCAACGACGCGACCGGTGATTCCGCGATCATCGAATACACCGACGGCAAGCCCAGCGTCTATCACAGCCGTGATTACAAGGTCATGACCAATTCGCCGACGTACGACAAGCAGCTCGAACTGGTCAAGGTCTACCAGGGCCTCGGCGGTGACCAGCCGCTTCCCGGGTCGACGCTGGCGAGCGACCGCTTCGCCCGCGCGCTCTTCTACGTGGATCACCAGGTCCAGCCGAAGACCCAGGTCGACGCGATCGCGGCCATGTTCAGCATCATCCGGAATGCGGCGCAGCCGTTCCGCACACCCGAGCCCGGCAAGCCGGATGCCTCCCAGACCATCTGGCAGGTCGTCCTCGATCTCACGAACAAGCGCTACGTGTTCGAGTCGACGACGCGCCCCGGCATGGTCTGGGTCGACTTCGACGAGGTCAGCTTCAACGAGGGGACCAAGAGCCTGCGGCTCGACCTCGTGAGTCGACTGGCGCTCGAAGGGGGCCTCGCGGGCGACGTGAGCCACAGGTTCACCGACGTCGGAGAACTCGCGAGCGACGCGCTCGCGACGGGCGTGCGTGCGCTGGAATTCGTCGCCGAAAAGCAGGATGCGTTCGAGGCGATCAAGAAGGACGTTCAGGCCCTGGTCGGCAAGAAGAAGTAGCGAGGGCACCGGCGAGCGACTCGACGCCTCCGCTCGCAGGAGTCTCGTCGAGCCCCTACTCGACCGGCGCGAGCTCTTTCGCCACGAGCGTGAGCACGTCGTACGACGCGACGAGCTCGTCGTTCTGGTTCTTCAGCACCGCGTCCCACCGCACCTCGCCGTACTCGTCGGTCTCGCGCGGCGTGATCTGCTTCGCCGTGAGCTCGACGCGGATCGAGTCGCCCGGCGACACCGGCGTCACGAACCGCAGGTTCTCGAGCCCCGAGTTCGCGAGCACCGGCCCAGGCGCAGCGTCGACGAAGAGACCGGCGGCCCACGACACGAGCAGGTAGCCGTGCGCGACTCGGCCCGGGAAGAACGGGTTCGCGGATGCCGCCTCCTCGTCCATGTGCGCATAGAACGTGTCGCCCGTGAACGCGGCGAACGTCTCGATGTCGTCGAGCGTCACGGTACGCGACGCGCTCACGACCTGGTCGCCGATCTTCAGCTCGGCGAGCGACTTGCGGAACGGGTGCACGCCGCCGGGCTGCGATGACGCACCCGAGTGCCACACGCCGGTGAGGGCGGTGAGCATCTCGGGCGAACCCTGCACCGCGGTGCGCTGCATGTGATGCAGCACGGCACGGATGCCGCCGAGCTCCTCCCCGCCGCCGGCGCGACCCGGACCGCCGTGCACGAGGTTCGGCAGCGGCGAGCCGTGGCCGGTCGAGGACCGGGCGTCGTCGCGGTCGAGGAAGAGCACGCGGCCGTTGTACGCCGCGATGCCGGAGGCGAGTGCCACGGCGACCTCGGGGTCGTGGGTCGCGACGCTCGTCACGAGCGATCCGCCGCCGCGTGCCACGAGTGCTGCGGCTTCGGCGACGGTGTCGTACCCGATGATCGACGAGACCGGGCCGAACGCCTCGACCTCGTGCAGCGCGGGGCTCGCGGCATCCGCGAACCGGAGCAGCATGGGCGCGACGAACGCGCCGTCGGATGCCTCGCCGGTGGCGCCGTCGGCGAGCGTGACCGCCGGGGCATCCGTCGAGCCGATGACGAGCTCGCCGCCGCCGGCCTCGAGTCTGCCGACCTGGCGCAGCACCTCGTCGCGCTGGGTGAGCGAGGCGAGGGGGCCCATCGTCACGCCCTCGGCGCGCGGGTCGCCGAGCACGACGCGCTCGGCGATGCGGGCGCGAACGGCGTCGATGACCGAGTCGACGGATGCCGCGGGCACGATCGCCCGGCGGATCGCCGTGCATTTCTGCCCCGCCTTCGAGGTCATCTCTGCGACGAGCTGCTTCACGTAGGCGTCGAACTCGGGCGTGCCGGCGACCGCATCGGTGCCGAGCACGCTCGCGTTGATCGAGTCGGTCTCCACGGTGAAGCGCACCCCGCCGGTCTGCACCGACGGGTGCCGACGCAGCTTCTCGGCGGTCGACGCCGAGCCGGTGAAGGCGACGAGGTCGCCGAGGCGCAAGTGATCGAAGAGGTCGGGCACGCTGCCCGAGACGAGCTGCAGCGACCCGGCGGGCAGGAGGCCCGACTCGACGAGGATGCGCACGAACGCCTCGGCGAGATAGCCCGTCGGGGTTGCCGGCTTCACGAGGGTCGGCACGCCGGCGAGGAAGGCGGGTGCGAACTTCTCGAGCGAGCCCCACACCGGGAAGTTGAAGGCGTTGATCTGCACGGCCACGCCGGGCAGGCGGGTGTAGATATGCCGTCCGAGGAATGAGCCGTCCTTCGAGAGGTTCTCGACGGCGCCGTCGACGTAGACCTTCGAGTTCGGCATCTCGCGACGCCCCTTCGACGAGTACGTGAAGAGCACGCCGATTCCGCCGTCGATGTCGACCCACGAGTCCTGCTTCGTCGCGCCGGTGCGCGCCGAGAGCTCGTAGAGCTCGGCCTTGCGCTCGGTGAGCGCGAGCGCCATCTGCTTGAGCAGCACCGCCCGCTGGTGGAAGGTGAGCTCGCCGAGCGAGGCCTGTCCGACCGTGCGGGCGTGCTCGAGCGCGGCGCCGAGGTCGAGCCCCTCGGTCGAGACGCGCGTGACGAGCTCGCCGGTCGAGGCGTCGCGCACCTCGGTAACCTCTGCGGCCTGAGCCGGAGCCCACCACTCGCCGTTCACGTAGCTCGGCAGGATCGTGTTCATAGATGTTCCTTTCACGGGGCGTCCCAGAGGTAGAAGCCCTCGCCGGTCTTGCGGCCGAGCTTGCCCTCGGCGACCATTCGGCGGAGCAGCGCGGGTGGGGCGAAGCGCTCGCCGAGCGTCGAGGAGAGGTAGTCGGCGATGCCGAGTCGCACGTCGAGGCCGACGATGTCGGTCAGGCGCAGCGGGCCGATCGGATGCTTGTAGCCGAGGCTCATCGCCGCGTCGATGTCTTCGGCCGAGGCGACGCCGTCTTCGAGCATGCGGATCGCCTCGAGCCCGAGCGCGACGCCGAGCCGCGAGGAGGCGAAGCCCGGGGCATCCGCGACGACGATGGGCGTCTTTCCGATCGCGTGCACCCAGGCGCGGGCGTGCTCGACGAGGGGCCCGTCGGTCGCGTCGCCGCGCACGATCTCGACGAGCGTCGACGCGGGCACGGGATTGAAGAAGTGCAGGCCGAGGAACCGCGACGGGCGCTCGAGCAGCGCCGCGAGCTGGTCGATCGAGATCGATGAGGTGTTCGAGGCGAGCGCCGCGTCGGCGGAGATCACGGCCTCGACGCGAGTGAGGGCGTCGATCTTCAGCTCGAGGTCTTCGGGCACGGCCTCGACGACGAGATCGCAGCGGGCGAAGTCGGCGACCTCCGTCGAGGCGGCGAAGCGGGCCGCGATCGCCGCCTCCTCATCGTCGGCGGTGCCGCGAGCGACGGAGGCCGCGACGGACTCGAGCACCCGCGTCGAGGCCGCAGCAGCGGCGTCGGCGTCGCGTTCGACGACGGTGACCCGCGAGCCGGCGAGCAGGAAGGCGTGCGCGATGCCGGCGCCCATGCGCCCCCCGCCCAGCACGCCGACGTCGGCCGGAGCCCCGGTGTCGGTCTCGTTCACGGTCACTTCTGCTTCCTCTCGAGGAACTCGGTCATGCGGCGCAGCTTCTCGGGGCTCTCGAACAGCACGGCCTGCTCCTCGAGGTCGACGGCCGGGTGCGCGTCGCGCGGGGCGCGGAACACGCGTTTCGTCGCGATCGTCGCCGCACGGTCGTTGCGTGAGATGCGATCGGCGATCGCGTGCGCGGCGGGCAGCAACTCGTCGGCAGGGTGCAGTTCGCTCACGAGCCCGATCTCGAGCGCCTCCGCCCCGGTCACCGTGCGCCCCGTGAGCAGCAGTTCGATCGCGCGGGCGTCGCCGACGATCTCCTTCAGCCGCCAGCTCGCCCCGGCCGCGGCGATGATGCCGAGGCCCGTCTCGGGGTTGCCGATCTTCAGCGCTGGCGTCGCGATGCGGATGTCGGCGGCGTAGGCGAGCTCGGCCCCGCCGCCGAGCGCGTACCCGTCGAGGGCGGCGATGACGGGCATCGGCAGCAGCGCGAGACGCACGAACGCGTTCGCGTTGATGCCGGCGCGCGCGTCATCCGCTCGCCGTTCACGGAGCTCTGCGATGTCGGCGCCCGAGGCGAAGACGCCGCCGGCTCCCGTGAGGATGAGCGTGCGCGGGATCGCCTCGAGCTCGGCGCACAGGAGGTGCAGGGCGTCGATCGTCGCCTGGTCGATGGCGTTGCGCTTCTCGGGCCGGTTGAGGGTGGCGATCACCCGGTCGTCGCGGCGCTCGACGAGCAACGGCCCCTCGTCGGTCGAGTAGCGAGCGCCGGCGAGCGTATCGAGACCCTTCCCCATCAGACGCGCTCCACGATGAGCGCGCTGCCCTGGCCGACGCCGACGCACATCGTCGCGAGGCCGTAACGCGACTGCTCGCGCTCCATGCGGCCGAGCAGCGTCACGACGAGCCGCGAACCCGACGAGCCGAGCGGATGCCCCAGGGCGATCGCTCCCCCGTCGGCGTTGACCCGCTCGGGGTCGAGCCCGAGGCGGCGCATCGACGCGATCGACTGCGTCGCGAACGCTTCGTTGAGCTCGACCGAACCGATGTCATCGAGGTCGATGCCGGAGCGCTCGAGCGCCTTCTCGGTCGCGGGCACCGGTCCGAGGCCCATGATCTCGGGCGGGAGCCCGGCCGATGAACCGACGACGACGCGGGCGCGCGGGGTGAGGCCGTAGCGTTCGACGGCCGCGGCGCTCGCGACGAGGATCGCCGAGGCGCCGTCGTTCAGTGCGCTCGAGTTGCCGGCCGTGACGACGGACCCGCCGTGCACGACGGGGCGGAGCCCTGCGAGCGCCTCGAGCGTGGTCTCGGGGCGAGGACCCTCGTCGACGAGCACCTCGCCGCGATGGGTCGCCACACCCACGATCTCGGCCTCGAACCGGCCCGCGGCGATCGCCGCGGCTGCTCGCTGCTGCGAGCGGAGCGCGAAGGCGTCGGCGTCGTCGCGGGTGATGCCGTCGATGCGAGCGACCTCTTCGGCCGTCTCGGGCATGGAGAAGGTCGCCTTGTCGCGGGCGACGAGCTTCGGGTTCGGGAATCGCCAGCCGATCGAGGTGTCGTACGCGGCACCCGGCTTCGCCCACGCGCGATCGGGCTTCGCCTGCACCCAGGGTGCGCGGGTCATCGACTCGACGCCGCCGGCGATGATGAGGTCGGAGTCGCCGGCCCGGATCGCCTGCGCGGCCATCGTGATCGCCGACATTCCCGAGGCGCAGAGCCGGTTGACCGTGATGCCCGGCACCTCGTCGGGCAGGCCCGCGAGCAGCACCGACATGCGGGCGACGTTGCGGTTGTCCTCCCCGGCCTGGTTCGCGCCGCCGAGGATCACCTCGTCGATCGCGCCGAGCTCGCCGGCCTGGTCGAGGCGGGTGCGCCGCACGAGTTCGCCGACGACGAGCGCCGCGAGATCGTCGGGCCGCACGCCGGCGAGGGCTCCGCCGTAGCGTCCGACGGGCGTTCGCACGCCACCGACGAGGTAGGCCTCAGCCATGGTTCACTCCTGACCGCACTGTCTTGGTGGAACGCTGCACTCAGCCTAGGCAAGGTGCTGCGGCATCCGCTGGTCGGAATTAGTGACCGACCGTTCAGGAAGTAATTATGGCAAACGGATGTCTCGCGCGCCACCCGGCCCGTTCGACGACGTCCCAGGAGACGACGAAGGCCCGCGTCCGCGGGACGCGAGCCTCCGATCGTTCACCTCAGCAACGGAGCGTCAGTCGCAGCTGTTCGCCGGGTACGCGGCGGCCAGCGACACCGACACCGGCTGGCCGTCGATGCTCGCCTGCGCCGTCACGTCGACAGTGCCCGCAGGGATGCTCGTCTGGCGCGTCGTGAACGCGTGCACCGCGTTCTTGCCCGGGGCGACCGCCGCGAACGACTTCGTGCCGTAGTCGGAGGCGAACGCGATCGACACCGGCACCGCCTCGCCGTTCGTGGCGCGCACCGACAGCACGACCTTGCCGCCGATGCACCGGGTCGCCGCCGTCACGGCGACGTCGAGAGCCGGTTCGAGCGGCGGACGCGTGGTGACGGCGACGCCGGGCTTCAGCGAGACGACCGTCCACCGATAGGTCTGGCTGTCGCCGTTCGAGGCGATCGTTCGAGCTTGGATCACGTTGGGGCCGGCCGAGAGCGGCACATCGATCGCGCCGGTGCCGAACTCGACTGGGCGGTCGTCGACGGTCACGACGACCTGCGTGCCGTCATCGACCGGGGCGAGGGTGGTCGTGACGTGCTCGACGTCGGCGGGCACCACGGAGAGCCACGACCGCGGCGCCACGGGGGCACCGAAGTCGACGCCCTGCCACGACGGATCCTCGAGTGCGGCTGCCAGACGCAGCTCGACAGGCTCCGGCACGGAGTCGAAGAACGGCGCCGCGGTGCCGTCGACGTTCAGCCCGCTCATGACGAACGCCGCCGGCGTCGACACGAACGGTCCGGCAGCCATGACGCCGACGCGTGGCACGGCCCCGGCGACGGCGGCGTTGGTGATCGTGCCGATCGCGGTGTAGTCGGTGCCGTTCAGCGAGTACGAGGCAGTGAACGTGTTGCCGCCGCGGACGATCTTGAGCCACAGATCTTCCTGCGCCGGCGAGTTGATCCGCGTGTTCTCGTTGGGCGAGCCGCCCGCTTCGGTGACCAGCGCGAGCTGGGGGTTGCCGTTGGCGTGCTTGCGCTGGAGTGCCACGTAGTTGTCGTCGTTCACGTAGAAGATGAGGCCCGCCTCCTCGTACGACGACTTGGTGGAACCGGTCATCTTCACGACCGCCTCGGTGGGTGCGGTCGAGCCCGAGTCACGCAGCAGCATGCTCGCGGCGTTCTGCGTCGCCCACAATCCGTTTCCGCCTGAGAGCAGTCGGATCGAGTCGGTCGCCACGGCCGACCATCGCGACGGCTCCTCGCGGACCCAGCTGAGACCGGCAGCAAGTGGCACGGTGGGCACCTGCGTCATCGCGTCGGCGTTGACGGCGAACGGGTCGTTGCCGGTCACCTCGGATGCCGCGGTGTTGGTCGAGACCCGCACGTTGAACCCGGGCGCGTAGGTGTTGTCGCTGAACTCGAAGCGGTGGCTGCCGTTCATCGAGAACAGCGCGGTGCGCGACGACTTCGCCGGGTCGGTGGTCGTCGTGGGCCCGTACCATCCGACCGTGTTGTTCGTGAAGGTCAGGTCGGAGACCGACTTCGCGTTCAGCAACTGCGTGCCGGGCAGCAGGTTGAACCGGTTGTCGTCGATCAGCACGTTGCGGTGCACCGTTCGATCGGGTTCGGTGGCACCGTTCGTCGGGTCGAAGTAGATCACCGGGGCGCTCGTGGTGGGACGATCGAAGATGTTCTCGCGGATCGTGAGGTCTTCGACCCCGCCCGACTCGTACCAGTTGGCTGCGTCGCCCGAGACGTAGATGCTCGCCATGCTCATCTGGTCGAACAGGTTGCGCTCGATGAGCACGGGCTTCGGCGTCGTGACGAGGATGCCGCGCGTCGGGACCGACGCGAAGGTGTTGCCCGCGATGCGCACCTCGGGCGTGTAGGTCAGGCTCTCGGCGGCGTGCGTGTCGACCTGGATGCCCTCGGGCGCCCGGTCGAGCGTGACGGTCATCTGGGTGAGGCTGCCGTCGTGGTCGTAGCCGCTCGGGCCGGCGACATCCGTCACCGTGAAGTTCTCGCCGGCCACCGGCAGCATCGTGCCGCGCGTCACGAAGCGCAGCGTGTCGCCCGGGTAGAACTGCGGGAACCCGGCCGTCTGGTGGTGCATGTACTGCAGGGTCACCTTCTTGTTGGCGACGTCGACGCCCTTGACCTGCACGTACGTGCCGTGGATGTTGATGGGGTCGTCGTGCGGGTTGTCGAACAGGGTGTTGAGCACCTGCACCTTGCCGCCGACACCCGACATCTGCAGGTAGTCGGCGAAGCCCGAGGTCTGCCGCCATGTGCCGTTCTCGGTCTTGAACCGCACGCCGTCGACCGTGACGTTGTGCGACATCTGGGCGACCATGCCGAAGCCGTGCAGGTAGCCGAATTCGAGGTCGACGAGATCGGTGTTAACGGCCTCGAACGCGAAGACGCCGGGGGTGTCGCGATAGGTCGGACGCAACTCGTAGACCTCGCCGCGGCCGCCCGGGTCGGTCGTGCCCGAGTAGGTCACGCGAAGCCGGTTGTCGCCGAGCTCCGAGACGCCGGTCGAGTTCGTCCACACGGGCGCTGCGGTGCGATAGGTCTGACCGGTCGCGAGGTGGCGCCGCTGGTTGTGGCCCTGCGTCGCCGAGCCGGGTTCGTACCGCCAGTACGGCTGGCCCGTCACCGGACTCGCTTCGCCGAGGAATGCCGCCTTGCCGTTCGCGATCTCGTAGCGGGTGCCGGGCGGCACCTGGATGTCGCGGAACGGCACGCCGTTCGCGACGCCGGTGCCGAGCACCGTCAGGTCGATCGTGTTCGGGGCGACCCAGTCGGTGCTGAACCCCGTGAACGTGACGTTCTCGGTGCGGATCGCCGCGAACTGCGTCTGCAGGCCGTGGAAGTTGAACTTCGACCCCTCACCGTCGACGATGACGTCCGCCATGTCCTCGATCAGGATGCCGATGTTCTTCACGCGCGGACCGGCATCGGCGCCGGTGGTGTTCGAGACGTACAGCTCGCGCTTCTCGGTCTGCTCGGGATAGATCTCGTACGTGCCGTACGGGAACCGGATCGTGACCGGTGAATCGAGCCCCTTGGCATGCTCGACCGCATCGGCGATCGCGGCGGCCGAATCGCTCTCGCCGCTCGGGTCGGCGCCGAAGTCGGTCACGTCCACGATCGTGCGGGCGACGGCGTGAACCGCCATCGTCGTCGTGTCGGCCACGGCGGGGTTCGCGGAACCGTAGCCGACGGTCGCGGGGGTGACGGGGATCTCCTCGGCATGAGCTGCATGCGGCAGCACGAGAGCCGAGGAAGCGAGGGCCGCAATTGTCGCAAAGGTCAGGACAACGGCATGCCGGCGAAGAGGGAACGACGACGGTGTCGGATGCATGAAAGTTGACGCTACTGGGGAAGCCGCGGTTCGGCAAGGGCCAATGTGACCGTGCGCATGCCTGTAATAACGGGCTTGCGGGAATCCGCCCGAATCTCTGTGCTTCCAGCTGTCGAGTGGAACCGCTCTCATGGCCGGTGGAGAAGCGGCGCCCGAAACATCAGATCTTCCTGCCACGATCGATGGAACGGGACCAGAACGACGAAGGCCCGCGTCCATCGGACACGGGCCTTCGGTCGATCAGTTCGCGACGGGTCAGCCGGCGAGTTCCTCGTCGGCCGCGGCCGACTCGATCTCGACGATCTCGATGGTCTCCTCGACCTCGATGATCTCGACGACGTCATCGATCTCGACGACCTCGACCGTGTCGGCAGCCGCGTCGAGGGACTCGACGGCGACTGCAGCGGCCGTGCCGCGCGCGAGCTCGCCCGCGAAGTCGTCACCGAGGCGCATGTCGACGAAGTCGACGTCGATCTCGGCACGGTCGAGGAGCTCGACCATGCGACGCTGGCGGTTGCGCGGAATGAGGGTGACGACCTGACCGGTCTTGCCCGCGCGGCCGGTGCGGCCCGAGCGGTGCAGGTAGGTCTTGTACTCGTCGGGCGCGTCGGCCTGGATCACGAGGTCGATGTCGTCGACGTGGATGCCGCGTGCCGCGACATCCGTCGCAACGAGCACATTGACCCGGCCGCTCGTGAGCTGCTGGAGGTTGCGCGTGCGGCGCGACTGGTTCAGGTCGCCGTGCAGGGCGACGGCACGGATGCCGTAGTCCTCGAGGTGCTCGGTGAGGTCTTCGGCGAACGCGCGGGTGCGGGAGAAGACGAGCGTCTTGCCCTCGCGGTTCGCGAGCTCGGCGACGATGTCGCGCTTCTCGTGGTTGCCGATGACGAACACACGGTGCTCGATCGTCGAGGAGGCCTGGTCTTCACCGGCGACCTCGTGCACGGCCGGGTCGACGAGGAACTCGTCGACGAGGGCGGCAACACCCTTGTCGAGCGTGGCCGAGAAGAGGAGCTTCTGGCCGCCGGCCGCGGTGTGACGGATGATGCGCTGCACCGGCTCGAGGAAGCCGAGGTCGCACATGTGGTCGGCCTCGTCGAGCACGGTGATGACGACCTCGGAGAGGTCGAGTCGACGCTGCTCGATGAGGTCCTCGATGCGGCCGGGGGTGCCGATCACGATGTCGACGCCGCGCTGGAGCGCGCCGACCTGACGCTGCTGCGGCACGCCGCCGTAGATCTGCGTGGTGAAGAGGCCGACGCTCTGCGCGATGGGCTGCACCGTGCGGTCGATCTGCAGGGCAAGTTCGCGGGTGGGGGCGAGGATCAGCGCACGGGGCTTGCGGCCCATCTGGCGCTTGCCGCCGGCCTTGCCGGACTCCGCCCAGAGCTTCATGAGGCGCTCGACGGTCGGGGCGCCGAAGGCGATGGTCTTGCCCGAACCGGTCTTACCGCGGCCGAGAACGTCGCGACCCTCGAGCACGACCGGGATGGTCGCGGCCTGGATCGGGAACGGCGACTCGGCGCCGAGCTGACGGAGCGCGCTCACGACGTTGCCGCCGAGGCCGAGGTCGGCGAAGCTCACGCCGTCGGCGTCGGTCGCCTGGATGGCCTGGGCCTCGAGGCGCTCGAGCACGACGTCATCGGTCTTCGCGTGACGGTTGCCCTGGTCCTTGGCCGGGTAGAAGCTCGAGTCGCGGCGACCCGACTCCTTGAAGCCGGGGCGGTCGAAGTCACGGCGCGGAGCGCGGTCGTCGCGGTCGTAGGAACGCGCCGGACGGTCGGGACGGTCGAACGAACGCGCGGGACGGTCGCTCCGGTCGTTCCGGTCGAACGAACGCGCCGGGCGGTCGTTCCGGTCGTTCCGGTCGTTCCGGTCGAACGAACGGGGAGCGCGGTCGTTCCGGTCGAACGAACGCCCCGGGCGGTCGTTCCGGTCGTTCCGGTCGAACGAGCGGGGAGCGCGGTCGTCACGGTCGAACGAACGCGCGGGACGGTCGTTGCGATCGAACGAACGCGGCGCGCGGTCGTTGCGATCGTTCGAACGAGGTGCGCGGTCATCACGGTCGAACGAACGGGCCGGACGGTCGTTGCGATCGAACGAACGCGGCGCGCGATCGTTGCGATCGTTCGAACGAGGTGCGCGGTCATCACGGTCGAACGAACGCGCCGGGCGGTCGTTGCGATCGAACGAACGGGCCGGACGGTCATTGCGGTCGAACGAACGCGGTGCACGGTCGTTCGTACGAGGTGCGCGATCGTCGCGGTCGTACGAACGCGCCGGGCGGTCGTTGCGGTCATTGCGGTCGTACGAGCGGGGAGCGCGCTCGTCGCGGCCGCCGCGCTCCGAGCGGTGCGGGGCGCGGCCGGTGGCGACGCGCTCGTCGCGCGACCAGCGCTCCTTGACGGGGGCGTCGGCCTCGGGGCGGTAGCCGCGGTGGCCTTCGCTGCGCGATCCGGCCTTGGGGGCTCCGGCGCGCGCCGGGCCGCCCTTCGAGCCGCCCTTCGCGTACGAAGGATCGAAGTTCTTGGCGGGCCTGCCGCCTTGGGGCTTCTTGTTCTTGGGCATGGTGACTTCCTGGGTTGTACTCGTGTACATGGCAGCGCCACTGCAGGCGCAGCACACTGAGAACCCGGAGCATCGTCGACCGGGGCCGTTCACATACGGTGACTATCCGAGGCCTGTGCCTCGAAACCGGCCCTTTGGACTCACAAACCCATCCGCGCACAGCGCGGTGTCCAGAACCGACTCGGCCACGATACCGGAATCGTCTGGGAAAGTCCCGCACGCGGCATCCGCTCACGTGCCTGCCGAGCGGATGCCGCGGCTGGGGTCAGCCCTCGGGCGCCGGTGTCGGCTCGGGAGGGGCAGTCGCCGAGGGCACCCACGTGCCACCGGTGCACTCGTAGAAGGTCACCGTCTCGGTGTCGATGAACACGTCGCCATCCGTCGTGCAGGTGCCCGGGGCTGGTTCGCCGACCCCCAGCACCACCTGCGTTCCCGGTGCGCCGGGGGCCCCGGTCTCGCCCGGCTTGCCCTTCGCACCCGTGTCGCCCGTGGCACCTGTGGCACCCGTCGCCCCGGTCGCGCCCGTGAGATTCTCCGCAGCCGAGACGCGGATGTTGCCGACGAGCGCCCAGTCGCCCTCGGAGAAGAGGTACACGTCCGACGTGGCGATGTCGATGTAGACGTCACCGTCGTAGCCCTTGCCGGACTCGGGCACTCCCGAGCCGGCGCGCACCGCGGACCCCGCGGGAAGGATCTCGGCGAGCGCCTCCTCGTACGCCGCCTCGTCGACCTCTTCGGCGGTCGGCGTGGGCGTGGCGACCGCCTCGTCCGCGTCACCCGAGCGGGCCAGCGTGGCCCCGAGGAATGCGGCCACGAAGCAGAGGATCACGACCGCGGCGCCGACCCAGAGCAGCATCGCGCGGCTCACACCCGCGGGGTTCGCGGGCGGCGCGGCGGCGGTCGTCGGCTGCGACGTCGCAGCCGTCGTCTCCGATGGTGCGTTCTGCGGGTTCCGGTCATCGGTCATTGCGTGCGCCCCTCACGTCTCGCGCTCCGGTCGACCCGTGACGGCACGGTGCAGAGCGACGTCGGGCCCAGCGTAGCGAGCACGGCCCTCGATCGATCGCGACGCGCGGGCACGCAGCGGGCTCCGAAATCGACCCGAAACACTCGCGACGTAGGCTCTGCGGATGCCGCAGCACCCCGCCCCCGTCACGGTCAGCGTCGAACCGCCCCGCCAGCCCGAGGTCGAGCGCCTCCTCGACGGCAGCACCGCCTTCGCCCAGAGCCTGTACCCGCCCGAGAGCAACTTCCTGCTCGACATCGCGACGCTCGAACGGCCCGAGGTCGTCTTCTACGTCGCGCGCGACGGCGAGCGCGCGGTGGGCATCGCCGCACTGGTCGCCGAGGCCGATGCCGAGCGCGGCGAGCTGAAGCGCATGTTCGTCGACCCGGCAGCACGCGGGCGCGGCGTCGCTGCGGCACTGCTCGAGCGCATCGAAGCGGATGCCGCGGCGCGCGGGCTCGCCGAGATCGTGCTCGAGACCGGCGACCTGCACGATGCTGCGCAGGCGCTCTACACCCGCCACGGGTACCGGGAGATCCCGCAGTTCGGCCAGTACGTCGGCGAGGCGCACTCGGTCTGCTTCGCGAAGCCGCTCGCCGCTAGACGGGAAGCGTTTCCACCCGTGGAGAACGTGAGGTAGCATCACTCCACCCCTGAACCCGGAGCCCGGTGTGACCTCGACCCGACGCACAGGCGGCTTCGGCACTCGCGCCCGGCGAGTGGTGTGGGCCGTTGCGGCCGCTGCAGCCGCCATCGCGAGCGTGAGCGCGCTCTCGGGCTTCCACCTGCCACTGCAGGAGATCGATCCGCGCGGCGTCGACGCCGTGAGCGAGGTGGCCGGCACCGAGGTCGTCGGCATCCGCACCTTCACGGCGCCGAGCCGCATCGCCGTCGAGCCCGACCTCGAGTACGGGGCGCGCGAAGACGGCACACTGCTCACGCTCGACGTCTGCACGCCCCCCGGAGCCGAGCTCACCGACGAACCGCTTCCCGCGGTCGTCTCGGTGCACGGCGGCAGCTGGGCCCGTGGCGACAAGGCCAACGCCGACTGGCGGAACACGTGCCTCTGGCTCGCGAGCGAGGGCTTCGTCGCGGCATCCGTCAACTATCGACTCGTGCCCGACGCGGTCTTCCCCGCGGCGATCGACGACGTGGCGCTCGCCGTCGAGTGGCTCCGCGACTCCGAACAGGCCGAGCGCTTCGGCATCGACCCCGCTCGCATCGGGGCCTTCGGCGGGTCGGCGGGCGGCAGCCTCGCGGCGCTGCTCGGCACGACCGGCGAGGGCCCGCTCGACACCGGATCCCGCGTCGCGGCGGTCGCCGAGCTCTCGGGGCCGGTTGGGCTCGGGTCGGCCGAGCTCGCGGCCGACGCGGCCTCCGACTGGCTGCGCGGCATCGTCGGCGACTACCTCGACTGCGTCCCCGGTGCGAGCGACGAGCAGTGCCCCCAGGCGGCGGATGCCTCGGCGGGAAGCCACGCGGATCCGAGCGACCCGCCCTTCTTCATCGGCCATGCCGTGGCGGAGGCCGTGCCGCTCGGGCAGTCGGAGCGGCTCGCCGCCACCCTGGCGGCCGCCGGCGTGCCGACGGAGCTCGCAGTCGTCCCGGGCGCCGGTCACTCGATCGGCATCCTCGATGCGGAGATGCGCGCCCGCGTCGCCGCGTTCCTGCACGCGCACCTCGGTTGAACGCAGTCGCCTGATCGGGCGACCGCCGCTCGTGACCCGACGCCGCTCGGCAACCCCCTGTGCCGATGACGCGGTCGCCCGTAGGCTCGGGGCGTCTGCACGGGAGGCCACATGCCTGAACACGATCCGACCGACCGCGATCCAGCCGAACACGATCCAACTGGGCGCGATGCATCCGGGCGCGATGCATCCGGGTCGTCGGACGACGACTCGCCGGTGCAGCTCTCGCGCGCCGACTGGCGCATCATCCTCACGCGCACGGTGCACGAGTACCGCATCAACCAGGCGCACGACATCGCAGCCGCCCTCACGTTCTACGGCCTGCTCACGGTCTTCCCCGCCCTGCTCGCGGCGTTCGCGCTGCTCGGCATCTTCGGCAGCGCCGAAGCCGTGGTCGCCGACGCGTTGCGCGTCGTCGAGGATCTCGGCGGGGCATCCGTCGTCGATGCCCTCCGCGAGCCGCTCGACCAACTGCTGAACGCGTCGCACGCGGGACTCGCCTTCGCGACCGGCCTGATCGCGACCCTGTGGGCGGCGTCGGGCTACGTCGGCGCGTTCGGCCGCGGCATGAACCGCATCTACCAGGTCGAGGAGGGCCGCCCGTTCTGGGAGATGCGCCCGGCGATGCTCGCGGTCTCGGCCGTCGTGGTCGTGTTCGGCGCGATCGCCGCCGTCGGCCTCGTCGTGACCGGCCCGGTGGCCGAGGCCGCGGCCCGCGTGCTCGGCCTCGACGAAGGCGTCGCGTTCTGGTGGGATCTCGGCAAGGTGCCGGTGCTCGCCGCGATCGGCATCTTCGTGATGGCAGTGCTCTATTGGGCCGCGCCGAACGTGCGGCGCCGGCACCTGCGCTGGTTCAGCGTCGGAGCGATCGTGGCCCTGCTCGCCTGGGTCCTGACGACGACCTTCTTCGCGGCCTACGTCTTCGGCGTCGGCAGCTACGTGCGCGTCTACGGCGTGCTCGGCGGGGTCGTGGCCTTCCTGCTGTGGGTGTGGCTCTCGAACCTCGCGATGCTGTTCGGCGCGGTGCTCGACACCGAGGTCGAACGGGCGCGTCAGTTGCGCGCCGGCGTCGCCGCCGCCGAGGAGCAGGTACGCCTGCCGCTGCGCGACGAGCGCGTGATCGCCGTCAATCGTGCCCAGCGGATGCGCGACGTGCACGCCTCGGCCGGCATGCGCCCCGACGCGGCCGTCGACGGCGTGACCCCGCCGGCCGGGGTCCGCCCGCACGGGTGACCGGCACAGTACCCGCGTACGGCCCGCGAATCGTCCTCGGGAGGGATGCAGCGCCCCGCACGGCGTGATTGGCTACTGGCATCATGGCGCGAACCCATCATTCCGAGCAGAGCCCGGCGGATGCCGCGGCACAGGCCCGCCCCGCACGTGAGGCCCGGCCCGCACCCCGTCCCCCTGCGGCGCCGCTCCCGCCTGCGCCGTCGATCCCTGCTGCGCCGGCCCGGCTGGCGCGCATCACGGCCGACGAGCGGCAGTTCCGGGCGTGGATGCTCGTGTCGACCTCGCTCATCGCGGTCATCATCGTCTCGGTCTCCGTGCCGCTCGCGGCAACCATCTACGGCGTCGAGCTGCTCGCGGCGTTCGGCACGTGCCTCGCGCTCGCTGTCGCGCTGCCGCTCGCGGTGCGATGGCCGTGGGTCGCAGCGAGCGTCTCGGGGGCCGGGCTCCTCGCCTTCGCCCTGCTCTCCATGAACTCCGACGGCGCCCCGTGGCCGTGGCCGGTCACCTCGATCGTGAGCCAGGGTGTGCTGCTCATCGTCATCGGGCTCATGTGGGAGTGGCGCCTCGGGCTGATCGCCTGGGGCATCGGGGTCGTGGTCACCCTGCCGTTCGCGTTCGTCGACACCGGTTCGGCCGCGAACATGATCACTGGGGCCGCGGTCACGGCGCTCGCCTGCGCCATCTCGATGCTGCTCGCGCAGCGCCGAGTGATCGGCGTCGAGCTCTTCCGCGAACGCGCGCACTCGGCCTCCGAGCAGCAGCGGCGCGTGCTCGTCGAGGAGCGCAACCGCATCGCCCGCGAGCTGCACGACGTGGTCGCGCACGGCCTGTCGATCATCCACGTGCAGGCGACGAGCGCGCCGTACCGAGTCGAGGGGCTGAGCGACGACGCCAAGACGGAGTTCTCCGAGATCGCGGCGTCCGCCCGCTCGGCGATGACCGAGATGCGGCAACTGCTCGGGGTCCTCCGCAGTGCCGACACGGCGGCGGAGACGGCGCCGCAGCCCGGGCTCGCCCAGCTGCCCGAGCTCGCGGCATCCGTCGAGCGTGCCGGCGTGCCGGTGACCCTCACCGTCGATGCCTCGGTGCACGATGGCGGGCTCGCCGCCACCGCGGCCTACCGCATCGTGCAGGAGGCCCTCAGCAACGTCGTCCGCCACGCCCCCGGTGCGCCGACCTTCGTCTCGGTCGAGGTGCTCGCCGACGACCTCGTCGTCTGCATCGACAACGATGCGGCGACGGATGCCCCTGCCCCCGACGCCAAGGGCGGCGGCCACGGTCTCGTCGGCATCGGCGAGCGCGCGGCCCTGCTCGGCGGGCGCGCCGAGTTCGGTGAACGGCCCGATGGCGGCTACCGTGTTCTCGCGACCCTTCCGCTCGGGTCGGACGGAGGCACGGTGTGACGATCTCGGTGCTCATCGCCGACGACCAGGCGATGGTGCGAGCCGGTTTCGCGGCCGTGCTCGGCGCGCAGCCCGGCATCGAGGTCGTCGGGCAGGCCGCTGACGGCGACGAGGCTGTGGCCATGGCGCGCGAACTTCGACCCGATGTCGTCGTGATGGACGTGCGCATGCCCGGCCGGAACGGCCTCGAGGCGACGCGCGACCTGCAGACGCCGCCACGCTCGAGCGACTACGTGCCGCGCGTGCTCATGCTGACGACGTTCGACATCGACGACTACGTCTACGAGGCGTTGCGCGCCGGGGCGAGCGGGTTCCTCCTGAAGGACGCGACGCCCGAAGAACTCGTCACCGCCGTGCGCATCGTCGCCTCGGGCGACGCCCTGCTCGCGCCGAGCGTGACGCGCCGCCTCATCGAGGACTTCGCCCGTTCGGCTCCACCGCCTCGCATCGACGCCACCCGCCTCTCCGAGCTCACCGAGCGCGAGCGCGAGGTACTGACCCTCGTCGGTCGCGGGTTCTCGAACACCGAGATCGCGAAGGCGCTCTTCATCGCCGAGCAGACGGTCAAGACCCACGTCTCGAAGATCCTCTCCAAGCTCGGACTGCGCGACCGCGTGCACGCCGTCGTACTCGCGTACGACACGGGGCTCGTGCAGCCGGGTTCCTGACCGTACCCCGGTACCGGCCAGAACCGCTCCTGAGGGTGATGAGCAGCGCGACATCGCGTTCCTAACCTGCCTCCGAGGGCGGAGACGCCGCCCCCGATGGAGGCGGAAATGACCGACGTACTCGCACGCTCGTCCGGGATCGGTCGCGTGGATCGCACGACTCGCCACGCGGCATCCGCTCGCCCCTCGAACGCGGTCGCCCGCGACTCGAGCGTCGACGCCGTTCGCGTGGGCCTGCTCGTGGTGGTCTTCGCCCTGCACGCGATGATGGTCGGCGTGAGCCTCGGGCCGGACGGCCCGGTGCTCGAGAACGCCCTCGAGGGTCGGCCGTGGTTCGCCGCCGTGAGCTGGGTCGTGCAGATCATGCCGCTGTTCTTCATCGCGGGCGGGTTCTCGAGCCTCCACCACTGGCGTTCGATGCGGGCACGGGGAGCGAGCAGCACCGACTACGTGCGAGCTCGGCTCGAGCGACTCGTACGACCGGCAATCGTGCTCGTCGCGGTCGTCGCCGCCGCCCTCGTCGCGCTCTCGCTCGCGGGTCTGCCGGCCGAGATGGTGGCGACGGCGGGCTTCCGCATCGGACAGCCGCTCTGGTTCCTCGGCGTGTACCTCGCGACCTCCGCACTCGTGCCGCTCATGGTGCGCGCCCACGAGCGAGCCCGGGTGCTGACGCCCGTCGCCCTGCTCGCGGGGGTCGTCGCCGTCGACGTGCTGCGCTTCTCGACCGGCCTCGACGGCATCGGCTTCCTGAACCTCCTCCTCGTGTGGCTGCTCGTGCAGCAGCTCGGCTTCCACCTCGCCGACGGTGCGCTCGATCGCCTCGCGCCGTCCGCACTCTGGTCGATCGCCCTCGGCGCCCTCGCGCTGCTCGCCGTGCTGACGGCCACGACCCCGTACTCGGCCGACATGTACGAGAACCTCAACCCGCCGACCGTGTGCCTCGTCGTGCTCGGCGTCGCGCAGCTCGCCCTCTTCCAGCTGGCGCGCCCGCGCATCAGGGCCTGGGTCGAACGAGCGGATGCCTCGCGGCCGATCTCGGCTGTCGGCGAGCGCGCGATGACCGTCTACCTCTGGCACATGCCCGTGCTCGTGGGTCTCGCGGGGGCGCTGCTCGTCGCGAACGCCGCGTTCGGGCTCGCTCTGCCCGAGCCGATGAGCGCCGACTGGTGGGCGACCCGGCCGCTGTGGCTGAGCGCCGCGGCAGCGGTCGTCGTCGCGGTCACGCTCGTGTTCGCCCGATTCGAGCGGGCGCGGCGCCGGGCTCCAGAGCTGGCTGCGGGGGCCGCGCCGGTGTCGGCCCCCGCCCCGGTGCGTCGTCGTACCGTCGCCCTCGATGCCGTCTGCGGCGTGGCCGGCGTCGCCGTCGTGCTCGTCACCGGGTTCGGCCCCGTGCAGGCCGCCATCGCGCTGGTGCTGCTGACGATCTCGCTCTGCGGCAGCGCGAGGCTCGGCGCGCTGCTCACGCGGGGGGCGACCGTTGTTGCCGGCACCACCGCGACCGCGCGGGCGACCGCGACCGCACGCACTCAGCGCAGGTCGCGGCGCAACGGGATCGCGATGGCGAGCCACGCCGCGACGACGGCGTAGCCGAGCAGCACGAGCGCTCCCACGATCGGCGAGGTCGTCGACGCAGCTGCCATCGGCAGTTGCTCGGCGATCGCGTCGCCGAGGAACGTGAAATCCGTGAGCGCCGCGGTTGCGCCGCCCGGCAAGAACGGGTGGATGACGTTGACCCCGGGAATGATCATGAGCACGTGCTCGAGGAAGTAGAAGTAGCCGAGCACGATGCCGACCGCGAGCAGCTGGTGCCGGGCGAGGGCACCGATCGCGACGCCGAGCACCATGTAGACGGCCGCGGCGAGGGCGAGTCGCGCGAGCAGCGCGAGGAGCGCGCCGACCGAGACGCCGAGCTCGACGCCCTGCACCGCGGCGCCCGCCACGACGGCGAGCCCGGCGAAGAGCGAGGAGACCACTCCGTACGCGACGCCGAGGGCGCCGAAGACGAGGAGCTTCGCGGCGAGCACCCGGCCGCGACGCGGCGCAGCGAGGAAGGTCGTGCCGATCGTCCGATGCCGGTACTCGCCGGTCACGGCGATCGTGCCGATGAGTGCCGGCACGAAGAGCAGGAGCCCGCTCATGCCGACGACGATCCCGACGCCCTCGGGGGTGTCCAGCCCGGGAAGGGGCGGTGTGGCGTTCTCGGGTCCGATGAGTGAGAGGAGCGCGGTCAGGCCGCCGCCGCAGAGCGCGGCGGTCACGAGCGACCAGAGCGGAAGCCGGGTCGCGAAGAGCTTCGCAACCTCTCCGCGGAGCAGGCGGGTCATGCGCGGATCCCTTCGATGGCGGTGGCGGTTGCGTCCGCGGTCGGGACCGGCGACGACTCGGCCCCCGAGGTGAGCTCGAGGAAGGCGGCCTCGAGGCTCGTGCCGTGTGACGTGAACGCATCGAGCGGCCCCGACCAGGTCGTGCGACCGCGATCGATCAGCACGAGGTCGTCGATGCCGTGCTGCAGTTCGGTGAGCACGTGGCTCGAGATCAGCACGGTGCCGCCCTTCGCCGCGAACTCGCGGAGGAAGGTGCGCAGCCAGACGATGCCCGCCGGGTCGAGGCCGTTCGACGGTTCATCGAGCACGAGCACCGCGGGGTCGCCGAGCAGGGCCGTCGCGAGCGAGAGCCGCTGCCGCATGCCCGTCGAGAAGCCGCCGACGCGGCGATCGAGGTACTCGGCCATGCCGGTGAGACCCGCGACCTCCTCCACGCGCTCGGCGCGGTGCCCGCCGAGGGCGGCGAAGCTGCGCAGATGGCCGCGAGCGGTCATCGCGGGGTGCGCTCCAGCGAGGTCGAGCACGGCCCCGACGGTGCCGGTGGGGTCGGACAGTTCGGCGTACCGGCGGCCGCCGATGAGCGCTGCGCCCGAATCGGGGCGCGCGAGTCCCAGCAGCATCCGGAGCGTCGTCGACTTGCCGGCGCCGTTCGGGCCGAGGAAGCCGGTGACACGGCCGGGCGCCGCGACGAACGTCGCGTCTCGCACGGCCTCGACGTCGCCGATGCGCTTGGCGAGCCCGGAGACTTCGATCTGGGCGGTGATCATGGAGCTGGTCCCTTCGGTGGCATACTCGGTCGAGAGTAATTGAGAATGTTCTCATCATGAGAATAATCATCTGGAGGACCGATGCGCAACCCGTCGCCCATCGCCGACGTCGTCATGCACCCCGTTCGGCTGCGCATCATCCAGCAGGTCGGCACACGCGAGATCACCACGGCCAGCCTGCGCAGCGCACTGCCCGACGTCGCCCAGGCGACCCTCTACCGGCACATCGCCGCGCTCGTCGACGCCGACGTGCTCACCGTCGTCGACGAGCGGCGCGTGCGCGGTGCGGTCGAACGCACCTTCGCACTCGGCGAGCGGATGGCGCACGTCGATCACGCCGAACTGCTCGAGATGGGCACCCGAGAGTTGCAGCAGGCCTTCCTGACCTTCCTCGCCCATCTGGGCGAGAGCTTCGATCGGGCGAGCGCCGCCGACGATCCCCGGTTCCGCGACTTCCTCGGGTTCGGCGAGACGACGCTGCACGTGACGACCGACGATCTCGCCGCGATCCAGACGGGGCTCGGCGAGCTGCTCGCGCCCTACCTGGTCGCTTCGGGCGAGGGTCGCCGCGCGGTCACGCTCGCGACGGCCGTCATCCCGACCGACGGCGCCGCGCCGGCCGCCTGAACGCCGACGGCGCGGGGCCAGTTCCACGCGGAACGCAGGATGAAGGCCAGGAGCAGCACCTCGACACCGATGGAGAGGGCGTAGAAGAAGGACCAGTCCCACGACGCCCCTGCCGCATTGAACACCGAGTAGGGGATGTAGAGGGATGCGATGACGAGGTTCGCGGCGCGGCTCGCACGGGCGGGCAGCACAGTGGAGAGCACCACCATCAGGGCGGGGATCGCCACGGAGGCGAGCATGACGGTCAACAATGTCGAGCTGACGTCGAACCTCCAGACGAGGCCGTCGAGGATGCCCTCCACGACGCCCGGCTTGTACAGGTTGAAGAAGTCGACGTAGAGGTAGAGGAACATGAAACTCGCCCATGCGGCGGCGAGCCTGGCCCGCACGGGCGCCGGCGCGTCGTCGAGCCGGCGCTGGGTCTTCGTTCGGTTGGTCATCGGTTCTTCCTTCGAGAGGAGCGGTCCGTCCGCCGGAGCGGCGGAAGGTCCGGCATGCGGACGCGAGAGCGCTCGTACACCGTACGCGTACACTGTACGCGTACGGCGTACTCTGCCGCGTACGCTGTACGCTTGTCAAGCCGGTCGAGAGAACGAGGAGACCCGTGTCTGCGAAGGAACAACGCGAGGTCGCGTCGGAAGCGGGGCTGAGCAGGCAGCGAGTGGCGGTCGCGGCGGTCCGCCTCGCCGACCGCGAGGGGGTCGACGGGCTGAGCATGCGCCGGCTGGCCGGTGAGCTCGGCGCGGGAGCGATGACGCTCTACCGCTACGTGGCGAGCAAGGAGGAATTGCTCGACGCCATGATCGACATCGTGTTCGAAGAGATCGAGCCGGTGCCCGACGAGGCCGACTGGCAGTCGGCGATGCGACGCGAGGCGCTCTCCACCCAACAGGTGCTCGCACGCCACCGGTGGGCGATCTCCCTCATGGAGTCGCGCACGACCCCGGGCCCCGCGAACCTGCGCCACCGCGAAGCGGTCACCGCGTGCCTTCGACGGGCCGGCTTCTCGGTGCTGATGGCGACGCACGCCAACTGGCTGCTCAACAGCTACGTCTACGGTCACGCCCTGCAGGAAGCAGGCCTGCCGTTCGACACCGCCGACGAACTCGCGGAGATGACCGAGGACGTCTACCTGCCGCAGCTTCCGCCTGACGAGTTCCCGTACCTCAACGAGTCCGCCAAGGCGCTCGTCGCCGCCGGTTACGACCCGGCCCAGGAATTCGAGTTCGGCCTCGATCTCCTCCTCGCCGCCCTCGAGCCCCTGCGAGACTCCGCGTAGCGCAGCCGGTCGGAGGCCTCAGTGCTCGTGGCCACCGGGCGCACCGGGCGCCGGGGCGTCGCCGTCGTGGGTGCCGTGCGGCACCGCCGTCTCGCCGGCCTCGGTCGCGGCGAGCGCGGGGGTCGCGAGCGCCGCGACGAGCGCGGCACCGGCGACCAGACCGAGAAGACGAGCGGTGTCGGATGCCGCGCCGTCACGCCTGCGGTCCGCGGCAGCGCGGGCCGAGCGTCGCGTGCGACCGCGAAGCTCGAGGCCCGCTGAGAGCGCCACCACCACGATGAACACGGATGCCGCGGCGAGCGGGCCCGGCGCGACATCCGTCCTCTCGGCAGCACCCGTCGAGACCACCGCCGCCATCCCCACGAGGGCGGCAGCGGCCACGACGAGCGTTGCGGACGGAGCGATCACTCGCCCCGCCCTGAGCGCGAGCCCGCCCCAGCCGAGGGCGGCGACGCCGGCCACGACGAGGGCAGGCTGCATCGCTCCCCCGGCACCGGCGGCGAGCGCGGCGAGCACGAGCCCGGCGCCGAACGCCGCGAGCATCGGCCAACTGCGCAGGGCCGCCACCAGTGCGTGCATGGCCGGGCCCCTACGCCGTGGCCACGCGTCCGGAGCGCTCGAACCCGAGCGCGACCCCCAGCAGCACGATCGCGCTCGCGAGGTGCAGGAAGTGGTCGGCCGTGTTCAGCGCGAGGATGTTCGCCGCCGTGCCCGCGAGGAAGAATCCCACGATGCCGAGCAGCAGGTATGCGGCGCCGACCGTCGCATTGACGGCCTTCGCGGCGGTCGCCGAGACGATGCCGCCGATCAGCAGCGCGGCTCCGATCAGCAGGTGCGCCACGTTGTGGAGCGGGTTCACCTCGAAGACGCCGAGGAGGAGTCCTCCCTCGGTCGCAATGAACCCGACGCCGCCGGTGACGGCGAATCCGAGCAGTCCGACGAGCAGGTAGACCGCACCGAAGATGGTCGCGACGATGCGGTTCGGGGAGTTTCGCATGAGGTTCCTCCTTCTCAAGGCACGGCGTCCACCGTGCTCGAGGGGTTCGGAACGGTTCCGCGAGCGGATTGGTCCGGATTCATGGTCACGGCCACCGCCGCTCGAAGCAACCTCGAAACCCGACCCGGATACACTCGCAATCGGCCAGGACCAGCCCGCCACCAGCGAAACGGCCGAAATCCAGAGTTCCGCGCACACACCCGCGGGATTCGCGAGTGCCCCGGGGGCGGCCCATGACCAGCGAACCGATCACCGTCTCGATCCGACGCGAGGTCGACCCCGAGCGCATCTCGGAGGCGACCGCCTGGGTGCAGACCGGCGTCAACCTCGCCGCCAAGTACCCGGGATTCCTCGGCTCCGGGTGGGTGCGCGCCGGCGAGGCCTCGCAGGTCTGGCACATGCTCTACCGGTTCGCGAGCGAGGAGACCCTCGAGGCCTGGGAGCGCTCGGCCGAACGCACCTGGTGGCTCTCGATGGGCGAGGGCTTCGTGCGCTCCGAGCGCAGCCGGCGACGCACCGGCATCGAGGGCTGGTTCGACGACCCGGCGACCGGTTCGGTTCCAGTGGCGGATGCCGCGGCATCCGCTTCGCTCGACGATCTGCCGCCCGCACCGCCGCGCTGGAAGCAGGCGGTGACGATCTGGCTCGGCTTCTTCCCGGTGAACCTCGTCTTCACCCTGCTCGTGACGTCGTTCGTGCCCGGGTGGAACGAGCTCGAGGTGGTCTGGAAGGTGCTCGTCACGACCCTGCTGCTCACGCCGGTCATGACGTTCTGGGCGCTGCCCTTCGTGACCCGGATGCTGCGGCGCTGGCTCGCGCCCGCCCCGCGCTGACGACGCGGCAGTCGGGGTCGGAGCCGCAGCGGCTGCCGGCTACGCCGAGGCTTCGTCGACCAGCCGTCGGTGCTCGAGGATCCGGCGGATGACGAGCACCGCGAGCGCGACGGCGATCACGCCGTAGACGACCCAGTCGAGGTACTGCAGGTACTCCTCGAGCAGCGCGTGCTGGGTGCCGAGCGCCGCACCGACGCCGATGAGCAAGGTGTTCCAGAGGCCCGAGCCGATGGCGGTGAAGAAGCAGAAGGAGAGCAGCGGCATGCGATCGGCTCCCGCGGGCAGGGAGATCAGGCTGCGGACGCCCGGGATCATGCGGCCGACCAGCACCGACCAGCGGCCGTACCGGTGGAACCACTCCGCACCGCGCTCGAGGTCGGTGAGGCTCACGAGACGCGTCCAGGCGATCCAGCGGATGGCGCGTTCGAGGCCGACCGCGGCGCCGAGGCCGTACAGCACGAGCCCGCCGATGACGGAGGCGAGCGTCGACCAGAGGATGAGCCATCCGAGGTGGAGTTCGCCCGACTGGCTGAGGTAGCCCGCGAACGGCAGGATGACCTCGCTCGGGATCGGCGGGATCAGCACCTCGAGGAACACCAGCACGCCGACGCCGATGTCGCCGAAGGAGTTCAGCACGTCGGCGGCGAATCCCGTGAGGCCCGTGAACCCGTGGTCGTCGGCGGTCGTCAGCAAGGTCATGTCTCGGCTCTCGGTCGGGGTCGATGATCGGTGCTCGGCGGCGGCTTCACGTTACCCGGCGCCGGGTGGACGGAAGCTGGGTGCGGGTGCTCGGCGGGGTGCGCGTCAGCGCGGCGTGCCGATGCGGCGGGCGAGCGTCGACGCCGACTCCTGCACGGCCGACACGTATCGGGCGACCTGTGCCTGCACCGCGGCATCCGGATAGGTCACCGCGACGGCCGCCGCCGGCCAGCCGACGTGATCGCGCACGACGGCGCCGACCGAGGCCAGGCCGCCCGTGACCTCGCCGTCCTCGCCGGCCCAGCCCTGCTCGCGCACGACGGCGAGCACGCGCTTCAGGCGTCCGTAGCTCCACTCCTCGTCGGCGCCGTCGATCGCGGCCCGACCGGCGAACGCCGCCCGGTCGGGGTAGAGCGCCCGAAGCTGCGCGGGCGGCAGCACGGCGAGCATCGCCCTGCCGGTGGCGGTGAGGTGGGCGGGCAGCCGCACCCCGACGTCGGTGACGAGCGAGGGACGTCGCGGTGCGCGCTCCTCGACGAGGTAGAGCACGTCGCGCCCGTGCAGCACCGCGAGATGGCCGCTCTCGCCGAGGCGGTCGACGAGCGCGGCGACGAGCGGGCGGCCGAGGCGGGCGAGGGGCTGCTGGCGCGAGAAGCCGCTCGAGAGCTCGAAGGCGGCGATGCCGAGGCCGTAGCGACGCTCCTCGGGCAGGTGCACGACGAAGCCGCGCTCCTGCATCACGGCGAGCAGGTGGTAGACCGTCGACCGCGGGATGCCGAGCGCCGAGGCGATCGTCGCCGCAGGCACAGGCCCGCGCTGCGCCGCGAGGTGCATGAGGATCGCGAGTGTCTGGTCGGCCGCGGGCACCTTCGAGCTCGCGCCCTCGGGCTTCGCCGCCCGGTCGAGCGGACGCGTGTCGTCGGTCTGCGAAGTGGGTTCCGACAACTGGCGTCCTCTCGACGACGGGTGGCTCTCCCAGCCTACGCCCGAGTCTGGGATACCGGACGGCTACCCCGCCCACACGCTTCCCGCAGGAGTGGGGGCGGTGTGGAATCGGAGTATGAGCAGCAACGACTCCGCCACCGCGCGCGCCGCGGCATCCCTTCGACAGGCTCAGGAGGGCGCCGTCACTGTCGGCACCGGCCCCCTCGGCATCGATGACGTCGTCGCGGTCGCCAGGCACGGGGCGACGGTCGTGCTCGACCCGGCCGCCCTCGACGGCGTCGCCGCGAGCCGCGCGATCGTCGAGGGCCTCGCCGCCGACCCCGAGCCGCACTACGGCATCTCGACGGGCTTCGGTGCGCTCGCGACGACGTTCATCGCCGAAGACCGGCGCGCGCAGCTGCAGGCGAGCCTCGTGCGCTCGCACGCCGCCGGCTCGGGCGCCGAGGTCGAGACCGAGGTCGTGCGCGCCCTCATGCTGCTTCGCCTCTCGACGCTCATGACCGGCCGCACGGGGGTGCGCCGCGAGACCGCCGAGACCTATGCGGCCATCCTCAACGCCGGCATCACGCCGGTCGTGCGCGAGTACGGCTCGCTCGGATGCTCCGGCGACCTCGCCCCCCTCGCGCACTGCGCGCTCGTGGCGATGGGCGAGGGAGAAGTTCGGGTCGCCAACGGCTCGACCGACCCGGTGACGGATGCCGCGAGCGCCCTCGCCGCGGCCGGCATCACGCCGCTCCGCCTCGCCGAGAAGGAGGGCCTCGCCCTCATCAACGGCACCGACGGCACGCTCGGCATGCTCGCGCTCGCGATCGACGACCTCCGGATGCTCCTCACGACCGCCGACATCGCTGCGGCGATGAGCGTCGAGGGACTCATGGGCACCGACGCCGTCTTCGCCGCCGACCTGCACGCCCTTCGTCCGCAGCGCGGCCAGGCGGTCTCGGCGTCGAACCTGCGGCGCCTGCTCGCAGACTCCCCCATCGTCGCGAGCCACAAGGGCCCGGAGTGCACGCGCGTGCAGGACGCGTACTCGCTCCGCTGCGCTCCCCAGGTGCACGGCGCCGCCCGGGACACGGTCGCGCACGCGGCATCCGTCGCCGACGCCGAACTCGCGAGCGCCGTCGACAACCCCGTGCTCACGCTCGACGGCCGCGTCGAGTCGAACGGCAACTTCCACGGCGCACCGGTCGCGTACGTGCTCGACTTCCTCGCGATCGCGGTGGCGGATGTCGCGTCGATGAGCGAGCGACGCACCGACCGGTTCCTCGACCGGGCGCGCAACCAGGGCCTGCCGCCGTTCCTCGCGCACGAGGTCGGAGTGGACTCGGGCCTCATGATCGCGCAGTACACGGCCGCGGGCATCGTGAGCGAGCTGAAGCGGCTCGCAGTGCCGGCCTCCGTCGACTCGATCCCGTCGTCGGCCATGCAGGAGGACCACGTCTCGATGGGCTGGGCGGCCGCCCGCAAGCTCCGTCGTTCGATCGACGGGCTCTCCCGCGTGCTCGCGATCGAGGTCATGACGGCGGCTCGGGGGCTCGCGCTGCGGGCGCCCCTCGAGCCGGGCCCGGCGACCGGCGCGGTGGTCTCGCTCGTCGCAGAAGTCGGCGCGGTGCCGGGGCCCGACCGCTTCCTCTCCCCCGAGATCGAGGCGATCTCGGACATGGTCGCTCGCGGCGGCGTCGTCGCGGCGGCGATGTCGGGGGCCGGCGCGCTCGACTGAGGCGAGCCCGCGTGTGCCCCGAACAGGGTGCGAGATCGACGCGATCAAAGGTTGTGTCGACCCGCCTGCGCTGAGAGACTGAGGGAGATGTCGGCCCCCGAAGCCGGCGTATGAACGGAACCCTATGTCGATGATGCAACGATCGCCCGGCCTGCACGACCCGTTCCGAGTGCGACGCGCTCGGCCCGACGGTCTCGCAGTGGCCGCCGCAGCGGCCGTCATCGTGCTCGGCATCTCCGGCATCACCGGTGCATCGGCAGAAGAGATCGTCGCGACGGATGCTGCGGTGGCGACATCGGAGACCACCGCCGAGTCGACCGACACGACGACCGACACGGGCGGCGAGTCGACCGGCGAAGGCGACGCGACCGAGCCGGCCCCTGAGTCGCCGGCGCCGACTGAGACCGAGCCCCCGACACCGACCGAGACCGCCACGCCGACGCCGACGCCGACGGAAACCCCGACGCCCACCGAGACGCCGACGCCCACTGACCCGCCGGCCACGACGCCGCCGCCGACGACGCCCCCGGCCACGACGCCGCCGGCCACGACCCCTCCGCCCACGACAGCGCCGCCGGCCCAGCCGCCCGCACCCAGCGCTCCCGTCACGGCACCCGGCACGAAGCTGCTCGTCGGCACAGGCCCGTACGCCCGCATCTCGAGCGGCAACGACCCGCAGCTGAGCTCCCTGCTCGGCGCCCGCACGGCGCTCGATCGGGCGACGTCGGCGCTGCGCACCGCTGAGGCGGAGCTCGAGGCCGCCCTTTCGAACCGAACCGTGGCACGCGCCCTGGCGAACCAACTGCTGGAGCGGGCCGAAGAGGCTCGCGCCGATGCCGACGCGGCCGGAGCCGCCGCCTTCGCCGCGTCGCGCGGCGGTGACTCGTCGCTCACCTCGATGGCCGCCGCTTTCGGCTCGGGCAAAGACCTGCTCGCCGGTCTCGGCGGCGTCGCCCGCGTCGACCAGATCACCGGTGACGCCGAGAAGCTGCAGAAGATCGCCGAGAAGCGTTCCGCCGAAGCCGATGTGGCAGAGGAACGTGCCGCCGAGGCATGGGCCGCCGTCGACGCGGTGCCGGTCGAGGCAGCCCAGACCGCCGTCGCCGAGGCCGAACGCGCCGTGGCATCCGCTCGCTCCGACCTCTCCGGTCTGCGCACGAAGGTCGCCGCGACGAGCGTCTCGTTCATCGACTCGCTCCCGCGCGACGCCGGGCAGCTGAGCGAGCAGGGCTGGGCTCCCCCGGTCACCGGCAACCAGACCGACGGATTCGGCCCGCGACCCAACAAGCCGCTCGCCGGCGTCAACGAGTTCCACCGCGGCACCGATGTCGCGGCGAGCTGCGGATCCCCCGTCTTCGCCGCGACCGGCGGCATCGTCGTCGAGGCCCGCCCCAACGGCAGCTACGGCAACTGGATCCTGCTCGAGCACGGCTCTGGCGTGCAGACCGGGTACGCGCACCTCACCGACGGCGGCATCCTCGTCAGCCCGGGCGACGCGGTCGCGGCAGGCCAGCTCATCGGCGCCGTCGGCAGCACGGGGGCTTCGACCGGTTGCCACCTGCACTACGAGGTGCGACTCGACGGCACCGCCGTCGACGCGGTGCCGTTCATGGCGGCCCGCGGCATCCGCATCGGCTGAGGCTCTGCACTCCGGGGTCTCGTCAGGCTCGACCCGCAACGGTCTCACATACGGGGTCTTGACAGGCTCATCCCGCAGCGTCTGGAATCCCAGACAGTAGGGCCGCGACATCCGTTGTCGGTGACGGCTCGGTGCGCGAGCATCGGAGCATGACCGACGCCTCCACCCCCGCAACCTCCGGCCCCCGCACGGTTCGTGCCGCTCGCGGTACCGAACTCACCGCGAAGAGCTGGCAGACCGAAGCACCGCTGCGCATGCTCATGAACAACCTCGACCCCGAGGTCGCCGAGCGGCCCGACGACCTCATCGTCTACGGCGGCACCGGCAAGGCCGCCCGCAACTGGGAGTCGTTCGACGCGATCGTGCGCACGCTCGAGGGCCTCGAGGCCGACGAGACCCTGCTCGTGCAGTCGGGCAAGCCCGTCGGAGTCTTCCGCACGCACGAGTGGGCGCCGCGCGTGCTCATCGCCAACTCCAACCTCGTCGGCGACTGGGCGACGTGGCCCGAATTCCGCCGGCTCGAGCAGCAGGGCCTCACGATGTACGGCCAGATGACGGCCGGGTCGTGGATCTACATCGGCACGCAGGGCATTCTGCAGGGCACGTACGAGACCTTCGGGGCGATCGCGCGCGCGTCGTTCGGCGGCAGCCTCGCCGGCACGCTGACGCTCACGGGCGGCTGCGGCGGCATGGGCGGCGCTCAGCCGCTTGCCGTCACCATGAACGGCGGGGCGGTGCTCATCGTCGACGTCGACGAGACCCGGCTGGCCCGCCGTGTGGAGCACGGCTACCTCGACGAGTACACCACCGACCTGGAGGCCGCGATCACGCGCGTGACCGCCGCGAAGGCGGCCGGCGAGGCCCTGTCGGTCGGCGTCGTCGGCAACGCCGCCGTCGTCTTCGGCGACCTTCTGCTGCGGCATCGCGCCGGCGAGCTGCAGGTCGACATCGTGACCGATCAGACGAGCGCCCACGACCCGCTCGCGTACCTGCCGGTCGGCGTCGCATTCGAGGACTGGCGCGCCGAGGCCGAGCGCGACCCCGAGAGCTTCACCGACCGTGCGCGGGGCAGCATGGCCAAGCAGGTGGCCGCGATGGTGGGATTCCAGGACACCGGTGCCGAGGTCTTCGACTACGGCAACTCGATCCGCCGCGAAGCGGAGCTCGGCGGCTACGACCGCGCGTTCGAGTTCCCCGGCTTCGTGCCCGCCTACATCCGGCCCCTGTTCGCCGAGGGCAAGGGACCGTTCCGCTGGGCGGCGCTCTCGGGAGACCCGGCCGACATCGCCGCGACCGACAAGGCGATCCTCGAGCTCTTCCCCGATGATGAGCATCTGCGCCGCTGGATCACGCAGGCCGGCGAGAAGGTGCACTTCGAGGGCCTGCCGGCGCGTATCTGCTGGCTCGGCTACAAGGAACGCCACCTCGCGGGGCTGAAATTCAACGAGATGGTCGCCTCGGGCGAGCTCAGCGCGCCCGTCGTCATCGGCCGCGACCACCTCGACTCGGGAAGCGTCGCGAGCCCGTACCGCGAGACCGAGGCCATGGCCGATGGCTCCGACGCGATCGCCGACTGGCCCCTGCTCAACGCCCTGCTGAACACCGCCTCGGGCGCGACGTGGGTGTCGCTCCACCACGGCGGCGGCGTCGGCATCGGCCGCTCGATCCACGCGGGTCAGGTGATCGTCGCCGACGGGACCGAGCTCGCCGCCGAGAAGATCGCCCGCGTGCTCGTGAACGACCCGGGCACCGGCGTCATGCGCCATGTCGACGCGGGCTACGACCGCGCGATCGAGGTCGCTCGCGAGCGCGGCCTGCGCGTGCCTATGCTCGAGGCATGAGCGACGGGGGCGCCGCGGGGCGCATGCTGCTGACCGGCATCGGCGAGCTCGTCACGAACGAACCTGCGCCCGATCGCGAGGCGGGCCCGCTCGGCATCGTGCGCGACGCCGCCGTGCTCGTCGAAGACGGCCGCATCGCGTGGATCGGCAGCGCGAGCCACGCCGACGAGCGCCTCGCGCACCGGGTCGAGCGCGACGACCGCCGCGACGGTGACGAGCACCGCTCGCTCTGGGACGCCGAGGTCGAGGTCGTCGACGCCGGCGGCCGGGCCGTGATGCCGGGCTTCGTCGACAGCCACTCGCACCTCGTCTTCGGCGGCGACCGCGCGGCGGAGTTCGCCGCACGCATGGCCGGGCAGCGGTACGAGGCCGGCGGCATCCGCTCGACGGTCGCTGCGACGCGCGCCGCGAGCGACGACGAACTGCGCGCGCGGCTCGCCGGATTCGTCGCCGAGCTGCACGCGCAGGGCACGACGACCTTCGAGATCAAGTCGGGCTATGGCCTGAGCGTCGCCGACGAGGAGCGGCTCGTGCGCCTCGCCCGCGAGGTCACCGACGAGGTGACCTTCCTCGGCGCGCACGTCGTGCCGTTCGAGTTCCGCGAAGACCCGGCGTTCGGCGGCGATGCCGACCGCGCCGCCGAGGCGTACGTCGACCTCGTCGTGGGCGAGATGCTCGCGGCGTGCGCTCCGCACTCGCGCTGGGTCGACGCCTTCTGCGAGCGCGGCGCGTTCACGGCCGAGCAGTCGCGGCGCGTGCTCGAGGCGGGGGCTGCCGCGGGCCTCGGCGTGCGGGTGCACGGCAACCAGCTCGGCGAGGGGCCGGGAGTGCGGCTCGCGGTCGAGCTCGGAGCGGCCTCGGTCGACCACTGCACCTTCCTGAGCGATGCGGATGTCGCGGCGCTCGCGTCATCCGAAACGGTGGCGACCCTCTTGCCGGGCGTCGAGTTCTCGACCCGCCAGCCCTACCCCGATGCACGCCGGCTCATCGACGCCGGCGTGACGGTGGCCCTCGCGAGCGACTGCAACCCGGGCTCGAGCTTCACGAGCTCGCTGCCCTTCTGCATCGCCGTCGCGGTGCGCGACATGGGCATGACCCCGGCCGAGGCCGTCTGGGCGTCGACCGCGGGCGGCGCAGCGGCACTCCGGCGAACGGATGTCGGTGCCATCCGCCCCGGCATGCGTGCCGACCTCGTCGAACTCACGGCACCGAGCCACGTGCACCTCGCCTACCGGCCGGGAGTGCCGCTCATCTCACGCGTCTGGAAGGACGGCGGGCTCGTCGCGCAACGCTGACGCGGCGGCATCCGCTCACTCGTCGCTGCGATGCAGGCGACGCCTGGCCGAGAGCAGGGTGATGTCGGGCCGGCCCGCGACGAGCCGTTCGGCCCGGTCGAGCGTGTCGGTGACGCGATCGGCACCCGACGCCACGACGCCGACGCCGATGACCGCGCGACGATGGAGATCCTGCTCGCCGACCTCCGCGACACTCGCCTCGGTCGCTCGGCGAAGCTCGGCCATGATCGGGCGGATGACGGCGCGCTTGCCTTTCAGCGAATGCACGTCGCCGAGCAGCAGGTCGAACTCGATCCAGCCGATCCACATGGGTTCACCCCGACGCGGGTCGTGGCCGGGCCACCTCGATCGCGCTGACGCCGCTGAAGCCGATCCAGGCGCGGTCGCCGGTCTCGACGAGGGTCGCCAGCACCTGGTCGCACGAGGCGCAGCGCACCACGGTGCCGGCGCCGCTGCGGTAGACCATCGCGCGGGCGAGCTCCGCGATGCTGCCGCATCCGTTGCAGCGGGCGATCGCCGCCGTCACGTCGAACGAGAAGTAGTCGGCGAGCTGGCCGGCCAGGGCATTGCCGTCGAGGTGCTGCATCAGGTGCCTCCGAATCGCTCGGTGCGGATCGAGCCTGCGTCGTGGCCGAGTTCGATGAGCCACGACGCGACCCGTTCGACGAACCCGGTCGAGCCGCACACGTAGACGATCGGCCGTTCGGCGGCGGGGATGACGGCTGCCGCGAGCGCATCTCGCATGATGCGGCCCGGCGGCGTCGGCCAGGCGTCGGGCGCGCGCCGCGTGTAGACGAGGTCGAGGCGGAACGCGTCGGATGACCCGGCGAGCGCCATCAACTCGTCGGAGAAGTACACGTCGTCGGGCGTGCGCACCGAGTAGAGCATGCGGAAGGGCGTGAGGTCGTCGGCGTCGGCATGCGCCCGGGCCATCGCGAAGAGCGGCACGACGCCCGAGCCGCCGGCGATGAGCTGCACGGGCCGTGCGGGAACGGGCGAGCGCTGCTCGACCGGCTTCCACACGAAGAAGGCGCCGAGCGGGCCGTGCACCTCGAGCAGGTCGCCCGGGCGCAGCTCGTCGACGAGGAACGGCGACACCTCGCCGTCGGGCAGCCGGTCGACCGCGAGCACGACGCGCGCGCTCGGCCCCGACGACGCGATCGAATAGGAGCGGGTGGCGGTGTACCCGTCGGGGGCGGTCAGGCGCACATCGAGGTGCTGGCCGGCGGCGTTGCCGGGCCATCCGTCGACCTCGAGCTCGAGGCGAGCGGCGCTCGGCGTCTCACGGGTGACGGCGACGACCGTGGCCGTGTGCCACCCCGCCCTCGGCACGGCACCCGCAGCAACAGGCGCGGGAGAAGCAGCCGCGGGAGCGGGATCAGCAGCAGGCGTGCCGCTGGCGGGCATCGCGCGCGCCGCGGCATCCGTCGCCGTGCTCGGCCCGTCGTTCACCAGTACCGCTCCTCCTTCCACGGGTCGCCGTGCAGGTGGTAGCCGTTCTGCTCCCAGAAGCCCGGCTCGTCGTCGCCCTGCATGACGAGGCCGCGCACCCACTTCGCGCTCTTCCAGAAGTAGAGGTGCGGCACGATCAGCCGAGCGGGCCCGCCGTGCTCTGGGTCGAGCGGCTCGCCGTCGAACTCGAACGCGATCCAGGCCTTGCCGTCGAGCAGCTCCTCGAGCGGAACGTTCGTCGTGTACCCGCCGTAGCTGTGCGCCATGACGAAGTCGTACTGGGTCTCGACATCGGCGAAGAGCGTGTCGAGCGAGACGCCGCGCCACCGGGTGCCGAGCTTCGACCAGTGCGTGACGCAGTGGATGTCGGTCTCGACCTCTTCGATCTCGAGCGCCATGAACTCGTCCCAGTTCCAGCGATGCTCGCCGCCCGTCTCGGTGATGATCGAGAACTCCCACTCCTCGGTGTCGACCTCGGGCGTCGGCCCGGCCGAGAGCACCGGGAAGTCGTGCACGAGCGTCTGGCCGGGCGGCAGCCGTTCGTCGCGCTCACGACTGCGCCCGCTGAACCCCCTGGTGATGAACGACATGCCGCTCCCTCCGTTGCCATCGACACTAGTGACGCCGCGGGCCGCTGTCACCGGTTGCGGGTGCGGTCGGGGGCGTCGAAGGTCACGCCGATCGGCGCCACGGCGACATTGCCCGTGCTCGTCGCCGTTCGCACCTCGGCCCAGGATGTCGCGTCGAAGGTGAACACGGCGATCGCCGCAGTCGGCATCGACTCGGCCGACTTCGAGAACCGGGTCGCGAGCTCGGTCATCTCGGGGTTGTGGCCGACGAGCATCGCACGCGATATTCGGTTGTCGAGCGAGCGGATGACGCGAAGCATCGTCTCGACGGATGCCGCGTACAGCCGCTCCTCGACGAGGATGCGGCGGGCGGGGGTGCCGAGTTCACCGGCGACGAGTTCGGCCGTCGACCGGGCTCGCTGCGCCGTGCTCGTGATGATCACCTCGGGCTCGATGCCGCGCTCGACGAGTCGCCGGCCCATGCGCGGCGCTTCCTGGCGCCCGCGATCGTTCAGCGGCCGGTCGTGGTCGACGAGACCCGGCGAGTCCCAGCTCGACTTCGCGTGGCGCATGAGCACGAGGGTCTTCACGGTGCGTCCTTCCGTCGGGCTGGTCGGGCGCCCACCCGATCAGCGCAGTGCGTGCCCGCAGCGACCGCCGCGCACGCGGAGTGCCGCCAGTCGTACGGTACGCCCGTCCGGCCCATCCGCGGTGGCATCGACCTCGGCGAGGTCGATGGATTGCCAGGTGGTGCCTTCGGTCACCGGTCGTGGGCAGGAGCGTCGTACAGCACCTCGACTGGCGCAACGGTGCCGACCTCGGCCCAGCCGGCGACGTCGAAACGGAACTCGGCGACGGCGCAGGTGGGCATGTCGTCGATCTCATCCGAGAACCGGGAGGCGAGCTCGCCGATCTCGGGGTTGTGGCCGACCAGCATGACGGCGACCAGCTCGTGGTCGAGGGCCCTGACGAGTTCGAGCAGGCCGTCGGGAGTGGCGCCGTAGAGACGGCCGTCCTCGACGATTCGGCCGGACTCGAGGTCGAGCGCCTCCGCCAGGATCACCGCCGTCGAGCGGGCCCGTACCGCCGTGCTCGTCACGATCACGTCAGGAGCGACGCCCCGCTCCCGCAGTCGAGCGCCCGCCCTCGGCGCATCGCGCCGGCCACGATGGTTCAGCGGCCGCTCGTGGTCGGGAAGCGACTGGTCGCCCCAGCTCGACTTGGCATGCCGCACCAGCAGAAGTGTCTTCATGATTCCGTTCCCCTTCAGCGTGTGCGATCGATCGAGGCACGCTGTCAGCGTAGGGCGATTCCCGCGGCGACCTCGAGCACGCAGAGCGCGGCGAGACGCACGGTGCGGCCGTCGGGGGCGTCGGCCGTGGCGTCGACCTCGGCGAGATCGACCGATTCCACTCGAGCGTCGGCGCCTGCCGCGCGTGCGGCCTGCCGGAGTTCGTGGGCCGAGATGCCGCCCGGCACCGACGCGGGGCAGCCGGGCGCCACGGCGCGGTCGCAGACGTCGACATCGAGGTCGACGTGGATCGGGCCGCCGGCGGCACCGGCGATCTCGAGCGCCTCGGCGAACACGTCGTGCATCGGGCGGCGGTGCAGCTCGTCGCGGTGCACGACCGTGATGCCGGCGTCGCGGGCACGATCGGCGTACTCGCTGGAGTTCACGAAATCGGCGATGCCGATCTGCACGGTGCGGCGGCCGTCGAGGCCCGCTTCGAGGAGGCGCCGCACCGGCGAGCCGTTGCTGACGCCGTCGCGCAGGTCGTAGTGCGCGTCGAGGGTGATGAGCCCGGCAGTCGGCAGTCGCTCGCCCCAGACGCCGAGCGCGACGGGCGAGGTGAGCGAGTTGTCGCCGCCGAGCGCGACGACGGTGCCGGCCCGGGCCGCGGCCTGCGCGATCGCGGCGCGCACGCGCGCCTCGCCCTCGGGCCCGTCGGGCTCGACGACGTCACCGGCGTCGGCGAACACGAGGTCGTCGAGCGAACGCGCCTCGCTCCGGTGGCCGCGGTCGGCCATGAGCGTCGGGCTGTACCGGCGCAGCGCCGCACGGATCGCCGCCGGCGTCGCGTGCGCACCGGTCGGCGAGAGCGAGGTGCTGTACGCCGGCACGCCGAGCAGGGCGAGGTCGGCGCGCTCCCCCGCGTCGAGCGCGTCGAGCGGCGGCCAGTCACCGGCCCGAGGCCAGAGCGGATCGTTCGGAAGCGCGGCGGTGCCCATGCTCAGACGCTAGCAAGACGGATGCCGCGAGCCGAGGCATCCGTCGCCCCTCATGTCTGCGATCCCGGACGCTTGTGAGTTCCCTACTCGCCCGACGGGCCGCGGAGCGCTGCGAGCAGCTCCCGCTCGCGCTCGGCGCTGAGCCCGGCGCCGCGCTCGCGATCGAGACCCTCGCCGCGCTCCCACTCGAGCACCTCGCTGAGCAGCTGGTCGAGCGGTCGCAGGCGCAGGCCGGCGGCGCGCGCTGCCGCGTTCGAGCGATCGAGGAAGGCGCGCCACTCGGGGTCGATGATCCACAGCGGCAGCGACTCGGGGCCCGACCACTCGGCGACGCCCTGCTCGGCGAGCCACTCCGGGGAGACCGCGACGACTTCGCCCTCGTGCCCGGCGAGCGCCCGCGAGCGCTCGAGCCAGTCACCGAAGGTGGTGCGGTCGCCGACGGCGTTGAACGCGCCGCTCCGACGCTGTTCGATGGCATCGAGGGTGAACGCCACGAGGTCGTCGACGTGGATCGCCTGCACGGCGTCGTCGAGGATGTCGGGCACGAGCATCGGCTCATCGCTGCGAGCGGCGCGCGCCACCCAGTAGCCACCGCGACCAGAGGCGTCGCCAGGGCCGACGATGAGTCCGGGGCGCACCACCAGCAGCCGATCACCGAGGGCCTCGCGGTAGACGGCCTCGATCGCGGACTTCGCCTCGCCGTAGGTCTCCGCACTCGACTCGTCGGTCTCGAGCGGCGCCATGAGTTCGGCCGATTCGTCGGCGCCGGGCTCGTTCTGCTCGGCGTAGACGTTGCACGAGGAGATGAAGGTCCAGTGCGCCGCGTGCGGGGCCAGGTCGGCGGCCGCGCGCCGCGCGAAGCCGGGCTGCCGGGTGACGTCGATGACGGCGTCCCATTCGCGATCGGCGACGGCGTCGTAGGCGCCGGGCTGCGAGCGGTCGGCGACGACGACGGCTGAACCCTCGGCCGCCTCCCCTGCTTCCCCTCGCGCGAGCGAGGTGACCGCGTGCCCGCGCCGCAGCGCCTCCCGGGCGAGTTCGCGTCCGAGCCACTGGGTGCCGCCGAGAATCAGGATGTCCATGCGGACATCACAGCACGATGCGGATGCCGCGCGCTCGCCTGTTCTCGATCCGCGAACCACGAGGCATCCGCTGCTACCGTCGGAGAAGTTCGTCATGGCTCGGGAATAGTCCGGGCGGACAGGCGTTCCACCTGATGACAGATACCCCCTAGGGGTATAGGCTCGAACCGAGCTGGACGACGGAGGAAAGATCGATGAGCACGACTCACGGCGGACACGAACACGACGGGCACGCGGAGCACGATGCGCACGCGGGCCACCGGTCGACGGCGGCGCCGGAGGCGGACCCGCACGCGGGACACGACATGAGCGCGCACGGCGGCCATGACATGAGCGGGCACGACCCGCACGCCGGACACGACATGAGCGGGCACGACCCGCACGCCGGACACGACATGAGCGGGCACGGCGGCCACGCAGGTCACGGCGACCATGTCGGCCAGTTCCGCCGCCTGTTCTGGATCATGCTCGTCGTCGCGGTGCCGACGATCGCGTTCAGCCCGATGTTCGCCTCGATCCTCGGCTACTCGCTGCCCGAGAACCCCGTGATCCCGTGGATCTCCCCGGTGCTCGGCACGGTCATGTACTTCTGGGGCGGCAAGCCGTTCCTCACCGGCGCCTGGTCGGAGCTGAAGGCGCGCAAGCCCGGCATGATGCTGCTGATCGGCCTCGCCATCACGGTCGCGTACTTCGCAAGCCTCGGTGCGAGCCTCGGCCTGCTCAGCCATCACCTCGACTTCTGGTGGGAGCTCGCGCTCCTCATCGTGATCATGCTGCTCGGCCACTGGATCGAGATGCGTTCGATCATGCAGGCGTCGAGCGCGCTCGACGCGCTCGCGGCGCTGCTGCCCGACGAGGCCGAGCGAGTGGTGGCGAACGGCTCGACCGGCAGCCCGTCGACCGAGACCGTCTCCCCGTCCGAGCTCGCGGTGGGCGACATCGTCATCGTGCGCCCCGGCGGCCGAGTGCCCGCCGACGGCGAGGTCGTCGAAGGCACCGCCGCGATGGACGAGTCGATGATCACCGGCGAGTCCGCGACGGTCGCCCGCGGCCCCGGCGCGAACGTCGTCGCCGGCACGGTCGCGACCGACACTGCGATCCGCGTGCGGGTCGGCGCCGTCGGCGACGACACGGCCCTCGCCGGCATCCAGCGGCTCGTCGCGCAGGCGCAGGCCTCGACGTCGCGCGCGCAGCGCCTCGCCGACCGCGCGGCGGGCTGGCTCTTCTGGTTCGCGCTCGGCGCCGCCGTCATCACGGCGATCGCCTGGACCCTGCTCGGCGACCCCGACGACGCCGTGATCCGCACGATCACCGTGCTCGTGATCGCCTGCCCCCACGCGCTCGGCCTCGCCATCCCGCTCGTCGTCTCGATCGCGACCGAGCGCGCGGCGAAGGGCGGCGTCCTCGTCACCGACCGCCTCGCCCTCGAGACGATGCGCACGGTCGGCGCGGTGCTCTTCGACAAGACCGGCACGCTGACCAAGGGCGAGCCTGCAGTGACGGATGCCGCGGCCGCACCGGGTCACGACCTCGACGAGCTGCTCGTGCTCGCGGCATCCGCCGAGGGCGACTCGGAGCACCCGCTCGCCAAGGCGATCGTCGCCGAGGCCGCCCACCGCGGGCTCACGACTCGCGGTGCCCAGGGCTTCGAGGCCTCCGCCGCGATCGGCGTCCGCGCGACGGTCGACGGACGGGCCGTGCAGGTCGGCGGCCCCGGCATGCTCGAGCGCGACGGGCTCGAGCCGCTCGCGGCATCCGTCGCCTGGGCCGAAGCCGGCTCGACGGTGCTGCACGTGCTCGTCGACGGCCAGGTGGCCGGCGCCATCGCGCTGGCCGACGAGATCCGCCCCGAGTCGAAGCAGGCGGTCGACGCGCTGCACGCGCTCGGAGTGCAGGTCGTGATGATCACGGGCGACGCCGAGCCGGTGGCCCGCACGGTCGCCGCACAGCTCGGCATCGACCGGGTCTACGCGGGCGTGCGCCCCGAAGACAAGTCGGCGAAGGTGCAGGAGCTGCAGCACGAGGGCCTCTCGGTCGCGATGGTCGGCGACGGCGTCAACGACGCCCCGGCGCTCGCGCAGGCCGACGTCGGCATCGCGATCGGAGCCGGCACGGATGTCGCGATCGCCTCGGCCGGCGTGATCCTCGCGTCATCCGACCCGCGTTCGGTGATCTCGGTGATCGAGCTGTCGCGGGCGAGCTACCGCAAGATGTCGCAGAACCTGTGGTGGGCGGCCGGGTACAACCTCGTCTCGGTGCCGCTCGCCGCGGGCATCCTCGCCCCGATCGGGTTCGTGCTGCCGATGTCGGTCGGTGCGATCCTGATGAGCCTCTCGACGGTCATCGTCGCGGCGAACGCGCAGCTGCTGCGCCGCCTCGACCTGCGACCCGAGGCCTCGACCCGCGCGGTGCTCGAGCGCGCCTAGCCGCTGTGGGTTGAGCCTGTCGAAACCGCTCTCGTGGGGGGGTTCGACAGGCTCAACCTGCAGAACGGCGGGGCCACGCCGCCCACGCGCGACGCGGGCCGTAGGGCTCCTGTCCGCCGCCGACGCTCGCGTACCGCTCGGTGCGGAACGAGACCCAGCCACCGGATGCCTCGGCGAAGCCGCCCGACACGACGGCGTCGATGTGCTCGCGGGCCGAGTCGACCGAGTCGGCGACGTGCTCGTCGCACGCGTCGCAACCGCAGAACGGCAGCGTCAGCCTCGTGAACTCGCCGCACCCGATCACGAGGCCGGGGAACGAGGTGAGGCCGATCGTGATCGGCGCCGCGTCATCCGTTCGAGGACGGAGCCGGATCGCACTCACGACGTCGACGCCCTCGGAGAGCCAGGAGGCGACCGGCGGCTCGTGGTCGCGCTCGACGTCGAACTCCGCCTCGAGGTCATCGACGAGCGCGAGGGCGAAGTCGTGCAGCGGGCGGTAGCGCTCGGTGTCGGTCACGCGACTGTACGCCTCCTGCGGCGGCCCATCGGAGTCCATGCCCCAGCGGCGGTGCTCCGCCGGCAGTTCGTCGACGCCCGACGATGCTCCGCGCCGCGATGGCTCGAACTCGCGGGCGGAGTCTGCGCCGACGCCCTCGGTCATCCGCCCGCTCGCTCCACGAGTCCCGTCATGATCGCGGTGTCGGGGTCGATGCACGCCTTCGAGAGGGCGGCGTCCCACTGGGCGTCCATCGCCATCGGGTGGTCTCCGACCGACGGGTACCAGCCCTGGTTCGGCCAGTTCGCGACGAACTCCTCACGCGGCGGAGCGGGCGGCACGACGATGTCGTTCGCCGCATAGCACGGCACGGAGTACTCGGTGAGGTAGTCGTAGATCCAGCCGAGCTGCTCGGCGTTCGGCGGACCCGAGGTGCGCCTCTCGGGATGAGCGACCCGGCACGTGTACAACGCGATCCGCTCCTCGACCGTCGTCGCCGACGTGCCGATGGAGACGACAGGATCGTCAGGGTCCGTGCCGGTGCGCCCCTCATCGATCGGGAGCCCGGCGGCCTCGAAGCAGGCCCGCGTCACTTCGACGCGATTCTCGTTGGTCACGTAGGCCTCGAACGCGACGTCGGGTCGCACCGCATCGGGGTACGCCGCCAGGATGCCCTGCCATTCACGTTCGGCCTCGGCGACGCGTGCGGCCTCGATGTCGGCGTCGGTGAACGGGTCTCCCGTAGGCCACGGCGCGAACTCGGGCATCGGGATGGACACGACCTGCGCCGCGGCATCCGTCGCCTCTGGCGTCGCCGTCGCCCCGGCGGCGCCCGTGCTCGCGCCCGAGCACGCTGTCAACGCAGCCAGAACGATCAGGGCAGCACCGGCCGCCATCGATCCCCGTCCTCCGTGCATGCGCACCTCCGCCGCGAACCTAACAGTGCAATGCGCGTTGGCACCAGCGCTCACCGCGGGTGCCCCCGTGTGGAACTCTCGCAACCTGTCGTGTTCTCGATGAGTTGTCGCGCACTCGGCAGATTGACACGTAGATGAGAATCGAGGCCTCAGGTACAGTGCCGGAAGGTCCGGTATCCGGCTGGGCACTTCCGTCTCGGAGAACTCGTGAAGCCCGCCATTGTCGCCGTCGCCGCGACCGCTGTCGTCATCTCACTGACCGGCTGCACAGGCAGCACCACCGACCGGTGCGCTCAAGTCGCCCAATCAACCTACAAGTACGCGAAACTGCTGGATCAAGCGTCGGTCAACGCAGACCGCGTGCGGACCGAGCTACCGAAACTGGAGTCAGCCGCTGACGAGCTCGGCAGCTCCATAGACGCAGCTGGCCGAGAAGAGCAGCAGGCTTTCTCGGAGCTTCAATCCGCCATGACCACGTACAACACGACGCTGCGGGAGACGCTCGACTCACTTGATACTGATCCATCGTCCGGTGCCGTGGAGGCCCTGATTGCTGAGAACGACGACCGAAGGGCGGGACTGATCGTGGCCATCGCCGGCTACGAGGAAGTGTGTTCGACCACGCTCGACCAGAGCCGCTTGAAATTGCAGTAGCGACCGGGACCAGACACATCCGCTCACCGCCGCGGCCACACAGGCATCCCACGAGGCTGCTCTGACGCATCGAGAAGCAGTCCACTGCTGAACCGTATCTTCTACTCTGCGACATACTCCTGACGCACGGCCCCACTGGTGGCAGCCTCGATGTACCCGAAGTCTCGGTCGGAGTTCAGCACGACGGCATCGTTGGCCACCGCGTATGCGGCGATCAGGCAGTCGAAGGCTCCGGCTGCGCGCGGCATCCCGCTCTCCCAGAGTGCCTGCTGTATGTCGAGAGCCTCGTCTTCCGATGGGTGCACCCAGGCGGCGAGGAGCTCGTCCATGTCCTCTCTGAGCTCTGCGTACTCCTCCGACGATCGCGCGGAATGGCAGTACTCCAGCACTTGAGGAGGGCACGTGATGATGAGGTGCTGGGGGGAGATATCTCTGAGTCGCTGCGCGATGGCCGGGCTCTTCCCGGCCTTCTGCCAGATGCTGTTGTCGACCAGGTACGTCGTCACCCAGCGCTCTGCACCGTCGGCGAGATCGTCGGCGCGTCGATCTGGCTCGGCTCGAAGCTTCGGGCGATGATCCGCTCGACGGCGGACGGTTGCCGACGAACCGCGATCAGTGTTCGGAGGGCAAGATCAACGGTCTCGCGATTGGACTTGGTCCCCGCCAGCTGCTTGGCCCGCTTGAGCTCGAGCTGGTCGATGTCGATTGAGGTGATAGCCACGATCACTCCCTCCATTCTATATAGACCACTATATAAGATCGGATGGGCAGCAGGAATCACGGATGTCAGACGAACTCGAGCAGCTTCTCGATCACGATGATGCGCCGTGCGGCCTCGATGAGGGCGAGGTGCGAGAACGCCTGCGGGAAGTTGCCGAGGTGCTGCCCGGTCTCGCTGTCGAACTCCTCGGCGAGCAGGCCGAGCGGCGACACGATGCGCAGCAGCTTCTCCATGAGCGCGACGGCACGAGCGCCCTCGCCGATGATCGTCAGCGCCGACACGAGCCAGAACGAGCAGATGAGGAAGGTGCCCTCGCGGCCCGACAGCCCGTCGTCGGTCTCCTCGGTGCGGTAGCGCAGGGCGAACCCGTCTTCGGAGAGCTCGTCGGCGATCGCGAGCACGGTCGCCCGCAGCCGCTCGTCGTCGGGCGGCAGGAACCCGTAGATCGCCGCGAGCAGAGCGGATGCGTCGAGCGCATCGGTGCCGTAGTGCTGGCGCAGCACACCGCGCTCGCTCACCCCCTCGGCGAGGATGTCGGCGGCGATCTCGTCGGCGACCCCGCGCCACCGCGTCGCCGCCTCGGCATCGCCGACGACCGTGCCGAGCTTCGACGCACGGTCGAGCGCGACCCAGCACATGATCTTCGACGACACGTAGTGCCGGGGCTCGCCGCGCGCCTCCCAGATGCCCTGGTCGGGTTCGCGCCAGACGGCCGTCGCGCACTCGGCCTGCGAGCGGATCAGCGGCCAGAGCGCACGCGGCACGCGCTGGCTGCGGTGGGCGTGCATGAGGATCGCGTCGAGCACGGCGCCGTACAGGTCGTTCTGGCGCTGCGCGAACGCGCCGTTTCCCGTGCGAACGGGGCGAGCACCCTGATAGCCCGTGAGGTGGTCGAGCGTCGTCTCGGTGAGGTCGCGCCGCCCGTCGATGCCGTACATGATCTGCAGCGAGCCGTCGCCGTTGGCCTCGAGCCCAGAGAGGAACTCGACGAACTCGTCGGCCTCCCAGTCGAGGTCGAGGTAGTGCAGCGCCTGCACGGTGAACGAGGAGTCGCGGATCCAGTTGTAGCGGTAGTCCCAGTTGCGCTCGCCGCCCGGTGTCTCGGGGAGCGAGGTCGTGAGGGCCGCGACCGTCGCCCCGGTCGGCATGTAAGTGAGCCCCTTGATCGTCAGCGCCGAGCGCTCGAGCGCCTCGCGCCACGGGTGATCGGGGATCGTCGCGTCGCCGAGCCAGTCGCGCCAATAGCTCGTCGTCGAGTCGAGCTCGGCCGCGGCCTCCTCGAACGTCGACGGGCCGGCCAGGTCGTCGGCCCACGAGAGCGAGCAGAACGCCCGGTCACCGGCGCGCAGCGTATGCCGCGCCCGCACGTGACCGCCCTGCACGCCGAGCGGGAGGTCGGAGCGGAGGCGCAGCTGCATCCCGGCGCCGCTCGCGGTCGCCTCATGCTCGTCGCTCGCCTCCCACTCGGCGCCGACGCGGCCGTAGTCGAAGACCGGCTCGCACAGCAGCTCCATCTCGACGTGTCCGTCGAGGCAGGTCACCGTGCGCACGAGGCAGTGCGCGGCGTCGTCGTCGGCCGGAGCGCGAGTATGCGGGGTGGTCGTGTCGGCGGCCGAGCGCCGAACGATGGTGAGCGCGTCGCGCACCTCGGCCCAGCCGGTCGGGGTCTTCCACGTCGTCACGAGCACGTTGGTGCCGGGCTCGTAGGCGCGCGCCGAGGGCGCGTTGACGTCGAACGGACCGAACCGGAAGTAGCCGGCCTGCCGGTCGAGGATCGTCGCGAAGACGCTCGGGGCGTCGAACCGCGGCGGGCAGAGCCATCCGATCGCGCCGTCGGGTGCGACCAGCGCACCGGTGTGGCAGTCGGAGAGGAACGCGAACCGGGCGATCGGCGGGAACGGCGAGCGGGCGACGGCGCCCTGCAGCTGCGGCGCCCGGCCGCCGGTCACGTCGTCTCCGGGTCGACGGCGCGGGTGCTGTCCCGGTCGAGCGCGGTCAGCTCGTCGACCTCGGCGTCACTGCGTTCCATCGGCCCTCCGAGCACGGTCGGTCATGGGTGGCGGCGGGGCCGGCATGTGTCGCCGCTCCATGCCCCCACCTCGACCGTAGCCCGTCGGTCAGCCTTCGAGCAGCGCCTGCATCCGTTCGATCTCAGCCGTCTGCGTCGCGACGATGGCCTCGGCCATCTCGATCGCACCCGCGTGCGAACCGCTCGCGATCTCCTCCTCGGCCATCTCGACCGCGCCCTCGTGGTGCTCGATCATCTGCTCGAGGAAGAGCTGCGACGCGGTGGCCGCGTCGGCGGCCTCGAGCGCGGCGAGCTCGTCGGCGCTCAGCATGCCGCTCATCTCGTGCCCGCCGCCCTCGCGCGGGGCGTCCCACTCGTCGAGCCAGGCCTCGAGCTGCGCGATCTCGGGCCCCTGCGCGGCTTGGATCTCCTCGGCGAGCGCAGCGACCTCGGGGGCGAGCCCAGCCTTGGCGAGCATGATGCCGCTCATCTCGAGCGCCTGCTCGTGGTGCGGGATCATCATCTGCGCGAACATCACGTCGGCCGCGGTGCCGGCGTTCGCGGGCGCCTCGGTCTCGACCTCGGCCCCGGAGTGGCCGTCGTGCGCGTCACCCGAGGGGTCGCCGCCGTTGGCGGCGCAGCCCACGAGCGCGAGCAGCCCGGCGATGCCCAGCGCGACGGCGGGCAGGGTCTTGGCCAGGCTACGGCGGCGCGCGATCGCGCGTGCGCCGGTGCCGACGCGGGCGCCGACGCGGCCGGCGCGGCCCGCGTCGCTCATCGCTCCGCCACCCGGTATCCGGCCTCCTCGACGGCCGCGGCGATCGCGGCGTCGGAGATGGGCGCGCTGCTGCGCACGGTCACGCCCGAGACGCCGCCGTTGACGAGCTCGACGTCGACGCCATCGACGCCGTCGATCGCCGTGAGCTCCTGCGTGACGTGGGCGACGCAGCTGCCGCAGGTCATGCCCGCGACGCCGAACGTCGCCTCGACGAGCGAGGCGTCGGTCGTGGCATCGGCGGGAGCCGCGGCATCCGTCGTGTCGATCGCGCAGCAGGAGCACCCGCCGCCTGCGACGTCGATCTCGGTTCGGCCTTCTGGTGCGAGCGTCATTCCTCGGTCCTTTCGTCGGTCAGATCACTATACCCCCCTAGGGTATCAACGACGCAAGTCCGACGCGCATGCCAACATGATGAAAAGAAATTCTCGGGCGATGTCGATCCGGCCGTCGCCCGTTCGACGCCAGAGTGAGGCGGGCACTTCGGCCCCCACCGTGAAGGAGAGAACCACCATGAAGTACATGCTGATCATGCGCTCGAACGACCAGGCCGTCGAGGACTACGAGAACCTCGACTTCACCGAGGTCATCGCCGCCATGGGCGCCTACAACGAGTCGCTCATCAAGGCGGGCGTGCTGCTCGCGGGCGAGGGCCTCACCGACGCGAAGGAGGGCTTCGTCGTCGACTTCGACTCGACTCCCCCGGTCGTCACCGACGGCCCCTACGGCGAGACGAAGGAGCTCTTCAACGGCTTCTGGATCATCCAGGCCTCGAGCCCCGAAGAGGCGGCCGAGTGGGCCAAGCGCTGCCCCCTCGGGCCCGGCTCGAAGCTCGAGGTGCGCCGCGTCACCGAGCTCGAGGACTTCCCGCAGGACAACGAGTGGATCCAGAAGGAGGCCGGCTGGCGCGAAGAGGCCGAGGGTCGCCTCGGCACCGCGTAGGTCGACTCCCATGACGGAGACGGATGCCCCGGGCACGGGCGGCACTGCGGCCGACGCCGCAGTCGGCACTGCTGGCGACGCCGCAGTCGGCGCAGCAGCAGACCCCGCCGCCGACCGTGCCCGGCGCGCCGTCGCCGCGGTCTGGCGCATCGAGTCGGCGCGCATCGTCGCGACGCTCACGCGCTTCGTCGGCGATGTCGGCCAGGCGGAAGACCTCGCGCAGGAGGCGCTCGTCGAGGCGCTCCGGCAGTGGCCGGCCGAGGGCGTTCCGAACAACCCGGGCGCCTGGCTCACGGCGGTCGCGAAGCGCCGGGCGATCGACGGATGGCGCCGCCGCGAGCGGCTCGACGAGCGGTACGCCGCGATGGCCCATGATCTTGAGCGAGACGGCGCCGCGGTATCCGACACCTTCTGGGATCCCGACACGATCGACGACGACATCCTGCGACTGATCTTCGTGTCGTGCCATCCCGTGCTCTCGCGCGAGGCGCAGATCGCGCTGACGCTGCGCATCGTCGGCGGCCTCGGTTCCGAAGAGATCGCACGCGCGTTCCTCGTGCCGACGGCGACCGTGCAGCAGCGCATCGTGCGGGCCAAGAAGACACTCGCGGCCGCGAAGGTGCCGTTCGAGGTGCCAGAGCCGAACGAGTACGCCGCCCGGCTCACCTCAGTGCTGCAGGTGCTCTACCTGATCTTCAACGAGGGCTACCTGCCCGCGGCGGGCGACGAATGGGTGCGACCGGATGTCTCGGCCGAGGCCCTCAGGCTCGCCCGCATGGTGGCGGGCCTCATGCCGCGCGAACCCGAGGCGCAGTCGCTCGTCGCCCTCATGGAGTTCACGGCCTCGCGCTTCGCGGCGCGCACCGCCCGCGACGGCACCCCGATCCCCCTCGACGAGCAGGACCGCTCCCGCTGGGACCGCGCGCAGATCGGGCGCGGTCAGGCGGCCCTCGCCCGCGCCGACGCCATCGGCCGCGGTCGCGGCGCGTACGGCCTGCAGGCGGCGATCGCCGAGTGCCATGCGGTCGCGGCATCCGTCGACGACACCGACTGGGCGCGAATCGTGCTGCTCTACGAGGCGCTCGGACGCCTCGCGCCGTCGCCCGTCGTCGAACTGAACCGGGCCGTCGCGGTCGCGATGTCGACCGGGCCGGCGAGCGCCCTGCGCATCGTCGACGGTCTCGTCGCGAGCGGCAAGCTCGCCGGCTACGCCCCGCTGCCGGCGGTGCGCGGCGAGTTGCTGCGCCGGCTCGGTCGCATCGGCGAGGCGCGCGGCGAGCTCGAGACCGCAGCCCGCCTCACCGGCAACGAGCAGGAGCGGGCTTCACTGCTCGCGAAGATCGCCGCGCTCGCGCCGCCCGCCGTGCCCCCTGCCGAGTAGTCGGGGTCAGGCCCACGGGGGCGGCGGGGTGCTGCCTGCGTCGCCGTCGTCGGACCCGTCGCCGTCGGCATCGGATGCGTCGGCATCGGACTCCGCGGGCTCGGCCGGCGTCGGCTCGGCGGGCTCGGGCTCGGCGGGCGTGGACTCGGGCTCGGCGGCGTCGGGCTCGGCAGGCGTCGGCTCCGATTCACGTGCAGCGGGTGCCGCAGCGGGTGCCGTCGTCACGGCGCCACCCGCGGCAGCACCCGCACCCGCGAGCGCCGGCACGGCGGCATCCGCTCGGCCCGCGGCCTTCGCGGCCCGCTTCTCGCGGCGCCGCTCGCGACCGCCCTCGACGAGGTCGTAGAGCACGGGCAGCACGACGAGCGTGAGCGCGGTCGACGACACGAGACCGCCGATCACGACGAGCGCGAGCGGTTGCGAGATGAAACCGCCGTGCCCGGTGATGCCGAGCGCCATCGGCAGCAGCGCGAAGATCGTCGCGAGCGCGGTCATGAGGATCGGGCGAAGACGCCGGGAGGCGCCGTGCACGAGCGCGTCGCGCACGTTCATGCCGCGATCCCGATACTGGTTCACGAGGTCGACGAGCACGATCGCGTTCGTCACCACGATGCCGACGAGCATCAGCACGCCGACGAGCGAGGCGACGCCGAGCGGCACGCCAGTGATGACCTGCAGCGCGATCGCACCGGTCGCCGCGAACGGCACCGACACGAGGAGCAGCAGCGGCTGCAGCAGCGAGCGGAACGTCGCGACCATCACGATGTAGACGATCAGGATGGCCGCGAGGAGCGCGAGCCCGAGCTGCGAGAACGACTCCTGCTGGTCGGCGCTCACGCCGCCGATCGAGGCGGTCGTGCCGGCGGGCAGGTCGACCGAGTCGACCGCGGTGGCCACCGCACCGCTCGCAGTGCCGAGGTCGTCGCCCGAGGGCGTCGCCGAGACGGTCGCGCTGCGCAGGCCCTGCACGGTTGTGACGGATGCCGGTCCGTCGACGTTCTCGACGGTCGCGAGCGAGTCGAGCCGCACGAGGCCGGCGGGCGTCGGCACCTCGAGGGCCGAGAGCTCCTCGACGGTCGCGGGCGGGGTGTCGGTCGCGAGGTAGATCGTGAGGGTCTTCTCGTCGATCACGACGGTGCCCGCGCGCTGGGGCTGCATCGCGGCGGAGACGAACCCGCCGAGGGCCACCTCTGAGAAGCCCGCTGCCGCGGCATCCGCTCGGTTGACCTCGACGGCGACGTACGGCTGGGACTCCGACAGGTTCGACGAGACCTGCGCGAGCGAGTCGATGCCGTCGAGCTCCGTGACCACCGCATCGGTGGCCGCCTGCAGGTCCTCGGCGTTCGAGGCGGTGATGTCGACCTCGATGTCGCTCGAGGCGCCGAACCCGCTCGAGGCGGCGAGGGTGACCTCGCCGACGTCGTCGAGCGCGTCGAGGTCGTCGCGCACGCTCGCCTGCAGGGCGTCTTGGTCGGCGTCTTCATCGGTCGTGACCGAGTAGGTGATCGTGGCGCCGCCGCCGCCGAACGCCGCGGTCAGGCCACTGCCCGAGCCGATCGAGGTCTGCACGGTCTCGACGCCCTCGGTGTCGCGGATCGTCTGCTCGACGGGCTGCGAGGCCTCGTCCATGGCGTCGAGGCTCGTGCCGATGGGCAGCTCCTGCGTCACGCGGAAGGTGTTCTGCCCAGAGGATCCGAGGAAGTTCGTCTTCATGAGCGGAATGAGCGCGACCGTGCCGCCGAGCACGAGGCCGGCGACGATGAGGGTCACAACGCCGTGCTTCAGAGTCCACTCGATGATCGGCAGGTAGCCGCGCTGGAGTCGCGAGGGGTGCTCGAGCTCGTCGGCGGGGGCCACAGGCTTCGGCTTCGCAGCCGTCGCGGCTCGGGAGGCGGCGCCGGCGGAAGCGGCGGAACCAGCGGAAGCGGCGCCGTGCGCCGGGAGCCCGGTCGCCCCGGTCTCGTCGCGCAGCTCGGGCGCGAGCCAGACGTCGTCGACGAACGCGGCGGCCGCCACCTCGGCCTCGTCTTCGTGCTTGGCGAGCTTCGCGGGCTTCAGGAACCAGTACGCGAGCACCGGCACGATCGTCAGCGAGACGAGAAGCGAGGCGACGAGGGCGATCGTCACGGTCAGCGCGAACGGTCGGAACAGCTCGCCCGTCACGCCCTCGACGAGCGCGAGCGGCAGGAAGACCGCGACCGTGGTGATGGTCGAGGCGGTGATCGCACCCGCGACCTCGCGCACGGCGTGCACGATCGTCGCGGCCTTGTCGACGCCCTCGATGAGGTGCCGCTTGATGTTCTCGATGACGACGATCGAGTCGTCGACGACGCGTCCGATCGCGATCGTGAGGGCGCCGAGCGTCAGGATGTTCAGCGTGTAGTCGGCGGCCTGCAGGCCGATGAAGGTGATGAGGACCGAGGTCGGGATCGAGATCGCGGTGACGAGCGTGGCCCGCACCGAGAGCAGGAAGACGAGGATCACGATGACCGCGAACACGAGGCCGAGCATGCCCTCGGTCGCGAGCGACTCGATCGACTGCTCGATGTAGGGCGCCTGGTCGAAGACGACCGTGAAGCTCGCGCCGGGGTTCGTGGTGTCGAGCGAGGACTCGAGGTCGGGCAGCAGCGCCGTCACGGCGTTCGAGACCTCGACGGTGTTCGCCGCCGGGAGCTTCGTGACCGAGATCGTCAGCGCCGGTTCGCCGTCGACGCGCGAGATGCTCGAGACCGGGTTGTCGGTCAGTTCGACGGATGCCACGTCGGCGATCGTCGCGGCGGCGGGCACGCTCGTCGTGGTGACGAGGCCCTCCGGCAGCTCGGAACCTCCCGGCGGGGCGGCATCATCGGGCAGCGGCGCACCACCGGGCGGTGTCGCGCCGTCGGTCGGCGCCTCGGCGTCGGTCGGCGCTTCGTCCGCGGCATCCGGAACCTGCTCGGTCGCCCCGAGCACGGGCAGCGCCGCGATCTCGTCGACGCTGTGGATGCGCGTGCCGGTCTGCACCGCGAAGGTCGAGTCGCCCTCGGTGATGGTGCCGGCGGGCACCAGCAGTCCGTTCTGCTGCAGTGCGTCGCGGATCGCCTGCTGCGTGATGCCGTACGCCGCGAGCTTCGCGGGGTCGGGCGTGATGGTGACGCGCTGGCCGATCTCGCCGACGAGGCTCGCCTCGCGCACGCCGTCGACGTCGGTGATCTCGGGCAGCGTCGTGCGCTCGATCTCGTCGGAGAGCGCGCTGATGTCGTCGGCGCCGGTCACGGCGATCTGCAGCACCGGGAAGTCGTCGAGGCTGAGGGCGATGACCTGCGGGTCGACGTCCTCGGGCAACTGGCCCGAGATGCGGTTCACGGCCGAGAGCATCTTCTGCTCGGCGAAGGCGAGGTCGGTGCCGTAGGTGAAGCTCGCGGTCACGCGCGACAGGCCAGTCGAGCTCGTCGTCGAGGTCGACTCGAGACCCGTGATGCCCTGGATCGCGGTCTCGATCGGCGTCGAGACGTCGGCGTTGACGATGTCGGGCGACGCTCCGGGGTAGCTCGTCACGATCGAGAGCTGCGGGAACTCGATCGACGGCGCCAGCTCCTGCTTCAGGCTCGTCAGCGAGATGCCGCCGAAGATCGCGACGACGACGGTGATGAGCGCGATGAGGGCACGGTTCTTCATGCTGAGCGCTGCGAGCAGGTGCATTGCTCGATTCTCGCAGGCGAGGTCGCCGCGGAGATCACCCTGCCGATGGATTTCCGGCGACATCCCGGTTCCGCATTCGGCGCGCTGCATCAGGGTGGCCCCCGTCCGGGGGGTATCGTCACGAGAGGACCCAACATAGGGTGGCCACAGGGGAACGGAGGGTCGCGATGAGCTCCGCGGATGCTGCACGGCAGGTGCCGTGGCTCCGCTATGCCCTCCTCGCGACCGCCCTCAGCGCCATGTGGCTCGTCGTCTCGCTCTTCTCGAGCGCACCGAGCGCCTCGGCCGATGAACGCGACTCGGGCAGCGGACTGCTCGGCACGGTCGGCTCGCTGCTCGGCGGCGTGACCGAGGTCACCGGCGCTGTCGGCGGCCTCGTGGGCGGCGTCGTCGAGACGGTCGTCAGCCCCGTGAACCAGGTCGTCGAGCCCGTCGTCGAGGTGCTGCCCGAACCGGTGGCGGAGCCCGTCGCCGTGGTCGTGCCAGAGACGGTCGACACCGTCACCGAGACCGCGAACACCGTGGTCAGCGGCGGAAACACGGCCGTCGGCACTATCGTCAACGGCATCACCGGCACCGTGTCGGGCATCGCCGGCGGCGACACCGTCAGCGGCATCACGACCCCGGTCGCCGAACTCGTCGACGGCATCGTGAACGAGCTGCCGGTCGTCGGAGCGCTGCTCCCGAACGACACGGTCGGCGGAGTGCTCGGCCCCGTGGCCGGGCTCGTCGACGACACGCTCGGCACCGTCGTCGGCACGCTGCCCGCCCTGCCCACCGATGGCAGCGGCGTGCTCCCCCAGCTTCCGTCGATCCCGCTGCTTCCGGGCAACCCCGGGGGCCCCGGGACACCCGGCGGACCAGGAGGCCAGGTGCCCGGCGAACCGCCGCCCACCGGGCACGCGGGGGCGCCTCCGGGCGTTGCCGCCGGCGGTCAGGACGCCGCACTCTCGAGCAGTTCGGCCCGCACGCACACCACTGATCTTTCGTCGCTCGTCGGCGCCGAGACCGGCGCGATCGCGCCCTCGGGCGACGGCTCGCCGGTCGGCGACGGCTCGCCCGCACCCGGCGGGCCCGCGCTGGGCGCCTCGGGCTCAGGCACCGGCGCTGCGGGCAACGGCGGCGGCGCGGCATCCGGCACTTCAGACGCGGCCTACGCCGCCCTCGAACTCGACGCGCTCGCGTCGCTCGCACTCAACTCGGTCGACGACGAGCTGCCGTCGTCGCCGGTCTACGACACCGACTCCACCCCTGACTGACGGGGGCCGTTCCGCCTGCACGTGAGGCGGAAGACGGTCATCGCTCCCTGCGCGGGAGCGTATTCACCCCATCAGTTCAGGAGGACTGGATCATGAAGAAACTGCTCTTGAGGGCGCTCTATGCGACCCTTTTCGCCGGGGGCCTCTCGCTCCTCGGCGCCGGCGTCGCCCACGCGTCGGAGACGACCGGCGACGACGGCATCCTGTCGGGAAGCCAGGCCGGCATCTCGATCGACCTGCCGATCACGCTCGGCGGCAACGCGATCTCGCTCATCGGGGACTCGTCGTCGCAGGACGCGACCACCGCGGTCTCGAGCGGTGACACCGCAGAGCCCGTCGCCGTCACCTCGGGTGACGACGGCATCGGCTCGGGTAGCCAGGCGCTCATCGACCTGTCGGTTCCGGTGACGATCGGCGGCAACGCCATCTCCGTCATCGGCGACTCGTCGACGGACGGTGCGACCACCGAGGTCGCCCCGGCACCCGCACCGGTCGCAACGGCCCCCGCGGCCGCAGCGCCCGAGACCAGCGGCAGTGACTCGCTGCTCGGCGGCACCCAGGGACTCGTCAACGTGTCGATTCCCGTCACCCTCGGCGGCAACGCGATCTCGCTGATCGGCGACTCGTCGTCCGACGGCGCGGGCACCGCGGTCGCCTCGGGCGGCTCGGGCGGCTCGAACGACGCTGGCAGCGCGTCGACCTCGGGCGACGACTCGATCCTCGGCGGCACGCAGGTGCTCGGCGGGATCGACGTTCCGATCACGCTCGGCGGCAACGCCATCTCGGTCATCGGCGACAGCACCAGCAGCGGCGCCGCAACCGTGGTCGAGTCGGGCACGGCATCGGGCGAGGGCACCTCGGCCGAGACCGGCGGCGAGGAGTCGATCCTCGGCGGCACGCAGGCGATCATCGGCGCAGCGGTGCCGGTCACGGTCGGCGGCAACGCCATCTCGATCGTCGGAGACTCGACGAGCGACGACGCGACGACCGTCGTCGAGTCGGGCTCGGGCTCGGGCTCGGCCGAGACCAGCGGCGACGACTCGATCCTCGGCGGCACGCAGCTGCTGCCGAGCCTCGGGCTGCCGGTGACGGTCGGCGGCAATGCGATCTCGGGCATCGGCGACAGTACGTCGACCGACTCCGAGACGGTCGTGATGCCAGGAACCGGGGGCGGTTCGGCCACGACGGATGGGAACGGCGGGCTGCTCGGGGGAACACAGCTGCTGCCGAACCTGTCCCTGCCCGTGACCATCGGCGGCAACGCCGTCTCGGTCATCGGCGACAGCGAGACCGACGGGTCGACGACCATCGTCGACCCGGTGGACCCGGTGGACCCGGTGGACCCGGTCGACCCCGTTGACCCGGTCGATCCCGTGGACCCGGTTGACCCCGTGGACCCGGTCGACCCCGTCGACCCGACCGACCCGACGACGCCCACCTCTCCGGGTGACGGCGGCTCGACGGTCGCCTCGGGCAGCGGCTCCGGCGGGTCGGGCGAGACGGATGCCGCGACGCTCGCGTCGACCGGCACCGACACCTCGAGCCTCGCGCTCGCGCTCGCGGCACTCGCGATGCTCGCGGGCCTCGTGCTCGTCGGGTTCCGGCGGTTCGCGCTGAAGCGCTAGCAACGGGATGGGCCCGGCGCCGCCCTTCCGGCGCCGGGCTCGCGCCCCCGGCAGATCACTGCCCCACAGACTCCGTGCCGCAGACCCGTGCGGCACGGCAGGCCGCGGTGTGCCCGTACCACGGCCGGTCGGGGCGGTCCGACGAGCGCAGTCGTCCGGCCGCCCCGCACTCCCACGCCGTGCGGCGACGTGGCGCTTCCAGAGCGAACGACGCGCGACGCGATACCCGCGACTGCAACCCGCATCCCGCAACCCGCGACGCGAACCCGCGACCCGCGTCTCAGATCACCGAGGCGAGCATGCTCTGTTCGGGCACCGGCGCCGCCCCCGAGAGCGAGCGCCAGGCGCGGGCGAGCGCCTGCACCGCGGCATCCGTCGTCTCGGCCGGATAGCAGATCGGCAGGCGCAGGAAGCGCTCGAACGCCCCGTCGATGCCGAACCGCGGGCCGGCGGCGATGATGAGGCCCTGCGAGCGGGCGGCGAGCGCGAGCTGCGAACTGACGGCGGCGCCGAGGCCGACCCAGGTCACGATGCCGCCGTCGACGTGCGGCACCTGCCACTCGGGGAACGACTGCGCGAGCAGCCCCTCGAGCCGGTCGCGGCCGGCGCGGAGCTGTTCGCGGCGCAGGTCGAGGATGTCGTCCATGTGCGGCAGCGCACGGGTCACGAGCAGCTGCTCGATGATCGGCGTGCCGAGGTCGCCGGGCGACCGCACCGCGAGCAGGCGACGGATGAGCGGGCGGTCGGCGCGGATCCAGCCGACGCGCACGCCGCCCCACACGGTCTTGCCGACCGAGCCCACCATGATCGCCGGGCCGTAGGCGGCCATCGGCAGCAGCGACTCGGGGCGGTCGATGTCGAGCTCGCCGGTCGTCTCATCGGCGATGATCACGGTGCCCTGACGGGCGGCCGAATCGAGCACGCGCTCGCGGGCCTCGGCCGTCAGGGAACGGCCGGTCGGGTTCTGGAAGTCGGGCATCAGATACGCGGCGACGGGGTTCGAGTGCCCGATCGCCCGCACGAGCGCTTCGGACTCGGCGCGGCCGTTCGGGTCGGCAGTGCGGTCGGCCGCGTCACGAGGCGCGACGCCGACGGGCACGAGCCGGGCGCCGGCCGCGCGGAGCGCCTCGTAGGCGTGCGGGTAGGTCGGCGCCTCGATGATCGCCCGGTCGCCGCGCCCGATGAGCGCGCGCGAGAGCAGGGCGATCGCGTGCTGCGCGCCGATCGTGACCATGATCTGCTCGGGCGTCGTCGGGAGTCCGCGCGCGGTGTAGCGGTCGGCGATCGCCGCACGGAGCGCCGGGGTGCCGATGGGGTCGAACCCGGCGTCGCCGAGGTGCTCGGGCAGGTCGTCGACGGCCTGCCGCGCGAGGTCGGGGAGCCACGGCAGGGCCGGCGGGGCCGCCTTCGAGAAGTCGATGTACTCGGCGGCCGGAGCCGGCGGAAGCATGGTCGGCACTCCGGGCAGCCGGGCCACACTGCCCGAGCCGCGCACGCTCAGCACGAGGCCCTGCTCGCGCAGGTGCCGGTAGGCGGCGGTCACGGTCGTGCGGCTCAGGCCGAGTCGCTCGGCGAGGTCGCGTTCGGCCGGCAGCCGGGTGTCGACCGGGATGCGACCGTCGAGCACGAGCAGCCGGATGCGCTCGGCGAGCGCGTGGTACGCGCTGCCGGCGCCGCTGCGCCAGTCGCCGAGCAGGTTCTCGAGCGCTCGCGCGCTCAGTGTGGACTCCGCCATTCGAGCCACTTTAGACGAATTGGCTCTTTGCGAACAGGCCAATCATGCAATTGGATTGCAGAATGCCCCGTTCCATCCGCTTCGCCACAGCCGATTCGACCCCCGTCTTCGTGCGCCGTCTCGTGCAGCTCTTCGTCGGACTGTTCCTCTACGGCATCGGCATCGCGCTCATCGTGCGCGGCGAGCTCGGCGTCGCCCCGTGGGACGTGCTGACCCAGGGCATCGCGAAGCAGACCGGCCTCGGGTTCGGGCTCATCACGGTCATCCTGAGCGGTGTCGTGCTGCTGCTCTGGATCCCGATCCGGCAGCGACTCGGATTCGGCACGGTCATGAACGCACTGCTCGTCGGCCCCGCGGCCGACATCGGACTCTGGCTCATCCCGCCGGGCCTCGACCTCTGGGTTCGGGTGCTGCTGCTGCCCGCCGGCATCGTCGTGCTCGCGATCGCCACGGGCCTCTACATCGGCGCGCACTTCGGCCCCGGCCCGCGCGACGGGCTCATGACCGGACTCCACCGCGTCACCGGCTGGAAGATCTGGATCGTGCGCACCGGCATCGAGCTCGTCGTGCTCGCGATCGGCTGGGCGCTCGGCGGCAACGTCGGCATCGGCACGGTGGCCTTCGCGCTGCTCGTCGGCCCCCTGTGCCAGGTCACGATCCCGATGTTCGCGATCAAGCGCCGGTCGGCGTCGGTCGCACCGGCCTCAGCGATGGCACCGGCTGACGGGCGAGCGGATGCCGCGGCGCCCGCGCCATCCGTCTCCTGACGCCCACCACCCTGCAGCAATTCAGGACGGCGGTGGCGAGTCGCCCTCACAACCGCGACGACACGCCGGGCGACACACCTCCGCTCCTGAATTGCTGAAACCCAGACGGCAGTCGCCCCCGAGGTCGGGACACCTCGGGGGCGACTGCACGTTTGCCGCGCGCCTGTTAGAGCTCGCGCTCCGCGTACGCGGTCATCGCGTCGCGCACGAACTCGGCACCCGCCTGGCCGCCGTAGTTCGCGCCGAAGCGCTCGTCGGCCACGTACATCTCGGCGAGGCCGAGGAAGTACTCCTTGCTCGGGCCCGCGCCACCGCCGCCCGGCGTGCCGGGCACGCCGCGCAGCCACTCGAAGTGCCGCTGCGCGAGCGCCTGCGCCTCGTCGCCGGTGGGGTCGACACCCCGCTCGAACGCCGCGATCCAGTCGCTGCTGAGCTGCGACACGCGCTGCTGCCAGGCGGCCTTCTCGTCGGCGCTCATCGAGCGCCACCACGCGTCGCTCTTCGCGTACGCGTCCTTGCCCCATCGCTCCTCGACCTCCTCCTTGTACTGGGTGTGGTCGAAGCCGTCGAACATGCTCTCTGCCATCAGTTGTTCACCTCCTTCCAGTGCTCCGATGGTGCTGACGACCGACGCGATCTGTCGCGCCAGCCGGCCTTGCTCGCCGCGCAGCCACTCGAGGTGACTGCGCAGTGCGTGCGGCGCGCTCTCCTCTCGATCGAGCACCTCGCCGATCGCGGGGAGCCCGAGTCCGAGCTCCCGCAGCAGCAGGATGCGCTGCAGGCGCACGAGCGCGGCGTCGTCGTAGTGGCGATAGCCGTTCGACCCGATGCGCGTCGGCGCGAGCAGCCCGATGTCGTCGTAGTGACGCAGGGTGCGGCTCGTCGTGCCGGCGAGCTTCGCGATCTCCTGGATCGACCAGTCCACGGCATGCTCCTCTCTCGTGCCCGTCGTGATCACGGGCGTTCTCGCCCACTTCTGCAACGGTAGAGGTTGACGCTGCGTCAATGTCAAGCGCCGCCGCATCCGCTCGGCTGCTGCCGTTCGCCGAGTCGCAGGAAGATTTGCATGACACACCGAGGCCGCCCGGCGCGGCGCACCCGATCTTCCTGCGACTCGGCGACCCTTCGCGGTCGACTTGCTTCTCGAGCAAACGCGATATATCGTGACTACATCAGACACGCGATATATCGCGTCACAGACCTCGAGGGCAGCGGATGCCGCGGCAGCCGCACCTCGCATGAAACGCAACCGCGACAGAAGGAGCACGGCATGTCCATCGAGAAGTGGGTCATCAACCCCGGAGAGACCCGGGTCATCGACCTCGAACTGGTTCGCAAGCTCAAGGTCAGCCTCATCGGCGGCAAGGTCGACGTCATCGGCCACGACGAGCCCGGCGCCCGCGTCGAGATCTCGAACGTCACGGGCAAAGATCTGAAGGTCGAGATCGACGGCGACTCCCTCGAGATCGACCACCCGCAACTGCGGTGGGACAACTTCATCGACGTCTTCAAGGGCTGGGCCGGCAACGCGAAGGCCGAGGTGTCCATCCTCGCCCCACGGCACGTGGTGATGAAGCTCGGCATGGTCTCGGGCGACGCACTCGTCTCGGGCTTCACGACCGACGCGAAGCTCTCCACCGTCTCGGGCGATCTCGTGCTCGACAACCACGAGGGCGACGTCGAGCTCTCGACCGTCTCAGGCGAGGTCTCCGCCGGCAACCACACCGGCCGCATCACCGCGCACTCGGTGTCGGGCGACGTCGTCGCAACTGGCGACGTGCGCTCGTTCAACGCCGACACGGTGTCCGGCAACATGATCCTCGACGCGTTCAGCACGCCCGACCGGGTCGACACGAACACCGTCGCCGGCGACCTCACGGTGCGCTTCGCCCCCGGTTCCGGTGCCCGCTACCGCATCAACACGGTCGGCGGCACGGTGCTCATCGACGACACGACCATCAAGGGCATGCTCGGCAAGGGCTTCGAGCGCGTCACGGGCGAGCTCTCGGGCAAGTGGCTCGACCTCGGCGCCAACAGCGTCTCGGGCTCGATCTCGGTCATGCGCCGCGAAGGGAACAGCACGGCAGCGGATGCCGCTGGCGCGAGCCACGACGACACCGCGGCGGCCTCGGGGCAGAGCACCGACGAGGCATCCGCATGACTCCGCCCGTCTTCGCCCACGGCAGTCTGCGCCTCTACCTGCTCGCGCTGCTCGAGGAGCAGCCGCGCCACGGCTACGAGCTGATCCAGGCACTCTCCGATCGTTTCGGCGGCACGTACAGCCCGAGTGCCGGCACGATCTACCCGCGGCTCTCGAAGCTCGAGGAGGAGGGCCTCGTCTCGAAGTCGACCGACGGCCGCAAGACCGTCTACGAGATTACGGATGCCGGTCGCGCCGAACTCGACGCACGCCGGGGTGAACTCGACGGCATCGAGAACGAGGTCACCGACTCGGTGCGACGTCTCGCCGACGGCGTGCGCGCCGAGGTCAACGACGCGATGCGGTCGCTCCGCGCCGAACTCGCGAGCGCGGCCCGCGAGGCCAAGCGCGCCTCGACGAAGACCTCGGCGTCGGCCGCGAGCACGGCCGGTGGCAGCGACGATTCGACCTCGTGGAGCGGCGACGCCCGCGCCGAGACGAGCCGCGCGGTGCACGAGGCCGACCTCGCGCTCAGCGAGTTCCGGCAGCAGTTGCGCACCGACCTGCGCACGCAGGCGAGCCGCGGGCGGGTGGCGCCCGAGACCGTGACCCTGTTGCGGGCGCGCCTCGCGCAGGTGCGCAGTGACGTGCTCGCGACGCTCGGCGACCACTAGCCGCTGTTCGACGAGCCCCTCTACTGGGCGGCGCCTCCCCCGGGGCGCCGCCCTTCTGCATGCCGCACGCGCTCCCGTCGCGCCCTGCGCCCCTTCCCTCTTCCCCTCTCCCCTCTCCCCTGGCCCTCTCCCCGCTGCCCCGCTGCCCCGCTCTCCCGCTCTCCCGCTGTCGAGAAGACGCATGTTGTCGCTACTCGCATCGGAGAAGCGACAACATGCGTCCGTTCGATCGCGCGATTGCAGGGGGCGAGCAGCCACGAGGCCGTCGGCGTGTCGGTGGGCGGTGGTGTGATGGGAGTCATGAGCGACATCGAGTTGCACCCGTGGTCCGACGACGACCTCGCGCTGCTCCACCGAGCGAACACGCCCGAGCTCATGAACCAGCTCGGCGGCCCCGAGAACGACGAGCAGGTGCTCGCGCGGCACGAACGCTATCTCCGCCTGCAGCGCGAGGGCACCGCTCACCAGTTCCGCATCGTGATCCCGGGGCATCCCGAGGGCGTCGGAATGGTCGGCTACTGGCAGCACGACTGGCATGGCGAACCCGCCCTCGAGGCCGGCTGGTCGGTCGAGGCGGAGTACCGCGGCCGAGGCATCGCGCCCGCTGCTGTGGTTGCGATGCTCGACGTCGCGCGTGCGGACGGCGAGGTGCTGCCCGTGCACGCGTACCCGCGAGTCGACAATCCGCCGTCGAACGCCGTCTGCCGCAAGGCGGGCTTCCGGCTGCTCGGCGAAGAGGAGTTCGAGGTGAAGCTCGGCCTCGTGCTGCACACGAACGACTGGGTGGTCGACCTCGTTCCGCCCCCACCCTCTGCGCCGGCACAGGCGAACGGGTCACCGATGTAGCTCCCTGTTCGCCCGACGCCGCGCCGGCGTCTCGGTCGAGCGCGTCCTCGATGCAGCTCGCCGCTCAGAAGAACGGCGAGCACCGTAGACGGGCCGGTCTCAGGCGTTGTCGCCGGATGCCCCGGTGCCCGTGCCGGAGGCTCCGCCACCCTCACCGTCACCGTCGCCCGAGCCGGCGCCGGGGCCTGCGCTCTTGCGCTTCGCGTTCACGATGAGCGCGGAGAGGAGCGCGAGGATGCCGAGTCCGCCGACGACGAAGCCGGCGACGGCCCATCCGTCGGGGCCGCTCTGCGCGCCGTCGTCGCCCTCTGCGTGGTCCCCGTCGGCATGGTCGCCTTCAGCGGGTTCCTCGCCGGTCGCCGCGTCATCATGGGCCGGCTCCTCGGTCCAGACGCCGGTCGCGTCGGCGCCCACGCCGAAGTCGATCGTGCCTTCGATGGGGTGCCCGTCGCTCGACACGGCGCGCCACCGCACCTGGTAGTCGCCCTCGAGATCGGCCGGAAGGGAAGCCGTCACGCGCGGGCCCACGACCTCGGGCTCGCCCACCTCGACATCGCCGCCGTGGTGGTCGACCACGACGATCGCCGTGCCGACCTCGATGATGTCGTTCGAGAAGTCGAGGGCGACCTCGGCGGGCGCCTGGTCGAAGACCTCGCCGGGCTCGGGGCTCGATGCGAGCAGCTCGTCGTGTGCGAACGCGGGTGACGCGCCCGCGAGCGTGATGCCGGCGGCGACGGTGAGCGCCGCAGCGGCGAGCACCAGGGCGCGCAGGCGCGTCGTGCGGGCACGCAGGTCCACGGCGGTTGCGGTGGTCGCGGAGCTCGGCGTGGTCTGGTTGTTCTGGTTGGTCTGGTTGTTCATTGCGATGGGAGTTCTCTCTCCTCGGTCCGGGGCGGCAGCCCCACGCGATCGGCGTGTGCGCGGCGGCATCCGGAATGCTCTGGTTCCGCCGAGCGGCGGGATCACACGGAAGCGGGCGCGAGCGGCGGGCCGCGGGATCCGAGCGCCGTGAAGCGGAGTCGCGAGCGAAGCCGCGGCGCACGCGTCGAGGCGACCGTGCGAACGGCGGGAGGAAGCAGCGCGAGCTGCGGCACCGCCTCGGTGAGTCGCAGCGCGAACCGGCGCGCGGCCGCGGTCACCGCACGCCAGGCCGCACGTTCGATCGCGAGCAGGTACACGATCGTCGCGGCCGCGGCGAGCGCGTGGCCGATGAGCATCGCGGCGTCGGCGTGCGCATGACCGACGGGCGCGACATCAGCGCCGACGAAAGCCACGGCCTCGTGGTGACCGCCGACGACGAACGATCCGGTCGATGCGCCCGCGCCGACGCCCGCGCCGACACCGAACAGCACGTGGAACGCCCCCTGGCTGACGAGCACCGCGAGCGTCGTGCGCAGCCGCGTCGAACGACGGCCGACGAAGGCGACGGATGCCCCGAGCGCGACGATGCCCGCGAGCAGCAACCCGATCGCGCCGGGGGCCTCGCCGGCGGCGACGCCGTGCGAGAAGGCCGCGAGGGTGAGGGCGACCGAAGCGGTGCCCGAGCCACGCGCGAGCTGCGCCGCACGGTTCACAAGTGCCCCCGGGAGTCGAGTGATCGAGAATCGCCACAACTCTACAAGGCGTCCCTGAGCGCCCGGCGAGCCCGTGCGAACCCTGCTGCGCCCGAGCGAGGCTGTGGCGCGACCCTGCCGGCGCGAGCCCGCCGGAGCTAGGCTGCCCCCATGGCCACGGACTACACGGATGCCTCGGCGCACGAGTTCATCGACCGGGTCGCGCACCCCGTGCGGCGCCGCGACGCCGAGACCCTGCTCGAGCTGTTCTCACGCGTGACCGGAGAGCCGCCGCGCATGTGGGGCCCGTCGATCATCGGGTTCGGCGAGTACCACTACGAGTACGAAAGCGGCCGCACCGGCAATGCCGGGGCGGCGGGCTTCTCGCCGCGCAAGGCCGCCACGACGATCTACTTCCCCGAGGGCGTCGGCGCACACGCGGAAGCTCTCGCGAAGCTCGGCACGCACACCACGGGCGTCGGATGCCTCTACCTCAAGAACCTCGACGACGTCGACCTCGGCGTGCTCGAGTCGATGGTGCGGGAGTCCTACCGCACGGTCACCTCGGGCACCTTCGGCCGACGCGCCCGCGACAGCGGCCCCGCCGCGGGTTGAGGCTGCGCCGTCGCAGCGCGCCCGACGCTCATCTCGCGATCGAGCCGGCCGTCCAGACGTACGGCTCATGCGTGGAGACCTCGCCGCGAGCGACCCGACCGGCGAGGAGGAGTGCCCCGTCGAGCGGATCGCCGAGCGGCGCCGTCACCTCGACGTCGGCACGAAGCGCAGTGACGGTCCGGGCGAAGGAGCTTGCGAGCACGCCACCGGCACCGAAGACGCCACCGGTCGCGGCGAGCCGCGCGGCAAGCCCCGGTGCGAGGGCTGCGACGCCGCTGCGCGCCGCCTCCTCGCCAGCGGCGGCCATGATCGCCGTCGCCGCCACGTCGCCGGAGGCGGCGAGTTCGGCCACCTCGGGCACGAATCCGGCGAGGACTCCGGCCCGATCGTCGCGAGTGTACAACTGGGCCGGCCATTCGAGCGGGTCGCCGAAGCGGGCGCGGGCACGAACGAGCAGGGCGGCGCCCGAGGCATCCACGCCGTCATGTGCACGCATCGCCATCTCGAGTCCGCGGTTTCCGATCCACGCGCCACCGCCTCGATCGCCGAGCAGATGCCCCCAGCCGTCGACGCGGCGCCAGATCTCCAGTCCGTCGGTGCCGAAGGCGATCGCGCCGGTTCCCAGCGCGACGATCGCGCCGGGACGACCACCGAGGGCGCCGAGGTGCGCGGTGACCGCGTCGATCGCGACCGCGACCGGTGAAAGTCGGTCGGCGGACGTGCCTGCGAGTTCGGCGCGCATCGCCCGAGCGAGCTCGTCGGGACGGGCGACGAGGGTGGCGAGACCGCTCGCTCCGAGGCCGACGCCGTCGAGCGCGGCGCACTCGCGCGGCCAGAGCTCGCGCGCGCGTCGCAGCAGCGCGATCGCCGTCTCGGGCACTGAGCTGCCGCCGGTGGTCACGCCGATGCGCGGGCCCGTGAGCTCGCGACGCGGGCCGTCTCCTGAGCGGATCGCGACGCGGCTGCCCGAGCCGCCGATATCGATGCCGAGCAGCACGCTCACTTGCTCATGCCGGCCGTCAGGCCCGAGACGATCTGCTTCGTCGCGAGTAGGAAGAGCACGACGAGCGGGATCGTCGCGAGGGTGAGGCCGGCGAAGAGGGTCGCCCAGTCGGTCTGGTATTCACCGAAGAATCGGGTGATGCCGACCGGCAGCGTGTAGGCGTCCTGGTCGCGGATGAGGATCAGCGGGTAGAAGAAGTCGTTCCACACCGGTACGAAGCGGAACACGACGACGGTCGCGATCGCGGGCTTCACGAGCGGCAGGTGCACCCGCCAGAAGGTCTGGAACGGTCCGGCGCCGTCGAGCCGTGCCGCTTCGTCGAGTTCGATCGGCAGCTGCCGGAAGAAGCTCGCGAGCACGAAGGTCGAGAACGGGATGCCGAGTGCCCCGTACACGAGGATGAGGCCCCAGAGGTTCGAGATCATGCCGGCCGCCTCCAGCAGGAAGAACAACGGAAGGATGGCGAGGTACACGGGCAGCATGAGCCCGGAGAGGAAGAGCCCCTCGAGCGCCGTGAACAGCCTCGACTTCGTGCGGGCGAAGGCATACGCGGCGAGCAGCGAGACCACGGTCGACAGCAGCACGGAGGCGACGGTGACGAAGATCGAGTTGAAGAAGTAGGTGTCGAACGACGCCGTGATCCACGCCTTCTGGTAGCTCGTGAAGTCGGGCGGCAGCGGCAGGCCGAGGGGGTCGGTGGCCATGTCCTGCGTCGTGCGCAGCGAGTTCGAGACCATGAGCAGCAGCGGCGCGATCGAGATCGCGGCATACAGCCAGAGGAACGCGCTCGAGGCCATGCCTCCGGCGGTCACCTTGGGGCGGCGGCGCTGGGCTGCGCCGTTCGGGCGGCCCGGCGTGCGGCCGTGACGGCTGTCTGCCGCCCCGTCGGCGGTGCTGGGGGTGATCGTCGCGGTCATCAGAAGAGCTTCCGTTCGGCCCGGCGCAGGAGCATGGTGATCAGCATCGAGATGCCGAAGATGAAGAGGAAGAGCAGTGTTGCGATCGCCGAGCTCGTGCCGATCGCGTTCGATGAGCCCGATTCGAAGGCCGAGCGGTAGAAGAGGAGGCTGAGCACATCGGTGGCGCCGGCCGGGTTGCCCTGCGACCCGCCCAGGGCATACGGGATCGGGAATGCCTCCATCGCGCCGATGAAGGTGAGCACGCTCACCGTGCCGATCGCCGGCACGAGCATCGGCAGCGTGATCGACCGGAAGCGCTGCCACGCACTCGCTCCGTCGAGGGAGGCGGCCTCGTCGATCTCCTCGGGGATGCCGCCGAGGGCGGCGCCGTAGAGCAGCACGGGGAAGCCGATCCATTGCCAGGCCGTGACGAGCACGACGACCCAGATCGCCGTCTGCGGGTTGCCGAGCCAGGGTTGGGCCAGCTCGCCGAGCCCGATGCCGCGGAGTATCGCGTTCACCGGGCCGAACAGCGGCGAGAGCATCAACGACCAGAGGTAGCCGATGACGAGCGGCGACACGAGGTACGGCAGCGTGTACATCGTCTGGAAGAAGCGCTTGAAACGGGTCAGTCCGTGCAACAGGCTCGCAAGACCGAGGCCCACCGTGTTCTGGAAGACCATCGCACCGAAGAACAGCAGGATGTTGTGGACGAAGGCGTTCGGGATGTCCTCGCTGTACGGCAGCTTCGTGAAGAGCGTGACGTAGTTCTCGATGCCCACGAAGTCACCGCGCAGGATGCCGGTCCAGCCGAAGAACGAGTAGCTGAGCGCGGTGAACAGCGGATACGCGATGAAGACCGCGAAGAGGATCAGCGCAGGAAGGACGAAGACCATGCCCGCACGCCGGGACAGGGCGATGCCCGTGTTCCCGCGCCGGCGGGGCGCTTTGAGTGCAGAGACGGCGGACATGGTCTTCGTTTCCTCGCTATGGGATGGGAAAGGGCGTTACGACTACTCGCCGGGGGTGAACCACTGCGAGATGCCGGTCTGCAGTGCTGCTGCAGCGCCCGCGGCATCGGTCTCGCCGAGGAACATCTTCTGCACCTGCTGGCCGAGCACGGCGGTGCCGAGCGGCTCGCCGTAGCGGAAGTCGACGAGCAGCAGGTACGGAGCCTGGCCGGCCTCGTAGTTCGACCACGCCTCCTGCATGGCGGCGTCCTCGTACTCGACCCCGGGGATCGCCGAGAACTGGTTCAGCTCGTCGGCGACGAGCTGGCCGAACTCGGGGGTGGCGAGCCAGTTGAGCAGCTCGACGGCTTCGTCCTGGTGGTCCGACTTCGTGTTGATGGCGAAGTTGCCGTCGGCGTAGGCCGGCGAGACCGGCGCATCGAGCACGGCGTCGTCGGGCAGGGGCACCTGGTAGGAGCCGAACTCGAGGTCGGGTGCCTGGTTGCGGAATGTCGCGATCTCGAAGGAACCGCCGGGGAACTGCGCCGCCTGGCCCGACGAGAACTGGATCTGGCTGTCGGTGTAGCTCACGCCGACGACGTCGGGGGTGAGGTACTTCTCCATCTCGGTGATGATACCGAGCGATGCCACGTAGTCGGGGTCGTTGAAGTCGGTCTCGCCCGAGAGCACCTTCTCCTCGAACTCCGAACCGCCGTAGCGGGCACTGCCCACGATGTCGGCGAAGATCGGCAGGATCCAGTCGTCCTTCGCGCCGAGCGCCATGGGCGTGATGCCGGCCGCGAGCAGCTTCTCCTGCACCTCGATGAACTCGTCCCAAGTGGTCGGCACGTCGAGGCCCTGCTCTTCGAAGATCTGCTTGTTGTAGAACATCTGCAGGGTCTGGGTGGCCAGCGGCACGGCGTACGTCTTGCCGTCGGCCTTGCCCTTCGCCCCGGCGATGACGCTGGGAGCGATGTCGTCGAGCCCTTCGACCTCGCCGTCGATCGGCACGAGTTGACCGGCCTCGATGTTCGGCTGCAGCTGGCCGTACGCGCGCACCATGGGCACGTCGGGCCCGTCGCTGCCGGCGAGGCCTGTCGTCAGGATCTGGTTGTACTCCGTGTTCTGGAACGCCTCGAACTCGACCGTGATGTTCGGGTGCTCCGCCTCGAAGACGTCGAAGATCTTGTTGTATGCCTCGACGTCTTCGGTGCGCCACGACCAGACCTTCAGGGTGACCGCGTCACCGCTCGCCTGTTCGTCGCCGCTGGAAGCGCTCGGTGCACAGGCGCTGAGCAACAGAGCGGAGCCGGTCAGCAGTGCCGCGGCTGTGAGGGTACGTCGCCTCATCATGTTTCTCTCCTTGATTGTGTGTGTTTGCAGTGCTGGGTGGTGCAGGACGAGCGGTCAGACGGATGCCTCGGCGAGCGCATCGCGCACCGAGCCGTGGTGACGCGCGACGAGCGAACGGGCGTCGCTGACGTCGACGGCGGCGATCGCAGCGACGATCGCAGTCTTCAGCTCACCGCCGGCCGACGCCAGCAGCGCCATGGCTGCCTCGGCCTCGAGGCCCGTCGCCTCCTGCAGGATGCGCACGGTGCGCAGGCGGAGCTTGTCGTTGGTGGCGACGACCGAGACCATGAGGTTCGACCACGTTCGACCGACGGCCACCATGAGAGCCGTCGAGAAGCCGTTGAGCACGAGCTTCTCGGCGGTGGCCGCCTTCAGCCGCGTCGAGCCGGTGAGCACCTCGGCGCCGGTCGCCAGCACGAGGTTCGTGTCGGCGAGTGGTGCGAGCGCGGCATTCGGATTGCTCGAGACGAGGGCGGTGTAGGCGCCGGCCGAACGCGCAGCGGCGAGCGCGCCGCCGACGTAGGGGGTGTTGCCGCTGGCGGCCAGGCCGATCGCGACATCGTCTGCTCCGACATCGGCGGCGGCCGTTCGCCCCTCCGCCTCGGAGTCCTCGGCGTCCTCGACGGCGTTCACGAGTGCCGCGGCACCGCCGGCGATATGCGCGACGACCCGGCCCGCCTCGAGGTTGAACGTGGGGAGCAGTTCGGCGGCGTCGAGCACTCCGAGCCGACCGGAGGTGCCTGCGCCGAAGTAGTGCACCGTGCCGCCACGACGGAAGCGCTCGGCGGCGACGTCGACGAGGTCGGCGAGCTGCGGCAGGATCGCGGCGACAGCCTCGGCCGCCACCCGGTCCTCGGCGTTCAGCAGCTGCAGCACTTCGAGGCTCGACTTCGCATCGAGTTCGGCTGAGGCGTCGAGCCGCAACTCGGTGGGCGAGAGTGGCCGCGCGCCGTCGTCCTGGCGATCGAGCAGGAGGTCTTGAATGCTCATCAGCGAGAGATGATCCTTCACGTCAGTGGGCTGGTCGGACCCCAGTATGTACAAAAATGTCGCCTATGTGAAGTATTCAGACTATTTTTTTCATATGTGCATCGAGGACGTTTCGATCGAGCAGATCCTGAGCCGCGCACCGGACGGCGCGCTCGGCTCGGCCGTCAGCGCGCTCATCGCCGTCGGCGGAGAGATCGTGTTCGAGCGCCATTCCGGAGTCACTCGGCGGTGGGACGCGCCCGATGCTCCGACCACTGGCGCAGGGGAACCGGTCACGGCGGCCACGCGCTTCGATCTCGCCTCCGTGACCAAGCCGATCGTTGGCGCGGCGCTCATCGGAGAGCTCAATGCCCGGGGACTCGACCCGACCCTGCCCGCCGCGGAACTCCTGCCCGAGTTCGAAGACCGACGCTGGCGGTCGACGACCGTAGCCCAGTTGCTGGGCCACACGGCCGGGCTCCCCGCCGAATGGCTCGACCGCGATCCCGACCCGGAGGCGCGACGGTTCCGCGCGGGCTCGCGTCCCGAGTTTCCTGCCGGAGCAGTGCATCGCTACTCGTGCGTCGGGTACATCTGGGCGGGCCTCGCCGTCGAGGCACTGGCGGGCGCCGGCCTCGACGAGGTCGTTCGGCAACGGGTGCTCGACCCGATCGGAATGCGTTCCACGGGATTCCGGCCCGCAGCAGAGCTGCGGCAGTCCATCGCCGCGACGGAATTCCAGCCGGGCCGCGGACTCGTGCACGGCGAGGTGCACGACGAGACCGCCGCGGCACTCGGCGGTGTGAGCGGCAACGCAGGCCTCTTCGCGACCGGGCATGATCTGCTGCGCTTCGCCGAGGCGCTGCGCACCGGCGGCGAGATCGACGGGACACGGGTGCTGCCGGAGGTGGTCGCCGACGCGCTCGTGACACCGCTCCCGCTTCCCGACGATCCCGGCTTCGGGCAGGCGCTCGGCCCGCGACTCGACGAGGAGTGGATGCGCGGGCTCGGCCCGCATGTCGCCGGACATACGGGGTTCACCGGCACCGCGTTCGCCACCGAGCCCGGCGGCGAGCGCTCGGTCGTGTTGCTCTCGAACCGCGTGCATCCCACACGCTCATCGAACGAGGTACGCGATGTGCGCGCTCGAGTGGCCGATGCGGCGTCGAGGATGTGAGCCGAGCATGACCCTGAGCGCACAACTTCCATCGATCGCGGCAACCGCAACGCGACATCCGGGCCCGGTAGTATTCGACTCCAACCGGGTGCCTCCGCAACGAGCCTCGAATGAGTCCAGTCCGATACGACGTCGGCCGGCCGTTGTCGCGGCCGCCCTGGGAGGCCCCCGATGACCGACGTGTTCGTCTCCCTCCGACAGCGGATGCCTTCGCTTTCGAAGGCCGAGTTCCACATCGCCGAACTGGTGCTCGACCGGCCCGCCGTCGTGGTGGAGTCCACGATCACCCGGCTGGCCGAGCTCGCGGAGACGTCTCCCGCGTCGGTCGCCCGCTTCTGCCGCGCCGTCGGCTACGCGGGCTACAAGGAGTTCCGCATCGCGATCGCCGGCGCGAACAGCCGCGAACAGGCGGCGCGTGAGTTGTTCCGCGTCGATGACGCCGAGATCGACGCGAACGACTCCGCGCTCGATGTGGTGACGAAGGTCGCCTACCAGGAGGCTCGCGCGATCGAGGAGACCGCGCGCAGCCTCGATCTCGACGCGCTCGACGCCGTCGTCGGCGCGATCCGCACTGCGCCTCGCATCGACGTCTTCGGTGCGGGTTCGAGTGGTCTCACCGCACAGGACCTGCAATTGAAGCTGCACCGCATCGGCGTGCCGAGCTTCTGCTGGACCGACGCGCATCTCGCACTCACCTCGTTCGCGCTGACCGGCCCCGGCAGTATCGCGATCGGCGTCTCGCACTCGGGTCAGACGCTCGAGACCCACCAGATGCTCACCCTCGCGCGGGGCCGCGGAGCCACGACGGTCGCGATCACCAACTATCCCGATTCCCCGCTCGCGTCCGTTGCCGATCAGTTGCTCGTGACGAGTGCACGTGAATCCCGGTATCGCACCGGGGCCATGTCGAGTCGCCTCGCGCAGATGGCGATCGTCGACTTCCTTGTCGTGCGCTTGCTGCAGGGCGAGATCGATCGCGCCGGCGAGCTGCTGCGGCTCACCTACGATGCGGTGCAGGCGCACCGGCTCGACGGCTGAGACCCCGGTCGTCCGCGAATCGCGCCCGTTCAGGCTCTCGACAGGCTCAGCACGGTCTCGACGGGCTCGACCAGCAGTGGTCAGAGCATCGCCATGATCTGGCGCGCGATCATGCGTCCCGCCCGGCTCGCGCCGATGGTCGAGGCCTGCGGCCCGTAGCCCGCAAGGAAGATGCGCGGGTCGCTCCACGCGGCGCCCTGCCCCACCGTGATGCCGCCGGCCTTCTCGCGCAGCTTCAGCGGCGAGAGGTGACGCAGGTCGGGGCGGAACCCCGTGGCCCAGATGATCGCGTCGGCCCGGGCCATGCCCGACTCGTCGCCGTCCCAGACCACGCGGTCGCCCTCGATGCGGTCGAACATGGGCCGCGCGACGAGCAGCCCGCGCTCGATGCCAGCGGCGATGCGGCGGCTCTTCGGCACGCCGGTGCCGCTCACGATCGACGGCAATGCCCGGCCCGAGCGCGCGGCTTCATCTTGCATGGCGACGGCGGCGGATGCCCCTTCGAGGTCGAGCTCCTGCCGGTCGAGCCAGTCGATCGGCCGACGCGACACCCAGGTGAGGCCGGCGGCGACCTCTTCGAGTTCGAGCATGAAGCCGATCGCCGAGGTGCCGCCGCCGACCACGACGACGTGCTTGTCGCGGAAGTCCTCGGCGTCGGTGAAGTCGGAGGTGTGCACATGGCGGCCGGCGAACTCACTCATGCCCGGGTAGTACGGCACGAACGGCGAACCCCAGGTGCCCGTCGCGTTCACGAGGAACTGGGTGCTGATCTCGTGCTGCGGCGCGGCGGGCGCGGGCGGTTCCTCGAACGTCTTGCGCCGACGACCGAAGAGTCCTCGTGCCGCCTTCTGCTCCTCGATCGGCTGCGGGGCGAGGTCTTCGTAGCGCACCTGCAGGTCGACGCCGTCGTTCACGACCTGGCGCACGTTCATGGGGCGCCGCACACGCAGGTCGAAGTGCTGCTCGAAGCGGTCGTAGTACTCGGCGACGACGTCTTTCGCGGGGAGGTTTCGGTCGGCGGTGTCGAAGCTCAATCCGAGTTCTGCCATGCCAGGTAGGTCGTTGACCTTGTGCGCGGTGCCGAGCCGGAGCGATGACCAGCGGTGCTGCCAGGCCCCGCCTGGCCCGGGCGCACGGTCGAGCATGACGAAATCCTCGTCGGCCACGAGTTGGAACCGACGCAGATAGAAGGCGACCGACAAGCCGGCCTGTCCGGCGCCGATCACCACGACCTTCACGCGTTCGGGGCTCGTCATCACCTGACAATCTCAGCACGGCTTGCTGTGTGCTCGCAGCACGCGAGCCGAATGCCCACCATACGTCCTCCGGCATGCCTGTGCAGTACGCCGAAGCGTGTCTGCGGCGGTGCTAAACTGGCGGTTGGACGAATTCATTTATCAGATGAGCGCCGGGTGAAGACCAAATCCCACCCGGCCAGATGCCGTAAGGGGGTCACGCATGGGGCGCGGCCGTCAGAAAGCCAAGCACACCAAAGTCGCTCGGGAGCTGAAGTACTTCAGCCCGAACACCGACTACAACGCGCTTGAGCGCGAGCTCACCACCAGCTCGCCGCATGACGAGTACAGCGAAGAGGCGTCGAAGTGGGCGGAGTATGCCGCCGACGATGACGACACCTACGTCGCCGGAGACGAACAGCGCGCATAAGCGCTCGTTCCTCTTCCAGCTCGTAACGACCTCGTACCACCGCGAGACACCCGGCCCCCGCGGCCCGGCCCAGCGGTGACCGATCAGCGGATGCCGCGGCATCCGCTGCTCTTGCGACGAGGTCGCTCGCTGCGTCGTGCGCGAACCGATCGCTGCGCGCACCTATTCGCCGTGTTCGGCCCACGCAGCGGTCGTCTCGACGAGGTGTTCGTACTCGGCGAGCGACCCGCTCGGCGTGATCGCGCGCACGACGACCTCGTCGACCGTGCCGTCGTAGGCGACGAGCGCACGAGCGTCGTCGATCGTCGCATCGATCGCCCGGATGCCGAGGCGGGCGAAGTTCGCGGCATACGCCGGCACCTGCTCGTACCGCTCAGCCTCCGCTTCGAGCTGCCCGCGCGCCGCAGGGTCGACGATGGTGCGCACGTACAGCACCGACTGCACGGGCCGGGCACCCGCCAGGTCGTGCAGCTCGGCGGTCGTGGCAGCCGCCGCCTGCGGGGTGAGCCAGTTCAGGAGGACTCCATCGGCACGCTCGGCGCCGAGGCGGCGCATGCGCGGGCCGAGGGCGCCGACGACGATCTCGGCGCCGGTGGCCTCGCGGAGCGCCGTGATGCCGTCGCCGACGAGCGCCAGGGACTGCGCGGTGCGGCCGGATCCGATGCCGAGCCTCAGCCGGTCGGCCGGGAGCCCCGAGAGGTCGAGTGCGTCGACCGGGCGTCGGTCGAGCGGGATGACGCCCGTCGCGAGGCGCAGTGAGGAGGTCGAGGCCGCGGCGACGCGGAGTCCCGCGAGCGAGTCGCCGCCCGGGATGTCGTTGAGCCACAGCGCGTGGAACCCGAGCCGCTCGATGCGCGGCGCGAGCGCGGCGACGATCGACGCCTCGATGGTGCCGATGAGTCCGATCGAGACCGGCGTCTGCACGGCGCGGCCGATCAGCTCGCGTACGAGCCGACGAGTCGCACGGCGCCGCCGTCGACGCCTTTGGCTCCCTGTTCGAAGCCAGCGAGATCGCGGTCGCCGATGGTCACCGTGCCGGCCTGCCACGACGGGAGGCCGAGGGCGCCGAGCGCCGAGATGACGGATGCCGCGGCATCCGCTCGCACGACGGCGAAGAAGCCGATGCCGAGGTTCCAGGTGCCCTCGGTCGATTCGAGCGAGGTGCCGGCCAGGTCGTTCAGCACGCGGAAGACGGGGGCGGGCGACCAGCTCGTGCGGTCGAGCTCGACCCAGGAGCCGAGCGGCAGCACGCGGGCGAGGTTCGCGGCGATGCCGCCGCCCGTGACGTGCGAGAGCGAGTGCACGGCGTCGCCGTGCGGGCCGGCGAGCAACTCGACGAGCTGGCCGGTGTAGAGGCGCGTGGGTTCGAGGAGCGCCTCGCCCCACGTCGTGCCGAGTTCGGCCGAGGCGTCGGTGTACCCGATGCCGGCGCTCGTCAGGATGTGCCTGACGAGCGAGAAGCCGTTGGAGTGCAGGCCGCTCGAGGCGATCGCGATGACGGCGTCGCCGGACTCCACCTTCTCGGCGCCGAGCAGGCGGTCGGCCTCGACGATGCCGGTCGCGGCACCCGCGACGTCGTAGTCGTCGGCGCCCATGAGACCCGGGTGCTCGGCCGTCTCCCCGCCGACGAGGGCGGTGCCGGTCTCGGCGCAGGCGCGGGCGATGCCCGTAACGATCGAGGCGATGCGTTCGGGCACGACCTTGCCGCACGCGATGTAGTCGGTCATGAAGAGCGGCTTCGCGCCGACCACGACGATGTCGTCGACGACCATGCCGACCAGGTCTTGGCCGATGGTGTCGTGCTTGTCGAGCGCCTGCGCGATCGCGATCTTCGTGCCGACGCCGTCGGTCGAGGTCGCGAGCAGCGGCCGGGTGTAGTCCTTCGCGAACGAGAGGTCGTAGAGCCCGGCGAATCCGCCGACGCCGCCGAGCACGTTGGGCCCGTGCGTCGCGGAGACCGACGCCTTCATCAGTTCGACGGCGAGGTCCCCCGCGTGCGTGTCGACTCCGGCAGCGGCATAGGACGAGTTCGAGGTCACCCGACCAGCGTACCCGCCGCCCTGCCCGTCGATCCGCTCCCCCCGCGCGCCGAACCGTGCCGCCGCGCCAACCGCGGACTAGAATTCAGCCATGCAGCCGGGGGGCACGCCATCGTGGGTGATCCGTGAGAATGCGAGTCGCCCGGTCCTCCTCGCGCTCTACCTTCGCGAAGTGCTCGGCATCGCCTCCCCCCTCGAACTGCCGCGACTGCGCGATGTCGGCGCCGTCGGCGCTCGGCTCGAGATCGATCAGCACGACCGGCTCGAGCAGCAGTGGCGGGCCTGGTGGGCGATGACCGTCGAACCCGAGACGCACACGTCGGCCGTGCCGCTGGAACTCGTCGAGGCCTTCGACACCGATGTCGCGCTTCCGACCACCGGCGCCGAAGTGCTCGCCGCCGCCATCGTGCCGCACGCCGAGGCGTCACGAGCCTGGGCCGAGTGGGCGCACGACGGCTACCGCAACGCCTCGGCCGCCCGCCGCGGCGACTCGTACCGCGCCTATGCCGGCACGATCGCCGAGCACGAACGCGAGGTCGGCCGCCGCGCGCACTCCTTCGAGCTCAACGTCGAAGTCGTGCCGCTCGCCGAATCGGGCGTCTGGTGGATCGGCGACCTGACCGTCGCGGTGACCGACTCGCTGCGAGCGGATGCCGCGGCGTTCGACGACGCCATGCACCCGATCATCGCCGAGCTCGCGTAGGCACAGCGGGTTGAGGAGCGACGAAGGAGCATCTCGAAACCCTGAGCGCGAGCAACCCGGTTTCGAGACGCTCGCTGCGCTCGCTCCTCAACCAGCGGGATTCACCGTGACAGACTCGACGGCATGAGCATCTGGTTCGGCGAGCCCTCACTGGAGTGGGCGAACGCGCGCGACGACACCCTGATCCGCACCCTCGGCATCGAGCTGACCGAGACCACCGACGGCTCGCTCAAGGGCCGGATGCCCGTCGACCACCGCACCCGCCAGCCCGGCGGGGTGCTGCACGGCGGAGCATCCGTCGCCCTCGCAGAGACGCTCGCGAGCTGGGGCGCGACGCTGACGGTCGACCCCGCGAAGTTCTACTGCGTCGGCATGGAGATCAACGCGAACCACGTGCGACCGGTCGCCGAGGGCTGGGTCTACGGCGAGGCCGTGCCGCTCACGCGCGGGCGCACGACGCAGGTCTGGGACATCAAGATCACGGATGCCGCGGGCAAGCTCGTGTGCGTCTCGAGGTGCACGATGGCCGTGCTCGCGAAGCCGACGGAATACTGATCCGGCCCCCTTCGACCCTCGACGGGCTCAGGGCAGGCCGAGCTCAGGGAACAGGGGAAGCGCTCAGCTGAGCAGCAGCCGTCTCTCAGCCGGCTCACCCGTGCACGTATGCGAGGATTGAGGAGTCCTGCTCGGACACTTCCCCCACCTTCGAGGAGCCATCGCTCGCATGTGCGGCATCGTCGGAATCGTCTCCACTGAACCGGCCAACCAGCAGATCTACGACAGCCTGCTGCTGCTGCAGCACCGCGGTCAGGACTCGACCGGCATCGCGACGGCCGACGGCCCGATCTTCCACATGACGAAGGCGCGCGGGCAGGTGCGCGAGGCGTTCCGCACCCGCGACATGCGCTCGCTCATCGGCAACATGGGGCTCGGCCACGTGCGCTACGCGACGAAGGGCGCCGCCGAGCGCGAAGAGGAGGCTCAGCCGTTCTACGTGAACGCGCCCTACGGCATCACCCTCGTGCACAACGGCAACCTCACGAACACGCGCGAACTGTCTGAAGACCTCTTCCGCATCGACCGCCGCCACGTGAACTCGACGAGCGACACCGAGATGCTGCTGAACGTGCTCGCCACCGAGCTGCAGGGCCAGATCACGGGCCTCGACCTCGACCCCGACCAGGTCTTCACCGCCGTCGAGCAGGTGCACGAGCGCGTCGAGGGCTCGTACGCCGTCATCGCGCTGATCGCCGGCTACGGGCTCCTCGCCTTCCGCGACCCGTTCGGCATCCGACCACTCATCCTCGGCCGCCGCACCGCCGAGAACGGTCGCGACGAGTGGATCGTGGCATCCGAATCGCTCGTGCTCGAATCGGGCGGCTACGAGATCGTGCGCGACGTGCGCCCCGGCGAGGCGATCTTCATCGGCCTCGACGGCGAGATGATCTCGCGGCAGTGCGCGAAGAACCCGGTGCTCGTTCCCTGCTCGTTCGAGTACGTCTATCTCGCCCGCCCCGACTCGATCATGAACGGCATCTCGGTGTACGAGGCGCGCCTGCGCATGGGCGACCGGCTCGCGACGACGATCGAGACCCACATGGACAAGGGCGACATCGACGTCGTCATGCCGATCCCCGACTCCTCTCGGCCCGCCGCGATGCAGGTCGCGCAGAAGCTCGGCATCGAGTACCGCGAAGGCTTCTACAAGAACCGCTACGTCGGCCGCACGTTCATCATGCCCGGCCAGGCGGAGCGCAAGCGTTCGGTGCGCCAGAAGCTCAACGCCATGGGCACGGAGTTCAAGGGCAAGAACATCCTGATCGTCGACGACTCGATCGTGCGCGGCACGACCTCGAAGGAGATCGTCGAGATGGCGCGCGCCGCCGGCGCCAACAAGGTGACCTTCACCTCGGCGGCCCCGCCCGTGCGGTTCCCGCACGTGTACGGCATCAACATGCCCTCGCGGCAGGAGCTCATCGCCTACGGCCGCAAGATTCCCGAGATCGCCTCGGAGCTGAGCGCCGACCACATGATCTACCAGGAGGTCGCCGACCTCCAGGCCGCGATCACCGAGGGCACCCCCATCGAGCAGCTCGATCTGTCGTGCTTCACGGGCGAGTACGTCACCGGCACCGTCACCGAGGAGTACCTCGGCTGGGTGGAGCGCACGCAACTCAGCTGACAGGCAACGGCGAGCGGATGCCGCGGCATCCGCTCGCCGTTTCGCGCTGCGTCTCGGGCCAGCGACGGTTCCGAGAGCGACGCGGCTGCTACTCGTCGACCGGGTGGATCGTCTCGTGCTCGACAGTGACCGACTTCGCGCGGCGCGCGGTGGCGCGGTCGATGAGGAGCGCGACGAGGGCGCCGAGGGCGAGTCCGATCGCCGCGCAGGCGAGCAGCAGGAACCCGAACACCTGGCCACGGTCGAACTCGTCGTTCGCGGGGAAGCTCATGGTCAGGATGAGGGCGACCACGGCGCCGACGAGGGCGCCGAGCGTCATGAACCGCGAGTAGCGCGGGGCCCGTCGCATGGTCACGGTGTCGCGCTCGACCTCGGTCTCGAGCGGCACGATCGCATCGGCGCCTTGCGAGATGCGCTGCTCGTCGGGTTCGGGGGTGTTCACGGGGTCGGTCACCTCTCCATTGTCCCACCCTTCGCTGCGACCACGACGGGAGGCCCGCTCCTTCCGGAACGGGCCTCCACAGCTCTCGACCTGCGTCAGTGCGCCGTGCGACGGCTCCGAACGATCAGGAACACGACGAGCGCGGCGATCGCGAGCGCGATGACCGCCACGAGCAGCCAGATGAGCCACGGTGCCGGGCCATCTGCGGCGGTTGTCTGCACCTCGGAGTCGACGGCTGCGGCCGGCTTCACGTCGGGCTTCGACGCATCCGCCTCGATGCCGCAGTCGGCCGGCAGCGCGATCGCGAACGCGACCGGGTCGAGCTCTTCGCCACTCGCGTACGTGCCGAACGCCGCCGCGCCCTCCTCGGTGAACTCGGCGGGCACCGCCGTGCCGACGAGCGAGTCGCCGTCGCGCTCGAGGGCACCTTCGAGGTCGAGCACTGCGAAGCGCACGCCGGTCGCGGTGACCGGCTCGCCCTGCTGGGTGGTACCCGTGACGTCGAGCCGCACGTAGGCCTCATCGCCGCTGACGAACTCGATCGACGGGTTCGCGATCGTCGTGTCGAGCGCGCCGTCATGACCGGTGAACTCGATCGAGCCGGGGAACGCGACGATGCCGCGCACCGTCTCGGCCTCGATCGAACCGGTGCCGCCGCTGAACCCGAACACGCCGTCCTGCTCGCTCGCGCCCGCGACGATCCATTCGCCGTTCGCGATGCCGCTCTCGAGGTACTGCAGGAACGACGCCTTGAAGCCCCAGTCGAGCGTGGCCTCGGTCACGGTGCAGAGGCCCGCGGGTGCGCTGACGGTGAAGCGGATGCCCTTCGCCGTCGACCCCTGGAAGGTCAGCGTGTGATCGCCGGCCGCGAGGCCGGCGGGGAGGCTCCCCGTCCAGGTCACGATGCCGGCGGCATCGGCGACGCGGTCGCGTGCGAGCACCGTCGGGGTCGAGTAGACGACGACCATGATGCCGGCCTCGTTCGGCTGGAAGCCGTCGACCGTCACGGTGACCTCCTTGCCCGCCGCGAGGGCGGCGAGGGTGGCGGGGTCGAGCGTGATGCCCGTCGTCGCGGGCGGCGTGGCCGGCACGCTCCGCGGTGCGGCCGTGGACGCCGAGGTGCTGGCGACTGTGCCCGAGTTGCCGGTAGGCGCCGCTCCCGGCGTGCCGATGACGACGGTCAGCGGATCGAGCGCACCGCCGGCTGCGTAGTACCCCTCGAATGCGGCGGCTCCCGCGGCGGTCAGCGTGACCGGTGCGTTCGCGATGCGCGTCGCACCGTTGACGTGCGACTTCGAACCGCGCGCGAGATCCACGAACGCGAGGTCGACCCGCGACCCGTTCGCGGAGACCTCGAGCACGCCGCTCGTGGGCGTGGTGACACGCAGGGTCGGGTTCGCGAAGGTCAGGTCGAGCAGGCCGCCGTGACCGGAGAACCGCACCGAACCCGCGTAATCGGCGGTGCCGGTGCCCATCGCCTGGCTGTAGCTGCCGCCGGTCTGACCGAACTGGAAGACGCCGCCCGACTGGGTCGCGCCCGAGCCGACCGAGATCGAGCCCTTCGCGATGGCGCCCACGACGTAGTTGCGGAACGCGCTGGAGACACCCCACGTGAGCGAGCCGCTCGCGATAGGCGCAACGGGCCCGGGACCGGGGCCGGGCGTCGGGGGCTCGACCGTCGCGAAGGCGATCGGGGTGTAGGTCTCGAACGCGGCGACCTTGGCACCGCTGCCGGCGTACGTGTACACGCCGTAGTTGCCACCCGCGAGGGCCTTGTCGAACTCGCGTGCGGTCAGCTCGACCTCGAAGGAGCCGTCAGCGCCGATCGCGACCGCACCGGCAGCAGCGCCGCCGATCGTCTCGACGTCGGCCGCATCCACGACCCACTTCTGCGAGTCCACGACCCGCGCCGACGACGCAGCCCCCGCGCTCGGCCTCCAGTTCTCGGCGAAGGAGCCGAACACCACGTAGGCGCCCGCGAACTTGCCCGCCAGCGGCGGACGCACGCCATTCGTCGCCGGGGCGTTCGGCACGAAGCCGGTGCCCTTCACGACGACCTTCTCGCCCGCGGCATCCAGCCCGCTCGTCTTCGACACCGTCACCGTCGGAACCACCGGCTCGGTCGCGAAGGCGATCGGGGTGTAGGTCTCGAACGCGGCGACCTTGGCGCCGCTGCCGGCGTAGGTGTACACGCCGTAGTTGCCACCCGCGAGGGCCTTGTCGAACTCGCGTGCGGTCAGCTCGACCTCGAAGGAGCCGTCAGCGCCGATCGCGACCGCACCGGCAGCAGCGCCGCCGATCGTCTCGACGTCGGCCGCATCCACGGCCCACTTCTGCGAGTCCACGACCCGCGCCGACGACGCAGCCCCCGCGCTCGGCCTCCAGTTCTCGGCGAAGGAGCCGAACACCACGTACGCGCCGGCGAACTTGCCCGCCAGCGGCGGACGCACACCATTCGTCGCGGGGGCGTTCGACACGAAGCCGGTGCCCTTCACGACGACCTTCTCGCCCGCGGCATCCAGCCCGCTCGTCTTCGACACCGTCACCGTCGGCACCACCGGCTCGGGTTCGGGCTGCGCGATCGCGATCGGCGAGAACGAGTCGAGCGACCGGTCGGTGACCGAGAGGCCGTGCGCGGCAGACGTCGCGACGACGTAGGACTTCGCCGGGTCGAACGAACCCGCCGGCGCCTTCAGGGTCGTCGTGAACGCGCCGTCGACGATCGAGCCTGCGGGCACCCAGCCGAGTGCGATCCAGCCGGTGGCGACCAACGGGCCACCGCCGCTCCAGATCGAGGCGTCGCCGAGCAGCACGTACGCGCCGTTCGCCGCCCCGGCACCGACGTACCCGGTACCCGAGACGGTGAACGTGTTCTCGACCGCAGGGTCCACATCGATGGAGGGCGACACGGTCAGCACCGGGTCGGCCACCGGCTCCGGCGGAGTCGGCTGCGCGATCGTGATCGGAGAGAAGGCGTCGAGCGACCGGTCGGTGACCGAGAGACCGTGCGCCGCAGACGTTGCGACGACGTAGGACTTCGCCGGGTCGAACGAACCGGCCGGCGCCTTCAGCGTCGTCGTGAACGCACCGTCGACGATCGAGCCCGAGGGCACCCAGCCGAGCGAGATCCACCCCTCTGCGACCAACGGGCCTCCGCCGCTCCAGATCGAGGCATCGCCGAGCAGCACATAGGCGCCGTTCGCCGCCCCGGCACCGACGTACCCGGTACCCGAGACGGTGAACGTGTTCTCGACTGCGGGGTCCACGTCATCGGCGGGCGTCACGGCGAGCGACGGCGATGCCACCGCCGCCGGTGCGATCTCTTCGGCGAGCGCGGGCGCCGCAGTCAGGATCGAGCCGCCGACGGCGAGCAGGGCCGCGAGTGCGCCGGCGATCCAGCGCCTCCCCGAGCGGGTGGGTATCGATGACGGTGTCTTCACGACGCGGTCCTCCAGGCATGGCGAAGCGACGGCGCGCACAGGCGGCGGACGCGTCGCGAGGGTGGGAGTGAGGATTGCTGAGTTAGGTAAGCCTCAGCTAAGGAAGACGCTAGAGTGAAGCCTGCCGCCCTGTCAACTTTAAGGTAAGGCTTACCTCACTTCATGGCTTCCCGTGTCCTTCCGCGCCCGACGTCAGCACCTGCGTCCCGGGCATCGCGTCCGTACCGTCTCGCCGTCGCCGCGATCCTCGCAGCAACCGTGATGCTGACCAGCGGCTGCGTCGCCACCGCGAGCGGCTCGACCGCCGAGCCGCAGTGCGTCGCCAGCGCGACCCCCTTCACCGAACTCGCGATCGACGCCTCGCCGCGCACGATCGAGGGCCCGTCGACCGCGTGCCTCGCCGACGCGGCGCTGCCGACGATCGACTCCGACGAGGCCCCGCAGCTTCCGGCGACCGTCACCGACGACGAGGGCACGAAGGTGACAGTGACGGATGTCTCGCGCATCCTGCCCATCGACGTCTCGGGTTCGCTCGCCGCCACCGTGTTCGGCCTCGGCCTCGGCGACCACGTGGTGGGGCGTGACAGCTCGACCGGATTCGCCGAGGCATCCGCTCTGCCCGTCGTGACGCAGGGCGGCCACAACCTGACCGCCGAGGCGATCCTCGCGCTCGACCCGACCGTCGTGATCACCGACACGACGCTCGGCCCGCTCGACGTGCTCGACCAGCTTCGCGACAGCGGCATCCCCGTGGTGATCACGACCTCCGAGCGCAGCCTCGACACGATCGACGACCTCATCGGGCAGGTCGCCTCAGCGCTCGGCGTGCCCGAGCGCGGCGAGCTGCTCACGGCCCAGGTCGACGCCGACCTCGCCCGCGTCACCGCCGAGATCGACGCGACGATCCCCGCCGACCCGGCCGTGCGACCGCGCATCGCCTTCCTCTACGTGCGCGGCTCGGCGAACGTCTACTACCTCTTCGGCGCCGAGTCGGGGGCCGACTCGCTCATCGAGTCGATCGGCGGTGTCGACATCGCGAGCGAGATCGGCTGGGAGGGCATGCGGCCGGTCACCGCGGAGGCGCTCGTCGCCGCCCAGCCCGACGTCGTGCTGCTCATGAGCGGCGGCCTCGAGTCGGCCGGCGGCATCGACGGACTGCTCGAACGCGTACCCGCGCTCGCCTCGACACCCGCCGGCGTGCACCGCCGGTTCGTCGACATGGCCGACAGCGAGATCCTGAGCTTCGGACCGCGCGCACCGCAGGTCGTCGAGGCCCTCGCCCGGGCGGTGTGGGCGCCCGAGCAGTCGGGGTACCTCGATGACTGACACCCGCGCCGACGCGCCGGCCGACGCCGCCGGATCCGATCCGGCCGAGGCGAGTTCGCCAGCCGATGCCGTGCTGCCGAGCCTCGCGAGCGAGGCGACGGAGAGGCGGGGTCTCGCCCCGCGCACGCGGAGCCTGCTGCTCTTCGGCGGCCTCGCCGTCGCGCTCGTCACGGGCGTCGTCGTCTCCGCGGGCGCCGGGCAGCTGCCGGTGCCACCGCACGAGGTCTGGAACTCGCTCCTGCGAGGCCTCGGCCTGAGCGATGCGCCCGAGGCGTTGCCGAACACCGACTCGGCGCTCTGGAACATCCGCTTCCCGCGCATCGCGATGGCCCTGCTCATCGGCGCGGCGCTCGCGATGGCGGGCACCGTCATGCAGGCGATCTTCGCGAACCCGCTCGCCGAGCCGGGCGTGGTCGGCGTCTCGTCGGGCGCCGCGCTCGGCGCCGCCGCCGCCATCGTGCTCGGCTGGACGGCGTTCGGCGACTGGGTGACGGCCGTCGCCGCCTTCGTGGCCGGCCTCGGCGCCACCCTCGTGGTGTACCTCGCAAGCCGCGCGGGCGGCCGCACCGAAGTCGTCACGCTCGTCTTGACGGGCATCGCGATCAACGCGTTCGCGGGCGGCGCCCTCGCCTTCCTCACCTTCATCGGCGACACCGGCTCCCGCGAGGAGATCGTGTTCTGGCAGCTCGGCTCGCTGAACGGCGCCCGCTGGCCCGAGGTCGCCGTCATGCTGCCGCTCGTCGTCGTCGCGGGCGTCGCGGCGCTGCTCCTCGGCCGCACGCTCGACCTCTTCTCGCTCGGCGAGCCCGGCGCACGCCACCTCGGCGTGCGGGTCGAGACGGTGCGCATCGTCTCGATCGTCGTGGTCGCCGTGCTCGTCTGCTCGGCCGTCGCGTTCGCGGGCATCATCGCGTTCGTCGGGCTCATCGTGCCGCACCTCATGCGCATGGTGCTCGGGCCGGCCCACCGGCCGCTGCTCGTCGCGAGCGCCCTCGGCGGCGCGCTGCTGCTGCTCCTCGCCGACCTCGCCGCCCGCACGATGGTGCCGATGGCCGACCTGCCGATCGGCATGCTGACCTCGATCATCGGTGGCCCGTTCTTCTTCTGGCTGCTCCGGCGAACGCGCCGTCGATCGGGAGGCTGGGGATGAGCCTCGCCTTCACCGCCACGGGCCTCGCCCTCACCGCCACGGGCCTCGCCGTCGAGATCGACGGCGTGCGCCTGCTCGACTCGGTCGACTTCACGGCGGCGCCGGGCCGCGTGCATGCGCTCATCGGCCCGAACGGCGCGGGCAAGTCGACGCTGCTCGCCGCCCTCGCCGGCGACCGCGCGGCAGCCTCGGGCACCGTGCACCTCGGTGACACCGCGGTCGCCCGCCAGTCGCCGAAGGTGCTCGCGAGGCTCCGCGCCGTGCTGACGCAGGAGCACACGGTCTCGTTCCCCTTCCCCGTGCGGGAGATCGTCGCGATGGGACGCCACCCGTGGGCGGGCAGCAGCGCGGCCGACGATGACGACCGCGAGATCGACGCCGCGATGGCGGCAACGGATGTCTCGCACCTCGCCGCCCGCACCGTGCCCTCCCTCTCGGGCGGCGAGCGCGCACGAGTCGCCCTCGCCCGCATCGTCGCGCAGCGCACGCCCGTGCTGCTCCTCGACGAGCCGACGGCCGCGCTCGACCTGAAGCACCAGGAGGACGTGCTGCGCCTCGCCCGTGACCACGCCGCTGCCGGCGCTACGGTCGTCGTCGTGCTGCACGACCTGAACCTCGCCGCCGCCTATGCCGACGACATCACGCTCCTGCGACTCGGCCGGGTCGTCGCGACGGGTGCGCCCGCCGAGGTGCTGACGGCCGAACGCATCGAGGCGGTCTACGGCCAGCCGGTCGAGGTCGTGCCGCACCCGCGCACGGGAGTTCCGCTCGTACTGCCGGTGCGCTGAAGCGGCACGACGGCACCGAACGCCGAACGCCGAACGCCGAACCGCGTCAGCGGATGATCGGCAGCACGTCGCCGAGATCGGCGCGCTGGCCAGAGGCGTGCACGCGCCCGGCCGCTCGTGCGTCGGCCCAGGAGAGGGTGCCCGTCGCGAGGGCGAGCCACGTCGTGACATCCGTCTCGACGACGTTCGGCGGGGTGCCGCGCGTGTGCTTGGGGCCCTCGATGCACTGCACGGCGCCGAACGGCGGAACCCGCACCTCGACCGTGCCGCCGGGCGCCTCTTCGGCGAGCAGCTGCAGCGTGTAGCGCACCGCGAGGGCGAGGGTCGAACGGTCGACGGATGTCGCGGCATCCGCCCCCTCGGCCGTCGCCGTCTGCAGGGCCGTGACGGCCGCCCGCCCGATGTCGTCGCCGATCCTCACGCGTGCCATGTCGGCCATTCTGCCACCGGCGGTTCGCCGCCGTCAGTGCCGTCGGTCAGGCGAGATGCCGCGCCGCCGTCACTCGTCGTCGCGCACGCGCCCGCCCTTGGGCGCGATGCCCATGAACGTCAGCACGAGGATCATCACGGCGCCCGCGAAGATCGCGATGTCGGCGACGTTGCCGATGAACCAGTCGCCGTAGCCGATGAAGTCCACGACGTGGCCGCGGCCGAAGCCCGGGTCGCGGAACAGGCGGTCGCCGAGGTGGGTGATCGCGCCCCCGAGGATGAGGCCGAGCGCGATCGTCCAGCCGACCGATCCGACCCGCCAGGCGAACCACGTGACGGCGATCACGCCGACGCCCGCGAGGATCGCGAAGATCCACGTGTACTCGGTGCCGATCGAGAACGCGGCGCCCGGGTTGTAGACGAGCACGAAGCGGATGAGGTCGCCGATCACCGGGATCGTCGTGCCGTCGCCGAGCTCAGCCTCGGCCCACCACTTGCTCGCCTGGTCGATCACGACGATGAAGGCGGCGATGGCGAGCACCCACCAGAAGAGGCGGTGGCCGCGGGGGCTCGGGACGTCCACGGGCAGGTCATCGGGCGTCGCAGTCACGCCTCCATCCTCTCAGCAGATCGAGTGTGCAGTTGTTGCGGTTCTCAGCGCGAAATGAGCGCCCTTTCTGCCCACTCGATCTGCAGAGGGGATGGTGGCGCTCGATCTGGGGGAACCGAGCGCTGCGGCGGCCAGGGCGTTTCGGCCGATGCGTCACGGGGCGAAGCCGCGCAGCCCGACGCGGTAGCCTGAACCGGTGAGAATCCTCGTCCTCGGCTCGGGCGCGCGCGAGCACGCCATCATCCTCGCGCTCCTCGATGAGGAGGCCGGCCACGAGATCATCGCGGCGCCGGGCAACGCGGGCATCGCGGCATCCCCCACCTCTTCGGCTCGTGGCAGCGTGACGACCATCGCGCTCGACCCGGCCGACCCGGTGCTCGTGAGCGACTACACGCTCGACAACGACATCGAGTTCGTCATCATCGGCCCCGAGGCCCCGCTCGTCGCGGGCGTCGCCGACGCGCTGCGCACCCGCGGCATCGCCGTGTTCGGCCCGGGCAAGGCCGCGGCCGCGCTCGAGGGGTCGAAGACCTTCGCGAAGCGCATCATGCAGGACGCCGGCGTGCCGACGGGCCGCGCGAACCTCGCCGACACCCTCGACGACGTCGAGGTCACGCTCGACGAGTTCGGCGCCCCCTACGTCGTGAAGGCCGACGGCCTCGCCGCCGGCAAGGGCGTGCTCGTCACCGAAGACCGCGACGCGGCGGTCGCCCACGCCGCCCATTATCTGCAACAGGGCCCCGTGCTGATCGAGGAGTTCCTCGACGGCCAGGAGGTGTCACTGTTCCTGCTCTCCGATGGCACGAACGTGCTGCCGCTCTCGCCCGCGCAGGACTACAAGCGCCTGCGCGACGGCGATGCCGGCCCGAACACCGGCGGCATGGGCGCGTACTCGCCGCTGCCGTGGCTCGCCGACGCCTCCGACGGGCGCGGCGGCCGGTTCGGCAGCGAGCAGGCCTTCGTCGACGAGGTCATCGAGACGATCGCCCTGCCGACGGTGCGCAAGCTCGCCGAGGAGCAGACGCCCTTCATCGGGCTGCTCTACGCGGGCCTCATCCTCACCTCGCGCGGCATCCGCGTGATCGAGTTCAACGCCCGCTTCGGCGACCCCGAGACGCAGGTCGTGCTCCCCCGCCTCGAGACCCCGCTGTCGGGCCTGCTGCTCGCCGCGTCGACCGGCGGGCTCGGTTCGCTGCCGCGACCGGTCTTCCGAGCGGATGCCGCGGTCACGGTCGTGCTCGCGAGCGAGGGGTATCCCGAGGCGCCGCAGACCGGGCGTGCGATCGAGGGCATCGAGGGCGCGGCATCCGTGCCCGGCGTGCACCTCGCCCACGCCGCGACCGCGATCGGCGCCGCGAGCGAGACCGACACGGCGACCGACGACCTGCCGCTCATCGCGACCGGTGGCCGTGTGCTCAACGTCGTCGCGGTCGGCGACGGCTTCGCCGAAGCCCGCCGACGCGCCTACGAGGCGCTCGGCCACCTGCGGCTCGACGGCGGCCAGTACCGCACCGACATCGCCGCCCGCGTCGCCGAATAGAGGAACCATGAACGCATCGCAGGAGCACCCCGGCTGGACCCACGTGTACTCGGGCAAGGTGCGAGACCTGTACGTGCCGACCGAGCTGCTCGTCGATGACGACAGCTGGACCGGCGACCCGCTGAACCTCTCGCCGGTGGTGCTCGTCGTCGCGACCGACCGTGTGAGCGCGTACGACCAGGTGCTCTCGCCCGCGATCCCGGGCAAGGGAGCGATGCTCACGCGCCTCACCCGCTGGTGGTTCGACCAGCTGCCCGAGGTGCCGAACCACTTGGCGCAGCCCCTCGACGACCGCCTGCAGGCACTCGCCCTGCCCGAGGTGCCGGCCGAGTTCGCCGAGCGCGGCACGCTCTGCCACACGCTCGACATGTTCCCGATCGAGTGCGTCGTGCGCGGCTTCATCACGGGTGGCGGCTGGAAGGAGTACCAGCAGACGGGAGCGATCGGCGGCATCCCGCTGCCCGAGGGTCTCCAGAACGGCGGCCGCCTGCCCGAGCCCATCTACACGCCCGCGTGGAAGGCGCCGATGGGCGAGCACGACGTCAACGTCTCGTACGAGCGCACCGTCGAACTCGTCGGCGAGGTCGTCGCTGCGCAACTTCGCGAGCTCTCGCTCGAGATCTTCGCCCGCGCGTCCGAGATCGCCGAAGCACGCGGACTGATTCTCGCGGACACGAAGTTCGAGTTCGGCGCCGACCGCGCGACCGGCATCGTGACCCTCGCCGACGAGGTGCTGACGAGCGACTCGAGCCGCTACTGGGACGCCGAGGCGTACGCCACCGCCGCGACGCCCGAGCTGCGCATGGCGAGCTTCGACAAGCAGATCGTGCGCGACTGGCTCGCCGCGAACTGGGACCAGGAGGTCTCGGAGGAGCCACCGACCCTCCCCCACGAGATCGTCGAGCAGACCGCCGCGCGCTACCGCGAGCTGCTCGAGCGGTTGAGCGTCGGCGCCTGAGGGAATAGGCCCGCCGGCCCCCGGGTTATCATTAGTTGTGATTACAACTAATGGCGCACCGAAGGGTGCAGGACTGCTCGCGGCCGACACCGGCATGGGCGCCGTGACGCTGCGCGTCGGCGACCTCGACGCGATGATCCGCTACTACCGCGACGCCGTCACCCTCGAACTCCTCAGCCACGACGGCCCCGTCGCCGTGCTCGGCCGCGGCACCACGCCCATCGTGATCCTCGAGCACGCGCCCGAGCTGCGTCACGCCTCGCCGCGCGACGCCGGCCTCTTCCACACGGCGATCCTCTTCGACACCCGTGAGGCGCTCGCGACCGCGATCTACTCGGTCGCGTCGAAGCATCCGGGCACCTTCACCGGCAGCGCCGACCACCTCGTGAGCGAGGCCTTCTACTTCACCGACCCCGAGGGCAACGGCATCGAGCTCTACTTCGACCGCGACCGCTCGAAGTGGAGCTGGACGCACGGCACGATCGAGATGGCGACGCTGTACCTCGACCCCAACGAGTACCTCCGCGAACACCTCACCGAGGGCGGGGCGGATGCCGCGGCATCCGGTCTCGGCCTGGGCGACGCCGTGGTGGGCCACGTGCACCTCTCGGTCGGCGACGTCGCGAGCGCCCGCGAGTTCTACGTCGAGCGGCTCGGCTTCGAGACGACGGCCGAGATGGGCGACCAGGCGCTCTTCGTCTCGGCGGGCGACTACCACCACCACATGGCCATGAACACGTGGAACAGTCGCGGCGCCGGCCGACGCGGACTCGCGCTCGGACTCGGCAAGGTCGAGATCGTCGTGCCGAGCGCCGACGACCTCGGCGGACTCGGCGAGCGCATGGCCCACTACCGCGTCGAGACGCGCGACGACGGCCTCACCCTCGCGTTCGACGACCCGTGGGCGAACCTCGTCGTGGTGCGCGCCGCCGACTGACGTCTGCGAATTCGGCCCGAGCCCGGGGGTGGCTCTGTCGACACGAGCGTGGCGCGAACCTCGCACTTGCACATAGCGAGCGAGTGAGTGTACAGTCACTCATATGGCAACCAAGCTCTCCACCGCAGAGGAACGGCGACCGCTCGTCATCGCCGCCGCGATCACCGCCTTCGCCCGTACGGGCTACCGCGGCACCACGGTGGCCGACGTCGCAGCCGAAGCGCGCATCTCGTCGGCTTACGTCTTCAAGCTCTTCCCGAGCAAGGAGCAACTCTTCGTCGGCGCGCTCGACGCCTGCTACGACCGAGTGGTCGAGTCGCTCGGCCATGGCGTCGAACGCGCAACGTCGACCACGCCCGACGGCATCCTCGACTCCATGGGCGGCGCCTACGCCGAGCTCATCGCCGACCGCGACCTGCTCATGCTGCAGGTGCACGCGCAGTCGGCGGTCGAGGTGCCCGAGATCGGTGCAGCCCTGCGGCGCGGCTACCAGCGCGTGACCGAGTTCGCGTCGACGAGATCGGGTGCGACGGATGCCGCGGTGCAGCGATTCATCGCCTTCGGCCAGCTCTGCCACCTCGTGGCCACGCTCGGCATCGACGACTCGACTGCGGCATGGGCCACGACGCTCGCGGCGGGCATTCGCCACCCCGACTTCGCGGCGGGCGCGCCCGACTCGGGCGACAGCGCGAGTTCCAGCCCTCGCGCCGACGCCGGCTCGGTCGCGTGAACCACCCACCCGAACCCGTCACCTCGAGAGGAGGTGCTCCATGAAGTCCGAACGCGTCATGCGCTGGGTCGCCCTGATCCCGCTCGTGCTCCTCGACCTCGCGATGTTCTCGTCCTGGTCATAGCAGCTGTCGCCCACGCGCCACTCGCCGTGTGGGCTGTTCTTTCGCCTCGATAGTGACTGACTAATCACTCATCCATACCCGTTTGGAGCAATTCGTGAACGACGCGAATCCCGTCACCCCGTCCGCCGCATCCGACCCGGTCGCCATCGCCCCGATCGCCCCGGCATCGTCCGGCGGCCCGTCCGCGGAGCGAGTGCTCTGGTGGGTCGCCTTCGGCGTGCTCACCTTCGCCGCCCTGGCGATGCTCTCCCTCTGGAACTGATCTCCCCCTCTCGACGGGTCTCCTCGGGGCATCCGTCGTCGAATCGAAAGGACACCCCCATGAACACCACCCGTCACGCCGAGGCCCGGTCGCAGCAGCATGCTGCGACCGGGGCTCGGGCCGTCATCACAGCCCCGAGCGCGCCCGACCGCACTCACCTGCGCTGGTGGGCGCTCGGCGCCCTCGCCCTCGCGCAGTTCCTCGTCGTGCTCGACGCCTCGATCGTGAACATCGCGATCCCGAGCCTCGGCGCCGACCTCGGCCTCGACCAGGGCGCGCTCGCCTGGGTCATCACCGCATATGTGCTGCCCTTCGGCAGCCTGCTGCTGCTCGGCGGTCGCCTCGCCGACCGGTTCGGTCACCGGAACGTCTTCCTCATCGGCACCGCCGGGTTCGTCGCGGCCTCCGTTGCCGCCGGGCTCGCGCCCGACGGCAACTGGCTGCTGGCCGCACGGGCGGTGCAAGGGGCCTCCGCCGCCCTGCTCGCCCCGGCCTCGCTCGCGATCGTGACCCACCTCTTCACGACGTCGGCCGACCGCGCGAAGGCACTCGGCATCTGGGGTGCCGTCGCGGGCGCCGGCAGTGCAGCCGGCGTGCTCGCCGGAGGCCTCCTCACCGGCGCGTTCGGCTGGGAGACGGTGTTCTTCGTGAACGCGCCGATCGGTGCGATCGTGCTCGTCGCGATCCCCTTCCTCGTCGCACGAGACCGGCGCGGCGCCGCGACCACGCTCGATCTGCCCGGTGCGGCGACCGTCACCGCCGGCCTCGTCGCACTCGTCGCGGGCCTCTCGAACGCCGAAGCGCTCGGCTTCGCGAACCCGCTCGTCCTCGGGCTGCTCGCAGTCGGCGTCGCCCTGCTCGCCGCGTTCGTCGCGATCGAGCGACGCACCGCGACGCCGCTCGTGCCGCTCGAGCTGTTCCGCAATCGCGCGGTCACGGCGGGCAACCTCGTGATGCTGCTCGTCGGCGCCGCGATGGTGGCGCTGTTCTTCGCACTCTCCGTGTTCCTGCAGGAGCAGCTCGGCTTCGATGCGCTGGCCGCCGGCCTCTCGCAGCTTCCCCTCGCCGGAGCCCTCGTGGTGATCGCCGGGGTCGTGCCGCCGCTCGTCGCCCGCTTCGGCATCCGCCCTGTGCTGACCGCATCGCTGCTCGTACTCGCCGGCGGGCTCGCGTGGCTCGCTGCGGCGCCGAGCGATGCGGAGTTCCTCGTGCACGTGCTCGGCCCGAGCCTCGCGATCGGGGTCGGCCTCGGCGGCGCCTTCGTCACGGCGACCCAGCTCGCGGTCGACGGGGTGGACGGCGGGGAGTCCGGACTGGCCGGTGGCCTCGTGAACACCAGCCAGCAGATCGGCGGTGCACTCGGACTCGCCGTGCTCGGCGCCGTCAGCGGCGCGGTCACCGCAGCCCTCACCGAGAGCGGCGCGAGCGCCGACGTCGTCGCGGCCGGTGGGTTCCGCGCGATCTTCGTCGGAGCCGGGGTCGCCGCGCTGCTCGCTGCGGTCGCCGTAGTGACCATCCGCGCGAAGGACGTCGTCGGTCGAGGCTGGTTCCCCGCGGCATCCTCAGCCCTCGCGGACCCAGCCGCCGAGGCCTGATCTCTCACCCAGGTGACGCGAATCGACCTTCGAGTACCGCTCGAAGGTCGGTTCGCGTCACTTCGGCATGGTGAGCGGAGCGAGGTAGGCGCGGCGAGCCAGACGACGGCCGGTGCGCGGGGTCCGGCCGGCCGCTCAGCGCGGCGCGGGCTTCGGCCCCTTCGCGTGCGACATGTCGTGGAACTCGTCGAAGGCCTGCCCGTCACCGGGCAGCGGCGTGACGTCGGGGCGCGCGCGCAGGCCGTCGAGCATGACCGTGAGCTGGCGGCGCCAGAACGGCTGGTACGCGCCGCCGTACTGCCCGAGCGAGCCGAGCATGTCGACCATCACGCTGAGGTCGACCGCAGTGACGTCGGCCCGCAGGGCCCTCTCGGCCTTCGCCCGGTCGACGACGGCGTCCATCATCGGCGCGAACTCGGTGCCTGGGCGATGGTTCGGATCGAGCTCGGCCACGCGGCGCATCACGGCCGGCAGGTACGGCGCCGCGACGAGCCATCCGCTGACCAGCTCGAGCCAGAGCTCGATCGCCTGCCATCCCGTCTCGGCACCGAGGAACTGCGGGGCGAAGTCGTGCAGGTCGGCGACGGCCGCATCGTAGATCTCGCGCACGAGCGCGTCGCGGTTCGGGAAGTGACGGTAGACCGTGCCCGCGCCGACGCCCGCGCGTGCCGCGAGCTCGTCGAGGGGTGCATCGATTCCGCGCTCGGCGAAGAGCTGCTTCGCCTCGACGAGCAGTCGCTCGTGGTTGCGTCTGGCATCGCGACGCGGAGACACGGATGAAGTCACGCTTTCACTGTACGCGCGTCGATCCGGTATCATTCGGAGGGTCGTCTCCGTTTACCCGAATAGACGTGACGATGACCCCTCTGGGGGGAAGGGTCGCGACGCGGCGGGCACGTGTCGGTGCTTCCGGCAAGGGGATGCCCGCCGTGTCGGCTCCCACCCGTGAGTCGTCTGAGAGCACGCCCCCGGCGCTCGTCGCCGCCGTCACTCAGCGCGCCACGGCGCGGGCGAACCACGTCGTGATCGTTGCGGGATGCGTGATCGCCGTGCCGACCACCACGGCGAATGCGCCGGCGTCGATGCACGCCGACGCGTGTGCGGGCGTGTGCACGCGCCCCTCGGCGACGACCGGCACGTCGAGCCGCGCGGCCAGCTCCGCGAGCACCTCGATGTCGGGGGCGTCGGTCTTCGGTCGTTCGCCGGTGTACCCGCAGAGCGTCGTGCCGACGAGGTCGACGCCCGCATCGGCGGCGGCGATCCCGTCGTCGACGGACCCGACGTCGGCCATGATGAGCACCCCCGTCTCGGCACGGAGCCGCTGCACCGTCTCGGCGAGGCTCAGCCCGTCGGGTCGCTCGCGCCGGGTGCCGTCGATCGCGACGATCTCGGCACCGGCGCCTGCCACGGCGAGCGCGTGGTCGAGCGTCGGCGTGATGAACACCCCTCCGTGGCCGTCCTTCCAGAGCCCGATCTGCGGCAGCGCGACGCGCTCGTGGATGAGTCGTACATCGGAGATGCCCTGCGCCCGGATCGCGACGGCGCCGCCGCGCACGGCCGACTCGGCGATCTGCGCCATCGTCTCCGCGTGTCGCATGGGTTCGCCCGGGTAGGCCTGGCACGAGACGATCAGCCCGCCGCGCAGCGTCTCGAGGTCGAGGTCGGTCATGCTGGTTCCTCCGATGCGGTGATGCTGACGAGAGCTGCAGCTCCCACGATCGCGGCGTCCGCGCCGAGCGCTGCGGCCACGATCGGCGTGTCGGCGAGCAGCGGCAGGCGCTCGCCGTCGGCGGCCTCGCGGAGCGCCGCCCACCATGGCTCGCCCGCCGAGGCGAGACCGCCGCCCACGATCACGAGGTCGGGGTCGAGGGCGTTCACGAGTCCGCCGATCGTGCGGCCGAGCGCACGGCCCGCGAGGGCGACGGATGCCGCGGCGTGCTCGTCGCCCGCTGCGGCGCGCCGCACGACCTCGCGGCCATCGGCCACCCCGTCGTCGCCGCTGCGTTCGCGGTAGACGGCGCACATCGCGGGCCCCGAGGCGATCGCCTCGAGGTGCCCGGCGCCGCCGCACGTGCACGGGCGGCCGACGGCCTCGATCGAGGACACATGGCCGAAGTGGCCCGAGACGCCGCGGCGCCCGGAGTGCACCCGTCCGTCGACGACGAGCGCGCCGCCGACGCCGGTGCCCGCCGCGACCATGAGCACGGTGGGTGCATCGGCGCCCGCGCCGTGCAGCGCCTCGCCGAGGGCGTGCGCGTGCACGTCGTTGACGACGGCGACCGGCATCCCGAGCCGGGCCGTGAGCACGTCGCGCACCGGGGTCCCCGTCCAGCCGGGCAGGGAGTCGGTCGCTGAGGCCACCACGCCGCTCGCCGCGTCGATGACGCCGGCGGAGCCCACGCCGCATCCGCTCACGACGATGTTCGCGCCCGCCCGATCGAGGAGCGACCGCACGAGGTCCACCACCGTGTCGAGCACCGCGCCTGGGCCCTGCGCCGCCGGCGTCGGCGCCGAGACCCGACCGAGCACCAGGCCGCCGGCACCGACGAGGCCCACGGCGGTCTTCGTGCCGCCGAGATCGACGCCGATGGCGGTGGTGTTCATCAGGCCGAGAGCTCCGCGCGGTCGACGATCGCGGCGATGCGGGCGACGGTGTCGCCCTCGAGCGACGGCACGGGCTGCGACATCCGGTTCGAGGAGATGACGCCGAGGTGGGCGAGGGCCGTCTTGAATGCGCCGAGACCGGCTGCCTCCCCGCTCACGCCGCTCGCCTGGAAGACGATCTCGAAGAGCTCGGCCACCTCGTCCTGCAGCACGCGCACGCGAGCCCAGTCGGCGGCCCCCGCCGCCTCGAAGAGCTGCACGTAGCGCACGGGGTCGACGTTGCCGAGGCCGGGCACGACGCCGTCGGCACCGGCGAGCAGTGCGCCGTCGACGACGATCTCGTGACCCGTGAAGAGCACGAGCGGGCTGCCGGCGGCGCGGTTGGCCATCACGAGGCGGCGGAACGCGACGTCGTCGCCGCTCGAGTCCTTGACGCCGGCGATCACGCCCTCGGTGCCGAGGCGCACGAGCATCGCGTGGTCGAGCTTCGAGTGCACGCGCACGGGCACGTCGTAGGCGAAGATCGGCAGCGACGTGGCCGCCGCGATGGCGCGGAAGTGCGCCTCGACCTCGGCGGCGCTCGGACGGGCGTAGTACGGCGCGGTGGCGACGATCGCGTCGACGCCGGCGGACTCGGCGAGACGCACTTGGCCGATGACGCGGACCGGCGTCATCTCGTTGACGCCCGCGATCACGGGCACGCGTCCTGCAGCGATGCGAACGGATGCCTCGAGCACACGCGCACGCTCGGCGTCGGAGAGGAACGCGACCTCGCCCGAGGAGCCGAGCACGAAGAGTCCGTGCACGCCCGCGGCGATGAGCCGCTCGACGAGGCGCTCGAACGCCGCCTCGTCGAAGGCGCCCGACTCGTCGAGCGGGGTGAGGACGGGCGGGATGACGCCGCGGAAGGCGGGGGTGGTCACGATGGAGCTCCTGGTGGTTCGTGGTTCTGGTGGTTCGCGGTTCTGGTGATCCGCTGTTCAGTCGGTTCCCGGTCAGTCGGTTCCCGGCGCGGGCGACGCTCGCCCCGCCGGGCTCACCGGTGGTGCAGCAGGCTCGGCGCCGCGCCGAGCAGGGTGCGCGTGTACTCGTCGCGCGGGTCGGCGAGCACGTCGTCGGCCGGCCCCTCCTCGACGATGCGTCCGGCGTACATCACGACGATGCGGTCCGAGACGTAGCGCACCGTCTGGATGTCGTGAGAGATGAAGACCATGCCGAGGTTCAGCCGCTCCTTCAGGTCGCTCAGGAGGTTCAGGATCTGGGCGCGCACAGACACGTCGAGCGCACTCGTGGGCTCGTCGGCGACGATCACGTCGGGGTCGAGCGCGAGCGCCCGTGCGATGGCGACCCGCTGCCGCTGGCCGCCGGAGACCTGGCCGGGCAGCACCTCGGCCGCCGACGCCGGGAGTCCGACGAGCTGCAGCAGCTCCACGACGCGCGATTCGCGCTGCACCTTCGTGCCGATGCCGTGCACGTTCAGCGGGTCGAGCAGGATGTCGCGCACCGACATCCGCGTGTTCAATGCCGTGGAGGGATCTTGGAAGACGACCGAGACCGCGCGGCCGTACTCGGCGCGCATCGCCGAGGTGCGGCGCTCGAGCGGCGCCCCGCGGAAGCTCACCGTGCCCGACGTCGGCACCTGCAGGCCCACCATCACGCGGGCGAGGGTCGACTTGCCGCAGCCCGACTCACCGACGATGCCGATCGTCTCGCCCCGGCGCAGCGCCATGCTCACGCCGTTGACGGCGTGCACCCGGTCGCGCTTGAAGAGGGTGCCCGTGCGGGCCTTGTGCACCACGTGGATGTCGTCGAGGCGCAGGATCTCGTCGCCGCTCATCGGGTCCCCTCCGGTCGGAGCTCGGCCTCGTCGGCGCGCGCTGCGTAGTAGTGATCGGTGCCGTCGAGCGGGCGCAGCTCGGGCCGAGCGTCGCCGACCGGGCGGCCCTCGACAGATCGCGGCGCGAACCGGTCGCCCGTCGCGAAGTCGCGCGGAGACGGCACGGTGCCGGGGATCTGGTGCAGGCGGTCGGCGGCGTCTTCGATCGAGAGCACCGAACCGAGCAGGCCCCGGGTGTACTCGTGCTGCGGCCGCGTGAGCAGGCTCGTCGTCGGCGCCGACTCGACGACCTGGCCCGCGTACATCACGGTGACCTTGTGGGCGAGCTCGGCGACGAGGGCGAGGTCGTGGCTGACGAAGACCATCGCGAAGCCGAGCTTCTCGCGCAGCTCGTTGAGCAGGTCGATGACCTGGGCCTGCACCGTGACGTCGAGGGCCGTCGTCGGCTCGTCGGCGATGATCAGCTTGGGGCTGCGCGTGAGCGCCATCGCGATGAGCACGCGCTGCCGCTGCCCGCCCGAGAGCTCGTGCGGGTAGCTCTTGAGCGTGCGGTCGGGGTCGAGGCCGACGAGGCGCATGAGCTCCTCGGCGGTGCGGGTGCCGCCGCGCTTGATGAGTTGGCCCAGCTGGGTGCGCACGAGCATCGACGGGTTCAGCGAGCTCAGTGCGTCCTGGTAGACCATCGCCATCTCGTGACCGAGCAGCGCCTGCCGCTCCTTCGGCGGCATCATGAGCAGGTCGCGCCCCTGGAAGAGCACCTGCCCGGTGATGACCGCGGTGTCGGGCAGGAGGCCCATGATCGCGAGGCTCGTGATCGACTTGCCGCACCCGGATTCGCCGACGAGCGCCATGGTCTCGCCGGGTCGCACCGAGAAGCTCACGCCGTCGACCACCGCGACATCGCCGTGCCGCTCGGGGAAGCGGATGCTGAGGTCGCGAACCTCGAGGAGCGGCTCGGCATCGCCGGTGTAGACGAGCCGGTCGGTTCGGGATGCCTCGGCCTCGCGCAGTTCGGCGAGGTGCGCCTGCAGTGCTCCGCTGCGGGCCGCCGCCTCGGCCGCCTCCCTGCCGATGGCGGAGGTCGCGGTCGTCAGCACGACCACGGACGCCGTGTCGGGGATCGGGTCGTATCCCGACTCCGACTCGACGGTCGCGTCGAGGGCGACATCCGCCGTCGCCGTCTCGGTCGCCGCGTCGACCGTGCGCCGCCTCGCGCCCGGCTTGACGAGCGCGTCGGTGACGCCCTCGGCGAGGATGTTCAGCGAGAGCACCGTGATGAGGATCACCATGCCCGGGAAGAACGTCGCCCACCAGCCGTCGCTGAGCAGGAGGTTGCGGCCCGAGGCGATGATGTTGCCCCACGACGGGGCCGGATCCTGCACGCCCGCGCCGATGAACGAGAGGCTCGCCTCGAACACGATCGCGTCGGCGACGAGCACCGTGACGAACACGAGGATGGGGGCGGCGCAATTGCGGGCGACGTGCCAGAACAGGATGTACGAGATGCGGGCGCCCATCACGCGTTCGGCAGCGACGTAGTCCTCGCCGAACTGGGCGAGCACGTTGGCGCGCACGATGCGGGCGATCTGCGGCACGTACAGGAACGCGATGGTGCAGATGAGCACCGGCAGATCCTTGCCGAAGACGGCGACGAAGACGATCGCGAGCGCGATGCCGGGGAACGACATGATGATGTCGAGGATGCGCATGACGACCTCGCGCAGCCAGTTCGGGCCCGTCGCGGCGATCGATCCGACGATCGATCCGACGATGAGCGCGATCGTGGTCGCGCCGAGGCCGATGGCGAGCGAGTACCGCGCGCCGTAGATCAGGCGCGAGAGGATGTCGCGGCCGTTGCGGTCGGTGCCGAACCAGTGCTCCCACGACGGGGGCTGGGCCGGGATGCCCGACTTGAGGGGGTCGTACGGGGCGACGAGCGGCGCGAAGATCGCGACGAGGACCACGAGGACGAGGAAGAACACGGCGATCTTCGCCCCCACCGGCATGGCGCCGAAGCGCTGGCCGGGGGTGCTCAGCCGTTCGGCGAGTGAGCGACGCATCGTTACACCGTCCGGATTCTGGGGTTGATGACGAGGTAGAGCATGTCGACGATGATGTTGACGAGCACGAAGGTCAGGGCGATCGTGAGCGTGACGCCCTGCACGAGGTTGATGTCGTTGTTCGTGACGCCGTTGAGGATGAGCTTGCCCATGCCGGGCAGGTCGAAGATGACCTCGATGACCACGGCGCCGCCGAGCAGGTAGCCGATGCGGAGGCCGAGCACGGTCACGGGGGTGATGAGGGCGTTGCGCAGCACGTTGCGTCCGACGACGACGTGGCGGGGCAGCCCGCTGCCGATCGCGGTACGCACGTAGTCGCGGTCGAGCTCCTCGACCATCGAGGTGCGCACGACCCGGGTGAGCGAGGCCGCGACGGGGATGCCGAGGGCGATCGCGGGCAGCGTCATCGAGTTCAGCCACCCCGAGAACGAGTCGGCGGGGTTCACGTAGCCGCCGGTGGGGAACCAGCCGAGGCCGAGTGCGAACGACTGGATGAGCAGGATCGCGAGCCAGAACGACGGGATGGCGATGCCGGCGATCGAGAGCACGCGAGTGAGCTGGTCGGGCCAGCGGTCGCGGTAGAGCGCCCCGGTCACGCCCATGACGAGCGAGAGCACGGCCGCGATGAGGAGGCCGAGGAGCGTCAGCTGCAGGGTCAGCGGGAATGCCGTGGCGATCGCCTCGGAGACGGGTTGGGCGGGCGGCACCGTGGCGCCGAGGTCGCCGCGCAGCAGGTTTCCGAGGAAGCGCAGGTACTGCACGAGGATCGGGTCGTTCAGGCCGGCCTGTTCGCGGTAGGCCTCGCGGGCCTCCTCCGACGAACTCTCGCCGAGCGCGTTGATCGCGGGGTCGCCGGGGGCGAACTGCATCACGAAGAACACGAGGGCGGTGATGCCGAGCACCATGATGGGCAGGACCGCCAGTCGGCGGACCATGAGCCGCAGCAGCGTGGTCACGGGGTATTGCTCCTCAAGAAGAACCGGGGGCCGGCCAGGCGGCCGACCCCCGGTGGTCGGATCAGCCTCGGCGTGCCACGTCGAGGAACGACAGGCCGGTGAAGGCGAGCGGCTCGAAGTCGGCGAGCGCGTCCGCGTCCCACGCGGTGGGGAGCTTGCGGTGCACGAGCGGGTAGACCGGGCACTCCTCGGCGATCAGGTCGAACGCCTGGCCCCAGAGCTTCGCCTGCTTCTCGGTGTCGCCGGTCGCGACGGCGTCGTCGAGCAGCTTCGTGAGCTCGGCGAAGCCGTCGGAGTCCGCCCAGCGGAACCGCTTCGACGGCCACACCGTGTCGGCGCCGTACCACCAGCGCAGCAGCAGGTCGGCGTCGTTGCCGAACACCGACGGGTCGCCCGGGGCGACCATGACGGTGTAGGCGCCGGAGTCGACGATCTTGTACTGGGCGCCCGACTGGTTCGCGTCGATGGTGGTCGCGATGCCGACGGCGTCGAGGTCCTCCTTGATGAGCGGCAGCACGTCCTTCACCCAGCTGGTGTCGGTCGCGAGCAGCGTGATCGAGAGGTCTCCGACACCGGCGTCGGCGAGCAGCTTCTTCGCCTTCTTCACGTCGTACGTGTAGACGGTCTTCGCCTTCTGGTACGACGGGTGCTCCTGCTGCAGGTAGCTCGTCGCCGGGGTCGCCTGCCCGAGCATGCCGACGTTCACGAGCTTGTCGTAGTCGATCGCATAGCGGAACGCCTGGCGCACGCGCACATCGTCGAAGGGGGCGGCTTCGCAGTTGAACATCATGAAGAGCTGGCCGAACGACTGCACAGACTCGACCGTGGAGTCCTTGGAGAGGTTCGCGACGTCGATGTAGGGCACGTCTTCGATGGCCTGCACCCGGCCCGACTGCACCGCGGTGACGCGAGCCGCGGCATCCGACAGCAGGTTCCAGGTCATCGCGGCGGCGAGCGCCGGGCGGGTGCCGGTGTAGGCGTCGTTGCGCTCGAAGGTGAGCTTGTCGTCCTTGACGGCGCTCGTGATCTTGTAGGGGCCGGTGCCCGTGGGCAGCGCGTCGAACGCGGCCGGGTCGGCGGTGACGATCGCCTGCGGCACGATCTTGACGACCGAGAGTCGCTCGACGGCGAGCGAGAACTTCTGGTTGAGCGTGATCTCGACGGTGTTCTCGTCGACCTTCTCGATGCCCGACACGAAGGGGATGAAGGTGCGGTAGAGCGAGTTGTTCGCGGGGTCGAGCACGCGCTGGAAGGAGAAGACCACGTCGTCGGCGGTGACCGGGCTGCCGTCGTGGAAGACTGCGCCCTTGCGGAGCGCCACCGTGATCGTGGTGCTGTCGGCGGCCGGCAGGTCGGCGGCGAGGGCTGCGTAGGGCTCGCGGCTGATCGGGTCGAGCTCGACGAGTCCTTCGAGCGTGTGCCAGTTCGCGGCGACGGTGACGGCGCCCGTGGTCGTCATGGGGTCGAAGCCGGTGGAGAGGGGATACGAGATGCCCGCATCGATGGTGCCGTTCTTGTCGACCGGCGCACCGGCCTCGGTCGCGGCCGGCTTGTTCGTCGAGGCCGGGCCGCTGCATGCGGCCAGCGTTGCGACGATTCCCATGGCACCGGCGGCCTGGAGGAAGACCCTGCGGCTGGTCTCCACTCGGAGCGTTTCCTTCAACATTGGATGAATTCTCCTGGATATCGGACATCAGACGTCGTATCTGAGTACACTGAAGCTAGCCCCAACCGAGCGAGAGGTCAAGCCGAAGATGACAACACGTGATCTGACTGTGACGCAGATGTTCTCCGCGCCATCGCGTCGCCGCGAGTCGGTCACCGACCAGATCAAGCACCTCATCCTCACCGAGGGCCTGCGCCCCGGCGACCTCATGCCGACCGAGGCCGAGATCTGCGCCCGGCTGGAGGTCAGCCGGTCGAGCGTGCGCGAGGCCATGCGCACCCTCGCGGCGCTCGACATCGTCGAGGTGCGCCACGGCCACGGCACCTATGTCGGCCAGCTCTCACTCGCCCCGCTCGTCGAGGGGCTCGTCTTCCGCGGAGTGGTCGACCAAGACGACAGCGTCGCCGCCCTCCGCGAAGTGGTCGAGGTGCGCGAAGCCCTCGACCTCGCCATGGCCGAGCAGGTCGTGGCCGCGCTCGACGGCGCCCACGACCCCGAACTCGATCGACTCGTCGCGGCGATGACGGCGAAGGCGGCCGTCGGCGAGGCGTTCGCCGCCGAAGACCTCGCCTTCCACACGCGGCTGCTCGGCTACCTCGACAACGCCCTCGTCGGCCAGCTCGTCGCCGCCTTCTGGGAGGTCAACACGGTCGTCTACCCGATGCTCGGGCTTGCGCCGGCCGAAGACATCGTCGACACCGCCCGCGCGCACGGCGCGATGCTCGAGGCGGCCACTTCAGGCGACGCGGCCCGCTACCGCCGAGCCGTCATCGAGCACTACCTGCCGCTGCGACGCGCGCTCGACAAGGCCGAAGCCCGCCACTGAGCCGGCGCGGTCTCCCGGCGCCGGCCGCGATGTCGTCCACGGCGTCGGCGGCACGGCGCACCCGGCAACGCCCCGCTCAGCCGACCATCTCGGCGAACGCGGCGAGCGCGAGCACGTCGTCGTCGACGCCGCCGCCCTCGTGGCCGTTGTAGGGCCACACCGTGATGGACTTCGGCGCCGGGGAGTTGTTGTAGGCCGCGAAGACCGTCGACGGCGGGCACACGGCGTCCATGAGGGCCACGGTCACGTGCAGCGGCGCCGTGCCCCGACGCGCGAAGTTCACGCCGTCGAAGTACGACAGCGTGTCGAGCACGGCCTCGGTGCGATCGCGGTAGTGCGCCAGGTACTCGGCGATCTCGCGATAGGGGCGCGCATCGGTGATCACGGTGGCGCGCGGGAAGTCGCAGAGGAACGGCACGCGCGCGACGACGCCCGCGAGCCCGGGCACGAGCCCGCCGACCGCGAGCGCGAGGCCGCCGCCCTGGCTGATGCCGGTGACCACGAGGCGCGTCTCGTCGACGAGCGGCAGGTCGGGCGCGGCATCCGTCAACCTGACCGCGTCGGTGATGAGGCGCCGGTAGTAGTACCCCTCGGGGCTCTCGATGCCGCGGGTCAGGAACCCGGGCACCTGCGGGCCGGAGCCGGCGTCGTCGGGGGTCGCACCGCGCGAGCCGCTCCAGGCCTGGCCGCGGGTGTCGAGCTCGAGGTGCGCGTATCCGGCCGACGCCCAGAGCAGGTTCTCGACGGCGTCGCCGCGGCCGCGGCCGTATCCGTGCAGTTGCACGATCGTCGGGAGCGGCTCGGTGGTGCCGGCCGGCACGCGCAGCCAGGCGCGCACGAGCTGGCCCCCGAACCCGCGGAAGCTCACGTCGAAGACGTCGACGGTGACGAGCGGCGTCGGTGCGGCCGTCATGGTCGCCTCGATCGGGAAGCTGCGCGCCTCGGCGAGCGTGCCGGCCCAGAACTCGTCGAAATCGGCGGGCTCGCGACCGCTGCCGAGATAGCTGCGGAGTTCGGGCTCCGGAAGGTCGACGTACATGGCGGCTCCTCGATTCAACGATTCCGGCGATCACCGTAGCACGGCGTGCACTGGACATCTGACGTCAGATGTGTTCTGCTGGTGCAGATCGGCACTAGCCGTACGACCACTCGACAGGGAAGTCTGGGTACATGTTCGCGAATCTCACCGGCTGGCACATGCTCATCGTCGTCTTCGTCATCCTGCTGCTCTTCGGTGCGCCGAAGCTGCCGGCGCTCGCGAAGAGCCTCGGCCAGTCGATGCACATCCTGAAGAAGGAGGTGCGGTCGTCGACGGATGACGCCGCCGACGGTGAGGGCACGGCCGCAAACCCGGGCGCCGCAACGGCCGCCGCGACTTCCGCAGAGCCGGCCGGCACGAAGGCCACCTGACGACGGCCGGGTCCGGCGCCCGCCCGCGTGGTTAGGCTGGTGCCGTGACTACTGTGCCGACTGAACCCGACCGCGCGATCGACGGCGTCGAGGCCAACACCCGCACGATCGAGGCATCCGTCGTCACCGACTTCAGCGATCGCATGAGCTACGGCGGCTACCTCGACCTGCCGACGCTGCTGAGCGCCCAGCGCCCGATCAGCCGGCCCGAGCACCACGACGAGCTGCTCTTCATCATCCAGCACCAGACCACCGAGCTCTGGCTGAAGCTCGTGCTGCACGAGCTCGAGACCGCGCGCGACCTGCTGCGCGCCGACGAACTCGCCCCTGCGCTGAAGTGCATCGCGCGCGTCAAGCACATCCAGAAGACGCTCACCGAGCAGTGGTCGGTCCTCGCGACGCTCACCCCGACCGAGTACGGGCAGTTCCGCGGCGTGCTCGGCAACGCGAGCGGGTTCCAGTCGTACCAGTACCGCGCGGTCGAGTTCGTGCTCGGCAACAAGAACGCGAAGATGATGCAGGTCTTCGAGTCGGATGCCGCGGCGAGCGCGATCCTCCGCCATGCCCTCGAGTCGCCGAGCCTGTACGACGAGTTCCTCCGGCTCCTCGATCGCGCCGGGTACCCGATCCCGGTCGAGATCCTCGAGCGCGACGTCACCCAGGCGTGGACCTTCTCCCCCGAACTCGTGCCGGTGTTCGCCTCGATCTACGCCGACACCGGCGAGCACTGGGCGGCCTACGAGACGTGCGAGGAGCTCGTCGACCTCGAGGACAACTTCCAGCTCTGGCGCTTCCGCCACCTGAAGACCGTCGAGCGCATCATCGGCAACAAGACCGGCACGGGCGGGTCGAGCGGCGCGAGCTTCCTGCGCCGGGCGCTCGACCTCACCTTCTTCCCCGAGCTGTACGCCGTGCGCACCGAGATCCCGGGCTGAGCATGCCCGGCCCGCTCGATCACGGACCGCTCGGAGCTCTCGACCTCGGGCCCCGTGCGCGGCGCGTTCGACGATCGATGAGCGCCGAGCACCCCGGCGAGACGGGCACGATGCTGCCCCCGCTGATCGACCACCACGTGCACCTCATGCTCGTCGGGCCCGACGCCCTGCGCGACACCGCGCTCGCGGGCGTCGTCGACCTCGGCGGGCCGCTCGACACGATCGCGGCGTACGCGCATCGCGACGGCGTGCCGCGGGTCGCCTTCGCGGGCAGCTTCCTCACGGCACCTGGGGGCTATCCGACCGACCGGCCGTGGGCCTCGCCCGGCAGCGCCCGCGAGATCGTCGTCGAACCGGGAGACGAGCGCGCCGCCCTGCCGACCGCCGCTGAGCGGGCGGTCGGCGAGCAACTGGCGTTCGGGGCATCCGTCATCAAGGTCGCACTGAACCGGGCGGCCGGCCCGGTGCTCGACGCGGTGACGCTCGCCGCGGTCGTCGCGAACGCCCACGCCGCCGGCGTGCCCGTGGTCTCGCACGTCGAGGGCGAGGGGATGTCGCAGCTCGCGATCGACGCCGGCGTCGACGCCTTCGCGCACACGCCCTTCACCGAGCGACTCGACGACGAACTCATCGCCCGCGCCGTCGCGGCCGGGCAATGCTGGATCTCGACGCTCTTCGTCACGGGCTACGGCGAGCCGACCGCCGAGACCGAAGTCGCGCTCGACAACCTCGGCCGCTTCTACGCCGCCGGCGGGCGCGTACTCTACGGCACCGACCTCGGCAACGGCGAGCAGCCGCTCGGCGTGAACCCCGCCGAGCTCGCGCTGCTCGTGCGCGCGGGCCTCGGGGCATCCGCCGTGATCGCCTCACTGACCGATCCGTGGCCGGTCGCGGTCGACGGCGCCCTCGCGACCTTCGTGCCCGGCGAACCCCCGGCGAGCCTCGACGAGTTCCCCGACTGGCTGGCGACCGCCGACCTCTCGCCCGCCGAAGACCTGCAGCCCTACCTCGATTTGGAGCACCGGTGACCCACGACCCGCACCTCGCCTTCGCCCGCCGCATGGACCGCGCCGACGGGCTCGCGCACTACCGCAAGCGCTTCGCCGGCGCCGAGACCGACCTCGTCTACTTCGACGGCAACTCGCTCGGCCGCCCGCCGGTCTCGGCGATCGAGCGCGTCGAGCGGTTCCTGCGGGAGGACTGGGGCGGGCGCCTCATCCGCGGGTGGGACGAGGCCTGGCTGCAGCTGCCCACCGAGATCGGCGACCGCATCGGGCGCTCCGTGATCGAGGCGAAGGCCGGGCAGACGATCATCGGCGACTCGACCACCGTGCTGCTCTACAAGCTCGCCCGTGCGGCCGTCGACGCCCAGATCGCGCGCGACCCCGACCGGCGCGAGATCGTCGTCGACACCGACAATTTCCCGACCGACCGCTACGTGCTCGACGGCATCGCCCGCGAGCGCGGCATGCGACTGCGCTGGATCGAGGTCGACACCTCGGCCGGCGTCTCGCCCCGGCAGCTCGCCGCCGTCGTCGGCCCCGAGACGGCCCTCGTCGTCGTCTCGCACGTCGCCTACCGGTCGGCCTATCTCGCGAATGCTCCCGAGCTCACGCGCATCGCCCACGACGCCGGCGCCCTGATCCTCTGGGACCTCTGCCACTCGGCCGGGTCGGTGCCGGTGAAGGCCGACCTCTGGGGCTTCGACCTCGCCGTCGGCTGCACCTACAAGTACCTGAACGGCGGCCCCGGCTCGCCGGCGTTCGCCTACGTGCGCGACGACCTGCAGGCGGCCATCGCCCAGCCGATCCAGGGCTGGTGGGGCACGACCGACATGTTCGCGATGGGGCCCGAGTACGAGCCCGTTCCCGACATCCGTCGCTTCCTCTCGGGCACCGCGCCGATCGTCGGCATGCTCGCGATGGAGGAGACGCTCGCGATGATCGAGGAGGCCGGAATGCCGGCCCTCCGCGAGAAGTCGGTCGCGCTCACCGAGTTCGCGATCACCCTCGCCGACGACTGGCTCGCTCCCCTCGGCGTCACCCTCGCCTCCCCCGCCGAACCCGAGGAGCGCGGCGGTCACGTCACGCTGCAGCATCCCGCGATGCGCGAGGTCACCGCCCGGCTCTGGCAGCAGGACGTGATCCCCGACTACCGCGACCCGGGCGGGCTCCGCATCGGCCTGTCGCCGCTCTCGACGAGCTTCGAAGAGGTGCACCGCGGGCTCGACGCCACGCGCGAGACCCTGAAGACCGTTCTGCTGGAGCGGGCGGGGCTCGCGTGACGCCACGGGCGCAGACTCCGGCGTGCCCGACTGAACCGTCGTGGTTCGTCAGGCTTGGCGGAGGCTCATCGAAACGTAGGCCGAGAAGCCTGCGCGCTTGGCGAACCGCACAGGACGACGTCGGCTTTCGGTGAAGCCGAGCTTGCGGTAGAGCCCGAGGGCCGGGGCGTTCGTGTCCTTGATGTCGCGTAGGACGAACTCGTCGTACGGCAGCTCGAGCAACTCACGCATGAGCGCGGTGGCCACTCCCTTGCCCTGATGCTCGGGCGCAGTCGTGACGAACCCGATCTCCGCGAGCCCGTCACGTGCACCGTCGTACGCCCCGACGAACTGGCTACGGACGATCCGGTAGCTGATCGCGCCGCGCATCCGGCCGAGTGCTCGTTCGATCGGTTGCCGTTCTGGCGCGAAGCACTCCTGCGCACCTTCGGTGACCGACGCGATGGCGGCGGGTTCGCCGTCGACGAGCGCGACGTGGAACCGCTCCAGGATGACCATGTGCTCGAAGGCGTCGGCGAGCACCCGCGCATCCTTCGAGAAGAACTCGAAGTCTTCGGCGAAGCCGTTCACGAGTACCTCGGTGATCGGTCGCCGATACTCCTCGCCGAGCTCGTCGCCCCGCTTGATCTCGATCATTTCCCAGTTCCTCCGATGAGTGTTCGCAGCACCAGGTCGACGTCGGGCTCCGGCAGCGTGTCGCCCAACGCGAGGTGCATCATGGTGAGCCCTGTCAGCAGGGCGAAGTAGTTGGCGGCGACGCGGACAGGGTCGCCCGCCGCGAACCGCCCAGCGCTCTGCCCGCGGCGCACGAGCGCAGCGACCGCATCCCAGAGCGCGCGCTGCGCCACCGCGAGCCTGGCCCCGATTCCGGCCGGCGTGTCGGTCGTGAAGCCATGGTTCACCACCATGAAGAACTCGGCCGCCCCCTCGCCTTTCGCAAGGTCGGCGAGGTACATCTCGGTGAACCCGCGGAGCAGTTCGAGCGGGTCGCCGTCGCTCGACAGGTGGGCAGCAGTCGCCCGGAGTCCGTCGGAGGCCTGACCGAGGAGCGCCTCGAACAACTCCTCCTTGCTCGCAAAGTGCCGGTAGATCGATCCGGCACTGAGCCCGGCCTCGGCGGCGATCTGGCGCATGTTCGAGTCCGCGAAACCTCTTCGGGCGAAGACCCGAACGGCGGCGGTCTCGATCGCCTCACGGGTCGCCGCCCTCGCCGATTCGTTCTGCTCCGCCGTCCGCGGCATCCGATTCAACCTTTCAATGAACTTACGTTCATTATATACCGCCGACGAGCGCACAAATCCGTCGATGCGGCGGCCCCCCACGGTGCTGCGGCGAGCTACTACCAGCCTGACCGGGCCGTGGCAAGCCCACCGGCCGATCCGGGTCGCTTGCGGCTCGCGAGCGTACGATGACTCGATCATCCGATGGAGGGAGCATCATGTCCGACACCGACCGAACCATCACGAATGCAGGGTCCGCCGCACAGAACACCGCCGCCCGAGCAGGCGACGCCGTCGGCGACGTCACCAAGCGCGCCTCGGATGCCGCAGCAGACGCCTCGGCGAAGGTCTCGAAGACCGCGGCCGATGCCGCCTCCTCGACATCGGATGCCGCGAAGCGCGCCGCCGACGCTGCAAGCGACACCGCCGACCGGGCGTCCGATACGGCGCACGCGCTGATCGATGACGCGAAGGGCAACGCGAACGAGGCGATCGACGCCATCGCCGAGCAGGCGAACGCCGCCGCGGCCGCGGCGAAGGAGGCCGCGAACGACGGCGTCGCCTACGTCAAGGCGCAGTACAAGGAGAACCCCGGCCGGGTCATCGCGGTGGGTGCCGCGGCGGTCGTCGCGCTCTCCCTCATCATCAAGGGACTGCGGCGTCGCTGAGCACCCTGCGGTGAGTATTCGGCGCTGAGCACCTGTCACTGAGTGCTCAGCCGCACCGATGCCGGGCACCGCGCTTCTCCCCGGTAGAATCGACGCATCCACACTTTCGACACCGGACGGAGAACCGCGGTGCCCACCATCGTCGTCGACGTGATGCCCAAAGCCGAACTGCTCGACCCCCAGGGGAAGGCCGTCGCCGGCGCACTCGCCCGCACCGGACGCACCGGGTTCAGCGGCGTGCGCATCGGCAAGCGTTTCGAACTGACCGTCGACGGACCCGTCGACGACGCGCTCAAGGCGAGCGTCAAGGAGATCGCCGAGGAGATCCTCTCCAACGGCGTCATCGAAGACGTCGTCGGCATCCACTACGAGGTGACGAACGCGGAGCTGGCCGAAGAGGCTTCCGACGCGGCATCCGTCACCGACGACGGCTTCGGCGCGCCCGCCGGCGAAACGCACTGAGCGGGTTCGCCATGCGCATCGGTGTCATCACCTTCCCCGGCTCGCTCGACGACCGCGACGCCCAGCGTGCGGTGCGCCTCGCCGGTGCCGAGCCCGTCGCCCTCTGGCACGGCTCGCACGACCTCGAGGGCGTCGACGCGCTGATCCTGCCCGGCGGCTTCAGCTACGGCGACTACCTGCGCTGCGGCGCGATCGCCTCGCTCAGCCCGATCATGACCGAGGTCGTCTCCGCCGCGAACTCCGGCATGCCGGTGCTCGGCATCTGCAACGGCTTCCAGATGCTGACCGAGGCGGGCCTCCTCGAGGGCGGGCTCATCCGCAACGACCACGGCTCGTTCATCTGCCGAGACCAGGTGCTCACGGTCGAGAACGCCGCGACCGACTGGACCGGCGAGTTCGAGGCCGGCCAGCAGATCACCATCCCGCTGAAGAACGGCGAGGGCGGATTCATCGCCTCCGATGAGACGCTCGACCGGCTCGAAGGCGAGGGCCGGGTGGTCTTCCGCTACGTCGACGTGAACCCCAACGGCTCGCTTCGCGACATCGCCGGCATCTCGAACGACCGCGGCAACGTGGTCGGCCTCATGCCGCACCCCGAGCATGCGGTCGAGCCCGGCTTCGGCCCCGACACCGCCGCCGCGATGCGCTCGGGCGTCGACGGCCTCGGCTTCTTCACGAGCATCGTCAGGCGCGCCCTCGTCGAGGCGTAGCGACGCACCTCCACGGCGCGACCGCGTCGCGCACGACGACGGCCGGCCCCGAATCGGGACCGGCCGTCGCTGTACTCCTGTGTCAGCGCTCAGCGCCTCAGAAGGACGCCGGGATCACTCCCGTGTCGGTCTGGTAGCCGACCACCGGTGCGTGCGGGATCTCGTCCCAGCGCGCCGGGTCCTCCTGCTGCACTTCACCGGTCGCCATGCCGACGAGCAGCTCCTGCAGCGCGAGCACGTTCTGCTTGATCGACTTGCCGCGCGCCTTCTGGCCGAGGCTGCTGTCGCTCGTGTTGCCGCTCGTCTCGAAGAAGATCGCCGGGTTGCTGTGGCCCTCGGGGTTCAGCCCGTCGTGGTCGAGCCCGAGCATCATGGCCGAGACCACGCCGCCCTTGATGTCGATCTCGATGCCGCGGCCGACGTCGTACCGGTCGATGTTGATGTAGCCGTACTTCGAGAGCTCGTCGAAGACGTGCACCTGCATCTGACGGGTGAGCACGTCGTACGCACCGCCCTGGATGCCGGGGAGCGTCGGCCCGCCCGGGGCGAGGGAGACGCCGAGCGAGAGGGTGACCTCGTCGCCGTCGCCGCGCTCGGTCTTCAGCCCCTGGTGGTGGATGTCGATGGCAAACGCGGGGTCGACCATCGTCCAGTACTCGTAGAAGGCCTCCGACTCGGCGGCCTCGAACTTACCGACGCCCCAGTCGCGGTTGAGGTCGATCCGCTTCTCGGTGCCGTCCTGCAGCACGGTGTGACGGATGTTCAGCTCGGACCCGTCGGGGTTGTACATCGGGATGACGTGGAACGTGTAGGTCTCGCGCAGCAGCTGCCACTCGGGCGACCCGTTGGCGGCGAGCTCCTTCAGCACCGCGAGCAGCGATTCGGTGCCGTAGGGCTCGTTGCCGTGGATGCGGCCCTGCAGCCAGACGGCTTCGGGGCCGTTGCCCACGGTCGCCACGTAGAGGTCGCGACCGGTCTCGGAGGTGTTCACCGCGGTGCCGGCTTCGGCGAGCGTGAAGGTGTCGAGCCCGAAGCGGGAGGTGGCCTCGAGCTTGTCGAGTTCGGCGACGAGGTCGGCGTAGTCGGCGATGCTGGCGGTGTTGGTGTTGCCGTTCGGCGACGGGAAATTGGCGTCGGCGAGGGCCGGGGAACCCGCGGCGAGCGGGGCGGCGAGCGCGAGCGCTGCCGCGGCGGCGAGCGTGATCGAGCGTCGATTGCGTGATGGAGAGCCGTTGGTCATGTTCTTCTCCTCTGCGAGATGGCATGGCGCGAATGCGACACGAATCCGAGGGAGTCGATGCGACCGTTTCCCCCGAGACGTATTCGGAGCCTAGGGATCGCAGACGCCCGGGCTCAAGAGGCGCGCGTCCAAATTGTTGAACGATTCAGACCCGTTCGTCCCGGGTTCGGGCGCGCGATTCCGCGCCCGGTCCCAACCGGTTATGCTGCGCCCGGCGAGTCGACGAGCTCGTCTTCAGCGGTACTCGGGGTTCGCCTCGAAGCCGGAATGCTCGCCGGCGTCCCATTCGCCTCGCAGGTTGCCGCCGACCGGAAAACCGCCCGCGTCCTTCAGGAGCCGCGCGAGGTGCAGCAGGTTGTAGGTCATGAAGGTCGTGTTGCGGTTGGTGAAGTCGTTCTCGGGTCCGCCGGAACCGGGGTCGAGATAGCTCGGGCCAGGGCCCGCCTCACCGATCCAGCCGGCATCGGCTCCGGGCGGAACGGTGTAGCCGATGTGCTGCAGGCTGTAGAGCAGGTTCATCGCGCAGTGCTTGATGCCGTCTTCGTTGCCCGTGATGATCGCGCCGCCGACCTTGCCGTAGTACACGTACTGGCCGCGATCGTTGAACTCGCCGCTCATCGAGTAGAGCCGTTCGACGAACCGCTTCGTGACCGAGGCATTGTCGCCGAGCCAGATCGGCCCGCCGATCACGAGGATGTCAGCGGCCTCGACGAGCGGCCAGACGTCGCCCGGCCAGGCGTCGACCGGCCAGCCGTGCTCGCGCATGTCGGGGTAGACCCCGGTCGCGACGTCGAGGTCGACGAATCGCAACGTGTCGACGTGCACGTGGCGCTCGCGCATGAGGGCGATGCTCGCATCCATGAGTCCCTGAGTGTTGCTCGGCTCGGGACTTCGTTTCAGCGTGCAGTTGACATAGAGGGCGCGCAGGTCTGAGAAATCCGGGAACTCGGACATGGCGCCTACGCTACTCGCGGGCCGCATCGGTCGACAGAGCCGGGTGAGGTCGGCTGGGCCGAGCCGTCCACCACGGCCGGCACGGCCCGCAGCGCCTCACCTCCGCCCGGCGAGCATCTTCTCCTGCGTCGGCCGCGCGTCGACTCCGCTCCGGCGCGGCCAGTACGACAGTGCGCGCTCGGCCATCGCGGTGATCGTCAGCGACGGGTTCACGCCGGGGTTCGCCGGCATCGCCGCGCCGTCGACCACGTGCAGCCCCGGGTGGCCCCAGACGCGGTGATACGTGTCGACGACCCCGTCCTCGGGCGCACCCGAGACGACGGCCCCACCCAGGAAGTGCGCGGTGAGCGGGATGCCGAAGACCTCGGGCCACGAGCCCCGTGCGGCCGCCGGAACGCCGCCCGCGGCCTGCAGGCGCGCGGCGATCGCTTGCGCCGCGAGGTGCGCACCCGGCAGGTGGCCGGGGTTCGGCTCGCCCTCGCCCTGCGCGCTCGTGAGCACCAGTCGACCGAAGCGGCGACGTAGCGAGAGCGTGAGCGAGTTGTCGACAGTCTGCATCACGAGCGCGATGATCCCGCGCTCGCTCCAGCGATGCAGCGAGCTGAGACGAAGGGTGGCGATCGGATGCCGCAGCGCACCCCCGATCAACGCCCCGAGCCGTACGTGCAGCGGGCGGCCACCGGGCACGAGCGTCGTCGCGAGCATGCCCATGAGATTCGATCCCGGTCCGTACCGCACGTTCTCGACGTGCGTGCGCTCGTCGACGTGGAACGAGGTGGTGATCGCGACGCCGCTCGCGAGCCCGAGGCCCTCGGGTACCGAGACCGCGACGGCGCCGTCGAGGGCCTCGGAGTTCGTACGCGTGAGCCGGCCGAGCGCATCGGGCAGTCGCGGCAGGGCGCCCGACTGCTTCATGCGGTGCAGGAGCTGTTGCGTGCCCCACGTGCCGGCGCCGAGCACGACCTGCTCGGCGGTCACCGTGCGGCGATCGCGGCCGAACCAGGCGCCGCTCCGCACGGTGGTCACGTCGAAGCCGCCGCCCGGGCGCTCACGCACCTCGACGACGGTGCGGAGCGGCTCGATCGTCGCGCCGAGCCGTTCGGCGAGCGCGAGGTAGTTCTTCGCGAGCGTGTTCTTCGCGCCGACCCGGCAACCGACCATGCAGTTGCCGCAGAGCGTGCACCCGGTGCGGTCGGGGCCATCGCCGCCGAAGAACGGGTCGGGCACGGTCTCGCCGGGGCGGCCGAACCAGACGCCGACGGGCGCCCGCCGGAAGGTGGCGCCGACGCCGAGGTCGTTCGCGGCATCCGCCATGATCTGCTCGACCGGGCCCGAGTGCGGGTACTCGGCGACGACGCCGAGCATGCGCCTCGCCGTCGCGTAGTGCGGGGCGAGCTCTGCCTGCCAGTCGGCGAGGCCCCGCCACTGGCGGTCGTCGAAGAACGCCGGGCCGGGCTCGTAGAGCGTGTTCGCGTAGTTCAGCGACCCGCCGCCGACCCCGGCGCCCGCCAGCACCATGACGTGCGGCAGCTTGTGGATGCGCTGCACCCCGAAGCATCCGATCGCCGGTGCCCAGAGGTAGCGCCGCAGGTTCCACGAGGTCTTCGCGAAGTCGGCGTCCTCGAAGCGGCGACCCGCTTCGTAGACGTGCACCCGATACCCCTTCGAGGCGAGGCGAAGCGCCGCCACCGAGCCGCCGAAGCCCGAGCCGACGATCACGACGTCGTGGTCGAAGCCGGTCATGCTGCGAGCTCCTGGGGTTCGCTCGTCGCCGCGACCGCCACGGGCACGAGCATCGTGAGCGCGCCGGCCACGACCCGGATGCGGGCGCGTCCGGCGCCGACCCGCTCGCCGTCGGCGTAGACGACGAGGCCCGGCGCATCGACCTCGACGAGTGACGACCGTACGGTCGTCACCTCTGGTCGATCGACATGCGTGCCGCGGAGCAGCAGCGGGAAGAGGCGCACGAGCTTCAGCCGCCCGAGCGGCGCGACGTGCGTGACGTCGAGCAGGCCGTCGGCGGGGTCGGCATCGGGGCACACCGGCATGCCGCCGCCGTAGCTGCGCGTGGAGCCCACGGCGATGAGGGTGCCCGGCATGGCGAGCGCCGCGCCCCCGTCGAACGCGACCGAGAACGGCATCGGGCGCAGGCGGGCGAGCTCGATGAGGAGCGCCACGTAGTAGCGGAGGCGCCCGCGGGGCCAGGTGAGCCGGTTCGTGCGCTCGCTGACGTGCGCGTCGAACCCGAGCGCCGCGACGGTCAGGAAGTGCGCGACGCCCGCCGACGACTCCACCTCGCCGACGTCGATCGCGCGGGGCGTGCCGTTCAGGGCGAGCTCTGCGGCCGCCGAGGCGGCGTCGGATGCCTCGAACGGCAGGCCGAGCGCGCGGGCGAGGTCGTTGCCGGTGCCGGCCGGCACGAGCGCGATCGGCACGCCCGAGCCGACGACGGCGCTCAGCACCGAGGAGAGCGTGCCGTCGCCGCCGACGACCACGAGCGCTCGCGGGCGGCTCGCAACGGCCTCGCGCGCCAGCCGACGGGTGTCGTCGACCGAATCGCCCGTGAGCACGCGCACATCGTCGGCGAGTGCCTCGAGGCGCTCGACGGCCCGGGCCGCGGCAGCAGCACCGCGACCACGCCCCGAACTGGGATTGACGAGCACGACGATGTGCCCGGTCATCTCAGTTACTCCAGGGTTCGGGAGCCGCGACGCTGCCTGCGGCGACCACGGGCTCGAGGAGCGCACCCGGATTCATGACGCCGGCCGGGTCGAGCTCGGCCTTCACCGCGCGGAGGATCCGCAGGCCCACCGGGCCGATCTCCCGCTCGAGCCAGGCGGCATGATCGCGGCCGACGCCGTGGTGATGGCTGATGGTGCCGCCGCCCGACATGATCGCGTCGTTCACCGCGGTCTTCACCGGCTCCCATGCGGTGAGCTGGTCGCCCTTCACCCCCGCGAGAATCGTGAAGTAGAGCGCAGCACCGGTCGGGTAGACGTGCGAAACGTGGCAGAGCACGAGCGACTTGGCGTGCTGCAGGGCGAAGCCGCCCGTGATCGCGGCGGTGACCTCGCGCTTCAGCCGCTCGAGGTTCGACCACGTGGTCGCGGTCTCGAGGGTCTCGCAGAAGACGCCGTGGTCGAGCAGGGCGTCGCGCAGGTACGGGGCGTTGAATCGGCCGTGCACCCACTCCTCGGCGGCGGCGGGCCCGGCCGAGACGCCGCCCGCTTCGCGCAGCACCTCGGCCGTGCGGGCCTGCCGCTCGGCCGCGACCTCGGCATCGCCCTCGAAGATCGTGATCGCGCTCGCGCCCTTCGCGAGCGCCTTGCCGATGCGCCCGACCTGGGCGAGCGAGACTCCGGTCTCGGCCTCGTCGGAGAGACGGATGATGGTGGGGCCGGTGCCGAACTGCGCGACCCGGCGCAGCGCGTCGGCGCCCGCGGCGAAGTCGGGGAAGGTCCAGGCCTCGGCCAGGCGCGCCTCGGGCGCGCGGTGCACGCGCACCCGCACCTCGGTGATGACGCCGAACGCCCCCTCCGACCCGAGGAAGAGCCGCAGCAGGTCGGGGCCGGCGGCCGAGCCCGGCGCGCGCCCGAGGTCGAGTTCGCCGGTCGGGGTCACGACTCGGAGGCCCGTGACCATCGCATCGAAGCGTCCGTTGCCCGCGGAGTTCTGGCCCGAGGAGCGCGCTGCGGCGAACCCGCCGATGGTCGCATAGCGGAAGCTCTGCGGGAAGTGCCCGAGCTCGAACCCGTGCTCGCCGAGCAGCCGCTCGGCCTCGGGGCCCGTCGTGCCGGCGAGCAGCACGGCCTCGCCGTTCGTCTCGTCGAGGGAGCGGAGACCGGTGAGTCGGCGCAGGTCGAGCGCGATCACCGCCTGGTGCATGCCGCGCTCCGGGTCGAGCCCGCCCACGACGCTCGTGCCGCCACCGAACGGCACGACGGCGATGCCGCGAGTGCCCGCGAGTCGCAGCACCTCGACGATCTGGGCATGGTCGGCCGGGGAGACGACCGCGTCGGGGGCATCCTGTCGGCGGGCGCGCCGGCGCAGCAGGTCGGGCGTCGAGCGCCCCCCGGAGTGTCGGATGCGCGACTCGTCATCAGTCGCGACCTTCGCCTCGCCGACGATCTCGGCGAGCGCGGCCCGATCGGCTGCATCCAGTGCCGACGGCGCGAGTTCGACCTCGTCGAGCGCCGCGGCGGCCTCGGGCTTCGGAACGCGCCCGAGCATCACGGGCAGCAGTGCCCGCACCGCGAGCGGCAGCTCCTTCGCCTTCACAGGGTCGCCCCAGCCGTTCCACCGCATCTGAGCGGATGTCTCGTCGCCCGCGCTTGCGGCAATGGGTGAAGCGTCTCCGTCGACCATGCGTTACAGTGTGACACATCATGGAAGATCGTCAAGCACTCCTGCTCGACCGGCCCGTCTGGGACGAGGCCGAGACACGCATGCTCGACGCGGCCGTCGAGCTCATCGCCGTGCGCGGGGTGGGCGGGGTCACTGTCGCAGAGGTCGCCCGCAACGCGGGGGTCAGCCGCCCCACGGTCTACCGCCGCTGGGCGAGCGCCGACGAGATCGTGCGCACGGCACTGCTGCGCGCCACCGTCTCGCTCATCGAGCAGTTCCCCGAGCCGGCGCGCTCACGCGAGCAGATCGTGCGCGATGTGATGCGCTTCTCCGAGCTGTTCCGCACCGACCCGGTCTACGGGCGCCTCCTCGAGCGCGAACCAGAGGTCTTCACCCGGTACACCCTGCAGCGCATCGGCCAGAGCCAGCGGGTCATCCTGCAGTGGCTCGCGACCGCGATCGAGCTCGCCCAGCAGGGCGGCTCGGTACGCGCCGGCACACCGAGCGACCTCGCGGTCATGCTCCTGCTCATCGCCCAGTCGGCGATCCTCTCGCACAACACCGTCTCCGACCTCATCGACGAGCCGCATTGGAGCAGCGAACTTTGGCACGCACTCGACGGACATCTGCGTCCCTGACCACGGACGTGGCCGGCCCCGGCCCAGCGCACTCCCCCGCGCTGAACGGCAGCCGCCGGTCACATGAGCTCGATGCGCTCGCCGCGCGCAGCGAGCCGGTCGACCTGCTCGTCATCGGCGGCGGCGTCACCGGCGCGGGCGTCGCGCTCGACGCCGCGAGTCGAGGACTGTCGGTCGTGCTCGCCGAGGCGCACGACCTCGCGTTCGGCACGAGCCGCTGGAGCTCGAAGCTCGTGCACGGCGGGCTGCGCTACCTCGCCACCGGCGACATCGCCGTCGCCCGCGAGAGCGCCGAAGAACGGCACATCCTGATGACGCGCGTGGCGCCGCACCTCGTGCGGAGCCTCCCCCAACTGCTGCCATTCGTGCCGTCGGTCTCGGCGAAGCAGCGCGTGTTCGGCGGCATCGGCATGGGCATGGGCGACGGGCTGCGCATGCTCGCCCGCACGCCGGGCACGGTGCTCGCGCACCCGCGTCGCATCGGCCGCGACGAGGCACTGCGCCTCGCCCCGGCGCTGCGATGCGAGGGCCTCAGGGGCGGGGTGCTCTCGCACGACGGCCAGCTCGTCGACGACGCCCGACTCGTCGTGGCGCTCGCACGCACGGCCGCCGCCTACGGGGCGAGGGTGCTCACGCGCGTGCGCGTCTCGAACGCCGATGCGGGCGGCGCAACGCTCGACGACACGCTCGGCGGCGGCTCACTGCGCGTGCGTGCTCGCGTCGTCGTCAACGCGGCCGGCGTGTGGGCGGGCGAGCTCGACCCCGGCATCAGCATGCGCCCGAGCCGCGGCACGCACCTCGTGCTCGACGCCGCGGCGCTCGGCCACCCGACGGCCGCCCTCACCGTGCCGCACCCGGGATCGATCAGCCGCTTCGTCTTCGCGCTGCCGCAGCAGCTCGGCCGGGTCGTCGTCGGTCTCACCGACGAGGATGCCCCCGGACCCGTGCCCGACGTACCGCAGCCCCAGGCCTCCGAGATCGACTTCCTGCTGCGCACGGTGTCGTCGGCCCTCGAGCGCCCGCTCGGCCGCGACGACGTTCTCGGCACCTTCGCCGGGCTGCGTCCGCTGATCGACACGGGCGGCGACGGCTCGACGGCCGACATCTCGCGCCGGCATCATGTCGCGGTCTCGGAGGCGGGGCTGCTCAACGTGCTCGGCGGCAAGCTCACGACGTACCGGGCGATGGCGCGCGATGCCGTCGATCTCGCCTGCCGGCAAGCCGGGCTCACCGATGCCGGCTGCCGCACGGCGATGCTCGCCTTGGTGGGAGCGCCCGGCTCGGCGGTGCCGGTCCAGGGCTCACGGCCGGCCGCGGTCGCCCGCACCGAGTTGCCCGCCTCCCTCGTGGCGCGCTTCGGCGCCGAGGCATCCGCTGTGCTCGACCTCGCTCGCTGCGCCGACCCGGCCGAGCGCATCGCACCGGGTCTCGACGTCACGCGAGCCGAGATCGAGTTCGCGGTGCTGGCCGAGGGAGCACTCGATGTCGACGACGTGCTCGATCGGCGCACCCGCATCGGGCTCGTCGCGGCCGACCGGGAGCGGGCGCACGATGCGGTCGCCGAGATCGTCGAGGAAGCGCTCGCGCGGCAGTCGAGATGACGCATGCGAACGGGCCCGGATGCCACGCGGCATCCGGGCCCGTCGGGCAGGTGTCGACTACGCGGCGGCGCCGTCCGTGTCGGCGGCTGCCGTCGCGTACGAGGCGCGCAGCACGGCGCCGAGGCCGGCGTCGACGTTCGTCCAGTACTGGAAGAAGCGCTCGCGGATCTCGTCGATCGTGATCGAGGCCGCCTGTCCGGCGAGCGTCGCCTGCAGACGCAGCTTCGCCTCCGCCGAGTAGACCTCTCGGTAGAGCGTGCCCGCCTGGCCGAAGTCGCTGTCATCGGCGCGCAGTGTGTACGCGGCGCGCACGAGCTCGCCGTCGCTCTCCCAGCCGCCCTCGGCCGCGACCTCGGGCGACGCCACGGGGCCGCCGAACGAGTTCGGCGCGTAGGCCGGCGTGCTCGGCGCGTTGAATCCGTGACGCTGCGCACCGTCTTGCGAGTAGTTGGCGACGGATGCCGCGTGCGGTGCGTTCACCGGAATCTGGTTGTAGTTCGTGCCCACGCGGTAGCGCTGCGCATCGGGGTAGCTGAAGACGCGCGCCATGAGCATCTTGTCGGGGCTGATCGCGATGCCGGGCACGGTGTTCGCGGGCGAGAACGCCGCCTGCTCGATCTCGGCGAAGAAGTTCTGCGGGTTGCGGTCGAGGGTGAGCGTGCCGACCGGGATCAGCGGGTAGTCGGCGTGCGGCCACACCTTCGTGAGGTCGAACGGGTTGAAGCGGTAGGTCTTCGCGTCGTCGTACGGCATGACCTGCACGTGCAGGTCCCACTTGGGGTGGTTGCCGGCCTCGATCGCCTCGTGCAGGTCGCGGCGGTAGTAGTCGGCGTCGGCGCCGGCGATCGCCTCGGCACTCTCGGCGTCGAGGTGCAGGTCGCCCTGCTGCGAGCGGAAGTGGTACTTCACCCAGAACTTCTCGCCCTCGGCGTTGATCCACTGGTAGGTGTGCGAACCGAAGCCGTGCATCTCGCGCCACGACTTCGGCAGGCCGCGGTCGCCCATGAGGTAGGTGACCTGGTGGGCCGACTCGGGCGAGAGGGTCCAGAAGTCCCACTGCATGTCGGAGTCGCGCAGGCCCGAGCCGGGCAGGCGCTTCTGCGAGTGGATGAAGTCGGGGAACTTGATGGCGTCGCGGATGAAGAACACCGGGGTGTTGTTGCCGACGATGTCGTAGTTGCCCTCAGTCGTGTAGAACTTCACCGAGAAGCCGCGCACGTCGCGCCAGGTGTCGGGCGAGCCCTGCTCACCCGCGACGCTCGAGAAGCGCAGCAGGGTCTCGACGTTCGAGCCGGGCTGGAACACCGCGGCACGCGTGTACGCCGAGACATCCGCCGTCACCTCGAAGGTGCCGAACGCGCCGCCGCCCTTCGCGTGCACGATGCGCTCGGGGATGCGCTCGCGGTTGAACTGGGCGAGCTTCTCGACCAGGTAGCGGTCGTGCAGCACCGTCGCGCCGTCGGCGCCGATCGTGAGGGAGTGGGCGTCGCTGGCGACCGGGGTTCCGGTCTGCGTCGTGGTGGGCGTGGTCGTCGGTTCCGACATGGCGTCCTTCTCTCGTCGTGTTTTCTCTGGGATCGCCGGCCGGAGCCGACGGGGCGCAGGTAGGGAAGCGCCCGAGTTCTGGGTGCGCCGGATCGGCCCGGCGCGGCATTGGTGCTCGAAGTGCGGGTTGGGGTGCGGTGCGTGAACGCCGGCGGTGCCGGCTCAGCTCGGCTCGCCGCTCGCGCTGCAGTCGGGACAGAGGCCCCAGAAGGTGACCTCCGCCGTCGCGATGCGGAAGCCGTGCGTCTCGCTCGGGGTCAGGCACGCGGCCTCGCCGACGACGCAGCCGACGTCGAAGACCTTGCCGCACCCCGTGCAGACGAGGTGGTGGTGGTTGTCGCCGACCCGGGTCTCGTAAAGCGCCGGCGAGCCGGCCGGCTCGATCCTGCGGAGCAGTTCGGCCTCGGTGAGCGCCCCGAGCACGCCGTACACGGCCTGTCGCGACGTCGTCGGAAGCACCGCGGCGACCCGCGTGTACACGTCGTCGGCATCGAGGTGCTCGCCCGGGCGGAACGTGTCGAAGACCGCCAGTCGCGACTCGGTGACCTTCAGCCCCGCGGCGCGAAGGCGGGCGACGGCCTGCTCGCGTTCGTCGGTGGCGTTCTGGCTCATGTCTCGAAGCTAGCAGTTGTATTGAATTTGTCAAAACAACCGAGGGCCCCTCAGGGCCGGCTGGCGCGGGGTGCCGGATGTCGCGGGGTGACGGATGTCGCGGGGTGACGGATGTCGCGGAGACGACGGATGCCGCGATGATGGAGGGATGACCGCCGCCGCGCCCCTCTCTCCCGAACTCGACGCGACGTTGCGCGAGATCTTCGACCGCCGCGACCGCGGGAACATGCAGCCGACGATCGACGAGTTCCTCGCCGTGCTCGCGGCCCACCCCGGCGACCCGTACGTGCTGTACGAGGTCGGCGGCTCGTACGACACCGCGGGCGAGGAGGAGACGGCGCTCGGCTACTACGAGCGGGCGATGGCCGCCGGCCTCGCGGGCGACGCGCTCCGCCGCTGCCTCCTGCAGTACGGCAGCACCCTGCGCATCCTCGGGCGGCTCGACGACTCGCTCGCCGCACTCGACCGGGCCCTCGCCGACTACCCGGAGTCCGAGTCCGTGCGCCTCTTCCACGCGCTCGGCCTGCACGCCGCCGGCCGCAGCGACGCCGCCGTCGGTGAACTGCTCGCCTTCGCCGCCGACACGGTGCGCACGCCCGACGTGCTGCGGTACGAGGCCGCGCTGCGCGGCAACGCCGCATTCCTGCTCGGGCTCGACGCGCAACGCGACCGGGCGTGACGGCCGGCGTTGGATGGCCCGGGCGTGTGCAGCGAGCGCCGACGTAGGCTGGGATGGACCGCGAACCGAGCAGCAGAGGAGCAGACGTGGCGACGACGACCGCAGCACCGCAGGCCACCGTCGGCCAGGTGATGGCCGACCTCGCCGCGCTCGAAGACCCGAAAGCCCGGGCGGTGAACGAACGCCACGGCGACGACCACGGCGTGAATCTCACGAAACTGCGTGCCGTCGCCAAGCGCGTCGGCGTCCAGCCCGAGCTCGCCCGCGAACTCTGGTCGACGGGTGACACCCCCGCCCGCCTCGTGGCGCTCCTCGTCAGCCGCCCGAAGCAGTACGACGCGGCCGAGCTCGACGCCATGCTCCGAGAGGCGCGCGTGCCCAAGGTGCACGACTGGCTCGTCAACTACATCGTCAAGAAGAACCCGCACGTCGAAGAGCTGCGCGTCGCCTGGTTCGACGACACCGACCCGGTCGTCGCGAGTGCCGGGTGGGCGCTGACCACGGCGCGCGTCGCGAAGTCGCCCGACGGCCTCGACCTGCCGGGCCTGCTCGACCTCATCGAGTCGCACATGAAGCAGGCGCCCGACCGCCTGCAGTGGGCGATGAACGAGACCCTGGCGAACATCGGTATCCACCACCCCGAGTACCGTGCTCGCGCGCTCGAGATCGGCGAGCGCCTCGAGGTGCTGAAGGACTACCCGACCCCGCCGAACTGCACCTCGCCGTTCGCGCCGAGCTGGATCAACGAGATCGTGCGGCGGCAGACCACCGGCTGAACAGGCACGCGGGGGCTCCGGGGCTCAGCGCTCGGTGCCGCGCTCTGTGGGCTCGGGCAGCACCCAGCGCTTCGGGCGATCGTCATCGGCCGGCTCTGAGCGACCACGGAGGTAGAACATCACGAGGGATGCCGCGATGAGCGCGGTGCCGAGCGGCAGCACGAGCTGCCGGATGATGTTCAGTGCGAGTTCGAGAACCAAGAGGGCCGTCTGGCCTGCCTCGGGCTGCGTCTGCAGCGAGACGGCCGAGTACATGAGCTGCGGCACGACCAGGATCAGCAGCGCACCGCCCACCGAGAGCCCGATCCCCCACCACAGCGTTCGCTTGGGCATGCTGTCCCGCATCGGACCTCCTCGTTCGGTTGCGCCACGCTATCAAGGAATGTCCGCGATGGACATGGCGGTTCCGAGCGGCGCGGATGCCGCGGCATCCGCTCGCTCGACGGCGCTCAGACGACCGTGCTCAGACCGCGGCGCTCAGTACTGCAGCAGCGAGAAGATCTCGTAGCGGTCGCCGAGCGCCTCACGGCCGCCGAGTCCGTCGAGTTCGAGCGCGACCGAGATGCCCGCGACCTCCCAGCCGGCGCGCTCGACGAGGCGGGCCGCGGCGCCGACTGTGCCACCCGTGGCGAGCACGTCGTCGACGATGAGCACGCGAGTGCCCGGCGGCAGCTCGCCCTCGTGCACCTCGAGCGCGGCCGTGCTGTACTCGAGGGCGTACTCCTCATGAAGCACGGCACGGGGCAGCTTGCCTGCCTTGCGCACGGTCAGCACGCCGGCACCGCAGATCGCCGAGGCGGCGCCCGCGATGAGGAAGCCGCGTGCCTCGACCCCGCCGATCACGTCGAACCGGCCGGCGAAGGGCTCGGTCAGCGAGGTGCCGAGCGCGTGCAGCGCCGGACCGCTCGCGAACACGGGGGTCAGATCGCGGAAGGTGACGCCGGGTTGGGGGAAATCGGGGATCGACGCGATGAGGCTCGAGACGAGCTCGCGTGCAGACTGCTCGGACACCGGGCAAGGCTATCGCGCTCCCCTGAGGGTCGAGCTCGGCGCGCTCTGCGGGTTGAGCTTGTCGAAACCGGGGTGGTTTCGACAGGCTCAACCCGCAGAGGATCCATCGTTCGTTCGATGCGCCCGCTCAGCCGCGACTGCGAGGATGGAATCATCCCCCGAGCTCTGGAGCATCCGTGTCACCGAAACGCCTCTACCGCGCCCTGGCCTTCGCCGAGGCCGTCACGTGGACGATCCTGATCGTCGCGATGATCCTGAAGTACGCCGCGGGCGTCGAGTGGGCGGTGCTGGTCGGCGGGTCGATCCACGGTTTCGTGTTCCTGTCGTACGCCCTGACCGCCGTCATCGTCGGCGTCAACCAGCGCTGGAACCTCGGCCGCATCGCCTTCGCGGTGCTCACCGCGATCGTGCCCTACGCGACCATCCCGTTCGAGCTCTGGCTCGTGCGCAAGGGACACCTCGAGGGCGACTGGCGCCGCGAGAAGACCGACCACCCGGCCGACTCGAACTGGGTCAACGGGATGCTGCGCTGGTTCCTCGCGCGCCCAGTGCTGCTCGTCTCGCTCGCGGTCGTCGGCATCGTCGTCGTGTTCGCGGGCCTCCTCGTGATCGGTCCGCCCGGAGGCCGCGAAGCCTGATCCGGCCGAACCCGTCGGTCAGCGGCGCACGCGGTTGACGAGCGCCGTCCAGACGAGCGCGGTCGTCGAGACCACGAGCAGCCCGACGAACACCCACGGGAGGCCGCCGAGGCCGATCACGCCGAAGAGGATGGCGCCGAGGAGCGCGCCGCCGCCGATGCCGGAGTTGAATGCGGTCGTGTAGAAGGATGCCGCAGCGTCGCGGATGCGCGACGACGCCGAGTGCAGCAGGCGGGTGTTGAGCATCGGCGGGAGCGCTCCGAACGCCGTGCCCCACAGCAGGAAGCAGGCGATGCCCACGCCCGGCACCTGCGGGAAGAGCGCGAGCCCCGCGACGCCGAGCGTCGTCGCGACGAGCGCGACCACGAGTCCGACCGTCGGGCGACGGCCGAGCACAGTGCCCGCGAGCAGCAGTCCGACCGCGCCCGCGATGCCGTAGGCGAGCAGCATGGGGCTGATCGCGCTCGGTGCCATGCCCATGACGTCGGTGATGAACGGCGCGACGTAGGTGTAGAACGTGTAGGCGCCGACCATGGTGACCGCGGTGATGAGGCAGACGACGATCACCGGCACGAACGTGGCGTCGCTGCGCAGGCGGATGGGCGCGGCATCCGCTTCGCCCGCGTGGTGGCGCACCGGCGGCAGGAAGCGCCAGACGAGCAGCGCGCCGAGCAGTGTCAGCGCGCCGATACCGGCGAACGCGAGCCGCCAGCCGAAGGCCTGCCCGAGCGCGGTGCCGAGCGGCACGCCGAGCACGAACGCGAGCGAACCGCCGGCGACGCTGATCGACACGGCGCGGGCGAGCTGCTCCTTCGGCACGAGGTGGCCGGCGTAGGCGCCGACGACCGACCAGAAGAGCCCGTGTGCGGCGCCGCCGAGGATGCGGGTCGCGAGCACGGTGCCGTAGTTCGGCGCGACGGCGGTGAGCACGCAACTGATCGCCAGCACCGCGAGGGAGATGACGATGAGCGTGCGCCGCGGCACGCGCTTCGTGAGGCTCGCGAGCGGCACGGTGAGCACGACGACGGTCGCCGCGAAGACCGTGACGAGCAGGCCGATGAGCGGTTCGCCGACCTCGAGCTCGCGGCTCATGTCAGGCAGGAGACCCGTCGGGATCATCTCGATCGTGACCGAGAGGAAGACCGCCGCGGCGAGGACGATGAGCCCGAGCCACGGGAAGGGCGGCATCACGGCGGGTGTGGAGGACGTGGAATAGAAGGGAGTGGACGGCGTCATGGGAATACCTGAATGAAGGGCGTTCCCGCGGACGGCGGGGCGGGGCTCCGCGAATGGCCGACGGCGGGTCGACTGCGCGCTGTGTGCGCGCCCAGGGCCGCCGAGAATGCGACGACCACTCAGCATTCTATCGGCTGGGTGGCGCGAGCGGGCCGGAGACTCCATCGGCGTAGCGGGCAACGAGTGCGGCGGCGCGCCCGCCGAGCGCGGTGCGCAACGACGGCGGAGCCAGTGCTTCAACGTCCGTGCCCAGCTGCCACAGTGCCCACTCGGCGTGCCGAAGATCTTGGAAGGTCACCTCGACTCGCACCCAGCCGTCGGCGTCGGACTCCTCGGCGCGGATCGCCACAGCGGTATCCAGCAGCTCCTCACGACGGCTGGGCGCCACCCGAGCCTGCACGGTGAGGTGACCGTCCGCCAGGAACCGCGCGCTGCGCTCTCGCCAGATGCGGTCGAGGTCGACCTGACTCGGTCGCTCCGCCGACTCCGGCAGCCCGACCGCGTCCGAGATCCGTGACAGTCGATACGTGCGATCCTCGCCGGCGGTCATGGCCAGCAGGTAGCCCCGGCCACGCACCGTGACCAGGCCGATCGGATCGACGGTGCGCCACGTCGGCTCCCGGTCCACGGCCGTGTAGTGGATCCGGAGCTTGCGTCCGGCGAGCACGGCTCGGCGGACCTCGCTCATGGTCGCGCGCGCCACCTCCTCGGTCTGGCGCCGGCGCGACAGCAGATCCGTCTCGGGTTCGACGAGGATGCGCCGGGCGGCGTCGCTCGCGGTGACCCGATCGCCCTCTGGCAACGCATCGACCACCTTGCGCATGGCCGAGGAGAGTGCCGAGCCGAGTCCGAACACCTGCTCGCCGTGGCCGGATCCGGCCGTCAGCACGGCGACCGCCTCGTCGTGGCTCAGCCCGGTGAGCTCGGTGCGGAACCCGGGCAGCAGTTCGAACCCGCCGTACCGGCCACGTTCGGCGTAGACCGGCACGCCGGCGGTGGACAGCGCTTCTATATCGCGCAGCACCGTGCGCGTGGAGACCTCCAGCTCGCGGGCCAGCGCGTCGGCGGTCAGCCGTCCCCGCTGGCGGAGCAGCAACACCAGTGAGACCAGGCGGTCGGCGCGCATACGGAAACGCTATCCGAATACATGACCAGAGATGTCGTGATTCATCGGAAGGCTCGAAGGGTAGGCACTCCCCAACGAGTCGAATGGAGCAGAAGTGACGATCGAACGAACGGCGATCAACCCGGTGGCATGGTCGGTGGCGATGGGATTCAACCAGGGCGAACTCGTCTCCGGGCACGCACGCACGCTGTACTGCTCCGGGCAGACCGCGATGGGCAGCGACGGCACGCCCCAGCACGACGGCGACATGGCGGCCCAGTTGGCGCTGAGCCTCGACAACCTCGAGGCCGTGCTCGGCGGGGCCGGCATGTCCCTCGAGAACCTCGTGCGGCTGAACGTCTACACGACCGACGTGGACCTGCTGTTCCCGCACTACGGCGTACTGGCATCGCGGCTGGGCGCCGCCGGCGTCGCGCCGACCACCACGATGCTCGGGGTGACCCGGCTCGCGATCCCCGGCCAGATGGTCGAACTCGAGGCGACCGCCGTGGCATGACGTGAAGTCGCCGAACCGCTGCTCGTTCCAGTCGGATCGGGGCGAGCAGCGGAGCGGCCACCACGGGCATGCTCACGTGAGCGGGCCGGTAGACTTCTGGGGTCAGGCATTCGCCCCGCGGCATCCGCCCGCCGCCGTTCTCTGGAGCTCGCCACTCGTGACCACTGAAGCAACCGCCTCCCCCGCTGCTCCGACGACTCCGGTGCTCGACACCGTCGAGGTCGCCGCGACCACTCCCGAGAAGGAGCAGCCGTACGCTGCCCTCGGCCTGAAGCCCGACGAGTACGAGCGCATCCGCAACATCCTCGGCCGTCGCCCCACGAGCGCCGAGCTCGCGATGTACTCCGTCATGTGGAGCGAGCACTGCTCCTACAAGTCGTCGAAGATCTACCTTCGCCAGTTCGGCAAGAAGGTCACGCCCGAGATGAAGAAGAACCTCATGGTGGGCATGGGCGAGAACGCGGGCGTCATCGACGTCGGCGAAGGCTGGGCGGTCACGTTCAAGATCGAGTCGCACAACCACCCGAGCTACATCGAGCCGTTCCAGGGCGCGGCCACCGGCGTCGGCGGCATCGTGCGCGACATCATCTCGATGGGCGCCCGCCCCGTCGCCGTCATGGACGCGCTGCGCTTCGGCGCGATCGACCACCCCGACACGGCGCGCGTCGTGCACGGCGTCGTCTCTGGCATCAGCTTCTACGGCAACTGCCTCGGCCTGCCGAACATCGGCGGCGAGACCTGGTTCGACTCGGTCTACCAGGCGAACCCGCTCGTGAACGCCCTCGCGGTCGGTGTCATGCGCCACGAAGACCTGCACCTCGCCAACGCGAAGGGCGCCGGCAACAAGGTCGTGCTCTTCGGCGCCCGCACGGGCGGCGACGGCATCGGCGGCGCGTCGATCCTCGCCTCCGACAGCTTCGACGAGGGCGGCCCGACCAAGCGCCCCGCGGTGCAGGTCGGCGACCCCTTCGCCGAGAAGGTGCTCATCGAGTGCTGCCTCGAGCTCTTCGCGGGCGACCTCGTCGAGGGCATCCAAGACCTCGGTGCGGCCGGCATCTCGTGCGCGACGTCGGAACTCGCAAGCAACGGCGACGGCGGCATGGCCATCGTGCTCGACGACGTGCTACTGCGCGACCCCACGCTCACGCCCGAAGAGATCCTGATGAGCGAGAGCCAGGAGCGCATGATGGCCATCGTGCGCCCCGAGAAGCTCGACGGCTTCCTCGAGGTCGTCAAGAAATGGGACGTCGAGACGAGCGTGCTCGGCGAGGTCACCGACACCGGCCGCCTCTCGATCATGTGGCACGGCCAGGAGATCGTGAACGTCGACCCGCGCACCGTCGCCGTCGACGGCCCGGTCTACGAGCGCCCCGTCGCCTACCCCACCTGGATCGACGCGCTGCAGGCCGACACGGCCGCGAAGCTCGACCGCCCGGCGACGCCCGAGGAGATCCGCGCGCAGTTCCTGCAGCTGGTCGGCTCGGCGAACCAGGCGGATGCCGCGTGGGTCACGAACCAGTACGACAAGTACGTGCTCGGCAACACGGCCCTCAGCTACCCCGACGACGCCGGCATGGTGCGCGTCGACGAGGAGTCGGGCCTCGGCGTCTCGATCGCGACCGACGCCAACGGCCGCTACTCGCAGCTCGACCCGCGTCAGGGCGCGAAGCTCGCCCTCGCCGAGGCGTACCGCAACGTCGCCGTCTCGGGCGCGGTGCCCGCCGCCGTCTCCGACTGCCTGAACTTCGGCTCCCCCGAGAACCCCGAGGTCATGTGGCAGTTCTCCGAGACCGTCGAGGGCCTGAGCGACGGATGCCTCGAGCTCGGCATCCCCGTCACGGGCGGCAACGTCTCGTTCTACAACCAGACCGGTGACGTGCCGATCCACCCGACGCCGGTGATCGCCGTGCTCGGCGTGATCGACGACGTCGCCCGCCGCATCCCCTCTGGCTGGCAGGACGACGGCCACAACATCTACCTCCTCGGCGACACCGCGCTCGAGCTCGACGGCTCCGCGTGGGCCGGCGTCGTGCACGGCCACCTCGGCGGTCGCCCGCCGGCCGTCGACCTCCCCGGCGAGAAGCGTCTCGCCGAACTGCTGAACGCCGCGGCGATCGAGGGCCTCATCGACTCGGCACACGACCTCTCCGACGGCGGCCTCGCGATCGCCCTCGCCGAGGCGGTCGGCCGCTTCGGCCTCGGTGCCCGCGTGGTGCTCGACGAGGTCGCCGGCGACGCCGGCATCGACCTCGCCACCGCGCTCTTCTCCGAGTCGACGGGCCGCGTCATCGTCACGGTGCCGCGCGAAGACGACGTGAAGTTCCGTGGCCTCTGCGACGGGCGCGACTACCCGGTGCGTCGCATCGGCGTGACCGACGCGACATCCGGGGCCCTCGAGGTTCAGGGTCTCTTCACGGTCTCGATCGACGAGCTGCGCGGCATCAACCGTGCGCCGCTCGCCGACGCGTTCGGCCCCATCGTCGGATACTGAACCCACCGCCGGTCGAGTAGCGAAGCGTATCGAGACCCCGTGACCGAGCAGCAGTCGTACACCGAGGCGTACGCGGCATCCCATGGTCGCTTCACGGTCATCCCGGCCGCCTACGTCCTGCTCCGGCGCGGCGACGAGGTACTGCTGCAGCTGCGCCGCGGCACAGGCTACTTCGACGAGCACTGGGCGTGCGGCGCGGCCGGCCACGTCGAGCAGGGCGAGTCGCTGCTCGCCGCTGCGGCACGCGAGACCCGGGAGGAGCTGGGGGTCGAGCTCGACGAGTCGGCCCTCACGGTGCTGACCGTCATGCACCGCACGGGCGGCGCACCGCACCGGGCGATCGAGGAGCGCATCGACGTCTTCTTCAGCGCGACGGCATGGCACGGTGAGCCGAGTCTCATGGAGGACAAGGCCGTCGAGCTCCGCTGGTTCCCGCTCGACGCGCTGCCGGAACCCGTGGTGCCGCACGAGCTGGCGATTCTCGAGGCGCTGCGCGACGGCACCCTCTCCCCGATCACGCCGTACGGGTTCTGACCGTGTCTCCCGATTCGTGGCCTCTCGCGCTCATTTGGGTGCCGGTCGCACTGCTCGCGGTCGCGATCGTGGTCGGCATCGTCGTGCGCTGGTTCCGCGCGCCGCAGGGAACGCGCTCGCGTCTGCGGCATGCGCTCGGCCCGGTCATGAGCGCCGGCGAGAAGTACCAGGAGCTGCACACCGGGCAGCGCGGACTGCAGGACTCGATCATCGAGTCGATCCAGGAGCAGGAGTCACAGGGCTCCGAGCGCGGCACCGGGGACGACGACCGTCAGAACACGACGAGGCCGACGAGGTAACTGAGCCCCATCGTCGCGACGCCGATGCCGATCGTTCGGCGAAGCGCCCGGGGCACGGAGGTGCGCGCCGAGAGGGCGATGAGCACGCTCCTCACGGCGAGCGAGATCAGGGTCGCGGTCGCGACCGCCCATTCCTCCCATGCCGCCGGATACGCGAGCAGCATGATGAGCGGAAGCAGCGAGCCCGTGGCGAGCGCCGCCGCGGCGGCCAGCGCCCCGAGCACCGGTCGCGAGCGCGGCATGGGTTCGTCGATGCCGTGCTCGGCCTCGAGCTGTGCCCCCACCGCGTCGTGGGCATGCATCTGCCGCGCGACATCCGTCGCCAGATCGCGATCGACGCCGCGCTCGACGAAATGCGCGGCGAGGTCGTCGAGATCGTCGCGCGCATCCTCACTGAGGTCGCGCTCGGTCTCGGCGATGAGCGCCCGTTCGGCATCGCGCTCGGCGGCGAGCTCGGCGTACTTCGCTCCGAAGCCCGCGACCGATCCGGCGACGAGTGCCGACAGCGAGGCCACGAGCAGGGTCGTGCTCGAGGCGCCGGCGCCCGCGAAGCCGAGCAGCACGCCGGCGGTGCCGATGATGCCGTCGTTCGCGGCGACGGCGAAGTCGCGCGCGGCATCCGATCGGTACCACCGCATGCGTCCTCCCCTGCCGCCGTTCACCCATTCTGGCGTGCGGGCGAGCGGATGCCGCGTGCATGGCGGTAGCCTGTCGGCACTGGCCGGCACAACGACCGACCACCGAGGAACGGAGCACGGCGATGGACGGCATCTTCGTGTGGAACCTTCTCGCACTCGTCGTCGGCGTCGCCTACCTCGCCGCCATCGTCTGGGTCGTGTCGCTGATCTTCCGGAGCGACGAGCTGAACGAACTCGAGCGCTGGGTCTGGGTGATCGCGGTGATCTGCTTCCCGCTCGTCGGCTCCATCGTGTGGTTCGCCGCCGGGCCGCATCCGTTCGGCATCCGCATCAGCCGCGACCTGCGGTAGCCGTGCGCCCTGTAAGGTGCGCGTGTGAGTGCGTTCGACCCCGAAGATGATCTTGGCCAGGACCTTGCCTTCCGCCTGCTGTCAAACAGTCCAGTCACCCTGTTCTTTCGACGACATGTGTTGGAGGAGACCTCCCAGTGGTTGGCCGAGCGCGGGTATCAGATGGTGTTTCTGGACGCGTCGACCTGGTCTGCCGAGGAAGATCTTCATCGGGATGTCTCCGAAGCACTCGGCTTTCCCGATTACTTCGGCCACAACCTCGACGCGCTGAACGACTGCCTGCGGGACGTCGTCCGCCAGGAGTTCGGATGGAACCCCGACGCGACTGGGTTTGTGCTGGTGTTCACCGGATACGACGAGTTCGCCGGGAGCTGCGCACGGCCCGCCCAGGTCGTGCTCGATCTCCTTGCGCAGCACTCTCGTGTCGCCGCGGTGTTCGGACGAAGGATGATCTGTCTCGTGCAGAGCAACGACCCTCGAATCAGCTTCGACGCCGTTGGTGCGGTCCCCGTAGTCTGGAACGACGAGGAGTGGCTCGACGCACGTCGTGATGGGTGATTGCCCCTCCGAGGCACTCGACTCGATGCCCTCCGAGATCCGCATCACCTGCGACCTCCCGTAGGCCTAGGCACCCCCGACCAGAGTGTCGCCCACTGCTCGCCGGTGAGCCGGCTCGGCAGCACGTCGGCGGTGACGCCGACGGTACCCAGCAGCTCGCGAACCCGCTCCGCGGACACCGGCCGCGACGTGCGACGGAGGATCTGGGCGAGCCCGCGCCCCTTTCCGCGGTAGACCTCGGCGACGAAGGCCTGGTACGCGGTGCGGTCGGCGTTCGGCACGAGCGGGTCGCGACGGCGTTCGATCGTGAAGACCCCACCGTCGACCGACGGCGCCGGCTTGAACGCCCGCGCGGGCACTCGCTCGTGCAGGCGGAACGTGAACCACGGGTCCCACTGGGCGGTGAGCAGGCTCGAGCCGCCGACCCCGCAGCGGCGCCGCGCGACCTCCCACTGGGTGAGCAGGATCGCGTCGGTCCAGTGCCCGCGGGCGAGGAGCGAGCGCATGATCGCCGTGGTGAGGTGGAAGGGCACGTTGCCGACGACGACGTAGGGAGTCGAGGGATACCGCCATGCGAGCGCATCGGCCTCGACGATCGCCACGTCGGCGTCGTGCTCGAACGCACGACGGAGGGAGTCGGCCCGGCGCCCGTCGATCTCGAGCGCGGTGAGCGGCCGGCCGAGCCCCGCAAGTTCGCGCGTGATCGCGCCGCTGCCGGCGCCGATTTCGACGATCGGGCCGCGAGTGGCGGCCGCCAGAGCGACGAACCCGTCGACGACCCGGCGATCGACGAGGAAGTTCTGGCCGAGCTCCTGACGGCCGCCGAACGCGGGCCGAGCGTGCGCCGACGACGGAATCGGCGCCCGGTGCGAACGGGCGGATCGCCCGGAACGGGAGGCAGAAGACGAGAAGGGAAGAGAAGAAGGGTTGTGCGTACGCAATGAGAACTCCGCTGGCGAGGATCGTCAGCCGGGCGCGCCGAAGGAGCACCGCGGCCATGGAATGGCCGAGGCGGAGAGACGCGTCTGAAGGTTCGGTCGCTCCGCCTCAGGCGGTGCGGGGCCGAATGATCATCGCGGAGAAATTGCAGGACACGATCGTCGACCCTAGCAAACGAGAACCGAGCGCAACAGCTCAGGCGCCCGACGGCGGGTTCGCGAGCAGCTCCACCCGGTCGGCGAGGTAGCGGTCAAGCGGCGTGAGCGCATCGGGCTGGGCCGGGTTCCAGCGCACGAACAGCGCGTCGCCGACCATCACGATCGGTCCGGATGCCCCGGAGCGCTCGATCTCGGCGGGGTCCACCGGCGCGGCGCCGAAGTTCACGGTCTCGCCCTCGGCGAAGCCGCCCTTCACGGCCGCCGCTGCGAAGGCTCGTTGCTCGGCGATCGCCGTGGCCGGGGTGCTCCGCCGCACGGGGCGCTCGGCGCGCACGACCCGGCCGGTCGCAAAGAGACGGCCATCGGTGTCGACGAGCAGCACGCCGAGACGCCAGACCCGGCCGAGCGGCGTCATCCGCGCGGCACGCGGAATGCCGAGGGTGCGCCGCTCGGGCACGTACCCGGCGAGCGCCTCGTCGCGGGCGCGGTGCCCGCCGAGTTCGGCAGCAGCAGCGGAGCCCGCCGCCGCGAGCGCCTGCAATACGGCCGACGGAGCGGAAGACGCCGACCCCGACGACAACGGCGACGACCGGGCCGGCTCGGGCGCCGAGGCATCCGTCATCGCGACCGCCCGATGAGTTCGAGCAGCGCGAGACCGTAGGCCTCGGCGACATCGGGATGCTCGAAGCGGCGCGTCTCGCCCCCGAGGTCGACCTCGACCTCGAACGCGTCGTCGAGTCGGCGCAGTGCACGGAAGGTGGACCGCAGCAGTTCCCGCAACTGGTCTTCGCGCGGCAGCCACACCGCGTCGCCGACCGAGACCGAGTCGAGCGCCCACTCCGTCGTGCCGTTGAAGCCGAGCACCGTGTCGTTCGAGAACGCCTGCGGCTCGATCGTCATCTCGCTGACCGTGAACACCTCGGCCTCGACCTCGGACTCGACCGAGTCGGGCAGGTCGAGCGCGAAGCGGTCGCCCGACTCGGGGTGCCACACGAGTCCCGCATCCCGCAGCGCGAGGGCGAGCTCGCGACCGATCACGGGGCGCTCGCCGGCACCGAGACGCTGTACTCGGCGTCGACGAGGATCGGCATGTGATCCGACGACCCGCGCGGCAGCGTCTCGACGCCGGCGATGTCGAGCCCGACCGACGTCGCGAGGTCGAAGTGCCCGCGGAAGAACTTGTAGCGCGTGTACGTGCGCTTGTCGCTGAGCGTCAGGTCGTAGCCCGAGTCGCGCACCTTCTCGCCGAGGTTCTCCTTGAAGATCGGGTAGTTGTAGTCGCCGACCATGAGCGTCGGCAGCCCCGGCCCGAGGAACTGCAGCTCGCCGAGCGCCGACTTGATCTGGTGGCGTCGCAGCGAGTTCAGCGCGGTCAGCGGCGCCGCATGGAACGAGGCCACGATGAGCTCGCGCTGCGCCTCGTTGTCGTAGAGCCGCACGCCGATGAGGCGCTCGTGCGCGGGCTGCAGCAGCCGGTCGTGCAGCGACTTCTTGAGCGCGAACGCCTGAATGCGCACGGCCCGGAATCGCTCTGCGTCGTAATACAACGCGAGGCCGAGCCGGTTGCGCTGGGTCGCGTCGGCGAGCTCGAGGTCGTGGATCTTCTGCGGGAGATCCTGCGTGTCGCACTCCTGCAGGCACAGGATGTCGGGCGAGTACCGTTCGACGAGCCCGACGAGTTCGCCGCTCGCGCGGTGCTTCCGCAGGTTGTAGCTGATGACGCGCATGATTCGATCAGCCTACGTCTCCCGGCTCGTCGCTGGCCCAGAATTCCGGATCAGATCGGCCGTCGCCCCGGCGCCACCCCGACGCGCACGTGCAGTCCGGTCGCGGCCTCCTCGAGCGCGAGGTCGAGTTCGGCGAGCGGATGCGTCGCCCCCACGAGCTCCTCGAAGGGCAGCAGCTGCCACGCCCGCTCGAGGAACTCGACGGCGTGCTCGAGCTGAGCTGCCGTGTAATTGTGCACGCCCGTCACGGTCGCGAGCCGCCGCACGACGGTCTCGGGGTCGAGGGTGACCTCCGACCCCGGTGAGACGCTGCCGACGAGCACAGCGACGCCGCCGACCCCGATGACGTCGAGCACGGTGCGCACAGCCGCCGCGGTTCCGGATGCCTCGATCGCAACGAGCACCTCGGTGAGCCCGCGCTCCGCGAAGCGGGCGAGCACGGCGTCGAGCCGTTCGGGCGCCGAGCCCCTGGCGAGCGGGTCGGCCGTGACGACGCCGAGCCGCCGGGCGAACGCCCGCCGCGCGGCATCCGGATCGGCGACGACGACCTCGGCTCCGGCCTCGACCGCCATGGCGGCGACGGAGAGCCCGATCATGCCCGCCCCGGTGATGAGCACGAGGGCACCGTCGAGGTCGACCTTCGCGGCCGCTGCGTCGAGGGCGGCGACCGCGGTGGCCGTGGCGCACGACGCGGGTGCCGCGATGGCCGCGGGCAGTGCTTCGCTCACGCGCACGGTCGCGGTGCCGGCGCGCAACTGCACGTGGGTGGCGAATCCGCCCGACAGCTCCCAACCCCGGTGCACGCGCTCGTGGCCGTACTTGGCGAGCGTGCGGCACTTCTGCGTGAGGCCGCGCCGGCAGCGGTCGCACTCGCCGCAACTGACCGTGACCGACCAGACGACACGGTCGCCGAGCGCGAGGGGCGTGCCGTCGGCACGCACGGCGCCCTCGCCGACGGCGACCACGCGGCCGACCTGCTCGTGGCCGAGCACGAGCGGCGCCGGAGCCGAGCGGTGGCCGCTCACGGTGTGCACGTCGGAGCCGCAGATGGTGGCGAGTTCGACCTCGACGAGCGCCTCCCCCGCCGCGAGCCGCACGCCGGGCGCCGCGAGCGCCTCGTGCGGGCGCCCCGGCTCGTACCAGACCATGGCGATGGGCGAGGGCTTGACGATGATGTCGAGGTCGCCGACCCGCTCGACGGTGTGCATCGACACGCCGCTACTCGCCGCGGAGGCCGAGCAGCGCGGGCAGCTCGGTGATGCTGTCGATGACGGCGTCGGCGCCGGCCGCCTCGAGCGCGTCGCGGTCATGGGCGCCGCTCAGCACGCCGACGACGAAACCGGCCCCCGCATTGACGCCCGACAACACGTCGCTCGCGGTGTCGCCGACGACGACCATCGCGTCGACGGCGCTCGCGCCGGTGCGGAGCAGCGCGGTCAGCGGCAGGTCGGGGTGCGGACGGCCGCGGCCGGCGTCGGCCGGCGACAGCACGGCGTCGGCGAGGTCGTGCCAGCCGAGCGAGTCGATGATCGCGTCGCGGGTCACGGGCGAGAAGCCGGTCGTGAGCACGACGGATGCCCCGGCGGCGCGCAGCTCCCTGATGACGTCGGCGGCGCCTTCGATCTCTGCGACGCCCTCGCTCGCGACGAGCTCGGTGTACGCACCCTCGAACGCCGCGTTCGCGTGCTGCGCGGCGTCTTCGTCGCCGTCGGCGAGCACGCGGAACACCTCGATCTTCGACTGGCCCATCGTGTCGCGCACGTACTGCAGGGCGGCGTCGAAGCCGTCGCCGGTCGCGATGCCGCTGCGCTCCGCGGCGAGGGCGAACGCCCGCTCGACGATGCCGTCGTCGACGACGGTCGTGCCCGCCATGTCGAGCACGATCAGTTCGATGTCGCCCGACTCGTCGTCGTCGCCATCGAGGTCGTCGTCGAGCTCGTCGAGCTGTTCGTCGAGCTGCTCGACGACGAGCGCACGGGCGCCGGCCTCGCCGGGCTCCGAGAGTTCGGCGAGCTCGTCGCGCTCGGCGAGCTCGTCGTCGGAGAGCACGATGGGGGTGTCGGAGGTCATGATGCGCCTTTCTGCAGGGTGATCGTGGGGGCCGGGCTGGTGAAGCCGGCGACGACGTGCTCGGCAAGTCCGAGCCCGGTCGTCATGCCGATGCCGGTGGTCGCGGCTGCGAGGTGCACGCCGGGCTCGACCTCCTCGATGAGGAAGTCGGCGGGACCGCTCGCGTAGACGCCCTGCCACCGCTCGACGACGCGGAGTGCGTCGATGCCGAACAGCGACCGCGTCTCCTCGAGCATCGCCTCGAAGGCGGACTCGGCCTGGAACGGGGCGACGGTGGCGCCTCGAGCATGGGTGTCGCCGACGATGAGCGTGCCGTCGGGCAGGCGCGTGTACATCTGGTTCAGGTCGAGGGCGGCGAGGTCGGGGCGTTCGGCGTGCAGTCGCTCGCGCAGGGCGGCAGCGGCCGGCGTGGCCGAGAAGGCGCCGTAGCGCACGAGCGACCAACCGGTGAGGAGGGGGGCGGCGAGCGGCATCCGCAGCTCTGCCGTGACCCGCAGCATGTCGAGCGCGCAGCGCACGATGCCGTGCCGTTCGGCGACGTCGGGGTAGAGCAGGTCGATGTCGTGGTTCACCGCGACGATCACCCGGCCCGCATCGATCGGCCCGCGGCTCGTCTCGACGCGGCCGGGGCGCACGGCACCGACCGCGGTGCGGCGGCGGAACTCGACGCCCTCGCGCTCGAGGTGCGCGGCGATCGCGGCGACGGCCTGGCGCGGGTTCGCCTGCAGGTCGCGCGGGAGGAACGCGCCGCCGACGGCCGTGCCTGCGGCGAGCGGCATCCGCTCGGCCGCCTCTGCCGCCGAGAGCAGCTCGACCTCGTCGCCGCGCGTCTCGGCGAGGCTCTCGAGCACCGCGAGCTCGTCGTCGCGTCGAGCGGCCACGAGGGTGCCCGACTCGCGCAGCCACACGCCCGCATCGACGGCGAGCCCGAGCCACAGCTCGCGAGAGGTGAGGGCGAACTCGCGGGCGAGCCCCGCCTGCGGCGTGAAGCACAAGTGCCCGAAATTGCGAACGGATGCCCCGGAGGGTTCGCTGCCCCGCTCGATCACGACGACCCGGAGCCCGCGGCGGTGCGCGGCGAGCGCAGCACCGAGGCCGACGATGCCCGAGCCGACGACGGCGACATCGAATGCCGAGCGCACTTGGCTCGTGCTCACTTGAACACCCGCCGCATCCACATCGCGATGCCCTCGACGATCAGCACCGTCACGAGGATCATCAGCACGATCGCGGTGACGACCGCGTAGTTCGAGCCCTGGCCGGCGTTCAGCAGGTAGTAGCCGATGCCGCCGCCGCCCACGATGCCGAGGATCGTCGCCGCACGGATATTCGTGTCGAGCAGGTAGAAGCTGTGCCCGATGAGCGCCCGCGTGCCCTGCGGCAGCGTCGCCGAGGCGTACACCTGGCCGCGGCTCGCGCCGGTCGCACGGAGTGCACGCTCGGGCCCCGACTTCACCTCTTCGAAGGAGTCGGCGATGAGCTTGCCGAGCAGGCCGATGCCGCCGAAGGCGAGGGCGAGCGTGCCGGCCTGGCTGCCGAGGCCCGTGATGACGATCAGCACGATCGCGAGGATCACCTCGGGGATGCCGCGGATCACGACGAGCAGCAGGCGCATCGAGGTGCGCACCGTGCCGTTCGGGGCGACGTTGCGGGCCGCGAGGGAGCCGACGAACACCGAGACGACGAAGGCCAGCAGCGTCGCGGCGAGCGCGATGCCGATCGTCTGCGCCATCGCGCCGAACATCGTGGCGGCGTCGTAGTTGCCGAAGCTCGGCGGCCAGAACTGCACGGCGATCGCGGGGATCTTCGCCCAGAAGGTGATGAGGTCGCCCCACTGGATGTTGCAGACGAGCACGCTGCCGACGACGACCGCGAGCGCGACCCAGCCCCAGACGGTGTTGCGGATGCGCACGGCGTCCCACGGGCGGCGAAGCGCCGCGTCGAGCCGATCACCCCCGCTGGTCGAGGAGCGCCCGACGGAGGAGGACGCGTCTCGAGGCCCCGCCGACGCAGCGCTCGCCGTAGCACTGCGCGTGCCCGAGACATCCGATCGCCGGCGCGCATTCTGCACACCGCGCACGACACGGTCCCCCAGACCGCGCCCCGTCGGCGCACCCCCGAGCATGGCCTGGCGCACGACGCTCGACACGATCTCCATCACGACGCAGAGCGCGAACATGACGATCGCGATGCCGAGGCCCTCGGAGTAGTTCAGCGACTTGAACGCGAACGACATCTCCATGCCGAGGCCGACGACGCCGACGTAGCCGAGCACGACCGAGCCGCGCAGGTTGATGTCGTTGCGGTGCAGCACGGTCGCGACCCACGACGGCAGCACCTGCGGCAGGATGCCGCTCGTGAACTCCTGCAGCTTCGAGCCGCCGGCGGCACGGATGGCGCGGCGGGGGCCTTCGTCGATCTGCTCGATGGCGTCGGCGAAGAGCTTGGCGATCATGCCGATCGAGTGGATGCCGATCGCGAGGATGCCGGGAAGCGACCCGAGCGAGAACATGAGCACGAAGACCATCGCGAGCACGACGTCGGGGATCGCGCGGGTCAGCACGGTGACGAAGCGACCGAACGCCTGCCAGCCCCGGCCCGGCGTCGTGTTCGACGCGGCGAGGTAGGCGATCGGCACCGAGATGACGGCGGCGAGGAGCGTCCCGCACAGCACGAGGCCGATCGTGAGCGCGGTCAGGTAGGCGAGCTCGGCCGGCTCGGGCAAGGTGATGGTGCCGACGCGGGCGAAGAACCGCTCGGCGTTGCCCCAGCTCTCGATCATGCTCGGGATCGAGATGCCCGAGTCGGCGACGGCGATGACGGATGCCACGACGATCGCGCCGAGCGCGAGGGTCGCGGCGATGCGCTCCGGCGAGATGCGGCGGCGCGGCGCCCGCTCGGCGATCGAGGGTGACGGCGATGGCTGCGGGGCCGACGGGGCCGGCGGCGTCGCGGTGGCGAGGCTCATGAGCGCAGCGCGCTGTCGGCGAGGTGGGTCTCTGCTGCGGCGTCGGCCGCGGCATCCGACAGCTCGACCTCGATGGCCTCGAGTTCGGTGGTCGACGTCGCGACCCGGCCGTAGATCTCCATGACCTCGGCCTTGGAGAGGCCCTCGGCGGGGGTGTCGAGCACGACCTCGCCATGGCGGAGGCCGACGATGCGGTCGCCCCACGACAGCGCGAGGTCGACCTGGTGCAGGCTGCAGACGACGGTGAGGCCCTCGTCCATCGCGATCTCGCGGATGAGCGACATGACCTGCTCGCTCGACTCGGGGTCGAGAGAGGCGACGGGCTCGTCGGCGAGGAGGATCTCGGGGTTCTGCATGAGGGCGCGTGCGATGGCGACGCGCTGCTGCTGGCCGCCAGAGAGGGTGTCAGCCCGCTGGTAGGCCTGGTCGAGCAGGCCAACGCGGTCGAGGTGACCGAGGGCCGTGAGCTTCAACCGCTTCGGGTAACCCCAGAGTCCGATGCGCGGCCCGCGCAGTTCGGCGAGCGCGCCGGTCAGCACGTTCTCGAGCACCGTGAGCGAGGGCACGAGGTCGAACTGCTGGAAGACGAAGCCCATGCGGCTGCGCAGGGCCCGGAGGCGCCGCCCCGTGAGGCGCGGCACCTCCTGACCGAGCACGCGCACGGAACCGGAGGTCGGCGTCTCGAGCCCGTCGAGGTGCCGCAGCAGCGTCGACTTGCCCGAGCCCGAGAGCCCGAGGAGCACCACGATCTCCCCCCGCGCGACCGTGAGCGACGCCCCCTGCAGCGCCACGGTGCGACCGAACTCCTTCGTGAGTCCGGAGACCTCGATGACTGGATCCTGGTTGCCGACTGGCGTGCTCATGCGGTGCTCCGTGTTCCGTGTTCCGTGCGTTCCGGCCGTGGTTCAGTGCCGAGGCGTCAGCCCTGGCACTGCTCCGCGTTCGTCTTCTCGCAGATGTCGCGGATGGTGTCGTAGTACGCGTCGTCCACCGGCGAGGTGGCGAAGAAGACGCTGCGGAATCCGTCGCTGTCGGCGCTGTCGATGCCGGCGGCGATGATGTCGTCGATCGTGACCTCGGCGAGGATGCCGACGAGCTGCGACTGCAGCTCCTCCGGAAGGGTGTTCGACATGACGATCGGCGCGCCGGGAACCATGGTCTCGGCGATGACCTCGACCTTGTCGCTCTTCTCGACCTCGCTGTCCTCGGCGAAGCCGGCCTCGCACTCGACGCCTTCACCGGTCTTGGTGACCGAGACGTCGTGCTTGCCCGCGAACACCGGCGTGATGTCGGCCTCGGGGTCGATGCCCTCGTTCAGCAGGTTGTAGGTCGGGAACAGGTAGCCCGAGGTCGACGACGGGTCGACGAAGCAGACCTTCTTGCCCTCGAAGCCGGCGAGGTCGGTGATGTCGCTGCCCTTGGGCACGATCGCCTGCGAGAAGTAGCCGGGCTCCTGGCCCTCTTCGGTGATGATCGAGGAGATCGGGGTGAGGGCGGCGCCGTTGTTGGTCGCGGTCACGTAGGTGAAGCCCGAGAAGGAGGCGACGTCGATCTTGCCGGCGACGGCGGCCTCGATGAGCGCGGCGTAGTCGGTGGACTCGTGGTACTCGACCGTCTTGCCGGTCTCGGCCGCGATGTAGTCCATGAGGGGCTGGTAGTTCGTCTCGGTGTCGACCGAGTCGGGAACGACGCCGAAGACGAGCGTGTTCTCGTCGACGGCGAACGTGGCGCCCGAGGCATCCGCTGCCGTGTCGTCGGCCGTGGACGGCGACGAACACGCGGCGAGGCCGACGGTGAGCAGGGCCGCTGCGGCGATCGCGGGCCAGGCCTTGGTGTTGAGCTTCATCGGAAACCTTTCATGACCGCTGCGCCCGGTGCAGGCGCATGCTGTGTGTTCCGTTGCCCCAACGTAGGCAGGCGCCGCCAACGAGCGACGGCGGCGTGGTTACCGGAAGGCGAACCACAGGCGGCGGCTCCGTGCGGCTGTACGAGCAGGTTGCCGTCGCACTGCTGCAGGCTTCGATCCGGCAGGAACCCGGACACGCTTCCGTCACTTCACCTGCGGTTCACCTCGGCGGGCGAGACTTCACCACATGGCAGAGACGAGGTTCCGCCACATCGCCGACCTGCTCGCGGCGGAGTTCGCCGAGCTGCCGCCGGGCACGAAGGTCGCCGGCGAGCATGAGATCGCCGAGCGGTTCGGCGTCGGGCGCGCAGCGGCGCGCGCCGCGATGCAGGAACTGCAACGGCGCATGCTCGTGCGCCGCATCAAGGGCGGCGGCACCTACACGGCCAAGCGGATCGACTACGTCATCTCGGCCGACCGGGAACCCTCGTGGAGCCGCACCGTGCGCGAGGCGGGCGCCGTGCCGCGCAGCGTCGTGCTGTCGTGCGACGCCCTCGACCTGCCGAGCGACGTCGCCGGCCATCTCGGCCGCGCTGCCGGCGAGGCCGGGTACCGGCTTCGTCGTCGCTCCTTCACCGATGAACTGCCTGCCTCATGGGGCGACGAGTGGGTGCCGGTCGACGTGCTGCCGCAACTGCCCACGGCGATCCGCCACGAGACGTCGCTGCACGAGATCCTGCGGCAGATGGCCGCTGCCGCTCCGGAACGCGCATCCTCGCGGGCGAGCATCGAGGTCGCGTCGGACGACGTGGCCGAGGGCCTCGAGTGCGCGACCGGTGACCCGGTCTGGCTCGTCGAGAGCGTCAATCGCGACGCGGTCTCGGGGCGGCTCCTGTGCTTCACCCGCCGCTGGATCCGTGCCGACGCCATGCGGGTCGTCTTCGAACTCGGCGGGCACGTGCCGCCGGAGGGGGCGGCTCCGTGACGACCCCGGCGACCGCGCGGCCGGCTGCGGCGGGGCGCACGGATGCAGCGGGGCGGTCGGATGCCGCGGGCTGGCCGCTCGGCCGCCCGCCTGCCGGCTTCGTGCTGGGCCATGTGCGCGCGGTGCTGTCGGGTCGGATCCTCGATGATGCCCGCATCGTGGTGCGCTCGGGGATCATCGAAGCCGTCGAGCCGCATCCGCCGGGCGGTTCCTCCGACGTCGACGGCCGCGGCGCGATGTGCCTGCCGGGCCTCATCGATGTGCACGGCGACGCGGTGGGACGAGAACTGCGCCCGCGGCCCGGGGCCTCGGTGCCGGTCGGCTTCGCGCTCGCCGCGGCGGAGGGCCGCGTCCGTGCGGCCGGCATCACGACGGCGTTCCAGGGCGTCGCCTTCCAGGAGCGAAGCGCGGTGGGCCTCCCGATCGGCTCGCCGCCGGCCGAGGAGGTCGCCGATGCGATCGAGACGGCGGGATCACCCGCGATGCGGATCCTGCACCGCGTCGACGTGCGCTGCGCGGTCGGCGCCGCAGCCCTCGAGGCCCGCGTCGCCGCTGCGGGCGACCGAGTACTCGTCGTCTCGCACGAGGATCACACGCCCGGGCAGGGTCAGTACGCCGACCCCGCCACGATGCGCCGCTGGATGGTCGAGGGCGAGGGCATGTCGCCCTCAGCGGCAGTGGCGCACGTGGAGTGGTGGCGCGACTCGAGGGACGAGCTGTCGGAGACCGGCCGCCGCACGCTCGAACGGCTCGGCGAACTCGCCCGGGCCGGGCGCATCCGCTTGTTCGGCCATGACCCGGCGACGCGACAGGACATCGACGACCTCGTCGACCGCGGCGGCGCCGTCGCCGAGTTCCCGACGACGCGGGAGGCGGCTGCGCACGCTCGCCGGCGCGGACTCATGATCGTCGCCGGTGCCCCGAACGCGATGCGCGGCGGCTCGCACGCCGGCAACGTCTCGGCCGGCGAATTGATCTCGGCCGGCCTCGTCGACGCACTCGCCTCCGACTACCTGCCCGACGCCCAGCTCGGCGCGGTCATGCGACTCGTCGCCACCGGAGCGTGCACGGTGCCCGCGGCCGTGCGTCTCGTGACGAGCGGCCCCGCCGCCGCGGTCGGGCTGCGCGACCGGGGTGCGCTCTGCCCCGGTCTCCGCGCCGACCTCGTGCTCGCCGACCTCGCGGGTGCCTGGCCGCGCGTGCTCGCGACGCTGCCGGCATTCGTGGTCGAGAACGGTGCGGCAGAATCGGCGTCATGACCGATGTGCAGATCAGGCCCGCGACGAGCGCAGACGTGCCGGAACTGCTGCAGTTCTGGATGTCTGCTGCCGAGAACGCCACCCGTCCGGTCGATACGGCCGCCGCGGTCGACGCCGTGATCGCTCGCGACCCCGACGCGCTCATCGTGGCCGTCTCGGGCGACACGATCGTCGGGTCGATCATCGCCGGCTGGGACGGGTGGCGCTGTCACCTGTACCGGCTCGCCGTGAGCCCGGAGTTCCGTCGTCAGGGCCTCGGCCGACGGCTGCTCGGGCACGCGGAGGCGCGGCTGACCGCGCTCGGCGCCACGCGGATCGACGCGATGGTGCTCGACGGCAACGAACTCGGGCACTCGATCTGGCGCTCGTCGGGGTACGCTCCACAGCCCGAGTGGAGCCGCTGGATCAAGCCGGCCTGAAGCCCGGTGCCGGTCCGTTCTCGGAGCCACTTCGTCGTGTGACGATCCGTTGCCTCCGGTGACGCGGCGCGAGCGACCGGCCTCCGTCCCGCCATAACGTTCGGGCATGACCCTCCTCGACGACACTGTCACGACCGACACGGCCACGACCGCCTTCCCGCCCGCCGAACCCGCAGAACGGCTCGCCGCGGCCGGCGCTGCATGGGCCGACCGTATCGAGCGCAACCCCGATGCCGCCCACCTCACGTACACCGTGACCGGCCGAGGCACCGGCTCGGTCGCGAGCGCGATCACCGCCGGTCGGCACCGCTTCGAAGTCGACGAACCCGCTGCCCTCGCCGGCGACGACGTTGCCGCGAGCCCCGTCGAGTACGCCCTCGCCGCGCTCATCTCCTGCCAGATCGTGGTCTACCGCCTGTACGCCGGGGCGCTCGGCATCCAGCTCGACGACATCGAGATCACCGCCGAGGGCGACCTCGACGCGCGCAAGCTGTTCGGCATCGACGAATCGGTGCGTGCGGGCTTCAACCAGGTGCGGCTCGCCGTGAAGCTCCACGGCCCCGAGAGCGCCGAGCGCTACGAGACGCTGCGCGAGACCGTCGACGCGCACTGTCCGGTGCTCGACCTCTTCGCGAACCCGGTGCCGACGACCGTGGTGCTCGGCTGAGCGCTCGCGTCGGCGCCCCTGCGTCGCTCGCGAGCGCTCGCGTTCGGCTCCTCGCTTCAGCGCGACCTCGGCGCGACCCTCAACGGCGGATGCGCGCCGGGCCCATCGCGGCACCGAGGCCCACGGCGATGATGCCCGCGAACAGCAACCCGTAGCGACCCGAGACGACGCCGATCGCGGCGAGCACGATGCCGACGACGACCACGGTGCGCGAAAGGATGCGGCGCACCTTCGGCCGGGCGAAGAACCGCGGCTTCGCGGCAGGCTCGCTCATGTGCCGACCCTGAACGTCGTGCCGGTGGCCTCCTCGGCGAAGGCCCAGAAGCGAGTGCCGATCGCGGCATCCGTCGACGTGCGGGTCGGAGTCTGCAGGGCCGGCGCGCCCTTCGTCGTCCAGCGCGGCCCCCAGAACTGGCCGCCCTCGGCGTCGGGCGCGGTGAGCGCGTGCAGCGGCACCTCTGCGCCGCGATGCTTGCCCTGAGTCCATGCCCCCTGCAGCGCGTCGCGGAACCGCTTGCCGGTCGACGGCTCGTTGACGCCGGGCACCCGCGGGGTCCGGCCGCCGACCGAGTAGCCCGGGTGGGCGACGAGGCTTGCGAGCGGCAGCGTTCGAGTGGGCGCCGTCGCTGCCCGGAGCCGTCGATCGAGTTCGAAGGCGAACACCTGCGTGGCGATCTTCGATTGCGCGTAGGCCCGCCAGGAGTCGTAGCCGCGCTCGAGCTGCAGGTCGTCGAGGCGGAAGGTCGAGAGCCGGCTCGAGAGCGAGCCGAGGGTGACGATGCGCGCGCCGGGCGCGAGATTCGGCAGCAGCTGGGCGAGCAGCGCGAAGTGGCCGAGCACGTTCGTCGCGAGCACGAGCTCATTGCCGTCGGGCGACTCGAGGCGCTGTTCGGGCGTGTGCACCATGCCCGCGTTCGCCACGACGCCGTCGAACGGTGGGCGGTGCAGTAGCCGGGCGGCGCCTGCCCGCACCGAGTCGAGCGAGGCCGTGTCGATGACGAGCGGTTCGACGGATGCCTCGGGGCGCGCGCCGCGGATCGCGGCCATCGCCGCCTCGAGCCGCTCGGGGCTGCGGCCGGCGAGCACGACGTGGGCGCCCGCGCCCGCGAGCCGTGCCGACGTGAAGAAGCCGATGCCGGCGTTCGCGCCGGTGACGAGGTACCGCTTGCCCGTCTGCGGCGGCATCGCCGTCGGGTACCAGCTCACGACTCGGCGCTCACAGCTCAGTGCTCACGGCTCGGGGCTCACAGCTCGTCGGTGGTGCCGGGCGCCGACGCGCCGTTGGCGAGCTCCTCGTGATGCTGGATCACCTCGGCGACGACGAAGTTGAACCACTTCTCGGCGAAGGCCGGGTCGAGGTGCGCGTCGATCGCGAGATTGCGGAGACGCGCGATCTGACGCCGCTCGCGGTCGGGATCGCTCGGCGGCAGGCCGTGCGTCGCCTTCAGCCGACCGACCTGCTGGGTGAACTTGAACCGCTCGGCGAGCAGGTGGATGAGTGCCGCGTCGATGTTGTCGATGCTGGACCGGATACCGAGCAGTTCGCTCATCGCAGCATCACGTTCGTCGAAGGACCCGTCACTCATGCTTCGAGCGTACCCGTGCGCGCACGCACCTCGAGTCGCCCGATTCCATACAGAATCAGGCGACTCGAGGATCTGCCGGGCTCGACCCGCACCGGGGTCAGGCGCCCGCCGCCGCCCGCTCGAGCATCGGCTTCGTCGCGAGGAGGCCGAGCCACACGACCCCGATGCCGGCCGCGAGCACCCCGGCGATGACCGCGAGCGAGAGCGGCGCGACGATGATCGCGGCGCCCGTGAGCGGCAGCATCACGATGGCCGCGGTCACCGCCGACCCGATCGCGGTGATGCGAAGGGGGGACATGACCGCGCGACGCCGGGCGGCATCCATCGTGGGCGTGGGCATGCCGAGCATGTCGAGCGAGCGGTAGAGCTCGCCACGGTCGAGGATGCCCGCGGCCTGGTTCACGCCGACCGAACACGCGACCATGAGGAACGAACCGACCACGGTGATGAGGATGCCGGTGCGGATGTCGGCGAAGAGCTGCATCGACTCGGCATCGGCGGCCTCGCCGAAGGAGCCCAGCAGCGCGATGCCCGTGCCCGCGAACACGGCCATGAAGCTCGTCATCGCGACGCCCGAGACCTGCCGCCACGCCGCCTTCGGCGACTCGAGCACCGAGCGTGCCGCGAGCAGGCGTGCCGGCGCCTTCGCTCGTCGCGCCTGCGACTGGGCGACGAGGCGGATGACCCACGGTCCGATGAGGTTCAGTACGGCGATCGTGCCGCCGAAGGCGAGGCCGAGCATCGCGAGGATGATGAGCACGGAGCCCGCCACCTGCAGCACCGCCATCATGAGGAACGCGATCGCGATGACCGCGACGCCGATGGCGATCCGCAGCCAGTGCAGCTTCGGGGCATCCTGCTTCGTGCGCACGCCGAGCGGCGAGATGACGACCTGGCGGAGACCGAGCACAGCGCTCGCGGCGGCGAGCAGCACGACGCCGCCGAAGACTGCGGCGAGCGCGGTCAGGCCGAGCAGCACGCCGTCGATGCCGAGCGCCTCGCCGCGGAACGGGATGAGCGCGACGAGCGGCACGAGCGCGAAGTAGAGCAGCACCCCGGCGACGGCGCCCGCGGCGGCGAGCACGACGGACTCGAGCACGGCGAGCGCCGACACCGTCGCCGGCGTCGCGCCGAGCAGCCGCAGGGTCGCGAGCCGGTCGTCGCGGCGCCGGGCCGAGAGCCGGGCGGCCGCACCGCCGAGCGAAGCGAGCGGCACCACGAGCAGCACGAGGGCGATGACCGCGAGCGCCTGGTAGGTCACGCCGATCTCGTCGGGCCACGTCCAGAACGACTGGGCGCCGCCGAGCACGACGAGGAGCAACGCGGTGACGATCGCGAAGGCGGTGACGGGCAGGAGGCTCGCCGCCGCACCGGCGGTGCCGGGCCGGGCGAGCAGCCACGCGACGCGGGCGATCACGCGGCGACCCCTGGCACGCGCTCGCCGACGATGCGGCCGTCGCGCATGTCGACGATGCGAGTGCACCGCTCCGCGACATCCGCGTCGTGCGTGACGAGCACGAGCGTGCGGCCCTGACCCGTCGTCGAATCGAGCAGCGCCTGCATGACCTCGGCCGAGGTGGCGGAGTCGAGCGCGCCGGTCGGCTCGTCGGCGAAGACGACGGAGGCACCGGTGACCTGCGCCCGCGCGATCGCGACGCGCTGCGCCTGACCGCCCGAGAGCTGGCCGATGCGGCGGTCCTCCATGCCGGCGAGGCCGAGGGCGGCGAGCCAGCCGCGGCCGTACTCCTCGGCGCGGGCGCGCGGCATCCCGTTCAGCATGAGGGCGAGCGCGACGTTCTCGACGGCGGTGAGCTCGGGGATGAGGAGCCCCTGCTGGAAGACGAAGCCGTACGCCTCCCGCCGCAGCCTCGAACGCTCGCGTTCGCTGAGGGAGGTGACGTCGACCCGGCCCGCACCCGACTGGAAGGCGACCGTGCCGGCGTCGGGGCGGGTGATGCCCGCGAGGCAGTGCAGCAGGGTCGTCTTGCCCGAGCCCGATGCGCCCATGATGGCGATCGCCTCCCCGGTGCGCACCTGGAGGTCGACGCCCGCGAGGGCATGCGTCTGGCCGAACGACTTGCTGAGGCCGGATGCCTCGATCACGAAGGAACTCATACCCTCGAGCCTGCCCGGGCAGGCCGGTGCGGCGCGTCGGTCGCGCGCCGTATTCGCGCGGCGGCGCCGTCATCCTCCCGGATGACGGTGCGCCGCGGGCAGACGGATGCGGCGCGGCATCCGACCCCCACCGGATGCCGCGCCGCGGCTTGGAACCCGCTCGATCAGCGGGGCGTCGCCCGCCGGATCACGAGGTAGCCGCCGACTGCGCACACCACGGCCAGCGCGAGCACGACGGTGAACGTGCCGACCAGGCCGATGGCGGCGAACCACTCGAAGACGGCCGGCCAGGCGTTGCTCCACGTGACCGTCGCGACGAAGGCGAGCAGCACGAGGATCGAGCCGAACAGCATGAACATCATGCCGCGCATGCGCCACCGCATGAACACGGTCGTCACGGCCGCGCCGAGGAAGAGCACGAGGAGCTGCAGCGAGAGGGTCGTGTAGAAGTCGACCAGCCAGTTGGTCTGCCCGTACCAGAGCGCGTCGAACATGTGCGCCCCGACCCACCACCCGTTCGTCGCGATCTCGACCTGCACGAGCGTCGCGATCGCCACGGCGAACATGACCGCGACGAGCACGAACATGAGCGACGTACCCAGCCAGAAATCACGCCGCGTCGCACCGAACCCGAGCGCGAACGAGAGCGTCAGGCCGACGGCCTGCACGCCGACCGCCACGAGGTACCACTGCGGGGAGAGCACGGCCCAGCTGTACCGCATGCCATCGATGTCTTCGCCGCCGCTGCCCGCGCTCGAGATAATGAGTGCGATGACGATCGTGACCGCCCAGGCACTGCCGAGGATGATCCATGGGATGCCGAAGAAGACCGACGGCGTGACGGCGTGCAGGCGCACGACGCGCCAGATCTCGTGGGCCCGCGAGCCGGCTTCGGTGCGCACGATCGGCTGATCGATGACGGCACTCATGCTGCCACCTCCTGATTCGTCGAGTCGGCACTCAGGTCGGTGCCGGTCATGTGGATGATGAGTTGCTGGAGCGAGACGGGCGCGAGTTCGAGCCCCGCCTCGGCTGCGCGGATGCGGTCGGCCTGGTCGAGTCGACCGTCGATGGTGGCCGATGCCAGCCCGCCGAGGCCCTCACGACCGATCACCGGCCGGTCGGCCACGAACGACTCGACCGCGGCACGCGGACCCGCGACGGTCGTCGCCGACCCGCGCAGTTCCTCGGCGTCGCGATCGAACAGGATGCGGCCCTGGTCGATGAGGATCACGTGCTCGAGGAGGTTCGCGACCTCGTCGATCAGGTGGGTCGAGAGCACGATCGTGCGGGGGTGCTCGGCGTAGTCCTCGAGCAGGCGGTCGTAGAAGATGTGGCGGGCCACGGCATCGAGTCCGAGGTACGGCTCGTCGAAGAAGGTGAGCGGCGCACGCGACGCGAGGCCGACGATGACGCCGACCGCCGAGAGCTGGCCGCGCGAGAGCTTCTTGATGTAGCGATTGAGCGGCAGACGGAAGTCGGCGATGAGCTGCTCGGCGAACGCGGCATCCCAGTTCTCGAAGAACCACGGCGCCGCCTTGAAGACGTGCGCGGCCTTGAAGCTGTCGGGGTAGCGCTGCGACTCGGCGATGAAGCACATCCGGCGCAGCACGTCGGCGTGCTCGGCGGGTTCGCGCCCGAAGACGTCGAGCTCGCCGGCATCCGGGAACAGCTGCCCGGTGAGCATCTGCATGATGGTCGTCTTGCCAGCGCCGTTCCGACCGAGAAGACCGTAGATGCGGTTCTCCTCGAGCGACAGGTTCACCGCGTCGACGGCTGTGAACGAGCCGTAGCGCTTCGTCAGGCCGGTGGCCCGCACCACTGTGCCGGTCATGATTGGATCCTTTCCGCGCGGAGCATGCCCGCGAGTTCTTCGATGCCGATGCCGAGCTTCTCGGCCTCGATGATGAGTGGTCTGAGGTATTCGGTGGCGAAGCCCGCCCGTCGGCGTTCGACGAGTCGTTCGCGTGCACCGGTCGTCACGAACATGCCGATGCCTCTTCGCTTCTCCACGATGCCGTCGTCGACAAGGCGGGTCACCCCTTTCAGTGCGGTCGCCGGGTTGACGCGCAGGAACGCCGCGAACTCGTTCGTCGAGGGGATCTGGCCGCCCTCAGGCAGGCTGCCCTCGATGATGTCGTTCTCGATCTGTTCTGCGATCTGGATGAAGATCGGACGTGATTCGTCCATGCCCGCCCAACTGTCTGCCGTGATGCTGTGCCGAACCTTGGTTGGTTCATTACTTGTGTAACTAACCAACCATGTGCGGGCGCGGCTGTCAACCCCGAGTTCCGTCGCGGTCGGGACCACTCGTTTCGCACCGGACCCGTGATGTCGGGTGTCCCGTGCGACACGAGTGGTCCCGAGGCGCGCGCGTGCGCGCGCGGGCGGGCTGCGCGCCCGCCGGTCAGGCGGCGGCGGCGCGGCGCCGGAGGCGCAGCCGGCCCTGGGCAAGCAGGATGCCGAGGAGCACCAGCACCGCGCCGATCGGCTCGTGCCACGAGAACCGCTCGCCGAGCAGCAGCACCCCGAGCGCGACGCCGACCACGGGCGTGACGTAGGTGACGGTCGACGCATTCGTCGGGCCCCAGGCGCGCAGCACGTTGATGTTCCAGATGTAGGCGAGCCCGGTGCCGAGCACGCCGAGCGCGAGCAGCGAACCGACGATCGCGAGGTCGAGTTCGACCGGCTGCCAGGCGATCACGGGTGTCAGCACGAGCATGATCGCGCCCGCGATGCCGATGTTCAGGAACGCGAACGTCGCCGGCGCGATCGGTCTGGTGCTCAGGAACTTGCGGGTGTAGCCGAAGGTGAAGCCGTAGCAGACGGCCGCGCCGAGGCACGCGAGCTGGCCGAGGAGGCTCCCGGTGAGCGCCGCGTACTGCCACGGTCCGATGATGACGACGACGCCCGCGATGCCGACGAGCACCCCGGCCCACTGCGCCGACGCGAGCCGCTCCACGCGGAACGCGAGCGTCGCCATGAGCGCCGTCGTGATCGGGGTGACGGCGTTGTAGATCGACGCGAGGCTCGACGAGACGTGCAGTTCGGCCCACGCGAAGAGCATGTGGGGCACGACGCATCCGCTGATCGCAATGACCGCGAAGTGCAGCCAGACGATGGGCTGCCGCGGCAGCACCGGCCCGCGCTCCCCCGTCGGCGATGCCACGCGCGGCCGCATGACGAGCACGATGACGCCGAGGGTGAGGCCGCCGAGCACGAGCCGCGACCACGCGACCTGCGTGAAGCCGACGCCCTCGAGGGCGACCTTCATGAAGAGGAAGCTGGCACCCCACACCACGCCCATGCCGAGGAACTGCAGCCACGTCGACAGCCGGTTCGGCTGCGACGTCGCGACGTCGCCGAGACCCGGTCGAGCGGATGCCGCGGCGGCGGCGTTCGGTGCGGTGCTGGTGCTCACCGGTCGAGCGTATGCCGGGCCGCCGACCGCCCGACACCACCGCCGGGGTGCTTGTCCGGAATCCGCCGAAGCTCGGCAGTCGCGGCATCCGCTGCACGATGCCGGCCCGGATTCCCCGGTGCGCCGGCGCCGGCCCGACCATAGGCTGGAGCACATGACCAGCCATTTCGATGTCGTCGTCCTCGGCGCCGGTCCCGGCGGCTATGTCGCCGCGGTGCGCGCCGCCCAACTCGGTCTCAGCGTCGCCGTGATCGAGGAGAGGTACTGGGGCGGCGTGTGCCTCAACGTCGGGTGCATCCCCTCGAAGGCCCTCCTGCGCAACGCCGAGCTCGCCCACATCTTCCACGACCAGGCGGCGACCTTCGGCATCAGCGGCGACGCGCACTTCGACTACGGCGTCGCGTTCGACCGCAGCCGCCAGGTGTCGGAGAAGCACGTCAAGGGCGTGCACTTCCTCATGAAGAAGAACGGCATCACCGAGTTCGACGGGCGCGGCTCGTTCACGGGCCCGAACGCCATCGATGTCGCGAAGTCCGACGGCACGACCGAGCAGGTCACGTTCGCGAACGCGATCATCGCGACCGGTTCGCGCGTTCGACTGCTGCCCGGCGTCGAGCTGTCGCAGAACGTCGTGACCTACGAGTCGCAGATCCTCACCCGCGACCTGCCGCGCTCGATAGCCATCGTCGGCGCCGGTGCCATCGGCATGGAGTTCGCCTACGTGCTGAAGAACTACGGTGTCGACGTCACGGTCATCGAGTTCCTCGACCGGGCGCTGCCGAACGAAGACGTCGAGGTCTCCAAGGAGATCACCCGCCAGTACCGCAACCTCGGCGTGCCGATCCTCACCTCGACGAAGGTCGGGTCGGTCGTCGACAACGGGTCGTCCGTCACCGTCTCGTACACCGGGTCGGACGGCCAGCCGGGTTCGCTCGAGGTCGACAAGGTGCTCATGGCCGTGGGCTTCGCGCCGAACGTCGAGAACTTCGGGCTCGAGGCGGCCGGCGTCGCCCTCACCGAGCGCGGGGCGATCGGCATCGACGAACGCATGCGCACGAACGTGCCGCACATCTACGCCATCGGCGACGTCACCGCGAAGCTCATGCTCGCCCACGTGGCCGAGGCGCAGGGCGTCGTGGCGGCCGAGACGATCGGCGACGCCGAGACCATGGAACTCGGCGACTACCGCATGATGCCGCGCGCGACGTTCTGCTCGCCGCAGGTCGCGAGCTTCGGGCTGACCGAGCAGCAGGCCCGCGACGAGGGCTACGACGTGGTGGTGTCGAAGTTCCCGTTCAGCGCCAACGGCAAGGCCAACGGCCTCGGCGAGCCCGTCGGGTTCGTGAAGCTCGTCGCCGACGCGAAGCACCTCGAGCTGCTCGGCGGCCACATGGTCGGTCCGGATGTCTCGGAGCTGCTGCCCGAGCTGACCCTCGCCCAGAAGTGGGACCTCGGCGCGCTCGAGCTCGCCCGCAACGTGCACACCCACCCGACGCTGTCGGAGGCGCTGCAGGAGACGTTCCACGGCCTCGCGGGGCACATGATCAACATGTGAAGCATCAATGGGCGCGGTCGTCCCGAGTCGACACGAACCGGCTGTGGACAGGCCAGTCTTTCCGCCGCCTCGCTCCAGATTGAAGGGGCGGGCACCCGGTACGGTTCTCCCTATGGAACCCGACCAGCAAGTTCTTCTCGTCACGATCGCCACCTGGGCCGCGGCCGCACTCGGTCTCCTCGTTTGGCTATTGCTGATGTACCTCGTCATCAGGCAAGGAGTGTTCCACGGGCTGCGGGCGCACACACGCTGGGTCGACTCAGGCAAGCGATGAGCGAGACCAGGACACCGAGATAGGAGTCGACCCGAAGCGCATCCGCGACGCGAACCCGAGTGACGGAGCGGTACGGTAACGAAATGAACGGGCTGCCTGTCGTCGGTGCGGATACCGTGCACCTCGACAGGCACACCTTCATGTGGGTCCAGCTCACTCGATTCGGGGGCGCGCCCGAGGATGATCGCTCCGCCATCGCCTCCATGATCGCGAGCCCCGGATATGCGTTCGACTACGCGTCCCCGTTCGACGTGGAGCAGCAACCAGCCAGTCCTCCGGTCCATGGACGCTGGTGGCTCAGCGCAATCGATACCGCCAGGTTCCGACCCACCACCGCCGAGGTCGCCGAGTCGCGGATCAGATCTTGGATCGACGATCAGGACTGGGTCGACCCCACCTATCGGCAGCCGCCAGACGTCCACCGCCGCCTCCTGCCTGTCTACGACACGCTTCGGTCGGGGAGTATCTACACCCTCATGAACCCCGGCGACGACGATATCCATGACTACGGGCGGACGACTGGTGAGATGGGATTCCACGAGTTCGTCGCGATCGATCGCCGCAGCCGGATCGTGCACCTCGTCGTCGCCTCCGACGACTGAAGGTCTCGGCGGTCTCGGCGGCCGATTCGGGACGCGCTCCGGCGTTGCGCCGTGGCATCCGCCCGGTTCGACTGGGATCATCAGCCATGTCATCTGTGGCGGGCCTCCTCATCCCGGCGAACCGGCGGAACCCGGCCGTCGAGCTGCTCGACCAGCTCGACCTCGATCACGGCGACGTGCGCGCCAAGCGCACGGGATTCGCGATCATGCTCCTGCTCTCGGGGGTCATCGCGATCGCGGGCATCATCGGCGACTCCACGGCCACCGTCATCGGGGCCATGATCATCGCCCCGCTCTCGACGCCGATCCTCGGCATCGCCGCCGGCATCGTGACCGGCAGAGCTTCGCTCGTCGGCCGCTCGGTGCTCTGGCTCCTCGGCGGCATGGCCGCCGTGGTAGTGCTCGGCATGCTGCTCTCGTATACGGTTCCCGACCCAGCCAGCCTCACGACGAACCCGCAGGTCACGAGCCGCACCGCACCGACCCTCATGGATCTGCTCGCTGCCTTCGCGACGGGCCTCGCCGGGGCGTTCGCCATGTGCCGGCGCGACCTCAGCAACATCCTGCCGGGTGTCGCGATCTCGATCTCGCTCGTTCCGCCGCTCGGCGTCGTCGGCGTCAGCCTCGGCCAGGGTCAGTTCGACGCGGCCTTCGGCTCCTCGATGCTCTTCCTCTCGAACGTCGTGGCGCTCATCATCGCCGGGTCGCTCGTCTTCACCCTCGCGGGCTACCCGCGCGACCCCGAGGCCATCGCCGACGCGAACCGCCGGCGCGCGTACACGATCGTCGGCGTGCTGACCGCGGTGGTCGCGATCCCGCTCGTCGTCAACTCGCTCATCATCGCGTTCGTCGCCTCGTGGACCGTGTCATTGCGCTCCGCCACCGACGACTGGCTCGAGGGCACGGCCGGCGCCTCGGTCACCGGCGTCACGTGGAGCGGCCTGCAGGCGACCGTCGACGTCGAGAGCCCCGACGGCGAGGTGCCGCCGCTCGAGGCATATCGCGAGGACCTCGCCGGATCGCTGCCGTCGTTCGTCTCGGTGCACCTCGACGTGAAAGCGGGCAGCCGCATCGAGGTGCGCTGAGATTTCGAGACGGCGCTGGCGCGCCTCGTTCAACCCGCAGAACGACAGAGCGGATGCCGCAGCGTGCTGCTGCGGCATCCGCTTCTTCATTCGACGACGCGGCACGGGCAGGCATTCCCGCCGCGTCGAAGTGGGTTCCCGGCGACGAGTGGGACTTCTCGCCGCCGGGAGGTCGTGCCGGAGACGGGCCCCCACCCGCCACCGGGGCTTCTCAGTGCTGCGTCGCCTTCTCGGCCCCGACGCCGGTGAGCGAGCGCACCTCCATCTCGGACTGCTTCGCGGGGTCCTCCTTCTTCTTGTCGAGCACCGTGCCGAGCCAGCCCAAGAAGAAGGCGAGCGGGATCGAGACGATGCCGGGGTTCGACAGCGGGAAGATCGCGAAGTCGATCGCCTCGGTCTTCAGCATCGATGTCTCGGAACCCGAGACGACCGGCGAGAAGATGATGAGGATGATCGCCGAGGCGAGACCGCCGTACATGCTCCAGAGGGCGCCCTGAGTGGTGAAGCGCTTCCAGAAGAGCGAGTACACGATCGTCGGCAGGTTCGCCGACGCCGCGACCGCGAACGCGAGCGCCACGAGGAATGCGACGTTCTGGCCGTTGGCGCCGATGCCGCCGATGATCGCGACGACACCGATGATGACGACGGTGCGGCGGGCGACCTTGACCTCGGCGCCCGGTGCCGGCTTGCCCTTCTTCACGACGCTCGCGTAGATGTCGTGGGCGAAGGAGGCTGCCGCCGTGATCGTGAGGCCGGCGACGACCGCGAGGATCGTCGCGAACGCGATCGCCGAGATGAGGCCGAGGAGGAGCGGCCCGCCGAGCTCGAACGCGAGCAGCGGGGCCGCCGAGTTGGGGCCGCCGGGGGCAGCTGCGATGACGTCGGCACCGACGAGGGCCGCCGCGCCGTAGCCGAGCACGAGGGTGAACACGTAGAAGATGCCGATCAGCCAGATCGCCCAGACGACGGACTTGCGGGCCTCCTTCGCGGTGGGCACCGTGTAGAAGCGCATGAGCACGTGCGGCAGGGCCGCGGTGCCGAGCACGAGCGCGAGGCCGAGCGAGAGGAAGTCGACCTTCGCGATCTCGGAGACGCCGTACTTGAGGCCCGGGTTCAGGATCTCGGGGTTGCCCGCCGCGGCGACCGCGTTGTCGAGCAGGGTCGAGAAGTTGAACCCGTTGATGGCGAGCACCCAGACCGTCATCACGCCGGCGCCCGCGATGAGCAGGATCGCCTTGATGATCTGCACCCAGGTGGTGCCCTTCATGCCGCCGATGAGCACGTAGAGGATCATGAGCGCACCCACGACGGTGATGACGAGCGCCTGACCGAGCTGGTCGCCGACGCCGAGAAGCAGCGAGACGAGTCCGCCGGCACCGGCCATCTGCGCGAGCAGGTAGAAGAAGCAGACGACGAGCGTCGTGGTCGCCGCCGCGATGCGCACGGGCTTCTGCTTCAGCCGGAACGAGAGCACGTCGGCCATCGTGAACTTGCCCGTGTTGCGGAGCAGTTCGGCCACGAGCAGCAGCGCGACGAGCCACGCGACGAGGAAGCCGATGGAGTAGAGGAACCCGTCGTAGCCCGTGATCGCGATCGCGCCGACGATGCCGAGGAAGGATGCCGCCGAGAGATAGTCGCCCGCGATGGCCGAGCCGTTCTGGCCGCCGGTGAACGAGCGGCCGGCGGCGTAGTAGTCGGCGGCGGTCTTGTTGTTGCGGCTCGCGCGGAACACGATGATCATCGTGATCGCGACGAAGGCGCCGAAGATGGCGATGTTCAGCCAGGGCTCGCCGGGCGAGGCGCTCGCGGCTTCGAAGTGCAGCATCATCGGGTCACCTCCTCTGCCGTGAAGGTCGCGCCGGTCTCGATCTCATCGCGGATCTGCTCGGCGATGGGGTCGAGCTCGCGATTGGCGTAGCTGACGTACCACGTCGTCACGGCGAAGGTCGTCACGACCTGCGCGAGACCGAGCAGGATGGCGACGTTGATGCTGCCGAACACGGGTGTCGACATGAAGTCGTGCGCGTAGCCGGCGAGCAGCACGTATGCGAGGTACCAGACGAGGCACGCGGCCAGCACGGGGAAGACGAACCTCCGGTGCTTCGAACGCAGTCGCTGGAACTCTTCGGATTGTTGCACCGCGGGGTAGTCGACGGGTGGGGCCGTCTCGGTCTCCGCGCTCAGGGCTTCGTTGCCCATGGCGAGTCTCCTTCGGGGTCGTGGCGGGCGGGGGGCCGGCCGCTGCAATCGCAGTGGGGCCACTCTGGCGCGCCCGCGCTTCGGCGTGGGGCGGGTACCGTTCGTCGTCGCTGAACGGCGCCCATCGTGCGACGAGCGGCGGGGCACGGGGCGACGAGCGATCGGCACGGCACGCGGTCGATGAGAGCGGTTACGCTGTCGTGCATGCCCGAGTCGATGCTGCTCGCCGCCGCCCTCGGCGTGATCGGCGGGGCGCTCGCGGTCGGGCTCGTGATGTTCCTGCGGCGCATCGTGCTGAGCTCGAAGGAGCTCGGCACCGACGCCGAACAGGCCACGTACCAGACCCTGCACCTCGCATCGCGGGCAGCGAAGCACCTGCGCGGCGGCATCGACGAACCGGGCGCGGCGCGCGCCGGCAAGCACCTGCGGGCGCTGCTCGGCTGCGACAGCCTCGCGATCGTCGACCGCACGGGCACCATCGCGATCGACGGCGACGAGGCCGTGCGCCCGGTGGCCGAGCGGCTCGCCGCGGCGGCGATCGCCGGCGGCCGGCAGCAGGTGCAGCGCCGGATTCCGATCGGTGCGTGGGAGACGGATGCGGTCGTGGCCCCCATCGTCGGCAGCACCGGGCCGCTCGGCGCGATCGTCGCCTTCGCCTCCCCCGTGCGAGCAGGCCTGGTGCGGGCCACGGGCGAGGTGGCCGACTGGGTCGCGGCGCAGGTCGAGCTCGGCGAGCTCGACGCGTCGCGCGCGGCGCTGGCCGAGGCCGAGGTGCGGGCGCTCCGGGCCCAGATCAGCCCGCACTTCATCTACAACTCGCTGAACGCGATCGCGTCGTTCATCAACACCGACCCGGCGCAGGCGAGGGAGCTCGTGCTCGAGTTCGCCGACTTCACCCGGTACTCGTTCCGCCGGCACGGCGACTTCACGACCGTCGCCGAGGAACTGCGCTCGATCGACAGCTACCTGCGTCTCGAGCGGGCCCGCTTCGGCGAGCGCCTGAAGGTCACCCTGCAGATCGCGCCCGAGGTGCTCTCGACCGTCGTGCCGTTCCTCTCCATCCAGCCGCTCGTCGAGAACGCCGTGCGGCACGGCCTCGAATCGAAGGAGGGCGGCGGGCGCATCACCATCACGGCCGCCGACGCGGGCGCGTTCGCCGAGATCAGCGTCGAGGACGACGGCGTCGGCATCGACCCCGAGATGCTCACCGGGGTGCTCGCGGGCGGCACCGCGGGCGGCGAGCACGTGGGGCTCCGCAACGTCGACGCCCGCCTTCGCCAGGTCTACGGCGACGAACTCGGCCTCGTCGTCGAGACCAACGTCGGCGCCGGCACGCTCGTGCGCATGCGGGTGCCGAAGTCGGGACCGAGGCGCCCCTCGGTCGCATCGACCCCCGATGGGAGACTTGAGCCATGATCTCCGTGCTCATCGCCGACGACGAGCAGCCCGCGATCGACGAGCTGGCGTTCCTGCTCGGGCAGGACCCCCGCATCGGCGTGATCCATCAGGCGTCCTCCGGGGCCGAAGCGATCCGCCTGCTCACTCGCGAGCCGGTCGACGCCGCGTTCCTCGACATCCACATGCCCGGGCTCACGGGCTTCGACCTCGCACGCGCGCTCGCACGCTTCGAGCATCGGCCCGTGCTCGTCTTCGTCACCGCCGACGAGGAGGGGGCGCTCGAGGCCTTCGACCTCGCGGCGGTCGACTACCTGCTGAAGCCCGTGCGCACCGAGCGGCTGCACCGATCGGTCGGCCGCATCGTCGACGCGCTGAAGGCGGGCACGGCGAGCCAGACGACGACCGGTGCGCCGACCGAGCCCGAGATGGTCGCCGTCACGCTCGGCGGCACGACCCGCATGATCCGGCGCGACGACGTGCGCTACGTGCAGGCGCAGGGCGACTACGCGCGACTGCACACCGAAGAGGCGAGCTACCTCGTGCGCGTGCCGATGAGCGACCTCGAGCGCCAGTGGGCCGAAGCCGGCTTCGTGCGCGTGCACCGTTCGTACCTCGTGTCGCTCGCCCACCTCAGTCGCATCCGACTCGGCTCCGACCACCCGAGCGTGACGGTCGGCCAGGCCGAGCTGCCCGTGAGCCGGCGCCTCCTGCCGGCCCTTCGCGAGCGGCTCGACCAGACGATCATCCGCCCGAGGCAATAGCGTGACCGAGTCGCCCAGCGAGCGAGCGGATGCCGCGGGGCCGCCGCCACGAGTACGCGTCACCGCTCCGCGACCGGGCGGGGCAGGGGCATCCGCTCGCCCGTTGCCGCCGAACGCGCGGGGCGCACCGACGAGCGACATCGCGGGCGTCTACGTGCGTTCGCTCATCCGGTCGCAGCTGCGGCTCGCGATCGTCTTCGCCGCCGGCTTCGCAGCGGCCACGACGCTCTTCGTGCTCGCGATCGCCCTCGTGCCCTCCCTCGACTCGAGCTTCGTGTTCGGAGTGCCCGTCTCGTGGCTCCTGCTCGGCGCCGGGGTCTACCCGCTCGCGCTCACGGTCGCCGGGCTCTACGTACGAGCCGCCGCACGCAACGAGGCGCGCTACCGCTCGCTGACGGAGGCCGAGTGAACCCCGTCATCGGCTACACGGCGATCGCGGCCGTCGCCCTCGCCTCGGCGCTCATCGGCTTCTACGGGCTGCGCGTCTCGCGCACGACGAGCGACTTCTACGTGGCGTCGCGCACCGTGCGGCCGTGGTGGAACGCCTCGGCGATCGGCGGCGAGTACCTCTCGGCCGCGTCGTTTCTCGGCATCGCCGGACTCATCCTGCTGCAGGGCGCGGGCGGGCTGTGGTTCCCGATCGGCTACACGGCCGGATACCTCATGCTCCTGCTCTTCGTCGCGGCTCCCTTGCGGCGTTCGGGCGCGTACACGATCCCCGACTTCACCGAGGCGCGACTCGAGTCGACGTGGGCGAGGCGCGTGACCTCGACGCTCGTGATCGTCATCGGCTGGTTCTACATCGTGCCGCAGCTGCAGGGCGCGGCGCTCACCGTGCGCATCACGACGGGACTGCCGTCGTGGGTCGGGTCGGTCGCGGTCGCCGTGCTCGTCGCGGTCATCGTCGCGGCGGGCGGCATGCGCTCGATCACGTTCGTGCAGGCCTTCCAGTTCTGGCTGAAGCTCACCGCGCTCGCCGTGCCGGTCGTGGCGCTGCTGCTCATCCTCGGCGGCGGCGAGCCGCCGGCGCAGCTCGCACCCGCCGAGGCATTCCCGCCGGCTGCCGGGCCCGGCGACCTCGACGTCTACCGCACCGTCTCGCTCATGGTGGCGCTACTCCTCGGCACGCTCGGACTGCCGCACGTGCTCGTGCGCTTCTACACGAACCCCGACGGGGTCGCCGCCCGGCGCACGACCGTCATCGTGCTCGCGCTGCTCTCGGTGTTCTACCTCTTCCCGACGGTGTTCGGCCTGCTCGGCCGGGCATTCGCCCCCGACCTCGCGACCGCGGGCGAAGCTGATGCGCTGATCCTGCTGCTGCCCGGGCGGCTGGTTCCGGGCATCTGGGGAGAGCTGCTCACCGCCCTCGTCATCGCGGGTGCGTTCGGCGCCTTCCTCTCGACCTCCTCGGGGCTCGTCGTCTCGCTCGCCGGCGTGATCAGCCAAGACCTGCTCGGCGGCAGCGTGCGGGGATTCCGCATCGCGGCCGTGGTCTCGTCCCTCGTTCCCCTCGTCGTCGCGCTCTCGACGGAGTCGACCGGCCTCGCCGGCAGCGTCGGCCTCGTCTTCGCCTTCACGGCATCGACCCTCTGCCCCATGCTGATCCTCGGCATCTGGTGGCGCGGGCTCACCGCGCGCGGGGCGATCGCCGGGATGCTCACCGGCGCGCTGCTCTCGGGCGGCGCGATCCTCGGCGGGCCGCTGCTCTCAGCGGCCGCGCCCGCGCTCGGCCCGTTCCTCGAGCAGCCCGCGGCGTGGACGGTACCGCTCGCCGTGATCGTCACCGTGCTCGTCGCCAAGGGCGACCAGCGCGGCATCCCGCGCGGCACCGATGCGTTCCTCACTCGTCTGCACGTTCCCGAGCGACAGGTGCACTGAAGCCCTGCCGACGGATGCATCGGATGGGTGCGCAGAACGGATCCGGCCGTTACCATGAGCAAATGCTTCGGGGGAATCGCACACTGTTCGCCGCGCTCACCGGCCTCTTCGCCGCCGCGCTGACCGCGACGATCGCCGTGACACCGGCTTCGGCCGCGACGACCGCCAGCTGGGCGGCGTGGGGTCCGCTCACGGGCGGCGGCGGCGCCTATGCGTCGTCGGTGACGCTCGCCGGACAACCGGCCCTGACGGCCCAGATGTCGAGCGACTCGCGCAGCGCAGCTGCGGTCGTCTCCGGGGCATCCGTCTGGCTCTCCGAGGGCACACCGGTCGGTGAGAAGTACGGCTCGAGCCGTGACCGGCCCTACCTGAACCTCCGCCCGAAGGCCGACACCGCCACGGCGCCGTCGACGACGACCTACTCGTTCGCGGCGCCGACACCTGCTTCGGGCTGGACCTTCGTACTGGGCGACATCGACGCCGACCAGGTGCGCATCCAGGCGATCGGGGCCGACGGCGTTCCGCTCACCGCAGCCGAGCTCGGGTTCCAGGAGGGGTTCAACTACTGCGCCGACGACGTCGTCGGCAGGCCCTCGTGCGATGGCGACGCCCTCGACGTGCCTGACTGGGACCCGTCGACGCTCACCCTCACCGGAAACGACGCAGCCGAAGACACGAGCGGCGCGGCGGCCTGGTTCGAGCCGCAGACGCCCATCTCGTCGCTGACGTTCGTCTTCACCCGCCGCGCAGGCTTCCCCGTCTACCAGACCTGGTTCGCCTCGCTCGCCCGTGACATCACCGGCGCCGTGACCGATGCCGGGGCCGGGGTCGACGGCGTCGCGCTCAACCTCATCGACGCGAACGGCGACATCGTCGGCACCACCACGACGACCGGCGACGGCCTCTACGCGTTCCCGGGCTACTTCGCGACCGACGGGTACACCGTCGAAGCCGTGCTGCCGGAGGGCAAGATCGCGGTCGACGCGAATCGCAAACCCGCCGACCTCACCGATGCCGACGATGTCGTCGACTTCTCGATCCGCGACATCGTGCCCGTCGCGGTCTCGGGCAATGTCTCAGACGCCGACGGCAACCCGATGCCCGGGGTCGAGGTGACGATCGGCGGTCTCACGACGACGACCGACTCGAACGGCGATTACCTCTTCGACACCGTTCCAGTGGGCGAGTACACGGCGACGATCACGACGCCCGACGGCTACACGATCACATCAACCCCCGACCCGTTCGCCGTGCCTCCGGGAGTCGAGACGCCGATCACCGGCGTGGACTTCATCGTCGCGGCGAACCCGACCCTCTCGGGCACCGTCACGGCAGCAGGCGCCGGTGTTCCGGGCGTCACCGTCACGGCCGAAGGGCCGGGCGCAACGCTCACGACCGTCACCGGGGCGGACGGCACCTACAGCTTCCCGCTCCTGCCGCCGGGCGACTACACCGTCACGGTCACGGCGCCCGAGGGCACGCTCGTCGTCGGGCCGGCAGCGCGCTCCGAGGCCGTCACCGACGGCGACGTCGGCAACGTCGACTTCGAGCTCGCCCGGTTCGGCAGCGTCGAGGGCACGGTGTTCCTCGACGACGGCACCCCGTTCCCCGGTGCCACCGTGACGTTCGACGGCCCCGGCGGTGCCGTCGTGCTCACGACCGAGGCGGCCGGCGACTACGCCCTCGGCACGCTGCCTCCGGGCGACTACACGATGACCCTCACAGTGCCGGCCGGGTACACCGCCGTCGGTCCCGTAACGCGCACGGTGACGATCACCGCCGCCGGCGAGGCGATCGTCGACCAGGACTTCGTGCTGCTGGCCGACACCCCCGCGCCGACGCCGACCCCGACGCCCGGTGGCGGCGGCACGGCACCTGCAGGAGCCCTGCCGGCGACCGGCGTCGACCATGCCACCGGCACGATCGCGATCGCGAGCCTCCTCGCCGTCCTCGGTGGAACGGCGCTGATCGCTGCTGCCGTGCGTCGCCGCCGCATCACGGGCTGACCGCGTGGCGCTGACCGCCGGGTGGTGACCGTCGCCTCGCCGGCCGACCCCCGGTCATCGCCTGTGCCTCGGTAGACTCGCCCGGTGCTCCTGCCCGTCGCCGTCTCCGTGCTCATCGGCGCGCTGGCCCAGCGCATCACGGGCATGGGCTTCGCGCTCATCGCCGCGCCCGCCCTCGTGATCCTGCTCGGCCCGTTCGACGGCGTCGTGCTCGTGAACCTCTGCGCCGTGCTCTCCTCGCTCCTCATCCTGCCCAGGGTGTGGAAGCTGGTCGACTGGAAGAGATTCGGATGGCTCGTGGTGCCGGCGCTCGTCGGCACCGCCGTCGGCGCGCTCGTCGCGGCGCGACTGCCGGGGCCGGTGCTCCAGCTCGGCGTCGGCGTGCTCGTCGTCGTGGCGCTCACGGTGTCGCTCCTCGTCACCCGCACCGACCACGTCGCGACGGGGCGCACTCCGGCGATCGTCGCCGGCGCGGCATCCGGATTCATGAATGCGTCGGCCGGCGTCGGCGGGCCCGCGCTCAGCGTCTACGCGGTGGCGACGCGATGGCCGCAGTCGGGCTTCGCCGCCACGGCCCAGCCGTACTTCGTCGTGATCGGAATGGCCTCGCTCGTGGGCAAGCTCGGCGCCACCGGATGGGTGCTGCCCGAGCTCGAGCCGGGCGCCTGGCCGCTCGTCATCGGTGCGCTGCTCGTCGGCCTCGGCCTCGGCGAACTGCTGCACCGGCGCATCCCCCACCACGCGGCGCGCATCGCCGTGATCGTGATCGCCTACGCCGGCGGCGCCGCCGCGATGGTCGACGGCGCGCTGGAACTCTGGGGCTAGACGCCCGCTCGCACTCCGACCGGCCGATCGCCGTACGCAGCGAGTCGCGCCTCGAGCCCGGCTCGCACCTCGGGCCACTCGTCGACGATGATCGAGTACACCGCGCTGTCGCGCCAGGTACCGTCGGCCCGGCGCTTGTGGCGGCGCATGACCCCCTCGAGGCGGGCGCCGAGCTTCTCGATCGCGGCGCGCGATCGCGCATTGTTCGCATCGGCCTGGATCTTCACCCGACCGAACCCGTTGCCGAACGCCAGGTCGAGCAGCAGCAGCTTGGTCTCGGGGTTGACGGCCGTGCCCCAGACGCCGGGGTCGTAGGCGGTCCACCCGATGTGGGTCGACTCGTTCGGCAGGTCGAGGTCGCCGAGCTTGGTCGCGCCGACCACCCGGCCGTCGTCGGGGCCGCCGTGCAGGCGCACCGTCCATGGCATCGCGGTCTCGCCGGCCGAGTAATAGGAGCGCGCGAACGCGTCGTACGCCTCGGCGTCGGCCGGCAGGCCCGCGGGTCCGCCGCCGTACCCGCCGGCGAACACCTCGGGCACGCCGATCGCCTCGTACAGCTCAGGGATGTCAGCGACGTCGAACGGGCTGAGGCGGATGAATCGGCCGACGAGTTCGTCGGCGGCAGGGCGCTTCGCGGTCACCGTGAAAGTCTGCCACTCGCCGGTGACCCTCAGGTGACCCGTGGGCGACGGGATCGTCGCAGCCCTTCCCTTCGACCGTCGGCCGCCCCTACGATTTGAGAGCACGACCACGACGAACGGAAGGTGGGGGCCATGGGTTCTCTGGACGACATCACGAAGAAGGCGCAAGACTTCATCGAGGAGAACAAGGACAAGATCGCCGACGCGCTCGACAGCGAGCAGGCCGAAGACATCAGCGACAAGCTGCTCGACGGCGTCACCGAGGCCGCCAAGAAGGTGCTGCCCGAAGAGCACCACGACAAGGTCGACGGCGTTCGCGAGAACATCGACGGGGCCATCGGCACCGAGAAGTAGCTTCACCACACGAAGGGGGCGGATGTCACGGACATCCGCCCCCTTCGTCGTCTCGGGAGCCGTGAGCCGGCGGTCATGGCGCGTTCCCTTGTGGTGAGTGGGCGCGATTGCCACGATGGCAGAGGGCGATCGCCCTCGAAGGGGGAAGTACATTCCATGGATCACAAGCCGGCTTCGGACACCATCCGGGCACAACAGGCCGCGGCGCTCGCGCAGCTGCCGTTCGACGACACGCGCGACTTCGACGACGCCGACCGCGGCTTCATCGCGGCGCTCGAGCCCGGTGTCGTGCGCGATGGCGCCGGTGCGGTCGTCTGGGACAACGACAGCTACGCGTTCCTCGACCGCGAGGCGCCCGCCACGGTGCATCCGAGCCTCTGGCGGCAATCGCAGCTCGTCGCGCGCCAAGGCCTCTACGAGGTCGTCGAGGGCATCTACCAGCTTCGCGGCATCGACCTCTCGAACATGACGATCGTCGAGGGCGACACAGGCATCATCGTCATCGACCCGCTCATCTCGACCGAGACGGCGGCGGCCGCACTCGGGCTGTACCGGGCGAACCGCGGCGACCGAAAGGTCGTCGCCGTCATCCACACGCACTCGCACGTCGACCACTTCGGCGGCGTCTTCGGCGTGACCTCGCAGGCCGAGGTCGACGCGGGCACCGTGCAGATCATCGCCCCCGAGGGCTTCGTCGAGCACGCCGTGGCAGAGAACGTCTACGCCGGCACGGCGATGGCGCGGCGGGCCGGCTACATGTACGGCGCCGCACTCGAGCGGGGCCCGCAGGGCGCCGTCGGCGCCGGACTCGGCCAGACCACGTCGACCGGCGAGGTCGGCATGATCGTGCCGACGCTCGAGATCACGACGACGGGCGAGACGCACACGATCGACGGCATCGAGATCGAGTTCCAGATGGCACCCGGCACCGAAGCGCCGTCGGAGATGCACTTCTACTTCCCCCGGTACCGGGCACTCTGCATGGCCGAGAACGCCACGCACAACCTGCACAACCTGCTGACGCTCCGCGGCGCCGTCGTGCGCGACCCGCACGTCTGGTCGCAATACCTCACCGAGGCGATCACGCGGTACGCCGACCGCACCGACGCCGTCTTCGCCTCGCACCACTGGCCGACGTGGGGGCGCGAGAACCTCGTCGAGTTCCTCTCGGTGCAACGCGACCTCTACGCCTACCTGCACGACCAGACCCTGCGTCTCGTCAACCGCGGGTACACCGCCGCCGAGGCCGCCGAGGTGTTCGAGATGCCGCCGGCGCTCGATCGGGCGTGGAGCACGCGCGGCTACTACGGTTCGGTGAGCCACAACGTCAAGGCGATCGTGCAGCGCTACCTCGGCTGGTTCGACGGCAATCCGGCGCGGCTGTGGCCGCACCCGCCGGCCGCCCTCGCCGCACGGTACGTCGAGGCGCTCGGCGGCATCGACCGAGTGGTCGAGCTCGCGCAGGCCGCCTACGACGGCGGCGACTTCCGGTGGGCCGCGACCCTGCTCGACCACGCCGTGTTCGTCGATGAGCACCACGATGGGGCACGGAGCCTCTACGCCGACACGCTCGAACAGCTGGCGTACGGCTCCGAGAACGGCACGTGGCGCAACTTCTTCCTCTCGGGGGCGACCGAGCTGCGCGTCGGCAACTTCGGCACGCCGACGAAGACCGCGGCCCCGTCGATGCTGGCCCAGCTGACGCCCGAGCAGATGCTCGACGCCATCGCCATCAAGATCGACGGCCCGAAGGCATGGGACCTCGACCTGTCGTTCGCGATCGTGCTGACCGATCTCGACCGTCGGTTCCGGGTGACGGTGCGCAACGGCGTGCTGATCTACCTCGAAGACGGCGCGGGTGGGGTCGAGATGACCCTGAGCCTCGCGAAGCTGCGGCTCCTGGCGCTGCTCGGCGGCGACTCGACGTCGCCGGGCGTCTCGATCGACGGCGACGCCTCGGTGCTCGAACGCCTGCTCGGCGTCATCGACCCGGGCGACGAGGCGTTCGACATCGTCACGCCGTAGCGGCAGCGAACGAAGGAACGCCCGGCCGGGACATCCGGCCGGGCGTTCCTCGTTCTCAGCGACAGCGTCAGCGGCGGTTGCTGCTGTTGCTGTTGCTGTTGCGGATCGCTGCGACCTCATCCCGCCGGCGTCGCACGAGCACGAACGCGACGAGTGCCAGCCCGCCGCCGGTGAGGAGCAGCGCCCAGGTCAGGCGGGCGGCGAGCACGTCGCCGTCGAAGCCCGTCGCGGGCAGCGGCGGGGCGAAGCGGTTGTCGACCGCGATGGTGACGATCTCGTCGCCGCCGACGACCGCCGGGTCCGCCGCGGTCGCACTCACGGTAACCTCGATGGCGCCTCCGCTGTCGACCTCCTCAGCCCAGCACTCCGCACCGACCGGCAGCTCGTCGAACGCGACCGTCTGGCCACCGGCGATCTGCACGCGCTCATGGTCGATGGCGATGAAGGGCTCGTTGTTCGAGCCGCGGTCGAGCGTGCAGGTCATCTCTACCGTGAACGACATGCCGTCCGCTGCCTCGACCGATCCGCTGATCGTCTTCTCGAGCTCGATCTCGCCGTACTCGAACGTGTTCGTCGCCGTCACGAGCAGGATCTGCGGAAGCGGCTGCGCCTCGACGATGATCGCGTCGTCATACGAATCGTGGTCGATGCTCGACGATGTCGCTCCGGCCGGATCGGTCTCCGTGCCGTAGCAGTGCGTGCCGACCGGCAGCCGCACGACTCTGCCGTCAGCGCCGCGCAGCGGCTCGATGTCGCCGGCAACCAGTTCGATCGCACTGGAGTAGACGGTCGTGCGGATCCCGCCGACGTCGAGCTCGCAGGTCACCTGCATCGTGAACACGGCGTCCTGCACCCATTCAGCGTCGGCGGCCTCACCGTCGACCTCCTTCGCGACCCCGAGCAGGCCCAGCGAGAAGTGGTTGACGAATCCGGCAGTGACGACGGTTTCGGCGCCCTCGGTCTCCTGGTCGGGGATGATGACGGTCACCGGCTCCGGCGTCTCGTCAGCGCCACCGTTGTCGACCTCGGTGACGGTGCACTCGGCACCCACCGGGATGCCAGAGACGGTTTCGCTCGTGAACGGGCCGCTCGAATCCTCCTCGCCGATCACCACGAGGTCGACCGAGGTGACGGTCTGCCCCTCGTAGGTGCAGATCACCTGGAACACGAACGGACCGGTCGAGAACTCGGGCACGCCCGGCCCTCCGACCTCTTTGAGCACGTTCAGCCCGCCCGTTCGGAACTCGTTCTCGATGTCGACCTGCACAGGCTCGCCGGCGGTATCGTCACCGATGACGATCGGCATCTCGGGCGTCACCGACGACTCGGTGGCACCGCCGTCGTCGATCTCGGTGACGTCGCACACGGCACCGGTGGGCAGGGTCTCGACGAGCCACATGTCGCCCGGGGCATCCTTCGTCAGGGTATGCGTGCCGTCGTAGACCGTGTCGGGGTCGGCGGCCGGGAGGGTGCAGACGAGGCGCACCTCGAAGTCGCCCAACGTGCCGCCCCACGCGTCGGCGCCAGTGCCGGTGACCGACTTCACGATCTCGACCGAGCCGACCGCGTAGGTGTTCGTCACGGCGACGAGCGTGACCGACTGGCCCGCTTCGTCGTCGGGCTGCACGGTGAACTCCGCGCTCGTGACGTCGCCGAGTTCGCTCTCGACGCCGTTCTGGGTGACGACGATCGAGGTGTCGGCGCCGGCTTGATCGGTCTCCGTGACCGTGCAGACCGCACCGACCGGCAGGGGCGAGAACGGCAGCGACTCACCCGCCCGCAACTCGAACTCGACGTCGAGCACCGTCTCGCCGCTGAACTCGCAGCTCGCCGTGAAGCGGTAGACCGTGTCGTAGACGATGCCCTCGCCGTCTTGATTCTGCGCACCGCCGTTGTCGACGTCCTTGCTCACCTCGAACCCGCCGAGCTCGTAGGTGTTCGTGACGGTCACCTGCTCAAGCTCAGCGCCATCGGATGCCGGGTGGTGGATGTCCGGTCGAGTCGTCAGGTCGCGGCGTGCCGTCACCGCACCCGAACGGTCGTCGACGCCGACGGGATCGTAGGTGACGGCGGAACCCTGCGCCGCGATCTCCTGCACGGTGCATTCGGAGTACATCGGCAGGTTCGTGCCCGGGCCGACGACGACCTGGCTGCCGTCGGCGGGCACCGTCACCGGAGACACCGGGTCGCCTTCCCCGTCGACGACGGCCACCGGCTCGCCGCCCGAGGTGCACTGCACATCGAAGTCGTAGGAGGCGGGCAGTTGCCAGTCGGCGGGCCAGTCGTCGGGAAGCACGACGGCCTTCTCGAGCGCGATGTCTCCGGTCGGCACCGCCACGCCCGAGCGCACCGGTTCGACCGGACCCTGATAGATCTCCTGCGCGTCGAACTCGGCGCGCGATCCCGCCGCGACCGCGTTCCAGGCGATCGGCAGGCCGCCGTCGGCCGCCGCGGGCGTCGAGTACGGCGTCTGCGTGTCGAACGTGAGCCCGCCGGACGCGCCGGGCTGCAGGCCCCCGCCGTCGGGCCAGATCACGACGATCTTGATCGCCTTCGCCTGGGCGAGCTCGGCTGCCGGAGTGCCGTTCGTGAACTCGATCCAGTCGCGAGTGCTCACGTCGCCGAAGCAGGGGTGGTCGCTCGGCATCGCCGTCGTGCGAGTGCTGAACTCGATGTCGGCCGCATTGCAGTCGAGCACCGGAACCGTCGTCAGGTAGTAGCTCCTGAAGGTGATCGTCGGGTTGAGGATCGTGACGTTGCCCAGCAGGACCGGCGACCACTCCGACCCGCGGTTCGTGCCGATCGTGACACCGGTGTCGCCGACGGCCGGCAGCACGTCGATGCCGCCGATCGACTCGACCGGAACGTTGCCGAGGTTCGTGAACCCGATCGCCCACCGCTCGATGCCGCCCGGGCGGGTGATCGGTACGCAAGTGCTCAGGTAGTACCCGGGGATCATCCCGTTCGGCTCGGCGCAGGCCTCGGCCGAGGTCGGGTCTGCGGTGTTGAGCACCCCGAGGTCGTTGTAGTTCGCGTCGCCCGGGGCGGCGCCGGGAATGCCGGCTCCGACACCTCGCACGCCCTTCTGCATCGAGATGGGCGCCGCAGCCGTGGGATTGACCGTGGTGTTCGCGGCGCACTCCTCGACGACCTGCGTCGCCGGAACCGGCTGCGCGAACGCGGTCGACTCGCACGTATCGAACGTGCGGTCGCTCGTCACCGAGATCGTGTTGCCGACCGGGGTCCCGGGCGCGAGACCGGGTCGGAACTGCAGTGCGGCCGAGATCACGAGCACGTCTCCCGGTTCGAAGAGGAAGCCATCTGGCACGGTGATCGCCACGACGCCGGTGGCGGTGTCGAGCTCGCCCGAGAATCCGCTCGCATCGCGCTCTGTGCCGTCGGCCGCCGTGAGCGTGAACCCGAACACGGGGTCCGCACCCGGCACGGGCACGAGCAGTGAGCCGCCCGCGTCGGTCGCCACCTGGTCGGCGAGCTCGAGTCCGGTCATCGGCCAATCACCGGTGTTGGTGACGGTCATGCGGTACGGGATGCCGCCCGCCGGCGGGAACTGCTGCGACGCCGCGCCATCCGAGCCGTTGCCGGGCGTCTTCTCGACCGTGATCGCATTCTGCAGGTGCAGCAGCTGAGTGGTATCGGTGGCAGCGTCGTCAGCCTCCCAGGCCGTGCCGCCACCGGTCACCCATGATCCCGTGCCGTGCACCTCCACGACATCGGTCATCGTGCCCGGCGCCGTCTCACCCGGCGCCGTCGGCTGACCCGGCTGCGTCGTCGGCACGGGCACCGAGTCGACCTGACCCGTCGGGCCGACGTGCAGGAACTCGAGCCGGTCGGCCATGAATGCGATCGGCACGATGGGGTTGACCGGGTTCTCCCAGTTCGTGAAGTCGGGGTCGACGCGGACGTCGAATCGCAAGCCCCGAACATCGGCGTCGGCAACGCCGTCGGGCAGCACGGGCTGCACGGTGCTGTCGGCCGCGGCATCCTGCCACTCGCCGACGACCCAACAGTCGGTCAGGTCCGCCGAGCCGTTGCAGGTGTACACGAGCCGATTCGTCACCGGCTGTATCGCCCATTCGACCCCGGTGAGCGTCGAGACACGCAGTTGGTGCAGGTTCGGCGGCAGCGTCGCCACGGGGAACGAAGCGAATTCGAAGGCGTTCCAGAACGTCGCCTCGGCGTCGGTGATCGTCAGGACGGTCGTGCGCACGTTACCGGTGGGTTGCCCGGTGAGGCTCACCGTGTACCCCTCGCGCGGCTCGTCCTCGTAGCGCCACTCGGGCTCGATGCTCTTCTGCGCGTCGACGCCGTACTCCGCCGCGACGAACGGCAGGGTGGCGATGGCGGTGCCGGATGCCTCGTCGATGCCCGCCTGTCCGCCGGGCCGGGTGACCTCGGCGCCGGCGACATTGGTCGCAAGGTCGGCCGTCGTGACGAGGTTCGCAGGAGTGCTGCGCTCCGTCTTCCGGAGCTGGTAGGTCAGCAGCACGGTGCTCTGCTCCGTACTCAGGATCTCCACGCCGGCAGGATCGGTGTGCAGCACTGTGACACCGATGACATCATCGAGATCCTGGTGACCGAGGGCGAGCGCAGCGTCGATCGAGATCGGCGCATCATCGGCACCGCCCTCGCGCGTGAGCGTGACGGTCGACTGGGTCGCCTCGGCCGGCACCGTGATCGAGTCGATGCGATAGAGGTTCAGGAATTCGTACATGTCGGTCGCCGAGCCGGGCGCCGGATCCGTGATCTGCAGCGTCGCCACCGAGGTCTCGGTCTCGTTGCGCGCCGTGATCGTCGCGTTCACGAGCGGGTAGCGCGACTGCGGCTCGGTGATGGGCGGCACGGGCAGCGAATCCTGGTCGAAGGTCTTCGACACCGAGACGTTGACGGTTGCGTCGAGAATCGTGATGAAGTCGTCGTCGATCTCGTCGATCGGCGCCGGCCCGTCGCCGACGACACCGGCAGTGTTGTTCACGACGCCGGGCTGCCCTGAGTTGAAGTCCTCGGTGTGCAGCGTCCCCGTCACTGGGCCACCGTCGCTGCGCTTGAAGTCGCGCAGTTCGAACACGAGGTCGAGGTTGCGGGAGTGGTCGAACGACGCCGCGACGCCCGACCCGACGACGGGGCCGGTGGCTCCCCCGCGGTGCGATCCCTCCTCGTAGGTGATGCGCACGGCTCGAGTGGATTCGATCTCGCCGGGTTCGAGCGTGTATCCGGGGAAGGCGCCGTCGCAGGCCGTGCCGTCACCGCACGCAGCGACGGTCACGTCATCCCACTCGCCGGTGTCGCCGTTGAAGAGTTCGACGGAGGCGATCCGGTCGTATGCCATGACCGGGTCGGATGATGCGTCGATCGCGGCGATCTCGACGAGGTTCCAGGCGTCGAAGGCCGACTGCGCGATCGCGGCATCCCCGTAGCCCGGGCCCGCCGTCGGGTCGTCGGTGATCGCGACGGAGTCGAACGGCAGCCCCTCGGTCGACCATGAGACGCGGGCCGTGCGCCGATCGTCGCTGAACGCGAAGAGCGGGTCGGCGGGATCGACGAGCCAGTGCTTCTCGAGCAGATCGGGACCTGGACCGACGTCGATCGGCTTCAGGTCGACCGCGTCGTCGTCGGTCGCCGTGTTGTCGTCAGGGCTCGTGTCGTTCGGGTTCTCGACCTCGGAACCGGCGGTGTTGGCGACGTTCAGCGGGTTCGCGGCCGCGGCGGCATCGGCGACCGAACCCGAGGTGCCGTCACGGAACTCCTCGCGCGTCTCGACCGTGATCGACGGCGTGACCTGGAATCCGGGCGGCAGCAGCTCACCGGGCTTCGGCGTGTAGACGAAGCGGATGCCCTCGATGTCGTCTTCCAGGTCACCCGGGATCGTCACGACGAGGGTGCCCTCACCGTCGAGTTGCCCACCGGGCAGGTTCACCCATTCGTCGCCGTTCCAGTACTGCACCTGGAGGTCGGCGTCGGCCGGCACTCCCGCGACGATCTGGCTCGCGTCGAAGGCGTTCCAGAACGGCGCCACCGGGTCGCCCGGTGCCGGGTTCGGCGGATCGCTGATGATCAGGTACTCCGAACCGATCGTCGACGGGTTCGGAGCCTGGTCGTTCACCGTGCCGTGGAAGCTCACGTCGGTCGTCGTGCCGGGCACCGCCCACACCTCGTCGCGCGCGATGTTCTTCTCGACCGTCGTCGAGACGCGGCCGGGCTGGCGTGTGATGTCGGCCGAATCGGCATCGGTGCCCGTCAGCCCGAGTTCGTCGGTGACGGTCGACGTCGTGTCGTTCGTGCTCACGACGTCTTCGGTGTCGACGGGCTGCGCCGTCACGGTGAACGGCAACGTGGCGGCGGCGTTCTGGATGATCGGGCCCGTGAAGGTCACCGTGAAGCCGACGACGCCCTCCTTCGTGGGGTCGGGCAGGGTGTTCGGGGCGTCCGCGGTGAGCGTCTCGTCAGTGCCGTCGTCGTAGACGTACGTCACCGTGGCGCCGGTGGCATTCGGCGGCCACACGACGCCGTCGGTGAAGCCGACGAAGTCGAGGCCCTGCTCGCCGAGGTCGGGCGAGCCGGGCGTCGGTTCCTGGATGACCATGGATGTCACGGGGCGGAAGCCGTTGGTCGACGTGATCGTCGCGGTGGTCTGCTGACCTGCGAGGAGGTTCGGGTTCGCAAAGGTCTTCTCGGTGTCGACGAACGGTCCGGTGTTCGAGACGACCGCATCGCCCGGGGCGGTCTTCGGGATGCTCGAGTCGCCGTGCACCACGATGTGCGACGACGCGGTGTTCGGCACCGTCACCGATTGGTCGCGCGGAATCTCCTCGACGGTGGCGTTCGTCGCGGCGCCGATGCCGATCGAGGCCTCCTCGCCCGCCGGCGTCGGCGGCAGTTGGCCGGTCGACGAGCTGAAGGTGAAGCGCAGCCCCTTCACGTCGGAGAGCGGGTCGACGTCGGGGATGCCCGTGAAGTCGGTCGGGATCGGCCCGGTCGCGTAGGCGACCTGCCAGTCGCCGTTCTCGTCGAGCCACTCGATCTCGACCTGGTCGGCACCCGCCGGCGGGGTGATCGAAGTGATGCCGGTGAAGTCGAAGTACGAGTCGAACGGGCTTGCGACACCGGCGGCGGGGTCTTGCACCACGATCTCGTCGACCGAGCGGTTCGAGGCGTTGCCGCCGCCGATCGTGTAGTCGACCGGCTGTCCGGGCAGCGCCGGGATGCCCGGCGCGCCGTCGGGCTGGTGGTCGTCGACCGATTTCTGCACGGTCGAGTCGAGCACCTCGGGCACTTCGAGCGTGATCGTCGACGAGGCATCCTCCGGCAGTGCGTTCGTGCCGGTCGCGAAGGCCGTGTTGACGACGCTCGCACCGTTGTAGTCGGCGCTGATGTCTTCGGGCACCTGCACGAAGACGGTGATCGAGGCCTTCGTTCCTGCCGGCTGCCCGATGCCGGCACCGCCCTGGGTGGTGAAGTCGACCGTGAAGTCCCGGTCGCCGGTCGCCACCGCGCTCGTGCCGCCGCCGCTCACGGAGACGGCCGGGCTCACCGACGGATCGAAGATCAGGGGCTCCGGCAGCGTGTCGGCGAGCACGGCGTCGACGCACGTGTCGACGAGGTTGCTGTTGCAGGTCAGCTCGATCGTGTAACTGAACTGCTCGCCGGGCTCGTACGGGGAGGTGTCGGGATTGACCGTCTTCGTGAGGAGGAAGACGGCGTCATCCGGTGCCGCGACGGCCGGCAGCACAGCCGGGGATGTGAGCCCGATCGCGAAGACGGCTGCCACGACGCCCGCGAGCGTTCGACGGATGATCGACATCTAGTCCCCCTCGCCCCCCGGCCGTACGGCCGCCCCTGGGCTGATCCGAGCGACGATGAATCGCGCGCCCGATTCGACCCTACCGAGGGTGGACGGGGGGAAGGAAGGGCTCGCTGACCGCCGCCGGCGTTCGAACGCCCGCTCGTCGGCGCTCTCGCGTCAGCCGAGCAGGTCGTGCAGGGTGACGATCTCGTCGCGGCCTGGGCCGACGCCGATCGCCGAGATGCGGGATCCGCTCATCGCCTCGAGTTCGCGCACGTACGACTGCGCGTTCGCGGGCAGGTCGGCGAACTCGCGGGCGCCCGAGATGTCTTCGGTCCAGCCGGGGAACTCCTCGTAGATCGGCTTCGCGTGGTGGAAGTCGGACTGCGAGACCGGCACCTCGTCGACGCGCTCGCCATCGACCTCGTAGGCGACGGCGACGGGAATGCGCTCGATGCCCGTGAGCACGTCGAGCTTGGTCAACACGAAGTCGGTGACGCCGTTGACGCGCGCGGCGTACCGGGCGATCGGGGCGTCGTACCAGCCGGTGCGACGCTTGCGGCCGGTGGTGGTGCCGAACTCGTGCCCCTGCTCGGTGAGGAAGTCGCCCCACTCGTCGAACAACTCGGTCGGGAAGGGGCCGGCGCCGACACGGGTCGTGTAGGCCTTGACCACCGCGATGACGCGGTCGATCTTGTTGGGCGCGATGCCCGAGCCGGTGATCGCACCGCCGCTCGTCGCGTTCGACGAGGTCACGAACGGGTAGGTGCCGTGGTCGACGTCGAGCATGGTCGCCTGGCCGCCCTCGAAGAGCACGGTCTCGTCGCGCTCGAGCGCCTGGTGCAGCAGCAGCGCGGTGTCGGTGACCATCGGGCGCAGCCGGTCGACGTACGCGAGCATCTCGTCGACGATCTCGTCGACGGCGATCGCGCGACGGTTGTAGATCTTCACGAGCAGGTGGTTCTTCTGGTCGAGCGCGCCCTCGACCTTCTGCCGCAGGATGTTCTCGTCGAACAGATCTTGCATGCGGATGCCGACGCGGTTGATCTTGTCGGCGTAGGCGGGGCCGATGCCGCGGCCCGTGGTGCCGATCTGGCGCTTGCCGAGGAACCGCTCGGTCACCTTGTCGAGCGTGCGGTGGTACTGGGTGATGAGGTGGGCATTGGCCGAGATCCGCAGCTTCGACACGTCGACGCCGCGGGCCTCGAGGCCCTCGAGCTCTTCGAAGAGCACCTCGACGTCGACCACGACGCCGTTGCCGATGACCGGTGTGACCCCCGGCGTCAGGATTCCCGACGGCAGCAGGTGCAGGGCGTACTTCTCTTCGCCGATGACGACGGTGTGCCCGGCGTTGTTGCCGCCGTTGAACTTGACGACGTAGTCGAGGCGCGAGCCGAGCAGGTCGGTCGCCTTGCCCTTGCCCTCGTCGCCCCACTGTGCACCGATGAGTACGGCTGCGGGCATGTCAGTCCTCTCCTGCCGCTGCGTCGGTCGCGGCGGGTTCTGCAATCGGGTCGCCGACGATCGCCTCAGCGGATGTCGCGGGCTCGAACAGCACCGCGGCACCGCCCACGATCGTGATCAGCTGGGTCGGGGTGAACTCCGAGGCGATGCGGGCGGGCGCCTCGGGGTCGGCGGTTGCGAGCTCGTCGGCGAGCCGTGCAGCGCGCTCGTCGAGGCCGAGGCCGTCGGCGGCGCGGCGCTGCGTGTCGAGGGCGCGGAGGTACGCGCGATTGGGCTCGTCGGACCACGGGACGGGGTCGCCCGGCTGCCACCCGCCGGCGATGAGCTGCTCGCGGGCGAGGTCGGCCGCGACGGAGGCGAAGGCGAAGGACTCGATCGTGCGGCCCTCGGAATCGGCGAGGTCGGCGAGCTCGGTCCAGGCGAGCGGCGACGATGGATGCGCCGCGACGACCGCTGCCACCGACGCCCGGTCGCCTTCGGCGAGCGCCTGGCGCACCTCTGGTTCATCGGCGAGCGAAGCCTCGGGCTCCGGTGCTGATTGGTCTGGAGTCACACTCCACCTTATCGTGAGCCCCCTCGCGGGTTGAGGAGGAGGCGCGGCGGGGCCGGGCTGAGCCGGGCCGGGCCGAAACCACGAGGGGCCGAACCATCCGGCCCGGCCCCTCGCTGCGGCATCCGCTCGGTCTCGCTATTGCACGACGTTCAGCGCGTTGATGTTGCCGGCTCCGTAGAAGCCGTTGCGCTCACCGCCGATGCAGGTGGCGGGGTAGCCCGGGCGCGGCTCGTACACGCCGTCGGGGCACGGCAGCGACTCGGACGTACGCTCGAGCAGCGCGGCGAGCGCGCCCGGGTTCATGCCCGGGTGCGCCGACACGGCGAGCGCCGCGACGCCGGCGACGTGCGGGCCGGCCATCGAGGTGCCCTGCTTGTAGCCCCAGCCGCCGCCCGGGTACACGGTCGAGAGCACGCCGTCGCTCGGGGTGGAGACGGCCCCGCCGGTGCGGAACCGGGTGTCGCCGCCGGGAGCCGTCACGTCGACGACGCCGAGGCCGTACGACGAGTAGTAGCTCTTCTGCTCGGTCGGGCCGACCGCCGAGACGGTGACGACGCCCGGTGCCTCTGCCGGCAGGTCGCGGCACGCACCGGTGATGGTGCGGTCCTCGACCGGGTAGCTGCCGTCGTTCGGGCTCGACGAGTCGATGAACTTGTGCTGCAGGTCGACGTTGCTGTTGCCGGCCGAGGCCACCGTGAGGGTGCCTTGCGACGTGGAGTACGCGAGTGCGCGCTGCACGGCCTGCCACACCGGCCGCTGACGCGGGTCGTTCACGCAGTTGAACTCCCACGGATCGATGAAGTAGCTGTTGTTCGTGACGGGCATGTCGTGGTCGGCCGCCCACAGGTAGCCGCAGATCGCCGCCTCGGGGAAGATGAAGCCGTCGTCGTCGACGACCTTGACCGAGGCGACCTTCACGCCGGGGGCGACACCGGCGATGCCGACGCCGTTGATGGCCGCGGCGATCGTGCCGGCGACGTGCGTGCCGTGGTCGGAGGTCGTGGGGCTCCACGCGGACTCCGTCGTGTCGGCGACGCCGCCGATGCACGAGGCGCTCTGGTCCTTCGCGACCTGCGTCGCGAGATCGGGGTGGGTCGCGTCGATGCCGGAGTCGAGCACGCCGACCACGACCGACGGGTCACCCGTCGTGATCGCGTGCGCCTCGGCGACGTCGATCTGCTGCATGTCCCATTGCAGGCCCCAGTACTGCTCGCCCGTCGGGTCTCCGGCGGCTTCGACCGCGGAGGCGTCGACGGCGACGGCGACGGCCTCGTCATCGTCGACGAGCGTCGTGCCGAGCCCCTCGGTCGAGGCGACGGACTCGACGCCCGCCCCGGCGACCGCGGTGCTGAACGCCGTGTTCGTCGAGCGCACGACGAGCACGCCGATCTGCTCGTAGGAGGCCACGACCGTGCCTCCCGCAGCGGCGACGCGCGCAGCTGCCTTCGCGGTGCTCTTGCCCTGCGGCGCGAGCACGAGGTAGCCGGCTTCCGGCCCGGTGGCCGCGGCGGGCGCCGCGGCTGCGGGTGCGGCTGCTGCCCCGATGAGGCCGATCGCCAGAGCGGCGGCCGATGCCACCCCGATCAGTCTGGTTCTGTTCATCCCTGTCTCCTTCGACACGAGTTGAGTCCTGCGGGCCGGGTCGGCCCGCGGTCCGGCCCGTCCAGCGGATGCGACGAGGGCGGCGTGGTTCGCCGCCCGGCCGGGTGGCGCGAGTCTATTGCCGCTCGGGCGTCACGGCCAGAGGCCGGCGTCGGCACGCCGTTGCACGGTGCGACCGGCAAGTAGGCTGGAGGGCATGTCGAAAGTCCTCTCCAGCCTGCCCGTCGGCGAACGCGTCGGCATCGCCTTCTCCGGCGGCCTCGACACCTCAGTCGCGGTCGCGTGGATGCGCGAGAAGGGTGCAGTTCCCTGCACGTACACGGCCGACCTCGGTCAGCCCGACGAGCCCGACGTCGAGGCCGTTCCCGGTCGCGCCATCGAGTACGGAGCCGAGATCTCCCGCCTCGTCGACTGCCGGGCCGCGCTCGTCGAAGAGGGCCTCGTGGCGCTGCAGTGCGGCGCCTTCCACATCCGCTCGGGCGGCAAGGCGTACTTCAACACAACGCCGCTCGGCCGCGCGGTCACGGGCACGCTGCTCGTGCGCGCGATGCTCGACGACGGCGTCGACATCTGGGGCGACGGCTCGACCTACAAGGGCAACGACATCGAGCGGTTCTACCGCTACGGCCTCATGGCCAACCCGCGCCTGCGCATCTACAAGCCGTGGCTCGACGCCGACTTCGTCACCGAGCTCGGCGGCCGCGCCGAGATGAGCGAGTGGCTGCAGCAGCGCGACCTCCCCTACCGCGCCTCCGCCGAGAAGGCGTACTCGACCGACGCGAACATCTGGGGCGCGACGCACGAGGCCAAGGTGCTCGAAGAGCTCTCCGAGGGCATCACCACGGTCGAGCCGATCATGGGCGTGAAGTTCTGGGACGAAGACGTCGAGATCGCGACCGAAGACGTCACGGTGCGCTTCGAGCAGGGCCGCCCCGTCGCCCTCAACGGCGTCGCGTTCGATGACGCCGTTGCGCTCGTGCTCGAGGCGAACGCCATCGGCGGCCGTCACGGCCTCGGCATGAGCGACCAGATCGAGAACCGCATCATCGAGGCGAAGTCGCGCGGCATCTACGAGGCACCGGGCATGGCCCTGCTGCACATCGCCTACGAGCGCCTCCTGAACGCGATCCACAACGAAGACACGATCGCGAACTACCACAACGAGGGCCGCCGACTCGGCCGCCTCATGTACGAGGGCCGCTGGCTCGACCCGCAGTCGCTCATGCTCCGCGAGTCGATCGTGCGCTGGGTCGCCTCGGCCGTCACGGGCGAGGTGACGCTCCGCCTCCGCCGCGGCGACGACTACACGATCATGAACACGACGGGTCCCTCGCTCAGTTACCAGGCCGAGAAGCTCTCGATGGAGCGCGTCGGTGACCAGGCATTCGGCCCTGAAGACCGCATCGGGCAGCTCACGATGCGCAACCTCGACATCGCCGACTCACGTGCCCGCCTCGAGCAGTACGCGAAACTGAACCTCGTGGGCGGCGCGACGGCAGCGCTCGTCGGCGACCTCACGGCCCGCGATGCCGCGGAGATCCTCGCGGGTCCGGCAGAATCCGAGCTCGAAGCGGCGACGGATGCCGCGAACGAGGCGTCTGCGTTCGACCTCGGCACCGACTGACGCCGGGCGAGCACGGGCCTCCGCGGCGCTTGCGGGTGCTCGTCCGCCGCGCCCGCGGCGCGAGATCACTCGGGCGAGCCGTCCCCCCGGGCGGCCCACCCGAGCTGTCGATCGCTTCCCCCTGCTGATCGACCGCCGAGCCGGGCAGATGCTCAGCTCGGAGGACGTTCTCCGGTGCAGCCGTTCTCGGCGAATTCAGGGTCGCCGCGACCCTCGAACCAGGTCGCTGTTCCGTGGTCGTCGTACCAGAAGCCGGGATACACGTCTTCCTCGTCCTGGTGCTTGGCATGCGCCTTGACGACGGCGATCTTGGCGGTCTCGATGAAGACGAACGGGTTCTTGTCGCTGTGGGTCGCGTGGCAGTACGGCACCTTGTGGTCGCCGTCGACCGGTGAGGTCGCGTTCGCGACCGCGCCGGCCCCGAGCACGCTGATCGCGATGAACGGCAGCGCGGCGATCCCCGCCGTCAGGCGGCGTGTGGTGGTTGACATCGGTGAGTCTCCCCTCGACTCGGGTTTACAGGTGCCGCCGCGAGAAGAGCGCCGCAACCGGCGTGGATGCCGGAGTCGGTGGGTAACGCGCACACCTGAAGGGTAGGCCGATGCTGCGCAAGCGGCGTACCCCAAACCGGGGGACGCCGCTGACCGCGGATGAACCGGTCAGGCAGCCGTCTGCTGGTGCGCAGCCACCCGCCAGGAGCCGCCCTCGATGAGGTACGTCGTCGACATGCGGAGGTTCACGGTGTCGTCGCCGCGACGGGCAACGGCCCGGTAGACGAGGATGCCGGCACGATCGCCGAGCCGGATCACCGCCGGCTCGTGCAGGTGGTACTCGTCCCACGGCGGAGCGCTCCGCATCGCCGTGAGGATCTCGTCGCGCCCGAATGCGGCGCCGTCGACGATCATGAGCGCGTCACGGGTCATCGCACGCTGGTAGTGCTCACCGCCCCGGCCCTCGACGAGCGCCCGCCATCCGGCGTGCTCTTCATGCATGAGTCGAGCGGGCAGATCGTCAGTGATCTCGGTCATGCCCCAACGGTAACCGCGAACGGATGCCGCGGGAAGAGGCCGCGCGAAACGACCGCGAGACGACCGCGATCAGAGCCATCCCTTGCGCTTGAAGATCACGTACAGCACGCCCGCGAACCCGAACATGAGCACGAGTGCGAAGGGGTATCCCCAGCCCTGGCCGAGCTCGGGCATGAAGGTGAAGTTCATGCCGTAGATGCCGGCGATGAGCGAGGGGGCGAAGATGATGGCCGCCCAGCTCGAGATCTTCTTCGACTGCTCGCTCTGCGCGAGCGCGGTCTCGGAGAGAGTTCTCGTCTCCTCGTTCTGCCGCTGCGCAACGAGTGTCGAGTGCACCTGCAGGGCGTTCTGCAGCAGTTGGCGGAACGTGTCGCCGCGCTCGACGATGCGGATCACGTGGTCTTTCACGTCGCGCAGGTACCGCTGCAGCTCGAGGTCGACGGCGTACTTCTCGAAGCCGCGCTCGAGGGCGTCGAACATGACGACGAGCGGCCGCGTCGCCCGCTGGAACTCCATGACCTCGCTCGCGAGGTCGTAGATGCGCCGGGTGACCGCGGGGTCGCCCGAGAAGAGCTGCTCCTCGATCTCGTCGATGTCGTTCTCGAGACCGGAGTCGACCGGGGTGTACTCGTCGACGACCTGGTCGAGCACGGCGTACAGGACCGCCTCGGGGCCCTTGGCGAGCAGCTCCGGCGAGGACTCGAGCCGGTGGCGCACCTGGGCCAGGTTCGGCGACTCGGCATGGCGGATGGTGATCGCGAAGTCGGGTCCGATGAAGATGTGCAGCTCGCCGAACTCCACCTGCTCGACGTCGTCGAGATAGCGGGCGGGACGCAGCACGATGAAGAGCGTGTCGCCGTAGCGTTCGAGCTTGGCCCGCTGGTGGCCCTTGCGGGTGTCCTCCACGGCGAGCGGGTGCAGGCCGAACTCCGCGGCGAGTGCGTCGAGTTCGGCGTCGGTGGGCCGGTAGAGCCCGATCCACGCGAAGCCGCCGTGCTCGGCGCGTCGCTCGAACGTCTCATCGAGGGTCGCCGGAGTCGCGACGCGCGTGCCGTCGCGGTAGATCGCATTGTCGATGACCGTCATCGGGCCCAGTCTGTCAGGACTCCGGCACGGCGTGCGTCAGCACCCACGAGTGCATCGCGATCGCCGCGGCGGCGCTCGCGTTCAGCGAGCGGGTCGAGCCGTACTGCGTGATCTCGACGATCGCGTCCGCCGCGGCGGTGGCCTCGGGTGAGAGGCCCGGCCCCTCCTGCCCGAAGAGCAGCACGCAGCGCTCGGGCCACGCGAACGCCTCGATCGGCACGGACCCCTCGACGTTGTCGACGGCGATCACGGGCACGGATGCCTCGTGCGCCCATTCGGCGAAGGCCGCGACATCCGGGTGGTAGACGACGTGCTGGTAGCGGTCGGTGACCATCGCGCCCCGCTTGTTCCAGCGGCGGCGGCCGATGATGTGCACGGTGTCGGCGGCGAAGGCGTTGGCACTCCGCACGATCGAGCCGATGTTCATGTCGTGCTGCCAGTTCTCGATGGCGACGTGGAACGGGTGCCGGTGTTCGTCGAGGTCGGCGACGATCGCCTCCATGCGCCAGTACCGGTAGCGGTCGATGACGTTGCGGGTGTCGCCGTGCTCGAGCAGCTCGGTGTCGAAGTGCGGCTCCTCCGGCCACTCGGCCTCGCCGCCCGGCCACGGCCCGACGCCGTGGGTCAGGCCGGGCTCGTCGCCGCTCGATTCGCTGGGCTCTGCGTTCACCCTGCCACGCTATCCGTCTTCCAGTGCCGCTACTGCACCTGATCGGTCGGGCGAACGAGCATCTCGTTGACCGAGACGTGCTCGGGCTGGCCGAGCGCGTAGATGATCGCCGCGGCGATGTCGTCGGGGCGGAGGGTGCGCATCGACGCCGCGATCTCGGCGGCTGCAGCCTGCATGGTCGGATCAGTGATGTGGCTCGTAAGTTCGGTGTCGACGAACCCCGGTTGGATCACGATCACGCGGACTCCCCGGCGCGTGACCTCCTGCCGCAGCGACTCGGAGAAGGCGCCGATGCCGAACTTCGTGGCGGCGTACACGCCGCTGCCGAGCGAGGCAGACCGTGCGGCGGTCGACGACACCTGCACGACCGCGCCCTTCGACTCGAGCAGGAACGGAAGGGCGGCGTGCACCGCATACATCGAGCCGAGGAGGTTCGTGTCGACCATGCGCCGCCATTCGCTCACGTCGGCGTCGAGGATCAGGCCGCTCTGCATGAGGCCCGCGTTGTTCACGAGGGCGTCGAGCCGGCCGAAGTGACCGACCGTCTCGCTCACGGCGCGCTGCACCGACACCGGGTCGGTCACGTCGAGCTGCAACGGCACGACCTCGCCGGGTGCCGCCTCGACCAGGGATGCGAGGCGGTCGATGCGGCGAGCGCCGATGGCGACCTGCGCGCCTGCCGCCGACAGGGCCAGCGCGGTGTCGCGGCCGATGCCCGACGACGCCCCGGTGACGAGCACGACCTTCCCGTCGAGCGGGCGCTGCACGTCACGGGATGCTTCGGAGTTCACTACGGGTCCTTTCAACGGTGTCTTCTCCCGGCGGTCGCGTTACGCCGGCGTGCCCTCGAGCGCCACGTTCGGGCGACCGCCGGCGTCGACCCAGTCGTCGTACCGGGTCGGTGCGATCGTCGCGTCGGGGCCGGGAAGCAGCTCGCGCTCCTCGAGGTCGGTGCCGAAGTACCGGGCGAGCGGATCGACCTTCACGTCGCGCAGGTCGTTGCGGTCGCGCAGGCGCCGCCGCACGAGCTCCTCGAGCCGGAACTGCTCTGGGCCGGCGAACTCGACGACCCGGTTCGCCGGCGCCTCGACGGCGACCGAGGCCACCGCCGCCGCGACGTCGTCGGCGGACATTGGCTGGAACAGCGCCCGCGAGAGTCGCACGACGTTTCGGTTCGTGCCGGCATCGGCGATGTTCGCGATGAACTCGAAGAACTGGGTCGCGTGCACGATCGTGTAGGGCCTGCCCGACTGACGGATGAGCCGCTCCTGCGCCGCCTTCGCGGCGAAGTAGCCGCCCTCGGTGCGCGCGAGCCGGTCGGTGCCGACGACCGAGAGCGCCACGTGATGGGGCACGCCCGCCGCGGCGCCGTACGTGAGCAGGTTCAGGGTCGAGCCGTAGAAGAACTCGTTCGCGGCCACCTCGTCGAGGTAGTCGGAGTTCGAGACGTCGATGAGCGCCTCCGCACCGGCGAGAGCCTCCGCGAGGCCCTCGCCGGTGTAGGAGTTGACACCCGTCGCGCGCGACGCGACGACCACGTCGTGGCCGTCGGCGACGAGCCGGGCCACGAGTCGCGTGCCGATGAGGCCGGTGCCGCCGATGACCGAGATGCGCATGGCGGGCTACTTCACCGGAGCCGACTGGGCGGCGAGCCATTCGGCGAACGTCGTCGTCGAGAGCTCTGCGCCATCGCTCGTCGGCACGAGTTCGGTGCCCGTTAGCTTCGTGCCGAAGTACGGCGCCTCAGGGTCGCCGATGACCGTACGGGAGTCGCCCTTCGCGGTCAGTCCGACGCGCACGAACTCGTCCTGGCCGAAGCGCTCGGGCCCGCCGATCTCGAGCGTGCCGTTGATCGGGTCACCGGCGGCGACGCGGGCGACGGCGGCCGAGACATCCGCTGCCGCGATCGGCTGCATGAGGCCGGTGCTGAGCCGGGCCACGCCGTCGACGGTCGCCTCGTCGGCGATGCGCCCGGCGAACTCGAAGAACTGCGTCGCCCGCACGATCGAGAACGGCACGCCGGACTCCTCGATGAGCCGCTCCTGTGCGACCTTGGCGCGCAGGTAGCCGCTCGCCGGCAGCAGCTCTGCGCCCACGATCGAGAGGGCGACGTGGTGCGTCACGCCCGCCTCGCGTTCGGCGGCGAGCAGGTTCGACGTCGACGTCGTGAAGAATGCGAGCACATCGTCGTCGGCGAATGACGGCGAGTTCGACACGTCGACGACGACGTTCGCACCCGCGAGCACGTCGGCGACCCCTTCGCCGGTGATGGTGTTCACCCCGGAGTTCGGCGACGCGGCGACGGCCTCGTGGCCGTGCTCGGCGAGGTGCTCGACGACCTTGGAACCGATGAGGCCGGTGCCTCCGATGACGACGATCTTCATGACTGGGTGCCTTCCGTCAGGGCCGCGGCTCTTCTCCGCTGCCGTCATGAAGCTCAGACCGGGTACCCACCGGATCTGTGACGACGCTTCTGAAATTCGTCAGTCGACCTCGGGTCGGCGGCGATTCCAGCCGGCGAGCTTCAGCGGCGAGGTGCAGAGCCACAGGGTCGCGATCGCGGTCGTACCATCGATGCCGAGCACGCCGACGACCTCTCCGGTCGGTCGTCGAAGCGCGAGACCCGCCTGCCCGTTGACGTGCACCGTGAGCCACGAGGCATCCGGATGCCGCGTCTGGTGGCTGTGGAGTTCGCGGATGACGTGCCGGCGTCCGCGCAGCTCGCCGCCGGCCTCATCGCCGGAATCGACGACGATGGTCACGTCGCGGTGCAGGGCACCCGCCAGTGCCAGCTCGTCTCCATGGTCGAGCGCGGCACGCAGGCGGGCGGCGAGGTCATACGGCGGCACGAGCGGTCACTGCCCCGAGCTTGTCGGGGTTCATCATCCACAGGACCTGATCGATGCCCTGCGCACCGACGACCAGGGTGATCACGGCGAACGTGGCGCCGTCCTTCGAGAGCGTCACCGACGCCTGGCCGTTCGTGTCGGCCTCGGTGATCTCCACGCCGTTCCAGAAGTGCGTGTGGAAGGCGCGGATGAACTTCGCGACGCGCTCGCGCCCGACGACCGGGAACTTCGACGCGCGCACGACCCCGCCACCGTCGGTGTACGACACGACGTCTGCGGAGAGCAGGTGCTCCAACTCGTGGAGGTCGCCGGTCTTCGCGGCCGCCAGGAACGCGGTGAGGAGCCGACGCTGTTCGGACTGGGATACTTCGCGCCGGCGTTCGCCGGTGAGGTGCTTCCGCGCGCGAGAGACGAGTTGCCGGGCCGCTGCCTCGGAGACCTGGACGATCTCGCAGATCTGCTCGTACGGGTAGGCGAACGCCTCGCGCAGCACATAGGCGGCCCGCTCGGTCGGGGTCAAGCGCTCGAGCATCACGAGCACGGCGAAGCCGAGCGCCTCGGCGCGCTCGGCGCCGAGGGTCGGGTCGGCACTCGTATCGACCGGCTCCGGCAACCACGGACCGATGTAGGTCTCGCGCCGGCTCCGCGCCGACTGCAGCGCGTTGATCGCGAGACGCGTCGTCGCCGTGGCGAGGAAGGCCGGCGCGTCCTGCACGACCGTGCGATCGGTGCCCTGCCATCGGAGCCACGCCTCTTGCACGATGTCCTCGGCCTCGCTCGCACTGCCGAGCATGCGGTACGCGATGCCGAAGAGCCGCCCGCGCACGGCCTGGAAGACGGCGAGCGCATCGGCGAGGTTCGCTTCCATGATCTGATCCTGTCAGTCGGTGGACGGACGTCAACAGTCCTTCCAACTGAGACCGGATGGGCGGCGCGCTTGTGACACCCTCCGGAAAAATCAGTCGGGGATTCTCGGCGGGTCGTGCCGGCGACATCGGGTGCACGAGTCCGCGAACGGCCCCGTGCACCCGATGTCGACAAGACGCGCGGATCGCCGCCTATGCTGCCACGCGCTCGTCGCTCACGCTTCGAACCGCCTCGAGGATCGTGGCTGCCACGGCCTCGGGCTGCGAGACACTGACGGCGTGCGAGGTGCCGGTCAGCTCGGTCGTACCGCGCGAGCCCGCGCGTACGGCGCCGGCGCGGTGAACGGCGACCGGGATGTTGCGGTCCTCGCTGCCGAAGACGTGCCATGACGGGCGATCCTTCCAGCCGGGGATCGCCGCCTGCACGGCATCCGTGAGCGCCGCCTCGGTCACCGGGCGCTGGGTCGCGCCCATCAGGCCCGCGACCTGCACGGGCACGTCGGCCGCGAACTGGTCGCGGAACAACGGGCGGCGGATCACGAACTCGATGCCGCCCGTCGAGACCGGGCGCGCGTCGAGGGCGTCGCCGAGCGTCGAGCCGGGCTCGCTGGCCGAGAGCGAGAAGGCGCTGTCGCCGGGTTCGGGCACGAACGCCGCGGCATACACGAGGGCGGCGACCTGGTCGTTTCCAGCGGATGCCTCGCTGATCACGAGGCCGCCGTACGAGTGGCCGACGAGCACGACGGGCCCGTCGATCGAGGAGATCACGTCGCGGACGTAGGCGGCGTCTCCCGCGAGGCTGCGGAGCGGATTGGCGACCGCGACCGAGGTGACGCCCTCGGCGTAGAGGGCCGCGATGACCCCGTTCCAGCTGGCGGACTCGGCGAATGCGCCGTGCACGAGCACGACGGTCGGCTTCTGATCTGACATGGCTGTTCCCCTTCTCGAACCGTTCCCGCCGTCTGCGGGGCGATATCAGCTCAGACCGAACGGGCCGGCCGGTTGTGACCGGACCACTCTCGGGCTGCCGCGTCTCTGGCTGCCGCGTCACAACTCGAGTGCCGGCCCGGTCATTGCTGATGACAGGCTCGGCCGAGTCGTGAGGCAAGAGCGGGAACACCGGGTTTCAGGCGGCTTCGACAGAGGTTGCGCCAAGCAGAGTACGACTGGTCCCACCCGCCGCCGGTGCCTGTCGCCTTTCGTGATCGAGCGTTGGAGGACATGATGAGCGCAACGAACAGTGACCAGCGGATCGAGTACCCCGATGCGGCCGGGTACCCCGACGGGGCCGGCTTCCTCGACGAGGGCACCGTGACCCTCATCGACGAGGCGACGGCCGGCACCGTGCGCGAGGTCGACCGGCCCTCGGCGGACACCGACGCCGAGATCATGGTGCACCACCATGTCGACGAGCGGGTCTACGCCGCGACCATCGACGGCCGGCAGATCGCGAGCTTCCGCTACGACCTGGTCGATGGCCGGATCATCGTGCTCACGACGACCGTGGCCCCCGAGTTCCGCGGGCGCGGCATCGCTGCAGACCTCATCGCCGATGCGCTCGATGACATCCGCGAACGAGGGCTGCACGTGACCGTGCGGTGTCCGGTCGTCGCGGCGTTCATCGCCCAGAACCTCGAGTACGCGGACCTGATCGCACCGGAGCAGTAGCACGCCCGAGTGCGGGGGCGACGCGGTTCGTCGAGTCCCAGATGCCGACGGCGGAGATCGCACCGCCGATGAGCATCGCGATCGCCGACGACGCCACGAGCCGGTGGAAGCTGTCGAGATCGATGCTCACGGATCCGCCCAGCGTCGCGGCGAGCGCGATGGCGATCAGGCCGGCCACTCGGGAGACCGCGTTGTTCGTCGCGGAGGCGATGCCCGCGTGCGACGGTTCGACCGCGCCGAGGATCGTCGCGGTCAACGGTGCGACCGTGACGGCCATGCCGAGTCCGAAGACGATCACGGCGGGAAGCACCTGCGTGAGGTAGTCGGCCTCGTCGGTGATGGCGAGCATCAGCGCGAAGCCGCCGCCCGCGATCACGGGCCCGACGCCCATCAGCAGTCTGGGGCCGACGCGGCCGCTCAGTCGTCCGATGTACGCGGAGAGGCCGATCAGCACCAGGCTCGACGGGACCATCGCGAGACCGGTCATCGTGGCCGAGTACCCGGCGCTCTGCTGCAGGAACACCGCGAGCGCGAACGTGCCCAGCGAGAGCCCGGCGTAGATGAAGAACGTCGCGACGTTGCCGACGGAGAAGTTCCGCGCGCGGAAGATCGCCATCGGCAGCATCGGTTGCGGCGTCCGCAGTTCCCACGCGACGAACGAGACAGCGCTGATGAGACCGACGACCGATGCACCGACGATGAGCGGCGACCCCCACCCGAATCGCGGGAGTTCGATGAGCACGAACACGGGCAGCCCGAGCCCCGCGACGCCGAGCAGCGCGCCGACGATGTCCACGTGCGCGGCGGACGATCGGGGCGGGTCGTTCTCGAGCCGATGCGCGAGCACCACACCGAGTGCGATGGGCAGCACGTTGATGCCGAACACCCATCGCCACGACAGCGAATCGACGAGCACCCCGCCGAGCGCCGGCCCCGCGATGGAGGCGATGCTCGTGAACGCGGTCCAGAGCCCGATCGCACGGCCCTGCTTCTCAGTGCTGAAGGCGTCGAGGATCAGGGCGAGCGAACTCGGCACCAGGAGGGCGCCGAAAACCCCCTTCAGGCCGCGCACGAGGATCAGCGTCTCGACCGTCGGCGCGACCGCGCAGGCCACGGACGTGAGCCCGAACCCGACGAGGCCGGTCATGAGCACGCGCTTGCGGCCGAAGACGTCGGAGAGTGAGCCGGCAAGCAGGATGAACGCCCCGAGACTCAGGAGGTAGGCGTCGACGATCCACTGCTGCGACGCGAGCCCGCCACCGAGTTCGTCGCTGATCGCCGGCAGCGCCACGTTCACCGCGCTCCCATCCAGGAACGCGGTGAACGAGGCGAGGATCGCCACGACCAGCACGGTGCGCTGAGGCGCGGTGGTCCAGGTGGCCATCATCATCCTCAGGCGCGACCGAGGGCCTTGCGCAGCACGTGCACCGCCTGCTCGACCGCGGCCGTGACGGCGGGCGAGGGGCGGAGCGGGTTCAGCATCATGAAGTCGTGCACCGTGTCGTTGTAGCGCACGCTCGTGGTGCGGACGCCGGCCTCCACGAGGCGCCGCGCGTACGCTTCGCCCTCGTCGCGGAGCACGTCGTTCTCGTCGGTGATGAGGAACGTCTCGGGGAGACCGGTCAGCTCTTCGGTCGTCGCGCGAAGGGGCGATGCGGTGATGTCGGCCCGCTTCGCGACATCCGGCAGGTAGCTGTCCCAGAACCACGCCATGGCGGCGGCCGTCAGGTACGGGCCGTCGGCGAACTCGCGGTAGCTGTCGGTGTCCTGGGCGGCATCGGTCACGGGGTAGTAGAGCGACTGGTGCACGAACGACACGTCGCCGCGCTGCTTCGCGAGGATCGCGACCACCGCGGTCATGTTGCCGCCGACCGAGTCGCCGGCCACCGCCAGGCGCGTCGCGTCGAGCCCCTTCTCGGCCCCGGACGCCGTGATCCATTGCGCGGTCGCGTAGGCCTGCTCGATGGCGACCGGATGCTGCGCCTCCGGCGAGCGATCGTATTCGACGAAGACGACCGCGGCATCGACCCCCACGGCGATCTCACGCACGAGCCGGTCGTGGGTCGCCGCGTTGCCGATGACCCACCCGCCGCCGTGGATGTACAGGATCGTCGGCAGCAGGCCGGTCGAACCGACCGGCTTGACGATCCGCACCTGCACGTCGCCGACGGCAGCGGGAACGGTGATCCACTCCTCGTCGACGTCGGGCTTCGCGATCGGGACGGCCTGCAGGTCGTCGAGGACCTTGCGGGCGCCGTCGGCGCCGAGCTGATAGAGGAACGGGGGCGTCGAGGTCGCGTCGGCGATCGCCTGCGCCTCGGGGTCGAGAACGTGCGTGGTCATGATCGTGCCTTCCAGATCGAGTGGTGCTGCGAACGGCGCACCCGGCGGATGCCCCTGCCCACTACGACCGGGCGGCACGTCGAGCTGTGACGGGCGTCACAACCGTCGGCCGATGCCGGTCGAAGCTCGTGACGGGTTCCGTCGGAACCTGATGCGGGCAACGTGAAGGAGCACACCATGAGCGCGACACCCCGACTCGAGCCGCTGCGACACGTCGCGACGCCGCACCTCGACGTCGCCTACTTCGAGGCCGGGCCCGAGGACGGGCAGCCGGTACTGCTGCTGCACGGATTCCCCTACGACATCCACAGCTACATCGATGCGGCACCGGCGCTGGCCGCCGCCGGCTTCCGCGTCATCGTGCCCTACCTCCGCGGGCACGGCGACACTCGATTCCGCACCACCGCCGTCCCGCGGAGCGGCCAGCAGGCGGCTCTGGGGCACGACGTCATCGAGCTCATGGACGCGCTCCAGATCCCGCAGGCGATCCTCGCGGGATACGACTGGGGCGGCCGCGCCGCGTGCGTCGTCGCGGCGCTCCGACACGAGCGCGTCACCGCGCTCGTCTCCGTCAACGGCTACCTCATCCAGGACATCAGCACGTCGATGCAGCCGATCCGGCCTGACCTGGAGGCGGGGTTCTGGTACTTCTTCTACTTCCTCACCGAGCGGGGCCGTGCGGGGCTGACCGAGAACCGCCGCGGCATCGCGGAGGTGATCTGGCGTCGCAACTCCCCCGACTGGGCATTCGGCGATGCCGACCTCGACCGCGCAGCAGCGGCCTTCGACAACCCCGACTTCGTCGACGTCGTGATCCACTCCTACCGGCACCGGCTGTTCCACGTGCCCGGTGCACCCGAGTACTCCCGCCTCGAGGCGCAATTGGCGCAGCTTCCCTCGATCACCGTGCCGACGGTCACCCTCGACGGACTCGCCGACGGCAATTTCCCCGCGCGGGACGCCGCAACCGCCGGTGCTCGCTTCACCGGCCCGCACGAGCATCGGCAGGTTCCCCACGCCGGCCACAACCTCCCCCAGGAGGCGCCGTCGGACTTCGTCGCAGCGATTCTCAGCGCGGCAGAGCTGGCGGAACGGCGGCCCGCTGCCACCGCGGTCGCCGACTGACGATGATCACGCGCACGCGGACGACTGGGTGAGCACGATCTCCAGCCGGCGTGCGTCGCCCCCGCGTGCGGCGCTCATGAACGCGCGGAAGAGCCGTTGATGCGCTGAGCGGTCGACGGCTCGCTCCGTCGCGACCGCGAGGTGCTTGCGGGCACGGCTGACGAGTTGCCGGGCCGCAGCCTCGGTCGTCTCGATGAGGGCGGCGATGTGCGTATAGGGGTAGTCGAACCCCACGCGCAGCACGAAGGCTGTTCGCTCGGCCGGCGTGAGCCGCTCCATCATCAGGTACGTGGCGCGTTCGAGGGCTTCCGCCCGCTCGACATCGGCGCCCGGTTCCTCCGACGTGGCAGCCGCGCCGTCGAGCAACGGCTCGAAGGATGTCTCGTGGCGCACCCGGGCGCTCTGCAGCACGTTGATCGCGGCGCGGGTCGTGGCGGTCGCCAGGTAGGCCATCGGCTCGCGGACGCTCGCCCGGTCGCACAGCTGCCAGCGCAGCCAGACGTCCTGCACGACGTCCTCGGCCTCGACGGGGCTCCCGAGAATCCGGTAGGCGATGCCGAAGAGGCGGCGTCGGCCCTCGATGAAGGTCGTCAGACCGAATGCGGCGTCCGGCGCCGGAGCGAATGCAGTGGATCCCATGGACCCCACACAATCGGGAAGGCGTGCACGACGAGTGCAGTGTCAGTGCATCGGCAGACCAGGCGAATGCACTGACCTCAGGAGGCCGAACGACGTTCCATCTCGACGATGGCGTCTTCGATCCACGCGCGCAGGACCGCCCCCTCGCTCCCTCCCTTCGTCATGAAGTCCTCGTGGTCCCGCACGAGTCGTTCGAAACGCTCCCTCGCCTCGTATGCCTGCTCCCGCTGGCCTGCACCGGCTGAGGCGATCGCCGTCGCCATGGCGCCGTACACCTGGATCATCGCGTCGAGCGAGTCGTGCGTGGTCTGGAGGAGGTCGAGGCTCTCGCTGAACTCTCCGCGCCTGGCGAGCGTGATCGCCCGATAGACCGCCACGTAGGGGGCCAGGTACTCCGACTTGGACGCGGCGACGTGCTGATCCGCTTCGGCGGTGACTTCGAGGAGGAGATCGTCGGTGGCGCCGGACATCAGGACTGCGTAGGCATACGTGACGAGCGAGATCGCGAGGATGTCGGATCGCTCCGACCGTCGCGCGGCCTCGACCGACTGAGCGGTCAGCGTCAGTCGTGTCGTGCCGTGCTCGAGGATGTGGCCGAGGTTGCGGAGCGTGTTGGATTCGCCCGCATGGTCACCCCAGGCACGGTAGGTCTCGAGCACCCGTTCGAGATGGTGCTTCGATTCCTCCTCCCGACCGCACATGCCGAGGTTCACGGCAAGGTCGCGGCGAAGTTCGACCTCGAGACGTTCATCGCCGCACCGCTTCGCGGCGTCGACGGCCTCGGCGATCACCTCGATCATGATGGACGGCGCGTCGACGGCCTGACGCATCGGACGCCAGTCGAGCGCCATCAGCGCAGCTTCGCGGTCGAGCCCCAGTGAGAGCGCGATGGAGAACGTCTCCAGAACGGCCCGCCGCTCCGCGAAGAACCAACGGACCGCATCATCGGAAGATGCGAAGTCCGAGATCGCATCCGGTACCGGCGGCAGTGTCTCCACTTCGACGACGGGCTTCCTGCCGAAGGACAGGAATGCGCGACGCGTCATATGGACGTAGTGGCCGACGAGCCGACGTTGCGCCTGCACCCGTTCGTAGGAGCCCTTCGCCAGCTCGTGCGCGTAGATGCGGAGCAGGTCGTGCACCGCGAACTCGCCCTTCGCCACGATCACGAACAGGTTCGCACCGACCAGTTCGGTCAAGGCCCGCGTGGTGCGTGCCAGATCGAATCCGACGATGCTCGCGAGCGCCGCGCGGGGATGGGTCACACCCGGATGCACGGAAGCCAAGCGGAACAACCGGGCGGCGTCCGCCGAAAGCACGCGATACGACCATTCGAAGGTCGACCTGAGATCGTTGTCGGGGTCGAGCGAAAGGGCGTCGAGCGCCGACGCGGTCGCCGAGAGTCCGTCGGCGACATCCTGCATCGCCTCGCCGGCGCCGGAGGCGGAAGCCGCAGCGAGTGCCAGAGCCAGGGGCAGACCGGCGCAGGATGCGACGATCGAATCGGTCGAGGCCGGGTCCGATCGAACTCGGGCCTCACCCAACCTCCTGACCAGCAGTCGCCGCGACTCCTCATCGGTCAGCCGGCCCAACGGCACAGCGACCGCGCCGTCTTGAACGACCAGCCCGGAGAGGTTCGATCGGCTCGTGACCACCACGAGGCAGCCGGGCACACCAGGGAGCAGAGATCGCACCTGTTCGACATCGGCGGCGTTGTCGATCACCAGGATCATGCGCCGGCCGCCGACAGCTCGGCGGTACGCCTCACGCAACGGGCCGGGGCCGCCCTGGACGTCCGCGACCGAGCCGCCGAGATCGGCGAGCAACTGCCCCAGTGCCTCCTCGTCCGACACCGCCTCGCCGCGCGGCGCGTACCCGTGCAGGTTGATGAACAGCTGGCCGTCGGGGAACCGTGCCGCGATCGAGTGAGCCCACTGCACCGCCAGCGTCGTCTTGCCGATGCCGGCCATCCCGCTGATCACGAGAATCGCGGGCTCGCCCCGCAACGCGTTCGCCGCCGTCTCGTCGAATTGCGTGCGAATGCCTTCCCGGTCCAGTACTGCGGCCTGCGCGAGCGGAAGCTTTCGAGGCCCGTCCGTTCCGGATACGGCAGGCGCGTTCTCGCTCAGGATGTCGTCGACCGCAGCCTGCAGTTCAGTGCCGGGCGCGATCGAGAGCTCCTCCCACAGGCGACGCCTGGCGCCGTCGTAGACCGCGATGGCGTCTGCGCGGCGACCGCACCGCGCGAGCAGCGTCACCAGCCTGGCCTGCAGGCGCTCGTCCAGTGGCGCATCGACGGCGATGCGTTCCACGCCGGCGACGAGTGACGACGGATCACGAAGCTCGAGCCCGTACTCGGCGGCGTCGATCGCAAGGGCGATGCGGTCGCGCTCGGTCGCGGCGAATGCGGGGCGAGCCAAGGCCTCCCACCCGAGCCCGCTGAACGGCGCACCCGCTGCGAGTTCGAGCGCCTCGAGGTATCGGGATGCCGCATCGGCACCGGTGGACCGTCGCGCCATCGCCCACAACTCGGTGACACGCTGGAGGTCGGTACGGACCACTGCCGGATCGAGCCGGTAGCCCTCCCCCGCCCCGAGCACCGCGGTGCCCGTAGCCCGAGCGGGCAGCTCGGGATCGAGCAGGCGTCGCAGCTCGCCGACGTGTCGCTGCACCTGATTGACCGCGGTCGAGGGGGGTTCGTCGCCCCACAGCGAGTCGACGAGTTCGCCGATCGAGACGGTCGTGCCGCGGGCGGCGATGAGGCTCGCGAGGATGAGCCGCTCGCGGGGCGGTCGAGTCGTGAGATCGACGTCGGGGCTGAGCAGGCGCATACCGCCGAAGACCACCACCGAAACCGTCTGGTCGGCGTGGCCGGAAGGAGCTGGGAAGGAGGTCAACGCAACCGCCGATCGACCCACGAGGCGTGAGCGGCACCAGAATATCGACCTCGGCGAGGGCTTCGGCGCCTTTCATTGCATTTTGTGTCACAAGACGGCGCAGACACGGTCGCCCGAATGCGAGCAGCGTACTTTTCGGTGCGCCGAAATCTTGCTATCTTTTCGGTATGCCGAAAACGCTCGACGACGAGACCACCAAGAACGAGCCCGACCCCGTGCCCTCCCCCACCGGTGAGGCCGCCGGGCAAGGCGGGCGCGCGACATCCGTGCCCCGTGTCGCCTGGCTGATCGGTCCGGCGCTCGTCGCAGGCGTCGCCTACCTCGACCCCGGCAACGTCGCGAGCAACATGACCGCGGGCGCCCAGTACGGCTACCTGCTGGTGTGGGTCGTCGTGCTCGGCAACGTCATGGCGTGGCTCATCCAGTACCTCTCTGCGAAGCTCGGCATCGTCACCGGGCGGAGTCTGCCCGAAGTGCTCGGCGGGCGCATCCGCAACCGCTGGGGCCGCCGCGCCTACTGGCTGCAGGCCGAGCTCGTCGCGATGGCGACCGACCTCGCCGAGGTGATCGGCGGCGCGGTGGCGCTCAACCTGCTCTTCAACGTGCCGCTCGTGTGGGGCGGGCTCATCACGGGCGCCGTCTCGATCGGCCTGCTCGTGCTGCAGTCGCGGCGGGGGCCGCGCACCTTCGAGTTCGTCATCATGGGGCTGCTCATCATCATCGCGATCGGCTTCACCGTCGGCGTGTTCGTGGCACCGCCCGACCCGGCCGGGCTCCTCGGCGGCCTCGTGCCCCGCTTCGCCGACGCGAACTCGGTGCTGCTCGCGGCATCCATCCTCGGCGCCACGATCATGCCGCACGCGATCTACGCGCACTCGGCGCTCAGCCGCGACCGTTTCGTCACGCGCGGAGCCGCGTCGCTGTCGACCTCCCCTTCGGCAGCGACGCACAAGCCCGCGTGGCACGGCTTCGGCATCAGGCGCGGCACGGATGTCCCCGAGCTCCTGCCCGGCACCGCGACCGACGTGCCGACCGGGCTCCTGCTCCGCGCGACCCGCTGGGACGTCTCGATCGCGATGGCGATCGCCGGCACCGTGAACCTCTGCATCCTGCTGCTCGCCGCGGTCAACCTCGCGGGTGTCGAGGGCACCGACAGCCTCGAGGGCGCCTACGCAGCACTCGGCGTCGCGCTCGGCCCGGTCATCGCGACGCTCTTCGCCGTCGGCCTCCTCGCGTCGGGCCTCGCGTCGACCTCGGTCGGCGCCTACGCGGGCGCCGAGATCATGCACGGCCTGCTGCGGGTGCGCGTTCCGCTCATCTTCCGCCGGCTCGTGACGCTCATCCCCGCACTCGCGATCCTCTGGCTTGGCTTCGACCCCACCCTCTCGCTCGTGCTGAGCCAGGTCGTGCTCTCGTTCGGCATCCCCTTCGCCCTCGTGCCCCTCGTGGCCCTCACGGCGAAGTCGGGCGTGCTCGGCCGGTGGAGGAACCACTGGGCGACGACGGCGGCGGGCATCGCGGCATCCGTGTTCCTGATCACGCTGAACGGCGTGCTGCTCTGGCTCGTGTTCACGGGAGCCTGAGCTCGAGAGACGCGCCAGATAGTCTGGGGCCGATGCCCAGCAGCAAGAATCCCGCGATCGAGGACTACCTGAAGACGGTGTATTCGCACACCGAATGGCAGCCCGACCCCATCACACCCTCGGTGCTCGCCGGCAAGCTCGGCGTGGCCCCCTCGTCGGTCACCGAGATGGTGAAGAAGATGGCTGCGCAGGGCCTCGTCTCGCACGTGCCCTACGGCGCCGTGCGGCTGACCGACGCGGGCACCGTGCAGGCGCTCGCCGTCGTGCGCCGCCACCGCCTCATCGAGACGTGGCTCGTGAACGAGATGGGGTACGGCTGGGACGAGGTGCATGACGAGGCCGAGATCCTCGAGCACGCCATCTCCGACCGCCTGCTCGAGGCGATCGACGCACGGCTCGGGCGGCCCCTGCGCGACCCGCACGGCGACCCGATCCCCTCTGCCGACGGCGTGCTCGCCCGCGAGCCCTCGCTCCTCCTCGCCGAGGCTCCGGCCGGCCACACCGGCACGATCCTGCGCATCAGCGACCGCGACCCCGAGGTGCTGCGCGAGCTCGACGAATCGGGCGTCGGCCCCGGCATCGAACTCGAGGTGACGGATGCCTCGGCCGCGCGCATCCTCGCGACTGCACGGGTCGCGGGGCGCGCGGTCGACCTCGAGCTCGCCCGCGAGGTCGCTGCTGCCATCTGGGTCACGGCGTAGCCGCTTCGGAGCGCTCGGCCTGATCGCGTCACTGCCCGATCACGTTGCCGCGCGACATCCGCTCGACATCGTGCCGTGACCTGCGCGGCCTAGGCTGGGAGCATGTCACGACGTGAAGAAGTCGAGTGCTGGCTCACCGACATGGACGGCGTGCTCGTGCACGAGAACCACGCACTGCCGGGCGCAGCCGAGCTGCTGCAGCAGTGGGAGGACGCCGGCACGCCCTACCTCGTGCTCACGAACAACTCGATCTTCACCGCACGCGACCTGTCGGCGAGGCTCCGCTCGTCGGGCCTGAACGTGCCCGAAGACCGCATCTGGACGAGCGCGCTCGCGACGGCCGACTTCCTGAAGCAGCAGGTGCCGGGCGGCACCGCGTTCGTCATCGGCGAGGCCGGCATCCTCACGGCGCTGCACGACGCCGGTTTCGTGATGACCGAGACCGCGCCCGACTTCGTCGTCGTGGGCGAGACCCGCAACTACTCGTTCGAGGCGATCACGAAGGCCATCCGCCTCATCGGCGCGGGCGCCCGTTTCATCGTGACGAACCCCGACGCCACGGGTCCGAGTGCCGACGGCCCGCTGCCCGCGACCGGCGCCATCGCCGCGCTCATCACGAAGGCCACGGGCAAGGAGCCCTACGTCGTCGGCAAGCCGAACCCGATGATGTTCCGCTCGGCGCTCAACAAGATCGGCGCGCATTCCGAGAACACCGCGATGATCGGCGACCGCATGGACACCGACATCGTCGCGGGCATCGAGGCGGGCCTGCACACGATCCTCGTGCTGACCGGCATCAGCGACCAGGCCGAGATCGAGAAGTACCCGTTCCGCCCCGACGAGATCCTGGGCGGCGTGGCCGACCTCGTCGAGGCGGTTCCGGCCGAGACCGAGCTGTAGACCGCTCAGAGACGAGGACACTCATGATCGAGTTGACCGACATCGAGTACGAAGACGGCGAGCTGGTCGCTGCGACCGTGCTGCCCGGCGACCGCCAGGTGGCCGTGTTGTTCGCGGTCGACGACGAGCCCGTCGAACCTGCCGAGATGCGCGCCATCGCCGAGCGGGCGCTCAGCCGACCGACCGCCGACGACCTCGCACGCATCGACGGCGAGGTCGTGCGCGAGCTCACCGACTCGGCGTATGAGGGCACCGGTCACGAGGTCACGGCAGACGACTACGACCTTCTCGCCCGCGAACTCGAACTGCAAGGCGTGATCGTCTCGCCCGATGCCACAATCGTGCTCGTCTACGAGTCACCGACCCAGTACCCCGACATGGTCATCTACTGCCAGCTCGACGAACAGCTCGCGATCGACGACCTGAGCGTGGCGGAGGGCGACGAGTCCGACGCCGATGACGACGACGAGGTCGAGACCGTCGAGTTCGAGTCCGTCGACGACCTCCTCGACTCCCTCAGCGCCGAACCGCGACCCGACGCAGACTGAGCGCCGAGGAGTCGCCGGCTAGGCCGCGTCGGGCTCCTCGGACCGCTTCACCACAGGCCGCTCCTCGGGTTCGGCGTCGAGCCGTTCGCGCACCTCGGGATCGAGGTCGAGTTCGGCGGCGCCGAGCACCTCCTCGAGCTGTGCCACGCTCGACGGGCCGACCACCGGGATCACCGGCACCTCGCGGCCGAGCAGCCAGGCGAGCGCGACCTGGTTCGGCGTCGCCCCGATGTCGCGGGCGACCTCGTGCAGCAGTTGGATGCGCGCGACCGTCGTCGGGTGGTCCACCCCGCCCCAGAGCGGCTTGTCGGTTCGCGTCAGCGCCCCTTGGTGCAGCGGCGAGTACGCGGTGACCGCGAGCGGCGGGCGTCCGTCGACCCCGGTCGATGCCGCATAGCTGAGCAGCTCGGGCGTCACGAAGTTCTGCCGGCCGAGCTTCGGCTGCGGGTAGATGTAACTGTGCTGCTGCTGCACGAGGCCGTAGGGCGCGACGCCCTGGCGCAACGCCTCCTCGCGCGCCTCGACGACGCGCCAGACCGCGACGTTCGAGATGCCCGAGATGCCGACGAGCCCGTCCTCCTGCAGGGCGCCGAACGCCCCGACGGTCTCGGCGAGCGGCGTCTCGAGGTCGTCGACGTGGCCGTAGACGACGTCGAGGCGATCGACGCCGAGGTGCTTCGCGCTCTCACGCGCCTCCCGGCCGATGACGTCGCCGAGGCCCTGGAAGTTCGTCGGCTCGGTGTTCGAGAGCGGCAGCGCCGGGTCCTTCTTCGCGGCCCCGAGCTTCGTGGCGATGCGCAGCCGGCCCCGGCCGCCACGGCTCGCGAGCCAGCGGCCGATCACGTCTTCGCTGTCGCGGCCGTGGCCGTTGTCCCAGAAGCTGTAGTTGTTGGCGGTGTCGATGAACGTGCCGCCGGCCTCGACGAAGCGGTCGAGGATCGCGAACGAGGTGGCCTCGTCGATCTTCGTGCCCATCTGCATGGTGCCGAGGCAGATCGTCGAGACGTCGAAGCTCGTCGTGCCGTTGCCGATCGTGCGGTATCGCATGGTTCCTCCGTGAGTGGTGGGGTGACGGGATCGAGCGTACGAAGCATTCGGCTCGGGTCTACACTCCAATCAGCGGATGCTTCACCAGACCAATTTCATCGGCCGCCCGTCGGCGGAGAGCAGAGAGGGGCCGGATGACTCGCCGAGACCCCGTGCTCGCCTGGGAGACGCTGCTCGACCTGGGCGACGGTCCTGCGCCACTCCGCGACCGGCTCGAACGAGCGATCCGTGACGCCGTGCACTCGGGTCGGCTTCCGCCGAGTGCCGGCCTTCCCCCGAGCCGCACGCTCGCCGAGACGCTCGGCGTCTCGCGCTGGGTCGTGACGGAGACGTACGGTCAGCTCGTCGCCGAGGGGTTCCTCGAGGCGACGGTCGGCTCGGGTACGCGGGTACCACCCGGACGGACGCATCCGCTCGCCCCCTCGCGCGTGCAGGAGGTGCGCGAGTCGAACGACGCGCCCGATGCCGTGCCGCTCCGTGCGGAGTACCGACGACCCCGCCTCGATCTCGGCCCCGGCGTGCCCGACCTGCGTCACGTGCCAAGGGCGCGATGGGCCGGGGCGGTGCGGCGCGCCCTCGATGGCCTCCCCGACGCCGAGTTCACGGTGGTCGACCGGCTGGGGCATCCGCTCGCCCGCACGGCCGTGGCCGACTACCTCTCGCGGTCGCGCCGTGCGATCGCCGCCCCCGACGACATCGTGATCACGCACGGGGCGACCGACGGCATGGCCGGCGTCGTCGCTGGGCTGCGTGCGGCCGGCCACACGGCGCTCCTCGTCGAGGACCCGAGCTGGTCCCGGCTCCGCGAGATCGCGGCCGCGGCCGGACTCACCCCGGTGCCGGTGCCGGTCGACGCCTCGGGGGTCGACGTCGACGTGCTCGTGGATGCCGCCGGGCGCACCGGCGCACGCGCGGCGCTCATCACGCCGGCCCACCAGTTCCCGCTCGGCGCGGCCCTGTCGCCCGCCCGGCGGGAGGCGATCGTGCACTGGGCCCGTGAGGTCGACGGGCTCGTGATCGAAGACGACTACGACGCCGAGTTCCGCTACGACCGCCGACCGATCGCGGCGCTGCAGGGCCTCGCACCCGATCACGTCGTGCTCATCGGCTCCCTCTCGAAGTCGATGGCGCAGGCGTTCGGGCTCGGCTGGGCGGTCGTGCCGCGCGCGCTCCGGGAACGCGTGCCGCTCGCCGAACGTGCCCGTCCGTCGACCCTCGACCAGGTCGCCCTCGCGGAGTTCATCACGGCCGGCGACCTCGAACGGCACGTGCGTGCGGCGCGCGGCCGGTTCCGTCGACGTCGTGCGGCGCTCCTGACGGCGCTCGGACGAGAACTTCCCGGGCTCGAGGTCACGGGCATCGCCGCGGGCATGCACGCCGTGCTGGAGCTGCCGCCGGGCGTCGACGCCTCGGCGGTGCGGCGTGCCGCCGCCGACGTGGAGATCGCCGTGTCCGAGCTGACCGGGTACCGTGCGTCCGCCGCCACAGCCGGCATCGAGGCGCTCGTGCTCGGCTACGGCAACCTGTCGGACGCGCTCGTCGACGAGGCCGTCGCTCGGCTCGCCGGAGTCATCCGCTCGCTCGCCTGAGGACGGCGACCGGAACGCGATCAGTGGTCGTCGATCAATTCCCGAAGCCCGACCAGAAGCGGCCCCGCTCCTTGCCGCGCTCCGCGTCGTTCATCGCGTCGGCGGCCTCGCGATCGGCGCCGCGGGACTTCTCGGAATGCCGTCGGAGCGAGAAGGCCCACTGCGTCACGCCCCACAGCACGGCGATGACGACGATGCCGAGCCAGAAGGTCCAGTCCATGACTCCCCCTCTCCGATACCGTCACCCTACGAGGATCGGCTGGCACGGTCCGGATACTGCGGACGACCGGTCGGGGGAAACGGCAGTGCGCGCGTCCGCGGGAGCGCTAGGCGAGTCGGGCGACGGATGCCTCGACGCCCGCCCAGAACCGGTCGACGTCGAGCTCGACCGCGACCCAGGCGTTCGGCTCCCGTCCGAGCATGCCGTCGAGGTCGACGCTCGTGGCCCCGGCCGTCTCGATGCCGAGGAGTTCGACGTCGAGACGCGTGTGCCGCAGCACGACGCTGCCGGGGTCGGCGAGCACGGCAACCGCGACCGGGTCGTGCAGCGGCCCGTCGGGCATGCCGAACACCTCGTCGTTCGTGCGGCAGAAGAAGTCGAAGAGCTCGTCGCCGAAGGCGGCCGTCGAGTTGCCGATCGACGCGATCTTCTCCCGCACAGCAGGCGTGACGAGCGCCAGATGCGTGACGTTCAGGCCGACCATCGTGAACCGCACGCCGCTGCGCAGCACCACGTCGAGCGCCTCGGGGTCGACGAGGGCGTTGAACTCGGCGTACGGCGTCGCATTGCCGCGTTCGGTCGATCCGCCCATCCAGACGATCTCGCGGATGCGCGGAGCGAGTTCGGGACGGTCGCGCAGCAGCATCGCGACGTTCGTGATCGGCCCAGTCGCGACGATGGCGACCGGCTCGGCCGCTGCGATCAGCACGTCGGCGATGAGCTCGGTCGCCGTGCGCGGGTCGAGTGGCACGACCGGCTCGGGCAGCTCGGGTCCTCCGAGGCCGTTCTCGCCGTGGATCCACTCGGCGGTCTGCAACGGGCGCAGGAGCGGGCCGGCTGCCCCGGCTGCGACGGGCACGTCGCTCACACCGGCGACCGACAGCGCGATGCGGGCGTTCCTGGTGGTGAACTCGAGCGGCACGTTGCCGCCGACCGTCGTGACGGCGAGAAGGTCGAGCGACGGATGCCCCGCGGCCAGCCACAGCGCGAACACGTCGTCGTGGCCGGGGTCGCAGTCGATGATGACGGGGATGGTCATGCGGGGCTCGTTCTCTCGTGTCGGGTGGGCAGGTGGGCGCGACGGCTCAGCTGGCGGAGGCGCGATCGGCGACACCCGCCGCGGCGAGCACCTCGACCCTGGGCGCATAGGAGTCGACCGTGCCCCGCGCCTGCACGGCGAGCGCGCCGGCGGCGACCGCGAGGTCGAGCGCCTCGGGCAGCGGTCTCCCCTCGGCGAGGAACGCCGCGAGCGTGCCGGTGAACCCGTCGCCGGCACCCGTCGTGTCGACCGCCGTCACGCGCGGCGCCGGCGCGGCCCACGAGCCGCCCGCGTCGGCGGCGACGGCACCGGCCGCACCGAGCGTCACCACGACCGAGCGGGCGACGGCGCCGACAGCGGATGCCGCGAGCGCGCGCCACTCGTCGAGGTTCGTGCTGCCCGGGGCATCCGTGCCGATGCCGACCGCGCGCGCCTCGTGCTCGTTCAGCACGAGCGGGTCGGCGACGCCGAGGGCCTCTGCGGCGACCGGCGCCGGCGGGGCGAGGTTCAGCACGAACCGGGCTCCGAGCTCGTTCGAGACCAGCGCGAGGTGCTCGATCGTGGCGACGGCGAGCTCGCCCTGCGTGAGCACGACGGTCGCAGCGGCGATGCGCTCGCGCTCCGCGTCGATGAGCACGGGGGTGAGGGCGAGGTTCGCGCCGCTCGTGACGATGATCGTGTTCTCACCCGACTCAGCGACGGTGATCTGGGCGACGCCGGTCGAGGCATTCGGAATGCGACGGACCGCCGCGATCGACAGTCCCAGCCGCTCGAGCGTGTCGCACGCGAACGCGCCGCTCGCATCGTCGCCGAGGCACGCCACGAACTCGACGCGGGCCCCCGCGACGTGCGCCGCGACGGCCTGGTTCGCGCCCTTGCCGCCGAGGGCGACCTCGAAGCCGCGGGCGAGGATGGTCTCGCCCGGCGCCGGGAACGCGTCGACGTAGCTCGTCGAGTCGACGTTCAGCGAGCCGATGACGACGACCCGCCCCGCGGCCCGGTGGTCTTCGGCGTCACCGAGGCCGCTGCGGGAGCGGTCGGGTTCGGGCGGCATGCGATCAGACCGCCGGGCCGGGCCCATTGATCGGTCCGGTCAGCGGCTCGCCGCCCGCTCGGTTGGCGAAGCAGTAGTAGGTGCGCTGGCCCTCGGCCCACTGCTCCTCGGTCACGGGATAGCTGCCCGCGACCTGGAGGTCGGGAATGCCGGCGACGAGCGTCGGTTCGAAGACGCCCGCGGCGCGGCACAGCTTGGGCATCTCGGCCGCGAGCGCGGCCTCGCCCGGGAACGGCGCCGCCGCGTCGCCGGGCAGCGTGCCCCGGTAGACGAGCTGCGCGGCATGGGGCGCAGCACAGTCGACGACGGTGAACTCCTCGGCCCAGACCGATTCGAACGGGTCGACGCATTCGCCGCCGAAGAGGGTGTCCCACGCGTGCACTCCGGGCGGCTGCGCGGCTGTCGGCGCAGCGACAGGCGTCTCGGAGGCGCTCGCCGACGGGCTGCCGCTCGCCTGCTCCCCTCCCCCGCCAGTCAGCTGGGTGCCGAGGTAGTAGAGCCCGACGAGCACGAGCAGCACGACGAGGCCGCCGGCGACCCAGATGAGCGTTCGCGTCGGGCGCTTGCCGCCCTTCGGGGTACCACCCGAACCGCCGTTGCCGCCGCCCGCGCCGCCACGGTCACCACCGCCACCCGAGCCCGTGGCGCCGTTGCCGGAGCCGCCGGTGCGCTGCGGGCCGATGCCGCCGCCCACAGCGCCCTGGGGCGGCGTCGCGGGCAGGCCCGGCGCCGGCTGACCGCCGCTCGGGGCGGCGAACGGGTCGTTCGCCGCCGCAGCGATGCCGGCCGATCCGAAGAGCGCACCGATCGCATCGGTGTCGGATGCCGCGAACGGGTCGTGGTTCGCGGCCGCGGGCGTCGCGGAGCGCAGGTCGGTGCCGTCGGCGGCCGTGTCGGTGTGCGATGCGGGGTCGGCGTGGGGCTCTGGGTCGCTGGGGAAGGCCCATTCGGGCTCCGCCTCGGCGATCGGTTCGTCATGCCACGAGGGTTCTGCCTCATCGACGCCGAAGGGGTCCGCCGCGACGTCCGACGGGTCCGCGGCATCCGCACCGACGGCAGCGCCGTCGCCCAGGAAGGCGGTCGCGACGGAGGAAGGGCGGTCCTTGGGGTCTTCGGCGTTCGGATCCGGCGTCAGGTTCCAGAAGTACCCGGTGTCGGCCATCTCGCGCGCGATCGACGACTCGTCGGCGTCGCTGTCGTCATCGTCGTCGGATGCGTCGTCGAAGCGAGCGCCGCCGAAGAATCGGCCGCGGATGCCGGACGGCTCCCGCTCGTCGGCGGCATTCGCCCGAGGCTCGTCATCGTCATCGTCATCGTCGAAACCGAGGCCCAGCGCGTCGAGTCCCGACGAAACCGGTGGGGTCGGCGGAGTCGGCGGGGTCGTTCCGGCGCCGCCGAACGGCGTCGCCGGTTCGGGAACGCGCGCACGAGGCGCGCCGCCGCCGAGCGAGGCGAGAAGGTCGTCGACCGGCGCCGGTGGTTCCCGCGTCGGGTCGTCGTCGCCGCCGCCGGTCGCGGACGCGAAGGCCGGGAACGGCGTCGTGTTGAACGCGCTCGCCTCGCGGACGGGAGCGCCGACCGCGGCGTTCTCCTGCGCTGCGGCCATGCCGCGCACCTCGAGGAACGGGAAGCCGCTGCGCGTCTCGCGCCCGACGTCGGACGCGGGGCTGCTCGCATCCCCGGGGAGCTGCGGAGCGGCGGGTTGCACCTCGACAGGCGCAGGGGCCGCTGCGGACTGGATCGGGACGGCCCGCGTCTCGGTGAGTGCGGCGAACGGGTCGGTGGTGTCGGCGGCGAAGGCCGCGAAGCGGTCGCGTTCGGGGCGCGGCGTCGCCTGCTGCGGCGGCTCCGGTGCGATCGGTGCGGCAGGTGCCACGGGCGCGGCCGGGGTCACAGGCACCGCCGGCGCTGCAGGAGCGGCTTGGGCCGGTGCCGCCGGAGGCAGCGGAGACGCCGTCTGCATCGGTGCCTGCGTCGGCATCGGTGCCTGCTCGGGTTCGTTCAGGGCTGCCCAGAGCTCGTCGTCGTACGAGGACGGGGTCGCGGGTGCTGTGTTTCGGGTGCCCCATCCGGCCGGCGCCGTCGTCGGCGCCGTCGGGTGCACCGGGGGTGCGGATTCCGCCGGCTGCATCGGGGTGAACGACTGCCGTGCGACGGGCGGAGAGGCGAAGCCGGCGAAGGGCGCCTGCGCGGGGGCCACCGGCTCGGGGGGTGACACCGGTTCGGCCGGTGTCACCGGTGGGGTGGGCGCAGCGGCGCCGTGGCCGCGGGCATCCGCGTCTGCCGTCGACGAGGGTTCGGAGAGACTCCGGAAGGCCGCCCTGACGGCGTCTTCGGAGGCGAGTGCTTCATCTCCGCCCCAGGTGAGGGCGAACGGCGCCGTCGGCGTCACGGGTCCGGGCGGAGTCGGCGGCGCCGCTGGGGGGACCGGTGCCGGGGAGGCCTGCGGGATCGGGGCGGCGGGCGCCGCCGGCGGCCATGCGGGCGCGACCGGGGCGGCAGGCGGCCATGCCGCGGCGGGCGCCGCACCCGAGTGGGCCCGATCGGTCGGGGCCGGAGCAGCCGGAGGCGTGTACCCGGCCTGAGGCGTCGGCCCTGCCTGCGGCGCGGGCGCAGCCTGAGGTACGGACGGTGTGCCGACCGGCGGCTCGACCGAGGTCAGGTAGACGGGTGCGGCCGCGGGCGGCTGGTGCGGCAGTCCGACCGCGAACGGCGGGGTCCATGACGGCGAGGTGGGGGCCGTGCCGGCGGAGTCGGCGACCGGCGAGTGCTGCTGGGGCACTTCAGCGGCACGAGGAGCGGGCGATCCGACGACGGGAAGCGCGCTCGTCGCAGCATCCGCTCGGGGTGCCGAAGCCTCGGAGAACCAGTCGAGCACCTCTTCGCGGCGCGGCGCTGGAGTGCGCGGCGCCGCCGGTGCGGCGGGAGCGGCAGGCGCCGCCTGCTGCGGCGGCTGAGCGGGCGCGACAGGCGGAGACGGGATGTCGCGGCGCGGCGCATCGCCGCCCGCCAACTGGGCGAGCAGCCAATCGGCCCCGTCGCCTCCCAGACCCTGCCCGTCGCCGCTCATCAGGCCAGCCCCAGGTCTTCGAGCCCGATGGCGTACAGGTACGGCACGCCCTCGGCCTCGATGATCTCGCGGGCGCCGGTGGCGCGGTCGACGACGACGGCCACGGCCACGACCTCGGCGCCCACCTTGCGGAGCGCCTCGATCGCCTTGATCGGCGAACCGCCGGTGGTCGAGGTGTCTTCGAGCACGATCACGCGCTTGCCGGCGAGGTCGGGACCCTCGACCTGCTTGCCACGGCCGTGGTCCTTCGGCTCCTTGCGCACGACGAAAGCGTCGTACTCGAGGCCCTGGGCTGCGCCCTGGTGCAGCACGGCGGCCGCGATGGGGTCGGCGCCCATCGTCAGCCCGCCGACGGCGAACACGTCGGGCACGTCCTTGATGACGTCGATCATGACCTGGCCGATGAGGGGAGCCACCCGGTGGTCGAGGCTCACCTTGCGGAGGTCGACGTAGTACGTCGCCTTCTTGCCGCTCGTCAGGGTGAAGTCCCCGTGGAAGACGGCCTCGGCGGCGATGAAGTCGATCAACTGGGCGCGCACGGCGTCGATGGGCTGAGGGTCGCGGAGGGTCACCCGAATACTCTACGACCCGGTTGCCTGAGAGGAAGGGGCGGATCCCGTGTCGAGCGACGACGGCGACGCGGCATCCGCTCGCCGAACGCCCGTCTGCGATCGTCGGCGTCCGCCCCAGATGGAGCGCGGGGTGCCCGGCAGGAGGCGGGCCCAGAACGGCGGCGCCTGCTCCTCGACGAGCGCGGCGGGCACGTCGATGTGGAAGTCGGCGAGCTCCTCTGCCCCATGATGCGCGACCCGGTAGAGCGCGGTGCCGATGAGCACGCCGAGAGCGATCGACATGATCGAGGTGAGCGCCTCGGCGAAGTCCTCGTAGCCGCGGGTGGTGCCGATCGCCTCGGTGAGTCCGACGAGGCCGGCGGCGCCGGGCACGAGCAGCCAGAACGCCGGGAGGAAGGTGAGCTGCGACGGCGCACCGTGCCGCAGCGTGGCGATCCAGAGCACGACCGGCGTCATGACGAGCGCGCCGATGAAGCCGCTCACGGTCGGGCCGATCAGAATCCCACCCACCACCTGGCCGGTGTACGCGACGAACAGCACCAGCAGCACCCAGCCGAAGGTGCGCGGCGGGGCGGAGAAATGCAGGTAGTTGCCGATCGCGAAGAGCAGCACGCCGAACACCGCGACCCACCAGGGGAGCGCCTCGCCGACGTCGAGCGGCACGTACGACGAGCTGCCCACCCCGACGAGCGTTCCCGCCGCCAGGATGCCGAAGGCGAGCAGCGAGAGCTGCACGAGGCCGAACACGAGGCGGGAGGCGCCCGCGAGCATCTGGCCCGCCGCGAGCTCGACGACCGCGGTCGTCAGCACTCCTCCGGGCAGGAAGGTCGCGAGCGGGGCGATCAGCAACCGGATCGGGTCGCCGATCGCGAAGTGCGGGGCGATCAGGAACACGGCGGCGGCGCAGGCGAACGCCGCGAAGACCGGGAAGACGATCTGCAGCGTCGGCGAGCGCACGAGCTTCGCGACGCCGATGAACGCGCCGAGCACGAAGGCGACGAGCGCTCCCTCCCATGTGGGGGCGAGCAGCAGCGCGAGCCCCGTGGTCAGCACGGCGTGACCGAAGGTGCGCACGACCCAGCCGTGCGACGGCTTCATCGCGCCGATCTCGTTCAGTCGCGCGATGCCGTCGAGCGGCGTGATCTCGGCGCGCCCGGCGACATCGATCAGGCGGTAGAGCGCCGCGATCTGGTCGAAACGGAACGAGGCATTCACCGACGACCGGATCGCGACCCTGCCACTGTCGCCGCCGCCCGTCTCGATGAGAATCACGGTCGGCAGCACCACGATGTCGGTGTCGTCCCGGCCGTACGCGCCCGAGACCTTCAGGAGCGTGTCGCGGATCTTGTCGGTCGAGTCCGCGGCCGCGTTCATGCCCTCCGCGAGCCCGAGGAGGAACCTGCGGAGCAGCGCCTGGTCGGCCGCCTCCGCCATCAGACGATGACGAAGGAGAGCGCCACGCCCACGAGGATCGCGACGACGACGTAGACGAGGTTCGGCAACTGGAACGAGTGGTCGAAGACGAACTTGCCCATCTTGGTCGTGCCGGTCTGGTCGAACGCGACCGTGGCGACCTGGCTGCCGTTGGCGGGCAGCGTGTAGATGCCCATGGCCGCCGGCCAGAGGCCGACGAGCAGCGAGGCCGGCAGCCCGATCGTGATGCCGATCGGCACGATCGCGTTCGTGGCGCTCGACTGGCTGGTCGTGAGCATCGCGACGAGGAAGAGCGCGAGCGCGAAGAGCAGCGCACCGAGGAACGCCGACGACCCCGAGACGAGCGAGCCCAGGCCGTCGACGATGAGCGTGTTGTTCGCCGCGACGAAGGTGTTGGCGAGCCATGCGATGCCGAAGAGTGCGATCGCACCGACCATGCCGGCCGGGAACGTCGACTGCTTCGGGACATCCGCTGCCTTGACCTTGCAGATGACGAAGATGAGTGCCGCGATGACGCCCATGACGACCTCGATGATCACGGTGATGCTGACGCGCACCGGGTCGCCGTCGTCGTCGGTGCCGATGATCGGGCGGATGCCCTCGAAGAGGCCGAAGAGCACGATGACGCCGACGCCCGCGAGGAAGATCGACGCCGAGAGCACGGCGTTGCGCGGGAGCTTCGTGTCGGAGTCGACCACGACGGCCGGCTTCACGAGATGCTCGGCGACCCGGCGCTGGAACTCGGGGTCGTCCTCGAGCTCCGTGCCGTGCTTGACCATGACGAGGGCGGCGATCGCGAGACCCGCGATCGACGCGGGCCACATGATGAGCAGGAGCTTGCCGAGGTCGACGCCCTGCGGCGCGAGCAGCACGACCATCGACGCGGTGGCGGCGGAGACCGGGCTGCAGAGGATGCCGACCTGCGACGCGACGGCGGAGACCGACAGCGCGCGCTCGGGGCGGATCTTCTGCTGGTACGACACGTCGTAGATGACGGGCAGCAGCGGGTAGAAGATGTTGCCGGTGCCGGCGCCGACGGTGAAGAGGAACGACATCGCCGGCGCCAGGAAGACGACGGACTTCGGCCGCTTCTTGATGACCTTCGACGCGACCGACACCATCCAGTCGATGCCACCCGCCGCTTGCATGACGGATGCCGCGGTGATGACGGTGATGACGATGAACACGGCGTCGACCGGGGCGTTGCCCGGCGCCTCTCCGAAGACGAAGACGAGCACTGCGACGCCGACGAGGCCCCACACGCCGAGGCCGATCCCGCTCGTGCGGGTGCCCATGTAGATCGCGAGGATGACGACGATCAGCTCGGCGACGAGGATCCAGACGTTGTCGTTCACGACGAGGGACCCTTCACGATGGGGCCGGTACTCGCGAGCACCTGCGTCGGCAGGGGCGTCTCGACGATCTCGCCGTCGATCGCCTCGACCCGCAGCGCCAGCGGGTCTTCGACCGGACTGATCGCCGTGACGAACTCGGCACCCTCGAAGTGCAGCGACTGCAGGTTGCCGACCGCGTAGCCCGTGGCGAGCTCACCGCTCAGCAGTGAGGCGTGGAAGAGCGGCTGGCGCTGGTCTTCGGCGTCGTAGTGGGGGCAGAAGCTGCCGTGCAGGAAACCGAGGCCCTCGGGCAGCACCTGCAGGGTGGGGCCGTAACTGTCGGTCGTGCCACCCTCGAACCAGCAGATGCCGCCGGCCGAACCACCGGTGAACACCGTGTTCGACGTCGGGTCCTCCCACATCTCGCGCATGATCTCGTCGAGACCCTGGCGCTTCCAGACGTCGAGCATGTTCGCCGTGTTGCCGCCGCCGACGTGGATGACGTCGAAGCCCTTCACGAACCCCGCGAGGTCGTCGACCGCTCGGTGGAAGAGGGGCAGGTGATGCGGCGCGCAGCGGTCGGAGTCGTACGTCGTGTAGTAGCTCACGATGTACGCGGCGTCGTCGCCGGTCGCCGTGCCGACGAAGAGCACGCGCGGGCGCTCCTTGCCGGTGAGCTTCAGGATGTATTCGTGCGTCGGGTCGGCCCGCCGCTCCATCATCGCCTTGCCTGCGCCGGTCGCAACAACGTGCGCCATCGTTCCCCCAAACGTCGAGCCTTCGGGCACACGCTAGCGGCAGACGATCAGCCATGTCGAGGATCCACGCTGGTCGAGGAGCGACCGACGAAGGAGGACGCGTCTCGAGACCACGGATCGGGATCCCCCCAGCACATCCCGATACGCACGACGAAGGGCCGCCCCGCGGGGTGTCCCTCCCCCGCGCGGCGGCCCTGCAGTCGGGCCGCTCATCCAGTGGAGGTCGTCCCTCCCCCGCGCGGCGGCCCTGCAGTCGGGCCGCTCAGCAGCCCAGCAATCAGCCGTCGGCGACGAGGATTGCCCCTCGCCGGCGTGACGGCCCTGCACCCGGGGAACGGACCCCCGGGAATTCGCGAAACCTAGACGGTGCGCGCGAACGTCTCTCGCGGCTGACGGCGGTAGCCGTCGCGAGCGGTGACGACGATCGAGCCGATGATGCCGACAGCGGAGACGGCGGCGAGAATCACGAAGATCATGGTGTTCCTTTCGAAGTACGAGCGGGGGCTGATCGAGCGATCGATGCGCCATTGCACGTGTTCGACACCCCAATTCTCGCGCTCCAGACTCTTCAGCACAAGCTCACAGTTCTACAATGACCATGTAGTCTGGCTACATGGACGTTCGACGATTGGACCTGCTCCGCGAACTCGCCGAACGCGGCAGCGTGACGGCCGTCGCCGAGGCCACCGGCCGCACTCCGTCGGCGGTCTCGCAGCAGCTCAAGGTGCTCGAGCGCGAGGCCGGGATGCCCCTCACCGAGCGCAGCGGCCGCGGCGTCGTGCTGACGAGCGCCGGGCACGCCCTCGCCCGCAGCGCGGCAGATGTCGCGATCGCGCTCGAGCGCGCCACCGCCCTGTGGGACGAGTTCCGCAACCACCCGAGCGGCGAGGTCTCGCTCCTCACGTTCCCGACGGTCGGCGCGACGCTCCTGCCCGCCGTGCTCACCGACCTCGCGCAGGTGGCGGGGCTCGTCGTGCACGCGACCGACCTCGACCCCGAGCTCGCCGAGTTCGCCGACCTCACCTCCGACTTCGACATCGTGCTCGCCCACACGATGCCCGGCGTGCTGCCCTGGGGTGGCCGCGGCCTGAAGGCCGTGCCGCTCCTGACCGAGCCGCTCGACATCGGGCTGCCCGCCGACCACCGCCTCGCCGGGCGGGCGCACCTGACGCCCGCCGACCTCGTCGACGAGACGTGGCTCGGCGTGCCCCCGGGCTTCCCGTTCGAACGCATCCTGCACGCGATCGAACAGCAGGCGGGGCAGCGGGCGCACGTGAGCCAGCGCTTCAGCGACATGCGCATCATCGAGGCCTTCATCGAGGCGGGGCTCGGCATCGCGTTCGTGCCGCGGTTCACGAGCGGCGCCGTTCCCGATTCGATCGTGTTGAAGCCGCTGCGCGGCGTGGCATCCGCTCGGCAGATCGTGGCACTCGTGCGGCCGGATGTCGCGGAGCGCCTCGCCGTGCGCACGGTGCTCGACGTGCTCGTGGCGCGCGCCTCGCGGCTCGAGCAGGAGCACGCCGCCGCGTGAGCGGGCCGTGCGGAACACCCCCGCTCAGGACCACTCGTGTCGCACGGGACCACGTACATCGTGTGTCCGGTGCGACACGAGTGGTCCTGAGCGGCGAAGTAGACTCCACCTTCATGAGCGATGACGCGATCCTGTTCGAAGTCGAAGACGGGCTCGCCCGCCTCACCCTCAATCGGCCGAACCGGCTGAACGCCGTCGACCCCGACGCGATCGCGCGCTGGCAGGCACTCGCCCACGAAATCGCCGAGCGGGACGACATCGGCGCGGTGCTCTTCGACGCCAGCGGCCGTGCGTTCTGCGCCGGCGGCGACGTGCGGGCGATGTCGGAGCTCGCAGCGGCGGCCGAGTCGAACGGCTCCGAGTCCGCCGCCGCCACGATCACGGCGCTCGCCGACGCGATCCACGACGGCCACCGCACGCTGCGCGACAGCTCGAAGCCGATCGTCGCAGCCGTGCAGGGCCCGGTCGCAGGCGGCGGCCTCGGCTTCATGCTCGTCGCCGACGTCATCGTCGCCTCCGAGCACGCGACGTTCTCGAGCCGGTACGCGGATGTCGCGCTCACGCCCGACTGCGGCGTCAGCACCCTGCTGCCCGAGGCCGTCGGCACGCGCCGCGCCCTCGAGCTCACGTTGACCTCGCGCACCCTGTCGGCCGCCGAGGCGCTCGACTGGGGGCTCGTCGCCGAGGTCGTCGCACCCGACGCCCTCGAGGAACGGGCGCGCGAGATCGCGCAGTCGTGGATCGACGGCGCGACGGCGGCGTTCGGGCAGGCGAAGCGCCTCGTGCGCTCGGGCCTGACCCGCGACTTCCAGACGGCGCTCGACGACGAGGCGCGCACGATCGGCGCGGCCTTCGCGACGCCCGAGGCGAGCGCCCGCATCGCGGCGTTCGGTGCGCGTGCGGCCGCATCGAAGGAGGGGGCAGGTGGAGGATCCCGCTGACGAGTTCGCCGCGATCGCACGCGACATCGCCGCGCGCGCCCAGGCCGCCGGCCTTCGGGTCGCGACGGCCGAATCGTTGACGAGCGGAGCGATCGCCAACGCGCTCGGCGCTGCTCCCGACGCCTCGCAGTGGTTCACGGGCGGTGTCGTGGCCTACGCCGAGTCGGTCAAGCGCGACGTGCTCGGCGTCACGGCCGTCTCCATCACCTCACTGGAGTGCGCACGCGAGCTCGCGACCGGAGTCGCCCGCCTGTTCGACGCCGAGGCCGCCGTGTCGGTCACGGGTGTGGGCGGCCCCGAGCCCGAGGGCGATGAGCCCCCGGGAAGCGTGTACGCCGCGGTCGCGGTGCGCGGCGACATCCGTGATGCGCATTTCTCGTTCAGCGCCGACGACCCATCGGTCGTCGTGCACCAGACGGTGCGCGCCGCGCTCGAGCTGCTGCGCGACGCGCTCCCCGAGCTCGAGGCTCGGGGAGCGTGATCACCGCCGCGACATCCGCTGCGCCGTCGTCAGCCGCATGACCGTGCGTCGTACGGAGCGGCCGTCGAGTACGACACCGTGCTGCCGTCGACCTGCGCCGTGGCCGTGACCTCGACGGCGCCCGCGGGCAGTTCGGCCAGTCGCGTCGTGAAGGCGTGCACGGCGTTCTTGCCCGGCGCCACGGCCGCGAACGACTTCGTACCGTAGTCGGTCGAGAAGGTGAGGCCGAGCGGCAGCGATTCACCGTTCAGCGCCCGCACCGACAGCAGCGCCTTGCCGCCGATGCACCGGCTCGTGACGGTCGTCTCGACGTTCAGCTCCGGAGCCTCCGCGACGGTGACGACGCCGTGTCCGGAGACCGGGAGGCCGCCGACCGTGGCGCGGTAGTCGATGCGCAGCTCGCCCGGGCCCTCGAGCAGCACGGGGCTCGAGGCATCCGCCCACTCGCCGTCGTTCACCCGGTACTGGACGCCCGAGACCGCACCGGCGGTGCCGCTCGCGAGCACGGTCACCGTCGGTGCGGTGGCGTACGAGCCGTCGGGGCCGTCGGGCTCTGCGGGTGAGATCTCGGCCGTGATCGCCGCCTCGGGCTCGGCCGACGACGGGATCGACAGTTCGTAGAGGCTGAGGTACGGGCTGAGGCTCTTCGCGGTGACGGTGACGCGCACATGCCTCGCGGTGACCGCGTCGAACTCGACCGTGTCAGTGCGGGCGCCGGCGGCCATGCCGGTGCGGGTGGCCACCGGGGTCCACGCCTGGCCGTCGTTCGACACCTCGACCCGGTAGTCCTTCGCCGAGGCGCCCTCCCACTTCAGCACGATCTCATCGAACCGCTGCGCGGCACCCAGATCGACCGCGATCCACGGCTGAGCGCTGTAGTCGGCCGACCAGCGCGTCGCGTCGTTGCCGTCGATCGCGAGGCTCGCCGGGAACGAGGCGGCTTCGACGCCCGAGGCCGTCGCCGTCGCGCCCTTCGTGAGCGGCGCAGGGCTGAAGACCGACAGCCGCCAGGCGGCGATGCCGCCATCACCGGCACGGATGTCGCGGACGGCGACGTATCGCGCCGGCAGGCCGCCGAGGTCGACCGCGCCGGTCGCACCCGCGACGTCGGTTGCGGCGTGCTGCCAGAACCGACCGTCGTTCGAGACGTGCACGTCGTAGCTCTCGGGCGCGTCTCCTGCCCATTCGATCTCGACCCGCCCAGTCGGCGCCGATGCGCCGAGGTCGACGACGACGTCGGCGGTCGGCTCGAAGGTCGCCCAGCGGGTGAGCGAGCGTCCGTCGGTGAGCGCTGACGGCGAGGTGCCCTCGCTGCTCGAGGAGGCGGTCACCACGGCGCCGAGCGAGCGCTCGCCGGCAGCGGCCGTGCCGTTGCCCTGTTCGATCGTGGTGAGCCCGGGCGCAGCACCGATGCTGCGCTGCAGCGTCGTGAAGTCGCCGTAGCCGAGCGTCGGCGTCGTCGACTTCCACGTCTTCTGGGCGATCACCGGGAAGGAGCCCCGCATGAGACCGTGCACGTCGAGCTCGGTGTAGTCGGCGTGCACGAGGTCGTTCCAGACGGCGAACATCGCGCCCTTGGGGGTGCCGGCCGGCACGACCTCCGTGCTGCCCAGCTTGTTCGGCAGCCACGAGTTGTAGAGGGCCGAGTTGTTCAGCCCGTTGCCGTGGTAGTAGTTCGCGAACGGCACGACGTAGAGGTCGCCGTCGTTCGTGTTGATGAAGTCGTAGCCGTCGGCGAGAGCCGAGGCCATGCCGTACCAGCCGTTGTTCCACGCGTTGATCGTGACGTCGCGGTCGTAGCCGGCGGCCGAACCGTGCATCACGGTCATGCTGCCCCATGCGCGCGGGTGCTTGCCGAGGCCCCTGATGTGCTCGGCCATCGTGTTGAAGAAGGTGCGGTAGTCGTCTCTGCCCTCACGCGGGTACTCGTCGGTGCCCATGTGCACGTCGGGCCCTTCGAACCAGGGCGTGAACTCGTCGAAGACGGCCTTGATCGTCTCGGTCGACTCGGGCTTGGAGAGGTCGAGGTGGTCGGAGTCGCCGCCGTTGAACCCGATCTCGGGCTTCCAGCGGATGAACGAGCGCGAGTGCGCGGGCGCGTCGATCTCGGGGATGATCGTGACGGCGTGGGCCGCAGCGGCATCCTCGAAGCTCTGCCAGTCGGCCCGGTCGTAGGCGCCGTCTTCGGAAGCGAGCCCGGCGAAGGCCGGGTTGTCGGACTTCAGCCGGAACCCGTCGTACGCGTCGACCCAGCCGCCGGCCGGTCGCTGGATCTCGTTGTCGTTCAGGTGGATCTGGAACTCGTTGAGCTTGTACCAGCTCATCATCGTGATGTAGTCGCGAACGAACTCGGGCGTGAAGAAGCGGCGCCCCACGTCGAGCATGAAGCCGCGCACCTCGTGGTTCGGCCAGTCGATGCTCTGGCCGATCGGCAGTTCGGCGCGACCGGGCGACTGCAGCAGGGCCTGCAGCACGGTGCGGGTGCCGTAGAACGCGCCATCCGTGTTCGGGGCGGCGATCTCGACGCCGTCGGCGGTGATCGTCAGGCGGTACCCCTCGGTGCGGAAGAGCTCGCCGCCGGGCTCGTGCGTGAGCGCCTCGTCGTAGTCGAGCACGAGGTCGCCCGCGACCGGAGCGCCCTCGGCGACCTCGGCCACCTCGACGGTGATGCCGGTGGTCGCCTCGAGGTCCGCGGCGAATTGCGTCGCGACCTCCGAGAGTTCGGGGTCGGCGACGATGCGGCTCGAACCGTCGAGGGTGAAGGCCCCGGTGCCGCCCGTCCAGGTCTGCAGCTCGGGGATGATGCGCGGGGCCGGGTTGTCAGCAGCATGGGCCGCCACCGGCACGAGCGTCGAGACGATCACGCCCGCCCCCAGCAACAAGGCGACTGCGGCGCGGCCCCCGGTGTTCGAACGACCTCTGATGCTCATGTTCTCTCCTTCGAGAAGCCGGTGCTGGATTCGCTCGATTCGAGCTGACGTTGCCACGAACGTGCCGGGGGAACGAAAGCTCATCGACGATGACTTGTACTGATCGAAACTGGCCGAAGCGCGCAGAACCGTTCAGATTGGCCCGAGCCTGTCGCATCGCTGAGGCATCGTCAAGAGGCAGATTCGAGGCCATCGGGCGAGGTCGCCCGAGCCGCCGGCTTTCGATCATGTGCGTTGAGCGCTCGCTCGTTCCGCCCTTGCGCGCAATGGCGGCGCGGACGCCCCCGATCCGCGGCGCTCGAACCGTCGGCGCTCCTGCAACGCGCAATCCCGGTGCGCGATTCTCTCGAGTTGCCGAACCGCTCGAGCCAGGCGGCATGTGGTGGCCCTCTGAGCGAGACGGTCACCACATACCGTCTATGCGGTGCAAGTCAGTGTCGGCGCCAACCAATCGGCATGGTCCCAGGCGTCGCCGTCGCCTGTCGTTCCGGTGACGAGCCGCAGCGTTCCGACGCCCGTGAGGTCGAGATCGAAGGCCGCAGCCTCCTCGCCGCCTCGCAGCGTCGGGCTCGTCCACAGCTCCGCGCCGTCGCCGACGAGGCTCATCACGACGCTGCCACGGACCGCGGTCTCGTCGTCGACACCGGCAGATCCGGTGAGCCGGGTGCAGCCGGCCGGGAGCACGATCTCGATCACGCTGTCTGCATGGACGCCGAACCCGTGCGAGGCGACGGTCCCGGCGACCGAGAGCGCGCCGCCGTCCCCGACAGCCTGCTCTCCGTTGCTCTCGTCGATCTCGACCGGCCCCCAACCGTTGTCGGCCAACTGCCGCGGCAACTCGGAGAGCACCCGGTGGTCAGCGGTCTCGAACAGCGTGCTGAGCGTCGCCGATGCGAGCAGAGCCATCGCCGGATTCGCGCTCTGCTGGAGACCGATCCAGAGCTGGTTCGCCCCCGATGCGCGACCGTAGAGACCGGGTAGGCCGGTCTGCCGGTAGAGGTCGAGGTACTTCGATGGCTCAGCGACGCTCTGCAGGTGGCCGTCGACCTCGGGACGCCACTGCTGCGCAGCCGATTCCAGTTCGCAGGCGGCGAGCCCGACGGGAGTGGCCGCCACGACGCAGAGGCCCGGCCTTGCGGCGCTGTGCAGCGCACCGCGCACATCGATGAACCAGCGCTGTGCGGCAACGTCGGCGCAGCCGGCGGCATCCGTCGTCACGACCTTCGCAACGGGTTGCGCGAGGTCGAGTGCCAGGCATCTACCGCCGTCCACTGTGACCTGCGACCCCGTGGGCAGGAACCGGTCCGCGTTCTCGACGAATCCGTGCTCCGTGAGCCGGCGATGCAGTTCGGTCTTGCGGCCGGCGCTGAGTTCGGCCTGGTGGGATGCCACGTATTCGTCGATCTCGGCCGCCTGGGCGCGCAGCTGCGTGATCCGGTCGGCGACAGCGTTCGCCTCGGGGCTGAGCCCCGAGAGATCCTCGCCCCAGGAATCGAGCAGGACGAGGGTGCTTGCATCCGGCACCGGTGCGGGCTCGGTGCTCATCGCGGTGAGCGCCGTCTCGAGCTCGGCGAGTTCCTCGGCCCGCAGCGCGTCGTATCCATGCTCCTGGCCGATGACCACAGCGGGGGGCATCGGAGCCCGTTCCGTGTCGAAGCTCACGACGTCCCCGAGTTGCGTGGTGGCGCCGGCGGTTCTGCAGAGCAGCCGCGCCTGTCTCGGATCTGCGCTCGTGGCGAGGTTGATGTTCACCTGCTTCACCCCGTCCGACGCATTGATGCCGATGGTCTGCACCGAGCCTCCGAGGTAGGTGATCTCGGCCCAGCAGACACGCGTGGTGTTCGTGCCGTCCGTCGTGACCGCCGGGTGATCGAAGACGTTCCCGTAGTTCGATCGGAACCCTGGGTACAGGAGCGTCTGGGCGGGGGCGGCGGGGTTGTAGCCACCGAGGAGCGTGGTCACGGGGACACCGACCGCCGCGGGGGCTGTTGCCGAGAAGGCGGCGTTGCGGACCTTCGCATCGATCCATTCACCGGTCACCGGATCCCAGTCGCGGTAGCCGCTCGGATAGGCGGCATCGGGTACCACGGTCCGCAGTGACGTCTGGATCCGCTGCGCGCTGTACCCCGTGTGGTGGGTGTACTGCGAGAGGTCGCTCGTCGGGCTGCCGCCCGACATCGCGTCGCGTTGATAGTTGTACTGGCCTGCGAAGTTCTGCTGGAACATCGTGCCGCTCACATCCGTGCCGGCAGGATCGAACGCCCGGTTGCTCCAGAGGTTCGACCGCATCCGGTTGCGGTAGTCGATATATCCCCAGCCGCTCTCGCTGTGATGGGTGGCGTTGATGACCCGCTCGTCGCCGGTCTTGCTCGAGTCGACGCCGGGATAGTGTCCGAGCCCATAGCTGTGGCCGAGTTCGTGGCTCCACTCATTGCCGACGGAGTCGTACAACGTTGCCATGCCGTTGCCGCCCGAGAGTCCGTGCACGACCCGACCGTTCGTGTAAAGACCCGCGGCGTGGTGATACACCCGCTGGTTGAAGGTGCCGGGTTGCTGCTGGTTCATCGGGGCGCTCGTGATGCCGAAGCTCGCGAGATTCACTCCGGTGCTGAACTGCGCCTTCGCGACCTGCTCGCGCATGTCGCCGCTGTAGACCCCGCCCTCGACCGCGCTCGAGCTCGGTGCGGCGTAGATCTGGCCGGATGCGACGATGACCCGGTCGAGCTGAACCGGCTCGTACTCGGCGATGATGAGCTTGGAGACGGGGATCGTCTGGAAGTAGTCGGACCCGGCCGCAGCGGGATCCGTGAGCATGAGATGACCCGACCCGGTCGGCGGGTCGGTGAGCATGCCGAGTTCGGTGCCGTTGATGACGAGCTCGGTCGGCGCAGCGAAGTCGATCTCCGCCGCGTCGAGCGTGCCCGTTCGGGCGCCGTCGTCGGTGAAGCTCAGGGACAGACCCGGTACCACCAGGTTCCACGGAAGTTCGACCGACCATGCGCGTTCGCTGTAGACGACGGCGGGCCGGCCGAGCCGGTCGACGACGTCGTCGTCGGGGATGTGCGCGGGGTCGGCCATGGGGAGCGAGGCGACGAGGACTCCGTCGACGCGAACGTCGACGGTCACGCTGCCCGTCTGCGCGGCCGGCGTGAACAGGAGCAGCGCAGTGCGTTCGGCCACGAGCGTCGGGAGATTCGCTGCCGCGTTGCCCGACGGATTCACCGTGTGGCTCTGAGCGAACTGGACCATGCCCGGCAAGCTCCCTGTCAGATCGTTCCGGATCGTCCGCTCGGTTCCGGCGGGCAGCACGTCGTAGAAGCCGAGTTGGTCGGTCGACGTGGCGGCGATTTCGGCGGCGTGCGCCGGCTCGACCGCCAGCACCCCGAGTGGAGCGAGGATCGCCGCGATGCAGGCGGACTGGGCGGCGAGCAACGAACGGGATCTCGGTCGATTCGGTGACCTCGAGAGCGTGAACATCTTCTTCGTGTGGCCTTCCCCTTGGACCGTTCGTCGCACGTCCAGATCAGTGCCGGCCGCCGAGAGTGCCAAGGAGGCAGTCACCCGGCCGCGCGGACGCGGAACGACGGAATTCGAACCGAGGTGCGGACTACGGCAGTGCCGAACGTAGAGAAAGGTCACCCCGGCCGACCTTGCCTCTCGACACTGACTCGCACTGATCGAAACAGGCTGAAGTGCGCAGAATCGTTCAGTTCGCGCCGAGCTTGTCGCATCGGTGAAAGGTCGTCAAGAGGCAGATTCGACGCCATCGGGTGAGGGCACCCGAGCGGCCCGCTTTCGATCAGGTCGGCTGCGCGCACATCGTGACCGCCGTGGCGCGCAGTGGCGGCCCGGGCGCCTCGGATCCGCGGCCGCTCGCGCACTCGACGCTCACGCAACGCTCAATCACGGCGCTCGGTTCGATCGGGTTGCGGAAACTCCGGATCCGGCCCGCGACGGGAACTCAGTCGTGCTGCGGGAATCCCAGGTTCAGCCCGCCGTGGCTCGGGTCGAGCCAGCGTGACGTCACCGCCTTCTCCTGGGTGAAGAAGTCGAAGCCGCGGGGGCCGTAGGCCTTGGCATCGCCGAACAGCGAGTCCTTCCAGCCGCCGAACGAGTGGTACGCGACGGGCACGGGAATGGGCACGTTGATGCCGATCATGCCGACCGTCACCTCGCGCTGGAACCGCCTGGCGGCACCGCCGTCGTTCGTGAAGATCGCCGTGCCGTTGCCGTAGGGCGAGGCGTTGATGACCTCGAGCCCATCCTGGTAGCCGTCGACGCGCACGATCGAGAGCACCGGCCCGAAGATCTCGTCGCGGTACACCGACGACGACAGCGGCACCTTGTCGACGAGGGTCGGGCCGAGCCAGAATCCGTCGGCCTCGCCGTCGATCTCGACCGAGCGGCCGTCGACCACGACGGTCGCCCCGTCGGATGCCGCGACATCCAGGTATCCCACGACCTTGTCGCGGTGCTCGCGCGTGATGAGCGGCCCCATGTCGCAGCCACGCGTGCCGTCGCCGGTGGTGAGCCGCGACATCCGCTCGCTGATCTTCGCGACGAGCTCATCGGCGACCGTGTCGACCGCGAGCACGACCGAGACCGCCATGCAGCGCTCCCCCGCCGAGCCGAAGCCGGCGTTGACGGCGGCGTCGGCTGCGAGGTCGAGGTCGGCGTCGGGCAGCACGAGCATGTGGTTCTTCGCCCCGCCGAGGGCTTGCACGCGCTTGCCGTTGGCCGTCGCGGTCGCGTAGATGTACTTCGCGATCGGCGTGGAGCCGACGAAGGAGATCGACCGGACCACGGGGTGCTCGAGCAGCGCGTCGACGGCGACCTTGTCGCCGTGCACGACATTCAGCACGCCGTCGGGCAGACCCGCCTCTTTCATGAGCCGGGCGAGCCAGATCGCGGCCGACGGGTCCTTCTCGGAGGGCTTCAGCACGACCGTGTTGCCCGTCGCGATCGCAAGCGGGAAGAACCAGAGCGGCACCATCGCCGGGAAGTTGAAGGGACTGATGATGCCGACGACGCCCACCGGTTGCTTCGTCGAGTACACGTCGATGCCGGTGGACACGTTCTCGGAGTACTCGCCCTTCGTGTAGCCGGGCATCGCGCACGCGAGCTCGACGACCTCGAGGCCGCGGGCGATCTCGCCGGCGGCATCGGAGAGCACCTTGCCGTGCTCGCTCGTGAGAATCGCGGCGAGCTCGCCGCTGCGCGCGTTCAGCAGCTCGCGGAAGGCGAACATCACCTGCTGGCGCTTCGCGATCGAGGTGTCGCGCCAGGCCGGGAACGCGCGGGCCGCGGCCTGCACGGCGGTGTCGACGTCGTCAGTCGAGGCGAAGTGCACGCGCTTCTGCTCGACGCCGCGCGCCGGGTTGTAGACGGGCCCGCTGCGGCTCGGGTCGCCGGCGACGGATGCCCCGTCGATCCAGTGCTCGATGGTGGCGAGCCCGCCGGCGAGCGGCTGGGTCTCGGCGAGTGTCTGGTCGGTGCGGTCTGTCTGGCTCATGGGTCAGCCCTCTCCTTCGAGTGCGGTGCGGAGTACGTCGTCGTAGATCGCCATCGCATCGGCGACCTCGTCGGCCGTGACGACGCACGGCGGCACGACGTGGATACGGTTGTCCTGCACGAACGGCAGGAGCCCGCGCTCGAGGAGCGCGGACTTGAGGCGGCCCATCGCCGCGGCGGACAGCGGTTCACGGGTCGCGGGGTCGGCGACCAGTTCGATCGCCCAGAACACGCCCTCGCCGCGCACCTCGCCGATGGCGGCGTGCCGCTCGGCGAGCTCGGCGAGCGCCGGGCCGATGACGGTCTCGCCGATCTCGCGGGCGTGGTCGACGATGCCCTCCGAGGCCATCGCGTCGAGCGCGGCGACGATCGAGGCCATCGCGAGCGGATGTCCCGAATAGGTGAGGCCGCCGGGGAAGACGCGTTCATCGAAGGTCGCGGCGATCGGGTCGGAGATGATCACACCGCCGACCGGCACGTACCCCGAGTTCACGCCCTTGGCGAAGGTGATGAGGTCGGGGCGCACGTCGTGGCCGTCGAACGCGAACCACCGGCCGGTGCGGCCGAACCCGGCCATGACCTCGTCGAGGATCAGCAGGATGCCGTGCCGATCGCAGAGTTCCCGCACGCCCGCGAGGTAGCCGGGCGGCGGCACGAGGATGCCGGCGGTGCCGGGGATCGTCTCGAGCAGCACTGCTGCGATCGACGACGGTCCCTCGGCCTCGATCACGCGCCGGAGGTGCTGCAGCGCCCGCTCGCACTCTTGCTCGGGAGTCTCGGCCCAGAACTCCGAGCGGTAGAGGTAGGGCCCGAAGAAGTGCACGTGACCTCGGGCGAACTCGTTCGGGATGCGGCGCCAGTCGCCCGTCGAGACGATGGCCGCTCCCGTGTTGCCGTGGTACGAGCGGTAGGTCGAGAGCACCTTGTCGCGGCCCGTGTGCAGGCGCGCCATGCGGATGGCGTTCTCGTTCGCGTCGGCACCGCCGTTCGTGAAGAACACCTTGCGGAACCCGGATGGCGCGTGCCCGACGATGCGCTTGGCGGCCTCGCCGCGCGCGAGGTTCACGGTCGACGGGGCGACCGTGGTGAGGAGTTCGGCCTGCTCCCGAATCGCCTGCACCACCGACGGGTGCTGGTGGCCGATGTTGACGTTCACGAGTTGGCTCGAGAAGTCGAGGTACTCGCGGCCGGCGTGGTCCCAGACCCGGCTGCCGCGGCCGCTCGCGATCACGAGGTTCGACGCGCTGGCCTGCGCCGACCACGAGTGGAAGACGTGCTCGCGATCGAGTTCGCGGGCGAGTTCGTCGAGGCCGTCGGTGAGGCCGCCTCCGGTGTTCGTGTCGGTCATGGCTTCGCTGCCTTTCTCATCGTTCTCTCGTGAGCCGGATGCCGCGTGGCCGGCCGGTTGCGCCGGCAACGCGGCATCCGCTCGCTAGTTACCGCCCTCGGTGAGTTCGACCTCGATCGGTTCGAACCCCTCGCCCGTGACGTCGACGCCGTCGGCCTTCAGCTCGTCGAGCGCCTGCGTGATCCACTCGTTCGACCAGGCGGTCGCCGGCGGCTCCTCGGTGATGGGGCTCGCGCCCGACTCGTTCACGGCGCTGAGCGCGCCCTTCACGGTCGCATCCCATGCGGCTTCGTCGATCATTCCGATGCCGTTCGGCGAGGGCCAGATGAGCTTGTTCGTCTCGTTGACCATCCAGAGCTCATGGCTCGGACCCCAGCCGGAGCCCTCGGCGATCGTGATCTCCGATGCCGCCTCCGGGTTCTCGGCCGCGTAGATCCAGCCCTTGATGACGGCCTTCAGGAACGCGACCGTCGTCTCCTGGTACTCCTCGTCGCCCTCGAGTCGCTCGGTGTCGGCCCAGATCGCGTCCTGCAGCATCGCCCCGACGGTGTCCTCGTACGAGATGACGTTGAAGTCCTCGGGCTGGTAGAGCTCGCCCGTGTCGGGGTTCGGCGTCTCGAGCAGCTGCGCGTACTCGTTGTAGGTCATGGCCTGCGCCGCGTCGATGTCGCCCTGCAGGAAGGCGTTCATGTTGAAGTCCTGCGTGATGATCTGCACGGTCGAGGAGTCGAGCCCCTCGGCGGCCATGGCCGCGAAGATCTCCCACTCGTTGCCGAAGCCCCACGAACCGATCTTCTTGCCCTCGAAGTCGGCGACGGAGTCGATGCCCGAGTCGGCCCACGAGACCTGCAGGGTGCCCGACTTCTGGAAGATCTGGGCGATGTTCGTGAGGTTCGCGCCCTGCTCGATCGAACCGAGAACCTTCGGTACCCAGGCGATCGCGTAGTCGACGTCGCCGTTGGCGAGCGCATCCTGCGGCACGATGTCGCCGCCCGAGGGAATGATCTCGACGTCCAGTCCCTCCTCTTCGAAGTAGCCCTGATCGACGGCCGCGAAGTAGCCGGCGAACTGACCCTGCGGCAGCCACTGGAGCTGGAGCTTCACCGAGGTGAGGTCGCCTCCGTCGCCGCCGTCTCCGGCGTCGCCTCCGGATCCGTCGCCGGAGCCCGAGCATGCGGTGAGGACGAGCGCCGCCGAGATGGCGAGCGCGCCGCCGATCGTCGCGAATCGACGTCTGCTGTGGTTCATGTCGGTCCTTTCGTGGTGCGGTTCGGTGCGGTGGTGGTCGGAACGCGACGCTGCAGCAGCCGTTCGAGGCCGAGGGTCGCGAGGTAGAAGAGCAGGCCGAGGGCGATGGATGCCACGACGTAGGCCCAGGCCCGTGCATAGGCGCTCGAGGCTGCCGACGTCGAGATGAGTCCGCCGAGGCCGCCGCGCGGCCCGCCGAAGTACTCGGCCACGAGGGCGGAGATCACGGCGAGCGACGAGGCGATGCGGATGCCGGTGAGGATGAACGGTCTCGCCGTCGGCAGGGTGAGTGTGCGCAGCACCTGACCCGACGTCGCGGCGTACGCCTTCATCAGGTCGCGGTGCACGGGCGTCGTCTGGCGGAAGCCCCGCAGCGTGTTGATGAAGACGGGAACGAACGAGGCGAGGGCGGCGATCGCCTGCCGGCCGAACTGGCTGTCGGCGCCGAACATGGAGTTCAGCACAGGAGCGAGGGCGACGATCGGGATGACCGCGAGCGAGGCGACGACGGGGGCGCTCATCTGGTCGATCGGCCGCCATCTCGCGGCGAGCGCGGCGACCGCGATGCCGAAGATCGAGCCGACGATGAGGCCCAGCAGCGCGTTGGTGCCCGTGAGCAGCGTCGCCTGCACGACCGACGGCCAGTAGGCGATGAGTTCCTCGACGATCGATGCCGGGCTCGGCAGCAGGTAGTCGCTCACGCCGACGACGCTCACGAGGAACTGCCAGAAGCCGAGCACGATGAGCCCCACCGCGATCGGCGCGACGATGCGCAGCGTCGTCTCGGTGCGGGGGCTCATGCCCCGTGGCCCCGATCCGGCAGTGACAGCGGACATCAGCGGTTCTCCACTCCGCGCGCGCCCGTCGCGATCGGCGAGCCGCCGTGCAGCGCCTCACGCACGGCCGTAACCATGTCGAAGAAGCCGCGCTCCTCGCGGAGCTCCTCGGTGCGGGCCGCCCGCTGCGCGTCGGCGCCGAGGCGCATCGGCACGATCTCCTGGATGCGCCCGGGACGCGGCGACATCACGACGACGCGGTCGGAGAGGAACACGGCCTCGGGAATGGAGTGCGTCACGAAGACGACGGCCGCGCCGGTCTCGGCCGAGATGCGCACGAGTTCGGTCTGCATCTTCTCGCGCGTCATCTCGTCGAGGGCGCCGAACGGCTCGTCCATGAGCAGCAGGCGCGGCTGCTCGGCGAGCGCGCGGGCGATCGCGACGCGCTGCTGCATGCCGCCCGAGAGCTGGTCGGGGTAGCGGTCGGCGAAGTCGGAGAGCCCCACCATGTCGAGCAGTTCGGCGACACGAGCGCTTCGAGCAGCGGATGCCGCTCCGTGCAGTTCGAGCGGCAGCGCCACGTTGCCCGCAACCGTGCGCCAGGGCAGGAGACCCGCCTGCTGGAACGCGATGCCGTACTCCTGGTCGAGGCGCGCCTTCCTCGCCGACTTGCCGAACACCGAGAGCGTGCCCGAGCTCGGCTGGTCGAGGTCGGCGATGAGGCGCATGAGCGTCGACTTGCCGCATCCGCTCGGGCCGATGAGCGAGACGAACTCGCCGGCCGCGACCGTGAGGTCGATCGCGTCGAGCGCCTGCACCTGGCCGGTGCGGGTCTCGAAGACCTTGTCGACCCCGCTGATCTCGACGGCGGCAGGATCTGCCCGTTGAGCCTCTCGAAACCCCTCGACTCCGGTCATGCGGCCTCCTCCGTTCGTCGGTAGTTCCTGAGGATCACGCCGAGCAGCGCGACCGACCCTGCAGCCACGAGCCCGAGCACGATCGAGCCGAAGATCGGCCCCCATGCCTTCGCCGGGTCGCCCGAGGCCTGCCCGGCGAACTGGATCAGGATGCGGCCGATGCCGCCCTGCAGTCCGGTCGACACTTCGGCGACGACGGCGCCGATCACCGCGTTCGCCGCGCCGAGCCTGAGTGCGGGCAGCAGGTAGGGCACGGATGCCGGGAAGCGGAGCTTCACGAGCGTCTGCCAGTACCCGGCGGCGTAGGTCTGCATGAGCTCGGTGTGGATGCGGTCGGGCGACTGCAGTCCCTTCAGCGCGCCGATCGCGATCGGGAAGAAGGCCAGGTAGCTCGCGATGAGCGCGACCGACATCCAGTCCTGCCACTCGAAGGCGCCGATCTCGACGCGCGAGCCCCAGCTCTTCACGACGGGTGCGAAGGCGATGAGCGGCACGGTCTGGCTGAGCACGATCCACGGCAGCAGCCCCCACTCGGCGATGCGCCACCGCTGCATCACGAGGGCGAGGCCGATGCCGACGACGACGCCCACGAGCCACCCGACCGCCGCGATGCCGAGCGTCGTGAGTGCCGCGAGTGCGACGACTCCCCAGAGCGGCAGCGCGTCGTCGGCCCGGGTCACCGGCGCGGCGAGACGTACGCCCATGTCCCAGATGTGGGGCATCGCCAGGTCGGTCGTGCGCGGCAGCACCCGGAGGTCGCCGAGCACGACGCCGTCGGCGGGCCCGAGCAGCTTGTAGCCCTCCCAGATCAGGGCGACGAAGAGGATGCCGGCGAGGCCCCACACCCAGCGGCCGAGCTCACGGCCCGCCCGCCCCGGGCGACGCGGCGCACGCGAGCCGTACACCGGCGCCGCGGCATCCGTCGCCGTCGTCTCGCGCACGCCGGTCTCGATCATGCCTTCGCCGTGAGGTGCTCGGAGAGCGCCGGGATCACGGTCTCGCCGTAGATCCGCAGCGTCTCCTCCTTGTTGTCGTGCTGGAGATAGCCGGCGAACTGGTCGACGCCGAGCGCCTTCAGCTGCTCGAGCTTCTCGATATGCTGCTCGGCCGTGCCGAGCACGCAGAACCGGTCGACGATCTCGTCGGGCACGAAGCTCGTGTGCGTGTTGCCGGCGCGCCCGTGCTCGTTGTAGTCGTAGCCCTCGCGGGCGTTGATGTAGTCGGTGAGCGCATCGGGCACCGCGCCGTGCGCCCCGTACTTCGCGACGATGTCGGCGACGTGGTTGCCGACCATGCCGCCGAACCAGCGGCACTGCTCGCGCATGTGCTCCCAGTCGTCGCCGATGTACATGGGCGCGGCGACGCAGAACTTGATCGACATCGGGTCGCGCCCGGCGGCCTCGGCCGCGTCGCGCACGTGCTTGATCATCCACGCGGCGATGTCGACGTCGGCGAGCTGCAGGATGAATCCGTCGCCCACCTCGCCCGTGAGCTTCAGCGCCATCGGGCCGTACGCGGCCACCCAGACCTCGAGCTCCGAGCCGTGGCTCCACGGGAACTGCAGTTGCGAGCCGTGGTACTCGACCGGGCGCGAGTTCGCGAGCTCGCGGATCACGTGGATCGCCTCGCGGAGCTCGGCGATCGTCGTCGGCTTGCCGTTCGTGACGCGCACCGCGGAGTCGCCGCGGCCGATGCCGCAGATCGTGCGGTTGCCGTACATCTCGTTGAGGGTCGCGAAGATCGACGCCGTCACCGTCCAGTCGCGCGTCGCCGGGTTGGTGACGAACGGTCCGACCTTGACCTTGCGGGTCTCGGCGAGGATCTGGCTGTAGATGACGTACGGTTCCTGCCACAGCAGGTGCGAGTCGAAGGTCCACACGTGCGTGAACCCGTGGTTCTCGGCGAGCTTCGCGAGCTGGATGGTGCGCGATGCCGGTGGGTTGGTCTGCAGGACCGCTCCGAATTCCATGGATGCCTCTCAGGTCGGGTCAGCTCAGATGAGGTACTGCGAGAGGCCGCGCTTGAGGAACCGGCCGTCGCCTTTGGCGCCGAGGTACTGGTCGCCGTCGACAATGACCTTGCCCCGCGAGAGCACCGTGTCGACGTGGCCGTCGATCTCATAGCCCTCCCACGCGGAGTAGTCCATGTTCATGTGGTGCGTCTTCTCGAGCCCGATCGAGGTGTGGCCGTTCGGGTCGTAGACGACGATGTCGGCGTCGGCGCCCGGCTGGATCACGCCCTTCGTGCCGTAGAGGCCGAACATGCGGGCCGGCGTGGTCGACGTGAGCTCGACCCAGCGCTCGAGGGTGATCTCGCCCGTCACGACGCCTTGGTACATGAGGTCCATGCGGTGCTCGATCGAACCGATGCCGTTGGGGATCTTGCGGAAATCGGACAAGCCCAGTTCCTTCTGGTCCTTCATGCAGAAGGGGCAGTGGTCGGTCGAGACCATCTGCAGGTCGTTCGTGCGCAGGGCCTGCCACATCGAGTCCTGGTGGCCCTCTTCACGTGAGCGCAGCGGCGTCGAGCAGACCCACTTCGCCCCCTCGAACGCACCCCACTGCTCGCCCTTCGCTCCGAGCTGGTCTTCGAGGCTCAGGTAGAGGTACTGCGGGCAGGTCTCGCCGTAGACGTTCTGGCCCTTGTCGCGCGCCCAGGCGAGCTGCTCGACGGCCTGCTTCGCCGACACGTGCACGATGTAGAGCGGGGCGCCGGTGAGCTTCGCGAGCATGATCGCGCGGTGCGTCGCCTCCTCCTCCATCTCCCAGGCGCGGGCGATGCCGTGGTAGTAGGGGTCGGTCTTGCCCTGGTCGACGAGCTGCTGGGCGAGCACGTCGATCGCGGGGCCGTTCTCGGCGTGCATCATCGTGAGCATGCCGGTGTCACGCGAGACCTGCATGGCCTTCAGGATCTGCGCGTCGTCGGAGTAGAAGACGCCCGGGTAGGCCATGAACATCTTGAAGCTCGTGATGCCCTCGTCGGGCAGGCGCCGCAGCGTCGCGAGCGACGCCTCGTTCACGTCGCCGACGATCTGGTGGAAGCCGTAGTCGATCGCGCAGTTGCCCGCGGCCTTCTCGTGCCACGCCGCGAGGCCGTCTTCGATGCGCTGCCCGTAGGTCTGCACCGCGAAGTCGATGATCGAGGTCGTGCCGCCCCACGCGGCAGCGCGGGTTCCGGTCTCGAAGGTGTCGGATGCCTCGGTGCCGCCGAACGGGAGCTGCATGTGCGTGTGCGCGTCGATGCCGCCGGGGATGACGTACTTTCCCGAGGCGTCGATCACCCGGTCGACGGATGCCGCGACATCCGTGCCCAGAATGCTGCTGCCCGGTTCGAGCACGGCACGGATGGTCTCGCCGTCGACGAGCACGTCGGCGGCGGCGCGGCCCGTGGCGCTGACGACCGTGCCGCCGGTGATGAGGGTGGTGGTCATGTTCGCTCCTTCGTCGCTACTCGACCGGCGTCACGGCTTGGGGATGGAGGTGTACGAGTCGGGTCGGCGGTCGCGGTAGAACTGCCAGGCGTTGCGCACGTTCCGGATCATGTCCAGGTCGAGGTCGCGCACGACGACCTCCTCCTCGGTCTCGGAGCCGTAGTCGCCGACGATGTTGCCCTGCGGGTCGACGAACTGGCTCTTGCCGTAGAAGTTCACGGCGAGCTCGCCGTACTCGTTGTCTTCGAGGCCCACGCGGTTGGCCGCGGCCACGAAGTAGCCGTTCGCGGCGGCGGCGGCGGGCTGCTCGATCTCCCAGAGCCGGTTCGAGAGGCCCGGCTTCGTCGCGTTCGGGTTGAACACGATCTGCGCGCCGTTCAGGCCGAGTTCGCGCCAGCCCTCGGGGAAGTGCCGGTCGTAGCAGATGTAGACGCCGATCGGGCCGACGGCCGTGTTGAAGATCGGGTAGCCGAGGTTGCCGGGGCGGAAGTAGAACTTCTCCCAGAACTTGTCGAGGTTCGGGATGTGGTGCTTGCGGTACGAGCCGAGGATCGTGCCGTCGGCATCGACGACGACGGCGGTGTTGTAGTAGACGCCGGGCTGCTCCTCCTCGTAGATCGGCAGCACCATGACCATGCCGAGCTCCTTCGCGAGCGCGGCGAAGCGCTGCACGATCGGGCCGTCGGCGGGCTCGGCGTAGTCGTAGTACTTCGCGTCTTCGGTGATGCCGAAGTAGGGGCCGTAGAAGAGCTCCTGGAAACAGATGACCTGGGCGCCCTGCGCCTTCGCATCGCGGGCGAACTGCTCGTGCTTGTCGAGCATGGACTCCTTGTCGCCGGTCCAGGTCGTCTGCGTGATGGCCGCTCGGACGATCGTCATAATGCCTCCTGAGTCGGTCGGCGTCATTGCCGTGCACTCGATGGGCGTGGAACAGAGGTGCTCACCGGGTGGTGCTGTGACGCCGAGGCTGGTGCTGCGGACGGCGGTGTCCGGAGCTTCCGAACGGATGCGCGACCCGTTCTGTTATTGTTCGGCGTGAACATTTCTCTTGTGTTTCACACTGTGACGTTGTGGTTACTTATCTTGTCCCTCACGTCGTGAGGAGGCAATGGTCGTGTCAGGTATTCATGTGAATGGATCTCGAATGGCGGCGATTCGACTCGAGGGCGCAGACCTCATCGCGCTCGCGGAGTTCGGCGAGACGACCCCGCGCGGCATCGCCGGGGTCATCGCACGACTCGTGAACTCGGGCGAGCTCGCCGCCGGCACCCGGCTGCCGACCGTGCGCGAACTGGCGAGCGAACTCGGCGTCAGCCCGGCGACGGTGAGCCAGGCCTGGCAAGCGCTCTCGCGCACCGGGCTCATCGAGTCGCGAGGGCGTGCCGGCAGCTTCGTACGGCCGCTCTCGCAGGGCTGGCTGGCACCGCGCATGCGCGGCATGGCCGCGCCGAACGACCCGGTGCGCCTCGACCTCTCGCGCGGCACGCCCGACCCGCTCCTGCTGCCGGCGCTCGGGCCGGCGCTCTCACGCGTCTCCGCGCGCGCCGAGACCGGCAGCTACCAGGCGGAGCCCGTGATCCCGGGGCTGGCAGCCGTGCTCGCCGACTCCTGGCCATCGGCCGCCGAGACGATCATGGTCGTCGACGGCGCCCTCGACGCGATCTCGCGCACCCTCGACGAGGTCGTGCGCTACGGCGACCGGGTCGTCGTCGAGAGCCCCGGCTTCCCCCCGTTCCTCGACCTCCTCGACCTGCTCGGCGCCGAGGCGGTGCCGGTCGCCGTCGACGAGGCCGGCATGACGCCCGAGGGACTCGCCGCGGCGCTGCGCCGGCAGCCCGTCGCGGTGCTGCTGCAGCCCCGGGCGCAGAACCCCACGGGGGCGTCGATGACCGCCGACCGCGCCGAGGCGCTGGCGCGCGTCATCCGCACGGCTGAACGCGCCGAAGGCGTCGTCGTCGTCGAAGACGACCACTCGGGCATGATCTCGACCGCGGGTGACGTGACGCTCGGCACGTGGCTGCCCGAGCAGGTCGTGCACGTGCGCAGCTTCTCGAAGTCGCACGGCCCCGACCTGCGCATCGCCGCGGTCGGCGGCCCCCGCGACCTCGTCGATCGCATCGCCGCGCGCCGCATGCTCGGCCCCGGCTGGACGTCGCGGATGCTGCAGACGATCCTGCTCGACCTGCTCACCGACGGCACCTCGCTCGACGCGGTCGCCGAGGCGCGCAGGCAGTACTTCACGCGGCAGCGCGCGCTCGGCGACGCGCTGCGGGCGCGCGGCGTTCCGGTCGCCACGGCCGACGGCGTGAACCTCTGGATGCCCGTGCTCAGCGAGCGCTCGGCGCTCGTGCAGCTCGCGGCCTCGGGTGTGCGGGTGGCGGCGGGCACGCCGTTCCTGGCCGCGTCGTCCCCCGCAACGAACGGCACCGGCAACGGCCGGTCGTCGCGGCGCGACGGGGACTTCGTGCGCGTCACCGTCGGCATGGTGCGGAGCGACATCGACGAAGTGGCCGATGCGCTCGCGAGCTCGGCGCAGCACGTCGTGGCCGGAGGGTACTGACGAGACGGGTGTCGGGCACGGCGCTGAGCGCCCGTGCGCTGGACGCCCGCGCGCTGGACGCGCCGGTCGCGCCGATCCCGTCGACCGTGCCCTCGTCACGCGACAATGGTGCCGCGGCCAGTGCCGGCCGGCGCCGCCCGACGTCGAGGAGACCACCATGCGCACGCCCCGCGTGAAGCCCCGCACCGAGCTGAAGAACACCGCGTACGAGATCTTCATCGGGGTGCTGTCGATCCTGTCGATCGTGAACCTCGTGCTCGTCTACGCGATGCACGGCGACGGCGCGCTGCAGCAGATCCTCTCGGTCATGAACGCCCTGTTCAGCGTGATCTTCCTGGGGGACTTCGTCTACCGCATGGCGACGGCGCCATCGGCCGGACGCTACTTCCTCAGGGGATACGGCTGGGCCGATCTCCTCGCGAGCCTGCCGTTCCCGCAGCTGAAGATCCTGCGGATCTTCCGCCTCCTGCGCGTCTACAGGCTGATGCGCGACGTCGGCCCTCGCACGATCTGGAACACGCTCATCCACGACCGCGCGAACAGCACCCTGATGACGCTGCTGCTGCTCGGCGTGCTCGTGTTCCAGTTCGGCAGCATCTCGATCCTGGCGGTGGAGGGGCACGCCAAGGGCGCGAACATCACCTCGGCCTCCGACGCGCTCTGGTACACGATCGTGACGATCTCGACGGTCGGCTACGGCGACCAGTTCCCGGTGACGAACGCCGGCCGGGCCCTCGGCGTGCTCATCATCATCGTCGGCGTCGGCATCTTCGGAACGTTCACCGGTTATCTCGCGAACCTCTTCCTCGGGCCGAGTCCGACGTCGTCACCGGATGTCGCAGCCACGACTCCGATCGCTGATTCGAGTGCCGCCGCGAGCGGGGTGGCGGCGGGGGCCGCATCCGGTGCGGTCGCTGCCGGGGTCGCATCGAGTGCTGCGGACCAGGGCGCACCTGCCACTGCCCAGCTCGGCGACCGGCTCGCTGAGCTGCTCGCCCAGTCCGAGCGCACCACGGCCGAACTCCGCCGCCTCGTGGCCGACGCAGCTCCGGGCCCGGCCGCCGACTGAGCTCCACGTGCCACGTGCGCCAGTCGCCGGCTCGCCGGTTACCCGGCGAGCACCCGGAGGATCTCCCTGAGCCGCGCCGTCTGATCAGGGCCGAGCGAGCGCTCGATCTCGGCGTTGGCCTCCGCCGACGCGACGACCGCGGCTCGGCAGAACTCGGCGCCGCGGCGGTCGAGCCGCACGATCGTGGCGCGCTGATCGCTCGGGTCGGTCTCGGCGGTGACGTAGGCGGCCGCCGTCAGGGTGCGCACGAGGGCGCTCATCGCCTGCCGGCTGATGCCGGCTCGGGCCGCGAGTGTCGAGACCCGGGTGCCGTCGGGGTCAAGCGCCGAGAAGACGGCCACGTGGGCCTGGTGCACGTCGCCGTAGCCGCGGTCGGCCAGACGCCGGAAGATGGCCGCCGTCAGCGCTCGAGAGACCGCCCCGATCGTGTGGGTGAGGTCGTGCCGGCTGGCTTCCTCGAACTCGCGCAACGCGTCACCGTGCATCAGGCACCCTCCTTGACAAAATAGGCAATGCGATTGACTATTAACGCAACCCGGTTTCCTACCCGCCATCCTCCCAGATTCGAGGTCATCGATGTCAGACACCATCGCTGTTCCAGCACTCGGCGACGCCCTCCCCGATATCCCGCTGACCGATGGCTCGGGCGGCACGACGCGAATGATCGACGCCATCGGCGAGCACGGTGCCGTCGTCTTCTTCATGCGAGCCAGCACGTGCCCGGTGTGCCGCGCCCACGTGCGCGAGCTGCAGCGAATGTCGGATGCCGGCCTGCTGCGCGGCGCGCGCGCTGTCATCGTCACCCCGGGCGGCGGAGAGGAGGCGGCGAGCGTCGCCCGGCGCACGACGCTGCGCGTGTTCGCATCGGGCGAGCACCACCGCGACGTCGGGCTCGGCCGGTTCCTGACCCTGCAGCACAGCGGCACGTTCGTCGTCGACGGCTCCGGGCGGGTGCTCGCACAGCGCACCAGTGCCCTGCCCACCGCGAGCTTCTCCCGACGCGAGATCCTCAGAGCGCTGGGCTGAGCTTCACGTCTTCGGCACCCTGGCGTAGTGGTCGGCGCTCATGGTCAGCTCGGCTCGGCCGCCCGTGATCGATCGCAGGTCGAGCACGTAGCGGCTGAGTTCTGCCTCGGGCACGTGTGCCACGATGCGCGCCCGGCCGTCGCCGACGACATCGGTGGCGGTGACGCGCCCTCGTCGTCCCGACAAGTCGGTCAACACCGTGCCCTGAAGTTCGCTCGGCACCGTGACGGTCACGAGCGAGACCGGTTCGAGCAGCACCGTGCCGGCCTCGGCGAGCGCGGCCTTCACCCCGATCGATCCCGCCGTGCGGAAGGCCATGTCCGACGAGTCGACCGAGTGCGACTTGCCGTCGACGAGCTCCACCCGCACGTCGACGACCGGATGTCCCTGCGGGCCGCCGGCCGCGAGAGCGTCGCGGGCACCCTTCTCGACGGCCGGGATGTAGGAGCGCGGCACGGCTCCGCCGACGACGGAGTCGACGAACTCGAAGCCGCCGCCGAGCGGCAGCGGCGAGACCTTCAGCTGCACGACGGCGAACTGGCCGTGCCCGCCCGACTGCTTCTTGAGCCGCCCCTCGACCTCGGCGCGGCGCGCGATGGTCTCGCGATACGCGATGGGCGCCGGTGCGGTGGTGACGTGCACGCCGAAGACGCGCGCGAGGCGTTCGACGGCGACCTCGAGGTGCGTGTCGCCGAGGCCCTTGAGGATCGCGTGGCCGCCGGTGCGGTCGATCATGAGCGTCGGGTCTTCGGCGACGATACGGCCGAGCGAGGTCATCAGCTTCTCGTCGTCGGACTGCGTGGCGGGGGTCAGGCTCAGCGCGAAGACCGGTTCGCGATGCGGCAGCGGTGCAGGCGCGGCGCTGCCGCTCGCACGGTTCCAGAGCAGGGTGCCCGACGGCGATCCGGTGAGCTTGGCGACCGCGCCCACGTCGCCCGCCCGCAGTGCGTCGGCGGGCAGGTGCTCGGCCCCACGCAGCCGGAAGAGCCCGTGCAGCCGTTCATCGGCGCCGGTCGTGGCGTTGACCAGTCGGTCGCTCGGGTGAACGACCCCCGAGAGCACCTTGAACATCGACACCTGCCCGACGAACGGGTCTGCCACCGTGCGGAAGACGTGCAGCACCGTGTCGCCATCGGGGTTCGGGGCCACCGCGACCTCGGTGCCGCCCATCACGATGCGGCTGTCGCGTTCGAGCGCCGATGGCGCCAGCGCGCACACGAGGTCGGCGACGCGGTCGACACCGGCGCCGGTCAGCGCGGAGCACACGACCACCGGGATCGCACGGCCGGCTGCGACCTCGCGGGCCAGCGTTCGTTCGAGAGCGGATGCCGCGGGCTCGCGCCCCTCGAGATACGCCTCGAGCTGCTCGTCGTCGTGCGAGACGATCTCCTCGGTGACCTCGACGTGCAGCCGGTGCTCCTCGTCCGCCGCCCCGGCCGGCATCGGTTCGTCGCGATGGCGGCCGGAAACGTCGTAGACGAGGGCCTGCTCGCTCAGCACATCGGCGAGCGCGGTGAAGTCGTGCTCCTCGCCCAGGGGCAGCTCGAGCGCCACGAGGCGGTCGCCGAACACCTCGCGGAGCTCGCCGAGCACCCGCCGGAAGTCGGCGCGCGCCTTGTCCTCCTGCGTGACGACGACGATGAGCGGCACCCCGGCGGCCTGCGCGGCGGCCGCCGCGGAACGCGTGCCCGCGGTCACGCCGTCGACCGCGCTCACGGCCAGCAACGCGGCATCCGCCACCGCCAGTGCCGTGTCGAGGCCGCCGACGAAATCGGGATGCCCCGGTGCGTCGGCGAGGGTCATGGTGTGCTCGGTGCCGTCGGGCGCCGCCCACCCCAGGTGCGCGAGCGAGAGCCCGAGGGACATGCCTCGCGCGATCTCCTCGGGCTCGTGGTCACCCGTCGTGCTGCCCTGCTCGACGCTGCCCGCACGCGGGATCGCGCCGGCGCGCAGCAGCAGCGCCTCGAGCAGCGTCGTCTTGCCGGAACCCGCTCCGCCCACGAGCGCGATGGTGCGGTGGGTGGGGGTCGATGCCGAGTTCATATGGCCTCCCGCGCCGGTGCGGTGCTGTCCGAACCATCGTGTACCCGGCGGAGCGCGAGCGCCAGCCCTCTGCGGCTCGATTCGGCTCGGACCACTCGTCTCGCACGGGACCACCGACATCCATGGTCCCGCGCGACACGAGTGGTCCCGACGCGACGCTACGGCCGCGGACAGCAAGGCGGCACTCAGTGCGCCTGAATGAGCCTGACGCCTGCGCGGTCGAGTTCGAGCATCGCGGGCGACGCGGCATCCGCATCGGTGACGACGCCCGCCACCTCGTCGAGGGGCAGCACCCGATACGTGGAGGCGGCACCGATCTTCTCGGTGCTCGCGAGCACATATGTCTCGGCGGCCGAGCGGGCGAGGGCGCGCTTCATGGCCGCCTCCTCGGCGTCGCCGGTGGTGAGGCCGGCTTCGGAATGCACCCCGGTGACACCGAGGAAGAACAGGTCGGCGCTCACCTCGCGCAGCGCCTCGACGGTGATCGCCCCGCACGTGACCATCGAATGCCGGTAGACCCGGCCCCCGATGAGCTGGAGTTCGATGTGCTCGTGCTCGGCGAGCGCTACCGCGATGGTCGGGCTGTGCGTGATGACGGTCGCGTGCAGCGACCGCGGCAGTGCGCCGACGAGCGCGAGGGTGCTCGTGCCGCCGTCGAGCAGCACGGTCGAGCCGGGTTCGATGAGACTCGCCGCCGCGAGGGCGATGCGGTGCTTGCTCTCGGGCTCGATGCGGGTGCGCGCCTCGTAGGGTTCGACGGCCGGCGAGGCGGGCAGCGCTCCTCCATACACCCGCTGGCAGAGGCCCGCGGCCGCGAGCTCCCGGAGGTCGCGGCGAATGGTGTCCTCGGAGATGCCGAGGTCGGCCGCCGCGTCGGCCGCCACGATGCGGCCGTCTCGCCGCAGCCGTTCGAGCAGCAGTTCACGGCGTTGCGCGGTCAGCATGCACGTTCCTCCTTGTTTGTTCACATTCTTGCACGTTATGGTGGCCGACATGTCGAAACCACTGCTCATTCTCATCGCCGGCCCCTACCGCTCCGGCACCGACGGCGACCCCGCCCGCATCGCCCGCAACCTCGAGCGACTCGAGGAGGCCTCCTGGCCGATCTACGAGCGCGGCCATGTGCCGATGATCGGCGAATGGGTCGCGTTGCCGATTCTGCGCGTGGCGGCGACGGATGTCTCGGGGCCAGAGGCATCCGATGGCGACGTCATGTACACGACCGCCCACCGCCTGCTGCAGCACTGCGACGCCGTGCTGCGCCTCGAGGGCGCCTCGCAGGGCGCCGATCAGGACGTGCGGATCGCGGAGGCCAGGGGCATCCCGGTGTACCGCTCGATCGACGAGATCCCGGTGCTCGCGACCGCCGCGGGCTGACGACCAGGGCGCCGGACCACTCGTATCGCACCGGACCGCGGATATCCACGGTCCCGTGCGACACGAGTGATCCCGAATGACGGCCACCCCGCGGCCGTAGGGTTGGACGGTGCAGATCACGGTGCTCGCGGGCGGAGTCGGAGGCTCGCGCTTCGTGCGCGGCGTGCGCGAGGAGTGCGCGCGGCGCTGGCCCGACGGCGACGGGGGCACCGAGGCATCCGTCACCGTCGTCGTCAACACGGGCGACGACATCTGGCTCGCGGGTGTGCGCCTCATGCCCGACTTCGACTCGCTGCTCTACTCGCTCGCGGGCGTGAACGACACCGAGCGCGGTTGGGGCCGGGTGGGCGAGACCGAGCGCGTGGCCGCCGAGCTCCGCGAGTGGGGCGTCGGGTGGCCGTGGTTCACCCTCGGCGACCTCGACCTCGGCACCCACCTGGCGCGCACGGCGTGGCTCCGCGAGGGCGCGACGCCGTCGCAGGTTGCGCATCGCCTGCAGCAGCGCTGGCCGCTCGGCGTGCAGCTGATCCCCGCGACCGACACCGAGGTCGACACCGACGTGCTCGTCGCCGACCCCGACCAGCTCGGCGGCGAGCGCGAGATGCACTTCCAGGAGTGGTGGACGCGCTACCGCGCCGCCCTGCCCGCGGTCGCATTCCGGCAACGGAACATCGCGTCCGCCCGCCCGGCGCCCGGTGTCGTCGAAGCGATCCTGGGCGCCGATGTCGTGCTCATCGCCCCGTCGAACCCGGTCGTCTCGATCGGCACGATCCTCGCCGTCCCGGGCATCCGCGAGGCGCTCGCCGAGACCTCGGCGCGCGTCATCGGCGTCTCGCCGATCATCGGCGGCAAGGTCGTGCGCGGCATGGCCGACGCGTGCCTGCCCGTCATCGGCGTCGAGACGAGCGCCGAGGCGGTCGGCCGGCACTACGGTTCGCGGCAGTCGGGCGGGCTGCTCGACGGCTGGCTCGTCGACGAGGCGGATGCCGCTGCGGTCCCGTCGCTCGAGGCGATCGGGTTGACCGCGGCGGCGGTTCCACTCTGGATGCGCGACCTCGACACCTCGGCCGCTCTCGCCGGTGCGGCGCTCGACCTCGCGGTCTAGACTGGTGGCCGACCCGTCGATCTGGATCTGATCGGCGTGTGCGGCCCGGCATTGGGCTGCGAGTCCCCGACAACGTCGGCGCCCTACTCGCACGCCATCCGGAGGCCTGATGCCCACGTTCCGTTCCCTCGTCATCGCCGCGCCCGTCGCCGCGGTCCTCCTCCTCGCGGGCTGCGCGAGCGGCAGTGCCGCCGGCTCCACCGGGCCCGGTGCGGCCGACGAGGCCGGCAACGCCGCGGCATCTGCGTACCCGCTCACGATCGACAATTGCGGCACCGAGGTCGTCTTCGAGTCGGCACCCGAACGCGTCGTGACGATTAAGTCGTCGACCCTCGAGCTGCTCCTCGCCCTCGGCCTCGAAGACCGGGTCATCGGCTCGGCCTTCAGTGATGGACCAGTGCCTGAGGCGTACAGCGAAGCCGCGGCGAGCATCGAGGCGCTCTCCGACAAGGTGCCGTCGCAGGAGGCGACGCTCGCCGCGGAGCCCGATCTCGTCTTCGCCGGGTGGGAGTCCAACCTCTCCGCCGAGGGCGCGGGCGACCGCGAGACGCTCGCGAAGCTCGGCGTCGCGACGTACGTCGCGCCGGCGGCGTGCAAGGGCGAGGGCTACATGCCGAACCCGCTCACGTTCGACGAGGTCTTCCGCGAGTTCGAAGAGGCCGGCGACATCTTCGGCGTCCCGGATGCCGCGGCCGACCTGGTCGCGACGCAGCGTGCGGAACTCGACGCGATCGAGCCGAGCACCGACGGCCTCACGGCCCTCTGGTACAGCTCGGGCGACGAGACGCCGTTCGTCGGCGCGGGCATCGGCGCACCGCAGATGATCATGCAGGCCGCGGGCCTCGAGAACATCGCCGCCGACGTCGAGGACACCTGGACGTCGATGGGCTGGGAGGCGATCGTCGCCGCGAACCCCGACGTCATCGTGCTCGTCGACGCCGCGTGGAACACCGCCAAGCAGAAGATCGCCCACCTCGAGTCGAACTCCGCGACCGCAGCCCTGCCCGCGGTGCAGCAGAAGCGCTACCTCGTCGTCGACTTCCCGGCGACCGAGGCGGGCGTGCGCAACGTCGGTGCCGTCGCGTCGCTCGTCGAGCAGCTCGGGGCCCTCGGCTTCTGATGCCGCAGAGCGTGCCGAAAACAGGTGGGGGCGACATGTCGGCACCGGAAACAGGCGTGCGCAGCGTGCTTCCGCCACGTGCTCCTGTATTCGAGACGCGACGCGGGCGCACCACCGCGTCGGCCGTCGCGCTCGGCGTGCTGCTCGCGGCATCCGTCATCGCGGCCGTGACCATCGGGCCGGCCGGACTCGCCCCCGCCGACGTCATCGCGAGCGTCGCCGCGCACCTCGGCATCGGCGAACCCACCCTCAGCCCGCTGCGCGACGGCATCGTCTGGGAGCTGCGCATGCCCCGGGTGCTCACCGCCGCCGCGGTCGGCGCCGGTCTCGCGCTCTGCGGCGCGGTCATGCAGGCACTGACCCGCAATCCGCTCGCCGACCCCTACCTGCTCGGCCTCTCGTCGGGCGCCTCCGTCGGCGCCGTGATCGTCATCGTGCTCGGCGTCGGCCTGCTGCTGCCGTTCGCCGCGTTCGCGGGGGCTCTCGCCGCGCTCGTCGCGACGCTCGCCCTCGCGGGCGCGGCCGGGCGCGGCGCGGGTCGCGGCTCGGGCGGCAGCCTCTCCCCCACGCGAACGGTGCTCGCCGGGCTCGCCGTTTCGTCGATGTTCGGCGCCGTCACGAGCCTCGTCATCTTCTGGAGCGCGACCGGCGACAGCTACCGCGAGATCCTCAACTGGCTGCTCGGCTCGCTCGCCGGTACCGACTGGGTCTCGGTCGCGATCGCCGGCGGCGCGCTCATTGCGATCGGCATTCCGCTCATCGCGAGCGCGCGCACGCTCGACGCGTTCGCGTTCGGCGACGCCGCGGCATCCGCTCTCGGTGTGCACGTCGGCCGCAGCCGGGTGCTACTGCTCGGCGGCACCGCGCTGCTCACCGGTGCGCTCGTGGCCGTGAGCGGATCGATCGGGTTCGTCGGACTGATCCTGCCGCATGGCGTGCGGCTGCTCGTCGGCTCGCGTCACCGAGCGCTGCTGCCGCTCTCGGCACTCGCGGGTGCGCTCTTCCTGGTCTGGGCCGACACCGCGGCGCGCACGCTCTTCGATCCGCGCGAACTGCCCGTCGGCATCATCACGGCGCTCGTCGGCGGCCCGGTGTTCGCCCTGCTGCTCATGCGACGGAGGGTCTCGTGACCGACGGCCTCGACCTCTCGCGCGTGCGCTTCTCGCGCACCGGCCGCCTCATCGTCGACGAGGTCGACGTCACGGTTCCCGCCGGTTCGCTCGGCGCGCTGCTCGGTCCGAACGGCGCCGGCAAGTCGACCCTGCTGCACCTGATCGCGGGCATCGAGCGAGCGGATGCCGGTGCGCTCGCGTTCGCCGGCCGCGATCTCGCAGCTCTTCGCCGCCGCGACCGGGCGCGTCGCATCGCCCTCGCCGAGCAGGAGACGCACGACGCCCCCGAGCTGCGCGTGCACGAGGTCGTCGCGCTCGGCCGCACGCCGCACCTCGGGGCGTGGGCGGGCCTCGGCGAGCGCGACCACGCCATCGTGGCGGAGTCGCTCGCGGTGCTCGGCCTCGAACCGCTCGCCGCGCGCGAGTACTCGACGCTCTCGGGCGGCGAACGCCAACGGGTGAACCTCGCGCGGGCGCTCGCGCAGGAGCCCGAGCTGCTGTTGCTCGACGAGCCGACCAACCACCTCGACGTGCGCGCGCAGCTCACGAGCCTCGAGCTCGTGCGCTCGCTCGCGTCGAGCGGGCGCACGGTGCTCGCGGCGCTGCACGACCTCGGACTCGCGGCCGCGTACGCGGATCACGTGATCGTGCTCGATCGCGGCCGGGTCGTAGCATCCGGTGCCCCCGCCGATATGCTCGAACCCGGACTCATCCGCGACGTCTGGGGCGTCGAGGCCGAGGTGCTCGCACACCCATCGACGGGGCGGCCCCTCATCGCCTACTCGGGCGTGGCGGAGCGGAGCGCTCGCGCCCCCGTGTGACGACGGCGCGCCGGCAGGAATCTCCGCCGTCCTCCGACTACCTCCGGCTGGCTCCGCCGACCTCAGACCGGCTCCGTGGGCGCATCCCCTCGAGTGCCATCGCAACGAGACGCTCGATGTACTCGTCGGTCAGGGGGCCGCTGCGTTGGAGCCACCGGCTGAGGACCGGACCCCAGATGAGGTCGATCGCGACGTCGAGATCGAGATCGTCATCCAGCTCGCCCGCGCGCTGCGCGCTGCGCAGTCGCTGCCGCTTGGCCTGCCGGAGCGGCGCGTCGAGTCGCTCGTGGTAGGCCGCGGCGAGCACGGCATCGTGCGTGATCTCGGTGGCGAGCGCCCGCATCGGCTCCGCGAGTCGGGATTCGTTCAGCTCGACGATGGTTGCCTGCAACACGTGCGTCAGGTCTGCACGGAGGTCGCCCGTGTCGGGGAGCGCCGGCAACTCGCCTGCGTCGCCTTCGCTGAGGAGGAGGAACGCATCGAAGAGCACGGCTGCCTTCGAGGGCCACCATCGATAGATCGTCTGCTTGCCCACGCCGGCGCGCGTCGCGATGCCTTCGATGCTGAGCCGGGCGTACGGAACCTCCTGCAGCAGGTCGAATGTCGCTGAGAGGACGGCGCGGCGCGACGCCTCGTTGCGTCGCGCGGGATCGGGATTCGACATAGGTCCAGCGTATCAATACGCGAGACGAGACGTTGCGTATTGCGGAGGGCTCGTCGGCGTGCTAGCTTGATGGCTCGCGAGACGAACCGTCTCGTCTCATCGAAGGAGAAACCATGCGACAGCCGTCTCCCGCCTCCCGCACCTGGTTCATCACCGGCGCCAGCCGCGGCCTGGGCCATGCACTCGCCGTCGCCGCGCTCGAGCGCGGCGATCGAGTGGTGGCCGCCGCGCGAACCGCGAGCCCCGACGTCTTCGATGCCCGGCACCGCGAACGCATCCTCGCCCTGAACCTCGACGTGACCGATCGAGACGCGGTGGCGACCGCCGTGGCCGACGCCATCGCGCACTTCGGTCGGCTCGATGTCGTGGTGAACAACGCCGGCAACATGTCGATGGGCATGGTCGAGGAGTTCACCGAGGCTCAGGCCAGGGCGCAGTTCGAGGTCAACCTGTTCGGTGCGCTCTGGGTCAGCCAGGCCGTGATGCCGCACCTGCGTCGGCAGGGATCTGGTCACATCCTGCAGGTCTCGAGCATCGCGGCGCTCGGCGGGTTTCCGAGCACCGGTCTGTACAGCGCGAGCAAGTTCGCGCTGGAGGGCATGAGCGAGGCGCTGGCCGCCGAGGCCGCGGCATTCGGTGTCAAGGTCGCCATCGTGCAGCCAGGCGGCTATTGGACCGATTTGTACTCCAGCATGGTGTCCACGACCCCGGCCGAGGCATATGCGCCCCTTCGGGCCGAGCTGGAGAAGCAGTGGGCCGGCGATTCCATCGATAGCGACCCTCGGCTCGCCGCCGAGGCGATGCTCTCGCTCGTCGACAGCGACGAGCCTCCGCTGCGGCTCCTGCTGGGCAGCATGGTCTTCGACCTCGCGCGCGACATCTCGCTGCAGCGGCTCGAGACCTGGTCGACCTGGGAACAGGTCAGCCGGGCCGCCGAGCACGCCATGCCCAATCCCCTCGTGGCGGCCGAATGAACAGGCCGGCCGTCAGCCCGATTCCCGCACCCGCTCCCGCTCCACGAAAGGACTTCCCATGCAGATCAGCATCACGGCAGCCGGCGCCAGGGTGATCAGCGCGCCCACCACCGAACCCGGGGCGAGCGATACTGCCCGTTCTCGGACCCGAACGGGATCGTCTGGCAGCTCGTCAGCTGGGTCAGCACCCCAGAGGCCTGAGCTTCCCGCAGGCCCACGCGGCGCGCTGCTCAACGTGCGCTGGGCGACTACTGCGGCGCGTCGACCTCTGCCTGCGCGCGGGTGTTGCGGGCGATCTCCTCGGTCGCCGCGGCGATCCGGCGCAGCGCGCCGATGACGCTGATACCGCCGAAGAAGACGCACAGCGCGATACCCCACAACAAGAAGTCCATGCGGCGAGCATAGGGGCCGACCGGCGTCCCGCGTTGGCTTCGGCGCGAGCGCGACGATTACTCCTCGACACGGGAGGTCCGCCGGCTGAAATTCCCCGGCGGAGATGGAACGTCACCGACGAAATCGGTGCCGAAGTGCCGAAGTGCCGAAGTGCCGAAGGAGCATGGCACGGATGCCGCCGCTCCCGATTCCCGGGAAGCTTCGTTTCGGCATCCGGCAGGACGTTCTCGACCGGGCCGCAGACCACGCTCCTCGAGGAGGGGCCAGACCGTCACTACTGGCCGGGCCGTCGGAGCGCAGCATCCGCTCGCCGCTGCTCGCGCGTGCGGAGCTCGACGGCGGCGCGGAGCAGGCCGGGTATCAGCAGGCGGTGCACGGCGGAGAGCGGGGGCCAGACGATGCGACCTACGGCCCGTTCGTAGCGCACGAGCGTGGCCAACGACACTCGGCCATCGAACCCTCTCACCACGAGATTGGCGCTGAGGAACCAGGAGCCGGCTTCGAGCCGGATCCACTGCTCGCCCTGCTCGGCGATCCGCCACCCGGCGACCGTGCGCGGTGATCGACCGCGGCTGAGGCGGATGCCGAGCAGGCCCCGCCAGATGAATTGCTGAGCCAGGTTCGGGATGTCGCCGAACATCGCCCTGGCCCACTGCTCAGGGGAGGCGATCACGTCGGTCGCGATCGAGAACGCGTCGGCATAGTCGCCATCGGGCAACGAACTCGCAGAACGGTCAGACTCGGGAATCGCCGACATCCCGACCACGCCGGTCACCGCGGATGCACCGGATGCCGCGGCGCTCTGCTGCTCGCGGATGCTCTCGGGCAGTGTCATGGTTCCGTCCTTCCCTCGCGGTTATACGCAGGTGTACAACAGCGACGGTAGCAGGGGTTGTACGATTGCGTATACATCTGGACGCAAGGAGGGGCAGCCATGGGCGCACTTCGCACGCCCCGTGATGCGTGGATCGAAGCGGGCCTGCGCGCGCTTGCCGACGGCGGCACCGATGCGGTGCGGATCGAAGCCCTGGCGAAGAGCCTCGGAGTCACCAAGGGCGGCTTCTACGGCTACTTCGCCGACCGCGACGCGCTGCTCGAGGCGATGCTCGACAGTTGGGAACGGGAGAGCACCGACGAGGTGCTCGATGTCATCGAGCACGAGGGCGATGACCCGAAGGTCAAGATCACACGCGCGGGAATGCTCACCTTCTCGAACGACCGGCTGCTGCCCATCGACCTCGCGGTCCGCGACTGGGCGCGCCGCGACGAGCACGTCGCCGAACGCCTCCGACGGGTGGACAACCGGCGAATGGCGCTGCTTCGCGAGATGATCGGCACCTTCTGCACCGACCCAGACGAGATCGAGGCCCGGAGCCTTCTCGCGTTCTGCTTGGCCATCGGCGAGCACTTCCTCGCCGCCGACCACGGCGGGCGCTCGAGATCGCAGGTACTCTCCCGCACCGCGGACATCCTCCTCAACCGATCGGAGGCATCGGCCACCTGAGGTGACGAGCCCGCACACCCGCCTCGCGCCCTCCCCTCTCGGGCTCGCTCACATCGCGCTTGGGGTCGAACTCATGACGCGACGAGATCTCCGCCAAGTGGAATGTCCCTCGATGAAATCGGTACCGAAGTACCGAAGTACCGAAGTATCGAAGGTTTCCAGCACATTGCTCGCCCCAGCGCCCGACTTCCCCAGCGGGCGTAGCCTGAAGGGATGACGCGAACCGCCTACGAGGCGCAGCCCCGCGACCAACTACTCGACGGCATCGCCGAGGAGTTCCTGCATCACGCGTCGCACGGCCGCCGGCTCATCGCGGTCGAGGCTTCGACGACGGCAGATGCCGCACGCTTCGCCGACGACCTCGCTGCCGCGCTCGCCGCGCGCGGGCAGTCGATCGTCCGGGAGTCCGTCGGCCCGGTCGACGAGGCAGAGCTGCGCGCCAAGGTCGTCGAGCCGTTCCGTGCGGGCACGCTGCCCGGGGCATCCGCTGACTCGGTGCTCGTCGTCGACGGGCAGGGCCTCCTCGACGACGCCGTGCGCGGCATCTGGCACTTCTCGGTGTGGCTGATGGCGGGCGGCGGGCTGCCGCACTCCGGGGCATCCGTCATCGTCGACGTCACCGATGACGCCGCGCCGAGCCGATTCTTCTACGACTACTGCGCGCTGCCGCCGAGCGTGAATCGACCCGGACTGCGCTGAGCGCCGAGGGCTGGCTCCGCCAGCGCGGACCCGTTGCCGCTGAACCCGTCGGGGTCTACGGTGGGGGCATCCGGCAGGTTGTACCCGATTCGGGGGGTCCCAAATGGTCAACGTCGTCCGTCGCCGCAGCTCCGCGCTTCGCCGCGTGAGCGTCGCGCTCGCTGCAACGCTCGCGGCCGGAGCTCTCGCCGCTGCCGCTCCGGCTTCCGCGCAGCCGTTGTCCGCGTCCTCGCTCGCACCCGCGGGCCTGGTCGCCGCCGGGCGCCCGGCACCACCGGCACCGTCGACCTCGACGGGGTACGGAGGCGCGGTGTCATCCGTCGACTCGGAGGCCAGTGCCGTAGGCCTCGAAGTACTGCGGAAGGGCGGCAACGCCGCCGACGCCGCCGTGGCCACTGCGTCGGCGCTCGGCGTGACCGAGCCCTACAGCGCCGGCATCGGCGGCGGTGGCTACTTCGTGTACTTCGACGCCGCGACCGGTGAGGTGACGACGATCGACGGTCGCGAGACCGCACCCGCCGCCATGCCGACCGACGCGTTCATCGACCCGGCGACCGGCCAGCCGTACCCCTTCGCCGCCGCCGTCTCATCGGGCCTCTCAGTCGGCGTGCCAGGCACCGTCGCCACGTGGGAGGCGGCGCTCGATGAATTCGGCACCGAGTCGCTGCACGAGATGCTGAAGCCGTCGATCCTGCTCGCCACCCGCGGGTTCCGGGTCGATGAGACCTTCGCCCAGCAGACGGCGGCGAACCAGGCCCGCTTCGCGGCGTTCCCCGCCACCGCCGAACTGTTCCTGCCGAACGACGCACCGCCCGTGGTCGGCTCGACCTTCAAGAACCCCGATCTCGCGAAGACGCTTCGCCAGATCGCGGTGCACGGCACCGACGTCTTCTACGAGGGGGCGCTCGCCGACGAGATCGCGGCCATCGCGCAGCAGCCGCAGACGGATCCGGCGGCGACGCTGCCCGCGTACCCGGGCTACCTGACGGCCGACGACCTCGCCGCCTACGACGTGCTCGAGCAGGCGCCGACGCGCGTGGAGTACCGCGGCCTCGACGTCTACGGCATGGCGCCGTCGTCGTCGGGCGGCACGACGGTCGGCGAATCGCTCAACATCCTCGAGAACTTCGACCTTTCGAGCGAGTCGACGTCGCAGGCGCTGCACCTCTACCTCGAGGCCACCGCCCACGCCTTCGCCGACCGCAACGCCTATGTCGGCGACCCGGCTTTCGTCGACGTGCCGACCGAGACCCTGCTGAGCCAGGACTTCGCCGACGCACGAGCCTGCGTGATCGATCCGGATGTCGCGTCGGTCAAGCCCGTGGCTCCGGCACCGCTCGACGCCGCCGGCTGCGAGCTCGCGGCTGCGGCCGACCCCGTTGACACCGAGAACATCTCGACGACGCATCTCTCGGTGGTCGACCAGTGGGGCAACGCCGTCGCGTACACCCTCACGATCGAGCAGACGGGCGGCTCGGGCATGACCGTGCCGGGCCGCGGATTCCTGCTGAACAACGAGCTCACCGACTTCAACTTCGTGCCGAACCCTGCCGACCCGAACACCGTCGAACCCGGCAAGCGGCCGCGATCCTCGATGTCGCCGACGATCGTGCTCGACGGCGGCGACGTGCGCTACGTGGTCGGCTCGCCGGGCGGCTCGACGATCATCACGACCGTGGCGCAGGTGCTCATGAACCGCATCGACCTCGGCATGAGCCTGCCCGAGGCGGTCGCGGCACCGCGGGCATCGCAGCGCAACACCGTCAACGTCTCGGCCGAGCAGGCGTTCCTCGACGCCTACGCCGCCGAACTCGCGCCGTACGGTCACACGTTCGGGTCGCCGGCGGAGATCGGTGCGGTGGCGGCCATCGAGGTCGATGCCGACGGACTCATGACCGCGGCGGCCGAGCCGGTTCGCCGCGGCGGCGGCACCGGGCTGGTGGTCGAACCGGCGCAGTGACGAGCACCTCGTCGGTCGAGTAGCGACGTAGGAGCGTATCGAGGCCTGTTGCGAGATCTCGATACGGCCCTACCGGGCCTCCTCGATCGGCGGGGCCTTCAGAGCGCCCGCAGGCGCGGCGCGAGGTCGCGCGCGAAGAGTTCCTGGAATCGCGCCTGGTCATGCCCGGGTGCGTGGAAGACGAGGTGGTTGAACCCCCAGTCGACGTACTGCTTGATGCCGGCGACGACCTCATCGGGGTCGCTGCCGACGATCCAGCGCTTGGCGATCTGCTCGATCGGCAGCGCGTCGGCCGCGCGCTCCATCTCGACCGGGTCTGTGATGGAGTGCTTCTGCTCGGGGGTGAGCGAGAGCGGCGACCAGAACCGCGTGTTCTCGAGCGCGGCCGTGGCGTCGGTGTCGTACGAGACCTTGATCTCGATCATGCGGTCGAGGTCGGTGAACGATCGGTCGTCGCCGCGAGCGGCGAGCCCCTCCTGCACCGCCGGGATGAGCTGCTCGGTGTAGAGCTCCATGCCCTTGCCCGAGGTGCAGATGAATCCGTCGCCCGCGCGCCCCGCGTACTTCGCCACGGTCGGCCCGCCTGCGGCGATGTAGACAGGTACGGGGACATCCGGTCGGTCGTAGATCGACGCATCGTGCGTCGAGTAGTACTCGCCCTCGAAGCTGACCTGCTCGTCGTCGGTCCAGAGCGCTCGCATGAGGCGCACCGACTCGCGGAGCCGCGCGAAGCGCTCCTTGAACTCGGGCCACTCCTGCTCGCCCGCGCCGCGGAAGCCCGTCGCGATCTCGTTGAGCGCCTCGCCGGTGCCGAAGCCAGCGATGATGCGCCCCGGGTAGAGGCAGCCGAGGCTCGCGAACGCCTGCGCGAGCACCGCTGGGTTGTAGCGGAACGTCGGCGTCATGACGCTCGTGCCGATCTTGATGGTCGACGTACGCTCGCCGACGGCCGCCATCCAGGTCAGCGAGAACGGCGCGTGACCGCCATCGTGCCGCCACGGCTGGAAGTGATCGCTCGTGAACACCGACTCGAAGCCGTTGGCTTCGGCCGCAACCGCGATCTCGACGAGCTCGCGCGGGGCGAACTGCTCGGCTGAGGCCTTGTATCCGAGGGTGAGCGTCATGCTTCGATCCTCGCACGCGCGGCGGCTTCGCGGGTCAGCGGCCCGGCGCCGAGCGCGAGCGCCTCGGCGAGCGCGTCGATCGTGTCGACGTCGCGCCTGAGCCCGGCGGATGCCGCGAGCTCCACGAATCCCGCTGCGGCGTGACGCGCCGCCGAGTCGACGCCGAAGTGCGGTGCGAGATGCACGCCCGCCGAGGCGGTCGCGAGGGTCGTGCCGGTGCCGTCGGCGTCGCGCACGAAGGCGAGCGGATGCCGCGACGCGGTCTCGAGGGCGGCATCGAGTTCTTCGGGTGCGAGGGCCGGCAGGTCGCCGAGCAGCACGGCGACCTGCCGCGAGCCGGTCTCACCCGGGTCGCCGCCTGCCCTGGCGTGCGCGATGCCGTAGGCGATCGCGGCCATCAGCCCCCGCGGCCCATCGGCGGGTTCCGCGAGGAACTCGGCTTCGCCGGCGAGCGCCGGGTCATCGCCGACCACGATGACCCGGTCGACCGACCGCGCCGCGAGCACCGCGGCGATCGTGTCGAGCGCGAACGCCCGGGCAAGGGCCTCACGCTCGACCGGCGGCACGGCCACGGCAAGTCGAGTCTTCGCACCGGCGGGCGCCTTCACGGGGATCACGACGGTCCACGGTGCGACCGGCCCCGCGGCATCCGCTGCCGTCACGCGCGGAGCCCCGGCAGCACGTCACGGCCGAAGACCTCGAGGAAGGCGGCCTGATCGCGGCCCGCGTTATGCAGGTAGATGCGGTCGAAGCCGAGATCGAGGTGGCGCTGGATGTCGGCGCGATGCACGTCGGGGTCGGCCGAGACGACCATGCGCCCGGCGAAGTCGTCGGGGCGCACCGTGCGGGCGAGCTGCTCGAACTCGAAGGGCGAGCGGATGTCACCGCGAGGGATGCGCAACCCGCCGTTCGGCCACTCGGTGAGGGCGCCGCGCATCGCCTCCTCATCGGTGGGCGCCCACGAGAGGTGCAACTGCAGCACCTTCGGCATGCGCGAGGCATCGCGGCCCACCTCGCGCGCACCCTCGCGGAACCGGGTGAGCAGAGCCGCGAGCTTCTCGGCGGGCGCCCCGATCGTGATCATGCCGTCGACGGTGCGGCCCGCGCGCTTCGCCGTCACGGGGCCGGATGCCGCGACGAGGATTTCAGGGGCGGTCGCCGGCATCGTCCAGAGCCGGGTGGCCTCGAGCTTGAAGTGCTGACCCGAGTGGCGCACATCGCGGCCCGCGAGCGATCCGGAGAAGAGCTTCTTGATCACGTCGACCGCCTCGAACATGCGGTTGATGCGCTCGGGCGCTTCAGGCCAATAGGGGCCGACGACGTGCTCGTTGAGCGCCTCACCCGAACCGAGACCGAGCCAGTGCCGACCCGGATGCATCGCCGCGAGCGTCGCGCTCGCCTGGGCGACGACCGCCGGATGCATCCGGAACCCCGGCGTCGTCACGCCCGGGCCGAAGTCGCCGCGGGTCCGCTCGCCGATCGCGCCGAGCACGCTCCACACGAACGACGACTCGCCCTGTGCTGGGATCCACGGCTGGAAGTGGTCGCTCGCCATCACCCCCGTGAAGCCGTGCGACTCGGCGAGCGCGCTGAGCGCGACGGCCTCTGCAGGCGGGAACCGCTCGAGCATGGCGGCGTAGCCGATTCGTGCTGACACGACTCCATCTTCCCCGACCGCCGGTCGAAAGCCGCCTACTCGACCGACGCGAGCGGCCCTTCGGCCTGCGACTCGTCGAAGCCGTTGCGGTAGCCCTCGTTGTACGCCTCGTCGGCGCCGATGCGGAACAGGTCGCGCTCCGCCGGCCGCTGGATCGACCGCGCCCCTGGCAGGTCGAGGTCGCCGACGAGGTGCCCGAGCCCGCGCACGACCGCGACGGGCACTCCCGACGACTTGCCCTTGACGAGCTCGGCGGCACCCGCGATCTCATCGGCGACGCACGGCATCGTGACGGCGAGCGGCTTGCCCGCGGCATCCGTCGACCCGCGCAGGTCCTCGAAGACGTGCACGCCGGCGGCGCCGATCGCGAGGTCGGTCTGACCCTCGCGCCACGGCCGGCCGAGCGTGTCCGAGAGGATGACGCCGACATGGGCGCCCGTGAGCGCGCGGATTCCGGTGGCGAGCGCCCGCGCCGAGGCATCCGGGTCGACCGGAAGCAGCAGCACCGTGCCCTCTGGCGTGTTCGACGCGTCGACACCGGCCGCGGCGCCGATGATGCCCTGGCGGTTCTCGACGATGCGCGTCACGCCGCCCTCGTAGGCGCGGCTCGCGACGACCCGCACCGTCTCGTCGGTGATGGCCTGCTCGCGGTCGGCGGCGGCAATGACGCGCCCCTCGGCCTTCGAGACGACCTTCGAGGTGATGACGAGGATGTCGCCGTCCTCGAGCTCGGTCGCATCGACGATGAGTGCGGCGAGGTCGGCGCCCTTCGCGATCTCGGGCAGGCCCTCGACGCCTTCGATGCTGTATCTCACGGCCACCCCCGGCTGATCGGTCTGCATGAATCATCGCAGTTCCGGGGCGCGTGGGGCCAGTTGCGCCGCGGCGACGCCGTGTCCACCCCTTGATTCGACGGATGCCTCGGGCGGTAGCATCGCGTATGGTCACCGATGATTCGCTCGACGACCGGCGTGACGGTCGCAACGAGACCCGGGTCGAACGCCTCGATCGCAACTGGACGGACATCCTCCAAGAGCTGCGCGCCGTGCAGACGGGCACGCAGATCATCAGCGGCTTCCTGCTCGCGGCGGCATTCCAGCCGCGTTTCACCGAGCTCGACGGCTACCAGCTCGGCCTCTACCTGGTGCTCGTCGGCCTGGCCTGCTCGGCGACGCTGCTCGGGCTCGGGCCGGTGATCCTGCACCGGCTGCTGTTCGGCCAGCTGCAGAAGGACCGCGTCGTGCACGTCGGCGGCGGCCTGCTCGTCGCCGACCTCATCGTGGTGTCGCTCCTCGCCGCCGGGGTGGCGAGCCTCATCTTCGACGTCGCGCTCGGCCGGGTCGCCGGGTTCGTGGCCCTCGGCGCCGGCGTCGTCTCGGTCGCGCTGCTGTGGCTCGCCGTGCCGCGGCTCTCGGCCGACCGGGTGCCGGTGCGACCGGGCGAACGTCTCTCGAACGGGCAATTGCGCGACTGACCGCGTCAGCGGGCTGTCCTACGCTTGGGGGCATGCGCATCGCCACCTGGAATGTCAACTCGATCCGCGCCCGTGTGGGGCGCACCGTCGACTGGATGGTGCGCGAAGACGTCGACGTGCTCGCGATGCAGGAGATCAAGTGCAAGCCCGAGCAGTTCCCGATCGAGGCGTTCGAGGAGGCGGGCTACGAGGTCGCCATCCATGGCCTGAACCAGTGGAACGGCGTCGCGATCGCGAGCCGCAAGCCGATCGGCGAGGTCGAGACCGCGTTCCCCGGCATGCCGGGCTTCCTGAAGGGGCTCGAGGGCCCAGACCAGCCGCAGGAGGCCCGTGCGATCGGCGCGACCGTCGGCGGCGTGCGGGTGTGGAGCCTCTACGTGCCCAACGGCCGGGCGCTCGGCGACCCGCACTACACGTACAAGCTCGACTGGCTCGCGGCGCTCACGGAGTACACGCGCGCCGAGACATCCGCTCGGCCCGAAGTGCCCTTCGCGCTCATGGGCGACTTCAACATCGCACCGCTCGATGAAGACAACGGCGACCCGGCGGTCGTCGAGGGGGTCACGACCCACGTCTCGCCGGCCGAGCGCCAGGCGTTCTTCACGCTCGAGAACGCAGGGGTGACGGATGTCGTGCGCCCGCGCATTCCCGAGGGCTACACCTACTGGGACTACAAGCAACTGAAGTTCCCGCGCAACGAGGGGCTGCGCATCGACTTCATCCTCGGGTCGGCGGCGTTCGCCGAGGCCGTGACGGATGCCTCGATCCACCGCAACGAGCGCAAGGGCGACGCCCCGAGCGACCACGTGCCGGTGCTCGTCGACCTCGCGATGGGCGATGACGACGACGATCGGCCGATGATCTTCTAGTCGCTCGGTCTTCGCGTCAGAGGGCTTGATTCAGCATTTTGTGAATACACGATTTGCTGTATCATCGCCGACATGACCGAGACCCCCGTGATCGAGACGGCGACCCTGACGCACACGGCGGCGCTCGCGCGACTCGGGCATGCGCTCTCCGACGAGACGCGCACCCGCGTCCTGCTCTCCCTGCGCGAAGCGCCCGCCTACCCGTCGGACCTCGCCGACGCGCTCGGCGTCTCGCGGCAGGTGATGTCGAACCAGCTCGCGTGCCTGCGCGGATGCGGGCTCGTCGAGGCCGTGCCCGACGGGCGCCGCACCTCCTACCGGCTCGCGGGCGAACACCTCGCCCCCGCGCTCGGCGACCTGCTCCGCCTCGTGCTCGTCGTCGACCCGGCGTGCTGCTCGAGCGACGACTGCACGTGCGCATGACCACCGTGCCGCTCGCTCCGCTCGCCCCCGAGCGACGCACCGTCCTCGTGCGACGCATCCGGCTCATCGTCGCGGCGACCATCACGTACAACGTCATCGAGGCGATCATCGCCCTCGCTGCGGGCTCGGTCGCGTCGTCGGCCGCCCTCATCGGCTTCGGCCTCGACTCGATCGTCGAGGTGCTCTCCGCCGCCGCGGTGGCGTGGCAGTTCGCCGCCCCCGATCCGCACCGGCGCGAGCGCGTCGCCCTGCGTCTCATCGCCGTGTCGTTCTTCGGCCTTGCGCTCTTCGTCTCCATCGACGCGGCGCGCGCGCTGCTCGGCGCGTCGGAGCCCGAGCACTCGCCGGTCGGCATCGCCCTCGCCGCCGTCAGCCTCGCCGTCATGCCCCTGTTGTCGTGGTTCGAGCGCCGCACCGGCCGCGAACTCGGCTCGGCCTCCGCGGTGGCCGACTCCAAGCAGACGCTCATCTGCGCGTACCTGTCGGCCGCGCTGCTCGCGGGCCTGCTGCTCAACAGCCTGCTCGGCTGGGCGTGGGCCGACTCCGTCGCCGCCCTCGTCATCGCCGCGTTCGCCGTGCGAGAGGGCATCGAAGCCTGGCGCGGCGACGCGTGCACGGTGCCGGTCTCGGTGCTGACCGGCGAGCGCGAGGCCGAGACCGACGACTGCTGCTGAACTGGGCCTCCGGCACCCGGATTCGTCCGTCTCCCAGCCGGCTTCGATACCCTCGAACACGTGACGAACTCCCCCGACCGACCCGGCGACGGCCCCTACACGGGCGTGACGCTCGGCGGCCGGTACCGCCTCGACAGGCTCATCGGCCGCGGCGGCATGGCGAGCGTCTACCGCGGCGAAGACCTGAGCCTCGGCCGGCCGGTCGCCGTGAAGGTGTTCGCCGAGGCGGCCGAGGGCATCGACGACGCGGCCCGCCGCCGCTCCGAGACGGCGCTGCTCGCGAGCGTCGAGCACCCGGCGCTCGTGCGCCTCTACGACGCCGCGCACGACGACGGCGTCGACCGCGAGTACCTCGTCATGGAACTCGTCGACGGCCGCGACCTCCGCAAGACCCTGCAGCAGGGTCCGGTCAGTGCAGCGGATGCCGCATGGCTCGCCGCCGACCTCGGTGAGGCGTTGCACGTGATCCACACGCGCGGCATCGTGCACCGCGACGTGAAGCCGGCGAACGTGCTGCTCGCGCCGGCGCACCTGCCCACCCGCAGCTGGAACGCGAAGCTCGCCGATTTCGGCATCGCCCGGCTCATCGACGACGCCCGCCTCACCCGCACCGGCGCCTACGTCGGCACGCCCGGCTACCTCAGCCCCGAGCAGGTCGGCGGCCGTGCGCCTGGCACTGCGTCCGACATCTACTCGCTCGGGCTCGTGCTGCTCGAGGCACGCACCGGGCGGCCGGCGTTCCCCGGCACGGCGAACGAGGCGACCGCTGCGCGCCTCGTGGGCGACCCCGAGATCCCCGCCGAACTCGGCGCCGACTGGGTGGAGCTGCTTCGCGCGATGACGGCCCGCGAGGCATCCGCTCGACCGGCGGCGCTCGATGTCGCGATGGCCGCCGGCCGACTTTCCACCGGGCCGGATGCCGCGCCGATGCCGGGAGCCGCGCCGACCGTGCTGCTCGACCCGACCGATGCGCCGACCCGAGTGCTCGGCACGCCGACGGCGAGCGACGACGCTGCGGGCGACGATGCGGTCGCAGAGCGAGCCGTGGCCGCCGCGTTCCGGCCCGCACCGAAGCGGTCACGTCGCTGGCTGCGACCCGCGATCGCCGTCGTGCTGCTCGCGGTCATCGCGACGGGCGCCGTGATGCTCGTGCATCCCATGATCGCGAGCCTCTCGCAGCCGCAGATCGAACCCACCGAGACGCTGCCGGTCTTGCCCGGCGAGCTCGGCGTGCACCTCGAGCAGCTGGAAGAGGCGGTGACGCGATGAGACGCGCTCGACTCCGCACCGCCGTGGGCGCGGGCCTCCTCGCCACGTCGCTCGTGTTCGGACTGGCCGCGTGCGGCCAGTCGCCCCAAGCAGTGAGCGCCGACCTGCATTCCTCGGTCGTGCAGGTCGCGAAGCGGGCTGCCTCCGGCGACTACCTCGGCGCGATCGCCGCCCTCGCCCTGCTCGAGAACGACGTCACCGAGGCGGTCGACTCGGGAGCGATCGGCGAGCAGCAGGCAGCCGACATCCGCGAGGCGATCGCCCTCGTGCAGGCCGATCTCGAAGCGGCAGAGCTGGCCGAGTCCGTAACGCCGACGCCGACCCCCGAACCGAATCCGTCGGACGAGGATGACGACGACGACAACCGCGGGCCGGGCAACGACAAGGGCAAAGACGAGGACAAGGGCAAGAAGCCGGGCGAGGGCAACGACGACTGAGCCTCGCCGGAGACCGTACGCGCGATCGCCGATGCGTAGGCTCGTGGGATGCCCATGCTCACCGTTCCCGGCGCCGAACTCCACTACGAGTCGGCGGGCCGTGCCTCCGCCCCCGCCCTGCTCCTCGTGCCCGCCGGCATCGCGACCCTGCGCATGTGGGACGAGCAGATCGACGCGCTCGCCGACGACCACTTCGTCGCGCGCTACGACCCGCGAGGCTTCGGCGGCACGCACCACGACGAGTCGGTGCCGTTCGCGAACCATGCCGACGCGGTCGCGGTGCTCGACCACCTCGGCATCGCCGAGGCGACCGTGATCGGCGCGAGCCGTGGCGGGCGCATCACGCTCGACACCGCACTCGCGTTCCCCGACCGCGTGCGGGGCATCGTGACCGTCGGATCCGAGCCCGGTGGATTCCCCGACCTGCCGCTCACCGATGAAGAGCAGCGCCGCTTCGACGAGCTCGAGGCGATCGATCCGGCCGTCGACGCCGCGCTGCTCATGCGGCGCGAGGCTGACGTCTGGGCCGTGGGTCCGCTCCGCTCCGCGGCATCCGTCGACCCGGAGTTCGTGCGACGCGCGCACGAGCTGAATGCCCCGAACGCCGCGCATGCCACCGACGACGGCACCATGCTCCCGCTCGAACCGTCGGCGTACGAGCGGCTCGGCGACGTCGGCGTGCCGGCCCTCGTCACCGTGGGCGAATACGACCTCAGCGTGATTCTCGCGGCCTACGACCACCTGCTCGCGCACCTGCCGAACGCCACGGGTGTTCGCGTCGCCGACACCGCGCACCTGCCGAGCGTCGAGCACCCCGCGGAGTTCACGCGCGTGCTGCTCGACTGGCTCGGCCGCCACGGGCTCTGACGCGCCCGCGGGTCGCGAGTTGCGACGGCGTCAGAGCGTCGAGGCGACGGTGCGTGATGGCGCGACGTGCTGCAGCAGCGCGAGCGCCTCGCGTGAGGCCGAACCCGTCGGGGCGGTGTGCGTCACGAGGATCTGGCCGGGGTTGCCGGCCGACTGCAGGGCGTGCTTCGTCAGCGTGAGGCGACCGACCGAGGGGTGCTGCATCTCGTATTGCACGGTCGCCCGGGCCTGTACCCGGTTGTCTGCCCACAGTTTCGCGAACTCGGGGCTCCTCATCGACAGCATCCCGATCAGCGAGGCGAGCGCAGGGTCATCGGGGAAGTGTCCGACCGCCAGTCGCAGATCTCCGACGACGGCTCGACACTTCGCCGGCCAGTCCGTGAAGAGCGCTCGCATCGCCGGATCCAGGAACACCATCGCGGCGAGCACGGGCCGTGAGGTCGCATACTGGGGGGCGTCGAATGACACGTGCGAGGCGAGGAGCGCGTGGCCCGGGCGGTTCCAAGCGAGCACCTCGCTCCGGCGCCCCAGCACCATGGCCGGGGTCTCCCACATCGCGTCGAGCAGTTCGACCATGCCGGGATCCACGATCTCGGAGCCCCGCACGACGCGGGCGCGGATCGTTCCGTCCCGGTGGCTGGCGAGGGTGTGCAGGTGCGCACGCTCGGCATCGTTCAGCCGCAGCGCCGCGGCGAGCGAGTCGAGCACCTGCGTCGATGCGCCGCTCGACTGCCCCTGTTCGAGACGCGTGTAGTACGAGGAACTGAGGCCGGCGAGCATCGCGAGCTCTTCGCGCCGGAGGCCCGGTACCCGGCGGCGGTCACCGTACAAGGTCAGTCCCGCGTGCTTCGGGGTGATCCTGGCGCGGCTGGCTCGGAGGAACGCGCCGAGTTCATTCGAGTCGTTCGTCCGTGTCATCCCCCCATCGTGCCCTGCTTCGTGTCGGCGAAGGTATCCACGTCAGGGGTACCTTCACTGCGGTCTGGCCCCGCCGGCGGCGCGGTCGCACAGTGGGTTCCAAGCCGACACGGCCCGACTCCACCGACAAGCCAACGAGGTACACACCCATGTTCAAACCCCGCTTCTCCGCCATCACGACCGGCCTCCTCGCCGTGAGCACCGCTGTGGTGCTCGGATCCTGCTCCGCCGCGCCCGCGCCCGCCGAGCCCGAGCCCGCCGTGCCCGAGCCCGCCGCCGTCGAGCTCACCGCCAGCCGGTCGGCTTCCTTCTCCGGCGTCGGCGACGTCACGACCATCGCGGAGTTCGATCTGGCCGCCGGGCAGCTGCCTGAGAACATCGTGAACGCGGGCCGTGGGGTGGCGGTCACCTTCGCCGCCAGTGGGCAGATCGCGGCGATCTCGCCCTCGGGTGAGATCGAGGTTCTCGGCACCCTGCCCGCGCCGACCGGCGGTGGCAGCGCCACCCCGGTGCTCGGGTTCGCACTGACGACGGGTCTCGCGCACGTCGACGACTCGTACTACGCGCTCTACGCCACCGGCGAGGCCGACACCACGGGGCTCTGGAAACTCGACGACGCCGGCGAGTTCGACCTGATCGCGGCGCTCCCAGCCGATGGCCTCCCGAACGGACTGGCGTACGACGAGGAGCACGAACGATTCCTCGCAGCCGACTCCGTCGCGGGGACGGTCTACAGCATCGACCGGAACGGCGCCGTCGAGACCTGGTCCGACGATGCCGGCCTTGCACAGGCCGGATTCCTCGGCGCGAACGGCGTTCAGCTTCACCGCGGCGACCTCTACGTCTCGAACCTGGACGCCGGGACGATCCAGCGCATCGACATCCGCGACGACGGCTCCGCCGGCGCGGTGACGACGGCCGCCGAGGACCTCGCCGGCGTCGACGACTTCGCCTTCACCGGGCGTGGCGACCAGATCATCGCCACGCTCAATCCGTCGAGCGAGGTCGTGCTGGTGACCGGCGGCGTGCGCACCACGGTGCTCACCGCGGAGGACGGGCTCAGCAACCCGACCTCGGTGCTCGTCAGGGGCGACACCGTCTACGTCCCGAGCGCCGCCTACGTGAACCAGGACTCCCCGAACCTGCTCTCCGCAACGCTGCAGCGCGACTAGGTTCGACCCGCCCCGGCACCGACCGGCGTCTCCTGCGCAGGCAGGCGGCGCCGGTCGTTTCTCAGCGACGCCCGGTGAACCGCTCCATCGAGCGGTAGACGCCGAAGCCGTCGCCGACGACGCGGTCGAACACGCGCGTCGGCAGGAGGCCGCGCAGTGCCCGCGACAGGCGCACGCTCCTCGGCAGCTCGAGCAGGGGCCGGCCCTCGAGCATCGCCTTCCACACCCGGTCGACGACGTACTCGGGGTCGAGCACCGGTGCGAGCACCGGGCCGCGCGCGCCGGCGAACATGCCGGTCGCGATGTAGCTCGGCGTGACGGTGGTGACCTTCACGTTGCCGTGGTCGGACTGCTCGAGCTCGAGCCGCAGCGAGTCGCTCCAGCCGATGAGGGCAGCCTTCGACGCGGCGTAGACCGACATGCGGGGATTCGCGAGGGTGCCAGCGGCGCTCGCGACATTAACGATGCGCGCTGCGCGGTACGCGTTCGAGATCATGCCGGGCAGGAACTCCCGCGCGATGTACATCGGCGCGAGCGCGTTGACCTGCATCGTCGCGCGAGTGTCGTCGCCGTTGTCGGTGTTCCAGAAGTAGCGGTTGCCGCGCACGATGCCGGCGTTGTTGATGAGCACGTCGGGGTTGCCGACCTCGCGCCGCACGCGCTGGGCGGTCTTCGCGATCGCCCCGAGGTCGCCGACGTCGACGACGTACGACTGGATGCGGGTGCGCCCGCGCGAGACGGCGCCGAGTTCGTCGACGGTGCGGGCGAGGGCGGCCGCATCGCGGTCCCAGAGGGTGACGGATGCCGCGTGCTCGGCCACCGCCCGTTGAGCGTACATGCGGCCCATGCCGCCGGCAGCCCCGGTGATCAGCACACTGGCACCGCGAACCGTTCTCGTCATCCGTCCATTCTCCCGCACGGCACCATCGCCTGACCGCACCGCCGGTCGCCGCCGCTCGTTGCTACCGATCGAAGCGCCGCATATTTCAGGACCAGAGCAGTCTCGCGTGCAGATATGCACCCATGGTCGCTCTGGTCCTGAAATGCGAGCGGGCTCAGCGCCGCAGGCGCGAGCCGGCGCGCACCGTGCGCGAACCCGAAGAAAGTTCGATCAGGACGGCGTCGGCCGCGGAATCCCCGTATTACGCCATGGGTCAGGCCCGCCTGACAGTGTTCTCTGCGATGTATAGCGTCGAGGAATCCCATCCACCACGCTCAGTCGAGGAGACGCCATGACCGCGGCATCCGTCTCGTTCCGTGGTGTCGGGCGCGCTTTCGACACGACGGCAGGGCGCCGGCAGGTGCTGCGCGACGTCGACCTCGAGGTCGCGGCGGGCGAGATCGTGGCGATCCTCGGCCCGAGCGGGTGCGGCAAGTCGACGCTACTGCGAATCGCGGGCGGCCTCGACCACGCGAGCGCGGGCACCGTCTCGGTCGACGGCACCGCGGCCGCACCGTTCGACCCGCGATCGGCCGTGGGGTTCCAGGAACCGCGGCTGCTGCCGTGGCGCACCGTCGCCGGCAACGTCGCGCTCGGACTGCCTCGCGGCACCTCGAAGGCGGCCGGCCGCGAGAAGGTCGCCCGGCTCATCGAGCTCGTGGGGCTCGCGGACTTCGCCGGGCATCGTCCGCGCGAGATCTCGGGCGGCATGGCCCAGCGCACCTCGCTCGCCCGCGCGCTCGCCCGCAACCCCGGCGTGCTGCTGCTCGACGAGCCGTTCGGCGCGCTCGACGCCCTCACTCGCCTGAAGATGCAGGACCTCCTGCTCGACGTGCACGCCGCCGCGCCCACGACCGTGCTGCTCGTCACGCACGACGTCGACGAGGCGCTGCAGCTCGCCGATCGGGTCGTGCTGCTCGGCAGCGACGGCGAGAGCCCGGGTGCCGACATCCGGCAGATCGTCGTCGTGCCGGGCTCCCGGCCGCGCGACCGCGGTTCGGCCGAGCTCGCCGAGCTGCGCGGGCGCCTGCTCGACGGGCTCGGCATCGACCGCCACGGCGCCGCCCGAGGCATCGAGACGACCACGACCATCCCGCACTACCCGTTCTGACCGGCGCCCACAGCAACCGCGCCACCGCAACGAACCCGCCACCAGAGAAGGAGTCCCCCGTGACCCGCACCCCGTTCTTCCGCACCGCGCTCGTCGCGGGCGCGACAGCCGCAGCGGCGGCCCTGCTGCTCTCCGGCTGCGTCGCCGGCGAAGGCCAGGCCGCCGAAGCCGAGCCCGCCGCGAGCGGCGAGGCCGTCTCACTCGAGGGCCAGACGCTCAACATCGACTTCGCGACGTACAACCCGCTGAGCCTCATCATCAAGGACCAGGGCTGGCTCGAAGACGCCGGCCTGACGGTCAACTGGGTGCAGTCGGCCGGCTCGAACAAGGCCAACGAGGCGCTTCGCGCCGGAGCGATCGACGTCGGATCGACCGCCGGCTCGGCCGCGCTGCTCGCACGTTCGAACGGTTCGCCCATCCAGGTGATCGACATCTACTCGCAGCCCGAGTGGGCCGCCCTCGTAGCGCCCGACGGCTCGCCGATCACCTCGGTCGAAGACCTGAAGGGCAAGCAGGTCGCGGCGACGAAGGGCACCGACCCCTACTTCTTCCTGCTGCAGTCGCTCGAGGCCGAAGGCCTCTCGGCCGATGACATCGTCGTGCAGAACCTGCAGCACGCCGACGGATGGGCGGCGCTGCAGAACGGCTCGGTCGACGCGTGGTCGGGCCTCGACCCGATCATGGCCGGCGCCGAGGAGCAGGGCGCGACCCTCTTCTACCGCAACGTCGACTTCAACAGCTACGGCTTCCTGAACGCGACCGAGACGTTCATCGCCGACAAGCCCGAGGTCGCGCAGGCCGTCGTCGACGCTTACGAGCAGGCGCGCGCATGGGCCGCCGAGAACCCCGAGGAGACGGCGCAGATCCTCGCGGACGTCGCCGGCCTCGACCTCGCCGTCGCCACGAAGGTCATCGACGAGCGCTCGAACCTCGACGTCGACCCGGTGCCGGGCGACGCGCAGGTCGAGGTGCTCGAGAAGATCGGCCCGATCTTCGTCGAGCTCGGCGACGTCGCGACGCAGGCCCAGGTCGACGAGGCGCTCGAGACGATCATCAACGACACCTTCGTCACGAAGGCCGACGCCGGCCGCTTCGAGTAGGCGATCACGATGACGGATGCCTCGCAGCGGACGGATGCCCCACCGAGGGCGTCGTCCGTCGACAGCGAGTTCGCCGCCCCGGTCTCGCAGGAAGGCCTCGCGGTCGCGGTCGCCGGCCCCTACGGGTCGTCGAGCATCGATCGCCGGCCGAGCAGCGGCGAGCGCGAGGCATCCGTCACCACCACCGGCGGGCGCCCGCGCGCCCGCCTCGTCGACCGCCGCTGGTTCCGCATCGTCGGCGGCGCGATCATCCCGCTCGCACTGCTCGCGATCTGGCAGTGGGTCTCGACGTCAGGGCTCGTGCCGCTCTCGCAGCTGCCCTCGCCCGAGATGGTGTGGCTCGCCGCGGTCGACCTCGCCGAGCGCGGTGTGCTCGGCCTCTACGTCGCGATCTCGACCCAGCGGGTGTTCCTCGGCTTCGCCTTCGGCGCGGCGATCGGGCTCGCACTCGGCGCGGTCGTCGGCCTCTCGCGGCTCGCCGACGTGCTGCTCGCCCCGACGCTCGGCGGCATCCGCGCCGTGCCATCGCTCGCCTGGATCCCGCTGCTCATCCTCTGGTTCGGCATCGGCGAGGACTCGAAGGTCATCCTCATCGCGATCGGCGCGTTCTTCCCGGTCTACACGATCGTCTCGGCATCGCTGCGGCACGTCGATCGCCAGCTGATCGAGGCAGGCCGCGCATTCGGACTGCACGGGGTCGCGCTCTTCGCGACGGTGCAGTTGCCCGCGGTCGTGCCGTCGGTGCTCTCGGCCCTCCGCCTGGCCCTCGCCCAGTCGTGGCTGTTCCTCGTCGCGGCCGAGCTCATCGCGTCGTCGATGGGGCTCGGGTTCCTGCTGAACGACTCGGGGCAGAACGGACGCATCGACCGCATCTTCCTCGCGATCATCCTGCTGGCGCTCCTCGGCAAGCTCACCGATTCGGTGGTCGCGCTCATCGAGCGATGGGCCGTGCGCCGCTGGGCGTGACCGCTGCCCGGCATCGCTTCAGCACGCGCACGCTGGCATCATGGAGCGATGACCGACGTTCGCCTCATCCCTAAGACCGATGCCGAGACCGCCGAGTGGTTGCCCGTCGCGATGGCGGCGTACGAGGAGGCGCGGCGCTCTGCCGGCGACAGCGCCGAGCTGGCGGCCACCGCACGCCGGGCGTCGCAGGACCAGTTCTTTCCCGATGGGCGTCTCATCGACGGACACCTGCTCTTCACCGTCGACGCCGACGGAGAGGACGCCGGCTGGCTCTGGATCGGCCCGATGACCGACTCGGCCAATTGGTACGTCTGGGACGTCGCCATCCACGAGTCGCATCGCGGCCGCGGGCTCGGGCGACGAACGATGGAACTCGCTGAAGAGGTGGCACGCGAGCATGGTGCCCCGAACCTGCGCCTGAACGTGTTCGCATACAACGAGCCCGCGATCCGGCTCTACACGAGCCTCGGTTACACGGTGGGCGCGATGCACATGGGCAAGTCGCTCTGATCGGCGCGGCCGATCACTCCAGGCGCTTGCGCATCCTGATCGACGTCGTCTCGTACCCGAGCGATTCGTAGAGCCGGTGCGCCGCGGTGTTGAACCCGAACACATGCAGGCCGATCGAGTGCGCGCCCTGCGCCCGCGCGTACTCCTCGCCGAGCCGCATCGCCTCGCGCCCGAGGCCGCGACCGCGTTGACCGGGCTCGACGAGCACGTCCCAGATCCACCAGGAGCTCTCGTCGCCGCTCGTGTCGGGCCCGATCCAGAGGTAGCCGACCACGGCGTCGCCGTCCATCACGTCGAAGACAGCGTGGCCCGGCGAGAGCTCGCCGTTCGGGAACGACTCGGCCATGCCCTCGGCCGCCTGGCGAGCCGCCTCATCGGCCGACTTGCCCGTCGTCACGAGATCTGCGGCGTACTCGGCGGCACTGCGATCGATCCACGCCGGCAGGCGGTCGAGGTCGATCGGTCGGAGCGAAGCGGTCATTGCCGAAGCCTGTCACACACGATGAGCGGATGCCGCGGCATCCGCTCACCCGATCGCCGGCGTCTCACCAGGGCTCGTCGGCGCGGGGCAGCAGCGCTCGCATCTTAGCCACGCTGTCAGGGAAGCAGGCGTCGAGGATCTCGGTCGCCGAGAGTTCGTCGCCGTAGTCGCCCGTCAGTCGAAGGCCGACGACCGCGTTGATGAGCATGCCGGTGGCCATGAACCGCCGGGTCTCCTCCTCCGAGAGTCCGGCCTCCTCACGCGCGAAGCTCCAGATCTCGCTGAAGCCTCGGCGGGCGACCCTTCCGATGACCGGCTCGCCGCCGAGCGTCGTCGACCCGGCGATCACGGGCAGCATGCCGCGTTCCGCGAGCAGTTCGGTGTACGCCGTTCCCATGCGCTCGACGCGACCCTCGACGGGCCCGGGCAGCGCGGCACGGAATTCGGCGAGAAGCCGGGCGTACGCACGCTCGATGACCTCGACGAAGAGCTTCTCCTTCGTGCCGAAGAGGCGCACGACATAGGGCTGGCTGACACCGGCGGCGCGGGCGACCTCGTCGGTGGTGGTGCCGACGTAGGTCTTCGCCCCGAACACGGCCGTTGCGGCCTGGAGGATGAGCTCGCGGCGGTCGGCCGCCTTCATGCGCGGAGCCGTGGGAGCCGATTCGACCGTCATGGTTGACATGTTATCAGTCGATTACTACAGTTCGATGTAATCATCCGATAACAACAAGGAGCTCGGTCGTGTCCACCACTCTCGATGCCGCAGTGTCCGTCTCGCCGCGCACCGGCGGCACCCGACGACCGAGCCCGATCTGGCTCGTGCTCGTCGCCACCGCGCTGCCGATGTTCATGGCGACGCTCGACAACCTCGTCATGACCAACGCACTGCCCGTGCTGCACTCGGAGTTCGGGGCCTCCGTCGAAGAGCTGCAGTGGTTCATGAACGCCTACACGCTCGCCTTCGCGAGCACGATCCTCATGGCCGTCGCCCTCGGCGACCGGTTCGGGCGACGCACCGTCTTCATCATCGGCATCGTCGTCTTCACCCTGAGCTCGGCTCTCGCGGCGCTCGCCACCGATCCGGGCCAGCTCATCGCGGCACGCGCCGCGCAGGGCTTCGGCGCTGCGGCGATCATGCCGCTCTCGCTCACCCTGCTCGCCGGCTCGGTGCCGATCGCGCGCCGCCCGCTCGCGATCGGCATCTGGGGCGGCGTCTCGGGCCTCGGCGTCGCCGTGGGCCCGCTCATCGGCGGCGCGATCATCGAAGGCTGGGCCTGGCAGGCGATCTTCTGGGTCAACGTGCCCATCGGCGTTGCCTCGATCGCGCTCGCGCTCCTCGCCCTGCCGAACAGCTTCGGCGCTCGGCTCCGCGCCGACGTCGTCGGCCTCGTGCTCTCGGGCGTCGGCCTGCTGGGTCTCGTCTACGGCATCGTCCGCGGCAACGACGCGGGCTGGTCGAGCCTCGAGGTGCTCGGCAGCCTCATCGCGGGCGGCGTGCTGCTCCTCGCATTCCTCGCGTGGGAGTCACGCGCCTCCGCGCCGCTCCTGCCGCTCCGGCTCTTCCGCGACCGCAGCTTCAGCGTGGCGAACGTCGTGGGCTTCGGGTTCAGCTTCGGCGCATTCGGATCGATCTTCCTGCTCATCCAGTTCCTGCAGGTCGTGCAGGGCTCCAGCCCGTTCGAGGCGGCGCTGCAGACGTCGCCGTGGACGCTCGCGCCGATGATCGTCGCCCCGCTCGCGGGGGCGTTCGCCGGTCGCATCGGCACGCGCACGCTCATTGTCGCAGGGCTCACGGCGCTGTCGGGCGCGCTCTTCTGGCTCTCGCAGCTGCTCGACGCCGCCACCCAGTTCTCGGCCTTCGTCGCGCCGTTCATCCTCGCGGGCGTCGGCATGGGGCTCGTGTTCGCGCCGTCGGCGACGGCCGTGCTCGCGACCATGAAGCCGAACGACCACGCGAAGGCGAGCGGCACCAACTCGATGCTGCGCGAGGTCGGCGTGGCACTCGGCATCGCCGTCTCGACGGCGGTCTTCACGGGCGCGGGCGGCTCGCTCACGCCGGCGGACTACGGCGTCGGCGCACAGCCGGCGGTCATCGTCGGCGCAGCCGTGCTGCTCGCGTCGGCGCTCGTCGCCCTGCTGCTGCCCGCCGGCCGCACTGCGCCGACCATCGCTGCACCCGCGCCCGTGCGCGAGCCCGTCCCCGCGGCCTGACTCGGGGGCGAACGACGAAGTCCCCGCCGGCGAACCGGGCGGGGACTTCGTGCGAGTCGGTCCGAATGACCTAGTAGGTCGAGATGTTCGGGTTCGACGCGATCACCGAGGCGAACACGATGAAGAGAATGATGCCGAGCACGATCGAGGCGAAGCCGATGATGATCGCGGCGATCGCGAGGCCGCGGCCGCGCTCACCGGTCTTCTTCACCTGGCTCAGGCCGATGAAGCCGAGCACGATCGCGACGATGTTGAAGCCGATGATCGACAGCACGAAGCCGACGATCGAGAGGACGTTCCACTTCTCGGCGGGCGCCGACGGTGCAGGCACGGGGGCGGGAGCGGGAGTGGTCATGAGTGAGGTTTCCTTGCTGTTGGAATCGACGAGTTGCCGAACCGCATCCTGACAGCGACCGTGAGCGCCTGTCAATGGTGAGCACTGCCCGTATTGCGGCATGCGACGCGGAGTACGCGCTCAGTGCGCCGACCGGGGCACACAAGAGGCCCCGGCGCTCGGCCGGGGCTTCGGCGAACGCGCCCCTCAACGGAGGCGCTCGGATGATGCGCCGTGCTCGAGCTCGAAGTGCCGGCGCTGCGCGTCACTCGCGCTCAGCGCGGCAGCGTACTTCGCGAGGCGCTGCCCCTGTACGTCGGCCGGCGACGGGCCGACCTCGGCGCGGGCCTCCGACTGCTTCGCGGTGCGGATCACCTCGACGGACAAGGCCGCCTGCACCGACGTGGCGGCGGCGCGGAGTTCGGCGCGCATGGCAGCGGTCTCCTGCCGTACCGATTGCTGCAGCTCGTGCTGCGACTGCGGCAGGTTGGCGGGCTGGGCATCGTTGCCGCGCAGGCCGGCGCATGCGGTGAGTGCGACGAGGAGGGCCACTGTTCCGATGGCGACGGCTCCCGTCTTCGTGGTGGACATGATCTGGTTCCTTCCATTCGTGAACTGAATATCCCTCACGTTATGGAAGCGCCGACCGGGCGCCATCCGGACCCGCACCGGTCTCGCAGCCGAATCCGGCGCCCCTCCGAACACGTGCTCGCACCGGCCCGGCTCAGTGGCAGCACCCGCTCCAGCCTCGAAGAACGACCACGGCGAGGGCCGATTCGACCCCGCTGCGCGCGATGGCGATCTCTGCCGCGAAATCTTGCGCCCACGCAAGATTCCCGCGCCGGGGCACAACCAATCGCGGAGCCTCGGCTCGTAGCCTTGAGGAGCACGGCGATTCGCGCCGCGCACATTCCAGACGCACTCACCCCTCATCGAGGATCGGAGGTTCACATGTCGAGCAACACCACGATCGACGCCATCATCGGCGAACCCGAGGTTCTCGAGGACGCCGTGACCGCCGCCGACCTCGCACTCGCCGAGGGCGTCGAGACGGATGCCGCGTGGCTTCGCCTCAAGGAGTCGGCGACCGCCCTCCAGTCGTTGCAGGTGAAAGACGGCTCGGTGCCCGAGGCGAGCGACCGCGACGCCGCATCCGAGCTCGTCGACGCGATCGTCGAGTCGATCGAGGCGCTCGCTCCGCGGTTCCCGCACGAGGCCGAGTACCTCGCGGCATCCGTCGTCGACTTCCGCCGTTGGCAGGCCGAGGGCTTCGGCGTGCCCGACTTCCTCGACTCGCTCGTGGTGTTCCAGCCGCAGCGGCACCGCATCGACGGCATCCGCCACCTCGTGGTGTTCCCGATGGTCACGCAGAACGGCTCGCCCGACCGGCACGTCGAGGCGCTCGTCGTCGAGACGATCTGGCCCGAGTTCATCGCAGAGCTCGAGGCCGGCGACTACGGCAACAAGCTCTTCGTGAGCCTGCGCCTCGTCGACTTCACGCCCGGTTACGACACGAACTCGGCGGTGCTCTTCCCCGAGACGGTCGCGATGCGCGAGATCCCGCCCTTCACATGGGGCGCGATCTTCCAGGACCGCGAGGCGGCGCGCTACCGCAGGGTCGTGCGCGCGGCATCCGAGATCACGAAGCTCGAGCTGCCCGCCGACGCGGCGGCGCTGCTCGATGACCAGGAGCTCGCCGAGCGCACGTTCGTGATGTGGGACATCATCCACGACCGCACGCACATGCGCGGCGACCTGCCGTTCGACCCCTTCATGATCAAGCAGCGCATGCCGTTCTTCCTCTACTCGCTGGAAGAGCTGCGGTGCGACCTCACCGCGTTCCGCGAGTCGGTGAAGATCGAGCGCGGCCTGCGCAAGCGCGCCGACGCCGGCGAAGAGCTCACCGAGGTCGAGCAGCAGCTGCTCGAGCACGGCAAGCTCGTGCAGTACGCGGTGATCTTCGACCGCATCTTCCGCTTCGCGATCACGGGCTCGCGCGTGCGCAACTACGACGGGCTCGGCGGCCAGCTGCTGTTCGCGTGGCTGCACCAGAAGCACGTGCTCGACTGGACGGACGTCTCGCTGAGCTTCGACTGGGACGCCGTGCCCGATGCGGTCGTCGAGCTCGGCGATGCGATCGACGAGCTCTACTGGAAGTCGATCGACCGCCCGAAGACGGTGCACTGGCTCGCCGCGTACGAGCTCGTGACGAGCGTCGTGACGCCGAACCCGGCGTCGGTGTGGGCCGAGGGCCTGCCCCGCGAGGTGCTGGCCGGCCCGCCGAAGGGCTACACCGACCTCGTGATGGACGACGAGTTCCCGCTGTCGATGTTCTACGAGGCGCTCGACAAGAAGATGAAGCCCGTCATCGAGTCGACCGTCGGCATCACCGCCGCCGACGCCTGACGAGCGATTCACCCGCCGGTCGAGTAGCCGACGAAGGAGGCGTATCGAGACCCCGTAACGTGGTCTCGATACGCTTCGCTACTCGACCGGCCGGTAGCTTCGCTACTCGACCGGCGGAACTCGAAGAGGAGCAAACATGACCGACCTCGCGAATCGCACCGTGCTCATCGCGGGCGCGACGAGCGCCTCGGGCCGAGCGGTCGCCCGCGCCCTGCTCGACGCCGGCGCGCGCGTGGTCGCCGTGGGCAGCGACGAGTCGCGCATCGAGGCCCTCGAGGCCGAGCTGCCCGGAGTCATCGGCGAACACGCCGACCTCACCGACGGCGACGACGTGCTCGAGCTCGCGATGCGCGTGCACGCCCGCGTCGGCGACGTCGACGGCGTCGTGCACCTCGTCGGCGGCTGGCGCGGCGGCGGAGGCATCGCCGGCCAGACCGAAGAGGACTACCGGGTGCTCGAGCGCTCGTTCACGGCGCTCCGATACGTCAGCCGTGCGTTCTGGGACGACCTCGTCGCCTCCCCAGCCGGCCGCATCGCGATCGTCTCGTCGACCACGGTCGAGCGTCCAACGGCGGGCGGTGCGAACTACACCGCGGTCAAGGCGGCGAGCGAGTCGTGGATGCGCTCGCTCGCGCAGGGCTTCGGCAAGGCGGGCGACACCGCCGCGGCCGTCACCTTCCGCGTGCAGTCGCTCGCGGGCCTCGAAGGTCGGCTCGCCGAGGCAGTCCTCGAGCTCTGGGGCACGGATGCCGCTGCGCTGAACGGCCGCGTCGAGACGCTGTCGGCCGAGGCCTGAGTCGTCTAGCCGCCGAGCGGACCGATGCGCAGCGTGGACGTCCCGTCGGCGCAGACCGGGATCGACTGCGCCACCGCGACGCCCGGCCCGGCCCCGTCGGACGTGATGTACGCGCGAAGCGTCGTCGACGTCGTCGCCGGGCAGCCGTATGGCCCCGGCTGGCCGCCGTGCAGTTCGGAGACGGCCATCCCGCCATGCGCCGTGAGCACGACCAGCGACGACGTCGCTCCGAACGCTCGGGCGGGCGCGCCGAGCCGCACGCCGTCGGCGCTCTGCGCGATGAGTCCCGGCCACCCGTCGAAGGAGCAGTCGGCCGCCGAGGTGTTCGTGAACACGAGGTCGCCCATGAAGCTGCCGGCGCCTGAGTCCTGCGGACGCTCCCGGTACGCGAGGGCGAGCTGCTCGTCGATGCAATGCGTCGGCATGGCGACGGCCTCTGGCGCCGGCACAGGTGCCTGCCGAAGCTCGGGTGACGGCACCGGTGCCTCGATGATCTGACCGACTTCGAGCCTGATGTCGGTGTCATCGACGCTCGATGCGACGGCATCGGGAACGGGCGTTGCGGCGGAAGCGCCGGATGCGTCGGGCGCCCGTGTCGCCCGCGGCGTCGGCGCTGCAGCGGTCGCCCCTGCCGCGACGGTCTCGGCCGTCGGGTCGGGGTCGGTTCCCGTGCATCCCGCGAGCGCTCCGCAGAGGAACACGCCCGCAACGGCTCCCGCAAAGAACCTGTTCTGCCGCATGACGCGCTCCGCCCTCCGCACGAATTGCGCGGTCGGCACAGGCTATCGGCCGCCGTTCGGTCGCGACAGAGGGAAAACCCTGATGTGGAGACTTCGACCGGCGTCTCGGGATCAGCCTTCAGGGACCGTCGCTTCGGGCACCGTCGCATCGGGCGCCTCGGTCTCGGCAGGCGGAGGCGGCGGAGCCGCCCCGGGCGGCACGACCGGGTTCGCCTGGTCCTCGCGAACGGCCTCGCCGAGGCATCCGTCGTTCTCGCCGTCGCCCTCGAGCGCGAGACGCCAGGCGATCTCGCCGTCTTCAGTGAGCCCGTCGGGCATCGCCGGTGCCGTCGAGGTCGGGTCACGCGGCTCGGTGGTCCACCACTCCCACTCGCGGTACTCGTGACCCGCCGTGACCATGCACTCGCGCACGAGCTGCTGGAAGCCGAGCCAGGCCTGCTGCTCGTCGGGCGTGGGCATCGGGTCGGCCACCGGCGGGTGCGAGGTGCTCGGCGGGGGCGTCGGGGCGGGGTCGGGGCGTTGCGACGCGCTCGGCGGAGTCGTCGGACTCGGCAACGGTCCGTCGTCGCTGTCGGCGCCGTCGGCCGGCACGTGCTGGTCGCCGCCCTGCGCCCGCCCCTCGTCGACCTCGAAGCCGGCGGCACCCGTCGCGACGGGCTGCGGCGAGCGCGCGTCGTAGAGCACCGGTGCGCCGGTCGTGGCGGCTGCGACGCCGATGAAGATCGAGCCGACGAAGAGGGCCGCGACGGCAGCGCTGATGAAGACGGTCTTCCGCATCGGGCACCTCCCGCCGCGATTCGGGAACGACCGCTCGGTCGCTCGGGCGTGTCCGAGCCATGCTACACGCCCCCCGAACGGGGGGGAGCTGCGAACGACTCCGGTCAGCCGACCGGTGGCCCCGCCTCCGTGATCTCGTCGGGGCCGTCGCGCGACTCGCCCGTCGCGACATCCGCCGGCGAACCCTGTCGACGGCTCAGCCACAGGAACGGCACGGCGAGCGCCTGGATGCCGCCGCTGACGACCAGCGATCCCGGATAGCCCCAGAGGTCGGCCGAGCGGCCGAGCACGGGCTGGATCACGGCGCCGCCTGTACTGCCGAGCAGTGAGTCGAACGAGAGCACGGTCGCGCGCTGCTGCGACGGGATCATGTCGTTCAGGTACGCCTGCTGCACCGGCCCGGCGGCCGCGTCGACGAGGCCCCAGACGGTGAGCAGCACGAGCGCGATCCAGAAGTTGCGGTTCACGCCGAGGGCGAGCAGCACGAGGGTCGAGACGACGAGGCTCAGGATGATGGTCGTCGTGCGCTTGCGGAAGCGCCGGCGCACCCACGGCGCAACGAGTCCGCCGATCACCTGCGAGCCCGACAGGATCGCCGCGGCGAGTCCCGCGATCGAGTAGGCGCCCGTGTCGCCCCAGAGTTCGACGAGGTAGGGCTGCAGTGCGTAGAAGACGTAGAAGCCGACGCCCGACGTGAAGAACGAGGCGAACATGACGTAGCGCACGGGCCGCCGCCCGAGCCCGTACTTCAGCGAGGCGTTGAAGACCTCCTTCGTCGCCCGGATCGGGTGTGCGCGGCCCGCGGGCGTGAAGCCGAGGTCGTGCATCACGAGCGCGGCGACGACGAACATCACGACGAGGATGCCGGCGCGTATGAGAAACGGCACGCCGAGGTTCGTGGCCTGTGCGACCACGCCGCCCGCGATGGAACCGAGGAACATCGCAGCCCCCGAGAAGGCGAGGCCCCGCCCGAAGACCTTCTCGAGCCCGCCCGTGTATCCGGTCGCGGCGAGCGCGTCGACGAGCCACGCCTCGACGGCGCCCGAGAAGAACGTGAAGCCGAGCCCGAGCAGCACCGAGACGATCGCCCACATCCAGAACGGCGAGTGCGCCACCCAGAGCAGGTAGTAGAGCACGGTCGTCACCGCGAGCGTGATGGTGCCGAGCAGGTACGAGACGCGCCGCCCGAGCGTGTCGGCGACGACCCCCGTCGGCACCTCGAAGATCACCATGCCCACCGAGAAGAAGGCGTTGGCGGCGAACGCCTCGAAGTTCGAGAGGCCGGCGTCGAGCAGGAAGAGCGTGTTGACGCCCCAGATGAACGAGGCGGCGAGCGTGTTCCCGATGAGCAACGTGAAGTAGGCCGCCTGCACCCGGCGCGCCGCCGGGTTCGGTGCCGTCTCCTCACGCGTCGCACGTTCGGCCATGCGACATATCTTGCTCGCTTCGCGCCGGCACCGCCACGGTCGCCCTTGAGGTGGAAGCGAGCGGATGCGGCTGCGGCGCGCTGCTCGACGCGGCATCCGTTGCCCCGCTACGCTCGCGGCATGATCCGCTTCCTCATCCGCACGGCGATCTCCCTCGTGACCGCCGCCCTCGGCCTGCTCATCGCGTCGTGGATCCTCCCCGACTTCCACATCGAGTGGGGCGGGTTCCTCGTGGCGACCCTCGTCTTCACGATCGCCCAGGCGGTGCTCGGCCCGTTCATCTTCAACGTCGCCCGGCAGCACGCCTCTGCGGTGCTCGGCGGCATCGGCCTCGTCTCGACATTCGTGGCGCTGCTCATCGCCTCGCTCTTCCCGGGCGGCATCACGATCGACGGCTGGGTGACCTGGATCCTCGCGACGCTCACGGTCTGGATCGTCACGGCGCTCGGCACGTGGCTCCTGCCCCTCATCTTCCTGAAGGAGAAGGTCAAGGGCGCCAAGGCCTGAGCTGCGGCATCCGCTGAGCTCAGCTCGCGCTGGCGCTGCGGGCGCGGCTCAGTGCATGTTGTCGTTGCCCGACTCGTGCACGGCCCGGCCCCAGCAGCCCGCGTCCTCCCAGCGATAAGCGGCTCCCCCACCGGAGTTGCCGTGCAGCGCGAGGGTCCACTCGGCGCGCTCGGCCTCACTGAGATCGAGCGGCTGGGCCTCCGACCCGTCGGGGTTCCACCACTCGAAGTAGAGGTACTCGTGCCCGGCCTCGGTCATGCAATCGCGCACGCGCTGCTGGAACTCGAGCCAGATCTCGCGCTCGGTCGCCGCTTCGGGGTCGACCGGCGTCTCCGTGGCGCTGAGCGGCTGCCCGGCTGCGCGCGCCGCCGCCTCGGCCTCGTCGCCCTTCGTGGCGCAACCACCGCCGGGGTTGTAGATGTCGGGGCCGTAGAGCGCCTGCGTCCAGAGGATCGAGGTCTCGTAGTCGAGCCCGGTCGGCTGCGGGCTGCCGCCGAGCCACCACTGCCACTCGAGGAAGTCGAAGCCGGCGTCGGCCATGCACTCGCGGATCACGACCTGCTTGCCGAGCCACTCCGAACGCGCCTCGGGCGTCACGTACTGGTCGCTCAGCGGGTCGAGGTAGGGGTTGTAGTCGGCGGCGTTCGTATCGGTGCCCGATGCGGCGGCGAGCTGCGAGCTCTGCTCGCCTGCGGCGGGCGCGGCATTCGAGGTCGTGTCGGACTCCGGTTCTGGGCCGTCGTCGTGCGCAGAGGAGACGAGCTCCGCACGGGGCTGGTTGGCGCTGTAGGCGGCCGCGCCGAGCGCAACCACGGATGCTCCGCCGAGTACGGCGCCAGTGATCGCGGCGATCGCGGCGATGCGTTGCACGTTCACGCGGTGATTCCTTCCGGTCGGAGGCGGGGCGAATCGCTCGCCCGCCGGCGTCGCTCGGCCCAGAGGCCCCGGTCGGCGGGCAGCCACCAGGCGGCCATCGCCACGAAGAAGATCACGCCGGCCGCGGCCAGCACGCGATTGATGAGCATCGCCTGGCTGAGCGCCGAGGTGTAGAAGTCGGTGAGCGTGACGCTCGTGGCGATGAGCGTGTACATGCCGAAGCGGAGCAGCACGTAGCTCGCCACCGCGAGCCAGAGCGCGCCGAGCCAGCGCGCCTCGGGCACCATCGTCAGCGCCGAGCCGATGAGCGCGAGGCCGAGGCCGACGAGGCCCGCCGCGACGAGGTCCCATGCGCCGACCCATGAGCCGTCGAGGATGCCGGAGCCGACCCGCACGACGATGAGCACGCCCCAGGCGAGCAGCAGCGCGGTCGCGACGTGGGCGAGTGCCGGCATCGCGAGCGGGAACGTGCCCGCCGGTGCCGTGAGCGCTGCCGCGTGCAGCCGGGCGGACCGCCACGCGAGGTCGGCAGGGACGCCGCGCGCGGCACGCCAGAGGATCGACGACCCGACGCCCGGGTCGGAGCCGGCCGCGGCGCGCTCCTCGAAGACGTCGGACTCGAGTTCGGCGATGCGATCGGCGGCGATATCGCCCGGCAGGTCGCGCGTGTACCAGCGGCCCCAGGCGAGCACGGCGCGATCGCTGCGATGAGCGGATGCCGCGGGCCCGGCGGTCATGCGAAGGCCGCCTTGCCCTGCACGGCGACGACTCGTCGCGCTTCGAGTTCGGCGCGGTACGCGAGCTCCCCGGCGCCGGTGACGCGATAGAGCCGGCGTCGCGGTCGCCCCTCGGATGCACCGATCGCGGCGTCCTCCCAGACGGATTCGAGCAGGCCCCGCTCGCTCAGCCGGGCGAGCGCCTTGTAGAGCGTTCCGTGGGCGGTGAGCGCCGCGGCATCCGCTCGCTCGGCGATGCGCTTCGCGAGCGCGAAGCCATAGAACTCGCCGTCATCGCCCTGCAGCTCCATGCCGGCCGCGAGGATGTCGACCTCGAGGTCGACGAGTCGTCCTTCACGTCTGCGCGCCATGGGGAAAGAATAGGAAGATATCTTCCCCAGGGCAAGGGTCTTGCGCAGAACGGCGCGGTGGGCCTTACGCGAACGCGCAGTACTGAGCACGATTCGGTTTTCGGTGCACCTCGGGTTAGCCTGCTCGAACCATCCGCGAACCCGACGCGGATCCGTACCGGGAGCCCCCACCCATGCGCAAGCGCACCGTCGCGCTCATCGTCGTCGCCGCCGTCATCCTCGCCCTGCTCGGCGGGGCCTACTGGGCCGGCCGGCACCTCTTCTTCGAACCCACCGCGAGGGGCGTCGACTCGGTCGTCGCCGAACTCGACGGCGAGCGCGTGCTCGGCGTCTTCGCCCACCCCGACGACGAGCAGACCGTCAACGGGTTGTTCTTCCGCGCCCATCAGGGCGGGGCGTACACGGCGATGATCACCGCCACGCAGGGCGAGGCCGGGCACCAGACGCCCGTCGTCGCGCGGCAGGAGGATCTCGGCGACATCCGCAAGGCCGAGGCGCTGAAGAACAGCTTCAACCTCGGCGTCGACCGGCACGTCGTGTGGGACTACTCCGACGGCGGAGTGCCCGAGGCAGGCGAAGACGAACTCGTCTCGCGCGTGGTCGCCGAGATGAAGCGCGTGCGTCCCGACGTCGTCGTCGGCTTCTGGCCCGAGAGCGGCGCGACCGGGCACGCCGACCACATGGAGATGGGTCGAATCACCGAGCTCGCGATCGCCGAACTCGCGGCGTCGGGCGGCTCGTACTCCGGGCCGAAGCACCTCGTGTACACGATCAGCCCTTCTGGCGCGCTCTCGGTCTTCGGCGGCGAGGCGGGCGCGTTCGTCGTCGCGAACCAGCCGAAGCCCGAATACGCGATGAGCGCCGAGGTGGCGAAGAAGCACGAGGGGTGGACGATCCATGCCTCGCAGTCGAACTACATGCAGGAGTCGTACATCCTGCCGACGTGGCTCATCTACGCCCTCTGGGACCAGGAGTTCTACCACGTGCGCGATCTCGAGGCCGATCCGCTCGGCTGAGCCGGTCGGGCCGGTTGAGCCGAGGGCAGCGGATGCCGCGGCTCACGTCGTGACGGGGGAATCTCGGCGCTGCGACCGGTGATCCGACGGGCGTTGGGGCAGAATCGTGCCGTGACCGAGACTGCGCACTCCGACCCCGTCGACGACTCGAATGCGAACGCGCCGGCGGACTCTGCTGCCGCCTCCGCAGCCGACGAGTCGCAGCACCGGCGGGAGGTGATCCGCAAGCGCGTGATCGACGCGATCGCCGTGTTCGTGCTGTCGGCGGTCGCCGTGCTCACTGCCTGGTGCGGATTCCAGTCGTCGAAATGGGGCGGCGAGATGTCGATCGCGTTCAGCGAGGCTTCGAGCGCTCGAGTGCAGTCGATCGACTTCGCGAGCCAGGCGCGCGACGCGCGTGCGAACGACCAGGCGATCTGGGTGCAGTGGGTGCTCGCAACCGACCAGGGCGACGCGCGACTGGCCGGCTACATCGAACAGCGGTTCTCGCCGGAGTTCGCCGCGGCGTTCGACGCGTGGAACGCCGGTGGCCGAGAAGCTCGCGGCCCGTTCGCGCTCGACGCCTACGTGCCGCCGGGAACGGAGGAGGCCGCCGCGCTCAGCGACCGCGCCGACAGCAGGTTCCACGACGCACTCGAGAACAACCAGCGGGGCGACAACTACTCGATCCTGACCGTGCTCTTCGCCCTCGTGCTGTTCCTCACCGCCATGTCGCAGCGCGAGCTTCAGCCCTGGGTCGTGCGCACGCTGCTCGGGCTCGCGATCACCGTCGCGGTCGTCGGCGTCGTGATCCTGCTGACCTTCCCCATTCGGATCTGACCGGACGATCGTCGGGCCGGCGGAGCCGCGGGGTCGCCATCCCGCAGGAGATTCGCGGTCATGACCCCGCATGTGCGCCGATGAGGCGAGATCTCCTGAATTCCGAGCGCCGGCCGCGCTCGACCGAGCACCGCGAGCCGCGACATCCGCTCGTCGGCTCGCTCAGAACCGACGCGCGAATGGTTCCGGTTTCCGCATGCGCACGAGCAGCACGATCGGAATCAGCACGTACGGCAGGTTGAACGCGAGGAACTTCGCGGGGTTCGTCGTCTGCCACTCGGGCTCGCCGAAGAACTCGACGCCGAACACGATGATGCCCGTGATGCGCTGCGACGACCGTCACGATGCTGTCGAGTCGGCCGACGATGCGCCACGTCCCGCGAATCCGTCGGCGGGCTCCGCGATCCGCAGCTGCACGCCCGCCGCGGCCAGCCGGTCGAGTTCGCCCCGATCCGCGCGCACATCGGTGACGAGGGTGTCGATGCGCTCCGTGGGCACCGTCTGCACCATGGAGTCGACGCCTACCTTCGTGTGGTCGGCGAGCACCATGACGCGCTTCGCGGAGTCGACCGCGGCACGGTCGATGCTCGCCACGTGCATGTTCGGGGTGCTGAGCCCGTTCGCCGCCGTGAGGCCGTTGCCCGAGAGGAAGACCTTGTGGAATCGCAGGCGGGAGACTGCCTTCTCGGCCTCGCCGCCGATCACGCCACGGATGCTGCCGCGAAGGATTCCGCCGATGAGCAGCACCTCCACATCGGTGGAATCGACGAGCGCGCTCGCAACGAGCACCGACGTCGTCGCGACCATCAGGCGCCGATGGGTGAGCCGTTGCGCGAGCGCCTGCGTCGTGGTGCCCGGGCACAGCATGATGACATCGCCGTCGTCCACGAGGTCCGCGGCGACCGCCGCCATCGCCAGTTTCTCCTCGGCCGCCACCACGGCCTTCTCGCGGTAGCTCAGCTCGTCCATGCTCGATCGTCCGACGGATGCCCCGCCACGATGCCGCACGACGAGACCGGCCTCGTCGAGCGCTCTCAGGTCACGGCGGATCGTGATCTCCGAGGCACGAACCATGCGCGAGAGGTCTGTGACCGACGCGGAGCCGTGCACGGACAGCGCCGAGAGGATGACCTGGCGTCGTTCCTCGGTGAACATCCGACCTCCCTGCACGATGCCGACGGACGGCGCTTCGATCGTTCAAGCCTAGGCGCGGAAGGCACGAGGGGCACCGGAATGTGGCATCCGGTGCCCCTCGAGATCAGCTCGCGTCGCAGGTGACCTTCGCGTCCGCCCAGTCGGCGTGGTCGAAGTTCTTGCCGTTCGTCGCCTCGTCGGCAACGAGCCGAAGACGCTGCACCCCGGTCACGTCGACGCTGAGCGGCACCGCGCCCTGGTCGTTCGTCAGCACCGCGGTCTCGGTGAGGAGCACCCCGTCGCCGTAGACCAGGAACTTCACCGAGCCGATGCCGCTCTCCCCGGGCGTCTCGAGCACCTCGTCGTCGATTCCGACGACGGCATCGAATGCCGAGCACGTGCCACCGAGCCATGCCGTCAGCGAACCCGTCGCGTGCATGCCGACGCCCTTGGGATACGAGACACCGGCGATCTCGATGGTGCGACCGTCGTTCGCCGCCGCCTGCCCGTTCGACAGATCCCGCTCGACCGGACCGTAGCCGTTCGACTGCTCGAGCCATTCGAGATCGGAGATGAAGTTCAGCCCGTCGAGCGGCTCGGGCGTGACCCAGAGGGTCGACTGGCTCGCCGCGGTGCGCAGCTCGCTGCCGACGCGATACGCGACCTCGACCGGGATCTCGACGGTGCCGCTCGCTCCGTCCTCGGGGACCGTGAGGGTCCAGGATGCCTCGAGCGCCTCGCCTGCCGGAAGCGTCTTCGCTGTCACGGTCGTGCCGTCGAGCGTCCAGCCCTCGGGAACGACGGGTGTGATCGCGACCTTCTTCGCGTCGGTCTCGACCGCGAAGGACGTCTTCAGCTCGACCGTCGAGCCAGGCGCGACCTCGGCCGCGGACGGCTCGACAGTGAGGTCCACCGCGGCCCACGGCTCGGCCGGCTCCAGGCAGCTCTCCCGTCCCGGCTTGTCGAGGCAGACGACCGCTGCGAACCCGCCGTTGGTCGCCGTCGGGATGGTGAGGGTCTGATCCTTGGTCGTGTGCGTCGTGGTGAGCACCGTCGCCGAACCATTGGTCCCGTCATCCGTCAACAGGTCGACGATGAGGTGCTTGCCGCCGAACTGCTCGAGCGGCAACTGCAGCGGCTCGCCCGATCCGGCGCGCATGCCGCCGACGTACCAGCGGTCACCAGCACGTCGTGCGAGCACGACGTCGGACGCGGGCGTGCCGCTCACGAGCTGCGTCTCGTCCCAGTGCGCCGGGAGGTTCTGCAGGAAGCGCTCCGCGTTCGGTTCGGCGGCATAGGCCTCCGGCTTGTCCGAGAGGTGTTGCCAGCCCGACTCGTAGACGATGCTCATGGCCACCTCGTGGGCCTTCGACGAGTTGCCGTTGCCGCGCGAGAACGTGACGGGCGTCCAGTCCATTGACCCGACGACGTTGCGCGTGAACGGAACCATGAGGCTCCGGGCGGGGCTGATGCCGTTCTCGGCGCCGCGCACCGCCTCGTAGCTCATGATGTGCGGCCAGGTGCGCTGCAAGCCGGTCGGCAGCGATGAGCCGTGGAAGTTGATCATGAGCCGGTTCGCGGCGGTGTCGGCCGCGATCAGGTCGTACCACTGGTGGATCGCCTGGCTGTCGGTGTCCATGAAGTCGACCTTGATGCCCTTGACGCCCCACGATGCGAGGCGGGGCAGCCACTCGTCGCGTTGCTCCTGCGTGCGGAGGTCGCGACTGTGGAACCACATGATGACGTCGACGCCCTTGGTCTCGGCGTACCGCACCGTGCGCGGCACCCAGCTCGCGTCCCAGCCTTCGTCGAGCAGCACGTACTCCCAGCCGTTCCGGGCCGAGAGGTCGACGAAGTCGCGTTGGCGCGCCTCGTCCTTGGGGCTGTTCCAGTCGGTGAGCCAGCTCCAGCTGGACACTCCGGGCTTGATCCACGAGGTGTCCTCGCCGCTGAGCTGGTTCGGCGTCGCCAGGTCGTCGACGATGGTCGACTCGACGATCGTGTCGAGGCCGCCGACGATCGCGACGCGCCATGGCGTCGAGAGCTCGCCCGTCGACGTCACTGGGGCGCCCTGGAAGAGGTCCACGCCGTATCGCAGGGTGCCGGCGGCGTGCGCGAGATGCGAACCGGAGTAGTCGCCGTGCAGATCCGCCTCAGTGAGGAGCACGTACTGCTCGCCCTGCTGGAACAGCGCGGGGTACCCGACGCTGCCGGTGCCGTTCGAGGCGGTCGCGGTGGTCTGCATCCATTCCGCCTCGTAGTTCACGGCGTAGGAACGCTGCATCCACGCGGCACCATCCATCGGGAGTTCCCACGCGCCCGACTCGTCGTCGACCCGGTGCTCACCCTCGCCTGCGACGAGATAGCGGTACGCTGCGCCGTCGTCGGAGAGCCGCACGGCGATGGAGAAGTGCGCACCCGCCTCATTCGCGAACTCGAAGACCGACTCGCTGAACGTGTAGGCGCGCTCCTCCTCCTTGCCGGTGACCATGGTGTACGAATCGCTCACCACGTCGTCGGTGCGGCCGACGAACGTCAGCCCGTCTCGGAAGTCGCCGTCGCTGCCCGTGAGTCCGAGTCGCGTCGCCTGCACGAGCGCCGTCGTTCCGTTCATGACGTCGAGTGCCACACGGCCAGCGGAATCGAGCTTGAGGACACCGTCGATCGTGGAACCCTCGGGCCCGTCGATGGCCCATTGTTCGACGACGACCGGCTCCTCGGGAACCTCGTCGTCGCAGACGAGCTTGGCGTCGCCCCAGTCGGCGTGGTCGAAGTTCTTGCCGTTGGTCGCCTCATGGGCGACGAGGCGCAGGACCTCAACGCCCGTGACATCCGTCGCCAGATCGACCGCGGCATCGTTGCCGGTGACCACACCCGTCTCGGCGAGCAACGCGCCGTCGCCGAACACCTGGAACCGCACGGTGCCGATCCCCGACGTGACCTCGTCGTCGAGGCCGACCTTCGCACTGAACGCCCTGCAGTTCGCTCCGAGCTCGACCGACAGCGCGCCCGTCGCGTGCATGCCGATGCCCTTCGGGTAGACGGCGCCACCGATGGTGATCGGTTTGCCGTCACCGGCGGCGGATTCTCCGTTCGAGGAGTCGCGCTCGATCGGCCCCCATCCGTTCGACTCGTTCAGCCACGGAAGGTCGGAGACGTACACGTCACCGACCGGCACGTCGGCGAATGCCGGGCTGGTCGACACCGCGACGAAACCGCCGCCGATGAGTGTTCCTGCGACGACGACAGCGGCGGTTCTGCGCCGGTGATGGTTCAAGCGAGGCACGAGGTCTCCTTCGACAGTCGTGATGGCCTTCGCACGAGGGCCCGGGCCAAGGGTAGGAAGGCGTGATCGAATCGGTCAACATGGTGATCGAAGTCGACCAGGACGCCGCGCGAAACGATCAGTTCCGGTCACTCGCGCGGCGCTACGGGGCTCGCCCCTTCCGCTCGCCCATCCGTCTCGGCTGCAGCACTTCTCCGCCGAGCGGCGGAGCCGCCGAGCCCAACGGCTCGCTAGCGTGGAGCGATGACCGCCAACGCAGCGCCGCCCGTCGTCGAGGGCATCGAGTGGGTGCGCCCGCGGCCGGGCCGACGCGCCCTCCGCAACGATGTGATCCTCGCCCTCGTGCTCGCCGCCGGCACCGCGGCGACGGTCGTGCTCTACCGCATCGCCGGGTGGGGACAGGGCGACGGGGAGGGCGGGGGCGCTCCGTGGTGGGGTTCGGTGCTCTGGGTCGCCGCGATGACGTTGCCCTTGGCAGCCAGGCGCCTCCAGCCCGAGCTCGTCGCGCTCGTGGCATCCGCGACCTTCATCGTCGGCGGTATCGTGCCCGTCGGCGACGCACTCTTCAGCAACATCTGCCTGTTCGTCGCCATCTACACGGTCGGCGCGTGGGGTCGTAGCCGACGTCGCGCGACGATCGTGCGCGGCGTCATCGTCGCCGTCATGTTCGGGTGGTTGTTCTGGGGGCTCATCTACTACTCCGCAGTACAGGACCACCTGCCCGACTTCTCCCGCGAGGGAACGGTCTCGCCGTATCTCGCGTACGGCCTCATCAACGTGCTCACGAATCTGCTCTACTTCGGCGGCGCGTGGTACTTCGGCGACACGGGCTACCGTTCGGCCAGGTCGCGCGCAGAGCTCGAGCAGCGCACCGCCGAACTCGCCTCCGAGCGCGAGCGCACGCGCGCACAGGCCGTCGCGATCGAGCGGTTGCGCATCGCCCGCGAGCTGCACGACGTCGTCGCCCACCACGTCTCGGTGATCGGCGTGCAGGCGGGAGCGGCGCGACGCGTCCTCGCGAAGGATCCCGATGCTGCTGCGGCTGCGCTCTCGTCGATCGAGTCGAGTGCCCGCGACGCCGTCGACGAGTTGCACGGCTTGCTCGGCACGCTCCGCGGTGATGCAGAGACCGGCTCGGTCGCTGTGCTCGACCACGCCCTCGGCCTGGCCGGCACCCGCACGGGCTCCGGCGACGACGAGCCCGCGACCACGAGCACGTCGACGCGAGGCATCGCCCGCCTCGACGACCTCGTGGCGGAGTGCGCGGCCGGCGGCCTGCCGACGACGCTCTCGATCGTCGGCGACGCGGTGCCGATCTCCGCGGTCGTCGACCTCAGCGCCTACCGCATCGTGCAGGAGGCGCTCACGAACGTGCGGAAGCACGCGGGCGCCGCCGCGACGGCTGAAGTCCGCGTGCGCTGGTCTGACGAGTCGGTCGAGGTCGAGGTGACCAACACGGGCCCCGTGCTGCGACCGTCGAGCGAGACGGCGACGGATGCCTCGAGCCGGCGTCTCGGCCAGGTGGGCATGCGCGAGCGGGTCGCCGCGGCCGGCGGTCGCCTCGAGCTCGGACCCCGCTCGCGGGGCGGGTACCTCGTGCGCGCCGAATTCCCGCTGCGCCGTACCGAAGAGGTGAGCGCATGAGCATCCGCGTGCTCGTCGTCGACGACCAGTCGCTCGTGCGCGGCGGGTTCCGCACGATCCTCGACTCCGAAGACGGCATCGAGGTCGTCGGCGAAGCGGCGAACGGCGAAGAGGCGATCGCCGCAGTGGCGGCGCTCTCGCCCGACGTCGTCTGCATGGACGTGCAGATGCCGGGCATGGACGGACTCGAGGCCACTCGTCGCATCACCGCCGACGAGGCATCCGCTGCCGCCGTGCTCGTGCTCACGACCTTCAACCGCGAGGACTACCTGTTCGCGGCGCTCGAGGCAGGGGCGAGCGGGTTCCTGCTGAAGAACTCGAGCCCCGAGCAGCTCATCGAGGCGGTGCAGGTGGTCGCGAGAGGCGACGCACTGCTGTCGCCCGACGTCACGCGACGCGTGATCGAGGCCGTGGCGAGCCGGGCCGCCGTTCCCGGAGCAGGAGTGACGGACTCAGCGGCATCCGGAACAGGTACCGACGGCCTGCAGCGCGGCGCAGCTCCTGCCTCCGGAACGCCCGCCCTCGACACCCTCACCGACCGCGAACGCGAGGTGCTCGAACAGCTCGCCGCCGGCCTCTCGAACGCCGAGATCGCCGAACGGCTCTGGGTCGGCGAGGCGACCGTGAAGACGCACGTCTCGAAGGTGCTCATGAAGCTCGGCCTTCGCGACCGCGTGCACGCCGTCGTCTACGCGTACGAGCACGGAGTGGTGCGCGCCGGGCGCTGAGCCGGTCGGGCCGGCCGGCGCCGATGCTCGTCAGGCGACGGCGTGCGGCGAGCGCTGCGCCCCGCTCGAGCCGGGATCAGCGGCATCGCTCCCGAGTTCGACGATGGCGTTCGCCGCGTCGACGTGCACGATGCGCGGCTCGAACGCGCGAGCGTCGGCGTCGGCGAACTGCGCATACGAGATGAGGATGACGAGGTCGCCCTCGTGCACGAGATGCGCCGCCGCGCCGTTGATGCCGAGCACGCCCGAGCCGCGCTCGCCCTCGATGACGTAGGTCTCGAGTCGGGCGCCGTTCGTCACGTCGACGATCGACACCTGCTCGCCGGGGAGCAGGTCGGCGGCGTCCATGAGGTCGCGGTCGACCGTGACGGAGCCGACGTAGTGGAGGTCGGCGTGCGTGACGGTGGCGCGGTGGATCTTCGACTTCAGCATGGTCCTGAGCACGGCATCCAGCCTACGGATGTCGCGTGGGCGCCGAGGCCCCCACGGTCCGACCTCCTCGGCCGAGCTCACGCAGTTGCGCCGTGCGCTCGCTCGGGGTGTTGCCCGTGTTGACGGTGCCGCGCGGTTCGATGAGCATCGCCGAGACCTCGCCGTCGGCACGCGGGCAATGCTCGACGCCTCGTGGCACGACGTAGACGTCGCCCGCGCCGAGCTCCACGTCGCCGTCGCGCAACTGGATCACGAGCCGTCCCGAGACGACCATGAAGAACTCGTCGGTGTCGGGGTGCGAGTGCCACGTGAACTCGCCCTGTGCCTTGAAGACCTTTACGTCGTAGTCGTTCACGGTCGCGAGCCGATGAGGCTGCCAGTGCTCGGAGAAGGAGTCGAGGGCGGCCTGCAGGTTGCGCACGTCGCGCACGTCATCGGTCATCGCGCCATTCTCCTCGCTTCTCCCTGCTCCCGCGGTGAACCCCCTTGACGCGAGCACGCACTCGTCGTAACGTAAGCGAGTCATTAATTAAGGAGTTGCTTACATGCAGCAGGGGCCCGACGAGCTCAGCCTCGTGTTCCAGGCGCTCGCCGATCCGACGCGACGCGAGATCCTCTCGCGCCTCCGCGGCGGGCCGACGACCGTCGGCGAACTGGCCGAGCCCTTCGCGATGAGCCGGCCCGCGATCTCGCAGCACCTCAAGGTGCTCGAGCGCGCCGGGCTCATCGAGCGAACCGCGTCGGCCCAGTGGCGCACCTGCTCGCTTCGCACCGAGCCGCTCGACGAGGCATCCGCCTGGGTCGATCGGCACCGCGGCGAATGGAACGAGCGCTTCGACCGGCTCGACGAGCGACTCCGCGAGATGAAGGGATCGACGGATGCCTGAGCAGACCGCCTCCGCAACCAAGCAGTTCACCATCACGCGCGTCTTCGACGCACCCCGCGAGGTCATCTGGCGCGCCTGGACGGACCCCGACGAGGCATCGGCCTGGTGGCACCCGGCCGAGGTCGTGACGCCGCGCGAATCGGTGGAGCTCGACGTGCGCCCCGGCGGGCGCTACCGCTACACGATGATCGCCCCCGACGGCTCGGAGTACCCGACGGCGGGCGTCTACCGCGAGGTCGTCGAACCCGAGCGACTCGTCTTCACGTGGGGCTCGCCGGGCGACGACGACGCCCCCGTCATCACGGTGACGCTGTCCGATCTCGGCGAGCGCACCGAGATGACGTTCCACCTCGCGGGCATCGCCGGGGCGCCCGGCGACGAGAACGTCTACGACGGCTGGGCGAGCGCCTTCGACGTGCTCGACGAGCGCCTCGATGCGCGACCGAACGACGGAGGCCAGCGCTGATGGGCCGGCTCACGGTCGAGCAGATCGTCAGCGTCGACGGGTACGCGGCCGACCTCGACGGCGGACTCGACTTCATCGGCGTCGCCCGCGGCGGCAACCCGAACGACCATGACCAGCTCGCGTTCCTCGCCGACGTCGACGCGATCCTGCTCGGCGCCAACACGTACCGGATGTTCGCCGACTACTGGCCGGTCGCCGACCCCGAGGTCGAAGTGGTCGCCGAACCGATCAACCGCCTGCCGAAGTTCGTGATGTCGAACACCCTCGAGACGGCGCCGTGGGGCGACGGATCGATCGAGATCCTGCGCGGCGCCGCGCCCGAAGCTGTCGCCGAGCTCAAGAGCCGTTACGAGCACATCGTCGTCTGGGGCAGCCTCATGCTCGCCGACGAACTCTTCCGGGCGGGGCTCGTCGACGTGCTTCGCCTGCGCGTCGTGCCGGTGCTCATCGGCGCCGGGCGTCCGTTCACCCCCGCCGACCTCGGCGACCGCCCGCTCGACCTCGACCATGTGGCCACGCATCCGAGCGGGCACCTCGGCCTGACCTACCGCCTGGGCTGACCTGCCGGCAGGGCTGACCGAGCTCCTACCTGCGATCCGCGGAGGCCTCGTCGCCGGCGCTCGGCGGGGCATCCGCTTCGGCCACATCCGCGGCGTCGCCGGCGACATCCGACCGTTCCGCCTCGGATGCATCGGCCTGCGGCTCTGACGACGCGCCACCCAGATACTCGGCCGAGAGCAGCCGGTACGAGCGGGTGCCGAACGCGAGCAGCGCGATCACAACCATCGCGAGCCCGCTGAAGAGGAACACGAGCGCGATACCGCGCGCGTCGCCTTCGCCGAGCAGCCAGCCCCAGGTCGCCTGCCCGTCGCCCGACTCCATGTAGGGGATGATCCAGAACTCGGCGATCGGCGCGATGAGGAACGCGGTGATGGGAGCGGCCGCCGCCTCGAACGCCTGCGCGAAGCCGAACACCCGGCCCTGCCGTCGGAACGGAACGACCTTCTGGATCACCGTCTGCTCCGCCGCCTCCACCGCGGGGATGAGGGACATGTAGACCCAGATGCCGACCCCGTAGAGCACCCACCACTCGCGGATGGTGAAGAGCGCGCCGAGGAGCCCCATGCCGATGACCACGAGCAGCATCGTGCGGATCGGGTTGCGCCCGAGACCCCATTTCGCGATCGCGATGCCGCCGATGATGAACCCCGAGGAGGCGACGCCGAGCACGAGGCCCCACGCCTCGACCGGGAAGAGGGTCAGGCCGTACGGATCCATGAGCGCCATGTAGACGCCGCCGATGAGGTTGTTGAAGGTCGAGAACACGATGAGGGCGAAGAGGCCGGGCGCACTGCGGATCGCAGCGATGCTGCCGCGCAGGTCGATCGCCGGCGGATGGTCTCCGTCGACCACCGGATGCGCCTCGGGAATGTGAACGAAGAACAGGTGCACGAGGGCGACGAGGGTGGCCGCGATGGCGATCGCGAGGGTCCAGCCCATGCCGAGCATGCCGATCGCGAGCCCGCTGAAGACGCTCGTGACGAGGAACGCGAGCCCCTGCACGGTGCCGACCATGCCGTTGGCGTTCGCGTGCCGCTCTTCGGGCACGAGCAGGGTCACGGTCGTCGACAACGCGATGTTGCGCATGTTCTCGACGACGGCGCCGAACAGGATGATGCCGGAGAACAGCCAGAACCACGGGCCGCCGAGGTCGAGCAGGGCCGCCTCGGGCTGGGTGAGGTAGAGCACGCCGGCCACCGCGAACGAGCCGAGGGACACGAGGCTCGAGAACACCATGACCCGGTGCTTGCGATGGCGATCGACGATCGTGCCGAAGAAGATCGAGAACAGCGCGATGAGGAGCATGTACGCTCCGCCGATGACACCCGTGGCGAGCACCGACCGCGTCTCGAGATAGACCCAGAAGGTGAGCGCGAACCACAGGAAGCTCGTCGTGACGTTCGCGATCATCGTGTTCGCGAGCACCTGCACGAAGGTGCGCATTCCGTCGGGCGGCGGCACGACGGCGGAGGGCGCGCCTTGGGCAGGCATCCCCGCGGCAGGCGCCGTTGCCGACGCTTCGCCCACGCCTCGTGCACCCGACTCGTCGTTCACCCTGCGAGGATAGCCAGCCCCTGCGACATCCGGAACCCCTCCCCCGCATGGCGGAGGCAGGAGCAGACGAGCAGGCCCGAGACCCCAACAGACCCGTCGCGCGACGGATGCCGCGGCCCCGCGGCATCCGTAGCCTGAGGCCATGCTCGAACTCCACGACGTCACCAAGCGCTACGGCGAGCGCCTCGCCCTCGACCACGTGAGCTTCACCGTCGGCGACGGCCGGCTCACCGGGTTCGTCGGCGGCAACGGCGCCGGCAAGACCACGACCATGCGCATCATCCTCGGCGTGCTCGCCTCCGACGGCGGCACCGTCACCCTCGGCGGCCAGCCGCTCACGAGCGCCGACCGCCGCCGCTTCGGCTACATGCCCGAGGAGCGCGGCCTCTACCCCAAGATGCGCGTGCTCGAGCAGACCGTCTACCTCGCCCGCCTGCACGGCTGGAGCGCGGCCGCCGCGCACCGCAACGCCCTCGAGCTGCTCGAGCGCCTCGGCCTCGGCGAGCGCACGAACGACACGATCGAGTCGCTCTCGCTCGGCAACCAGCAGCGGGCCCAGATCGCTGCGGCGCTCGTGCACCGCCCCGAGGTGCTCGTGCTCGACGAGCCCTTCTCGGGCCTCGACCCGATGGCCGTCGAGACGGTGCAGGGCGTGCTGGCGGATGCCGCGGCATCCGGTGCCCCCGTGCTCTTCTCCTCGCACCAGCTCGACATCGTCGAGCGGCTCTGCGACGACCTCGTCATCATCGCGGGCGGGCGCATCGCCGCGGCCGGCAGCCGCGACTCGCTCCGCGCCGAGCACGGCTCCGATCGATGGGAGCTGCTCACCTCGGGCGATCTCGGCTGGCTGCGGCAGCAGCCCGGCATCCGCGTCGCCGACTTCGACGGGGGCTGGGCCGTCTTCGAGGCCGAGTCGGATGCCGCGCGGCAGGCCGCCCTCGCCGAGGCTCTGACCCGCGGCGACGTCATCAGCTTCACTCGCGAGCACACGACGCTCGCCCAGATCTTCACGGAGGTCGTGCAGTGACTCTCGACACGAGCGCATCGCGCACGAATAGCAGCACCGGCGCCGATCGCAGCACTCCCGGCTTCGCCCCGACCGTCAGGCTCATCGCGGGGCGCGAGATCACGATGCGCATGCGCAGCAAGGCGTTCCTCATCTCGACGGGCGTGCTCATGCTCGCCGTGCTTGCATCCGTGCTCCTCGGCGGAATCTTCGGCTCGCAATCCGAGCTGCCGAAGGTCGCGGTGGTCGCCGGCGCGACCGACGTGGTCGAGGGAAACCCGGCGCTCGAAGCAGTGCCGGCCGCCGATCAGGACGCCGCCGAGCAGATGCTGCGAGACGGCGACGTCGAGGCGATCGTGGCCCCCGCAGCATCCGAGCCGCTCGGCATCGTGGTGCTGGGGCTCGAGTCGACGCCGAACGACGTGGTCTCGGCCCTCTCGGTGCGCCCGACGGTCGAGCTGCTCGACCCGGGCGCGGTCGACCCGATGCTCGCCTACTTCGTGGCGTTCGGCTTCGGCATCGTGTTCTTCATGTCGGCGCTGACCTTCGGCACGACGATCGCGCAGTCGGTCGTCGAAGAGAAGCAGACGCGTGTCGTCGAGATCCTGCTGTCGACCGTGTCGGCACGGGCGCTGCTCACTGGCAAGGTGATCGGCAACAGCGTGCTCGCGTTCGGGCAGATCCTCGCGATCGCGGTGCTCGCGCTCCTCGGGCTCATGCTCACGGGCCAGCGCGTGCTGCTCGGCGGCCTCGGCCCGTCGGTCGTCTGGTTCATCGTGTTCTTCGCGATCGGCTTCGTGATGCTCGCCGCGCTCTTCGCCGCGACGGCCGCGCTCGTCTCGCGTGCTGAAGACATCGGCACGGTCACGACGCCCGTGACGATGCTCGTGATGATCCCGTACTTCCTCGTGATCTTCTTCAACGACAACCCGACCGTGCTCGCGATCATGAGCTACGTGCCGTTCTCGGCACCGGTCGGCATGCCGATGCGCGTCTTCCTCGGCAGCGCCGAGTGGTGGGAGCCGTTCCTGTCGCTCGCGATCCTGCTCGCCACGGCGGCGCTCGCGGTCGTGATCGGCGAGCGCATCTACCGCAGCTCGCTCTTGAAGACGGGCGCGCGCGTGCCGTGGGGCGAGGCGCTGAAGGGCTGAGGCGAGGGGCGTGCACGAGGTGAGCGGATGCCGCGGCGCGCAGTTGTCCGGACAACTCGGGCGTCTCGCCGCCGGGCGTTCACCCGAGCGCGCACTGGGTACGTGAGACTGCGTGCGTGCCGGGCGACCGCCCGGCACGCACGCCCAGCTCTGGAGACCATCCATGCACTCGACGAAACGCACCGTCCTCGCCGTCTCTACCGCCACCCTCTACACGCTGCTCATCTCAGCGCCGATCGTCGCGAACGCGACCCCCTCCGTGACGACCGTCGCCGAAGACCGCGCCGCCAAGACCCTCGTCATCGGCATCGACGGCGCGTCGTTCGACTTCCTGGCCCCCGCCGACATGCCGAACCTCGACGCGCTGCGCGACCAGGGCGTGACGGCGGCCAGCAACCTCTACGCCTCGCCCATGGCGGGCACCGTGTCGGGGCCCGGCTGGTCGACGATCGCCACGGGCGTCTGGCCCGACAAGCACCGCGTCACCGACAACAGCTTCAGCAACCCCGCCTACGCGACGTACCCCGACTACCTCAGCCGCATCGAGGCGGCGGACCCGGCGCGCGAGACGTACGTCGTCGGCACGTGGTCGCCGATACCCCAGACCATCTTCGGCCCGGCCGTCGACGAGCGCGTCGCGGGCGGCAATGACGCCGGCACCACGGCCCGCGCCGTCGAGAAGCTCTCGACCGGCGACCCCGACGACGTCTTCGTGCACCTCGACGAGGTCGACGGGGCGGGCCACTCGGTCGGCACGAATGGCGCCGCCTACGGAGCGGCGCTCGCCCGCGCCGACCAGCAGATCGGGCAGATCCTCGACGCCGTCGACGCCCGCGCCACGCGCGCCGACGAGGACTGGCTCATCGTCGTCACCGCCGACCACGGCCACACCCCGACCGGCGGCCACGGCGGCAGCACGCCCGGCGAGCGCAAGACGTTCGTGATCGCCGCGGGCGCCGGCATCGAACCCGGCTCGGTGCGGCACGACGTGAAGCTCGTCGACATCGCCCCGACGGTGATCGCCGCCGCCGGCATCGCCGCCGACTTCGCGTGGAACCTCGACGGCACGGCGATCGGCGAACTGGCGGCCGACGACTTCGACTCGGTGCGCGGCGCCCTGCAGACCCAGGTCGACGAGACCAGGCCCGGTGCCACCACGCTCGGCTGGACGCACACCGCTCCGGCCGACTGGAGCATCGACAACTCGGCGATGCCCACGGGCGGCGTGACCGAGCTGCGCGGCTGGACCTTCACGACCGACGAGTTCTGGACCAACGTCGAGCTCGGCCAGCTGCGCGAGACGAGTGTGCGGGGCCGCGACGTGTTCGCGGTCGCCGACTCCGACGAGTGGGACGACAAGGCGCACGCTGCGGGCCAGTTCGACTCGACCCTCGTGAGCCCGGCCTACCCGCTGAACGGCGCAACCACGGCGACCCTCGCCTACGCGACGAACTACCAGATCGACGGCCCGCAGACCGGCGAGGTGTTCGTGAGCTTCGACGGCGGCGCACCGGTGCTCGTGAAGTCGTACACCACCGCGACCAACGCCCACGAGCGGCTCGCGGTCAACGTGCCGGCGGGCGCGACCACGGCGCAGTTCCGGTTCCGCTACACGGGCACGAACAGCTTCTTCTGGATGGTCGACGGCGTGCGCCTCGAGCAGGCGGCGGCACCGTCGCTCGAGGTGTCGGCCGAGGCCGAGACGCGACTCATCAAGGGCAAGGTCGTCGTGGCGGTCAAGGCGACGAACCACTCACCGGTGCCCGTCGCTCTGACGCTGACGTCGGCGTACGGCACGAAGACCTTCGCAGAGGTGGCGCCCGGCGCGAACGTCGTGCACGCGTTCACGACCCGCAAGGCCAGCGTGCCGGCCGGCACCGTCGCGGTGCAGGCGACCGCGACCGTCGACGGCAGCCCGGTCACGGTCTCGGTCGACGCCGCGTACGCTGCGGCATCCACTCACTGAATCACTGCCGGTGCTCCGCCACTCGGCGGGGCATCGGCACCGTTCGGGCCGACTCGCGACTCCTCGGCGACGGCCGGGAAATGGGAGGATGGTGCAGTGACTGAACAGCTCCACGACATCACCGTCCGCGGTTTCGCCTCCGACAACTACTCGGGCGTGCACCCCGAGGTGCTCGCGGCGATCGCCGCCGCCAACAACGGGCACCAGGTCGCCTACGGCGAAGACGTCTACACCGAACGCCTGCAGCAGGTCTTCGCGCGGCACTTCGGCGAGGGCGTCGAGGCGTTCCCCGTCTTCAACGGCACCGGGGCCAACGTCACGGGGCTCCAGTCGATGCTCCCCCGCTGGGGCGCCGTGATCTCGGCGAGCACCGCGCACATCAACTCCGACGAGGGCGGCGCCCCCGAGCGCGTCGGCGGCATGAAGCTGCTCACCGTTCCCGCACCCGACGGCAAGCTCACGATCGACCTCATCGACCGCGAGGCCTGGGGCTGGGGCGACGAGCACCGCGCCCAGCCGCTCGTCGTGTCGATCACGCAGACCACCGAGCTCGGCACGGCGTACACCGCCGCCGAGGTGCGCGCGATCGCCGACCACGTGCACGAGCGCGGCATGACCCTGCACATGGACGGCGCACGCCTCTCGAACGCGGCCGCCTCGCTCGACCTCCCGCTCCGCGCCTTCACGCGCGACGCCGGGGTCGACGTACTGAGCGTCGGAGGCACCAAGAACGGTGCGCTCGGCGCCGAGGCGATCGTGGTGCTGAACCCCGAGGCATCCGTCGGTCTCAAGTACCTGCGCAAGCTCAACATGCAGCTCGCGTCGAAGATGCGCTTCACCTCGGCGCAGCTCATCGCGCTCTACGAGGGCGACCTCTGGATCGAGAGCGCCAGCCACGCGAACGCGATGGCCCGGCGCCTGCGCGACGCGCTCGACGCGGGCATCGCCGCCGGCGAGCTGCCGGGCCTCGGCTTCTCGCAGGAGACGCAGTCGAACGGCGTCTTCGCGACGCTGCCGGCGGGCGTCGCCGACCGGCTTCGCGAGCGGTTCCGCTTCTACGACTGGGATGCCGCGCGCGGCGAGGTGCGCTGGATGTGCTCGTTCGACACGAGCGAGGCCGACATCGACGCGTTCGTCGCCGGCATCCGCGAGGAGCTCGCCGCGGCGGCGGCGTAGGCCGGAGCGGCCGTACCGAGCCGGGCCCGACTGAGCTTCGACCCGGACCGCGCGCTCGCCTACTCGGGCGCGAGCACCTCGGTGTCGCGGTTCAGCGAGCGCTTCTGGAAGTAGTCGCGCGAGCCCGGGAAGAGCGCCCACACGAACATCAGCACGACGCCGAGCAGCAGCGAGCCGATGCCGACGATGAACGCGCCGCCGACACCGGCGAGCTGCGAGTAACCGTAATCGGGGTCGAGCATGTCGATCGCCGACTGCACGAACGCCCACGCCATGAAGATGCCGCCGAGCAGCGGGAACACGAGGCGGTAGAAGGTGTTGCGCACGCTGTCGAAGAGGCTCGCGCGGAAGTACCAGACGCACGCGAAGCTCGCGATGGCGTAGAAGAACGCGATCGCGAGGCCCATCGAGAGCAGCGAGTCGGCGAGCACGTCGGCCGAGACGAGGTTCATGCCCGCGTAGTAGACGATCGCGATGACGCCGACGAGGGTCGTCGAGAACGTCGGCGTCTTCGACGCCTCACTCACCTTCGCGAACCGGGCGGGCAGCGCCTGGTAGACGCCCATCGCGAAGGTGCCGCGAGCGGTCGGCAGGATCGTGGTCTGCGAGGAGGACAGTGCCGAGATCGCTACCGCGATCACCAGGAACCATCCCAGTGGGCCCATCGCCATGCCGGCGAGCACCGAGAACACGTCGTCGGCGTGCGCCTCGTTCGCGAGGCCCGTGCCGGTGTCGCCGAGACCGGCGTACATCATCGCGACGACGGTGATGCCCACGTAGGTGACGAGCAGGATCACGGTCGTGAGGGTTGCGGCGCGGCCCGGGGTGCGGCGCGGGTCCTTCGTCTCCTCGGTGAGGGCGAGGCAGGTGTCCCAGCCCCAGTAGATGAAGAGCGCGAGCAGGATCGCCTGCACCATGCCGGTGCCGTCGGCGAGGAACGGGTTGAACCAGTCGAGCGACACCGGGGTCGCGTCGGGTGCGTTGCCCGAGAAGTAGCCGACGAGGCATCCGATCACGAATGCGGCCATCGCGAGGTATTGGATCACGAGCAGTACCTGCTGCATGCGCTCGCCGATCTCGACGCCGCGCAGCGACACCCAGGTCATGGCGGCGATGATGACGCATCCGAACGCCGTCACGATCACGCGATCCTCGGCGAGCGAGCCGTCGCCGAGCAGGCTGAGCAGGTAGACCGAGGCGATCTCGGCGAGGTTCGCCATGACGAGCACGCCGGCGACCGCGATGCTCCAGCCCGCCATCCACCCGGTGCGCGGACCGAAGGCCTTCGCGGCCCACGTGAACACGGTGCCGCAGTCGGGCACGGCGTTGTTGAGCTCACGGTAGGCGAACGCCGTGAAGAGCATCGGCACGAACGCGAGGATGAACGCGATCGGCGCCTGCGCTCCGACGGCGATGATGACGTAGCCGAGGGTCGCGGCGAGTGAGAAGAGCGGCGCGGTCGAGGCGATGCCGATGACGGTCGAGCCCCAGAGTCCGAGCTTGCCGATCGCGAGGCCCTTCGTGGGCGCGGGATCGGTGGTGGGTGCGGCGCTCGCCGTCGTGGTGCTCATCGGGTGCCTTCTCGTCGTCGAGGGTGGAACGCACGCGGGCGGTTCCGACAGGTGGGACGGATCGAGCCTACACCGACCGACCAGACGGTCGGTGCCGACCGAATCCAGTGCCGCTCAGGCTGGAGTGCCGCTCAGGCCCGGGTGCCGCTGGACTGCATCGCCTCGAATGCGACGATCAGTGCCTCGACGCGATCGGGCGTGAGCACGTCCTCCCCATCAGCCAGGTTCATGAGCGCGTTGTGGTTCATACCGTCGCCGGCGAACAGCACCATGAGCGCGAGCCCCTCGTCGCCCGTCGCGGCGGCGAGCACGTCGAGCCACTCACGGCGGCACTCGCGGAGCACCTGGAGGGCCGCCTCATCGCCGGTCTGCGCGATGCGGTACCCCGCCTCGATGAGGAGTTCGAGCTCGCTCTCCCGGTCGAGCGACGACACGAGGTAGTACCGCACAGCGCCCTCGGGCGCCGTGCGCATCCGGTCTGCGTCGCGTCGGGCCTGCGCCCGCAGCTCGACGAAGAGGGCCGCCTGCAGGGCGGCGACCGAGGCGAAGTGGTGCAGCGCTCCCGACTTCGAGAGGCCGGCGCGACTCGCGACGGCCTCGAGGGTCGCACCGCGGATGCCGCGCTCGACCATGAGACGCGTGTAGGCCGAGAGCACTCGGGCGGCCGGGCCCTCGAGGGTGATCATCTGCTCATCGTACGAGGGACGCCGAGGCGGTCGCGCCGTGCTGGAGCCGTGCTGGGAATGCCTCACAGTTCCATGCGTTGCAATGGACTGGGACGACGACGACCCGGCATCTGTTTCCCCCATCTCTCGAAAGCTGCGCACCATGACACTCGTCACCGATCTCACGTCCCGCAAGGCCGACACCACGGCACCGCTCATCGACCCGCTGGTCGACCGCTGGAGCCCCCGCGCCTTCGACCCGGACGCCGTCATCGACGCCGAGACCCTGCGCACCGTGCTCGAAGCCGCCCGCTGGGCACCGTCGGCGAACAACTCGCAGCCCTGGCGCTTCATCGTCGCCCGCCGCGGCACCCCCGCGTTCACCATCGCGCACGATGCGATGGCGGGCTTCAACCAGGCCTGGGCCGACTCGGCGGCGGCACTCGTGCTGAACATCGCCGAGACCGCCGACGACGAGGGCACGCCCCGCCCGTGGGCACGCTACGACCTCGGACAGGCCGTCGCGCACCTCACCGTGCAGGCGCAGCACGAAGGCCTGCACACCCACCAGATGGGCGGGTTCGACGCCGCGAAGCTGCACGCCGCGTTCGACCTCGCCGACAACCTCGAAGTCGTCTCGATCACCACGATCGGCGTGCTCGGCGACATCGACGCCCTGCCCGAGGTGCTCCGCGAACGCGAGAGCGCCCCGCGCCTGCGCAAGCCCCTCTCGGAGCTCGTGCTCATCGGCGAGTAGCGGCCGCTGCGCTACGCGTCGACCGGATCGACGACCGAGATCGGCCGCGTCGGTGGCTCGTGCCGCACCGGCGTGGCCGCCATGACGCGCTTCAGGCGCCACGCGGCGACGACGGCGAGCACGCTGAGCGCGAGGTGCATGCCGAGGAACGCATCGCCGAGCCCGGCGCCGAGCAGCACGCCCGCGACGAGCGGTCCGGCCGCTGTGAACGCGGTCTGCAGCGCCGACATCGCGCCGAGCGTGCTGCCGACCATGCCCTTCCGCGCGAGCGAGGCGATGAGCGGGTTCAGCACGGGGCTGTAGATCGTCTCGCCGACGGCGAAGATGCCGTAGGTCATGACGAACATCGCCGAGGCGACGCCGGGCGCGAGCTGGGCGCTCGCGAGCACGACCCACGCGGCGACCCAGATGGCACCGACGGCCATCAGCAGGGCGGGCGCGCTGTACTTCGCGGTGAGGCGCACGACCACGACCTGCAACGCGACGATCACGATGCAGTTCACGGCCGCCGCGGTGCCGACCGCGACCGGGTCCACCTCGAGCACCGTGATGCCGTAGGCGGGCATGCCCGACTCGAACTGCGCGTAGAAGCCGAGGGCGAGGGCGATCATGACGACCGAGGTCCACCGCAGCGCAGGGTTCGCGAACACCAGGCGGAAGGCGCTGGGGCGACGTTCGTCGCCGAGGCCGACCGCTGCCGCCTCCGCCGTGAACTCGGGGCTGCGCCGGGCGCCGCGGCCGGCGAGGGCGATGATCGCCGACGACACCGCGAAGCCTGCGGCCGCCATGAGGAACCCGACGTCGAGCCCGTCGTGCCGACCGAGGTCGATGATCTGCCCGGCGAGGAACGCGCCCGCGGCCATGCCGAGCGCCTCACCGGTGAACTTGTACGCGAAGACCTTGCGGCGGTCGTCGGTCGACGACCACTCGAGCGCGAGCACCTGCTTGGCGGGCACCGCTGCGGCGAGCCCCAGTCCGAAGACGAGCATGCCGCCGAGGAAGACGGCGGGACCGTCGGCGAAGATGAGCGACGCCGCTCCCGCTGCGCCGAGCAGCTGCGCGGCGACCGCGACGTGCACCGGGTTGAACCGGTCGGCGAGACGCCCGGCGACCGGCGCCGCGACGAGCGCCCCGACCGAGAAGAGCGACGACGCGGCGGCCGCCACGAGGGCGCCCCAGCCGCGGGTGTCGGCCGCGTAGGCGTACTGGTAGGGGAGCACGGCGCCCCAGCCGAGCATGCCGATGCTCGATGCGAGAATGAGCAGCTTCGCGCGCATGGCACGCCCACCTTTCCGAGGGTCCTGGTCTCGAGTGAGACGGATGCCTCCCCCTGCACTTGCTCGAAGAGGAGGCGATGATTCGAACACGAACTATTCGATATCGAAATATTAGCAACCGAACATCCCATGCGAGAATTCCCACATGGCCAAACGAACTCCGTCAGCGCAGGAACTGCACCGCCGAGCCGTCGCGACCTACGTCGCAGCCGGCGGCGAGGAGTCCGTGCAGCGGGTCATCACAGCCGTGCAGGGCCTCACGAAGAAGCTCGACCAGTGGTACGTCAGGCAGCTCGCCGACCTCGACGTGAGTTCCGGTGAGTGGGCCGTCGTCACCTCGCTCGCGAAGGCCGGCGAAGCACTCACGCCGAGCCAGCTCGCCGAACTCACGAACGTCGCGCCGTCGTCGATGACGCATCGCCTCGACAAGCTCGCCGACCGCGGCCTCGTCGAGCGCGCCGCCGACCCCGACAACCGCACCCGCATCCTCGTGAGCCTCACCGAGGAGGGATGGGGACTCTTCAGTCAGGCGATCCGCGACTCCGACGTCGTCGAGTCCGACGTGCTGCAAGACCTCGGCGACGCCGAGCGCGCCGAGCTCGCGCGCCTGCTCGAGGTCGTCATCGCGAGGCTCGACGACATCGACGCGTGATCAGGCCCCGACGGAGCTGAACTCCGCAGCGCCGTCGCGTGAATCAGGCGCAGGTGGGCCGGAGCGGCCCCGCGTTCAGCCGACTTGGTCTCGCAGATGGGCACGCAACTGCTCCACGACGAGATCGTGGTCGGCGAGCTCGGGCAACCCCGACACGCCGACCGCGCCGATGACCCCGGCCTCGCGGATCCGGATCGGCACGACCCCGCCGTGCGCCGCGAACTCCCTCGGGTCGAGCCGGGCGTGCACATCGAAGTCCTCGCCCTTGGCGCGGAACTCCTCGCCGACGAGCATCGACGCCCGACCGAACCGCTGGACGACACGATGCTTGCGATCGAGCCAGCCGTCGTTGTCGGCGCTCGCGCCGGGCAGGGCGACATGGAACACCCGCTGCTGCCCGAACCAGATCGCGATCGCGACCGGAAGCCCGGCCTCAGCGGCCGCACTGCGCAGGCGCCCGCCGAGCGTCCACGCGTCATCGAGCGTGAACCGGTCGAACTGCAGTTCGGATTCCTCGGCGATGAGCCGTTCCAGGAGCTCGGTCACGGGCGCAGCAGCACCTTCGTGGCGCGCCGCTCGTCCATCGCCGCATAGGCCTCGGCCGCGTCGGCGAGCGGCAGTTCGAGGTCGAAGACGAGCCCGGGCTCGATCGCGCCCGACCGCACCTCGGGCAGCAGCTCCTCGATGTAGCCGCGCACGGGTGCGACGCCGCCGTTCACCCCGACGTTGCGGTTGAAGAGCGGCCGCACCGGCAGTTCGGGCCCGCCGTTCGGCACACCGACGTAGCCGACCATGCCGCCGGGGCGGGCGGAGCGGATCGCCTGGTCCATCGACTCCTTCGTGCCGACGCACTCCAGCACCCGGTCGGCGCCGAGGCCGTCGGTCAGCTCCTGCACCCGCGCAACGCCCTCTGCGCCGCGCTCCTCGACGATGTGCGTCGCGCCGAATCGACGGGCGAGCGCCTGGCGTTCAGGATGCCGCGACATCGCGATGATCGTCTCGGCACCGAGTCGCTTCGCCGCGATGACCGCGCAGAGGCCGACCGCACCGTCGCCCACGACGGCGACCGTGTCGCCCGCCGAGACGCCGGCCGAGACCGCGGCGTGGTGGCCGGTGCCCATGACGTCGGCGAGGCTCAGCAGGCCCGGTACCTCCTCGTCGCCGACCGGCCCCGGCACGACGACGAGGGTGCCGTCGGCGAGCGGCACGCGCACGCGCTCGCCCTGGCCGCCGTCGGCGAAGGCCCCGGCCCGGTCGTCGGAGCCCCACCATCCGCCGTTCAGGCACGAGGTCGAGACGCCGTTGCGGCAGTTCGCGCACGTGTTGTCACAGACGTAGAAAGGGGCGATCACGAAGTCGCCGACGGCGATCGCCGCGACATCCTCGCCGACCGCCTCGACCACGCCGATGAACTCGTGCCCGATGCGGTGCGGCTCGTGCGTGGGCGTCACGCCCCGGTACGGCCAGAGGTCGGAGCCGCAGACGCACGCGGCGACGACCTTCACGATGGCGTCGGCGCCGGTCGCGAGCACCGGGTCGGGCACGGTTTCGACACGGATGTCGCGGGGCGCGTGGATGACGGTGGCGAGCATGCACCGAGCCTACGACGCACTGCGGCGTTGATCGAGACCAGTTCGAACCACGAACGGGGCCGACCGCGGCAGCGGTCGACCCCGTCGAGGTGTCAGTGGCTGACGAACGTCAGCGCCTGACGAGCGTCAGCGCCCGATGGCGGCGAGCGCGTTCACGATGCCCTGGCCGTAGAACCCGTTCTTCGTGGGCGATCCCTCGCACGTGTGCGTCGAGGTCGCCGTGGTGCCGTTCGGCAGCTGCCGCACGTAGGTGAACTCGGCGGGCACGGGGCACGCCGTGTCGACCGCCGACGAGAGCAACTTCGCCTCGACGGCGTCGGGCGACAGCGTCTTGCCGCCGTGCTCCTTGTCGCGCTTGCCGAACTGGCCGACGATGAGCGTCGCGACGCCCGCGGCGTGCGGCGAGGCCATCGAGGTGCCCTGCAGGTACTGGTAGTAGCCGCAGTTCTCACCGGATGCGTCGCAGCTCTCGACGGCCCACGGCACGATGACGTCGCCGTTCTCGTCGATCGCGCCCTCGGCTTCGGCGAGCGCGGTCGGGTACGCCGCGAGGATGCCGGCGGCGTAGTCGCGAGTGCCCTCGGCGGTGTCGTAGACGTCGCCGCCGGGAGCCGCGACATCGACGTAGCCGTTGCCGTAGTCGGAGTAGTACGACTTGCGCTCACTCGGGCCGGTGCTGCTCACCGTGATGACGCCGGAACCCTCGCTCGGCATCGAGATGCACGAGGCCGGGTCGAGCAGGTCGCGCGTGTAGGCGATCTCACCGGGCACGCTCGCGAAGTCGGGGCTCGAGGCGTCGCTGATGACCTTCGTGTAGTCGGTCGCGCCGTTGCCGGCCGCGGAGACGAGCGTCACGCCGTTGCCGCGCGCGTAGTCGAGGGCGCGCTGCATCGCGGTGATGACGGTCTGCTGCTCGGCCTGGTCCTCGGGCGAGTCGGCGGGGTGCGAGGTGCAGTTGAACAGCCACGGGTCGACGTAGTAGCTCATGTTGACGACGTCGATGCCGTGGTCGCCCGCGTAGGTGAGGGCGTCGAGCGAGGCCTGCAGGAAGAAGTAGCCCGAGTCCTGGCCCGCGCGCAGGTTCACGATGGTCGCGTCGGGCGCGACGCCCGCGACGCCGATGCCGTTGATGGGCGAGGCGATGGTCGAGGCGACGTGCGTGCCGTGACCGTTCTCGTCGACGTCGGCGGCGTCCTCGCACGACTGGTCGGGCTCGTCGGCGCACGCGCCGTCGATCGGGTCGCCGTTGGCGTCGGTCTCGATGTCGACCGTGAAGTTGCGGCTGAGGTCGGCGTCGAAGTTCGGTGCGATGTCGGGGTGGGTTCCGTCGACACCGGTGTCGAGGATTCCGACGAGCACGCCGCGGCTCTTGTCGTGGCGGTAGGAGCCGTCGACCGTGGCGTCGATGGCCTGCATGTCCCACTGCAGGTCGGCGAGCGGTTCGGCGAGCGGCCGGCCGTTCGACGGGCGCGTCGCGGGGGCTCCGGCGGCCGCGGCGTTCTCGCCGGCACCCCGCAGGTCGGCCTTCGCAGCGTCGAACTTCTCGGCGGCGCCGGCGCCCTTCTGCGCCTTCGGCACGTCGGCGATGACGCGGTTCAGCGCGGTGCCCTCGATGACCGACTGGGCGGCGGCTTCAGCGGCGAAGCCGGCCTCGGTGGTCACGACGGTCGCGACGCCGACCTCGGTGTTCTCGGCGATGATCGTTCCGCCGGCGGCCGCGACGGCTGCTCGGGTCGCCTCGGTCGAGGCGCCTTCAGCGAAGAGCACGACGTACTGCTGTTCGCCGCTCACCTCGTCGCCGCTCGAGTTCGCCGCACCGGCCGGGCCGGCGACGATCGCCGTCAGGGCGAGCGCCAGCACAGAGGTGGTTGCGATGGATTTGAATCTCAACATGTTCGTCCAATCCGTGGGCAGTCAATGAGCGCGATCCTTCCATGCGCCGCGAACGAGGGGCAAGAGCGACGCGCGAAGCTCCCGGGTATCCGCGTGGACGAGCGACCGAGCGCACGTTCCAGGGTGCACGGGCAAGAATCGTGCGTCGGCGACCCCGACGCCCCCGCCTCACACGTGCGGCACGAACTCCTGCCATGCGAGTCGCTTCTCGCGGCGAGGGTCGGGTTCGACGCGGTCGCCGCGATCGAAGACGAGGGTGCGCCGGCCGGCCTCGTCGTAGCGTGGCCAGTCGTCGAGGGGCGCTCCGGATGCCGCGAGCGCGACCCAGTGCGCCTGCATGCGCCGCCCGACCGCACGGAACATGCGCCGCCCGCCGAGCAGTGTCAGCCCGGCGCCGGTCAGCGTGTCGAACTTCTCGAAGAGGGCGAAGAGTTCGAGACCGTGCGTCGCATCGAGACCGAGGAGCCGCGGCATCCGTGGGGCCGCATCGAACCGGTACATCCAGGTGGGCGCGTAGCGCGAGTGCCGCTCGGCCGCCTTCACCGAGGGGAACCAGAACGTGAAGTCGCCGGCGAAGTCGGCTGCGGGTCGCCGCTCGGGAAGCCCGGGGTACTGCCGCTTGATGGCCTTGCGGGAGCGCTTGCGAGTGTTCGCGAAGATCGCGCGGATGCGCGGTTTCGTGGTCGGCAGGATGCTGATGCGCCCCTCGAAGAGCGAACCCTCGCGGTCGTTCGTGCCGATGATGAGCGGCACCCGGTGCGCGAGTCCGTCGCGGAACGCGTCGAGGGGGCGGTGCGGCAGGAAGGCGCCGTCGATGACCGGCGCGAGGCTGATCGTGCCGGGATCCTCGTCGGGCGTGCGGGTCGTCAGGGCGGTCGTCGCCTCCGCGAGCTGCATGGCGTCTGCGGTGCACAGCATCGTCGCGGCATCCTCGACCGATTCGCTCTCGAGGTCGTCGTCGTCGACCACGCGACTGAGCAGCTTCACGTACTCGCCCGCCCAGCGCGCGGTCGTCTCGGGCAGGTAGACCGCGTTCGCGGGCGAGCTCTGCGCGATCGCGCGGGCGAACAGCCCCTCGGCAGCGGGAACCGTGAGCAGCGTCGTCACCGAGTTCGCGCCGGCGGACTCGCCGAAGAGCGTCACACGGTCGGGGTCGCCGCCGAACGAGCGGATGTTGCGGCGCACCCATTCGAGTGCGGCGACCTGATCGCGGAGGCCGAGGTTCGCCTCGATCGGGCGTTCGGGCGTCGAGTAGGCTCGGAAGTCGAGCCAGCCGAGTGCCCCGAGACGGTAGTTCAGGCTGACGTAGACGACCCCGTGCTCGCGCACGAGTCGCTCGCCCTGGCGCGGGTACTCGCCGGAGGATCCGACGCTGTAGGCGCCGCCGTGGATGAAGACCATCACGGGGCGGCCGGGCGACCCGGCTGTGGCGCTTGCCTCCGCCGCTTCGTCGGGGGCGATGACGTTGACGCTCAGGCAGTCCTCGCTGCGCACGAGGCCGGGCGCGGCGCCGATGAACTGGCCCTTCCGCTTCTGCGGCGCGACCGGGCCGAACTCGGCGGCATCGCGAACGCCGTCCCATCCGATCGCCGGCCGCGGCGCCCGGAAGCGCGCCTCGTCACCGGTCGACGCGGCATACGGGATGCCCCGCCAGCAGCGCACGCCGTGCCGGCGCACCCCGCGCACCGCGCCCGTCTCGGTCTCGACGACGAGCGCGCGTTCGACGTGCACTCCTGCCCCCAGCAGCATGGCTGGAGCCTACGCCCGTCGGGTGAACGGAAGGCGTCGGCTCAGGAGCCCGAGGAGCGAGCCGACAGCCGCGTCGGCGAGGGAACGAGCATGCGCAGCGCCCAGCCGAAGAGGATGAACACCACGCCGACGCCCGCGGCGAAGAAGGCGACGCCGAACGAGACGACCGAGGTGAAGAGCGAGGCACGCAGGAACGACGCGTTCATCATGGTGTCGCGCACCGGGTCGTCCTGCGCGAGCTCGGCGTAGGTCTTGCCGCCGCTCGCCTCGAGCGCGTGCATGTTGATGACCCCCGCCTGGATGAAGGCGTCGATCGGGCCGTCGACGACCTTGCCGGCGAACATCGGCGCGTCGTCGGGAATCGTGATGTTCTCGGCTCGCAGCTGGGTCGAGACGGCGATCCAGACGACGACCGCCACGACGATCATCGCGATGCCGCCCACGACGCCGGCCAATCCGATCAGGCGGATGCCCCGTCGCTGGCCGTGCGTCAGCACGACCTCGCCGATCTCGTCTCCGTTGTTCACTGCAGACATGTCGCCCTCCCCCGGGATCGAACCGCTGTCGCCACCATAACGGGGCGGATCCGGGCCTCGGTGGACCCGGCCCGGCGGGGTGGATCGCGCGGGCCTCGTGCGAGTGGCGGAATGTCGGCGGCCTCGGCAAGAATGCTGCAAGTGATCAGTGCGAGGACGTTCTGGGGCGCCCTGCCCACCGAGGGCCGGTGGCTGCTGTCGACCGTCGCCATCCAGACGCTCGGCCGCGGACTCACCCTGCCGTTCACGATCATCTACCTGCACGAGGTGCGTGGCTTCGACCTCGGCCTGTCGGGCGCGCTCATGAGCCTCATCGCGGTCGTCGGGCTCATCGTCACCGGCCCGGGCGGTACGCTCATCGACCGGTTCGGCGCCAAGGCCGTGCTGCTCGCCGGGCTCGTCTCGATGATCGCCGGCTGCACGCTGCTCGCGTTCGCGACGCATCCGGCCGTCGCCGCCGTCGCACTCGTGCTCATCGGCGTGAACTTCGGCGTCTCCTGGCCCGGGTTCAACGCGCTCATCGCCGCCGTGGTCTCGGGCGACCTGCGCCAGCAATACTTCGGCGTCAACTTCGCGCTCGTGAACCTCGGCATCGGGGTCGGCGGCATCATCGGCGGGTTCTACGTCGACGTCGACTCTCCCGAGACCTTCACCGTGATCTTCCTCATCGACGCCGCGAGCGCGCTGATTCCCATGGCGCTGCTCCTCGGCCCGCTCCGCCACGTGCGCACGCAGTCCGAACCGAGCGAGGAATCGGCCGCGGCGGGGGGCTATCGCGAGATCATCCGCCAGCCCGCCGTGCTGTGGCTCACGCTCCTCACCTTCATCGCCATGTTCATCGGCTACGGCCAGATGGAGGCCGGGTTCCCCGCCTACGCGCGTCAGGTCGCCGAGGTCTCGACGCGGGTGATCGGGCTCGCGTTCGCGGTCAACACCGCGGTCATCGTGCTGCTGCAGTTCACCGTGCTCGCGAGAATCAGCGGCCGGCGGCGCACCCGGGTGATGCTCGTCATGGCGGGCGTCTGGGCGACCTCGTGGCTGATCCTCGGCGCTGCCGGGCTCCTGCCCGACACGCTCGCCGCCGCTCTCGGAGTGCTCGCGTTCATGGGCGTCTTCGCCTTCGGCGAGACCCTGCTGCAGCCGACGGTGCCCGCGATCTACAACGACCTCGCCTCCGACCACAACCGTGGCCGGTACAACGCGATCAACTCGGCGGCGTTCCAGGGCGGGGCGATCGCCGGCCCGATCGCCGCGGGCCTGCTGCTCGACCATGGCCTCGACGCCGTGTACATCGCGGTGATGGTCATCGGCTGCCTCGGCATCGGCGCGCTGGCGCTGGCCCTCGAGCGACGCATCCCGCCGAGCGTGAACGGCGTGCGGGCTCCCGAGCCCGAGAGCGACGTCGCCATCGAGTGACGGGCGCGCAGTACGGCGCGGCATCCGCTCGGTGCTTCGAACGGATGCCGCAAGGCGCCGCCTACTCGACCGGCAGCTCGGCGCGTGCCACCGTGAGCGAGTCGCCGTCGTCGGCCAGGCCGACCACGACGGTGTCGCCGTCGCGCACCTCCCCCGTGAGCAGCGCCCGGGCGAGCCGGTCGTCGATCTCGTGCTGCATGAGGCGGCGAAGCGGCCGCGCACCGTACAGCGGGTCGTACCCGCGCTCGGCGAGCCAGGCTCGCGCGTCGGGCGTGACGCCGAGCTGCAGCCGCCGCTCGTGCAGTCGCGCCGACAGTCGGTCGATGTAGAGGTTGACGATCTCGGCGAGCTCGTCTTCGCTGAGCGCCGAGAACACGACGATGTCGTCGAGCCGGTTCACGAACTCGGGCTTGAACGCCTGCCGCACGGTCTGCAGCACGGCCTGCTCCTTCTCGTCCCAGCTGAGCGACGGGTCGATCAGGTACTGCGAGCCGAGGTTCGAGGTGAGGATCAGGATCGTGTTCCTGAAATCCACCGTGCGACCCTGGCCGTCGGTGAGGCGCCCGTCGTCGAGCACCTGCAGCAGCACGTCGAAGACCTCGGGGTGCGCCTTCTCGACCTCGTCGAAGAGGATCACCGAGTAGGGCCGACGACGCACGGCCTCGGTGAGCTGGCCGCCCTGGTCGTAGCCGACGTACCCGGGGGGCGCACCGACGAGCCGGGAGACCGAGAACTTCTCGCCGTACTCCGACATGTCGATGCGCACCATGGCGTGCTCGTCGTCGAAGAGGAAGTCGGCGAGCGACTTCGCGAGCTCGGTCTTGCCGACACCCGTGGGGCCGAGGAACAGGAAGGATCCGGTCGGCCGGTTGGGGTCGCTGATGCCCGCGCGCGAGCGGCGCACGGAGTCGGCGACCGCCGCGACGGCGCGCTTCTGGCCGATGAGGCGTTTGCCGAGCTCCTGCTCGAGGTGCAGCAGCTTCTCGGTCTCGCCCTGCAGCAGCCGGCCGACGGGGATGCCCGTCCACGCGGCGATGACTTGGGCGATGTCCTCTTCAGTGACCTGCTCGTTGACCATGCGGGGCTCGTCGGGAGCCTGCTCGGCCTGCTCGGCCGCCTCGAGGTCGCGCTGCAGCCGGGCGATCGTCTCGTACTCGAGCTTCGAGGCCTTCGCGTAGTCGGCCTCGCGCATTGCGCGATCGCGCTGGGTGACCGCGTCGTCGAGCTGCTTCTTCAGGTCGCCGACGCGGTTCAGCGACATCCGCTCGCGTGCCCACCGCTCCTCGAGCCCGGCGAGCTCGCGCTCCTGCTCGACGAGCGTCTCGCGCAGCTTCGCGAGCCGCTCCTTCGACGCGTCGTCCTTCTCCTTCTTGAGGGCGAGCTCCTCGAGCTTCATGCGGTCGACCTGGCGCTTCAGCTGGTCGATCTCGACGGGGCTCGAGTCGATCTCCATCTTGAGGCGCGACATGGCCTCGTCGACGAGGTCGATCGCCTTGTCGGGCAGTTGCCGGGCAGAGATGTAGCGGTTCGACAGGGATGCCGCGGCGACGAGTGCGGCGTCGGAGATCGTGACCCCGTGGTGGGCCTCGTAGCGGCCCTTGAGCCCGCGGAGGATCGCGACGGTGTCTTCGACGCTCGGCTCGCCGACGTACACCTGCTGGAAGCGGCGTTCGAGCGCGGCGTCCTTCTCGATGTATTCGCGGTACTCGTTGAGCGTGGTCGCGCCGATGAGTCGCAGCTCACCGCGGGCGAGCATGGGCTTCAGCATGTTGGACGCCGCGACGGAGCCCTCGCCGCCGCCGGCACCCATGAGCAGGTGCAGCTCGTCGACGAAGGTGATGATCTCGCCCTCGGCGTCGTTGATCTCCTTGAGCACGGCCTTCAGCCGCTCCTCGAATTGGCCGCGGTACATGGCACCGGCGACGAGCGCGGAGATGTCGAGCGAGATGAGCTGCTTGTTCTTCAGCGACTCGGCGACGTCGCCCGCGACGATGCGCTGCGCGAGTCCTTCGACGACGGCGGTCTTGCCGACGCCCGGCTCGCCGATGAGCACGGGGTTGTTCTTCGTGCGGCGCGTGAGCACCTGGCTGACGCGGCGGATCTCGGCGTCGCGCCCGATCACGGGGTCGAGCTTGCCCGCCTTCGCGATCTCGGTGAGGTTGACGCCGTATTGTTCGAGCGCCGACTTCTGCTCCTCTTGCGTGCTCGGCGCGCCCTGCATGTTGGCCACAGGCTCTCCCTTCGTTCAAAACTTGAGTGTACTTAACTCAACTTTGCCGAGAGGGCTGGTATTCCGACTTCCGCGCCGAATCTCCCCCACCGGTCACGCTAGACGGATGCCGCGTGGCGCGCCAGTGATCGACAGGCCGGGTCAGCGCATCAGATCTACGGAGAGCACGGTGGTGCGCACGATGCCGGCGGGCGTCGGCGACTCGAACCGCACCGGCATGCCAGGGAACGCCCGGGCGAACCAGAACGACTCGACCGGCGCGTCGGTCACATCGCCCTCGCGCGTGTCGTAGCGCACGCATTCGAGCCGCCCCATCGGAAGCTCGAGCGTCTCCTCGGCCACCGTCGTTCGCTCGGCCGGAAACGCGGCGTGCCACTGCAATTCGAGCCACGTCACACGACCGCTCACGACCTGACCGTCGACCCCGCCGTCGAGGGTCGCACGCCAGCGTTCGAGCGTCGCGCCCTCTGCGTCGCAGTCGCTGAAGCGGTTGACGCGCTCGAACCGGGTGCCGTCGGGTTCCTCGATGAGGATGCGGATCGTCTTGCCCGTGCCGGTCGCGTCGCGGATCTCGTCGGCAGTGAAGGGTGTCGGCAAGAGTCCCGGCCCGAGCACATGGGAATCGCCGTCGTCGCGGTCGCTCATGCACGACAGTCTGCGTCATCCGCCGTCGTCTCGACAGGGTCGCGGCGCCTGAACTCCGCCGATCTACTCGACGGGCGTCGCGTACACCTAGCGCCGGCGAACGAGCGCGCGGACGGTGATCACGATGCCGGCGATGCACCATGCGACCAGCACCACGAGGTCTCGGCCGCTCGCCTCGAAGCTGTCGGCCGCGAGCCCGGCCCGCAGAAGATCCGCGCCTGGGCGCAGCGGGAGGAAGTCGTGCACCGTCTGGAACCACTCGGGAAGCTGGCTCGCGGCGAACGTGATCGGCGAGAAGAGCAGCACGAAGAAGACCAGCACCTGAGAGACCAGCTGCGCGAGCATCGGCTGGAGGCTCACCGCGATCGCGTACCCGACCGCCGTCGCCATCACGGTGACGAGGACGGCAGCGGCGATGAGGAGCGGCCAGTCGAACGAGAAGTCGAGGTCGTACCTGAGCCAGCCCACGACGATGGCGACGGCGATACTCGGCAACGCGATGATGAGCCATACGGTGAGATCGGCTGCGAACAGGAGCGGGCGGGCAAGCGGCAGCGCGCGCATGTAGTCGAAGCTGCCGTCGGCGCGGGCACGTGAGACCCCCTGAGGCACGATCACCAGCCCGATGGTGAGGAGCAGGACGGTGGGCGCTCCGGTGGAGAGGAACATCGCCGTCGCCGAATCGATGTCGGGGATGAGGAACCCGAACCCGATGATGATGCCGGCGGCGAGGAGGGCCTGGATGATGATGACGAGCGGCAGCAGGCTGCCGATCTGCGCGAGAGTCCAGCGCAGCAGCGTGGTGTAGCTGGTCCAGGGGCTCACGTTCACGGGATCGGGCATCGACCGAGGTGCCGCGCCGAGTTCGGTCGACGCGGTCGCGGTGGGGAGCTCAGACATTCGGGGCCTCCAGGGGGACGGGAGCGGTCGTGGCGTGCGGAGCGGCGTCGTCGCTCCCGCGGGAGGCGAGAGCGAGGTACGCGTCCTCGAGTGTGGTCGGCCCGAGCGAGTAGCCATCGAGCCGGTTGCGGGTCCGTAGCGCCGTCGCCCAGGCGACCGCCGGTGCCGCCTCGCTCGCAGGAACCGTCATCAGCACGCGTCGCCCGGTACGCACAAGACGCAACGGGGCGACCGGAAGGCCGCGGGCATCCGCGGTGGGGTCCGATCCACCGGGCGGAAGTTCGAGTTCGAGCCTGAGGTCGCCGTCATGCGTGCCGCGAAGATGGGCGGGCGAGCCTGAGGCGATCACCTTGCCGCGGTTCAGGATGACGAGGTCGTCGACGATACGCTCCGCCTCGACGACGTTGTGAGTGACGAGCAGCACGCCGGCGCCATCGTCGCCCCGCCGTCGAACAGCGTTCCAGAGCAGGCGGCGCCGCGAGGCGTCGATGTCGTTCGTCGGCTCATCCAGGACGAGCAGGGGCGTGGGGGCCACGACGGTCATCGCGAAGGCCGTGAGGCGTCGGATGCCTCCTGACAAGCCCCGACCCTCGGGCAGCGCACGCTCATCGAGCCATTGCGCGATGTCCAGTTCCTCGGCCAAGCCGGTCGCGGCGGCTCGCGCGTCCCGGTTCGACAGGCCGCGGATGCGCCCGGCGATCTCGATCGCCGTTCGCGGTGTCAGCCCGTCGATCGGCGCCTGCGCCTGCGGCTGCATCGCGACGTGCCGTCGCGCGCCGGCCGGGTCGGCGACCGCGTCGGTGCCGCCGACGTGGATGGTCCCGGCATCCGGCCGGAGCAGGCCGACGATCTGCGAGACGAGGGTGGTCTTTCCGGCGCCGTTATGCCCGAGCAGGCCGACGACTTCGCCGGGCCTCACCCGCAACGACACCGCATCGTTCGCGACGGTTGCGCCGAAGCGGCGGGTGAGGCCGGCAATATGCAGGACATCTCGGTCCATGGAATTCTCCCCAAAATACTATTGGTATCTGAATACCGAGGGTATTCAAATACCCGAAGCATGTCAATATGGCGACCCGCCGTATGATCTGTGCATGGCCACCCCTGCTTCTCCCCGCTCTCGGCAGGAGAGCCAGCGGCACACGCGCGATGCGCTGGTGCTCGCGGCGCGCGCAGTGTTCGCCCGCGACGGGTACCACGGCGCGAACCTCGAGCTCATCGCTCGCGAGGCCGGCTTCTCCAAAGGCGCTGTGTACTCGAACTTCGACGGCAAGGCTGCGCTCTTTCTCGCCGTGATGGACGCGAACCTGGAGACGGCGCTCGCCGACGGCTCATGGGATCTCTTCGAGCAGCCCGACGATCCCGACTCCGGACGCTACGCGAGCGAAGAGGTCGTCGAGGCGATCCGCGGTTTCGCACTCGCGTCGCTCGAGTTCATCGCGACGGCCGCACGCGACGAGCGCCTCGCGGTCGAGCTGGGAAAGCGAATGACCCTCTTGACCGACGCCTATGTCGCAATCGCCCAGGAGTCGCGCCCCGAGGACGAGATCCTGTCCACGAACGAAGTCGGGGCGCTGCTCGCTGCGCTCGATCAAGGCGCCGCCCTGCTCACCCTCAGCGGCAGCGCCGCGCTCGATCAGCGCGTGACGCGCGCCGGCATGCGGCGCCTGCTGGATCCGAGCCGCGCGGGCGAATACGAAGACGACGGCACCGCGACCGGACCCGCAATGCACGACCGGGTCATCCAGCGCAGGATCGCCGACGCGATCGAAGGCCAGCTGTCCCCCGAAGAACGGCGAGCATAGGGCGGGCGATCCGCCGTCGGTCCCGCCAGCCGCAATGCGAGGGACGCGCGATGGCGGCGATAGGCGCGTGCCGCGTCATCCGCCGCCATGTGGACTCGATCACGGCGTATTCAATGCTTTCTCATACGTTCGTCGGCAATGCTCGAAGTCCGACCGTGGGGAGCACGCATGCAGAAGCGCACGAAGATCATCACCACCTCGATCATCGCGGGAGTACTCGTGCTCGGCGGGGTCGCCGCCGTCGCGGGGCCGATCGTGTACCGCGACCTCATCGTCGGCGAGGCCGAGTCGGCCCCGTCGGTCACGGTCGCCCCCTCCGCGACGGCCGAGGCCGGAGCCGGAGCCGGAGCCGGAGCCGAGGCATCCGATCTCACGGGCGACTGGACCGTGGCCGACGGGTCGTTCGCCGGCTACCGCGTCGACGAGGTGCTGAACGGCACCGACGTGACGGTCACCGGCCGCACCTCCGACGTGACCGGCGGCTTCACGGTCGACGGGCTCAGCCTCACCGCCGCGTCGCTCGAAGTCGACGTCGCCTCGATCGCCACCGACTCGGGCAACCGCGACGAGTACTTCCGCTCGAACGCGATGCGGGCGAGCGAATTCCCGACGGCGACTTTCGTGCTGACCGAGCCGGTCACGGCGGCCGCCGCTCCGACCGTCGGCGAAGTGCAGACGGTGCAGGCCACGGGCGACCTCACGCTCGCGGGCGTCACGCGCAGCGTGACCGTCGATCTCGAAGCGGTCTGGAACGGCAGCGACGGCCAGGTCGCCGGCAGCATTCCCATCACCTTCGCCGACTTCGGCGTCGAAGCGCCGAACCTCGGCTTCGTCTCGGTCGAGCCCGACGGGTTCGTCGAATTCTCGCTCGTGCTCGCGCGGGGCTGAGCCTGCCCGGCCGCTGAGCCGACTCGGCGGCGGTGTGGCAGTCTTCAGCGATGGACGCATCCGTTGACCAGCCGCAGATCGGGAGCATCACCGTCGAGCGCGCAGCCCTGAGCGAGCACGGGACAGAGCTCGCAGCCCTGCTCCGAACGCTCGATCTCGACGTGTCGACCGAAGCGCTGCCGACCGGCACTCCCCCGTCGGGGTGGCGGGTGCTGACCAGCCTGGAGTACGCGATCGTGCTCGGCAGCCCGGTCGGTGATGGATCGAGCTGGTGGCGCATCGCGCAGGTGTCGCCGCCTCGAGACGGCTCGCCCGCCCGCATGCAGGTGCACCCCGAGCCGCAGGCGCTCCGGAGGAGTCGCGCCGAGCGCAGTCTGGGCCTCGTGCTGCGCTGGCCCGAGGTCACGCGCACCGAGCCCGACTTCGACCAGCTCGCCGTCGACGTCGTCAACACGGGGGATGAGCGTTGGCGGCCCGATGGCGACTCCTTCAGGGCGATCGGGTTGATCACCCGGCCGGGCGACGCATTCGGAGCCATCTACTTCGGCTTCGTCGGCGGCGGGCCGCCGGCGTTCGCACTCGACCCGGGCGACTACACCCGGGTGGCCGTGCACATCGACCCGAACCAGTGGAAGGATCTGGAACCGGGGCGCCACGAGCTCTCCGCATGGCTCATCGACCTCGGCGTGCGAACCGAGACACCTTTGGAGGTCGACCTGACCGCCGAGCTCATCGAGGCGCACCAGCCGCCCGCCGGTCGCCGGCAGCCGCCGGCCCCCGACCGAGGCCACTTTCAACCCATGGGGAACTCTCCAGTGAGTCGGATGCTGCAGCGGTCAGGGGATGAGGAGCGTGCGGAGCGCTTCGCCGGATTCGAGATCGTCGAACGCCTCGGCGGCCTCGGCGAGCGGGCGGCGCGCCGAGATCAGCGGATCGAGCTTGAGCTGGCCGTCCATGTAGCGGTCGACGAGCGCGGGGATGTCGATGGAGGGCCGGACCGAGCCGTAGTTCGAGCCGAGGATGCGCTGGTCGGCCTCGGCGAGCACGAGCGGCTCGAACGAGGCCTTGGCGCCCGTGGGCGGCAGTCCGACGATCACGGCGGCGCCGCCGAGGCCGAGCATGCGGATCGCCTGCTCGGTCGTCGAGGTGCGCCCGATCGCGTCGAACGCGTAGTCGACGCCGTCGGGGATGAGGGCGAAGAGCGCCTCGACCGCGTCGACTTGCGAGGCGTCGATCTGGTCGGTGGCGCCGAACTGCACGGCGAGCGCGGTCTTGTCGGCGCGCACGTCGATCGCGACGATCCGCTCGGCGCCCGCGAGACGGGCGCCCTGCACGACGTTGAGGCCGACGCCGCCGCATCCGATGACGACGACGGTCGAGCCGGGCTCGACGGCGGCGGTGTTGAGCACCGCGCCCACGCCGGTCGCGACGGCGCAGCCGACGACGGCGACGACGTCGAGCGGTGCGTCGTCGCGCACCTTCACGGCACCGGATGCCGGCACGACGACCTCTTCGGCGAACGACGAGACGCCGAGGTAGTGGTGCAGCGACTCCTCGCCCTGCGAGAGCCGCGAGGTGCCGTCGAAGAGCACGCCCTTCGGGGCGACGACCGTGGCGACCTTCTGGCAGCGGGCCTCGTGGCCCGAGCGGCAGTAGCGGCACTCGCCGCACGGCGGTACCCACGAGAGCACCACGTGGTCGCCGACGGCGAGCGACGTGACGCCCTCGCCGAGCTCGACGACCACGCCGGACCCCTCATGACCCATGACGAGCGGTGCCGGGGCGTCCCATTCCCCTCGCTTCACGTGCAGGTCGGAGTGGCAGACGCCCGCCGCCGCGATCTTGACGCGGACCTCGCCGGCTTTCGGGGCGGCGAGGTCGACATCGGCGACCTCGATCGGCGTCTCCGGTGCGCGGAAGACGATGGCTTTCATGATGCTCCCTTGGATCAGTGCTGGGGTACGCCCCGATGCTAGGCAGGCTCGAGGCCCCGAGTCACTGTGAAGAATGTCGAGAGGTCAGCGGATGCCGCGGCATTTCGTACACTCGAAGGCATGGCCCGTGACGTGCTCTCGATCGCCCGCGTGCTCGGCGGCGAGCTCATCGGCGGCGGCACCGCCCCCGCGACGCCGGTCGACGCCGCGCTTCGGCTCGAGGAGTTCAGCGTCGTCGGCCACCCCGGCTTCGCGACCCTCGTCGTCGCCGGAGCCGAGCACCTCGTGTCGGCACTCACCGCCGGCGGTCCGCGCGCCGACACTTTGGCCGGCGCCGTGCTCGTCAGCCACGGCGCCACGCGCGCGCTCCGGCGTGCCGTCGAGTCGGCGGGTGCCACGGCGATCGTCGGCGCCGAGGCATCCGACGCGGTGCTGCATCCGCTGCTCGTAGCCCTGCTCGCGACCGACCAGGCCGCTGAGGACCGGCTCGTGACCACCGGCACGAAGGTGCTCACCCAGGTCGCGCGGCGCGGCGGCGTCGCCGCGGTCGTCGCCGAGCTCGCCCACCGCATCGACGGGTGGGCGGTGCTGCTCGATCCGCACGGCCAGGTGATCTCGACCGCGGGCGCAGGTGGACTCCACGTGCAGGACGCGGTCGCCGTCGCGTTCAGCCGGCCGGTGCGCGTGCGGCACCCGGGCCTGCAGGTGCATCCCGTGGGCGCCGGCGAAGACCTGAGCGCCTACCTCGTCATCTCCTCGCGCGAGGCGTCGATGAGTCGGGGCCGCGACCTGGCATCGCAAGCGGCGGCGCTGCTCGACCTGATCCTGCGCACGCACGACCGCACGACGACCGAGCGACTCGGGCGCGAGGTGATGATGGGCACCCTGCTCGAGGGCGGGCCGGCCGCGGCCGGACTCCTCCGCCGCTGGGGCGTGCACGAGAGCTCGCTCACCGGGTTCGCGCTCACCGCCCGATCGAAATCGGTCGACCTCGAACGCCTCGTGACCCGCTGGCTCGACGAACTCGGCAGCGTGCACCTCATCACCGAGGAGGCGGGGCACCTGCTCGGGTTCCTCCGCGACGATCGCGTCGACGACCTGGTGCGCAGGGTCGAGGGCGTCACGGCCGATGCCCGCACACCGCTCCGGCTCGGGCTCGGCTCCGCCGCGGCATCCGATGCCCTCGCCCGCACCGCCACCGAGGCGAGGCAAGCGCTCGACATCGCGGTCACCGATGGCCGCACCGTATCGCGCTACCAGGCGCTGCCCACCGTGGCCCTCGTGCTCGACCGGCTCGACTCCGGCGACAACGCCAGGCTCGCCGAAGTGCTCGACCCGCTGCGCGGTGACGACGGCCTGCACGGCGAACTCAGCCGCACCCTGCGCGTCTACCTCGCCGAGCACGGCTCATGGGGCGTGGCCGCCGAGCAGCTCGGCGTGCACCGTCAGACGCTCACGAACCGCATCCACCGCGTCGAGGAGCTCACCGGCCTCTCGATGGGCAGTCCCGACGATCGCACCGCAGCGTGGCTCGCGATCCGCGCGCTCGAGCGCTGAGGAGTCGGTGAACGGCGAGCCGCCCACCCCATCGGAATGACTCGGCGCAGCGTGGGGTTATCGTCGAGGAGACCATCGAGGAGGATCCATGCCATTGGAAGGCGAGTACGGGCCGAGCACGTCCGCGTGGGCGCGGAAGCAGGCCGAGGCGTTCGAGGCGTCGAACGGCGAGTCGTCGAACACCCTCAGGGGCATGCCGATCATCGTGCTCACCACGGTCGGGGCGAAGTCGGGCAAGCTCCGCAAGACCGCCCTCATGCGCGTCGAGCACGACGGCGAGTATGCGATCGTCGCCTCGCTCGGCGGTGCGCCGAAGCATCCGGTCTGGTACTGGAACGTGAAGAAACACCCGCACGTCGAACTGCAGGACGGCGGCGAGAAGCACGACTACGAGGCGCGCGAGCTCGAGGGTGAGGAGCGCGAGGCCTGGTGGGCGCGCGCTGTCGAGGCCTACCCGCCCTACGCCGATTACCAGGTGAAGACCGAGCGCCTCATCCCCGTGTTCAAGCTGACGCGCGTCGTGCTCTGACCCCCGGCTTGGGCGTTAAACGAAAGAGAGCCGCCCAACTTTGGGCGGCTCTCTTCGTAATGTTTGTCCGGCGGTGTCCTACTCTCCCACAGGGTCCCCCCTGCAGTACCATCGGCGCTGCGAGTCTTAGCTTCC